>NZ_AQWM01000003.1 GCF_000376105.1 Asticcacaulis benevestitus DSM 16100 = ATCC BAA-896
ATTGTTCGACAGGCACACACGGCCGTCATCGAGGAAGCGCGTGAACGATGCCCAGCGCTTGAGCATGTAGTTCAGCGCCTTGGCCAGGTCACTCCCCTTCGATAGCTTGGCGAGTTGGGCTTCCATATAAGGTTTGAGATCGTCTATCAGCGGTTTGCTCAGCTCTTGGCGGACCGCTTTGCGCTCCTCTGGTGGCTTCCCATTGATGCCGCGCTCGATCTCGAACAGAGCATCGATGCGCTTGACCATCTCCAAGCCGATGGGAGAGATGACGACAGGCTTCTTGCCCTCGGCTTTGCGGCGCGCGGCGGCTTCGTAATCGGCAACAGCAAAGAATGGTCGGCGGGCGTGGACCCAACAGGCAGCTTCATAGATCGGGCCGGGCTGCCTCGCCGGCAGATAGAGCTTATTGTAACCGGCATAAGCGTCGGCCTGGAATAATCCGGTCCAGGTCTTCAAGTGCAGAAGGGGATGCTCTTCTGTTCGGTCCCTTGAGTAATAAAACATCGCTGCGGGTGGAGACGTCCCTCCGAACGGTTTATCGTCCCGCACATAGCCCCATATCCGGCCTGTGATCGTGTGTCCTCTGGCTTGAACAGGGATAGTCGTATCGTCGCCGTGAAGTCGCTCAGCTGCAAAGACATGGCGCTCAAGCGCACTGATCAATGGCTTTAGGGTCGCGCAGCATGCACCAACAGCGTCGGCGGCCGTTGAGATCGAGATATCAACGCCTTCGTTCCGGTACTGGTCGAGCTGCCGATTGAGTGGCTTATGCTGACCAAACTTCTCGACGAGGATCATGGCCAGCAGGCTGGGGCTGGCCCAGGCGCGCGGAATGGCGTGGAACGGCGCCGGCGCCTGGCTGATCTTCTCGCAGTCCCGACAGCTGAACTTCTCGCGCACGTATTGCAGGACGCGGAACTGACGGGGAATGACATCGAGGCTCTCGGTGATATCCTCGCCAAGCTTACGCAGGCGATCCCCACCGCAGCAGCCGCAAACCACAGGCGACGGTACCAGAACACGCTCGCGCGGCAGATGGTCGGGGAATGGCTTCTTGACCGGCTTCTTGCGCTCGAAGCCGGCAACGTTTGTCGTCTTGGCGGCCAGGGCCTGGGAGATCAATTCGTCCTCGGTAGCGGTGGCTTCGATCTCTTCGAACTCGAACTCTTTCTGGTCGAGGAGCCGGGACTGGCGCTCGGAACGCCAGCCGCGCAGTTCGTTCTGCAGTTTGAAGATGACCAGATTCTGGTGCGTAATGGTCGCCAGATCGTCAGCGTTTTGAGCCTTGGCCACGGCCAGTTCGGCGTTCTTGACGTCCAATGCCGCCCGCGCGTCCGCCAGCTGCGCCTGAAGTGCGGCAATGGATTCTGGGGCATGATCCGACGCGGTTTCCATACCGCATGGAATCATAAAACCCTTATTCTGTATAGGCTTTTTTGCAGATGGAGAGCCGTTTCTCGAGACCTTTAGCCCGCCGTCTCAGGCCGCCAGGTAATCTGCGGATTGCGCCAATCAATGCCTTCCAGCAGATAGCCGAGCTGACCGGCCGAGATGCTCACCGACCCGTCCCGAACGGCGGGCCAGATGAACTTGCCGCGTTCCAAACGCTTATAAAACAGACACGCGCCGACGCCGTCGTGCCAGATGATCTTGATCCGGTCACTGGCCCGGCCGCGGAAGACAAACAGGTGTCCGCGAAACGGATCCTGCTTGAGGACTTCCTGGACCATGAGCGCCAGGCGATTGAAGCCACAGCGCATATCGGTGTGCCCGGTAGCCAGCCATACGCGGACGTCGGAACGGATCGGTATCATCGAAGGGCCCTCAACGCCGCCGCCACTAGTTCGGCGGACGCACCGGAAGAAATGCGCACGCGCGCTCCGCAGGGCATATCCACCGAGATGTCAGCATCCGTACTTGCGGGAACCTCCTCGCTGACAGGTGACGATGACGTCACGATGGCTTCAACGAAGCCGACAGAGCCTGGCGCCTCCATCAGCTCCTTGCGCCAAGTGTAGATGCGGCTCGTTGAAACATCATATCGGCGGGCAACCTCTGACACGACAGCCCCGGGCCGAAACGCCTCGGCTAGGATCTCTGCCCGCAACCCGTCGGGCCAGGATCGGCGCCGCTCAGGCCCCGTCAGTATCATTGTTCGTGTCATTTAACCGCTCGGAGTGCTCTTCAGACCGCTCCTAAGAGCGCGCTTAGCTGCACTCTGTCAGATCAAGCCCAATCAAAACAAGGCGGTCCTCGGCGTAGGGTTACCAATGTACCAACGGACGTGCGTTTCAGTTTTGCCGCCTTGTCGCAACGCGGCGGCGCGACGGGATCGCATACCGATGGCTGGGGCATCAGCTTTTACGAACAAAAAGGCTGCCGCAGCCTCCATGATCCGAACCCCAGCGCGCACTCCGAGCTGGCGAAATTTATCCGCTCTTACCCGATCAAGAGCCTTATGGTCATAGCCCATGTGCGCAAGGCCAATCGCGGTCGGGTGGCGCTGGAAAACACCCATCCGTTTGGCCGCGAACTGTGGGGCAGCGCCTGGAGCTTTGCGCACAACGGCCAGCTCAAGGGCATAAAAACCCGCAAACTGACCCATTACGCGCCCATCGGCACCACCGACAGCGAACACGCCTTTTGCTGGCTGCTCGACCGCCTGCGCACCCTCTATCCGCAGCGGCCCTCCGATCACAAGCTCAGCCTGGCCATATCTGAACTGTTCGGGGATCTGCGCGAACTGGGCGTTTTCAATGCCCTGCTGAGCGACGGACGTTCACTCTATGCCAGTTGCTCGACCAAGCTGTGCTATGTCGAACGCCGCGCGCCCTTTGGCCAAGCCAGCCTGATCGACGAAGATCTTGAGGTCGACTTTGCTCAGGAAACGACGCCGAACGACCGCGTCATTATCCTGGCGTCAACGCCGCTGACCCGCAATGAGATCTGGACACATGTGGCGCCCAAGACCACTCTAGTCGCCCGCAGAGGCGCAATTGTGAAGTCTTTTGCCTAGCCGGGCTTTATACTTCCGGAGGCCCCTAAGGAAAAAACAAAAAAAGACCCTGACGCTTTGCGGCGTCAGGGTTTCTTTATTGTTTTTTCGTGGCGCACTCGGAGCGATTCGAACGCCCGACCCTCAGATTCGTAGTCTGATGCTCTATCCAGCTGAGCTACGAGTGCTTACCACATAAGTTCACCGCGTCGGCCCAACCTAGTGTCGGCAGTGCCTTGCAGCGAGGGGCGGACATTTAGTTGACCTGTTTCGATAAGGCAAGGCTTGATTGGCACTTTTCCACCGATTTGATGTTTTTTTGTTGATCATCCTGTCGCAACCTCGCCAAACCCCTATATAAAACCGGCCATTGCTGCCCTTCAGGAGTACCCGCCGTGATCCATACCCCCATGAAATCCCTGATTTTCACGGGGCTGGCTGTCCTTTTCACCTCCACCACGGCTTGCGCCACCCTTCCCACGCATGAAACCCCTCGCGTTCAGCCGATCGTCGTGGCCGCCGAACCGGAAGCGGCCCAGGCCGGCATGGATATCCTCAAACGTGGCGGCACCGCCGCTGACGCCGCCGTGGCGGTCCAGACCGTGCTGGGTCTTATGGAGCCGCAAAGCTCCGGCCTCGGCGGCGGCGCCTTCATGCTCTATTACGATGCCAAAACCGGCGAGATCACCGATTATAATGGCCGCGAGACCGCGCCGGCCGCCGCCACACCGGATCTCTTTATGGGCGCCGATGGCAAGCCGATAAGCTTTAGGGATGCGGTGCTTTCCGGCCGCGCCACCGGCGTGCCCGGCGCCATGCACCTGCTCGATCGCGCACAAAAAGACCATGGCAACCAGAGTTGGGACAGCCTTTTCAGCGCCGCCACCCAACTGGCCGATGATGGCTTCCGCGTGACGCCGCGCCTCGGCAACTATCTGCAAAACGTCGACTTCCCGCAAAAACACACGGCTGACTTCATCGCCTATCTCGGGGATGGTCAGGGCGGCTACCGCAAGACCGGCGATATCCTCAAGAATCCGGCCTATGCCGGCAGCTTGCGCGCTTTGGCGGCCCAGCGTGGCGACACCTTCCGCAAAGGGCCGATCGCCGAGGCCATCGTCGCCAAGACCCACGAAGCACCGCTGGCCGGTGGCATGACCTTGGCCGACCTGAGCGGCTATCAGGTCAAGGCCAGCACCACCGCGACTTACGCCACGGTTGGCGGCTATGCCGGCAAGCCGGTCTGCATCACCTACCGCATCTATATCGTCTGTTCGAACAACACGCCTTCGGGCGGCATCGCGCTGTTGCAGGGTCTGAAGATCGCCGAATCGCAGCCACTGGACCAGTGGGGCGTGCACGATCCGCGCGCCTGGCAGGTGCTGATCGAGACCGAGCGCCTGATGTACGCCGACCGCGACCAGTATGAGGCCGATACGCCCCTCTTCAACCGTCAGCAGGACGCCTATCTCGACCCTGCCTATCTGAAAGCCCGCTCGGGCCTTATCAAGATCGGCACCGCTAACGCAGCACCCAAGGCCGGCGTGCTGCCGATGCAGGTAGCGCCGGACAGGACGCTGGAGCCTGCCGGCACCAGTCATTTCGTCATCCGCGATTCGTACGGCAATGTGCTGACCATGACGACGACGGTGGAGAGCTATTTCGGCACCGGCCGCATGGTGGGCGGCTTCTTCCTCAACAATCAACTCACCGACTTCTCGTTTAGCCCGCAGACGGACGATGGCCTGCCGGTGGCCAACAGCGTGGCCGGGGGCAAGCACCCGCGCTCGTCCATGAGCCCGGTGATCGTGTTTGATCAAACCGGCAAGACGGTGATCGCGGCGGTCGGCTCGCCGGGCGGCTCGGCTATCCTGTCCTATAATCTCAAGGTGCTGATCGCCGTGCTCGATTGGAAGCTCTCGATGCAGGACGCCATCAACCTGCCCAATGTGGTGTCGCGCGGCAACAGCATCCGTGTCGAGCGTGCCCGCATGGAGCCTGCGGTCTGGGACGGCTTGACAGCGATGGGCTATACACTCACCGCCACCAATGGCGAAGAATCAGGCCTGAACGGTATCCTGCGCCAGCCGGACGGCACCTTTGACGGCGGCAGCGATCCACGCCGCGAAGGAGTTGTTATAAAGAGCCCTCAAGCAGCGAAGCGGTAGGGCAAAGAAAATGAATATCGTCATCCTGACCGGCGCCGGCATTTCAGCGGAATCGGGCGTGCCAACCTTCCGTGCTTCTGATGGGCTATGGTGCGGCCATCGCGTCGAAGCCGTGGCGACACCAGAGGGGTTCGAGGCCGATCCGGCCCTGGTGCAGGATTTCTATAACCAGCGCCGCCGCCAACTGGCAGAGGTTAGGCCCAATGCCGCCCATCATGCGCTGGCGCGGCTGGCCGCGGAATGGACGAAGGGCGACGTCTTGCTGGTGACGCAGAATGTCGATGACCTGCACGACCGCGCCTATGCCGAACACGGGCTGGATGGCGCGAACCTTATCCATATGCACGGTGAACTGCTCAAGGCCCGCCACGTAGATACCGGCGCGGTGCAGGACTGGCATACCGACATCCCGGTCGAATCGGCGTTGCGTCCACATATCGTCTGGTTCGGTGAAATGCCGCTGGCCATGCCGCGGATCGATCGCGCGCTTGCTGCCTGCGATCTGTTTCTCTCCATCGGCACGTCCGGCAATGTTTATCCGGCAGCCGGCTTCGTATCGGCCGCGCGCCAGGCCGGCGCCCATACGGTCGAGCTTAATCTCGAACCGTCACTGGGCCACAGCCTGTTTCAGGAAAAGATACTGGGCCCAGCCACGCAGGTGGTGCCAGATTATATAGGGCGGCTTCTGTCGCAATAATGGCGACAAACTTGACTTTCCTAGCGGCAGATATAGATTATCGCCAAGGAGACTCGTCATGATTTCTGACCGTATCAATGCTCGTCTGTCGGCCCCTTTGGCGAAATTTGTCGCGCGCATGGTCGGCGAAGACGGCCTCTACGAAACGCCCAGCGAATATATCCGCGATCTTATTCGCCGAGACATGGAAAAGCGGAACGACATCGAGATGCAGGCCAATCAGCTCGGTGAAGCCGTCT
This sequence comes from Asticcacaulis benevestitus DSM 16100 = ATCC BAA-896, assembly GCF_000376105.1. Lineage (GTDB taxonomy): Bacteria > Pseudomonadota > Alphaproteobacteria > Caulobacterales > Caulobacteraceae > Asticcacaulis > Asticcacaulis benevestitus. Next base: position 6,103 of record NZ_AQWM01000003.1, read on the forward strand.
TGCAAGGCTATCGTGACATCAGTGCTGGCCGATATATCGACTCTATGGGTGACTTCAAAAGTGATATGGCGCTGTTTGAAAAGCGCGAAGCCGAAGGCTGGAAGTAGTGTCAGCCAAATATCGCCTGTCACGTCGTGCCTTGGCGGACCCGCGTCACATCTTCAACCATTCGACGGAAAGATGGGGAGAGGCACGCGCCAATCTCTATATTCAAGCTTTATACGAGACGTTTGGAAAAATCGCTGCCGCGCCTGACCTGGGTGTAAAACGGCAAAAACGCGCCTGGCCCTTCTTGATGATCGAGGCACAACAGCACTTTATCATTTATGACGTCACGCCGGATGCCGTACTCATCCTGACGATCCAGCATCAAAGACGTGACATTGAGCGCCTGATCCAAGCCATGCGTCCGGATTTACTGCAAGACATAGCTAAACTCAGCTCACACTAAGCGAGCGGCACCCCAGACTTTCAAAGCGCATCAAGAGGTCGGCCAGGGCCGTGATCGGCGCGGTGCCGAAATCGACCGACACCCCCGCCTCATCGACCCGCAGCGAATGGATGCAGGCGGAGAAGCGTGTATCGGGATCGAAGGTCGTCTCTTCCGGATCGAACCAGGTCTCGAACCACTCGCTGAAATCATCGCCTGACACGGCCTTATCGCCGGCCTTGATGGTGATATCGTCCCAAACCAGCCGGCTGATGACCATATCCATATCACCGAGCGTGACCTCAATCGTATCGAAGGTCACTTCTTCCTCGGATTGCAGTTCGAGCATCTCGCCGTCTGTGGCGTAATCAGCGCAATAATAGTTGCGATAAAAGCCACCCTCTTCCGGCACTTCCAGCTTAAGCTCGATCGCGCCTTTTTCGGACAAGGTCCGCTGCTTGTCGACAAAGGTGGCGAACTGTTCGAGATAACTATCCCGCGCCAGTTCCAGTAAATCCTCGAATTCCAAACTCTACTCCGTCAGATTTTTACGGTTTTAGGGGCAGGCGCACCTCGAAGGTCGTGCCTTCGGCGCCGCTGCTGACCAGCCGGACATCACCGCCATGCAGTTGCGCCAGTTCGCGCGCGATGGCAAGCCCAAGGCCCGAACCGCCGGGCGTGGTGCTGGAGGTAAAGGGCTGAAACAGCTTGTCGCGCAGCTTCTCCGGAATGCCGGGGCCATTGTCGTTAACGATCAAAAGCACCTCTTCCGAGGTCTTCACCGCCGTCAGGGTCAGGCGCCCGCGTGCCTTGCGGTTCGGCTGAAGCTCAATAGCCTGACGGGCGTTGCGCATCAGATTGACCAGCAGACGGTGCAGTTGTTCCGGATCGGCTTCGAGATTGAAGCCCTTGGCCACCTTCGAGATGAAGCGCACTGCTTCCGGCCCCTGCGTCGCCAGCCCAAGGCCGGCGTCTTCCGCGGCCGCCTCAGCCAGCGCTTTCAGCTTGACGATCTGGATCTGCGGCGTCTGCTCATCGGACTTGCCGTAGGTCAGCACGTTTTGCGCCAGCGCCACAGCGCGATCGAGCGCGCGCTCCAGACGCGGCAAGGCCTTGGCCACGATCGGGTCGGCCGAATTGGCCAGCCGGTCCGAGGCCATCTGCGCCGAGGTCAGCATGTTGCGCAGGTCGTGATTGATCTTGGACACCGCCTGGCCGAGCGCCGCCAGCCGTGCCCGCGAGCGCAGAGCCTGACGCACCTCTTCCTGCATCGAGGCCAGTTCGGCTTCAATATGGCCGATCTCGTTGAGCTGGCCGGAGGGCCGGGTGACCGTCACGTCTTCCGGATTGGTCTTGAAGCGCTGGATCGCCTGGGTCAGATTCTGGATAGGGCGGACGATAAAGACGGACAGGGCGACGAAGACCAGAAAGCCGGCGAGAAAGGAAATACTGAGTGACACACGCAGCATGCTGAGCAGGCTGGCCTTGAGATAGGCTTTAAGCGGATCGGCCTTGACCACGATCTCGATCACCTCGCCAGACCGCACGCGCGGCTTGGCGACAATGTGCAGCAGCCGATCGGGCTGGCCCATGAAGGTCTCCCACGGCGCCCACAGATAGGTAATGTCGTGCCATATGTTGGTGTGGGTCTGGCGCAGATCCATCACCTTTTCCGGCACCACCACATTCTGATCGAACAGCACATAATCGCGCACGCCCTCATTCTGGATGGCGAGATAGAGCACGCCGGCGCTCTTGCGCAGCTGCGACGACACCGGCCTGGACACAGCGTTCTTTTCCGAGGTGTCGACCGCCTGCGAGGTCAGTTCGGCCTGACGCACCCGATCGGTAAGCCAGCGCTCCTGATCGGAGGCGAGCGAGGGAATCAGAATCACGATTTCAACGATCATCACGAAGACGAAGGTCAGGATCAGCAATTGTCCGGACAGGCTGAGCAGGAAGTTGCGCGCCAGATTAAAGGCCATCATGCCGTATTTCAGCGAAAAAGCGGCCACTATAGAGAGGGCGTGCGCCAACCGTTCGGCATAGAAGCCCTCACGGCGTATCACCTTGAGAGTCTTTGCCCGCCTGTCGGATGCGTCTGATTTGCCCTGATCGAACACGTAAACCTTTGGCTTCACTACTGCTTCGTTGTATATATAGCAGAATTACGTCGCAACCGCTTCATTTTAGCCAAAGCGCCCTAAATATTATTGACAAGCGTCTCTGGCCGGACTATCCACGCGCCTCTTTACGCAATTCCGGCCCTCGAAGGGGCCCGCTACACCAATCGGAGCCCCCTATGGGAACGAAACGTACCTATCAGCCGAGCCGCCTTGTGCGCAAGCGCCGCCACGGCTACCGCACCCGCATGGCCACCAAGAACGGCCAAAAGATCGTTGCGCGCCGCCGCGCCAAGGGTCGCAAGCGCCTGACGGCCTAATCGCGTCAACGCACTGCTGAATTTTAAGAAGAGTCCTTAAGTTGCTTAAGGACTCTTCTTGTATTTCCGGCATAGGGCACCACATCAGCATCCAATGATTCCCCGCCTCAAAATCCGCGCAGAGTTTCTGGCCGCCGCCAAGGCCGCCTATCAGGCCCGCCCCGGCGTGGTCGTGCAGGCAAAGACGCGCGAGGACGATGCGATCAAGGTCGGCTTTACCGCCACCAAAAAGATCGGCAATGCCGTTGTGCGCAACCGGGCCAAGCGCCGCCTGCGCGAAGCCGCCGAGGTCATGATTCCCCAATTTGGCCGCCCCGGCCACGATTATGTGCTGATCGCCCGCGCCGATACGGTTTCGCGCGATTGGAATGCTTTACTTGACGATGTCAAAGCCGCCCTGATAAGGCTCGCTGCGAAGTCAGTGGCGCGCCCCAAGGCCCCCATAACCACAGACGTCATAAAGTCCGAAGATACTCCTCAGGAAACAAAGACCGTTCGATGAATAAAGATACCGACAACCGGAATATGATCTATTTCCTGATCGTCAGCATGGCTTTGCTGGCCTTCTATCAGTTCTTCGTCTTTGGCCCGCAACAGAAGAAGCGCGAGGCTGCACAAGTGGCCGCTGCCGCCGCCTCTTCCAGCGCCGCTATCGCCGCCGGTCTGCCGGTCGGGGGCGTCGTCGCGGTGCCGCTGACCCGCGAACAGGCCCTGACCCAGACGCCGCGCGTCGCTATCGATACGCCGTCGCTCAAGGGCAGCCTGTCCTTGAAAGGCGCCTTGATCGACGATCTCTATATGATCAAGTATGATCGCACCGTCGAAAAGAAGAACGATCCGGTCGAACTGCTGACCCCCGCCAACAGCAAGAGTGCTTATTACGTGGTGTCGGGCTATAATTTCCAGAACATCCCCAACGCGCCGACGATCGATACGGTGTGGACGGTGGCTTCCGGCACGACCTTGAGCGTCGGCAAGCCGGTCGTGCTGACCTATAACAACGGTGCCGGCCTGACATTCACGCGCACCCTGAGCATCGACGCCAACTACATGATCACCGAAGACAATGCGGTGGCCAACGCGACGCCGCAGGCCATCGCCTTCGCCCCCTATTCGATGGTCGTGCGCAACGGCATGCCCGAACACGCCGGCAAGGAAGCCGTGGTCCATGAAGGCGCCATCGCCACCTCCTCCAAGACCCTGGCCAGCCCGAAGATGGGCGACTACCGCACCGACTCCTTGAAGTACAAGGATATGGCCAAGCCGAAAGACGGCAAGAAGCTGGAGAAGAAGGATTCCATCGGTGGCTGGTACGGTATAACCGACAAGTACTGGATGGCGGCCGTTATCCCCAATCAGTCGCAAGCCGTGCAGTATACCGCACGCGCTGATCTGCTCGATGGCGTGCCTGTTTTCCGCAGCGGTTATGTCGATAACGCCGTCACCCTGGCGCCCGGCCAGACCTGGAAAGCGCAATCGCATGTCTTCGCCGGCGCCAAGCAGAACACCCAGCTCCAGGTCTACGAAGACACCCTGCATATCCCGCGTTTCCACTGGGCGGTTGACTGGGGTATGCTCAGCGTCCTGACCTACCCGATGTACTGGCTGCTCGACAAGCTCTACGCTCTGGTCGGTAACTTCGGTCTCGCCATCCTGTCGCTCACCGTCATCGTCAAGCTGGTCTTCTATCCGCTGGCTCACAAGTCCTATGAGTCGATGACCAAGATGAAGCAGGTGCAGGAGCGCCTGAAGCCGAAGCTCGACGCCATCAAGAAGCGTCACGAAGGCGATCCGCAAAAGACGCAGGAAGCGACCATGGCCCTCTATCAGGAGGAAAAGGTCAATCCGATGGCGGGGCTCGGCGGCTGTCTGCCCATGCTCCTGCAACTGCCGGTCTTCTGGGCGCTCTATAAGGTGCTGATGCTCGCCATCGAAATGCGCCACGCCCCCTTCTTCGGCTGGATTCAGGATCTGTCGGCACGCGACAGCACCACCCTCTTCAATCTGTTCGGTGCCCTGCCTTTCAATCCGGCCACCGTGCCCCTGATTGGCACCGTGCTCGATGGACCGCTGCATATCGGTATCATCGCCATCCTCTACGGCGCCTCGATGTGGCTCAGCCAGCAAATGACGCCGATGACCGGCGTTGACCCGATGCAAAAGAAGATGATGAGCTTTATGCCCATCATGCTGACCTTCTTCATGACGCAGGTTGCTGTCGGCCTGATAATCTACTGGATCTGGTCGAACATCCTGACCATCCTGCAACAATACTCCATCATGCACCGCCTCAAGGTCGAAAACCCGATCGATACCGGCATCAAGAAGGTGCGCGACATGATGGATAAGGGAAAGAAGGCGGCGTGACCGACTCTGTAAAGACCGAAGCCGAACTGCAGGCCGAAGCGATCGAAACCGCGCGGGTGCTGTTTGCCCGCCCGGTGTCCTTCGTTATGGGCGCGGTGTCGGTCGATCAGTTGCCGTCTGACGAATTGCCGGAAGTGGCCTTCGCCGGCCGCTCCAATGTCGGCAAGTCGTCGCTGATCAACGCGCTGGTGAGCCATAAGCACCTGGCGCGCGCCTCCAATGAGCCCGGCCGTACCCGCGAGCTGAACTTTTTCCGCCTCAACGACGCCATGCACATGGTCGATCTGCCCGGCTATGGCTGGGCGCGCGCGTCCAAGGTGGCGGTCAAAAAGTTCCAGAATCTGGGCCGCGATTACCTGCGCGGCCGGCCTAACCTCAAGCGCGCCTATCTGCTGATCGATGCGCGCCACGGCCTGAAAGACGTCGATAACGAGCCAATGGACGCGCTCGACAAAGCCGCCGTCAGCTACCAGATCGTGTTGACCAAGGCCGATAAGATCAAGCCGGCCGAACTGGCGAAAGTGATCGCCGCCACGCAGGCCGGCATCAAGAAGCGCCCCGCCGCCCACCCGATCGTGCTGGCCACCTCGTCCGAGGTCGGCTTCGGCATCCCGGAATTACGCCTTGAAATCATGCAGACCTGCGGGATCACGCTGTAAGCCAAGCCCATCTCATGATATCGTACTCAGGTTATTATGAGGTGCGCTCATGGGTTTGGAAGCTGAAAGCGAACTGCGGGTCGGGAGCGACCACGCCCACGTCAAGGCGCTGCTCGAAAGCCGGGACCTGATCTTCCGCGGCGCCTTCCGCAAGACCCTGACCTTCGCCGACCTGAAAGACCCGCGCGTCGTCGATGACGCATTGTTATTCGAGCACGAAGACCTGTCCTATGCCCTCGCCCTGCCCGCCGGACAGGCGGCGAGATGGCTGAAAAAGCTCACCACAGCACCACCGACCCTGGCCGCCAAGTTCGGCATCGACAGCGATCACAGGGCGTTTGTCACAGGCCATGTCGATGACGCGGCGCTCAATGAAGCCTTGCTGGATGCCGTCACCACCGATCCCTTGCAGGCCGCCGTTTCCGTCATCATCGCCCGCGCGCCCGATGAACTGAGCGCTGCCCTGGCCGAGGTGACACAACGCCTGCCGCACGCACCGATCTGGGTCGTCTACCCCAAAGGCCCGAAATCGCCCCTGCCCGATTCCGCCGTCCGCACCCACATGCACGCGCTGAACCTTATCGACACCAAGAGCAGCGCCGTCTCGGATAGCCTGACCGCCACGCGCTTTTCCTTGCGTAAAGCGCGTTAAGCCGAAAAAATTCATGACAGCGACACACATATCCGCTAATGCGCAGAGGCTGTCTTTTGTCGCATTTCGAGCGAGAAAAGTGGCAGCCACTTTTCTCTGAAATGCTTAACTGATGATCATTCAAACTGAAATCGACTCCTCCGAAGAACGCGGCTGGGCCACGGCGAAACAACTCGCTGAAGCCCTGCCCTATATCCAGATCTACGACCGTGAGATCGTGACGATCAAGTACGGCGGCCATGCCATGGGCGAGGCCGAAACGGCGCGGATCTTCGCTTCGGATATCGTGCTGCTCAAACTGCTCGGCATCCATCCGGTGGTGGTGCATGGCGGCGGTCCGCAGATCTCGGCCATGCTCGGCCGCGCCGGAGTCAAATCGACCTTCATCGATGGCCTGCGCGTCACCGACGACGCCACCATGGAGATCGCCGAAATGGTGCTCTCCGGCGCCGTCAACAAGGAGATCGCCAACTGGATCACCCAGGCCGGTCGTGAGGCCGATGTGCGTGGCGTCGGACTGTCTGGTAAGGACGCCGGCCTGATCACGGTCGAAAAGGCCACCCGCATCAAGCGCGATCCGGATTCGATGATCGAACAGGTCGTCGATCTCGGCTTCGTGGGTGAGCCCAAGAATGTCGATGACAAGCTGCTGCGCACCCTGATCGACGATCCGAACCACGACTATGTGCCGGTCATCGCCCCGATCGGTGTGTCGGATGACGGCCATACCTTCAATATCAACGCCGATACCGTGGCGGGCGCCGTCGCCGGCAAGCTCAGCGCCAAGCGCATGTTGCTGCTGACCGATATCGCCGGCGTCATGGACGAGAACAAGAACCTGATCCGCCAGATGACCATTTCGGAAGCCAAGGGGCTGATCGAATCGGGCGTTGCCGTTGGCGGCATGATCCCCAAGCTGGAAACCGCCATCATGGCAGTAGAAGCCGGCGTCGAGGCCGTGGTTATTCTCGATGGCCGCCGTCCTCACGCCATGCTGGTCGAACTCTTCACCGAACACGGCGCCGGCACGCTTATTCAGGCCGATCCGATCTGAATAAGCGAAATCTATCGCTGATTTGGACTACCTTTTTATACCTCCCCGCTTGCCGGGGAGGGGGACCGCACGAAGCCGCAAAGCGGCGAGATGTGGTGGTGGGGTGTCTTGCTTTCCTGCTGCCGTAACCATCCCCTCACCCGGCCTTTCAGGCCACCCTCTCCCCTTATTGAAAGGGAGAGGGGGAAAGACGAAGCCTTGTGATTGCAGCCCTCGCCCACATCGACACCTGGATCTTCGATCTCGACCAGACGCTCTATCCGCATGAGGCGAACATCATGTCGCAGGTGGAAGAGAAGATGGCCGCCTACATGATCCGCGAAACCGGCCTGCCGCCCCTCGAAGCTGCCCGCCTGCGCGACCAGTATCTCCATGAACACGGCACCACCCTGGCGGGGCTCGTCGCCTATCACAATATCGATCCCTATAGCTTCCTCAACGAGGTGCATGACGTGTCGCTCGATACGCTGGCGCCCGATGAAGACCTCAACCGCCTGATCCACGACCTGCCCGGCCGCAAGCTGGTCTTCACCAATGGCGATGAACGCCACGCCATCCGCCTGCTGGCCCATATGGACATGGCGGACCTCTTCCACGGCGTCTTCCATCTCGAACACGCCAACTGGATTCCCAAGCCCGCCCTGGCCACCTTCGAGAAGATGATGGCGGTCCATGCGGTACACCCCGAAACCGCCGCCTTCTTCGAAGACAGCTCGAAAAACCTCAAGCCGGCGCAGGCCCTGGGCATGAAGACCATCCTTGTCGGCCCCACCGCCCTGACCAACGGTGACAGTCACGTCGATTTCCGCAGCCCGTCGCTGAAAGCCTTCCTCTCCGCCCTCACATAAAAGTTTCCCCAGGCGTCAGATACAGGCTTGACGACGGCCTATTTTTGAACGATGTTCATATTGAACGTAGTTCAAAAATGGAGAGACACATGACCAAGGCCCTTTTCCTTACCGCGTCCCTGCTGACAGCCGCCGCCGCCAACGGCGTTCATGCGCAGGACAGCCTCGCCAACGCCTCGCAGGCATCCGGCGAGTCGCTTGTATCCACCGCACGCCTGTCCGAAGCCGGCGTCAAGGTCGTGGCCGGCGCGGTCGCCCTGCCCTTCGTGGCCGCCGGTGCCGTCATCGAAGGTTCCGGCAGGGTGGTGCGCGATTCCGCAGGCGCCGTGTGGGACGAAGCCAATGGCCCGCTGGAGATTTCACCGGAAACCGTGGTGGCCCAGCCCGCGCCGCAGGTGCCTTATGATGCCGGCCGCCGCCGCGACAATACGGGGCAATGATGCGCCACCTTGCACTCGTGAACCTCGCGGCCTGCCTGATGGCGACGCCGGTCATGGCAGCACCGCAAGCGACCGATATCCCCAAGCCCGTGGCGGATTCCGGCCAAAGCGGCCGGGCACCCAAGGCGCACTATACGCCAGTGGAAGCCGCCAGTTTCGCCAAACAGATCGAGCGCGATCTGGCCAGCCGTCAGGCCCGTGTCGCGCTCGTCTTCCGCGCCGGCAAACCGCGTGATCATTTGCCCGACAATGTGCCCTATACCCATGGCGCCTTCTGGATCTATGGTGACATCAAGGGGCCGGATGGCAAGATCTACAAGGGCTACAGCTCGTACAACCTGTATCAGGGTGACGGCGTTTCAGCCCCGCTTGACCAGTCCTATCTGGCGCAGGATTTCCCGCTCGATTTCATCAGCGCCAATCAGGTCGATGATGTCGGCGTCATCATCCCGTCGCCGGAGATGCAGCGTCGTCTGCTGGCCCTGATCGCCTCGCCGACCTATGAGCGCCTGCATGTGCCCAGCTATTCGCTGGTGTCCAATCCGTTTTCCTCTGAGCACCAGAACTGCACCGAATTCCTGCTCGATGTCATCGCTTCGGCAGCTTGGGAAACCAACGACTACACGCAGATCAAGGCCGATCTTGGCGCCCATTTCAAACCCACGATTATTCGCGCCAACATCTTCGCGCGCACCTTCGGCCCCATGATCAACCCGCGTCTGCGCCTGGATGACCAGCCGGGCCGCATCGAAACCGTTACCTATGAAAGTATCCGCGCCTTCATGAGCGACAATCACCTGTTACAGACCGCCTATGTGATCCCGCGCCAGAATTAGCCCACGACATTTAGTCAATATTCAGACTGCAACTTTATACCTATTTCATCACATTGCAGCGAGTATGAAAATGGATGATCAGACCATAAAGCGATTGCTGACTTTAGCTTTCAAATGCAGCCCCGGCGACCTGTCTATTCTTGAAATAGCGCTGCAAAACCTTGATGGCCAGCGTCTGGTTACAAGCTTGGGTAGCCCAAATTTTTATTTCTGGTCCGCATGTGTCGAGAACGGTTTCATGGAACGTCTTGAAGACCTCATTTTACCCTTGGCGCAAGGAGAGATGCCTAGTCCTGCTTTCGCTATAACTCCTTCTGGTTTTGAGAGCATGGAAGAACTCTACGCCCTTATACGTCACCATTACGATCCACGCGATTATCATATGTCAAAGATATACAATGAGCTTGCATATCCTTTCGTAGAAAACTTTTACAAGGCCGTTGATGACGGAAACGGGCGTAATGAGGATGTTGAGACTCTGATCGCGCTTCTGCTCTACAGACTGATAAGCCGACGCTATCCAGCAAATTTGCACGATGATAAACTCATGTTTATTGCAGGACAAACACGGCAAATATTAAAAAACGGCGGGTCGCAGTGACTTCTATTTGACATTCCCGCGCACAACATTATTTGCAAACCCTTAGTCACTTGTATGGGAAACAAACCATGTCCGATCTCGCCGCCTTCAAAGATGATATCGAAGCCGCCTGGGAGGTTCGCGACACGCTCAATCCCGCCTATCACGGCCCCTACCGTGAAGCCGTCATGGGCGCCATCGAACTGATCGACAGCGGTCGTTTTCGCGTTGCCGAAAAGAAGGACGGTCAGTGGATCACGCACGACTGGCTGAAAAAAGCCGTCCTGCTGTCCTTCCGCCTCAATGGCAACGAACTGATGCATACCGGCCGCGGCCTGTTCGAGCAGGCACCGATCGGTCCTTTCTGGGACAAGGTGCCGAACAAGTTCGCCAAGTGGGGTGAAAAGGAATACACCGAAGCCGGCTTCCGCTCGGTGCCGGGCGCCATCGTCCGCGCCGGCGCCTTTATCGGCAAGAACGTCGTGCTGATGCCGTCCTTCGTCAATATCGGCGCCTATGTCGATGAAGGCACCATGGTTGACGCCTGGGCCACGGTCGGTTCCTGTGCGCAAATCGGCAAGAACGTGCACCTCTCAGGCGGCGTCGGCATCGGCGGCGTACTGGAACCCCTGCAGGCCAGCCCCACCATTATCGAGGACAACTGCTTCATCGGCGCGCGCTCGGAAGTGGTCGAGGGCTGCATCATCCGCGAGGGCTCGGTGCTCGGCATGGGCGTCTATATCGGCAAGTCCACCCGCATCGTCGATCGCGCCACCGGCGAGGTCTTCTACGGCGAAGTGCCGCCCTATTCGGTGGTCGTGGCCGGCTCGATGCCCTCAGCCAATGCGGCCCCCAACGCGCCCCACCTCTATTGCGCCGTCATCGTCAAGCGCGTCGATGCCCAGACGCGCTCCAAAACCGGTATCAATGAGCTTTTGAGAGACTAAGCTGTGGAAATTCCACGAGGAGCCTTGACCGAAGCGAAATAATCGGTCAAAGGCTCCTCTCCCGATTACGGTCCCTTCGTCTATCGGTTAGGACGTCAGGTTTTCATCCTGAAAAGAGCGGTTCGACTCCGCTAGGGACTGCCATCGGATCTCCCCTCACACAATCTGTTCTGCCGTCTTGCAGCGCGTGTCGAGCGATGCGCTTACGACCGCTAGGCCGAGTGCTCCCAGCACCAGCAGGCTTCCGCCCCATGGCACAGCCTTCAGGCCGAGGCTGGACGCCATGCCAATCTGCCCTATTAAAATGGATAGTTCGAATAGACCTGCTGCACTTTTTGGTCCTGAGCAATACTGATCGGAGTAACCAACTGACGCTTCATGATCAGATCAAGACAATCCGCCCCCAGCAATCCCTTCGTCCGGCATTGCGGATCGGACAAGGCCCGTCTCTTCAACAATTTTTTTGCCGGCCCCGTCAGCATGATCAACTCATCGACTCGTTGTCTTTTGCCGAGCTTAATCTTAGCGGCACTAAAGGCGTACTCAACGAGTTCGCTACAATAGATGGCGGAATTATCAAACGAAAAATAGGGATCATAGGGCCTGCCGTAGAGCCCGCGGGAAGCTGAAAAGACTTTGTCTGTCTGAGACTTCTGCAGTTTGGGCAATCGATAAACAGCGTAGCGGCCGAACCGCCCTCGCTTAATCCAGCTTTTTAGCGGCGTTTCTTTGACGGGGCCTACGGCTTCAATAACCATTGTGCCGTCGCCTGTCCGTTTGATAATCCCCATATGCGTATAGAGGCTAAGACTGGCCACGCCGATGGCTGTCGATTGACGGCTGCGGGAAGTCTGGAAGATCAGGTCACCGTCCTGTAACACCGGTGCAAAAGATAACCAGCGCCACATACACACCATCGCCAATAAAACGACGATGCAAGGCAGTATACGCTTGGCCAATCTATACTTCATAAAGCCCCCTGCACACAGGCTAGCACACTCCGGACAAAAGAAAACGCCTCTCCATGTTCGAAGAGGCGCTACTTAGCATTGTCGAGTTATGGTCCTAGGGGCTTGCCCCTAGTTGACCGTGGGCTTGCCGATCGCCAGTTCCTCGCCATCGAAGCCGACATGGATGACGTCGCCATCCGTGACCGTGCCGCTAAGGATCTGGCGGGCGATGCCGTCGACCAGCAGCTTCTGGATCACCCGCTTCAGGGGCCGCGCGCCATAGGCCGGATCATAGCCCTTGTCGGCCAGATAGGTCAGCGCCGCCTCATCGATGCTGAGCGTCATGTCGCGGTCCTTCATCAGCTTTTCCAGTCCCTTGAGCTGGATGCGGACGATGTCGTGCATGTGCACCTTGTCGAGGCGATGGAACAGGATCGTCTCGTCGATACGGTTGAGGAATTCCGGCCGGAAATGCCGGCGCACCACCTCCATCACCAGCGGCCGCACGGTCTCGACCGGCGTGGCATCATCGATATTGACCAGGATATCCGAGCCGAGATTCGACGTCATGACGATCAGGGTGTTGCGGAAATCGACCACACGCCCCTGCCCATCGGTCAGGCGGCCGTCATCCAGCACCTGCAACAGGATGTTGAACACGTCCGGATGCGCCTTCTCGACCTCATCGAACAGCACGACCTGATAGGGCCGGCGCCGCACAGCTTCGGTCAGAGCCCCGCCTTCGTCATAACCGACATAGCCCGGAGGCGCGCCGATCATGCGCGAAACGGAATGCTTCTCCATATATTCCGACATGTCGAGACGTGTAATCGCCGTCTCGTCATCGAACAGGAACTCCGCCAAGGCCTTGTTCAGCTCGGTCTTGCCAACGCCCGTAGGCCCCAGGAACAGGAACGAACCGATCGGACGGTTGGGATCTTTCAGACCCGCCCGCGCACGGCGCACGGCATCGGCCACGGCGGTCAGGGCTTCATCCTGACCCACCACACGTCCGCGCAGCACGTCTTCCATGCGCAACAGCTTGTCTCGCTCACCTTCCAGCATCTTGTCGACCGGAATACCTGTCCAGCGCGACACGACCTGCGCGATCTGGGCCGAATCGACCACTTCCGGCGTCAGCGGCGATTGCTCGCCCTGCGGCGCGTTTTCAGCGCGTTCCAGCGCCTTTTCGAGCGCCGGAATGATGCCGTACATGATCTCGGACGCCTTTTGCAGATCGCCGGCGCGCTGAGCATTGGCCAGGTCGATGCGGGCACGCTCCAGCGCTTCGCGGGAACGCGCGGCCGAGCCGACCTTGTCCTTTTCGGCCTTCCAGCGCGTGGTTAGGCTGAGCGACTTTTCTTCCAGATCTTCCAGTTCCTCGGACAGCTTTTCCAGGCGAGTCTTCGAGCCGGCATCGGTTTCCTTTTGCAGGGCTTCGCGCTCGATCTTCAACTGCACAATGCGGCGATCGAGTTCATCGAGTTCTTCCGGCTTGGAATCGACCGCCATGCGCACGCGTGACGCGGCCTCATCGATCAGATCAATGGCTTTATCCGGCAGGAAGCGGTCGGCGATATAGCGGTTGGAAAGCGTGGCGGCCGACACGATGGCGCTGTCCGAAATACGGACGCCATGGTGAACCTCGTACTTTTCCTTGAGGCCACGCAGGATCGAGATGGTATCCTCCACGGTCGGTTCGGTCACGAACACCGGCTGGAAACGCCGCGCCAGAGCCGCGTCCTTTTCAACGTGCTTGCGGTATTCATCGAGCGTGGTGGCGCCGACGCAGTGCAGTTCGCCACGCGCCAGAGCCGGCTTGAGCAGGTTAGACGCATCCATGGCGCCATCGCCCTTGCCGGCGCCGACAAGCGTGTGCATCTCATCGATGAACAGCACGATCTGGCCCTCGGCCTGCGTCACCTCGTTGAGCACGCCTTTGAGGCGTTCCTCGAACTCGCCACGATATTTCGCGCCGGCGATCAGTGACCCCATGTCGAGCGAATAGAGCTTCTTGTCCTTCAGGCTTTCCGGCACATCGCCATTGATGATGCGCTGCGCCAGACCTTCGACGATGGCGGTCTTACCGACGCCGGGTTCACCGATCAGGACGGGATTGTTCTTGGTGCGGCGCGCCAGAACCTGAATGGTGCGGCGAATTTCTTCGTCACGGCCAATGACCGGATCGATCTTGCCATCGAGCGCGGCCTGGGTCAGGTCGCGGGCATATTTCTTGAGCGCGTCAAAGCCGTTTTCGGCGGAGGCGCTATCGGCGGGCTTGCCTTTGCGGAAGGCGGCTTGCGCGGCCTTCAGCTTGCCGAGCGAAATACCGGCGGCTTTCAGGGCTTCGGCGCCTTCCTTGTTATCGACGGCGGCGATCAGCAGACGGTCGGCGGTGACGAAGCTGTCGCCCGCCTTGTTGGCATCGTTCTCGGCGTCGTTGAAAAGCTTGTTGGTTTCGTTGGCCATATAGAGTTGCGCGCCGCCAGTCACGGCGGGCAGCTTGCCAAGCGCCAGATCGACGGAGGCGGCGAAAGCATCGGCGCGGCCACCAGCCAGCGAGATCAGTTGGCTGGAAAGCGACTCCTTGTCCTCTGTCAGCGCCTTGAGCACATGGATCGGGCTGAAATACTGGTGATTGCGCGCCTGCGCGATACCTTGGGCGCTTTGGATAAGCTTTTGAGTCTTTTCGGAATATTTTTCGATATTCATGGTGTAGGGTTCCCCATTTCGGCGGATTGAATGTCCGGCCGCCCCTCACGAGGCAACGGCCTGATAGCACCGATATGGTGTGACCTTTGCATCACACAAGGGGGCGACTTCGAGAATAAAAGGAACTGGAAAAGGGGCTGGCGCGTCTGCGTCGAATTGCCTATAAAAGCCGTCATGAACGCCAAAATCTTCTATCCCGCCGCGGCCCTGATCGCCCTCCTGCTGATTGGCCTGAGCTTTGTCTGGCCACAGGGTCAAGGCGCACGCTCGCCGGCGCCCTTTGGCCATGCCGTTGAAAAGCCCGACTATTTCCGCATGGTGAAGGAACGCGACGCGCGCCAGAAGAAAAAGGCGGAAGATGAGGCCAGACGTCAGGCGGAAGCCGACGATGCCAGCGCCGCGGCGGCCGAAGCCTCCGCCTCCGCCGCCCCTTGAAACCCAAGGCTCTGATCTTTGGCTACGGTTTTATCGGCGACGCCTTCGCCAGATCCGCCCGCCATGCCGGTTATGCTATCTCCGCCACCGCGCGCACGGCTGAAAAGCGCGAAGATCTTGCCGCTTTGGGCGTTATCCCCGTCGATCCCGCCGATGCAGAACACCTGCAGAGGGCTTTTGCCGGGGCTGACGCCGTCCTGATCACGCCTGCGCCCGGCGATGACGGTTGCCCGGCCTTTGCCGCGCTCAAACCTTCTGCCGGTCAGCCAAAATGGATCGGCTATCTTTCCACCACCGGCGTCTATGGCGATCGCGGCGGTGGTTGGGTGTTCGAGGATTCAGCGCTTACCCCCACATCGGCCGAAGGTCGCCGGCGCGGGCTGGCCGAAAGCCAGTGGCTAAACGTCGGCGCGCAGGTCTTTCGTCTGCCGGGACTTTACGGCCCCGGCCGCAATGTGATCGAGCGCCTGATGGACGGCACGGCACGACGTATCCACAAGCCCGACCACGTCTTTTCCCGCCTCCATCATGATGATTGCGCTTCGGCCCTGCTGGCCAGTCTGGCGCGTCCGCGTGCCGGTGGCGTCTATAATCTCTGCGATGATGAGCCTGCGCCGGCCGATACGGTTCTGGCCTGGGCGGCAGAGCTTTGCGGCCTGCCATTGCCACCGGAAATCACCTTCGATGATCCCGGCCTTAGTCCGAACATGAAGCGGTTTTATCAGGACAATAAGCGCGTCTCCAATGCGCGTGCCAAGGCGGAACTTGGCTGGCAATTGCGTTACCCGACCTACCGCGAGGGCCTTGCGGATATCTATCGGTCTCTGCAACGTGACACAACACTGTAGTCTTTAGCGACTCGACGGAAGCGCACCATGACAGCCGCCAAAACCTTCCTGATCACCGGCGCGTCTTCCGGTATCGGCGCGCAGTTCGCAAAATCCTATGCGGCGCGCGGTCATCATCTTATCCTGGTCGCCCGCCGTCTTGAGCGACTGCAAGCCCTGGCCGCCGAGATCACCGCACAACAGGGCGTTACCGTGACCTGCCTCGATGCCGACCTGAGTGATCGCTCCCAGACCAACGCCCTGTTGGATCGCCTCAAGGCCCTCAATCTGCAGCCCGATGGCCTGATCAACAATGCCGGCTATTCGCTGGCCCACACCTTCGCCGCCACCACGGCGCAACAGCAGGTCGACTTCATCGAGGTTTGCGTCACCGCCCCGACGATTCTGGCGCACGGCCTGCTGCCGCACATGCTGGCGCAAGGTGCCGGCCGCATCATCAATGTGTCGTCCATGGTCGCCTTTTCACCCGGCGCCACCGGCCACACCCTCTATCCCGCTGCGAAAGCCTACATGCTGAAATTCTCGCGCTCGCTGGCCGCGGAGGCCGCCGCGAAAGGCGTGCATGTCACCGCCCTTTGCCCGGGCTCGACCGAATCCGAATTCCAGCATTCCAACGGCATGGACGCGGTGCTGAAAACCAACCCCGCACGCTTCGTCCAGACCGCCGAAGCCGTGGTCGAGGCCGCCATCCGCGCCAACGAAGCGGGCCGCGAGGTCATCGTCACCGGTCTGATCAACAAGATCGCCGTCGCCGCCATGACCCTGCTGCCCGACGGCCTGATCACCCCGCTGATCCGTTGGGGCGCCCAAAAGTACCAGATCAAAGAGTAAGATATGCCACAAAGCGCACCGGCCACAGAATCCGAAACCTACGACCTGATCATTATCGGCTCCGGCGCCGGTGGTGGCACCCTGGCCTATGCCCTGGCCAATACCGGCAAGAAAATCCTGATTCTGGAGCGCGGCCAGGAGCTGCCGGTCGAGCCGCAGAACTGGGATCCCAAGGCGGTCTTCATCGATCAGCGTTACCGCACCAAGGAGCAATGGCTCGACAAGAAGAACAAGCCGTTCACGCCCAACACCAACTATTGGGTCGGCGGCAACACCACCTTTTACGGCGCCGCCCTGATGCGCATGAAAAAGCGCGATTTCGAGGCCGTGCCGCATTCGGATGGCCTGTCGCCGGCCTGGCCGCTTTCCTACACCGACTATGCGCCGTGGTACGAAAAAGCCGAAAAGCTATGGCGCGTCCATGGTCAGCGCGGCATCGACATCAACGATCAGCCTGATGATCCGCCCTACCCCTATCCCGCCATCATGGATGATCCCGGTGTCGCCAAACTCAAAAAACATTTCGAGGGCATAGGCTGGCATCCGTCGCCCCTACCCCTCGGTATCGACCGCGACGAGGCGCATCCGCAAACCTCGCACTGTGTCCGCTGCACGACCTGCGGTGGCTACCCCTGTATGCTCAAGGCCAAATCCGACGCGCGCTCGATCATGCTCGATCCGATTCGCCATCTGCCAAACGTCACGATCCTTACCGGGCATAAGGTCACGCGCATTGAGACCGATGGCGCCGGCAAGACGGTCACCGGCGTCGTCACCCAGACCGACACCGGCACGCAAACCTTCCGCGGCAACCTCTACGCGCTGGCGGCGGGCGCGGCCAACAGCGCCGCCATCCTGCTGCAATCGCGCAGCGCCAACCATCCGGACGGACTGGCCAACCGCTCTGGCCTCGTCGGGCGCAACTATATGTTCCACACCACATCGGCGGTGATTTCGGTACTGGCCGACACGTTCGATTCCACCTTCCCGAAAACCTTTGCGGTCAATGACTTCTATTTCGGCGAGCCCGATTTCCCCTACCCCATGGGCCAGATCCAGTTGCTCGAATATATGTCGGGCCAGACCCTGGAAGGCCAGATCGCCGACATCATTCCGCCGGCGCTGCTGCCCAACTTCCTGATGGACGATATCGCCAAGCACATGGTGGCCTTCCTGGCCATGAGCGAGGACCTGCCGCGCGAAGAAAACCGCGTCACGGTCAGCGAAAGCGGCCAGATCAAACTGACCTACACGCCTAACAATCTGGCGGCCAATCTGCGCCTGACCCGCAAGCTCGAACACGGGCTCAAGGGCTTTTCGCTGCGCCAGCACACCCTATTCGAGCCGCATTTCGAAATCGATCAGTTGCTGCCGCTCTACGGCACGGCGCACCAGTGCGGCACCATCCGCTTTGGCCGCGATCCGGCCGCCAGCGTCCTCGATACCGACTGCAAGGCGCATGATCTCGACAATCTCTATGTCGTCGATTCATCGTTCTTCGTGTCGAGTTCGGCGGTCAACCCGACCCTGACCATCGTGGCCAACGCGCTTAGGGTCGGGGAGCATTTAGCCGGCAGGCTTCAGGGATGACACGGCGCAGCCCCCGTCTGCCCGCTTCGCCGATGCGACAAGCGCGGCGACACCCCACCACCAGCCGATGACATAGCTTAATCCGTATCCCGCCAAGGGGACCGGGAATTTGCCCGACAAGCAGGCGAGCAGCGACACCAGCCCATAGAGGCTGAGCGCCACGGCCGAGGTCCGCGCCTCACTGACGGGCCATAGCGCCAAGGGGCTTAGCACCGCCATGACGATGGCAGCCACCATAAGGACGGCTATCGCCGGCTGGTGCGCCCAAACCATGGACGTGATGCCTTCGACGTGGCCGATAGCCTGCAAGGGATCGGCCCGTGATAAACAGATGATCGCCGCCGCCAGACACCAAAGAGCGGCCGCCCATCCCTTCACGCCAAATTTCGATACACACAGAACAACAAAGGCCACACCAAAAGCCGCCAGTTGCGATGCATCCGGCTGGATAGCCAACAGGATGGACAATAAGGCCAAACCGATGAATGCGATAAGATGGCTATCCCTGCGGGTTGTGGCGATCACCACAGGCAGGATCAAGGCGGCGGCATTAAGCTGGATCGGCCCTATGCCAAGCCAGCGATGGACGCCGGCCTGGCCCGCACTGGCAAAACACGCCATGAGCAAAACAAGAGATATGGGGAGGATAACAAGCGAGGCTGGCTTGCCCCAGAGGGAAAATCTGCCCCAGCGCACCATCCCTAAGCCCGTCATTCCGGCGACAAACCAGGCCAGCAGATTGCGCAGCCACAAAGACGGAGGAAGATCGGATTGCGACATGCCCCAGGCGCCCGCCGCAACCGCCAGAAAGGCGGCGGTAGCAAAGACCAGCAGGACACGTCTACCTGCCTCAGTGGCTGACAGAGTCGTCATGTCACACGTAACTCAGCCACCATATTGACCAGCAGGTCGAGGTCCTCCGACCGTGACAGGCGGTGATCGCCGTCCTTGATCAGGTGCATATGGGCATCCGGCGTGGTGAAGGCTTCCAGCAGCCGCACGCCGTGCCGCCATGGCACCACATTATCCTTCATGCCGTGCAGGATACGCACCGGGCCGTCGAACGGTATCGGCCCGCCCAGCACCTCATGTTGCGCCGCCTCATCAAAAAACGCCTGCGACAACGGCACCGGACGGTCATAGCCCGGCATCATCCAGACGCCCGACACCTCAAGTTGGCGACGGTCTTCGGGTAAGAGGCCCGGCAGCATCAGCGCGGTGACGAAGTCGGCCGCCGGCGCCAGAAAACCGGCCGCCTTGAGGCGCTGCGGCCGCGCCTTGCTCAGCAGCGACAACATGTGCCCGCCCATCGACGAACCGACGCCCACAAGGGGGCCTTGCGTCAGATGATCGACCACCGCCAGCACATTATCAAACCACCTGCCGACCCGCGCCTCATTGAAAGCGCCGCCGGTCTCGCCATGGGCGAAATAGTCAAAACAGAGGAAATCCCAGCCGCGCGTTTGCGCTTCGTGGGTCAGGCGGGTGATCTTGGCGCCGGTCATATCCGATAGGAAACCACCCAGCCACAGCACGGTCGGGCCATCGCCGCGCACATGACGATACGCGATGCGGTCGCCACCGGGCACATCGAGAAAAGACGCAGTCTCTTGATTTGGCACAGTTTCCATGGTCATTGCACCATGCTACCTTTCCTAACTCCTTCGTACAAGTCAACATGTCGCCTTCCCCCTTCACCGCGTGCGTTTTGCAGGTCGTCCCCGAACTCGATACCGGCGGCGTCGAGCAAACCGTGGTCGATGTCAGCGAAGCGATCATCTCAGCCGGCGGGCGCTCGATCGTGGCGACCAAGGGCGGACGGCTGGAAAAGCGGCTGGAACGCGGCGGCGCTCAGGTCATCCACCTGCCGGTCCACAGCAAAAGTCCGCTGGTACAATGGCAAAACTATCAGTCCTTACGCAAGATCATCCGAACCGAGCACGTCAATATCGTCCATGTCCGTTCGCGCGCCCCCGCCATGGCCGCGATCGGCGCCGCCAGGGCCGAGGGCATCCGCAGCGTGGCCACCTACCACGGCATCTATAACGCGAAATCGGCCCTCAAGCGCTGGTACAACAGCCAGATGACGCGCGCCGACATGACCATCGCCAATTCCGACTTTACACGCGCCCATATCCTGCAAACCTATCCGGACGTGCCGACGGAGCGCATCATCAGCATCCCGCGCGGGGTCGATCTCAAGCGTTTCGATCCCGAAGCCTTCGATGTGCGCAAGATCATGGAACTGGAAGAGGCTTGGGGGCTGCCGGAAAAAGACGCGCGCATCCGCTTCCTGCTGGCGGCCCGCCTGACGCGCTGGAAAGGACAAGCCTTCATCATCGAGGCCGCGCATCTGTTGAAAACGCAAGGCACGGATAAATTCGTGATCCTGCTGGCCGGTGACGATCAGGGCCGCAGCGATTACACCCAAGGCCTGCAAGCCAGCATCGAGGCGTATGGCCTTGGCGATCACGTCCGGCTGGTGGGACACTGCGCCGACATGCCTTCAGCCTACAGCGCCTGCCATTTCGCGCTGGCGCCCTCGCTCGATCCGGAAGCCTTCGGCCGCACGGCGGTGGAGCCCCAGGCCATGCAGCGCCCGCCTTTAGCCGCCGCCCATGGTGCTACGGTCGAGACCGTTCTGCCCGGCGATACCGGCTGGCTGGTGACGCCCGGGAGTGCGCAAAAATGGGCCGATGCGCTGAAAGAGGCCATCGATATGCCGGAGAATGCGCGCTTCGCCATGGGCCAGCGCGGGCGCGAACATGTGAAGGCCTTGTTCGGTTTGCCGCTGATGTGCGAACGCACTCTTGATGTTTATCGCGCGCTGCTTATCTTAAGCGCACGGCAAATTCGCGGTTAAAAGCGCCATAGCTTTGTAAATTCCTGAAATTTTAACCGATGTGGCCTATTGGGGATTGCTAGTTAACGCCCCTTTCGGCATAATCCGCGCACTTTTAACAGACTCAAGGAGAACGACCTATTCGTCGCCCAATCCAAACCCCGCCTCCCAAAGACGGCCCCCGCATCAATCAGGACATCAAAGTCCCTCGCGTCCTGTTAATCGACGCCGCCGGCGAAAAACAAGGCATCATGCCGACTTCGTCCGCCCTGGAAGCCGCTGAAGAAGCTGGATTGGACCTCGTCGAAGTCTCTCCTACCGCTGACCCGCCTGTTTGCAAGATCCTCGATTACGGCAAGTACCGTTTCCAGGAGCAAAAGAAAAAGGCCGAGGCGCGCAAGAAGCAGAAGGTCGTTGAAATCAAGGAAATCAAGCTTCGCCCCAATATCGATATCCACGATTACGAGGTGAAGGCCAAGGCCATGACGCGCTTCTTTGAAGAAGGCGACAAGGTCAAGGTGACGCTCCGCTTCCGCGGCCGCGAAATGGCCCACCCCGAACTGGGCATGAAACTGCTCAACAAGGTGAAAGCCGATTTCGAGCCCACCACCAAGGTCGAATACGAACCGAGGATGGAAGGCAAGCAGATGATCATGATTTTGGCGCCCAAATAGGTCGCCAGCCTCACAAGAAGCCCCGCCCGCGCGGGGCTTTTTTGTTATTCAACGCACCGAAAGCTCGTCATGTCCCGTTTTCTTCACTTCGACCGTTCACTGGTCACCCCCGAACAGGAGCGCCCCGCGCCGGAACGGGTGATCGACGGCGACCCGGTTTTCACCACCTGGCTGCTGGAAACAACGCCGGACGAGAAAACCTATGCCGGTTACTGGGGCGCCACGCCCGGCACCTGGCGGGTCAGCTACGACGAGTGGGAATATTGCACGATCCTCGAAGGTCATGCGGTCGTCACGGAAAACGGCCAGGCGCCGGTCACACTGACAGCCGGTGACCACATCCTCTTCCGTGCCGGCTATCAGGGGCAGTGGCAGGTGATCGCGCCTGTGCTGAAAACCTTCGTGATCATTCTGCCGTAACGGCACGGCGCTTCATCAAGGCCGATGGCGAAAAGCCGGTAATCAGGGCCACGCCCGCAATGATCAGCGCACCACCGACAAGGCTGACCAGGCCGACATGCTCATGCAGGACCAGACTGCCCCACAGGGTGCCGAAGATCGGGACAAGAAACGTGACGGTCGTGGCCGAGGCCGCTCCCACCTCGTCGATCAGCTTGAAATAAAGAATATAGGCGATCCCGCTGCAGACGATGCCGAGCATGGCCACGCAGATCATCACCCACACATCCGGCATGGCGGCGGCGGGAAAAAACGGCGCGGCGGGCAATACCATAAGCGTGGCGGCCCACATGCTACCGTGGGCGTTCGAGAAGGCATCGACGCTTTTGGCCACCTTGGAATAGAGCGCGGCGATGGCGTAACAGGCGGCGGCGATCAGCCCTGCCCCAACACCGAGTAAAGCCAGCGGCGACAGGTGCGCGCCATCGAGCCCGACCAGAACCGCCACGCCAGACACGCCGAGCGCCAGGCCGATGATCGTTTTCACCGATAGCCGGTTGCGCATCCAGATGGCCCCGAAGATCGCGCCCCAGATCGGCGTGGTGGCGTTCAAAACCGACATCAGAGACGCCGGCAGGCTCTTGGCCGCCCAGGCAAACAGCAGGAACGGCACGGCCGTATTGAACAGGCCCAGAATGACGAAGTGCTTCCAGTCGGCCTTGATATCGAGCGTCTTCTTCCACAGCAGCGCCAGCCCGAGCAGGAAGACCGCCGCCAGCCCGACACGCAGCTCGATCAGCAGCACCGGCCCGAGCACCGGCGCCGCGATACGCATGAACAGGAACGATCCGCCCCAGATGGCGGCAAGCCCGAACAATTTCAACAGACTGGACAAGGGCATGGCGTAACTCCTGAGATCGATCGGCGATATGCCATGAGATAGCTCTGGCGTCCCTCCGTTTCTTGTTGTCACTATGAGTTTGTCAGGATCGTTACGGCGGTTGGCAGTTGCGTTGCCCTTAAGAAGATGGAGGCACACGAGAGAAGGAAGCGGGATGAACTTTCTCCTCCCCTGTAGCGACGCGTTCGGGGGAGGTGCCGAGCTTGTCGAGGCGGAGGGGGCAACCCCGTAGTTAGAAAGAGGCCCCCCTCCGTCAGCGACACCAGCCCTTCGGGCCTCGCGCTGCCACCTCCCCCGCTTTGCAGGGGAGGAAAAGTAAGATCACCTACTCCCAAAATTCCGGCTGTTCCGGGATGCGGTTGAAAGCGATCTTGGCCCCGACAAAGCCGTGCATCTTGGTGGGTGGGCCGATGGTCACCTTATCCTTACCAAACCTCTGATTGATACCATCGAGCGCCGACAACAGGTTCATATGGCGGCCATCTTCCTCACCTTCCGGCGTCCAGCCGAAAAGGTCCGGCTTCATGCCCGCTTCAAGGAGATGGAGACAGGTGACAACGATCTGCTTCACCCGCGGGCCTTTAAGTTTACGCGCGCATTGCGCCCACAGCTCATCGCAGGCCTGCAGCATACGGAAACTGTCCGAGGTGACGGCAAAGCGCGTCGCCGCCTCCAGCTTTTCGCCATCCGCGCCGCGCAGGTAGATATGTAAACCGCCGCACTTATAGCCCATGCGCCGCAGCCGCGAACCGCACTTGGCCGTCAACCGCCGTGCAACGCCGCGCGCGTGCTCCACCGGACGCAGCTCCTGCGCCAGAACATGGCCGTGGGTGATGCTGGCGCGGTGGGTTTCGATCTCGGGTGGATCGGTGCCATGGAGGGCATACCAGAAGTTTTCCCCCATGATGCCGCGCCACACCTGACGCATCCGCGACGGGCTCATATCCCACAGTTCCCGCACCGTCTCAACGCCCACCTTATTCAGCCGCATCTTCATCGAGCGTCCGATACCGGCGAACTCATCAATATCGAGATCAAGAAGCGCGCCGGGCAGTTGATCCTGCCGCAGCACGGTCAGGCCCAGCGGCTTTTTCATATCGGCCGCCGTCTTGGCCAGCAGGCGCGACGGCGCGATGCCGATGGAAGAGGTCAGGCACTCGCCGACATTCTCCAAGATGCGCCGCTGGATGCGGTGGCCGAGCGCGCGTGCCGGCGCTTCCAGACACTGCGGCCCCATCAGCCGGCACACGACCTCATCGATCGAACACACCTTTTCGACCGGAATGACGTGATCGATCTGCTCCAGGATCTTGTTGTGCAACTCGACATAACGATCCGGTCGGGCCTCCCGGACAATCAGGCCCGGAATCTTCTCCCTCGCCTCCTTGACCTGGGTGCCGGTTTTGACGCCAAGCGCCTTGGCCTGATAGCTGGCGGCGATGGCGCAGGTGTAATCCGACATCACTGGCACCACGATCACCGGCTTGCCGCGTATCGCCGGTTCGTCCTGCTGGGCGCAACTGGCGAAATACGAGTTCATATCGAGGTAGAGCCAGCGCAGTTCCGCACCGTCGCGCCAGCGTTCGTCAAGTTCTGTCGTGTCTGCATTCTGCGCCATATAAAGAACATAACAAGAACATTCTTGCCGAGTCAAGCCCTCAGGGCCATCACGCACTTGCGATAAAGAAACTGTCGCAATCGGTCGCAAATCAGTTATAAACCGCGCATGTCAAAAGCCGATACCTCTGTTGCGTCCACGGACGAGGCCCTGCTGTCCGAAGCGGAACCGGTAATCCCGCCCGAGGCCGACGATCCGCGTAACGAGCGCACCTTTTTTCGCGGCAAGCTGTTACGCAAAATCCGCCATTTCATGAACGAAAACGGCCCTCTGGCGGCCATGTTCGCCGTGGTGTTCGTCAACCTGGTCGGCTTCGGCATCGTCGTACCGCTGATGCCGTTCTTCGCGCAAAGCCTGCACGCCCAGGCCTGGCAGGTGACCCTGATGTTCACCACCTATTCGCTCGGTCAGTTCTTCGCCGAACCCTATTGCGGCCGCCTGAGCGATCGCATCGGTCGCAAGCCGATCCTGATCGTCACCACGGCGCTCAGCGTGCTCTTCTATGTGCTGCTGGCCTTTTCGCCCAATATCTGGGTCGCCATCCTGATACGCTTTTTCGGTGGCCTAAGCTCCGGTAATATCTCGACCATTCAGGGCTATGTCTCGGATGTCTCCCCGCCGGAAAAGCGCTCCGGCCGCATGAGCCTGATCGGCGGCGCCTTCTCGCTCGGCTTCGTCATCGGCCCGTTTATCGGCGGGATGCTGAGCCATGAAGGCGGCGGTGGCGGCAACGAATTTCGCCTGCCGCTGATCGGTGCGGCCGTGCTTTCGGGTATCGCGTGTCTGGGCGTTATGCTGTTCATTAGCGAAAGCCGCCAGCGCCGCAGCAAGGTCGAGGCCGCCCAGCCCAACATCCTGAAAACCGCTCAGGAAGCCTGGCGCAATCCGGTGATGGTGCGCCTCATCCTCGCCACGCTCTGTTATATGGCGGCCTTCGCGGGTCTGGAATCCACCTTCGGCCTGTGGGCGGAATCGCGCTTCCAATGGGGACCGAAAGAGATCGGCGCTATCTTCCTGTTCATCGGCCTCGCCGCCGCCATGATGCAGATGGTCTTCATGCGCCCCCTCACCCGCCGTTATGGCGAGAGCAAGGTTTTGGCCGGCGGGCTGTTCGTTTTCGGCCTCAGCTTCGCGCTTCAAGGCATCAACCACATCAACTGGCTGATTACCCCCATCGTCATGCTGGGCACGCTCGGTCAGGCGGTCATCTTCTCCTCCATCTGCGCCATCATAGCCATGTCGACCTCGCCCGATAAACAAGGCGCCATGCTCGGCCTCAACATGTCGACCGGCGCCATTGCCCGCATCACCGGCCCTATGCTGGCTGGCTACCTGTTTAGCTGGCTTGGCCCCGACGCCGCCCTGTGGATGGGTGCTGGCCTCACCCTTCCCGCCGCCCTGCTGGCCCTGCAGGTCGGCAAACAACAGAAGCGTCACGCCAATGGATAGATTTCAATCGGACTGGCAAAGCTTTCACCCGCGCACCCCGCCGGTCGGGCACCTGCTGCGCGAGGCAGAGGGCTGGAATGTCACGCGCTTTCACCTGCTACCCGATGGCCGCAAAACGGCGCACAACCGTGACGAACTGCACAGCCTGCTCAAGCGCTTCAATACTATCGCCACGGCCACGCTGGGCGAGGACGCCCCTTGCTATCTGATCGCGCTGCAATCACCCAATCAGGACGCCCGCCATCGCCAGCGCTTCGAGCGCCTGAAATCGCGCTACGACCTGACACCGGGCTGGGAGTTCCATCAGGCCAGCGACAACCTGACCTACACGGTGTGCAGCGGCGACGTGACGTGGCAGACCAACGGCTTCAACCGCATTCTGCTCCATATCTACCAGACCGACCTGTGGGACGTGATCTGGATGAACAAAGCCACCGGCGCGGTCTTCCGCCCCTATGACGCCGGCGCCGATATCTCGCAGCCGACGCCGAACGACCTGATCGCGCGCATCTCGTCCTTCTATGGCTGGATGCCGCAGAACGGCCTGGGCTTCATCCGCTTCAATCAGGCGCAGATGGCGACGGCGAAGTTTCAGGTCACCAAGCCTTGCGCCGAGGCCATCCAGAAGGTCATCGCGGCGCAGCAGAAATAACTCTATGTCCCGATCATCTCACGCCATCTTTCACTTAGCTTCGCATAATCCGGATCAGCAGGATAAGCCAGTTCATCCGGACTGATAACGAAAAACGCTTGTTTCGAGGCTGTCCAGATATGTCCGGCGGGTCGGAGCCATGAGGCGTCGTCCAGCGTACCGCCTTTGATATTGAAGGTCTCGGCACCTACGAACCGCCCATGAAACAATCGTGTTCCGCATTCCGGACAAAATTCACAGCGCTTGGTTTTACCACTGTCTGCGGTCACCATGAAAACAGCCGGTTCCCCAAAAACTTCGACATCGCTGGCACGCACCTTTACGGATTCACCAAACGCCGAAGAGGACTGTTTTTGACAATGCGTGCAGTGACATAGATAAAAGACCACCGGCGCGGCATTCAGACGATAGCGAATGTGTCCACATTGGCAGGCACCATGGACTGGGAATCGCGGCAACTTGACCAAGGGCATGATATATCTCCTGGATTGAGCAAGCCCTTGTACCGATTCAGCCCTTGCGCTTCCAACCCTTTTCCTGTAACACCCGCCGTTCTTATTGACCCGACAGGCTAAAGGCATGCCTAGGCGGGTCTTAATTTCCTATAGAGGGCGGCTTTAACCAAGCCGTACATGAAATGCCCAAGTTGAAGACCAAGTCGGGCGCTAAAAAGCGTTTCCGCATCACTGCCTCAGGCAAGGTAAAGGCCGGCGTTGCCGGTAAGCGTCACCGTTTGATCTCTCACAACGCCAAGTACATCCGTCAAAACCGGGGTACCGAAGTGATGTCCAAGCCGGACATCGTGAAGATCAAATCCTACATGCCTTACGCCTAAGAGGAGCAGACACATATGGCTCGTGTTAAAAGAGGCGTAACTTCCCACGCCCGTCACAAAAAAGTTCTGAAACTTGCCAAAGGCTTCTACGGCCGCCGCAAGAACACCATCCGCACCGCCAAGGCGGCCGTTGACCGTTCGGGTCAATACGCCTACCGCGACCGTCGCAACAAGAAGCGTTCGTTCCGCGCCCTGTGGATTCAACGCATCAATGCGGCTGCCCGCATCGAAGGCTACACCTACTCGCAGTTCATCCACGGCCTGAACGTTGCCGGCATCGACATGGACCGCAAGGTTCTGTCCGACATCGCCATGCACGACATGCCGGGCTTTAGCGCCATCGCCGCTAAGGTGCGCGCAGCCCTGGCTGCCTAAGGCTTTTCAAGCTGACGAAAAAGCCCCGCACCTTCACCGGTCGCGGGGCTTTTTTATTGTCCAAATTTCCGCTTTCCGCGCCTCGCAACATCGCCTAAACACTCGCCAAAGCTTCTCCACTCAAAGACACGCAAAATGACCGTTTACGCCGAACTCCAGAGCGAAATCGCCGCTGAAATCACCGCCGCCACCGATCTGGCCGCGCTCGACGCCGTGCGCGTATCGGCGCTAGGCAAGACCGGCCGCATTTCCGGCCTGCTCAAGACCCTGGGCGCCCTGCCGCCGGAAGAGCGCAAAACCACCGGTGCCGCCATCAACGCCGTGCGCGATGTCATTCAGTCGGCACTTGATGACCGCAAGGCGACGCTTGAAGCCGCTCATCTGGCCGAGCGTCTGGCCAGGGAACATATCGACCTCTCCCTGCCCTCCGCACCGCGCCCGAAAGGCGGCGTTCACCCCACGCTTCAGGTCATGGACGAGATGATCGCCATCTTCGCCGACATGGGCTTCGAGGTCGCCGAAGGGCCGGATATCGAGGACGACTTCCACAACTTCACCGCCCTGAACTTCCCCAAGAAGCATCCGGCGCGCGAAATGCACGACACCTTCTTCTTCAACCCCGATGAAAACGGCGTGCGCAAGCTGCTGCGCACCCATACCTCGCCGGTGCAGATCCGCTCGATGATATCCGGCAAGCCGCCGTTCCGCCTGATCGTGCCCGGCCGCGTCTTCCGCTGCGACTCAGATCAGACCCACACGCCGATGTTCCACCAGATCGAAGGTCTGGTGATCGACAAAACGGCGCATATGGGCCATCTGAAATGGGTGCTGGAAACCTTTATCTCGCACTTCTTCGAGACCAACGACGTTACCACCCAGTTCCGCCCGCACCACTTCCCGTTCACCGAACCCTCGGCCGAACTCGATGTGCGCTGCTCGTGGGAAAAGGGTGAACTTAAAGTCGGCTCCGGCGACTCGTGGCTCGAAGTGCTCGGCTGCGGCATGGTCCATCCGAACGTGCTGCGTGCCTGCGGTATCGATCCCGATGAATATCAAGGCTTCGCCTGGGGCATGGGCGTCGATCGTCTGGCCATGCTGAAATACGGCGTGCCCGATCTGCGCGACATGTTCGCCGCCGATACGCGCTGGCTTGGCCACTACGGCTTTAGTGGTTTTAGCGCCCCGAACTCGGCATCTGGCCTCAGCTAAGAAAGACCCGGAGGCTCAGCCTCCTGGACCTCGAAACAAAAGATAAGAACATGAAATTCTCGCTCTCCTGGCTTAAAGATCACCTCAAGACCGACGCCGATATCGACACGGTGGCCGCCGCCATGACCATGGCCGGCCTCGAAGTCGAGGACATCCACGATCCCGCCAAGGCGCTCAAGCCCTTTACCGTCGCCAAGGTGATCTCCGCCGCCCAGCACCCTAATGCGGACCGCCTGCAGGTGCTGCAGGTCGATACGGTTGACGGCCTCAAGGAAATCGTCTGCGGCGCCCCCAATGCCCGCGCCCGCCTGACCACCATCTACGCCCCGATCGGCGCCTATGTGCCCGGCCTGGGCGTCACCCTCGTTGAAAAGCCGGTGCGCGGCGTCGTCTCCAACGGCATGATGTGCTCCGGCGCCGAATTGCAGATCGACAGCGAATCCGACGGCATTCTGGAGCTCTCCGATGATCTGGCCGTCGGCACACCCGCAGCCCAGGTTTTCGGTGCCGAGCCCGTCATCGACTTTGAAGTCACCCCCAACCGCCCCGACTGGCTGGGCGTTCACGGCATCGCCCGCGATCTCGCCGCCACCGGCCTTGGCACCTTCACCGAAACGACGGTCACCCCGGTCAAGGGCAGCTTCCCCTCATCGATCACGGTCAAGATCGATGGCGACGCCTGCCGCCACTTCACCGGCCGCGTTATCCGCAGTGTGAAGAACGGCCCGTCGCCGAAGTGGCTGCAGGATAAGCTGAAATCTATCGGCCTCAAGCCGATCAGCGCGCTGGTCGATATCACCAACTATCTGTCGTTCGATCGCGCCCGTCCGCTGCACGTCTATGATGTCGCCAAGCTCGTCGGCACCACGCTGGAAGCCCGCCTTGGCCATCATAACGGCCCAAACGATGAGCAACTGATCGCGCTTGACGGCAAGACCTACGACATTGGTCCCGATATGTGCGTCATCGCCGATGCCGGGGGCCAGCGCCCCATCGGTCTTGGCGGCGTTATGGGCGGCGAAAGCACCGGTGTGTCGGACGACACGACTGAGGTCTTTCTGGAATGCGCCTGGTTCGAGCCGATCCGCATCGCCCAGACCGGCCGCACCTTAAGCCTTAATTCCGACGCGCAATACCGTTTCGCGCGCGGCGTCGATCCGCAATCCACCCGCCCCGGTCTCGAACTGGCGACGCAACTGATCCTCGATCTTTGCGGCGGTGAAGCCTCCGAGGTCGTGGAAACCGGTGCCGCCATCGAAGGCCGTCCCGATGTCACCTTCGATCCGGCCTATGTGGCGCAACTGACCGGCCTCGACGTGCCGACCGACAAGATCGAGCACATCCTGACCGCGCTCGGCTTTGGCGTCACCACCGGCGCAAGCTGGACCGTCAGGGTGCCGTCGTGGCGTCGTGACGTGGACGGCAAGGCCGATCTCGTCGAAGAAGTCGCCCGCATCTACGGCTTCAACCATATCCCCGCCACGCCCCTGCCTTCGGTTGGTTTGCGTCCGGGCGGCGTGTTAACCGCACAGCAGGCCAAGGCCCGCACCGCCCGTCGCGCCCTCGCCGCCTATGGCTATTCCGAAGCCGTCACCTGGTCGTTCATGCGTCAGGACTGGGCCAAACTGTTCGGCGGCGGTGATGACAAACTGGTGCTGGCCAACCCCATCGCCTCCGAACTGAACTGCATGCGCCCCTCGGCCTTGCCGAACCTGCTCGAAGCCGCCGGCCGCAATGCCGCGCGTGGTCATGCCGGCGCGCAACTGTTCGAAATCGGGCCGATCTATCTCGGTCTGGAGCCCAATGACCAGAAGCCGACCATCACCGTCCTGAAAGCGCCGGGCAAGGCGCGGAGCTGGCAAGCGGCTGGCGAAGACGCCCTGTTCGCGCTCAAGGGCGACCTGATGGCCCTGCTCGACGCCATGGGCGCGCCTGTCGCCTCGCTGCAACTGCTGCAGGGCTCCAACGCCGCACACTGGCACCCCGGCCGTTCGGCGCGTCTGCAACTTGGCCCCAAGCAGATCGTTGCCGAATTTGGCGAACTGCATCCGGCCGTGCTCAAGGCCATGGACCTGAGCGGCGCTTATGTCGGGTTTGAAATCCGCATCGATAACCTGCCGGCGCCTAAGTCTAAGTCCGGCAAATCGAAGGGCGCGCTTAGCCTGTCGAACCTGATGCCTTTGACCCGCGATTTCGCCTTCCTTGGCGATGAAAAGCTGGCCGCCGGCGATCTGGTCCGCGCCATCAAGGGTGCTGACAAGACCCTGATCGGCGAGGCGCAGGTCTTCGACGTCTATCGCGGCCAAGGCGTGCCCGAAGGTCAGAAATCGCTCGCCATCGAGGTGACCCTCACCCCGACCGACAAGACCCTGACCGAGCCTGAAATCGAAGCGATCAGCAGCAAAATCATCGCCGCCGCGCAAAAAGTCGGGGCCATCCTCCGCACCTAGAGCCTCATGCCGAAAAGCGGAGGCCACGTTACAGAGCCGACGAAGGCTCTAAGCCAATCAGAGACGCCATTTGCGCAAAATATGTTCACGCAAATGGCGTCTCACTTCACGATTATGTGCCGGCTAAGAACGGCCTTCTCGGACTTAGGGAGTCGTTAACACCTCGCCAACATAGCTAGTGGCTTAAGTAAACTGGCAATGGACCGGCACGTGGATTTTCATAACCCAAGCGATGAACGCATCCTGCCCAATATCGGCCGCTTCGCCACTTCCAACCTCGGCTTTATGGCCTGACATGCCTAACCGCTGTTAACCCGTTCTTTAAAAACGGCATTAAACTTTCGCGCGCATACTTATCCACATGAACGCGATCAGTACAGCATATCAGGGCATTGTTTCCGCCAGCAACCGCTTCGACAAGGCGGCCAGCAGCACGGTAAAAAATGCCAGTGACGGCAAGGACATCCTGACCGACCTGGTTGAACAGATCGATTCACGTACAGCCTTTGAAGCCAATATCAGCGTCTTCAAAGCCGCCGACGCCATGCTTGGCAAGCTGCTGGACATCAAGACCTAATGCACCCTGGCTAAATCTAAGACGATTTGGACATTTCCTGACCAAGTCCCCCACCCCTGAACTTAAAAAGCCCGCCGGAACTCCGACGGGCTTTCTTTATGTCTGCTATGGCGAAGCTTAGAAGTCGTCGTCTTCTTCCGGCTCGGACAACTTGCCGCCGCCCTTGCCGAAGACGTCTTCGAGCGACAGGTCGTTCTTCTTGGCATAGGGGCTGTCGTCTTCTTCCTCAAAGGCAGGCTGCACGGTGACGGCCGGCTTGAGCGACGGATCATCGAGCGGGATACCGAGCTTTTCAGCCTGCTTGCGCTTGGCGTCAGCGCCCTTCTTGACGGCGGCGTCCAGTTCGATCTGGCCGATCAGGCCAAGCGTCACAGGATCGACCGGCTTGATATTGGCCGAGTTCCAGTGGCCGCGCGAACGGACCTGCTCGATGGTCGACTTGGTGGTGCCGAGCAGCTTGGAGATTTGCGCATCGGTGATTTCCGGGTGGTTCTTGACGAACCACAAGATCGCGTCCGGGCGATCCTGACGACGCGACACCGGCGTGTAGCGCGGGGCCTTCTTGGTCGGCTTCAGCAGTTCGGCGTGGCGCGACACAAGAGCCTTCATGCGGTAGGTCGGGGTCGTCTCGGCCTTGGTCAGTTCTTCGCGGGTCAACTGGCCATTGGCGATCGGGTCGGCGCCGCGGATGTCGCGCGCCACTTCGCCGTCAGCGATGCCCTTCACTTCGAGCAGGTGCAGGCCGCAGAAATCGGCGATCTGGTCGAAACCGAGCGAGGTGTTGTCAACGAGCCAGACGGCGGTCGCCTTGGGCATCAGGATGTCGGACATGGTGTGTATCCTTGGTTGGATGGACGGCCGTAGCGACCCTCCAGAAATGGCTACGCCCGGCCTTTTCGGCCGGGCGCGTGTGTTGTGAGGATGGTATAGAGCGATTTCGAGCGGAAGGGAAGAGGCGAACTCAAGCGTTGACTGACACGACGCTTTATTCTTTCAGCTAGCCGCCCGGATGCAATCCCGGCGCTTCCTGACCCGTGCGGGCCACATATTCGCTATAGCCCCCATCGTAGCGATGCACGCCCTCTGGCGTCAGTTCCAGAACGCGATTCGAGAGCGCCGACAGGAAATGGCGGTCGTGCGAAACAAAGAGCATGGTGCCTTCGAAATCGGCAAGGGCTGCGACCAGCATTTCCTTGGTCGCCATATCAAGGTGGTTCGTCGGTTCGTCGAGCACCAGCAAATTCGGCGGATCGAACAGCATCTTGGCCATCACCAAACGCGCCTTCTCACCACCGGAGAGCACGCGGCAGGGCTTTTCGACATCGTCGCCGGAGAAGCCAAAGCACCCCGCCAATGTGCGCAGCGCCCCTTGGCCGGCCTGCGGGAACGAGCTGTCGAGCGACTCGAAAATCGTTTCTTCGCCATCGAGCAGGTCCATGGAGTGCTGGGCGAAATAGCCCATCCTGACGCTGGCACCGATGCTGACCGTTCCCTGATCGGGGGTCGTATCGCCGGCCACCAGTTTCAGCAGGGTGGATTTGCCGGCGCCGTTGGCACCCAGCACACACCAGCGCTCCTTGCGGCGCACCAGAAAATCCAGCCCGGAATAGATCGGTTGGCTGCCGTAGCCCTTATGGACATTGCGCAGGTTGAGCACGTCGTCACCCGAACGCGGCGGGCTGCGAAACTCGAAATGAACCGCCTGACGGCGCCGGGGGGCCTCGACGCGTTCGATCTTGTCGAGCTTCTTCACCCGGCTCTGGACCTGCGCCGCGTGCGATGCCCGCGCCTTAAAGCGCTCGATAAACTTGATTTCCTTGGCAAGCATGGCCTGCTGACGCTCGAATTGCGCCTGTCGCTGCTTCTCGGTGAGCGCCCGCTGCTGCTCGTAGAAATCAAGATCGCCCGAATAGGTGATGAGCGAGCCGCCGTCGATCTCGACGACCTTGCCAATGATGCGATTCATAAAGGCGCGATCGTGCGAAGTCATCAGCAGGGCGCCATCATAGTTTTTAAGGAAGGCCTCAAGCCAGATCAGGCTTTCGAGATCCAGGTGGTTGGAGGGTTCGTCGAGCAGCATGCCGTCGGGTCGCATCAGCAGGATGCGGGCCAGGGCCACGCGCATCTTCCAGCCGCCCGACAGAAGCCCGACATCGCCATCCATGCGCTCCTGCGAGAAGCTCAGTCCCGCCAAAACCTCGCGCGCCCGCGCCTCCAGCGCATAACCGTCCAGTTCCTGAAAGCGCTCCAACACGTCGCCATAGCGTTCCATGGTGGCGTCCAGGTCGTCGGCCTGATCCGGATCGACCATGGCCGCCTCCAGCTTCGCCATTTCGGTGGCGAGCGCGCTCACGGGCCCTACGCCATCCATCACCGCCGCGACCGCGCTCTGGCCCGACATCTCGCCGACATCCTGGCTGAAATAGCCGATCGTCATGCCGGCATCGATGCCGACCTGCCCGTCATCGGGCTGCTCCTGGCCGGTGATCATGCGGAAAAGCGTCGTCTTGCCGGCGCCGTTTGGCCCCACAAGTCCGACCTTCTCGCCCTTCTGAATCCCCATCGAGGCGTCGATGAACAGGATCTGGTGGCCATTCTGCTTGCTGATATTATCGAGACGGATCATGCGGTTCTACTACTGACAACAGGGATTTAGGCGCGACCGTCAGGCTTATGGCATCCTGGCTGCGACATTTGGCAGGGGTCTACAATGGCGCGGCCGGTTTGGGAAGGGCGCGCACGGATTTAAGAAGGCCCAGCCAAAGAGCAAGCCCCGTGGTTCAATACTCGCAATGCTGCTCTGTCCACCGCCCGCCGCTATCAAGACAAGCGTCATGCGGGTCGAACCATTTGCCGACACCCAGGACAGCCCCCACCACAATCACGACGGCCAGCCCCAGCCATATCATCCACTTTTTCATAAGATCACCAGTTTTGAACAATGTTCAATTCAATATCATGCCTGTAAGTCCAGCACAACCTTTCCTTTGTGATCCCCCTTATCCATCCACGCATGCGCGCCCGCGGCATCCGCGAAAGCAAAGCGCTCCTCAAGGATCGGCCTGATTAGCCCCTTCTCGATCAGCGGCCATACGCGCTCATGCACCTTGGCGGTGATCCGCGCCTTTTCATCGGCGGAACGGGGCCGTAGCATGGATCCGGTCACGATCGCCTGTTTCGCCATGATGCGGCGCAGGTCAATCTCCACGGTTGCTTCCTTGCCGAAGCCAACCTGAACGATGCGACCGCGCATATTGAGGCAGGCCAGGTTCTTGCCAAAAAAATCACCAGCCACGATATCCAGCACCACATCGGCGCCGCCAAAAGCCTTCACCGCCGCCACGAAATCTTCCGTATCGGTATCGATGACCAGATCGGCACCC
Organism: Asticcacaulis benevestitus DSM 16100 = ATCC BAA-896; assembly: GCF_000376105.1. Lineage (GTDB taxonomy): Bacteria > Pseudomonadota > Alphaproteobacteria > Caulobacterales > Caulobacteraceae > Asticcacaulis > Asticcacaulis benevestitus. The sequence goes on from NZ_AQWM01000003.1 coordinate 42,089, forward strand.
AGGGATTTTGCAAAGGCGCATTTATCCGCGCCGCGCGCCGTGGCGATGACCCTGGCGCCACCAAGGTCCTTAAACATCGCCTTGGCCATCTGGATCGTCGTCGCGCCAATGCCGGAATTGCCGCCATGCACAAGTACGGTTTCGCCGGCCTGCAAGGCGCCATGTTCCATCAGGTTGGCGTAGACGGTCAGGATGTTTTCCGGCAGGGACGCCGCCTGCGCCAGATCGAGCCCTTTCGGGATCGGCAGCAGGTGGCGGATATCGACCGCCACGAACTCGGCATAGCCACCGCCATTGACGAGTGCGCAAACCGGATCACCCAGATTCCAGCCGATATCATCGAACATGATTTGCTCTGCCCCTTCGGGGCCGAAGAGAGCCGGGTGAATCAGCGCGTCACGCGGTCGACTGATGTCCGGCGGCATCCTTTCAATTATACCGGAGACCTCAAGTCCCAGGACCTCCGACGCCCCCGGTGGCGGCGGATAGACACCGCGCCGTTGCAGGATGTCCGGGCGGTTGACGCCGGCGAAGCTGGTCCGAATTAGCACATACCCAGGCGCGACTTCAGGACGCGGCTTGTCGTCAAGGTAAAGATCGGCAGCACTCTGGCCCGCGCCGCGTATCGAAATGACTTTCATGGCTGATTCGTTTTCCTTGATTTCTTCGCGTAAGAGGCGCTTCATCTTTGACCGGACGATGGCCCGGAACGTGAATGACTGTCTACACGGGATATATAGGATGGCGATCTTAGACGACAATGAGGCGCTGGCGCTGCGCAGTGGCGGTCCGTTGCACACCTTGGTTCACGAAGACCTTGATCCTTACAGTGTCGAGGACTTGCAGGTGCGTATACAGACCCTGGAGAGCGAGATCGTGCGGGTGCGCGAGATCATGGAGCGTAAAAAAAATCGCCGGTCGGCGGCCGACGCTTTATTCTCTTTTAAGGATACTTAACGATAACTCACCGTCATGGGTTCCGCACGAATGGCACAAGCGTTGCAGGGCCGGGTGAGACGTTTTCATGATGGCACGCGCACCGGATGGTGCAAAAGCGGGTCAGAACAGACTTCGCCGATATAGTTTTAGCATAAGGCTCCATAGTATGTCCGACAGCACGGCCCCCACCCTGAACGCACGCGTCTCCATTGTGCGCGATTTCGCTTCTTCCGATCTGTTCGACCGGACGTTCAAGGAGGGCATGGCGCTCGTCGAGGAAACCGCCGCCTATCTCGATGGTGATGGCCGCCGCGATTCCCGCCTGCTCAGCCGCGAAGACGCCCTGCTCTACGCCGGCGAAAGCATGCGCCTGACCACCCGCCTGATGCAGATCGCCTCGTGGCTCCTGGTGCAGCGCGCCGTCCGCGAAGGCGACATGGATGCCAATGACGCCTGCGACGACAAGTACCGCGTCGCCGCCCTGGCGCTCGAAGCCGGCGACAAGGCCCCAGCCCTGCCCGGCGGTCTGCTCAACCTGCTTGACCGTTCCAACCGCCTGTACGAGCGCATCTCCCACATGGACAAGCGCATGTTTATCGACGGCGAAGACGACGAGCCCAAGGTCAATCAGGTCATCAGCCAGATGGCCATGTTGCAAAACGCTTTTGGCGCTGAAAAGTTCTCCGGCCTCGAAGCGTAACCCAGGCGTTCCATTCTGAAGTTTGAGGCGTGCATTCCGGTGCACGCCTTTTTCATGCGCCCACCGTAACAAGGTTCGCAAAGCCTTGTTCAGCAAGGACGTCTCCCCGTTTAAGCGAGTCCTTTGGGACACAAAGTCGCTTGTGGCATGAGGTTTGAAACCCATAAGGCGAGCTGTATCACTTCGACACAGCGCCACACACGAACCAGGGGTTTGAAATCATGGCTACCGATATCGATCTGCATCTGGGTAAGCGTCTGCGTCGTCGCCGTCGCCTGCTCGGTTTGACGCAACAACAACTCGCCCTCGCTGTCGGCATCCGCTTCCAGCAGATCCAGAAGTACGAATGCGGCGCCAATCGCATCTCGGCCGCCCGCCTGTTCCAACTGGCCAAGGCGCTGGAAACCCCGATCAACTATTTCTACGACGGCCTGACCGACGAGAAGACCGAAGTCGCCGCCGTGAACAACGAAGGCATCGAGGTGTTTTCGCGCAAGGAAACGCTCGACCTGATCCAGGCCTATTACCGCCTGTCAGAGCGTCCGCGCCGTCGTCTGCTCGATCTGGCCAAGAGCCTGAACGGCGAAAACGAGCAAGCGGCTTAAGCCGAAATGCTTGGCATTTCAGCTTAAGCCTTGTTCGTAAGAGACACCTCGCAACGGCTCGGGCGCGCTTTGCCCTTGCCAAAATTCAATGCATGAATTTTGGAGACCGCCTTGTACCTCCCCGCTCGTCAGGCGGCCGGTGCCGGGGACCGCGAGCCGACTCGAACTAGGACACGCAACGAATGGCTCGTGGTGGTGGGGTTTCTGACTTTACCAAAGCACACCTGCTACAAACCTCTGGACCCGCATGGCCGCTCAGGCTATGCGGGTTTCATGTCTCAAAATGCCCCCGATTACGCCGCCCTCGAAGCCTTTGCGCTCGAACTGTCCGCCGCCGCCGCCAGCGCCGCCCTGCCCCTGTTCCGCCTGCGCGACTTGAGCGAAATCAACAAAGGCAATGCCAGCCGCGCCGATGTCGACTTTGATCCGGTCACCGAGGCCGACAAGGGCGCCGAACGCGCCATCCGCGCACTGATCAATGCTCGCTATCCCGAGCACGGCATTATCGGCGAGGAATACGGCAGTGAAAACACCGACGCCGACTACATCTGGGTGCTCGATCCGGTCGATGGCACCCGCGCCTTCATTTCCGGCCTGCCGCTCTGGACCACCTTGATCGGCCTGCGCTATCAGGGCCGCCCCGTGCTGGGCGTCATCGCCCAGCCGGTGCTCGAAGAGGTCTATATCGGCTCGCCGCTCGGTTCGCGCCTGATCACGCCAAAGGGCAGCACGCCGCTGGCCGTCCGCGCCTGCTCAGGCCTGGCCGACGCCGTGATCGGCACCACCGACCCGCATCTCTATACCGGCGCCGAGGTCGAAGCCTATGCGCGCTTACGTACCACAGCCAAGCTGGTGCGCTATGGCTGCGACGCCTACGCCTTCGCCATGGTGGCGGCGGGTACAATGGATATCGCGCTGGAAACGGGCCTCAAACCCTGGGACATCGAAGCCATTATTCCGGTCATCGAAAACGCCGGTGGCGTCGTCACCAACTGGCACGGCCAGCCGGTGGGGCCCGAAGCCGGACAGGTGCTGGCCGCCGGCTCGCAAGCCCTGATCGATGAGGCTCTGACGCATCTGCGCGTAGCGGCCGATTAGAGCATCACACTTTTCGGAAAGCGCTCTAAGCCAGTTTGTGATCATCCCGGGGCGCCGGATCATCCAAAAACGGTGCCTCTTCCGAAATCAGGCTCTCGGGTGAGATGCCTTCGGGCAGCTCGGAAGCCACCTCGGCGATGTCCGCCGCTGGCAGACCCACCGCTATGTTGTCCTGAACCAGCTTGCGCGCCTGGCCTTCCAGAATACGCGGTGCCACGAAATCCACCAGTTCGTCGAACGCCTCTATCGTCTGCTGACGGTAGGTGTCGGCCTCGATCAGCAGTTCATGCTCGGCCCCGACAATCTCGATATATTGCGCCTTGCCGAGTTTCTTGGCGAACAGCTTGGACGGCTGCTTGTTGATGACATGATCATCACCCGAACAGATAATAGTGATCGGAGTCTTGATCTTCTTGAGACCCTTGTCCTTATCCTTCAGCAGGGCCTCACCCAGCTTGAGCGCGAACTGCAGCCAGCCCCAGGTCGGCGATCCGACCGCCAGGTGCGGACAGGCGAACAGTTGTTCGCGCCACAGATCATAGCGTACCGGATCGTGCGTCAGGGCGTCTTCCTCGAAGGTGTTCATGAACGGATCATCGAACAGTTCGGGGATATAGTCGGTGCCGCGGCCATGATTGACCTGCCAGTTGGTCTGGAAATTGACCGACCACAGGCTGTGCTTGCCGGTTTTGACGCGCAGCATAGGGTTGGTGAAGCAAGCGCCGGCGATACGCGTCTCGCCCTTCACCAGGGTGGCGAGGTTGAGCGCCGCCCCCATCGAATGCCCCAGCATGACCCAGGGTTTCGGCGCACGCTCCTCAAAGGCATCGAGCAGGCGCTGGAAATCATCAAGGAATTCATCGGACGAGCGCGCATGGCATTTCAGGCGATCCGGCAACAGGCGCGCCGAAAGCCCCTGCCCGCGCCAGTCATGCGCCACCACGCAAAAATCGCGGCTCAAAAGGTCGCGGATGACCTCATAATATTTTTCGATCGGCTCGGAACGTCCCGGCGAGATAAACACCGTGCCGCGCGCCGGACGATTGGTGTGGTGCGACACATGCCAGAAGCCGAGTCGCAGGCGCAGGCCACCGGCGCCGCGGAACCATTCCCCCACGCCGCCTTCGGGCACACGCGATTCCGGCGTGAACATAAGCGGTGCGCTGGTCGAAAGGGCGGCTATACGGCTCACGTCGGTCTGGTCCCCATTATTGCGGCTTCCTGAATTTCAGAGTCATCCGGTCGCTTTCGCCGATTGATTCGTACAGGGTGCCATCGAATTCCGGATTAGGCGCCTGTCCGCGCGGCGCTGTCAATCGCTGTGGTGGCAAGGTCCACACTCCAAATGGATGATCCTTGTCATCTTTCGGATTGGCGTTGATCTCGCTGGCGGCCACGAACTGAAATCCGGCCTCGGCGGCGAGTTGGCGCACGAAGGGTTCCTGCACATAGCCATTGGTGGCGCCCGGGTCCTGCACATTGCCGATATCAGCGCGATGCTGCTCAACACCCAGTATACCACCGGGCCGCAACGCCGCATAGGCGTCGGTAAAGGCTTTTTCGGCTATGCCCTGCGCGATCCAGTCATGGATCACCAGCAGCATCAGCACACAATCGGCGCTGTCGGCCTCGATCAGGGCTGGGCTTTCCGGCCCGAAAGCGGTGTATTTCGGCGTGCCATAGAGTTTCTTGTTGCCGTCGAGATGGGCCTTGTACTTCTCCATCAGAGTGGTGGCGGCGGCTTCCGGCGCCTGGCTCTCGAACAGGGCGGCGACGTACTGGCCCTTGCCGTGTTCCAGTAAGGGTGCCAGAATCTCGGTCATATAGCCGGCGCCCGGCCACATATCGATGATCTTGTCGCGCGGCTTGACCTCGAAGAAATTCAGCGTTTCAAGCGGATGGCGGTATTTGTCGCGCGCCTTGTCGGTGCTGTTGCGCCAGTTGCCGGAGACCGCCCATTCGAGCGTGCCTTCCTGCTGGGCCAACTTCTGATCAATCACTTCCGACGGATCGGCATCCGGATCGATGGCGACATTATTGCCCGGTTTGCGCCCGCAAGCGGACAGCCCTGCGCCCAGTCCGAGCGCAAGCGTTGCGCCCAGTCCGAGCCGGGTAAAATTTCTGCGACTAATAAGGCTCAAACATCCGGTCCCAGCTTCTGGCAAATCACTCGTGGTGACCGCGCGGGCAGGTTAGGAGGTTCAATCTCAAAGGTCAAAGAGGAATTGGACTTTTTAGGCGCAACAGCGCCGGCGGGCACTTGCCCTTGTCACAATGAAGGCCTTGTGGACTTTACCCTTCGCCTTCGATTTCCTTCATGGCGCTCTGGATGTAGTTCGGCTCCCCCATCAGCTTGATCAGGCCAAGCTGGGTTTCGAGGAAGTCGATATGGTGCTCGGTGTCTTCCAGAATACGGCGCAGCAGTTCGCGGCTGACATAGTCCATGTGGTCATCGCAGTATTTAACGCCGGCCACCAGCGTGGCGTGACCACCGGTTTCCACCGCCAGATCAGAAGTCATGCACTCGGTGATGGTCTCACCGATCCGCAGCTTGTTGAGGTCTTGCAGATTGGGCAGGCCATCGAGAAACAGGATGCGCTTGATGAGCATATCAGCGTGCTTCATCTCTTCGATCGACTCTTTGTAGACGATGCGGCCGAGGTGATACATGCCCCAGTTTTCGATCATGCGCGCGTGCAGGAAGTACTGATTGACGGCGGTCAGCTCATTGGTGAGCACCTTGTTCAACAGCTTGATGATTTCGGGTTGACCCTTCATGGCGCGCTCCTGTGTGCGGTAGAGTGTAGCGCGCATCATAAAGGCCGCATTCGCGCATGTGAAGTATTTTTTTGAATGAAATCAAAAACTTGCTGCGAATGACAATAAGACATATTCGCAGATTTAACAGTCTGAAATGACTGACTATTCGGCCGCCATCGACATGGCGATTTGCGCGTCATCGATCATCTGGCGGATATCGCACACGCATTTGGCACACTGAGGGCGCGTGGCGCAGTGATCGAAAACGGCCTTGACGGTGCTGGCGCCAGACTCAATGGCGTTGCGGGCGTCGCGTTCACGGATAGCGTTACAATTACAGACGTACACGGGCAACTCGGCTGGATGACAATGCGAATACGTCTCAAATAGCATCCCGTTAATTCTATTGCAAGTCATTCGCACAATAAAAAAGCCCTCCGGTACAAACCGGAGGGCTTTTCAGATCGACCGCTAAAGCTTAGCGATTGTTGTTGTAGCCGCTCTGTGAGCTGCTTTCGCGCCAGGTGCCATTACGGTCCTTGTAGCCATAGGCCTGAAGCTGACCTTCGTGCCAACGCCCCCTGCTGTCTTTCCAGCCAAACGCGACCGGACGGCCTTCGCGCCAGGTGCCGGTGTTGTCACGCCAGCCCTGTACGCCTTGATTATAGGCCTGGCCATTGCTGTAAGGTTGCCCGTTATTTTGGCCGTTGTTATAACCGCCCTGGGTGCCTTGATTGTAGCCATAGCCCGGCGTGGTGCGGCGTTGATTGTCGTAATAGACGACATCGTACATCTTGGTGTTGGGACGGCTCTTATAATAGACGACGTTATAATCGTCCGGCGCATAGCCCGGCTGATAATAGCCGCTCTCGTAGGAGTAATACGCGCCGTTCAGGCAGCGGTCATTGCTCTTGCCGACCTGATTACCGATCACGCCGCCCAGCACCGCGCCAGCCACCGTGCCAAGGCCGCGTTCGTTCTTCGAAACCTGGCTGCCGAGCGCGCCGCCCGCCACCGCGCCGACAACGGTGCCGGTGGTGTTCGAACCTTTTTTGACATAGCAATAGCCGTCATATTCGGATGAATTCTGGTACTGGTTTTGAGCCTGCGCCGCGGTTGAGCCGACGGTCATACCCAGAATAAGCGCCGCCCCCGCCATTACTTTGGTTTTGGTGTGCGTCATGGGGGTAATCTCCTTCGTTATGCCTTGAGGGTCGCGCGTGCGCGCCTCAGTGAATTGGCAATATAATCCGCACCTTGAAGGGAACAATGCGGAACGCTGGCCCACAGGTAAGGACGCGATAAGCAAGTCTCCTTAGCGCTTCCTTGTGTTTGGCCTGTATTTGGCCTGTATTTGACTTGTGTTTGCTGGCCTCCGGCCTTGCCCTGACAGCACATTTCAGGCAAACCACCGACATGACCAAGACCCGCCTCTATCTCATCACCCCGCCCGCCATTCCCGACGTCGACGCCTTCGCGCGCGAACTCGAAGCCGCGCTTAAGGCCGGCAGCGTCGCCGCCCTGCAGATCCGCCTGAAAGACATCAGCGATTACGACCTTATCAACATCACCAAGGTGATCGCGCCGATCGCGCAAAACCTCGGCGTCGCCGTGCTGATGAATGACCGCGTGCAACTGGTGAAATCGCTCAAGCTCGACGGCGCCCATATCGGCCAGTCGGACATGCCGCTGAAGGAAGCCCGCGACCTGCTCGGCAAGGAGGCCATGATCGGCGTCACTTGCCATAACAGCCGCGACCTGGCCATGGACGCCGCCGAGGCTGGCGCGGATTACGTTGCCTTTGGCGCCTTCTACCCGACCACGACGAAAGAGGTCGAGCACATGGCGGATCTGGAAACGCTCAACATCTGGCAGGAAACGATCGAGATTCCGTGCGTCGCCATCGGCGGCATCACAGCGGAAAACGCCCGCGACGTCGCCGAGGCCGGTGCTGACTTCATCGCCGTGTCGGGTGCGGTGTGGAACCATCCGGAAGGCGCCGCCGCCGGCGTGAAAGCCCTTCTGACGGCCATCGCGGGCTAAATTACGACGATGTAACTTTGTTATTTCGTTGCATATGGCATAGTCGGCCCTCTTCTGCGGGGCCGGTTATGACAGTCAAAACGAAATATACTCTGGGCTTTGCCGTGCTGGGCCTTGCCTTCATCGCCACCATGGCCTTCGCGGCCGCGATGGTTCTGTGCTAGAGCGCTTTCCTAAAAGTGTGACGCACTTTTCGGATCAAAAAGCGCGTAAAAACAAAATTAGAGCGCCAACCTGATTTAAGCGGCGGGCTCCGCAACCGACCAGCCGATGGTCATTTCCTGCACCACGGGTGATGCCTTTTTCAAAACCGGATCGCCGGAATCCAGTGTGCGCTCGCCGATCAGCGAATCCGGCACAGGGTTGGTGTTGCCTTCGGCAAAGCCCATGCGCAGGCCGAACATGCAGCCGCCGGGGATTTCCGCCAGCCGGCCGCCCTTAAGATCGCTGACATAACCGCCGTAATCCCAGTCGAAACCGCCGACAGTGAAGCCCCGGCCATTGGCCAGTTCGATGTCACCCAGCTTGCTGCCAAGGTGCAGGCCTTCCGGCCCCTTCCAGGCGGTTGACGTGCCGCGGGCCATGACGAGCGACACCTGCGTCATCGCTTCATCGGCAAAAAACACTTCCAGCCGGTGCTTAGAGTCCTTGTCGAAGAGGATAAGCCCCTTCTCTTCTGTGCCTTCGGCGCCGGGGATCATGCCCAGAGTCGCATCCTTGCCGTAGGTCGCCATCAGGCTCTTGGCGGTATCGCCCTGCTTGACCGGGCCAGCGCAGGACAGGGTGTCGACAGCCATCGGCACTGCCGCCGCTGCCGAGGCAAATGCCGAAGACGCGGAGGCCTGCGGCGCCTCATCTGTCTTCTTCTGCGGCGAACAGGCAACCAAAAGTCCCGTTACCATAACAACGCTCGTAGTCTTGCGGATCATCAGGCTGCCTTAAAAGGGTTAAGGCCCGCATCTTAACGGCAAGATGCGGGCCTGACCAGTAGGGCTTTACACCCAGACCGGATGCGTGGCGCGCAGGGCCTTGGCCGCGGCGACCATGCGCTCCAGCGCCGGTCTGGTTTCGGCCCAGCCGCGCGTTTTGAGGCCACAGTCCGGATTGACCCAGATCTGCTCGGCCTTGAGACGCTGACCGGCCTTTTCCAGCAAGCGCTCCATCTCCGCTTCCTCCGGCACGCGCGGGCTATGGATGTCATAGACACCTGGCCCGATCTCGTTGGGATACTTGAAGTCGATAAAGGCCTCCAGTAGTTCCATGTTCGAGCGCGAGGTCTCGATGGAGATCACATCGGCATCCATAGCCGCGATAGCGCGGATGATGTCGTTGAAATCCGAATAGCACATATGGCTGTGGATCTGGGTTTCGTCGGCCACGCCGGCCGAAGACAGCTTGAAGCATTCCACCGCCCAGTCGAGATAGGCGTCCCATTTGGCCGGATCGATCGGCAGGCCCTCGCGGAACGCTGCCTCGTCGATCTGGATGATGCGGATGCCGGCGGCTTCAAGATCGAGCACCTCGTCACGGATCGCCAGTGCGATCTGGCGGCAGACGGCGCTGCGCGGCAGGTCATCGCGCACGAAGGCCCATTGCAGCATGGTCACCGGACCGGTCAGCATACCCTTCATCACCTTTGTGGTCAGGGATTGCGCATAGACCGCCCAATCGACCGTCATCGGTTTGGGACGCGACACGTCACCGAAGATCACCGGCGGACGGACGTAGCGCGAGCCGTAGGACTGCACCCAGCCGGATTGCGTGAAGGCATAGCCCTCAAGCTGCTCAGCGAAATACTGCACCATATCATTGCGCTCGAATTCGCCATGCACCAGCGCATCGAGGCCAATCTCTTCCTGCCAGGCGATCGCTTTGGCCGTCTCCGCCTTGAGGAAGGCGTCATAGTCGGCGTCGCTAAGTTGCCCCTTGCTGTGTTGCAGGCGGGCGCTGCGCACCTCGGCTGTTTGCGGGAAAGAACCGATGGTCGTGGTCGGATAGAGCGGCAGGTTCAGGCGCTTGCGCTGCTTGAGGATGCGCTCGGCAAACGGGCTCTGGCGCTCGCTCATCGGCGGTGTCAGACGAGCGATGCGATCGGCCACGCCCGCATTATGGATACGCGTCGAGACCTTGCGCGCCGCGATGGCTTGCGCCTTGGCCGCCAGTTCGGCGCTGACATCAAGGCCGGACAGCGCCGCCTTCAGCACGGAAAGCTCGTGCAGCTTTTGCGCCGCGAAGGCCAGCCAGGACTTCAGATCGGCATCCAGCTTGTCCTCTTGTTCCAAATCGATCGGCACATGCAGCAACGAACAGGACGGCGCCAGGATGACGTCGTTCAGTTGGCTGATGACCGGCGCCAGACGGGCCACGAGCGCGTTGAGATCGGTCTTCCAGATGTTGCGGCCATCGATGACGCCAAGCGATACCGTCTTGCCATCCGCCAGTTCCGGCAGGCGTTCCAGCAGATCGGGCCGCACGGTCAGGTCGACGTGGACGCCTGTCACCGGCAGGGAGAAGGCCAGATCGACATTGGCGTCATGCGCGTCGAAATAGGAGGTCAGCATGAGTTTCAGCCCCGGCACTTCGCGCGCCAGATGGGCATAGGCCTCGGTCAGGGCCAGAGCCACCTGCCCGTTCGGCGCATTGGCCAGCACCGGCTCATCGATCTGCACCCATTCAGCGCCGGCGTCACGCAAGCTTCGCAGCACCTCGGCATAGACCGGCAAGAGACGCGGCAGCAGGCTAAGCGTATTGAAACCGCCGATCGCCGCCTTGGCCTGCTTGAGGAAGGTCACCGGCCCGACCAGCACCGGACGGGTCTGGTGCCCCAGTCCCTTCGCTTCATTATAGTCGCTGAGCGGCTTGTTGTGCGCCAGTTCGAAGGGCTGGCTCGGCTTCAGTTCGCTGACCAGAACGTGATAATTGGTGTTGAACCACTTGGTCATTTCCAGCGCCGTGACGCTGCCCGTATGGTTATGACCGCAGGCCGACACCTCGCCGGCGCCACGCGCCATACGGAAATAGGTGTCGAGATCGCTGGCTCCCTTATAGGCTTCTGGGATCGCCCCCACCATAAAGGCGGTATCGAGCAGGTGGTCATAGAGTGAGAAATCGTTCGAGGGCAGGATATCGACCCCCAGTTCTTTCTGACGCAGCCAGTTTTGTGCGCGCAAGGTCCTGGCCGTTTCCAGCAATGACGCTTGGTCCGTCTTGCCGGACCAACAGGATTCGAGCGCGAACTTCAGTTCGCGCCGCAGGCCGATCCGCGGGTAACCGAGATTGGCAACGTGTAGAGTAGACATGGTTTGATCCCATAAAGGGAGCAAAGGTTCATTTGAACGCATGACAGCAGGCGGGCGAAAAGCCCGTCAGCCAGCGCCCCACTGGAAACCCCGCCCGTGGTTGATATGCGACCGGGGCAGGTCTCCTGGCTCACGTATCATCGCTCCGAACCGACCTTCCCAGGCTGTCACCCAGTGGCTATTGCGGTTCACAACTCCTCGCTCACAGTTGCGGGAACAGCGCCGGATTTCCCTGTGACGGGGCACCGGCTTCCCTCTTAGCTCCCGGCGCAAACAGGCACCGGCAGACCTCAGTCAGCGTCAAAGCTATACCGCTACGAAAGCCAAGTCAATAAAGATATAAAGATATCTTTATATGATTATGCCGATTGCACCACACATGCGAAGGAAGGCGTTGACCAGATCAATCCGTTCCTGTGTCTATAGATCAGACCGATCCTTCCGAAGAAGGTCACAATGCCCGCAAAAGCCGCTTAGCCCGCATATCCGGGAAGGCGGGCCATCCTCTATCCGACAGAGGGTTACAAGTGCGCCCTGGCCACGAAGTTTCCTGCCCCCTTGCCTTTCGCAGTCGTTGCGCGTAGTAACGCCGCCAACCTATTCTCCTCTTTGACAAGTCGTATTCCATGAAAATCAACGTTAACCAGATCAAGCCCGGCATGGTGCTCGAATATCAGAAGGGCCTCTGGTCCGTCGTTAAATCGCACCACGTAAAGCCCGGCAAGGGCGGCGCTTTCGCCCAGGTCGAACTGAAGAACCTGATCACCGGTACCAAGCTCAACGAACGTCTGCGCTCCGAAGAAACCGTCGAGCGCGTCACCCTTGAGCAAAAAGACCACCTCTATCTCTACACCGAAGGCGACATGCTGGTGTTCATGGATCAGGAAAACTACGAGCAGATCTCCCTGCACGAAGACTGGGTCGGCGAAGACCAGATCCAATACCTGCACGACGGCATGGTGGTCACCCTGGAATTCCACGACGAACGCCCGATCTCGATCACCCTGCCCGACACCGTCGTGCTCGAAGTGGTCGAAACTGAGCCCACCATCAAGGGCCAGACTGCCTCGTCGTCTTACAAGCCCGCTAAGGCCTCGAATGGCATGCGCGTCATGATCCCGCCGTTCATGGGCGTGGGCGAACGCATCGTCGTTTCGACCATCGACGGCGAGTACATGAAGCGCGCCGATTAATATCGCTGGCGATATTATTCGGCTTTTTTTTGCTTAGAGCCTCGCAAAGGCTCGGGCGGGCAGTCGCCCTAGCCTAGAAACGACAAGGATTTGTCGCTTCTAGGAGCGGGGGCAGCCAAATACATTGTAAATCCAGTTAAGAGGCCCTCCCCATGGTTGCCGTACTTCAATCCTCACTCATTCAGGTTATGGTCGGCGCGGTGCGCAAGGGCTGCAAGGGCGTCGCCCGTGATTTCGGCGAAGTGGCCGAACTGGTGGTTTCCAAAAAAGGTCCGGGCGATTTCGTCACCGCCGCCGACAAGCGCGTCGAAGCCGCGCTGAAGGAAGAACTGCTGCGCGTCCGTCCCGGCTACGGCTTCCTCGGTGAAGAATCGGGCGAGGTCATCGGCTCCGACAAGACCCACCGCTGGATCGTAGACCCCATCGACGGCACCACCAACTTCATGCACGGCATCCCGCACTTCGCCTGTACCGTGGCGCTGGAGCGTGATGGCGAGATCGTCGCCGGCGTGACCTTCAATCCGGTCACCAACGATCTCTACTGGGCCGAAAAAGGCAAGGGCGCCTTCCACAACGACCGCCGCCTGCGCGTCAGCCAACGCAAGAACCTCGATGAATGCCTGATCGGCACCGGCCTGCCCTTCATCGGCAAGCCCGGCCACGCCCAGGCGCTGAAAGAACTGCACCAGATCATGCAGCGCACCGTCGGCATCCGCCGCAACGGCGCCGCCTCGCTCGACCTCGCCTATGTCGCCGCCGGTCAACTCGACGGCTTCTGGGAACGCGGCCTGAAGCCCTGGGACATGGCGGCCGGTCTGCTCTTTATCCAGGAAGCCGGCGGCAAGTTCGGCTCGATCGATGGTGAAGGCAGCCCGCTGCACAGCGGCGATTTGATCTGCGCCAATCTCGACCTCTATCCGGTGCTGCTCGACAAACTCCACCTGGCTAAGTAGCAGGGGTTTGGCCCCTGCCGCCCAGCGTCTGAGCGTGCGACGACGAATGGAATGACTTGACGGCGGGTGATCTTCATGACGCTATTCTCTCAAAAAACAGAGAGAAGACGCCATGAAGATCACTCGCCGTTTAGCGCTGATGAGCGCGGCCGCCGCCTTCGCCTTGCCAGCCATCGCCGCCGAAACACCGAGCGCGCGCAGTCCGGGCGGCGCCATTCTTGGCGAGGGACCGCTGTGGTCAGCGCGTGACAACACGCTCTATTGGGTCGATATTCGCGGCAAAAAGCTCAACGCCCTGCGGCTGGCCGATAACAGCGCGCAGAGCTGGGATATGCCGGACCTCATCGACTGGATTGTGCTGCGCCAATCGGGTGGCTTCCTTGTCGGCATCCTGCGCACGGTCCATGCGCTGACGCTTGAGCCGTTCAAACTGACGCCGCTGTTCGAGATCGAGGCTGACAAGACCGACAACCGGCTTAACGACGCCAAGGTGGACGCCAAAGGCCGGCTGTGGACCGGCACCATGCATATGCCGTTCAACCAAAAGACCGCAGCCCTCTATCGCATCGACGCCGACCTGAGCGTGCACCAGATGGATGCCCCCTATCTTTGCACCAACGGCCCTGCCTTCTCGCGCGATGGCAAGCGCATGTATCACAACGAAACCAGCGAAGGCCTCGTCTATGTCTTCGATATGGCGGCCGATGGATCTTTGTCAGGCAAGCGTGTCTTCACCAAGTTTGCGGAAGATGTCGGCTCACCGGACGGCCTCACGGTCGATGCCGACGATGGCATCTGGGTGGCGCACTATAATGGAAGCCGGATCAGCCGTTACACGACCGATGGCAAGCTTGATTTCGATATCCGGATTCCAGCGAAACAGGTGACCAGCATGACGTTTGCCGGCGCGGGCCTTGATCGCCTGTTCGTCACCACCGCCGCCCAGCCACCGGTGGATGCCGATGATCCGCAGGCCGGCACCTTGTTTGAGGTGCCGGCCCTGCTTCTGCGCGGTCACAGGGGCCTGCCGACCAATGCCTTCGCTGGTTAAGCCGTCATAAGGCTTCCATCGAGATAACCGAGGATTGCCGTCCAGCCGCCAATATGGCCGTCGCGTGCCTGCTCGCTACGGAACTTGACTTGTTTCAGGGTGATCTCGGTCTGGCCGGGAAAGGGCTCGGCGAAGTCGATCGTCACCACGCTGTCATCAAGCGAATGCGGCGACTCCCAGGTGAAGGACAGACGCGAGAAGGGCGTGATGTCGAGATAGGTGCCAGAATGCGGAATTTCGCGCTCTGGCGTCACCATGACGATCATAAAGCGACCGCCCTTGACCGGATCGGTGGTGACGTTACGCGCCTCGACGCCATCGGCGGCGGTGCGCATGAAGGTCGCCAGCGTCACCGGCGAAAGCCAGGCGTTGAAGACGACCTCGCGTGGAGCGGCGATGGTACGGGTTACAGTCAGTTCAAGTTCATTCAGCATTTTGCTCATCCTTTGAAACAAGTAGATTGTCCAGCGCCGCAAGGCGCAGTTCCCATATAGATTTCAGTTTCCCGAACCAGCTTTCGGTCAGGCTTAACCGTCCGAGTTCGGCCGCGATGAAGTGCTCACGACCCAGGGTCTTTCGGGCGACAAGCCCCGCCTCTTCCAGCACCTTGATGTGCTTGGAAACGGCATTGAGGGACATGTCGAAATGCGCGGCGAGCGCCGTCACTCTCATCGCCCCCTCCTGAACCAGAAGCGTGAGGATATGCCGTCGCGTGGTGTCGCCAACAGCTTTCAGAATGCGTGACAGATCATCGTCGTTCACATATTCACCCATAAGGTTGAATATGTGAACGCAACCCAATAGTCAACCATTTGGATGAATATAATAATTGGAGCACGACATTCCCTTTTCCCTGTTCAGGGAAGAAGGGAAAGAGATCGATATCTTCGCGCCCTAGCTATTAAACTGCAGATGCGCCAGACGGGCATAGAGGCCACCGCGCGACACCAGCTCGTCGTGGGTGCCGATATCAACCACGCGCCCCGCCTCCATCACCACAATGCGGTCAGCCTTGAGCACGGTGGCCAGACGGTGGGCGATCACAAGCGTGGTGCGCTCGGACATGGCCTCGTTGAGCGCGATCTGCACCAGACGCTCATTTTCGGCATCGAGCGCCGAGGTGGCTTCATCAAGCAGGAGAACCGGCGCCTGCCGCACCAGGGCGCGGGCGATGGAAAGGCGTTGCTTCTGGCCACCGGAGAGCGACTTGGCGCGTTCGCCGAGCGGCTGCTTGAAGCCTTCCGGCAGGGCCTCGATAAAGGCGCGCGCCTGCGCCTTGTCGGCCGCCACGCGAATCTCGGTGTCGGTGGCGTCGGCGCGGCCAAAGCGGATATTGTCCTCGGCAGAGCCGGAGAACAACGCGGCATCCTGCGCCACCAGCGACAGACGTTCACGCACGGCCTTCGGATCGGCCTTGCGGATATCGACATCATCCAGCTCGATAATGCCGGAGCTATAGTCATAATAACGCAGCAGCAGCTTGAACACGGTCGACTTGCCGGCGCCCGAAGGCCCCACCAGCGCTACCGTCTCGCCCGGCTTGACCAGCAGCGAGAAGCCATCGAGCACAAGCTGATCGGGCCGTGACGGATAGGCGAAGCTGATATCCTGAAAACGGATTTCGCCGCGCGCCGGCACGGGAAGCGTTAGCGGATGCGCCGGCGTGGTGATGCCGGGTTCGGAGAGCAGCAGTTCGTCGATACGCATCATGGCGCCGGCAGCCTTCTGCACATCGCCCCAGGTTTCATTGAGATTGGCCACCGAGCCACCGGTCAGGATAGCCAGCATGACGAACTGAACCAGGGTGCCATTGCTCATGCGGCCATGCAGCACATCCTGCGCCCCAAGCCATAGCACGAAGGCGATGCCGCCGAAGACGAGCGTGATGACCATGGCGGTCATGGTGGCGCGGGTAGCCATGCGGCCGACCGAGGTGCGGTAGGTCTGCTCGACGCCCTCATCAAAGCGCTTCTGTGTGAAGGACTCGCGCACGAAGGCCTGAACCGTCTCCAGCGCATCGAGCGATTCGCTGGCGAAGCCGACGGCGCGTGCGAAGGCATCCTGCGTATCGCGCGTGGCGCGCCCCACCTGTCGGCCAAACGTGATCAGCGGCACCAGCACGAACGGGAAGACGCAGAACACCAGCAGGGTCAGTTTCGGGCTGACGAAGCTCATGATGATCAGGCCGGCCACAAAGGTCAGCAGGTTGCGCAGGGCGATCGAGATCGACGACGAGACAAGGGTTTCGATGATCTGGATATCGGCGGTCAGGCGCGAAATCACCTCGCCGGTGCGGATTTTGAGGAAATAGGCCGGATCGAGCTTGAGGATATGGGCAAAGACGTCTTCGCGCAGATCGGCCACCACGCGCTCGCCCATGCGAGTGATGAAGTAATAGCGCAGGGCCGTGGCCAGCGCCAGCACCAGCGCCACGCCGCCCAGCACCATGAACCAGCCATTGAGCACGGCGATATTGCGCGAACCAAAGCCCTGATCGATCAGTTGCTTGGCCACGAAGGTCATGGCGGGTGTGGCGGCGGCCGATAGCAGCAGGAAGGCGATCATGGCCGCGCCGGTGCCCTTTTGCTTGAGCAGATAGGGCACCAGCCGCACCAGCGGCCGCAGATTGCGCGTCTTGCCGCGGTTGCCGGCGTTCTGGTGGATGCTGGCGACCAGTTCAGCACCGGAACTCGGGCGATCGGTGGGCGCGGCGTCGGTCGGGGTCTGCGGGGATGAATCGGCCATATTCCCGTTCTTACAGAGGAAAGGGTTGCGCCACAAGGAAGCTTGATGTAAGAGCGCCACCTTCGGCTTTACTCCAAAGCCTCAACGCTTTTTTCGCGTCCGCACAGATGCTGGCCGGACGTACTTAAGGAACAGATCGATGAAAAAAGAAGGTCACCCCGATTACCACTGGATCACCGTCACCCTGACCGACGGTTCGACCTATCGCACCCGTTCGACCTACGGCAAGGAAGACGCCGTGCTCAACCTCGACATCGATCCGCGCACCCACCCGGCCTGGACCGGCGGCACCGGCGCCATGCTCGACCGCGCTGGCCGCGTTTCGCGCTTCAACAACAAGTTCGGCGGCTTCCTCAAGAAGTAGGTGTCACGGACACCTCTGGAATGTGTCAGAGTTTGAAAATCCGGTTTGGGGCAACCCGAACCGGATTTTTTGTGCTCAATTGTCAGCCTCAGCTTACTATGGCATGGTTGGTCGGTCCAACGGGGGAGCCTCTATGCAACGCTTGCTTTTCATAGCCATGATGGGGTTTGCCCAGTTCATACCTATGTCGGCGCATGCAGCCACTGTACAAACCTTCCCCATTACGGAAGCCACTGACCGCGGCATAGATGGGTGCGGATATGCTTTTACTTTGCCCGCCGATTATCGTGACGCGAAAATGTTCGTCTTCGTGAACGATGGCGACAAGGGCATAGTGAAAATTGATGGTCAGATCATTGATCTCGTTTCTGCCGATAATCAGGGAAAAGGCTCATATGAAAACCGGGATCGCAGCATCCTTGTTGAGCCTCAGGTTCAAATCGGTCAAAAGCAGGGGATGGAATTATGGGATGTCACCGGCAAGCTCGTCTTCACGATCAATGGCAGGCAACAAAGCCTGAAGGTCAAAGGTCAAATGGGCTGCTGACACAGTGACTGAACGCCCTTTCCACACTCCCTATGACGGCTCCCACAAGCTATTCACCATCGGCGTCAAGCCGCTCGATCCAGCCGACTGGATCGATGTCGACGACAAGCTTCTGGCCTATCTTGACGAAAAGGACCGGCTGGCCGAACGCATGCCGGAGAAAATTTTCATAGCCGAACCCGGCAGCGAGGACGCGCAGGCCGAGGTGCTGGGCCTGCTGGCCGATCACCTGCCGCAGCGCTTCCCCGACATCTACCAAAGGCTGGGGCCGCAGATCGACATCATTCCCGCCTTCCGCCGCGTACGTATTGATACGCCCTACCCGCCCCTGCTCATCGCCGGTGGGCTGGTGCAGGAAGATCTGGTGCTGATGCGCAGAGGTGAGGATGGCTGGCGACTGGCGGCGGGGCATCTGTGCTTCCCATCATCATGGCGACTGCATGAGAAGTTCGGCAAGGTCCTGCAGGACATCCACGCGCCTGTGCCCGATTTCGGCCGCGATACCCGCAACGCCAATGTCATCGAGCGCATGTTCGACAATCTGCGGCCTGAACAGCCCGTCATGCGCTGGAACTGGTCGCTGCACGCCGACGACACCCTGCATCATCCTCACTCGACCGGACAGTGGACGTTTTCCTCGGGGCGGTTTGGTGACGAAAGGATCGACACCCTCTACTTCCGGCTGGAGCGCCAGACCCTGCGCAAGCTGCCAGAGAGTGGCGATATCCTCTTCACCATCCGCATCTATCTCGAGCCGCTGGAAGCGATGGAACAGCAGCCGAACGCCGCCGATCTGGCGCACGCCCTGATCGACCAGTTGCGCGCCTATACGCCTGCCCAGCTTGACTACAAGGGCCTGACGTTGGAACGCGAACGTCTGATCGCGCGCCTGGAAGAGATCACCACCGCCTGAGCCACATTGTTCGCTTACAAAAAGCCATGATAGCCTCGCGTAAACCATTGCGGAGACCCCATGTCGAAGCTTGCCCTAACTGTTCTTATGTGTGCTTTCGCCCTCACCGGCTGTCACCAGCCGACAGCGGCAGAAAAAGCCGCCAGCGCCTTCACCGTCGACAATCTGCAACAGGGTGACGGCGCCGACCTGACGGGCTGCATCACAAGGGTGGGCCGTGCCGGGGTGACCGGCGCCCGCATCTTTATCGAGGATTCGCTGCAAGGCGGCGCCAACGGCTATATCCGCATCAATGGCCAGTTGACCCGGGTCACCATGGTGACCGGCGGCGCCGATGCGGTGCATAGTATCCGCAGCTTTGTCGATGCCACCAAAGCTCTGTCCGTCGTCGAATCCTACAATATCGGCGAAGCCGCTGCCGGCACGACAGTGCGCCCTGTCACCGGCGAACTGATCGTCACCTGGAAAGGCGGCACCCAGCGCATTCCTATCGGTGGCGCGCGGAACTGTATTGATGCGCCGTAGTCGATCAGCTCCATCCGTGGTATGCTTGATGCTATGTTTGGGAGGGGAACATGCAATTTCGCAAACTATGGCTGTGCGGAGCTTTGCTCTTGCCCAGTAGCGCGACCGCCGCGACTTTTCACATTGACGACATTTTCCCCGGTGAAGGTGTTGAAAGTGATTGTTTCACCGTGTTTCACAGAGTGAATGCTAAGCCACGTTCCGGTCAGGATGAAGTGCTGAATATTTTCGAAAGCACTGGTCACTACGCTTTCATCAAAATAGATGGCCACATCCATGAACTTAGTTATGCGCCAAACACTGGCGGCGACAGTAAGGCAACCGCTTATACGGCTGAGAACCTTCTGGTCACCGAAAACCATATCGTGAGTAAGGTCGAAAAAGCTATAGACGGCAATACCTACTACCTTAAAGGCAGCCTGACCGTAGCCTATAAGGGCCAAAGCCAGACTCTCAAGGTGCAAGGTATTGACTACTGTTACAACGGACCCGACTAAGTGGAGCGATTGAGCCCGTCAACCTCGTGACAATTGGTAGTTTTTATGCTGCCAGTTGTTCTTTGACCCGCTCCGCCAGCGTTTTGATATCGAGTGGCTTGGGCAGGAACGAGATGTTCTGCTCTGCCTCCAGCAGGTCGGAGAACTCCGATTCGGCATAGCCCGAGATAAACATCACCGGCACATTGCCCAGGATCGGACGCGCCAGCTTGAGCATCGACGGACCATCCATGCCCGGCATGATGACGTCGGAGATCAGCAGGTCGAAGCGGCCATTCTCGGCCTCGATGATCGCCAGCGCCTCCTCGCCGTCCTCGGCCTCCAGCACCTCATACCCGCGCTGACGCAGCAGGTGCGCCGCGATGCCGCGCACGATCTGCTCGTCCTCAACAAACAGGATGCGGCCAACGCCCGAAAGATCCTTCGGCACCGGCTTGGCAGCGACAGGCTTCGGTGTAGCCAGTTCCTTCTCGGTCACGATCCACACCGGCAGGAAGATGCGGAAGGTCGCCCCCTTGCCCGGCGGCGACACGATCTGGATATGTCCACCGGCCTGATTGATAATGCCGTGAACGGTCGACAGGCCAAGGCCGGTGCCTTCGCCCAACGGCTTGGTGGTGAAAAACGGCTCGAAGGCTTGCGCCGCGATCTCGGGCGGAATACCGGGGCCGGTATCGGACACTTCGATCAGGGCAGCGCCCTGCGCCGGTGCTTCCGGCCATCCATAGGCCTTGGCCTCTTCCTGCGTCATGGCCTCGGCGCGGATATTGACCCGGCCGCCGCCCTGGGCGCGCATAGCGTCGCGTGCGTTGACCACAAGGTTCATCATGACCATTTCCATCTGCCCTTTATCAACGTGTACATTGGGCAGGTTGCGGCCATAGGCGGTTTCCAGCTTGACGTCTTCGCGCACCAGACGGCGCAGCAAAACCTCGGCTTCGGAGACCATTTCGCCGACATTGAGCGTAACGCGCTTGACCGTCTGCTTGCGGGCGAAGGCCAGGAGGTTGCGCACCAGATCCTCGGCGCGGGCGATGATCTGACGAATACCGTTCAGGTCTTCGTAGGACGGATCACCCAGCGGGTGATTGAGCAGGAGCTGGTCATTGCGGAACTTGAAGCCGGTCAGAAGGTTATTGAAATCGTGCGCCATG
The DNA here is from genome assembly GCF_000376105.1 of Asticcacaulis benevestitus DSM 16100 = ATCC BAA-896. GTDB lineage: Bacteria > Pseudomonadota > Alphaproteobacteria > Caulobacterales > Caulobacteraceae > Asticcacaulis > Asticcacaulis benevestitus. The sequence continues at coordinate 63,475 of NZ_AQWM01000003.1, forward strand.
CCGCCGGCCACCTGACCGATGGCCTGCATCTTCTGCGATTGCACAAGAGTCTGTTCGAGTTTCTTCTGCTCCGACACATCGAAGAGATAGAGGCTGAAACCGCCGGCGACGTCCGACACATAGATCTGTACGGCGCGGTCGGACTTGACCGTCAGGCTGATATCGAACGGCCCGCTCTTGCCGGTGCCCAGTTTTTCTTCCAGCGCGGCGCGTGAGTTCTCGGTGACCAGATCGCCAAATTCCATACCGCTCAGCTTGTCCGGCACCTGTTCGGTCAGGGCGGCGAAAACCGTGTTGAAATCCTTGACGCGGGCGGTGAAAAGCTCATCGCCCATCACCAGCGCGGCGCCAAACGGGGCGGCTTCGGCAAAGGCGTCCATCACCGCCGCCGGCATATCGCTGCGTACCTCCGGCTTGGCCTCATCCGGCAGGAAGGCGTCATCCTGCACGGCGAGCGGGTTTTCATGCTTGAGCATCAGGCCGTTACCGAGCACGCCCTGGGAAGCGGCGCGCACCAGTACGAGGTCTTCGCCAAGGCGCGACACCACCATTTCGTAATCGAAGCCGCCAAGGCGGACGAGCGCGCGGCCAATGCCTTGTGCCCTCGCCTCACGCAGCGCCACGAACAGCGCCGGGGCGTGTTCGCCCTGCGGCAAACGTTTGGCGCCGCCGCCGGCATCTTGCCAGGCCGGATTGACCGCCAGCACATGACCATCGAAGGAGGCGACCGCCGCGGGTTCGCTTAAGGACTTGACGATATCGAGCGCCTTGAAGCCTTCCTTGTTGAGGATATCTTCGTCGGAGGAAAAGGCGAACATGCCCATGAAGACGACACCGGCGAAGGCGACGACGATGATACCGAGCACCACGCCGACCGGCAAGCGTCCGGCCACCAGCCAGACGGCGATGCAGGCGCAAACCACGATGACGGCCACGATGCCGAGCGTCCAGGCATTGGCCACGTTTTTCAGGTTCGGCACAGCCTTGAAGCCACCGGTCTTTTCAGATGTTCCGGCCTTGGCGTCAGCCGGCTGGGTGATCGGGGTTGCGGACAAGGGGGGCACCTTTCAGGAAACTAAAACGCGGACTGGATGAGAGCGCTTGACGCTATCAGGCAGCGAATCACTGCCCGATATTAGCCCATTTTAGATGCTGTGCGCAGTTTAAGAAAACCCGAGCTATTGCAAAGGTTTGACGCGTCATCTTTTCCACAGCCGCAGGGGATAAGCACGCCCAGGCCTGTGCAGACTTTAATCAGAACCCGCGCTTTTTGCGGGTGATGACGAAGCTGATCAGCTTGGCCACGGCGGCGAAATGCTGCTCGGGGATGACATCGTCGATTTCCATGCTGGCAAAGAGGGCCCGCGCCAGCGGCGGGTCTTCGACGATCGGCACATTGTGTTTGCCGGCTTCTTCGCGGATTCTCAAGGCCACGGCATCCATGCCCTTGGCGACGCAGACCGGCGCCGACATCTCGCCCATCTCGAAATGCAGGGCCACGGCGTAGTGGGTCGGGTTGGTCACCACCACCGTGGCGGTGGCGACGTTCTGCATCATGCGACGGCGGCCCTTTTCCATGCGGAGCTGGCGCAGCTTGGCCTTGATGTGCGGATCGCCTTCGGTCTGCTTGTATTCTTCCTTTTGCTCCTGCTTCGACATCTTCATGCGTTGCAGGAAGCGGAACTTTTGCAGGGCGTAATCGGCCGCGCCCTCAACGAACAGGAAGATGCAGACCGCCAGCGCCAGGGCGATGGCCGCCTCATGGATATAGGGCAGGATAAGCAGCGGCGAGGCATCGGCCAGGGCCAGCATATCGTTCAGGCGGTTTTTCACCACCAGATAGACGATGAAGCCGGTGACGATCAGCTTGAGCAGGGTCTTGCCGAAGGTGATGAAGGCATCGACGCCGAACAGGCGCTTGAGGCCGGTCATCGGGTTCAGCTTGGTAAAGTCCGGCGCCAGTTTCGACGGGGTGAACATCAGGCCGGTCTGCATGACATTGCCAAAGACCCCCAGCGCCATGGACGCGCCCATGACCATCAGCAGGATAGGGATGATATCCATGATAACGGCGCGTGCGATGGCCAGGCCGCCGTCACCTTCCAGGGAATTCAGAAGCTGATCGGGATGGGCTAAAAAGGGCAGCAGATCGACCGTCAACGAGCGGCAGATATCCGGCCCCTTGATGGCGACGATGGCGCAGGCGCCGATCAGCGATAAGGCTTGCGGCAGGTCTCCGGATTTGGCGACATCGCCTTTTTCCCGAGCCTGCTGGAGTTTACGTCCCGAGGCGTCTTCTGTTTTGTCCTCGGCATCCGTTTCATCGGCCATGGTCTATGCACCCGGCCGGATGAAGAAGCCAAGAAGCTCCTGGTAATGCTCGATGAAGACCATCCCCATGGTGCCGAGCGACAAGGCCAGTAAGGCGAGGCCAAACAGCACGCTCAAGGGCGTGGCGGCGAAGAAGATCGGAAAGGCGGGCATCATGCGCCCGACAAAACCGGTGGCGATATTGAACACCATGGCAAAGACGATGACCGGCGCCGAAAGCTGGAGCGCCAGCACAAGGCTTTCGCTTAGGATCCGCAGCATCATGGTGCCGGCATCGGCCACCATCACCTGCTTCATCGGCGAGAACACCTTGTAGGAATCGACCATGGCGCGGATGAACATATGATGGGTGTTGGTGGCCCATATCATCACCAGACCGAACATGGACAGAAAGGCGCCGAGACTGGTGCTCGATTGCGCTTCGGTCGGGTTGGCGGTCTGGGCGAAGGACAGGGTGGTTTGCAGAGAGAGGATTTCCCCGGTCGTGACCAGGGTGAACAGAAGCACCCGCATCAGGGTGCCGAGCATCAGGCCGATCACCGCTTCGTGGATGACGATGCCAACCAGATCCCCCAGTCCGGCGGGCATGGGCGGCAAGGTGGGGCTGACGATGGGCGTAATGATAATGGCCAGCAACAGCGCGAAACCGATTCGCAGGCGCGGCGGCACCGCAGGATCGCCAAGGCCAGGTATCAGCATGATGATGCTGGCCAGGCGGATAAAGATCAGCCCCACGGCCCAAAGCTGCGCCGAGGTGCCGAAAAAGGAGCTGATATCCGCCCCCCCTGTATCAGGCAGGCCGGTACGAATTTGCGCGGCCGCCTGCAGGAGCATGGTTACATTGCCGCGATTTTGTTGACGATCTCGTGCATGAAGCCGGCGAGCAGTGACCCCATCAAGGGCAGGAGCAAGAGCAGAGCCAGAAAGACCGCGATGATTTTGGGAGCGTAGATCAAGGTGGCTTCCTGAATCTGCGTCAGGGCCTGAAACAGGCCGATGGCGACACCGACCACAAGGCCGACTAAAAGGATCGGCGTACACAGCTGAATGGTCAGCCAGATCGCATCACGTCCCACGTCCAAAACTTCTGCACCGGTCATTTATTCTCGTCCAAACCGTTAATATTTACCAACGCGCCCGGCAATATTTGCCGCGCAATAGGCCGAATTTGCCGCCCTAACGGTTAATTTCACCTTAAGCTATGGAGAGATTCTGACGGTAAGCGCAACTGCCCTTAAAGCAGAAAGCAAGAAACCCCACCACCGCATCGCTACGCTCGCGGTCCCCCTCCCCGGCAAGCGGGGAGGTACAAGTAAGCATGTCCCTTGATTCTACGGGCGCTTAAGGCCGTCAATTTGGATGAGAAGCTAGCCGGCTAGCGACGCAGGTACACCTCGTACCCGCAAGCGACGACTGCGACGCAGATCGCCAAATTCACGGCCCTAAATAGGCATGCGCATGATTTCTTGATAGGCACTAATCACCTGATCGCGGACGGCGATGACGGTCTGGAGACTGGTCTCGGCGCTGGAAATCGCTGTCACAGCGTCGATCAGTTCGGCCTTGCCCTGTGATTGCTGCACCATCATGTTTTCGGCACCTTCGGTCGATTTGACCGTCTGCTGAAGCGCGCCCTGCAACATCTTGCCGAAGTCCGGCGCACCAACAGCCTGCCCCTCTTCCTGGCCCTTGGTCAGGTTTTGAGCTTGCTTTACAGCGGCGCCATAGGCGCGTGCGGCCATCAACGGGTCCATGATTCAGGTCCTTACTTTTGCAGGATATCGAGTGTTTTTTGCGTCATGGCGCGCGCCGTCTCGATCACGTTCAGATTGGCTTCGTAGGAGCGCTGCGCCTCGCGCATATCCATGGTTTCGATCAGCGGCTGGACGTTGGATTTCTTGACGTAGCCCTTGGCGTCGGCCGCCGGATGGGTTGGGTCGTACTCCAGACCAAAGGGCTGCATATCCGGCGTGACGCTGGCCAGCTTGACGCCCGTGGCGCCATCGATCGGCGCGGAGGTAAAGACCGGCGTCTGACGACGGTAAGGGTCAGCACCCGGCGTCTTGCCGGTTGAATCGGAGTTGGCGATGTTTTCCGCGATGATTCGCATGCGCGCCTGCTGCGCCTTAAGCGCACTGGCGGCGACCGAGAGGGTCTGATCGGAATTGACCGGCTTGTTGTTATTGATCATCTAAGCCTCCTTTATCTGCCCGGCGCGCGGGCTGCCATGCGCACCATGGCCATAGATTTTTCGTAGAAGCTGACAGCCGCCTGGAACTGCATCCGGCTTTCCGACATCTTGATCATCTGTTCTTCCAACACGACGCTGTTCCCGTCCATGGTGGTTTCCGAATCGGGCGAGACGACTTCCTTACCATGTTTTACGCCGCCGCCATCGACCGCCATATGCATGGCGTTGGTCTGGACCATGCCCAGATTGTCGTTGCCTTCGGTGGCGCCGGCCACCAGAGCGCCGAAGTCCTGCGCCCTGAGATCGCGCGGTTTGAAGCCCGGCGTCGAAGCGTTGGCAACGTTTTGCGCCACAACCTTCTGGCGGTCGTTGAGCCAGCCCATGCGCTGCTTCAGCGCCGACATCAGCCCTATATCCTGCGTGCTCATGGATCATGCCTTTTCAGTTAACGTTCGCCCTCGACTCAACCTATGTACAGGCAGGCTCCGGGTGCATGGGGCAAATTATGCCCACCTTTTGGTTAACGAAGGCTTTAAGTAAACGCCGCGTTAACCGGGATGGTTCAGTAAGGATCGTATGGACGTTATCAGTACCCTCAAGGCCGTGTTCGCCCTGACCATCGTGGTTGGGCTGATACTGGGGCTGGCCTATCTGCTGCGCCGATTCGCACCGGCGCTGATGGCGAAAATGCAGGCACAGCGCGGCGCCCGCCGGCTTCAGGTCGTCGAAACCCTGGTGCTCGATCCGTCGCGCCGGCTCGTTCTGGTGCGCCTTGATGACCAGGAGCGCCTGATCCTGCTCGGCGAGGGCCGTGAACTGGATGCGCCTTCCGGCTTGCACACAAAGACATTAGAGCGGTCGATTTCACCGACGAAAGCACCTCTGGACCCCAATGATGACCTGTTCTAAGTCGCTTTCTTCCGAGATTACCGAGACGCCGAAGCGCAAAGGCATCGGCCCGAAGACGATGAACTTTATCGTGCTGGCGGTGTTCACCCTCGCCTTCACCCTGATGATTCTGCCCTATGGCGCGCTGGCCCAGTCGGTGAATGTCGATCTCGGCAAGGGCGGCACGCTCAGCGCGCGCGTGGTGCAGCTTATCGGCCTGATGACCGTGCTGTCGCTGGCGCCCTCCATCGTCATCATGAGCACCTCATTCATCCGCATTGTTGTGGTGCTGTCGCTGCTGCGCACGGCGCTGGGTCTGCAACAGAGCCCGCCTAACGCCGTCATCATTTCGCTCGCCCTCTTCCTGTCGGCCATTGTCATGGCCCCGACCTATGAACTGGCCTACAGCCAGGGCATCAAGCCGCTGATGGATCAGGAAATAGAACTGCCGGCTGCTTTTGAAGCCGCCAGCCAGCCGGTCAAGGCCTTCATGCTGGCGCAGGTCGATCCGAAAGATCTCGATCTCTTCGTCGGACTGTCCAAGATTGAAGCCCCTGCCGATAAAATGGACCTGCCGGTGCGCGTGGTGACGCCCGCCTTCATGATTTCCGAACTGAAAAAGGCCTTCGAGATCGGCTTCATGTTGTTCGTGCCGTTCCTCGTCATCGATCTGGTGGTGGCGTCGGTGCTGATGTCGATGGGTATGATGATGCTGCCGCCCGTAGTCATATCCCTGCCCTTCAAGCTGATCTTTTTCGTGCTGGTCGATGGCTGGCATCTGGTCGCCGGCTCACTGGTGCAGAGCTTCCATCAGGTGCCGGGGGGGTAGATGAGCGCGCTCGGCAAAACGACCGAGGGCATTATCTCGCGCCTTTTGCGTCGTCAGCCGCGAGATCGCGTCTATTGGTCGATGGCCTCCACGCTGATCAAGCGCGCGCTATGATAAATTCACAGGATAAGCACACCCTCAATGGTGACTTCATAATAGACCGTGTAGCGACCATGCGGCAGGATTCGTAGATTTGGCCTGATCTCGGCGCGCAAACCGCCAGACAAGGGATTATCTGCAAGCGCCAGGCATTTTACACGAAGTTCAGCCACAAAACTTCTGGCGCGCTTAGGTGCATCCTGCGCGATATAGGACGCAATATCCTTTAGGTCGTTTCGCGCGGCAGCCGTAAAAGCGACGCGCATTAACGAACAGCTTTTACGGCTATCGTGTCTATGATCGCATCGACCTCATCAAAAACGGCTTCGGCATCGTATCGCGCCTGATCGAGGGCAGCCGTATGTAATTCATGGCGTAGCTCTTCCAGTTTGATCTGCCGTTCCTGCTGCTTGTCTTCTAAAAGGCGCAAGCCTTCGCGCACGACTTCACTGGCGTTGTTGTAACGTCCGCTGGCGAGTTGCTCTTTGATAAAGGTCTCGAAATGCGCGCCCAGAGCTACCGATGTTGGCATGATCCTCTCCACTAACAATTACTAACTGATAGTAGCACATTTCAGGCAAAGAAAAAGGGAGGCCGTGAAGCCTCCCTTCCCTTGTCTTAGCGCCTGTTGATGTCGATGAACGGCACGGCGCCGCCGGTCGTTGTCGGCAGTTTGCCGTCCCACTTCTCGATGGCGCGCAATTGCACCACTTCCGGCGAAGACGATATCGACTGCGCCAGCAGACGGTTGGCTTCGGCCTGACCGCGCGCCTGTTCGATCAGGGCATCGGCCTGCGCCTTGGAGACCGCGACCTGAGCCTGGGCGGCGGACGCATCGGCATCGGCCTTAGTCTTCATCTGGATCGAATCGAGGATCACCTGCGGGTAGCGGATGGTGCCGATCCAGTCGAGCTGGCTGATATTGACGCCCTGTGGCTCCCATTTGCGGTTGACGCGTGCCAGGGCCTTCTGGATCACCTGCTGGCGACCGCCGCGATAGAGGAACTCGACGCTGACCAGTTCGGTTTCCGCCGCGATGGCCGAACGGACATCGTTACGGATCGGGCCTTCAAACATCTGATCAAAGGTCAGGCGGTAACGCTTGTAAAGCGCCGGCGCCTTGGACTGATCAATCCGCATCACCAGTTGCACGTCCGCGGTCATCGGCAGGGCGTTGTTGTCGGAGAAGGTGACCTCCTCGTTTTCCGGCCCGCGCTCATCCTGTTCGCGCGTATAGGTGTAGGTGCGCTGGATCACCGGGAATTCGGCGATGCGCTCACCCGGCAGGTTGATGTGCCAGCCCGAAGGCAGCGGCGTCGGATCGACGCCGGCGCTGGGGCCGAGTGTCCGGATCTTGACGCCGACATTGCCCGGCTGGATGGTCTGCCCGCACGACACCAGCCCGAAAAGGGCCAGCACAACCACGGCACCGGCTATACCGGCGAATTTAAGGTTTTTAGGCACGGCGATACCGTTTCTGTAGTCTGCCATAATGACATTTCGTGCTCTGCGGTCACGGGTTGCCCCCCGAAGGCGCAGAACGACGCCTTTCTGTTTTCAAGAGTAAAGTGAGTGAACCAAGCAGATGCGCGCTCTCCTTTGACGGAGAGTTGGAAGGGTCATGGTTTCGGGGGCTTGATCGCGTATAAGCAAATATGGGCTGGTGCCGAGATTTCGACTTTCGCCGCGCATAGACTTGCGGCTTAGCTTATTTAACTGACGATCATGTTCCTTCATATACTTCCATCCTCGTCATAAGACTTCGTTTGTCTTCGAGGACAGGCAGATATTACACGGAAGCCGGAAAGCTTAAAAGCGAAACACGACAAGGATCACACGGATGTGACTTTGCTACTGTAAGTGAAGCGGCGCCGTCGCGGCTCTGGCGGCCCCCCTTGCCACCCTCTCAAGAATCATCACGCCGTCTTGGCGGCTGGCGCAGGCGGCGCTTTCGCAGCCTTGGCGGCGGCGTCATCCTTCTGGCGGAAGCGCTTCTTCATGCCACTCACCCAGCCGGAGAAGGTATCCGTGGCGGCAGCCGAAGCCGCGAAATCCTTGGCGCTCAAGGTGCCTCCGTCGAGCGGCGCCAGGGCCACGCGCAGAGCGTCCGGCGACGACGCCGTGTCCGAGAACTTGGTGAAGCGGGTCGATAGCCGCGTCAGGGCCGGCTGATCCTTTTGCAGGCTGTAGGCCACCGCCGCGCGGATCACGCGGGCTTCATCGGCCGGGCTCAGCGGCTGCTCGCTCTTCCAGCGGTCGCCCAGGCGCTTTTCCAGCAAGGTCGCGGCAAGGGCATAGTCCTGCTTGTTCCAGTAGATATCGGCGCGCACCTCGTCGGCTTCCGGCGACTTGTCGCTGCCCAGCACGTCCAGCGCCTTGTCCGGTTCATTCAGTTCGCTGAGCGCGCGCGCTTCCAGAATACGGCGCTCGGCCATGACCGATTTCGGCAACAGGGTGGTGCGTGTGTTCCACAGGGCGCCCAGCGCCTTCTGCGGATTCTGGTCCATCAGATAGATGGCGGCCAGATCGGCGGCCACCGACGATTTCGCCACGCCATCAAGACGGTTATTGACCTGATATTCCAGCAACTCGGCGGCCTGATCGAGCAGATCGACATCGACCAGACGACGCACGATCCGGCGCACCATTTCATCGCCATCGGCGCCGATCGGGGTCAGCTCCTTGAAATCGTTGAACAGGCCAAGCGCTTCGACCGGCTGGAGACCATCGGCCATGCCGCCGAGGAACAAGCCCCGGAACGCCTGATTGAGCGAGGTCTGTATTTGGGCTGACTGCGGATTGCTCATGAACGACTGACCGCCGCCCTTCAGCACCATCAGGGCCTCGCGGTAACGACCTTCGCTGAGATAGATCTGGCCCATATTGGCGATCAGTTGCAGCTCGGTATCGTCGCCGCGCCAGCGGAAACGCAGCGTATCCAGCGCCGCCAGGGTCTGGGTCGAGGTCGCTTTTTTGAGATCGTAACCGAGCATGGCGGCGTGCATGGCAGCGGGAGCAGCGATCTCGTCATCCGAAGCCCGCGCCACGGCCTGATACACCTTGAACGCGCGGGCCTTGTCGCCCTGTGCCTCGATGATCTGGGCGCTGACCAGATAGGCGGAAAGCTTTTCGAGCGGGGTCTGCGCCTGCGCCAGAGCATAGCCGATCATGGCCTCCGCCGTAACCAGATCCTTCTGCTGCAAGGCTGAGAAAGCATAGGTCGTGCCTATGCGCACGCGCCATTCCGGCGGGAACTGATCGAGCGCCCGCAGGCCCGCCTTGAAATCCTTGACTGCATCGGCGTGGTGGCCGTCATGCATTTCACCGTAGCCTGCCCACAGGCGCGACGCCGGATCGTTGATCAGTTGTGACGATGACAGATCGGGCACCGCCTGCGCGTAGCGTCCGGACAACATCCGCGCCACCACGCGCAAGCCGCGCACCTGAGGATCTTCCTGCGCGCGCGCATTGGTCTTGACCAGAAGATCGAGCGCGCCTTGCGCTTCATAATAGAGCCCCTGCCCGACCAGGAAACGCGCCATGGCCAGACGTGCCTTGGTGGGGGCGGCCGAACCCAGGCTGCCCTCGTCGGCGGCGGCGACCTGCAAAGCATTATAGCGCGCCAGGAACCCTTCGGCCGGCTTGGCCGACCAGTCGGCGTTCATCATGCCGGGGTAGAGCGCATTCTTGTAAACAAGCGTGGCGTCGCTCGGCCGCGCATTGGGATCGGTGGGCGACAGAGTGAGGCCCGCCGGACGCGACACCTCGATAAGATCACTGGAAGCTGTGACCTTCACATCCGGCGCCATGTGAACAATGACAGCGCCCTGCGCCGTCGAGCTGAGCGTGGCCTCCAGAAGGGTGCGCGTCGTGGAAAGCTTTTTCACCGGCCCGCGCGCCGGGATCACCGCCATGCGATCGCCGACGCCCGGATCACGAATCCAGGCGACACGCGAGGCGCCGGCGAGGTTGAGATTGAGGCTCGGCACACCGGTCGAATCGTCGCGGATGACATCAAGCTCGTTGGCGCGATCATCGAGCGCCTTGCCGCCAAGACGCACCCGCCACACCAGTCCGTCATTGGCCACGGACAGCGCCCCCACCGTCGGCGCTTTCAGGCGCAGCGCGGTGAAGCCGTCATTGCGTATCCATTGCGCATCCTGAACGATCATGCCGTCCTTGAGTGTGGGCGGCAGACGCAGTTCGACTTCGGAATCGAAAACCACCCAGACCGATTCGCCGCGTCGAAACACGGCGGTGGCCACGGGCCCGGCGAACGGGAAGGCGATATCCTTGCCGCCATCGATCGCGCTGACCTCAAGCGCCACCACCGGCGCGCTGGGAGCGGGGTTGACGCGCGCCTTATCGGCCTCCGCCGCCGGCTTCGGATCGCCCTTGATAATATCCTGCAAATTGACGACAACCTTGCCGTCTTTCTTGCCGTCGGTCGGCTTGGCATCGTCCATGGCGGCCGGATTGATCTGCACGAAGACAGCGCCGTCCTCGCGGCCGAACCGGGTTTCAAACCCGTCACTGACCGTCAGCCACAGCTCGCTGGCGCGGGCGTCGGATTTCAGCTCGACCGACTTGATGCCGACCGGCGGATTGGCACGGATGTCACCTAGATCGGGCTTGGCCTGCCCCGGCAGGCGGATCACCACCTGGCCCTTGTCACGCCGGACCGAGGCGCGGCTGCCGATGGTGCCGTAAATCTCGATCCGGCCCGATTTAGCGTTGCGACCGACACGGATATCGATATCGCCGCGTGAAGCGATCTGCGGGGCGGCAATCGGATCGCCAAGCGCCAGACTGGCCATGCCCATGCCAACCGTTGCCGCCACAATAGCGCTGGTGCGCAGGGCGCGGTTCATCGAAAACGGCGGTTTGGACTTTGGCGTTTCAAGCAAACGGCGCGCAAGCTCCATCGTCCGCGCGTGCGGTTCGGGGTGCGCAGGTTCATCCGCGGCTTCGACAGAGGCGTTATGATCTCGAATCATGAGCCCTTAATTTGGCGCATGACGGGTTTAACCAACGTTAATAGGACAGTAATTTAGAAGGTTAACGCTTACTTTTTAGCCGGCGTCGGTTTGGCCGCAGCATTAGCGGCCGGTTTAGCGTTCGCCGCCTGTGGCCCGCTGGCGGCCGGGCCGCCTGTGGTCGCCTTATCAAGCTGCTGTTGCAGGCCATCGGCGCGTTGCATCCGCTTGGCCAGTTTCTCGGTCAGATCACGCGCCGCGTCCGGCGTCATGGCGCCCAGAATGGCGGCCAGACCGCGATCCTTCATCTTGGCGGCGATCGGCAGGCGCACATCGTCGCTCATCGTGCTCAGAATAGCCGCGGCGTCCTTCGGCTTCATCGCCGAATAGACAGCGATGAGGCGATTGGTGTCGTCGTCCTGCACCTTGGTGGCCTGGTCGAGCAGGCCCTGAATCTGCGTTTTCAGCGCGCTCAGTTGCTGGATGCGGGCATCGAGCTTGGAATCCGCAGCCTCAACCAGTTGCGTGCGCGAATTGAGTTGCTGCTCGCGCTGGTCCAGTTCAGCGCGGCGCGTGCCCAGACTTTGCAGGATATTGAGCTCGTTGGGCGACATGCCGGCCTGCTTGGCCAGATCATTGACCGAGGTGGCGCAGATCGGCGCCATCGGAGCCGGGGTGGCCGCATCCTTGGCATGGGTGGCCGCATCAGCCGCCATCAGGGCCGGATCAACACCATAGGTCTGGGTCGGGTCATCGGGCCGGTCGGTCTCACCCTTGGGCGCCGTCCCCTTCTTGGCCGCTGATTTTTCTAGATTTTTTGGCTTTTCGGCCTTCTTGTCACCCTTGACGTCGGCCGCGAAGGCTTCGGCGGCATGAAACGCGCCCGGCACCAGATCAAGGCTGGTGATAGCCTTCATGGCAAGGACGCCAGTGACGGCGACAGCAACGAGCGGCAGGAAACGGGGCAAGGCCATACAGGTCTATCTCTACTAGCGTTTACGCAAAGACGGCACATCGGCGCCGCCAAATAACTCATCTTCGACCGAAACAGCCTGTCGGACCGGCAGGTTGAGCGAGCGGATCATTTCATTGAGATTGGCGACAACCAGTTCTGACATCTGAACGGCGTCGACCATCTCGCTTTCGTCTTCCGGCGTGATCTCCGGCAGCAGACTGGGACGCCCGCGCGACAGATCCTTGCGGGCATAAGGCGTCTGGCCTGGCCGGACGATATCGTTGGTGAAGGCCGTCCGGTCACGCGCTCTGGGCGCTGCCGGTTCTTCGTGGATCGAACGGATGATTTCCGGCGCCGGTTCCGGGCGAGGCGCTTCACGGACAAGCTCAGGACGCACGGGTTCCGGGCGCATCATCGACAGGCTGCGCGCCGCCTCGAAGCTGACCATCCCCTTGTCCAGTTCGCCCTGCACGCGCTCGGCGCGCGCCACCTGGAGATCGAGTTTTTGCAGGACGTCGCGGGCCGCCAGGATGCGGCCATGCAGCAGATCCTGCGATTCGTCCGCGTTGGAACGCAATTCCTTCAACGAGTTATGGGCGCGAATAGCGGCGTCATCGAGTTCATGCACCGCCTTGGCGAAGCCTTCGTGCGCCGCGCGCAGGGCCTTGAGGCGCTTGTCGAGGCGCATGCCGAACCACAGCGCCGCCACCAGCAGCGCCATGAGGATCACATTCATGATGATGTTCGCCATGCTCATGTTTGCTCCCCTACTTCTTCAGGCCCTGCGTCAAACGACGCCGCGCCGCGGAGGCGAGCGGCGAATCGACACGCACAGCGATATTATGTCCCTTACGCCCCATGCGCCCGGTCGTGAGCGGAATGGCGCCGCACTTCAACTGTATCGGCGATTCGGCGTTGGCGTGCAGCATCAGGGTTTCGCCGACCTGCAAATTCAGCACCTTGGACAGCGGCACCTGCTGCTCATCGAGCACGGCGCGCACCTCCATCTGCGTGGTCCACAGTTCGGTGGCCAGGTGGCTTTCCCAGATGTTGTCGCGGCCGAACTTCTCACCCATGAACTGCTGGAGCAGCATCTTGCGGATCGGTTCGAGCGTGGCATAGGGCAGCAAAAGCTCGACCCGGCCGCCACGGTCTTCCATGTCGATGCGCAGCTTGACCAGGATGGCGGCATTGGCCGGACGCGCGATGGCAGCGAAACGCGGATTGGTTTCCAGGCGATCGAGATTGAAACTGACCGGCGTCAGCGGCTCAAAGGCGGCCTTGGCATCGGCCAGGATAACCTCGACCATGCGCTGCACCAGCACGCGCTCAATCGTGGTGTAGGGCCGGCCTTCGATGCGCAGCGCCGCTGTGCCGCGGCGACCGCCGAGCAAGACGTCAACGATGGAATAGATCAGGTTGGAATCAACCGTCAGCAGGCCATAATTATCAAGTTCCTCGGCACGGAAAACGGCGAGGATGGCCGGCAGCGGAATCGAGTTGAGATAGTCGCCAAAACGAATCGACGAGATGTTATCGAGCGAAACTTCGACGTTGTCCGAAGTGAAATTCCGCAAGGAGGTCGTCATCAGGCGGACCAGCCGGTCGAAGACGATTTCGAGCATCGGCAGGCGCTCATAAGACACCATGGCCGAATTGATGATCGCCCGGATACCCGAGCGCTCGTTGTAATCGTCTTCCGAAAGGTCGAAGCCGAGCAGGCTGTCAATTTCATCCTGATTGAGGATACGCTCGGCGCCGGCGGGCATATTGAAACGCTCGCCCATGCCGCCGCCGCCGACCATGGCCTCCCATTCGGCCGCAAGGTCACCGCCGGAGTCGCCGCCACCGCCGCCACTGGGCGCACCCGAGGCAGCGTCGGCTTCAGCGGCAAGCTCCGCCTCCCACGCCGCCATCATGGCTTCCTGATCGACTTCATCCGCCATCAGGTCACCGCCTTGCGGGACTGGGGTTGCAACAGGTACGCGGCACGCTTCATCAGGTCACCAACATGTCAACAATGAGCACAGCGTTGATCTTGTGCGGCGCCAGGATCAGATTGACCCGGCGCAGAATTTCGAGACGAAGCTGCATATTACCTTGCGAGCCGGCAAGGTCTTCCGGCCGCAATTCGCGCAGAAATCCCTGCAGTACGTCGTTGATGCGCGGCTGATTCTCGATGATCAGTTCCGAGGTCTCCTCGTCCGGGCATTCAAAGGTCAGCTTCATCTTCAGATAGGAGGCGCGACCATCAGGCGACTGGATATTGGCCACCATGCCAGGCATGGCCAGATAGGTGATGCCGTTCGGCCCCTCGGAAGCCACCGGCGTCGTCGCCGGATCGGCCTTGGCCTCGCCGCCTTCCTTCTTCTCGCCGTGACCGCCTTTTTCCTCTTTTTTCTTGTCGTCCTTCTTATCGCCGTGACCGCCCTTTTCGGCGTCCTTGCCTTTTTCACCTTCCTTGCCGTGCTCACCCGCCTTGGCAGCGTCCGCTGGCGGCTTTGGCGCCAGAAGCAGAAAATAGGCCGCAGCGCCGCCACCGCCCAGCAGCAACACGGCCGCGGCGATAATGACGATCAGCATCGGAAACTTCTTTTTCGGCGCGGCCTCGCCTTCGGCGCCCTCAGCACCGTCGACCGGCGGGGCATCCGCGTCCTTGGACTTCTTTTCTTTCTTGGCCACTTTCGCCCACCCGTCAAATACACACCAGAGCCGGATGGCTGATCCTAGCCCCAACTCTTAAACAAACCTTAAGCGCGCCCCGCGCAGGGCAGCCAGTCGCCACTATCGCCAAACATGGTTAACGATTACTTGTTACGAGCGCCCCGACGCGGCATTTTTTGCCGCCCACTGATCTGGGCAGATTCGCGCTGGAAAGCCAAGTTTCCTTATCGAGCAAGCCTTTCCGCCTGTTAACCTTCTTTGGCACGGCGTTTGCATGCCCTTAAAATCATGGTTAACGCGCATTTCCGGCGGATTGTTGCACATTATCCATAAGCCTTTGAAGATGAACCTCTAATTCGGGAGCCCGCGCATGGATAATACCAGTTACATCGCCCTGTCGCGCCAGATCACCCTGCAAAGAGAGCTGGATATCAGCGCCAACAATCTCGCCAACATGAACACCACGGGCTACAAGTTCGAGGAATTGCTGATCAATGCCGAGCCGGGCGCTCCGGCCTACAACACACCGATCCGCACCCCGGCCAATTTTGCCTTCGATAACGGCGTCGGCCGTAACTTCACCCAGGGCACGATGAACCAGACGGGGGCACCGCTCGATGTGGCGCTCACCAGCGAAGGTACCTTCTTCGTGGTCACTACGCCCAGCGGCACCGCCTATACCCGCGACGGCTCCTTCACCCTTTCCGGTGACGGCACGCTGATGACGCAACAGGGCTACGTCGTTCAGGGTGACGGCGGCGCCATCGTGCTCGATCCGAAAAAAGGCGAGCCGACCATCTCCGCCGACGGCATTATCTCGCAAATGTCACAGGGCCAGACCGAACGCGTGGGCCGGCTGAACGTGGTACGCATCGCCAATATGAGCGACCTGTCGAAAAATGGCGACAGCACCTTTAGCCTGACCAGCAACGCCGCCGCCCTGCCCGCCACCAACGCCTCCGTGCGTCAGGGCTTCCTCGAAGCCTCCAATGTCAATGCGATGAGCGAAGTGACCAATCTGGTGCGCATCAACCGTGCCTATGCCAGCGTCGCCTCCGTCATCGAACAAAATTCACAACTGAACCGCACCGCCGTCGAGCGGCTCGGTCGCGTCGCGTGATGACGATGACAGGCATCGCCCTCACGCTTTCTTTTGCGTTCAAGCGCCACGCAGGCTTTGCCTCGCAACGGCTCTGGCGCGCCGTCGCGCTTGCCGGATCTTGTGATCCGGAATGCGTAACCCTTTCGAATACCGGAGTATAACCGATGCGTGCTTTGAGAACCGCGACTACGGGTATGGCCGCCCAGCAGATGAACGTCGAAGTCATCTCCAACAACATCGCCAACATGAACACGGTGGGCTTCAAAAAGCAGCGCGCCGAGTTCCAGGACCTGCTCTACCAAAACATCGAGCGCATGGGCGCCCAGTCTTCGGATTCCGGCACGGTCGTACCGACCGGCATCCAGGTCGGTTCCGGTGTGAAGACCGGCAGCGTCTACCGCATCATGACCCAAGGCAGCGCTTCCCTGACCAGCAACGATTACGACCTGTCGATCCAGGGCAAGGGCTACTTCCAGATCCTGCTGCCGTCAGGCGAAACCGCCTATACCCGCGCCGGCAACTTCTCGGTCGACGATCAGGGCCGCGTGGTCACCACCGACGGCTATCTGCTCCAGCCCAACATCAATATCCCGCAGGGCACGACCGACGTTTCGATCTCCAAGACCGGACTGGTGCAGGTCTCGACCAAAGGATCCGGCGCCACGGCCGCCACCACGGTCGGCCAGATTCAACTCGCCTCGTTCTATAATGAAGCCGGTCTCGATGCCCAGGGCGACAACCTGTTCTTAGAGAGCGGCGCGTCCGGCGCACCCAATATCTCGACGCCCGGCGATGTCGGCTATGGCACCCTGCTGCAAGGCTATACCGAATCGTCAAACGTCGACGCCGTGTCGGAAATCACCGCCCTGATCGTGGCGCAACGTGCCTACGAAATGAACTCCAAGGTCATCACCACGGCCGATCAGATGCTGCAGACCACCAGCCAACTGGCGAGGGGATAACTGAATGAAACCCTTTAAACTCCTGGCCCTGGCCTCCATTCTGATGTTGTGCGCTACGGGTGCGCAGGCCCAGATGGCCACCACCTTGTCGCTCAAATCTTCCGTCACTGACGGCGACGGCCGCATCACCATCGGCGACGTGTTCGATAACGCCGGCGCCAGTTCAGGCGTGCTGCTCGGTTATCGTCAGGGCGCCACCACCGTGCTTGACGCCGGCATCGTCCAGACCATCGCCGCTCGTGCCGGCGCCTATTGGGACAATCCGCGCGGCCTCCGCCGTATCATCGTCGCCAACGGTCCGGAGACGGCCTCCGCCGATGCGCCTCTGCTTGCCACCATCCCGAATGGCCAGGCCAACGCGCCGATCGCCGCCGGCTGGTCGCAGCCTTCCGGGCCGGTCGCCGTCAAGCGCGCCCAACTGGTCGCCGTGACATGGACGCAAAATGGCCTGAGCCTGACCCTGTCGGGTCTGGCGCAGAAGGACGGCGCCATAGGCGATGTCATCCAGATTCAAAATACGTCTTCCAAAAAGCTCATCGACGCGGTGGTCACCGGTCCTGGCGCGGCCGTCGCCGGTCAGGCCGCTACTCAGATGCGTAATCAAACCTTCCTGTCTTCGCGTTAGTATTGGTGTTTCCCATGTCCAAAACCGCCTTTATCGCCCCCGCCCTGCTCGTCAGCCTGATCGCCCTTGGCGGTTGCAGTTCCGTGCGGGAAACCGTCGGCGGCCCGCAACTGACCGCCATGGCCTACCCGGCCGCCCTTGTGCCCCAGGAACAAAGCGTCATGTATCCGGCGCAAAACAACACACCGGCGTCGAGCAATTCGCTATGGCGTGTCGGGGCCCGCACCTTCTTCAACGACCAGCGCGCCCGTCAGGTCGGCGACATCCTGACGGTGCAGGTCGTGATTGATGACAGCGCCCAGACCAGTGATTCAACCAATCGCACCCGCACCAACAGCTTCAGCGCCGCGACCCCCAGCGTCTTTGGCCTGGAGTCTTCGCTCGGCAAGATACTGCCGGGTGGTTACAACGCCTCCAAAGCTCTGGGTAATGACAGCACCTCCACCGGTGCCGGCAGCGGCTCGGTCAAGCGCTCGGAAAAAATCTCCGTCACCATCGCCGCCATCGTTACCGGCGTTCTACCGAACGGCAACCTGATCGTTCAGGGCACGCAGGAGGTTAAAACCAATCGCGAGGTTCGCGTGCTGAGCGTGGCCGGCATCGCCCGTCCCGAAGATGTGTCCTCGACCAACACCATCAAACACACGCAACTGGCCGAGGCGCGTATCTCTTACGGTGGCCGCGGCGACATCACCAACATGCAGGCGCCCCCCGCCGCCCAGGCTCTGATGGAAAAATACTCGCCGTTTTAGATCAAAAAGCGCGTGAAAACAAAATTTAGAGCGCCGCTCTAATGGCACCTAGGCAGATCTCTACGCGCGCGGCAAAATTTGCCGCGCGCCTTTGACTCAATTTTGAGACTTTTACCTTAAACTGCGGGCAAGGCTCCAGACGTGGAGCTGCCACTTTCAGGTTCCATGCCCGCAACTTCGCCTGCCCACCGTGACAATGCCCAGCGCCGAGAGACGCGATCGCTGCCCCTTGCCGCGAAGGCACTGACCTGGGAGCAGATCCTTGTCTATGCCGAAATCGCGCTGACCATCTTCTGCATTCTGATGTTCTCAAACGCGCTGATCGGCCCTTTGTTCGCGCCACAAACCATCGATGCCGCCGCGGCCGAAAGCGATTCCGCCATCCTGCGCCTGATGTGGCTGCCGGTTTATGGCGTCACTCTGGCGCTGGCCGCCTTTCGCCTGCCCCGCTTTATGCGCATTCTGCCGGGCCTGTTCATGACCGGACTTCTGGTCGGGTTGTGCCTGGCCTCAAGCTACTGGTCGATCGCCGCCGATATCACCACCCGGCGCACCATCGCGGTAGCCGTCACCACCATCTTCGGCCTCTATCTCGCCGCCCGTTATCGTGGCGAAGACCTGGTGCAGATCATCGCTTTCAGCTTCGCGTTCCTGGCATTTGGTTCGTTTTTCGTCTGCATCTGTGTGCCATCGCTTGGCATTCATAACGATATCAACGCCGGCGCGTGGAAAGGCCTGTGGTACGAAAAAAACCAGATGGCCGCCATGATGGTGCTGGGCTTTATCGCGGCCTGCGCCTCGGCCTATATTTCGCCGGAACGCCGCAGGATGTGGATCGGGCTGGCCATCACCATCTTCGTGCTGGTCATCCTGTCGCGCTCGAAAACCTCGCTGCTCGCCTGCATGGCCAGCGCCCTCGCCATCCCTGTCCTGATGGCCTTGCAACGCGGCGGCGTGCTCAGCGTCATCTTCGTCTGGCTGGCGACCACGGCTGCGCTGGTCGGGGGCACGCTCTTCTATGCCGCGCCTGCACTGATCTTCAAGGCGCTGGGCAAGGACCCGACCCTGACAGGCCGTACCGAAATCTGGGCATCACTCATGCGGCTGTCCGACAAACATCCGTGGCTTGGCTATGGTTACAAGGCTTTCTGGACACCGAGTTCGGTGCCAGCCGCCGTGGTACGGGCCGAAACCCACTGGGACGTGCCTTCGGCGCACAATGGCTGGCTTGACCTGCTCATCCAGCTTGGCTGGGTCGGTGTCATCATGTTCGGACTGGTGCTGGCGGCAGGGTTTTTCTGCGCACTGTTCCGCTTCGCCCGCGTCAAGGATGGCTTTTTCTCGGTGCTGATCCTGCTTTTGTTCAGCTTCCTGATCCTGTCGGAAAGCTTTATTTTGTCGCAGAATTCACTGATCTGGGCGCTGTTTGTCTGCGCGCTGGCGCGGCTGACAGCCAACGCGCTCGAAGACTAACCCGCCCCAACCGCTTCGGACACCGAACGGAAACCATCGGCTTTCAGGCACGACACCAGATCGCGGCGCACCTCATCCGCCAGACGTGGCCCCTTGTAGACCAAAGCCGAATAGAGCTGGACCAGCGAGGCGCCGGCGCGAATCTTGGCATAGGCCTGCGCACCCGACGACACCCCGCCGGCGCCGATCAACACCAGCTTGCCGCCCGACGCCGCATAGGCGACGCGCAGCGCCCGCGTCGACAGCTCGAACAACGGCGCGCCCGACATGCCGCCGCTTTCTGACGCATGGGCGGAGATGAGACCGTCACGCGACAAGGTGGTATTGGAAACAATCAGGCCATCCAGCTTGTGCGCCAGGGTCGAGGCCACCGTATCCTCGATTTCGCTGTCATCGAGATCCGGCGCGATCTTGAGGAAGATCGGATAGTTGACGCCCGACACCTTGACCAGGGCGGCGCGTGTTTCGGCGATCTGCCCCAGCAGGTCATCGAGGTGCGACTTGCCCTGAAGCGCGCGCAGACCCGGCGTATTGGGCGATGAGATGTTGATGGTGAAATAACTGCCCAGCCCCCACAGGCGCTTCAGACCGGTGACATAATCGGCCATGCGGTCGGCCGCGTCCTTGTTGGCGCCGATATTCAGCCCCATCACCGGCTTTTTACGCCGCGCATTGACCGGCTCCAGATGGCGCGAAAAGACTTCCAGCCCCTTGTTGTTGAAGCCCATGCGGTTGATAACCGCCTGATCCTCTGTCAATCGGAACAACCGCGGCTTAGGATTTCCGCCCTGCGGCAGCGGCGTCACCGTACCACATTCGGCGAAACCGAAACCGGCGCGGGTCATGGCCACCGGCACATCGGCGTTTTTATCAAACCCCGCCGCCAGCCCGATGCAGTTGGGGAAGCGCAATATCCCGCCGTCAAAGGCGACCTCAATCGCCAGTTCCGGCGTGCTGAGGCGCGAAACAGGCCCCAGCCCCGCCTTGAGCAACAGCACCGTCAGGGTGTGCGCGTCTTCTGGCGGTAAAATGTGCAGGGCTTGAGTGGCGAGGGTGTAGATCATGATTATTTCGCCAGATAGATGCCGTCATAGATCGGACGGCCCGCCGCATCGATCTCGAAAACCGTGGCGGTGGCGGTGGGATAGTTGCTGCGCACCTTGTCGGTGATGTCCGGGCCGGCAGCGCCTTCAAAGAGATATTCGGCTACGAGATATTGCAGGCCGGGATTATGCGCCACCACGATCAGGCACTGGCCGTCGTTTTCGTGCGCCTCGACCGCGCGGCGCAGCGCTTCGGAGCCCGCATTATAGAAATCTTCCGAGACCAGCGCCGGAATATCGCCGAGCACCGCCTTGACCTCCTCAAACGTGCCCTGCGTGCGGGCAGCGCTCGAAACCAGAGCGAAATCAGGCTTTACACCATAGGCTTTCAGGGCCTCGGCGACGCTGCGTGCCTCTTCGCGGCCGCGCGGTGCCAGAACACGATCGAAATCCTCACCGGATTCGGAGTCTTTTTCCGCCTTGGCATGGCGCATGAGAATTAGCTGTTTCATGCCGTTTCTATGGCCCAGAATCGCCCGACCGGCAAACCTGAATCGCCACTTCACGCGATTTCGTGATCCTTATGGGGGAGCCTCGAGGTCGGCACCGGCTGCGGCGGTGTCAGCACACCGCGCAGTTCCTGCAGGATCGATTTCTGCGGCCGCGGCGTGTGGGCTACGAACGGCCGCCGGCCGGCCTCCATCAGAATCAGCCCGCCAGTGAGCGGCCAGATACGCGGCAGCACGTTTTCCAGCGCCCCTGCCCAGCGCAAAAGGCTGCGCAAGGGCGGTGCATAAAGAGCATAGGACCAGGCCAGGGGTTCCAGTTCGGCGTCACGCAGCGCGCTTTCCAGTTGCAGCCGGCTATAGGGCTGACCATAGCCGAAGGGCGTCTTTTCAGCATGGGCCCAGAAGCCGCCACGCGCCGCCACGCCCAGAATCAGCTTGCCATTGGGCGCCAGAAGCCGCGAGGCTTCGAGCAGAAGGCCTTGTGGCATAGGCGATTCCTCAAGGGCATGCACCATCAGGATGCGGTCGAATAGCCCGGTCGGGAACGGCAGGGCCTCTTCCTCGACGAGGGTGGTCCGGACACGCATATCGGCGGGCCAGATTTCGGCGCCTTGCGCCGCCGGCATGGCCGAAAGGACGCGGCGCGCCTCATTGAAGTGATCAAGATAGGGCGTGCAGTAGCCAAGGCCTAACACATCGAGACCGCGCAAATCGGGCCAGGCTTCGGCCAGCTTGCGCGCGATCAGGCGTTTGGCCACCAGCCCTTCGGGCGATGTGTAAAATCGGTTGAGGTCTTGGACCGGACGACGCAAGAGTTTCCCTTAAAAGCTACAGCCTGTAAGATATAGACCCGTTTCGGGAAATTATCAGTGCGAATCCTAAGATCGGCCTAAAATACCATGTCCCTGATCATCGATATCTTCCCCGCCCTGCAGGACAATTACGGCTTCCTACTCAAGGATGAGACCAGCGGCCAGGTGGCGATCATCGATGCGCCGGAACCACGCGCCATCACCCGACGCCTGAACACGTTGGGCTGGGACCGGCTCGATCATATCCTCAACACCCACTGGCACCCCGATCATGCCGGCGGCAACGCACTTTTGAAAAAACGCTTCGGCGCCACGATCCATGGCCCGCAGGAAGTGACGCGCATCGCACCACTTGATGAGGTGCTAAAGCCCGGCGATGTCTTTATGCTTGGCGAAACGCGCCTGGATATCTTCGATCTGGGCGGCCATACGCTCGGTCATATCGGCTACGTCGATCGCGCCGGCGGCAACGCTTTTATAGCCGACACCCTGTTTCCGCTCGGCTGTGGCCGCCTGTTCGAAGGCACGCCGGAGCAGATGTGGGCCAGCCTGCAACGCATCGCTGAGCTGTCCGACGAGACGGTCCTCTACAGCGCTCACGAATATACGCTGTCGAATCTGAAATTTGCCGAGAGTCTGGGAGAAGACGCCGCTTTGGCCGCACGCGCGGCCACGATCCGGGCCTTGCGTGACCACGGCGAACCGACCGTACCGTCGACCGTAGCTGAGGAAAAAGCGACCAATCCGTTTCTGGTTTATCCGTTACGAGAAAAGGATTTTGCCGCGCAGGCCGCGAAATTCGGTGAATTACGCAAGGCCAAAGACCGGTTTTAACGTCCGCCGATGGTGTAGCTGGCCAGCACCACATTGAAGATGCGCTTGGACGAAACGCGACCGCCCCAGGTGCCGCGTGAGGTATCGAGCTTCATCACCAGCACACCATTTTGCACGGTGGCGCTCGGCGGCCGGCCTTCGACAAATTCAACCGAATGAATGGGCTCAAGGATCTTGCGGCCGCGATTCTGCTGGGACACGCGCACCAGCGCCTGAGCGGTGACATCGGCGGCATCGGCATAGAGATAATCGGCGCCGGGCGTCACATCGGGGGCATCGAAACGGAAATTACGACCTACGGCCAGACTGACACGCCGGCTGGCGCGCACCAGGGATTGAAACAACAGACCCGGCGACATCTTTCCGGGTGTAAAGGATTCGGCCTTGCCGGTGACCGCCACCGGATCGCCTGTCGGGCGGTCATCGCTGAACAGGATCATGCCGCCCCAGCGCGTCGATTTCAGAACCGGCTCACCGACATCATTTTTATAGATGACATCGCCCTTGGGGCCTTGCGTCGGTGTCAGCAGCCAGACCTCATCGTCGCCATCGAAGCGGACAAAAACGCTTTTGCCCGACTGATCGAGAACGAAGCTTTCGCCATCTTCAGAAGTAAAATGCGCCACTGCGGGCGTTGAGGACGATTTCGCATCCTTGCCCTTCTTGCCGAACATCGCTTCTTTGAGCGAACGCGGCCCTTCCGCCATCGCAGTGCCGGACTGGGCTACGCAGATCGTCAGGATCAGGGCGCTTAGGAGTCGTATCAGGAGGTGTGCCGGGGACTTCTTCATTGCGTCGATATCTAAGGTCCGACTTGGGCAGATTTAAGACGCGCTTCGACATAAATTAAGGCAAAAACGTATACGAAAAAGGCGCCTGCGAGATCGCAAGCGCCTCTAGATCTTTTGAGAGTCACGACAAAGTCGCTCCGGTAAGTCGAAAAATGCTGGCGTTTGAGCACCTGCCGCGACGTGTAGTTTGGTACACGAGCAAGGGCGCGCAAAGCGACGGCGTTTTGCAGACCACCAGAGCGCGCTTAGAGCATGTGTTGGCCGCCATTGACGGCGATGGTGGCGCCTGTGATGAACGACGCCATGTCGGATGCCAGGAAAGCGCAGATTTCGGCGACTTCTTCCGGCGTGCCAAGACGACCAACGGGAATACCGGCGACGATCTTATCCAGGACGGCAGGGGCGATGGCCGAGACCATTTCGGTGCTGGTATAGCCCGGCGCCACGCAATTGACCGTGATGCCCTTGTTGGCCGATTCCATCGCCAAAGCCTTGGTGAAGCCGATCATGCCGGCCTTGGCAGCCGAATAGTTGGTCTGGCCTGCCTGGCCCTTTTGGCCATTGATCGACGAGATATTGATGATGCGACCGTAACCGCGCTCACGCATGCCTTCGATGACCTGGCGCGTCATGTTGAACACGCTGTCCATATTGGTGTGGATGACGTCCTGCCACTGCTCTTTCGACATCTTGTGAAAGAAACCATCGCGCGTGATGCCGGCATTGTTGACCAGCACTTCGATAGGCCCAAGCTTGGCCTCGACCTCTTTCACGGCGCGGGCGCAGTCATCGAAATTGTCGACGCTGCCCTTGACGATAGTGACGCCATATTCTTCGGCGATCTTCCGCGCCGCCTCTTCATTACCGGCGTAACCCGCCGCGACCGTCAGGCCGGCATCCTTCAAACGCTTGACAATCGCCTTGCCAATACCGCGCGTGCCACCGGTGACCAGTGCTACTCTACCCATAAGAAAAATCCCTCTCTGTAAAATTTTTTAAATTGATTCAACGGCCAAAGCGACGCCCATACCGCCACCGATACACAAAGTGGCGAGGCCCTTTTTCGCGCCGGAACGCTGCATTTCGTGCAGCAGGGTGACCAGAACGCGGGCGCCGGACGCACCGATCGGGTGACCAATGGCGATGGCGCCGCCGTTGACATTGACCTTGCTGAGATCCCAGCCGAGTTCACGGTTGACCGAAATGGCCTGCGCGGCGAAGGCTTCGTTGGCTTCGATCAGGTCGAGATCGCCGACCGACCAGTTGGCCTTGGCCAGCGCCTTGAGCGTGGCCTGGATCGGGCCAGTGCCCATGATCGCCGGATCGACACCGGAAATCCCGGAAGACACAATGCGGGCCAACGGCTTGAGGCCGCGCTTGTCGGCTTCGGCGCGCGACATCAGCACCACGGCGGCGGCACCGTCATTCAGGCCCGAAGCGTTGGCGGCAGTGACGGTGCCTTCCTTGTTGAAAGCCGGCTTGAGACCGGAAATGCTGTCGATGGTGACGCCGTGACGGATAAACTCGTCCTTATCGACGACCGTATCGCCCTTGCGGCCCTTGATGGTATAGGGCGCGATTTCAGCGTCAAACTTGCCGGCCTTCTGGGCAGCCTCGGCCTTATTTTGCGAGGCGACAGCAAACTCATCCTGTTCCTGACGCGAAATGCCGAACTTCGTGGCGACGTTCTCGGCCGTCTGGCCCATGTGATAGTTGTTGAAGGCGTCCCACAGGCCGTCCTTGATCATGGTATCAATCATGGAGAGATCGCCCATCTTCTGACCGGCGCGGATATAGGCGGCGTGAGTCGCCATCGACATGCTTTCCTGACCACCGGCAACGACTATGGCGCTTTCACCGAGCGCGACCTGGGCTGCTCCCAGAGCGACCGCGCGCAGGCCGGAACCGCAGATCTGGTTGAGCGACCAGGCCGGGGCTTCATAAGGCACGCCTGCCTTGACCGAAGCCTGACGCGCCGGCCCTTGGCCTTGCGCGGCCTGCAAAACCTGACCGAGAATGACTTCGTTGATGTCCGCGGGCTGAAGACCGGCCCGCTCTATCGCCGCCTTGATGGCGTGGGCGCCCAGATCATGCGCGGGAATGGCGGCGAAACTGCCAAGGAAAGAGCCCACGGGTGTGCGGGCGGCGGAGACGATAACGACTTCATTGACGGACATATTGGGTTTCCTTGGTAGTTTTTACGGTAGTCTTCTGGGTATCGTTTTCCGGAGATGAAAACACTTATTCCTAAGGGACTTAAGACACCTGACAGGCGAAATCAAGTTACACGGTTATGACAGTTCCTGAATAGTGGTTTCACTTTATGACCGTATGGGTGCCCTAACGTGAAGGCCGCGTCACGCACCAATTCGCCATGGCAACGCCTTATGCCTTCAACTTTTTGTGCGCAATAAACAGCGCAACACTCAAGGCTAGGCTATTGCGCATGACACAATAGATGGGGCCTTGTTTTAAAGGCGTTTGCGGCATTTCAACGCAGGCCCTTTACGCACAAGCAAAAAAGAGCTTATGTTGTGGGTGCGAAATGAATGCAACATAGCTTGCAGCGCAACAAACACATCAGGACGAGTCCAGGAGGCATCTATGGCAGAGACCAAGACACGGGCAAAACGCGGCGAAGGCGATCGCGTCATCATCAAGAAATACGCCAACCGGCGTTTGTACAACACTGCCACCAGCTCCTACGTCACGCTCGACAACCTGTCGGACATGGTCCGTCAGGGCGTTGACTTCGTGGTCTATGACGCCAAGAGCGGCGACGACATCACCCGCACCGTTCTGGCGCAGATCATCTTTGAAGAAGAGAGCCACGGCCAGAACCTGCTGCCGATCCAGTTCCTGCGCCAGCTCATCAGCTTTTATGGCGACAGCATGCAGAACCTGCTGCCGACCTACCTCGAAATGTCGCTCGATGGTTTCGCCAAGCAGCAGGAGCGCTTCCGCTCGCAATTCTCAACCGCTTTTGGCGGCACGCCCGGCCTCGGCTTCTTCGATGAGCAGGTGTCGCAAAACCTGGCCATGTTCGATCGCGCCATGCGTATGTTCTCGCCGTTCTCGTTCGCCAACACAGCCGGTCAGACGGGTGCAGCCACACCGGATTACGCCGCCCCATCGGAAAGCGCCCCCGCCGCCAAGCCGGAAACCGATCAGGTACGCGAACTGCGTCAGCAGATGGAAGCCATGAAGGCCCAGATCGACCAGTTGGCTTCAAAAGGCTAGGGGACACAGCGACTGTTCACGATGTGCGCGACAGTCGCACCTCCACATAGTTTTTTAGCAAAGATGCTGTAGGTTATGCCTATGAGTTCTGATAGCAAATTGCCGGTGCCTGCCGGTCCCGTCATCGAGCACGAGCCCGGCTATGCGCCGCGCGGTCGCAAACGCCGCGCGACCACCGAAGCCGAGGATGCGACCTACGCGGCGCAAATGTTGAGTGGCGGCGAGAAACGCGGTCTGCGCGGCGGCCCCGAAACACTGGGGCGGGCAAAATCGACCTATCTCAAGTCGGAATATTCCGGCCCGAACGACCGCCGGCCGCAGCCAGGCCGCGTCACCAAGACTGAAATCTAACACTATTTTAGCGGCACGCTCTTTGCAGAGTGCAAGGCTCCTTATCAGCGGAGCCTTACGTGTTTTCCCTTACAAAAGCCCATAAAAGCCGCGGCCAGTGGACGCGCTTTGCGACACGCGCCTTTGATATCTTCACCGTGACACTGATCTTCGCCGTGTTTGGGTAGTTTGATGGGGCTTAAACAGGCGTGACTTTAAGTCTACTCTCCACGGCTCACTGTTTATCACAGACTGAGCCGTGGCAAGGGCGCCATTTTTTTATTACAGAATAGGCCGTCGCGCACATTTGCGCGGGCCATGCGGCCTGAGCTGGATAAAACATTGATATCGCTTGCGATATCAATGCCCGAAGTCGATATCCTTGCGCGCCGAGATGGCGGTGACAATAAATCCAGCCAGAACGTCCATGAGCGTCATGAAGGTCAGCAGGAAAAAGATCGAAGTGGCAAAGGGACGGAACAGCAGGAACTCAACCAGGCAAACAATGAACAGGACCATCGACAGCGAGTGGTTGACGATGGCGACGCTGTCGGACTTGGTCGATTTCAGCAGTTCAAAAAACAGACAGATCAGGGCGCCGAAGAGGATGATGTCGCCAATGCTGATGGCCCAGCGCGTACCAGGCGACGGCATGGGCATATTAATCAGTATCTGCGTCGAAGCGTTATAGGCCGACGCCGGATCGGTGCCGCCAAAAAGCGAAAACAGCGCCAGAATATTGTAAACGGCGAACGGTATAACCAATAAAGGAAATGCGGTAAGCAAGCTGAACCCCTTCTTGTGCTCTGTGGCCGGCGGTTGTTTATCGTACATGCCGATAGCCGCTTCCTGAGCAATGAGATCGCGGTCGATAGCCATACAACTTCTCCCTTTATGCCGTTTCAGCTTTCACTGACGTATCCAGGCCGACGTAAACGACGATTTAACCACATTACACCCGGTAAATCGGAAAGCGCTACAGCTAAACGTCCGATATTGGTATATTTGGACTGACCTGTGGTACGTAAGCGATCATCGACAGGTTCAAATAAAATTTCAAAGCCTTCCCGCGTCACCAGCGATGGCAGGTAGCGGTGCATCTGATCGAAGTAGGGCAGACGCAGGAAAACCTCACGGCGCAAGGCTTTCAGACCGCAGCCTGTGTCATCGGCCTTGTCGTTCAACAGGCTCTTGCGGATGCTGTTGGCCCAGCGCGACGCCCATTTCTTTGACGCCGTATCCTGACGATTGCGACGCTGACCGGCCACCATGCCGACCTCCGGCGCGGCTTCGCTCAAGATGCGCGCCATACGGGCGGCATCGGCCGCCGGATTTTGGCCGTCGCCGTCGAGCGTGACGACAATATCGCCCTTTGCCGCGAAAACACCGCTGCGCATGGCGCCGCTCTTGCCGACGTTCTTTGCGTGACGCAGCACGCGCAAAGCCGGGATATCGGCCTTCGACGCCACCAGACGCGCGTGGGTATCGTCACGGCTGGCGTCATCGACCATGAGGATCTCGTAGCCACCAATGCCGAAGAGCTTTGAAAACTCCGCCTCGATTTCTCTGGCGACTTGTACGCAAGCGCCTTCTTCGTTATAGACGGGCACCACGGCAGAGACGGTTACAGGCATGTGAAGCTCGTATCGGGAGTTAGGGCAAAGGCTTGAAACCCATTGGGTTTTGAGCCGTCATAGGCTCTTTGGCCGCTGACGTAAATAGTTATCGCCCGCAAGCTGTCGCGGTCTTTGAGGGGTTTCATGGCCGGCATCACTTTACAAGGCATGATCCAGCTTCTGCAAGGCCCCTTTGTCCGCATGGCCTCGAAGGGCCGGCGCGGGCCGCTGCTGGCCGCCCTACTCGCATTCATCGTCGCCCTGCCCTGCGCCCTTATGCTGCCACCGCTCGACCGCGATGAGTCGCGTTTCGTGCAGGCCTCGGCGCAGATGATGGAAACGCACGACTATATCAATATCAACGTGCAGGAGGTGCCGCGCTATAAAAAGCCGGTCGGCATCCATTGGCTGCAGGTGGCGGCCGTCAAGCTGACCTCCAAGGTGGCCAAACGCGATATCTTCCCTTACCGCCTGCCCTCGCTGCTCGGCGCAGCGCTGGCGGCGTTTGCCTGCGCCTGGGGCGCTTCCTATGCTTTTGGCACCCGAACAGGCACCAAGGCCGGACTTCTGTTCGCCGTTACCTTCATGCTGTCGACAGAAGCCTTCTGGGCCAAGACCGACGCCGTTCAGTGCGGGCTGGTGACCCTGATGATGGCGGCGCTGGCGCAGATCTACCTGCGCACCCGTGACCTCGGCGTGGATGATCCACGGCCCAAAATGCCCTGGCTTAAACTGGTCTTCTGGCTGGCGGTCGCCGGCACCATCCTGATCAAGATCATCATCGGCCCGATGATACTGGCCGCCACCCTGCTGACGCTCTTCGCCTGGGACCGCAAGGTGCGCTGGGCGCGCAATCTGAGCTGGGGCTGGGGTCTGATCCTTGTCCTGCTCATCTGCGGCCCGTGGTTTATGGCGATCACCGTGGCCACCGACGGCCAGTTCTGGGTCGGGGCGGTTGGCAAGGATTTCGCCGACAAGATCAGCGGCGGCTCCGAAGGACATGCCGGCTGGCCGGGCTACCATCTGGCCCTGCTGCCCATCACCCTGTTCCCGGCGGCCTGGTTCCTCGGCGGCGCGTTGCAGACGGCGATCTCGCGTCGGCATGAGGCGGCCATCCGCTTTGCCATCGCCTGGTTCCTGCCGGCCTTTATCATCTTCGAGCTGTCGCCGACCAAGCTGCCGCACTACACCCTGCCAGCTTTTGGCGCCCTGATCTGGCTATGCGCCGTTTCGATGGATGTGCCGCTGAAGACCTGGGCCAAGGCGCTAAACGCCGCCGCCGGCCTCATCGGCGGGCTGGTGATCTCCGTGATCGCCATCGCCGGCTATCATCTCTACGGCGCGTCCGACGCCCTGATTTTCGTTGTCGCCGTGGTGTCGTCGGCGCTAGTGCTTGCTATCCTCGGTGGCTGGCTGATGTGGCGCAATCGTCAGCGTGCCGGTTTCGCTTTCCTGCTGGCGGCCGGTATATTGGCGCATCTCAGCTTCGTCAGCGAGCTTGTGCATCTGAAGCCTTTGTGGATTTCCAAAATGCTGGAGACGGCGCTGGTGACGGCGCATCTCGATCCGCGCCAGGGTGTAGCGCCCGGGCCGGTGGCCATCATCGGCTACGCCGAACCGAGCTTTGTCTTCGCTATGGGCACCAAAACGGAACTGCTCAACGAAGACGCCAAAGGCGCCGTCGCCGCCCTGCGGGAAGGCCGGCCAGTCTTTGTTGAATCGAAGTTTGAAAAGGCGTTTCAGACGGAAGCCAAGACTGCAGGTATCGTTCCGCACGCGGTCAGCCAGGTCAAAGGTCATAACTATAATGGCCATGATCAGGCGCTAACGCTTTACAGCAACACGCCCACTGCCGGTAAATAGCAGGCCTTATTCGGCCGGCAGATCGCTATCCTCATCGTCCTTGAGTCGCTTGCGAGTCATGGCGCGCGCCACCGACACGGATACGATCACGGGCGACAGCAGCCAGACATAGGCCATGCGCCATATCCCCTTACCCTTGGCGCGCTTCTTGAAATAGTAGGTCAGGCCATTGCCCTTGTTACGTTCGACAAACATCGGTTCGACGCGTGAGGTATGACCTTCGTGAACCACCTCAGCCTGGGGATGGAACAGCACCGCGCCGCCCATCTCACGAGCACGCCAGCACAGGTCAACGTCTTCGACATGCAGGAAGAAATTGCTGTCAAAGCCTTTCAGACGGGCGAAATCTCGCTTCGAGACCGCGAAACAGGCACCGGAAATCGTCGGCACAGGCGCAGGGCCCGCCGGCAGCGGCTGATCCTCATAATGGATTTCGTATTTTTGCAGGGCAGGTAGCCATTTGGCGAGATGCAGCAGTGACACGAGCGTTGTCACCGGCGTTACCTCGCCCCGTCTGGCACCGCGCTGCTCGCTCATATCGGGGTTCAGCAGACGCGCACCGACGATGCAGGGCGACGGCTGATTCCTGGCGGCATCTATCAGGCGGCGTGTGCAATCATGCTGCAGCATGGCATCCGGATTAAGGAAAACCAGCCACGGCTGATTGGCAAGGATAGCGCCCAGATTGGCAGCGCGGCCAAAACCAATATTGCCATGCCCCTGAACCAGCAGGATGTGATCATGATCTTCCTTAAGGTCACGCAGCATCTGCGCGACCTTTTCGGAGGAACCGTTGTCGATAATGATGAACTGGGTCACATGCGGATCGTTCAGCACCCGGTTGATGCTGTCAAACAGCACCTTGCCGGTATGGAAAACGATCATGATGACCGTGATGCCATCCGCCGCATTCGCATCGGGTCCCAAGTCCAGATGCTGGACGAAGTAATTCGCCTCGCTGGTGGCGAGCTTGCGCTCCTTGAGCATGTCGATGATGGAGGGCGGCAGATGGTTCATGCGTCACGCGTCCTTAGATCTGGGGGCGTGGCTTCTGCCGACAGGCGCGCGACGGCATCCGCCACGCTCAGAATGGTCTGGCCTTCGGAGCCGAGGAAGCGCAGGGCGACTTCGCCCGTTTCGGCTTCCTTGCGACCGACGACGGCGATCACCGGCACCTTGGCCAGCGAGTGCTCGCGCACCTTGTAATTGATCTTTTCATTGCGCACATCGGTATCGACGCGCAGGCCTGCCTTGCGCAGGGCCGCCGCGACGGTCTCCGCGTAAGGATTGGCGTCCGAAGTGATCGGCGCGATGACGACCTGCACCGGCGCCAACCAGATCGGGAACTTGCCGGCGTAGTTTTCGATCATGATGCCGATGAAGCGCTCGAACGAGCCTAAGATAGCGCGGTGAAGCATGACCGGACGCTGGCGCGAACCGTCTTCGGCGACATATTCGGCATCAAGGCGTTCGGGCAGCACATAATCGAGTTGCAGGGTGCCGCAGGTCCATTCACGACCGATGGCGTCCTTGACGATGAAATCGAGCTTAGGCGCGTAGAAGGCGCCGTCGCCTTCGGCGATCACCACCTCGACGCCGGCCTGACGCGCGGCTTCCGCCAGCATGCCTTCGGCCTTGTCCCAGAATTCATCCGAACCAGCGCGATTTTCCGGGCGCGTTGCCAGGTTGATATAGGCCGTTTCCATACCGAGATCGGCGTGGATCATGCGGGTCAGGCGCACGAACTTCTCGGTTTCCTCGACGATCTGGTCTTCGCGGCAGAAGATGTGGGCATCGTCCTGCGTGAAGCCGCGCACGCGCATCAGACCGTGCAGCGAACCCGACGGCTCGTAGCGGTGGCAGGCGCCAAATTCGGCCATGCGCATCGGCAGTTCCTTATAGGAACGCAAACCGACCTTGAAGATCTGGACGTGGCCGGGGCAGTTCATCGGCTTGAGCGAAAGCGTTTCGCCTTCAACCGTTTCGCAGATGAACATGTTGGGGCGATACTTATCCCAGTGGCCGGACTTTTCCCAGAAGGAACGATCGAGCACCTGCGGCGTCTTGACCTCGACATAGCCGGAATCATCGAGACGACGGCGCATATAGGCCTCAAGCGTGCGCCACAACTGCCAGCCCTTCGGGTGCCAGAACACCATGCCGCGGCCTTCTTCCTGCATGTGGAAGAGATCCATGGCGCGGCCGATCTTGCGGTGATCGCGCTTTTCGGCTTCCTCGATGCGGGTGATATAGGCTTCGAGATCGGCATCCGTGGCCCAGGCCGTACCGTAGATGCGCTGCAATTGCGCATTGTTGTGGTCGCCGCGCCAGTAGGCGCCGGCCAGCTTGGTCAGCTTGAACGCCTTGCCGATAAATTTCGACGACGGCAGGTGCGGCCCGCGGCACAGATCCTTCCAAGCGTCGCCGTGGCGATACATGGTGATGGTTTCCGTACCCGGCAGATCGCGGATAATTTCGGCCTTGTAGGCCTCGCCGATCGATTCGAAATGCTTGATGGCGTCGTCGCGGTCCCAGACCTCGCGCACGATCTTCTCGTCGCGGTCAACGATCTCTTTCATCTTCGCTTCGATTTTGGCGAAGTCGTCGGTGCTGAACGGCTCGTCGCGGGCGAAATCGTAATAGAAGCCGTCCTCGATCGATGGCCCGATGGTCACCTGCGTGTTCGGGAACAGTTCCTGCACCGCCTCGGCCAGGATGTGGGCCGTGTCGTGACGTATGACTTCGAGCGCCTCGGGGGCGTCGCGCGTCAAGATTTCCAAAGCCCCCCCCTCTTCCAGTGGCCGGTCGAGATCAAGCAGCGTACCATCGAGCTTGATCAGAACGGCCTTCTTCGCCAGCGATTTTGACAGGCTTTCGGCAATGGCCCTGCCGGTTGTCCCCCTGTCGAAGCTGCGAACGGCGCCATCGGGAAACTTCAAGTCTATCATCATCTTAGTCACTCTCGTCTGGCGACCTGTAGCCCTTACGGCGGGCTTCATCGCGCAATAAATTTAATAAGGTTTCGATATGGTCTTGGAAAACCACCACGAAACCGGGTTTGATGCGACGCGAAAGCGCCATACCAGACCTTACTCTTTCGGTTCCTTCGGCAGAACCGGATCATAGCCGCTGCTGCCCCCCGGCCGACAGCGACAGATACGCTTAATCCCCATCCATGACCCTTTTATGGGGCCGTGGATAATCATGGCTTCAGCGGTATATTCCGAACAGGTCGGCCGGAAGCGGCAGCCCTGACCGATGTAGGGCGACAATGTGAGCTTGTAGGCTCGCAGCGCCGCACGCACGGAACGTTCGTAAGGAGCGGTCATGTGCCATCGAATGGAGAAAAAGTTGAACCACGTCAACCCTGCAAATACCCGCCCCCGCGTTAGGGGTATTATGGAACCTATTTTCGTTTGAATGGCAAGCGCCTCGAAGCACAACCTGACATTTTATTTTACGGGCGTGACGAAATAGCCGCAACTGTGGCATCAAACGCCAGAAGGGTCGAAGCGTGGCGCGCCGGGAACTCCTTGACGGAAGACAGAATTCTCAAATCCTCGAAACGTGGCGGAAAGTCTGCCGGCTCATCTTTAAGGAGATGACGCAGGGCATCGCGCGCTTCTGTCACCTCTGCGGCGGTGGCGCCGATGACATGCTGACTGAGAATCGCCGCACTGGCCTGACCGAGCGCGCAGGCCTGCACCTGCTGGGCGAATTCGGTGATCACTTCGCCGTCCATATTCAGCTCGATATGGATGGTCGAGCCACACAGCTTGGCGACCTTATCGGCCACGCCTTGCGGCGCCGCCAGATGACCGACGTGCTGAAGCTGCGTGGTGCGGCGCAGGATTTCGCGGGAATAGAGGTCGTCGATCATGAGGCCTAGATGGGTTGCGCGCCAAACATGCGCAAGGCGCTACTTGCTGCCGAACGGACCGAACAGTTTCGGACCGCGCCAGTTGGGTTTTTTCTTGGCCAGGGGTTCAGCATCCGGGGTAGCCTTGGCGACCTGTGGCGCGGGCGTATACGGATTGGCGGCAAATTGCGCCTCGGCCTTGCTTTTCAAGGCCTCGCCAAACGCCTCGAAACCCGTGCGGATAAGGCTGCGATAGCGCTTGCCTTCGCGTTCCGACAGATAGCCGTTGAACATGGCGCCGATCGAAAAGCCCGCGCCAGTATCACTCAGAATATCGAACTCGAAATAACGCACCAGGGTGCCGGCATAGAAGGGCTTGGGCACGCTGACATGGATATGCGACAGCGGCGTCCAGTCGGCGATAAAGCCGTCCGTCTCCCAGGTACCCAGGCCTTCGTAATATTCCTCAAGGTGGATCGGAGCGCCAAAGGACAGCCTAGCGTCCGTCTTTTTGTGGATCGGGCTCCATTCCGGCCAGGCATTGATATCGGCGATGATGGCATAGACATCATCGACGGGCGCGGCGATGCCGACGCGGTGTTCGATCTTCAAACCCATCAGTTCGTCGCCTTCACTTTCCAGCTTGCGCCGCCGGCGCTGTCCATGACCTCGATATTGAGCGCATCCAGTTCCTTTCGGATGCGATCAGCTTCCGGCCAGTTCTTTTCCGCCCGCGCCACCGCACGTGCCGCAATCAGGGCTTCAACCTGCGCCGTCAGATCGTCACCCGCGCCCTGCTTGAACCAGGCCTCGGGGTCACCCTGCAGCAGGCCAAGCGCCGCACCGGCCGCCAGAAGATCCGCCTTGGCCATCATGCGCCCGGCTTCCGAGGTCGCCGTTTCCAGCACCTTGGCCAGCGCGGAAAGCTCAGCCAGAGCCTGAGGCGTATTAAGATCGTCGCACAGGGCCTCCAACACGCCCGCCGGCACCACCACGTCGCGCACCGGCACGTCCTGCGCCTTGCGCAAGGCGCCATAGAGGCCATCAAGGCGCTTATGCGTCTGGCTGATCAGCTCATCCGTCCAGTCGAGCGGCGCGCGGTAATGCGCCGACAGCAGGGCGAGACGTAACACCTCACCCGGCGTCGTCTTGATCATTTCGTGCACCAGCTTCACATTGCCGAGTGACTTTGACATCTTTTCCTTGCCGAAATCGAGGAAGCCGTTGTGCATCCAGTACCGCGAGTAGGCGTCGCTGTCATGGGCATGGCCATGCTGGGTGCAGACGCCCTGCGCAATTTCGTTTTCGTGATGCGGGAAGATCAGATCGTGGCCGCCGCCGTGGATATCGATCGGCAGGCCAAGATTGGCCTCGATCATCGCCGAGCACTCGATATGCCAGCCGGGACGCCCCTCGCCCCACGGGCTTGCCCACAAAGGCTCACCCGGCTTGGAGGGCTTCCACAGCACAAAATCCTGCGGGTTTTTCTTATAGGGCGCCACTTCGACACGGGCACCAGCGATCATATCATCGAGCGAGCGGTTCGACAGGGCGCCATAGGCCTTGTAGCTCTCGACATCGAACAGCACATGCCCTTCGGCCGGATAGGCGTGGCCATTATCGATCAGCGCCTGGATCTGATGCAGGATGGCGTCCATATTATGGGTGACGCGCGGTTCTAACGTCGGGCGCAGCGCACCGAGCGCCGCCATGTCGGCATTATAGATGTCGGCGTAGCGGTTGGTGATGACCGAGATATCGACGCCTTCGTCCATCGCCTTCTTGTTGATCTTGTCATCGACGTCGGTGATGTTGCGCGCATAGGTGACATGGCTTTCGCCATACAAATGACGCAGCAGACGAAACAGCACATCGAACACCACAACCGGGCGCGCATTGCCGATATGGGCGAAATCGTAGACGGTCGGCCCGCAGACATACAGCGTCACACGCTCAGGATTGTTGGGCGTAAATTGGACTTTTTCACGCTTCAGCGTGTCGTGAATATGCAGTTTCATCAGCGTTTTTGGAGAATTTCGGTTGTAATCAAAGGGCTCCCTCCCATATAGACGCGGCAAGCCCCCAATGCCACGTAAAATCTGCACCATGTAAAATCTTGGCCAGAGTGATCCAATTTTCGCAAGGACGTAGTATAAGGGGCTCTAATGTTGGTTTTTGGTACTGCCATAAACTGACCGGCCCTCATGCAAGAACGCCACGGCACGCGCCGGCTGATTTTATGCGGGTTATATTGTGAGGGATACCGCGCGTCCTTCCGGAACCGTCGTTCCGGCGCCACTGGGTAGCCCTGGGAACCGAATGTATTATGGATAGCCTTGATCCTGTGTCGAACCTGACCACCGAAGCGAACAATCTGCTAAACACCTCCAAGCCCAAGAGCGTCGTCACCTACACCAACCGCCCGTCGCGCGAAGAAGCGATGGCCGCCGTCAAGACGCTGCTGGCCTGGGCCGGTGACGATCCCGAACGCGAAGGCCTGCTCGATACGCCCAAGCGCGTCGTCGATGCCTACGGCGAATGGTTCCAGGGCTATACCGAAGACCCCGCCAAGGAACTGTCGCGCACCTTCGAGGACGTACAGGGCTATGACGATATGGTCATGCTGCGCGAAATCGATGTCGAATCGCACTGCGAGCATCACATGGCGCCCTTCCTCGGCAAGGCCTGGGTGGCCTATATGCCGACCTCCAAGGTCGTCGGCATTTCCAAGATCGCCCGCGTTGTCGAAATCTTCGCCAAGCGCCTGCAAACGCAGGAAACCATGACCAAGCAGGTCGCGGACGCGCTGGAAGAGTCGCTGGCGCCGCTGGGTGTCGCCGTGCTGATCGACGCCGAACACCAGTGCATGAGCACGCGCGGCGTCCACCACAAGAACGTCACCACGGTCACAACGCGCTTCACCGGCGTGTTCAAGACGGATCAGGCCCTGCAAGATCGCTTCCTGCGCCTGATTCATCGATAGAGGCGCCGTATTTGGCGTGCGATCTTGTGAAACGTAAAAGACAAGATCGCTTCCTGCGCCTGATTCATCGCTAAACCTTATCTCTTTCTGAAAGAAGCGGCCCCGCTCCGGCAGGGCCGCTTTTTTATGCCCCTCATAATATTTAATAACCTTGCTTTACAAAGTATCATGTAAGGCATAATTTATGGTCACGCAATACGCATTATGGAGGAGAACACCATGGCCATGAAACTCGGCGGCAAAAGCGGTCGTTACAGCATCGCGCAAAATTCCGACATCAACGTCACGCCCTTCGTGGACGTCATGCTGGTGCTGCTGATCATCTTTATGGTGTCGATTCCGGCCGCCACGGTCTCGATCAAGCTGGATATGCCACCGGCTGAAGGCCCGACAAGCAAACGTCCCGATCCGGTGTTCATCTCCGTCATGGGACCGGACGACATCTATATCGGCGCGCAGAAGACCAGCATGGCCAGCCTGATCAGCGATGTGGCCGCGGCCTTGCGCGTTTCAGACCCGAACACGCCCCTGAGCGAGCAACGCGTGCTGGTGCGCGGCGATAAAGATATAAGCTATGCCGACTTCATCGCGGTGATCAACCAGCTCCAGCAGAACGGCTACGTCAAGATCGGCCTGATCAACGAAGACATTGTCTGAGGCCTTGGGTATAGGCGTCCTTGGCGCTGGCCGTCCGTGACACCGGTGGACGCCGGAAGCCGCCCGGTTTTCGGCATTTTTAATTGATAACGGCGCTCCGGCATGAAATATTCTTAATCTCTGCCCGTTATGACCGCCTTTCAGGCTTTACATTTAACTCTGACTTGTCCTAAATCGCTACCGACAGGTCAGACAGGCAGCGCCACGATTGCGCCGTCCGTGGCCTAACGGCATATGTTTGTCCCCCGCGGATCGCGTCCGTGGAGGCTTTAAGGGAGTTAAACTATGGGCGCTAAGCTCGGTGGCGGCGGCGGCGGTAAGTATACGGTCGCGCAAAATTCGGACATCAACGTCACGCCTTTCGTGGACGTCATGCTCGTTCTCCTCATCATCTTCATGGTGTCCATCCCGGCCGCCACGGTGTCTATCAAGCTCGACCTGCCGCCCGCAAAGGCGCCGCCCACGAACGAAAAGAAGCCGGATCCGGTCTTCATCTCGATCATGGGTCCTGAAGACATCTATATCGGGCCACAAAAGACCAGCATGGACCGCCTGATCGGCGATGTCGCCGCTGCGCTTCGCGTCACCGATCCCAACACCCCGCTCAGCGACCAGCGCATTCTGGTGCGTGGCGACAAGGACATCAAGTATGAGGACTTCGTGAAGGTGATCAACGAGCTGCAACAAAACGGCTACCTCAAGATCGGCCTGATCAACGAAGACATCGAATAGTCTTTGGCTTCCAAGACAAAAAATCTGTTACACATTCTCGCCGCGATAGTTTGCTCTGTCGCGGCGAGTTCGTGTGTGCGGCTTGAACCCGCACGCCAGCCTGACAAGCCCTATTGGCTGAGGACAATTTCCCTTAATATTGAAGCGCCGTGTAATTACTACGTTGATGGAAAGAGCATTTTTCAGGAAAAGTTAATTGAAGAGCTTAACGTTGCGCAAGGCACAGACATGCAGCGTGTGCGCGTTCTGATCAAACCTGACCTCGATGTTCAATACTCAGAAGTCGCTCGGACGATCGACAGGCTTCATGAAGCGGGCTACATTAAGATTGGTTTGATCTCGGCAGATAAGGAATAGACGACTATTTCAGCTATGCCTTGTCCTGATCCAATGTTATGGCCTGCCTATGACCACTTCCGAAGATTTTGACGATGAGCTCGACGCCCTTTCAGAAGACGTTGCTGAAGCACACATCCTGACCACGACGATCGATGCCGACAGCGACGATCTCGGCGACCGCCTCGACCGCGTGCTGGCCGGCCACTTTCCCGATCTGTCGCGCGCACGTTTGCAGGCCCTGATCGGTGAGGGTCGCCTGACGTTTCAGGGCAAGGTGATCAGCGACGGCAAGCACAAGGCGAAGGCCGGCGACTACAGCCTCATCATCCCTGCCCCGACCAATGCCACCCCCGAACCGCAAGACCTGCCGCTGGAAATCCTGTTCGAGGACGAACATCTGATCGTGGTCAACAAGCCGGTCGGCATGGCGGCGCATCCGGCGCCCGGCACGCGCGACGGCACACTGGTCAACGCCCTGCTCTATCACTGCGGCGATTCGCTATCCGGCATCGGCGGGGTACTGCGTCCCGGCATCGTCCACCGCCTTGATAAGGACACCTCCGGCATTCTGGTCGCCGCCAAGTCCGATGTGGCCCACCGCGCTTTGAGCGAACTGTTCGCCCGCCACGATATAGACCGCGAATACCGCGCCGTCGTCAGGGGCTCGCCCAAATACATGACCGGCACGGTGACGACGCGTCTTGGCCGCTCGCACCACGACCGCAAGAAAATGGCGGTCTTGCGCGCTGGTGGCCGCGAAGCGATTACGCACTATCGGCTGGAAGAGGTCTTTGGCGACGACAAACCCCTGGCCGCCCTGCTGACCTGCCGTCTCGAAACCGGCCGCACCCACCAGATCCGCGTTCATATGGCGCATCTCGGCTGTCCGTGCCTCGGCGATCCGGTCTATGGTTCCGGCGCGCCGGCCAAAGAGGTTCAGGCGATTCTGAAAGAGCTGGATTTCAACCGCCAGGCCCTGCATGCCGGCCTGCTTGGCTTTGTGCATCCGGTGACGGGCGAAAAACTGAAATTCAAAGCCCCCCTGCCCGACGATATGCAGGAACTGGTCGATGCGCTCGCGGATATGTATTGAGGGTCAATGACCCGTTAGCCGCATTGTGCAGCGCACTCACCGAACTGTGATCCTGTAACACCGTGCGTTTATGATAGATTTGCCCTCCCAAATCGCTTTTGACTCGGATTTTAACGTTTTCCCTGAGCGGGGGGTCTTTTTTTCGTCAAAAGGCTTCCTAAATCTACACACAGTTGTCGGGCATGTTACCCCCTCCCGTGTGTCCCCCTCACACGACAAGGCGCTGGTCTCATGTCCGACACGACCTCCTATTCTGACCTCTCGTCAGAGTCCCAATCCGACAAGGCTTCACCAGAAAGCGATAAACCGATGAGTTCTCTTGCCCTGACCTCTTCATCCAATCTTGCTACGCGCGACGGCGCCAGCCTGCCGGCCCTCACCCCGGACGGCGGCCTCAATCGTTATCTGTCTGAAATCCGCAAATTCCCCATGCTGCCCAAGGACGAAGAGTTCATGCTGGCCAAGCGCTGGGCTGAACACCAGGACCCGAAGGCCGCGCACAAGCTGGTCACCTCGCACCTGCGCCTCGTCGCCAAGATTGCCATGGGTTATCGCGGCTATGGCCTGCCGGTCGGCGAAGTGATCTCCGAAGGCAATGTCGGCCTGATGCAGGCGGTCAAGAAATTCGATCCCGATCGTGGCTTCCGCCTCGCCACCTACGCCATGTGGTGGATCAAGGCGTCGATCCAGGAATACGTCCTGCGCTCGTGGTCGCTGGTCAAGATGGGCACCACCGCGGCTCAGAAGAAGCTGTTCTTCAACCTGCGCAAGGTGAAGTCGGAAATCTCGGCACTGGAAGAAGGCGACCTGCATCACGAGCACGTCGAACAGATCGCTACCAAGCTGGGCGTATCGGAAACCGACGTCATCAACATGAACCGCCGCATGTCCTCGGCCGATTCGTCGCTGAACGCGCCCTTGCGCGCTTCAGAAGGCGATTCGGAGTGGCAGGACTGGCTGGTCGATGACAAGCAGCAGTCACAGGAAACCGTTCTGGCCGACAATCAGGAATACGGTCAGCGCATGGACCTGCTCCAGGCCGCCATGGGCGAACTGAACGAGCGCGAAAAGGAAATCCTGACCGAGCGCCGTCTGAAGGATTCGCCCACCACGCTGGAAGATCTGGCCGAGCGCTTTGGCGTTTCGCGCGAACGCGTCCGCCAGATCGAGGTGCGCGCCTTTGAAAAACTGCAGAAGGCCATGGTCGCGGCCTCTATCGCCGCAACGCCGGTTTCGGCTTAAGTCTGCTTGCCTTTTGAACGCTAAAAGCCGGTCCGCAAGGGCCGGTTTTTTATTGCCCCCGCACAAATATATTGCCGGTCAGGCGTCCGATCAGCGGGTCTTCGCTAAACACCATGTCCTCCGGAATAATACCGGAATGCAAGAGATTGCCCTGATAGATGATCAGGCGATCAGCCACGCCTTCTATGAAGCCGGTCCGCTCAAAAAAGGATGTGGAGCCCGACATATAGCCATGTGTGGCTTGTTCCGTCTCGCTTTGCCGTATCGCACTGTAAGCGTCACGATTGCCCTCGGTAACCTGCTCGATACCCGTGGCGCGATGACGGTAAAAGGCGGTTCCTGATCCGGGCGTGTCGCTCAGATAATGCAGAACCGCCAGATAGCCGGGATGTGTTTGATCGAAATGCGGCGCCTTCTGTCCGGACAGCAGGCTTTCCGGCGCCGTCGTCACCATGGAAAAGCTGGCTTCCTGAAGCGAGAACCCTTTGAATCCAAACACCTCACCGATAAAGGGCACGCAAGCCTCAACCGTGCGTGCGACATAGCCAAAGCCGGCAGGGTCCGACGGCAGCAAAAGACGGCGCAGGCCCGGATAGCGCGTGGTGCGCTCGGCTGGAAACGGCGCCAGAGACTTGCCCAGGGCACGTATCTCCTGCAAGGCGCCCGAAAAATCATCGAGAATCAGGATGGGAGCCTGGGACTGGCCAAAGGTTAGAACTTGAGATTTCATGGACGATCAGGCTGGAGATGGGAATGACAGCCAGACTACGTCATTTCGCCGACAAAGAAACGCTATAAAGCGCGATATGTCAGGCAGCCTTACCAGCGCCAGGCGCATCTTCAATCTTGAACAATTTGGCCAGCACCGCCACCGGCGCTTTCAGCATCTCCCCGGTCATGGCGGAGGACTTGTAGGCCTGGAAGATTTCGGCCACGGCGCCTTTAAATTCTGGATGGGGGATCGCTTTACAGGCCGGCACCAGAACTTCGAGCTGGGCGGTGATGGCGCGCTTGGCCTGTTTGCGATCCGTATCGAATTGCTGGCTGGCGGCCCGCAGGATGCGCACGCTCTGCTCAATCCGCTTCATGCCGTCCGACATGGTCTCTGGTGCGCGCGTGCTGGGGCCGGAGCCCGAATTGAAGCGCCGGCGATCAGGGCCGACATACATCACCGCTTCGATCCACGGCGGCGACTTGGTGACGACGTGTTCCAGGCGCTTGAGCAGATCGCCCGAGGCGAACGGCTTCTTCATGACCTCATCACTGCCGCAATCGCGCGCTTCTTTCAGCGTTTCCGGCAGTTCATTCGGCGCCATCATGATGACGGGAATCTTGCGGCATGGCAGGTCGGAGCGACGCAGGGCGGTTATAAATTTGGCGCCTTCGAGCTTGGCGCCCTTGAGATCGCAGAAGATAATCTGGGGGTCGAAGGTTTCGCACAACACCTCGGCGCGCCGGTCATCGTGTTCGACCTGCACCTTTTCGACGCCCAGAACGCGCAGCATATCCATCAGGATGCGCGCATAGGCAGGATTGCTTTCAAGCACCAGCACCCGCTTAAGATGCGGCTTCAGTTTGGCGGCCAGTTTGGGATCGAGCGAGAACAAGGATGACTCACGACAGGAATGATTATCATGAGCGTACACCCTATTGGTAAAAATAGATTTTACTGTGCAGCGCAAAACGCGACAAAAAATAAGGCGCCGATCGCTCGGCGCCTTTTTGGGTCTTTTGTGGCCTGTTAGTCCTGAAACGGATCGCGCATCAGGATGGTGTCCTCGCGTTCCGGCGAGGTCGACAACAGCGCCACCGGCGCGCCGATCAGTTCTTCGATGCGGCGGACATATTTGACGGCGTTACCCGGAAGGTCTTTCCACGAACGCGCGCCTTGCGTGCTCCCGCTCCAGCCTTCGATCTCCTCATAGACCGGCTCGATGCCCTGCTGGTCCTTGAAGCTGGCCGGCAGATAGTCGAGCACCCGGTCACCGACCTTGTAGCCGACACAGACCTTGATGGTTTCGATGCCGTCGAGGATATCGAGCTTGGTCAGGGCGATACCGTCGATGCCATTGATGGCGATCGACTGGCGTGCCAGAACCGCATCCAGCCAGCCGACGCGACGGGCGCGACCGGTAACCGTGCCGAATTCGTGACCGCGCGTGGCAATGCCCTGGCCGATCTCGTCGAACAGTTCGGTGGGGAACGGGCCGGAACCAACGCGGGTGGTGTAGGCTTTCAGGATGCCGAGAACATAGCCGACCGACTTCGGGCCCATGCCGGAACCGGCAGCGGCCTGGCCGGCCACGGTGTTGGACGAGGTGACGAACGGATAGGTGCCATGGTCGATATCGAGCAGAGCGCCTTGCGCGCCTTCAAACAGGATGCGCTTGCCTGCTTGCTTGGCCTTATCGAGCACGTACCAGACCGGCTGGGCGAACGGCAGGAGGCGCGGCGCGATGTCCTTCAGCTTCTGGGTCAGGGCAGCCACATCAACCGGCTCGAGGCCTAGGCCCGAACGCAGGGCGTTGTGGTGCGCCAGCAGGCGGTCGATTTTCGATTCCAGCGCGTCGAGATCAGCCAGATCGGCGACACGGATGGCGCGACGGCCCACCTTGTCTTCGTAGGCCGGACCAATGCCGCGGCCGGTGGTGCCGATCTTGCCGGCGCCGGCGGCGGCTTCGCGTGCGATATCGAGTTCGGAGTGGATCGGCAAAATCAGGCAGGC
Organism: Asticcacaulis benevestitus DSM 16100 = ATCC BAA-896; assembly: GCF_000376105.1. Taxonomy (GTDB): domain Bacteria; phylum Pseudomonadota; class Alphaproteobacteria; order Caulobacterales; family Caulobacteraceae; genus Asticcacaulis; species Asticcacaulis benevestitus. The sequence goes on from NZ_AQWM01000003.1 coordinate 107,990, forward strand.
GTTATCGGCCAGCACCAGAAGTTCAGGCGTGATCTTGAGGCCCAGCGCTTCGACACGGCCGATTTCATCGAACAGCGCCCACGGATCAATGACCACGCCATTGCCGACGATAGAGAGCTTGCCCTGAACGACGCCGGACGGCAGCAGGGAGAGCTTGTAGACCTTGCCATCCACGACGAGCGTGTGACCGGCATTGTGACCGCCCTGAAAACGCACGACGACATCGGCACGGTTGGAGAGCCAGTCGACAAGCTTGCCCTTGCCTTCGTCGCCCCATTGAGCGCCAATTACGGTTACGTTTGCCAAGATGATTGCTCCGGTCACAGAATATTGCAGCGCAGGCCTTAGCCATGCGCGTGTTAGCCGGTGGCACCCTATAGAGGATGAATCAGCGCTTGTAACCCTCTAATTTGGGTAATGAACACGCTGCCGGATTGACAAGTGTTTCAAACTTTTCCTTCCCCGTTTACTGGGAAGGAAAGATGAAACTACGCTACGCCACTTCCAGTGCGGCCAGCGCCTCGGCATAGGCCCATTCCAGCCACGGCAGCAGCGAATCGATATCGTCCGCATCGACTGTGCAACCGCACCAGATGCGTAGGCCCGGAGGGGCGGCGCGATAGCCGGTGACATCAAAGGCCACGCCCTCGATCTCCAGCAGCGAGCCGATCTTCGCCGCCAGCTTCGCCTGCACCTCGGCCGGTTGCGCCTGCACAGCCGGATCAACGAACTTAAGGCAAAGCGAGGTGGTCGAGCGCTGATCTTCGACCTCGGCGACGAAATCGATCCACGGCGTCGCTTCGACCCATTCGCGCAAGGTATTGAAGTTGCGGTTGCAGCGATTGATCAGACCTTCGAGCCCGCCCTCAAGCGAAGCCCAGCGCAGGGCGTCGAGATAGTCCTCGATCACCAGGAACGAATAGGTGTTGATGGCGTCGCCACCGATAATCTTCATATCCGCTATTTGAGTGTTATTTGGCCCCTTAGCCTTAAGGCGCAGCACCTTGGGGATCGGACGGCCGGAGTCCCAGGTATTCAGGCGATCAATAGCCTTAGGCGACAACACCAGCACGCCAAAGCCCGCCTCACCGCCCAGCGCCTTCTGGAAGGAGAAGGTGACGACGTCGAGTTTTTGCCACGGCAGTTCCATGCAGAAGGCCGCCGAGGTGGCGTCGCACAGCACCAGCCCCCTATGGCCATCGAGGAAGTCTGAATTGGGCACGCACACGCCGGACGTGGTGCCATTCCACGGGAAGACCAGATCGGCCTGCGGGTCAATCTGGCTCAGGTCCGGCAACTGGCCATACGGCGCTGACAGCACTTCACAATCGAGCTTGAGATGGTTGACCGCATCATCGGCCCACAACTGTCCAAAGCTTTCAAAGGCCAGAAGCTGCGCCTTGCGCTCACCGAGCAGGTTCCACATGGCGGCCTCGAAGGCGCCGGTATCCGACGCCGGCATGACCAGCACATGATAGTCCGCCGGGATTTGCAGGATCGAGCGTGTCAGATCAATCGCTTGGTTGAGCCGCGCCACCGTCACCTTGGAGCGGTTCGAACGCCCGACCGGCGCCCCCGTCAGGGCAGATACGCTCCAGCCCGGACGCTTCGAGGTCGGTCCGGATGAAAACCACGGACGTTCCGGGGCACGAGCGGGCTTGTTGGCGGAAAAAGTCGACATATTAGCCCCCAAAGGTACGGCACAATTCTTGTGCGCTCTTTGCGCTTCTGGCCTTGCGAGGGCAAGCCTTTTTTACCGATCCTCCCTTAACAATCGGCGTGATCAAACAAAATCGCATTTTATGATGCGCGCTCATAGTGTTTTGCGGTCGCCGGTTATCTATCCGACTGATTTATAAGGAAAACAGTCCGCCAAGATGAACCGAATATGAACCGCGCCGTTCAGGTAAGGCTCAGGCGCCGCATGTTTATATAGGTCCAACGCTAAGGCATAGCGTGAGACACATTTAACGGAGAAAGACGATGAAAAAGACCCTGATGACCCTGGCTGCCATTGCCGCCACCCTGACCACCGTCGCCGCCCCGGCGATCGCCACAGCCGCCCCGCGTCACGCCACGGTCATTGTGGTTGACGATCGCGGCCGCGGTCCGGCCCGCGACCATTTCGGCGCTTCCGCCGAACTCAACAACCGCATCGATCGCCTGGACAGCCGCATCGACCAGGGCCGCCGCACCGGCGCGCTCAGCGCCCGCGAAGGCCGCCGCCTCGATAGCGAACTGCGCAACATCATCGCTTTGAAACGCGGTTATGAGCGTTCGGGTCGCGGCCTGAACCGTGACGAGGTGGCCTCGCTCGATAACCGCCTGGATCGCCTGCAAGGTCAGATCCGCTTCGAGAAGCGCGACGGCGATAACCGTCGCTGGTAACGGCTGAGGCTGACGGTCGCCTTGAAGACCGTTCGTCTCCTATCCCTTAAGGCGCAGGACTCAGGTTCTGCGCCTTTTGTGCGGGTGAAATAGGCACGCATCCTGGTGAATATAAATAATTTTTTATTTTTCCGCCTTTGGGCTGTAACAGTGTCGCAACAATCCGGCTGTCCGCAAAGCCTTACCCGGCAAGCCTCCGCAACGCCGTTCGGTGTAATCGGGCCAAAAGCCGGCGCTCAGCTAAACGCCACCTGAACCCCGCCGTTCAGCTCAGGCTCAGCCGCGGGGGCCTAGATTGGGTCCATCGCTGATCAACAGCGAGACACATCACAAAGGATCACCGCTATGACTACCGCATCGAAAACCACCAAGACCCTGTTGGCCACCCTCATCATGAGCGCCGGCCTGACCTCCATGAGCATGGCCGCTCATGCCGCCCCGACGCACCCGCCGATACACGCTAGTTCGCAAGCCGAGCGCCAGGACATGCGCCAATCCACCGATCTCAATGACCGTATCACCAGCCTGCGCAGCGATCTCAACCAGGGCCAGCGCTCCGGCCGCATCAGCCGCAAGGAAGCGGCGCGCCTGACCGGCAGGCTAGATAACATCACCACCTTGAAGCGCAGCTATGAGCGTTCTGGTCGTGGTCTGACCCACAACGAGATCCGCACGCTCAATGCGAAGCTCGACACCCTGTCAGGCCAGATCCGCACGCAGAAGCTGGATCATAATCGCCACTAAGCTAGGATTATCCTCCCCTGTAGCGCAGCGCACGGCAACTTCGTTGTGAGGAAGGTGGCGGACTTGTCCCGCCGGAGGGGGCGCTCCCGTAATCTGTAAGAGCCCCCCTCCGTCACGGACTGCGCCGTGACACCTCCCCCGCTTCGCAGGGGAGGATAAAGGAACTCACAGCAACCAGTTATGGCGCAGGGGGCCATGGCCTTCGCCCAACCCCGGCGCCATCAGGATCGCACCCCCGACATAGTCACGCGCCAGCCCGACCGTTTCCTGAAGCGGCCGGGCTGCCCGCGTCAGGGCCGCGCACGCACTGGCAAGCGTGCAGCCGGTGCCATGGGTATGCTTCGTATCAATGCGTTCAGACGTGAAGCGATGCTCCCCTTCGGCGGTGAAGAGGAAATCGACGACTTCCGGCCCCTCCAAATGTCCGCCCTTAATCAGCACGTTCTTCGCGCCCATCCCGAGCAATGCCGCGCCGGCCTTGCGCACATCGTCTTCGTTTTCGATCCTGAGCCCGGTCAGGGCCATGGCTTCGGGCGTATTGGGGGTCAGCAGATCGGCCAGCGGCAGCATCAGCGCCTTCATGGCGTCGACCGCGCGGTCCTTCATCAGGGCGTGGCCCCCCTTGGCCACCATCACCGGATCGACCACGGTAAAGATGTGTGCGCTTTCCAGCACCAGCGACACCGCCTCCATCACCTCGATATCGGCCAGCATCCCTGTCTTGATAGCGTCGGCGCCGATATCATCGAGACAGGCCATGGCCTGCGCCGTGATAAAATCGGGCGGCACCGCCATGACATCGGAGACGCCAAGCGTATTTTGCACGGTCAGGGCGGTGATCGCGGTCATGGCGTAGCCGCCCAGGCAGGTGACCGTCTTGATATCGGCCTGGATGCCCGCCCCGCCGCTGGGGTCGGAACCGGCAATAATAAGAACGCGGTGCATAAGAACTCCGGGGCTTGGGTTTACGCGACTTAAATCACCGGACACTTGTCCTTGATGGCCAAATCGGCGCATTGTGCTCCCCACCAAATTCAAATAGGAGGTGTCCATGCCCCTGACAACCTCGTTTTACAAAAGCGCCATCGCGCGCGGCACCTATCGCCACTACAAGAACAAGCTCTATCAGGTCTTCGGCACCGTCACCCACTCGGAAAGCGAAGAGATCATGGTGCTGTATGCGCCTCTCGATCAGCCGGCCGGAGAGGCCCGCCTGTGGGTCAGGCCGCTGGATATGTTCACAGAAACGGTCGGGACGCCGGAGGGCACCGTGCCGCGTTTTGCCCTTATCGAAGCGGATGCCGAATCGTGAGCGACGCCGACCGCTGGATAGAGCTTGAGCCTGAGGCCTTCGCCGAGCGCGATCATCCGATCCTGAAAGCGATGCGTGGCACGCTGATTCTGGTGCGGCTCAATCAGATCGACGCCAATGACGAGATGATGAGTTTTGAAATCCTGGCCGGGCAACTGATCCGCGCCAACCGCTCGGAAGGCTTCGTGCTGTCGCTGGTGGGCAAGAAATCCGGCGAACTGCTGTTCCTGCCGCTGGTTCCGGCGGCCTTCAACCTGCAACCACCTGGGCAATACAGACTGACCTGCGGCACGGTCATTGAGGATCCGTTGTTTCTGGGCGCCTTTGATATCTATGCGGCGGCGCACTGATGACGATTCCCTGGGCCGACATGCTGCGCGATCCGTTCCTGCTGATCACCGGCGGGCTGTTCATCGCCATCGCCGTCTTTATGCTGGTTCAGAAAATGCGCCAGAAGCCTTAAACCTGTAGACCACGTTCATAACCGGGCTTGACTGCCCTATCGGCTTTGAAGCCGCCATGCAGGCGGCGTTTCCGAAGGCCCAGATGAACTATGGCGACCGTTTCTGGCCCGTTGTACGTGGCTTGGGTTTGGCAGCTAAGGAGCGGTGCCATTTCACTCTGAAATGATCTAAGAACGAGACTGGGGGAGAATTAAATGACTGAACATTTTCAAGCCATTGGCTACAAGCTCAAACTTGAGAACTACAATGGGTTCTTCAAAGCATGGCTTAAGAAAAATTATGTCACCAAATTCAAGCTGCTTATAGTCCTTGCATATGCTGCTTTTCTAGCAGCCATCCCGTGGACCAACAGGGGATGGGCGCATTTCGATATTGCCAGCATAATCACCTGTATATTGTTCTCAGCCCTTCTTGTTTTCGTGATTATACCCTTGGTCACCTATCTTTTGACCGTCGCTCAATATTTCAGTGGCGGAACTTCAAAAAAAGAAAACTCCATAGAAATTTCTTCTGCCGGCGTTGTTAAATCATCTGATACGACCCGGATTGAACTCAAATGGACTGCAATACACGACGTGATCGAGACACAAAAAACCATCCTCCTGTTCACGAACTGAAAGTGTGCGCTGATTATTCCCAAGCAAGCCTTTACATCTAAAGAAGAGGTTACAGCCTTTACAACGGCTGCCAGGAACTACTGGGCCCAGAACAAAACCTAAATAAAATTCCTGCATTTCCGCCTTGCGTCTCAGCCCACCTTACTGTATCAGCACGATAACACGCTACTACAGTGATACAGATGACGATTGACACCAAAATCAGCCATACGGATTCCGATGCCCTTGCCGAAGCGTTGCTTGGTATGGAGTCGATCGAAGAGGTGAAAGCCTTCCTCGATGACCTGTGCACGCCTTCGGAACTGCGGGCCTTCGCCGAACGTTTCAAGGTGGCGCGCCTGCTCGATGAAGGCCAGTTGTCGTATCGCGAAATTTCCGAGCGCACCGGCGCCAGCACCACCACCGTCACCCGCGTGGCGCGTTTCTTACGGGAAATGCCGCATCAGGGTTACCGGCGGGTGCTGGACAAGATGAAGACTGAAAAGAAGTAAGAAACCCCACCACCAACGCGCAAGCGCGCGTCGGTCCCCCTCCCCGGCAAGCGGGGAGGTATAGACACAAGAGTACGTTATGACTGAACCACGCTTACGCATCGCTGTTCAAAAATCCGGCCGTCTGGCGGATCGCTCCGGCGAGCTGATCTCCGGCGCGGGCCTGCGCATCATCAAGGGCGCCAACGAACTGCTGTATCGCATCGAAAACCAGCCGATCGACCTACTGCGCGTGCGTGACGACGACATCCCCACCTTCGTGGCCGATGGCGTCGCCGAACTGGGTATAGTCGGTTACAATGTGCTGGCCGAGCACTTCCCGGACCGCGATCTGGAAAGCATGATCGTCCAGCGCCTTGGCTTTGGTTCCTGCACGCTGAAAGTGGCCGTTCCGAACGATGTCGATTACACCGGCCCGCAGTGGCTGGAAGGCAAGCGTATCGCTACGTCCTACCCAAATATCCTAGGCAAGTGGCTGAAGGACCATGGCGTCACGGCGGAAATCGTCGAGATGCGCGGTGCGGTCGAGGTGGCCCCCCGCATGAAGATCGCCCACGCCATCTGCGATCTGGTCTCCACCGGCGCGACCCTCGAAGCCAACGGCATGAAGGCGACCGACCTGGTGCTGAAATCCGAGGCCGTGCTGATCAAGGCGCCTCATGCCCCCGCGCCCGAACTGGCCCACACCTATGACATGCTGCTGCGTCGCTTTGACGGCGTGACGGCCTCCACCGGCGCCAAGTACGTCATGATGAACGCGCCGCGCGTCCATCTTGATGAGATCATCAGGATGATCCCCGGCGCCGACGCCCCGACGATCATGCAACTGGCTGGCCGAGAAGACACGGTCGCCGTCCATGCGGTCTGTCAGGAAAACGTGTTCTGGGAGACGCTCGACAAGCTGAAAGCGGCGGGCGCCTCGGCGATCCTGGTGCTGCCGATTGAAAAGATGATGAAATAGGAGAGTTTCCCCCTTCCGTCATTTGCTCCGCAAATGCCACCTTCCCCGTAAACGGGGCAGGAAAATTCGGTTCTTATCCCGCCCCGTTTACGGGGAGGGGGGACCGCGAAGCGGTGGGAGGGGGAAGTCGTAGTGACAATGAAGACCTTTGTTTGGAAAAATCTCAGCGCGGCGGAACGGAAGGCGGCTTTGGCGCGTCCGGAAAACCGCCGCGATCCGCGCGTGGCCGAGACCGTGCGCACGATCTTTGATGACGTGGAAACCCGCGGTTTTGCCGCGCTCATCGACTGGTCGGTCAAGCTCGATGGCCACGCCCCGCGCTATGTGAAGCTTGGCCAAGACACGGTCGATGCCGCCCGCGCACAACTGGCGCCCGAAGACCTGGCCGCTATGGAACTGGCGGTCGACAACGTCCGCGCTTTCCAGCAAGCCGAGCTGCCGGCCGATGGCCCGCTGATCGCGCCGAAGCCCGGCCTCAGTCTGCAGCGCGTCTATCGCCCGATCACCACCGCCGGCCTCTATGTGCCCGGTGGCACCGCGCCCCTGTTCTCGACCCTGATCATGACCGCCGTGCCCGCACTGGTGGCAGGTGTCCCTAACCGCGTCTGCGTTATGCCGCCGGCGCGCGATGGCTCGATCGCGCCCATGATGATCGCCACGGCCGCCGCGTCCGGACTGGAATCCATGTGGCTCGTCGGCGGCGCGCATGCCATAGCCGGTCTGGCGCTCGGCGCTTTTGACGGCATCCCCGCCGCCGACAAGCTGTTTGGTCCGGGCAACAAGTATGTCGCCGAAGCCAAGCGTCTGGCCACCGAGCGCGTCTCCGGTCTGGCCATCGACATGCCCGCCGGTCCTTCGGAACTGCTGGTCATCGCCGACGATACCGCCAACGTGAAACTGGTCGCCGCCGACCTGCTCAGTCAGGCCGAACACGATGCCGACGCTCAGGTCATCCTCGTGGCGCTCTCCGCGGACATTGCCGCCAAAATCGCCGCGGAAGTCGAGGTTCAGGTGTCGCACCTGCCGCGTGAAACCATCGCGCGCGCCTCGCTCGAACAGGCCCGGCTGTTCATAGTGGCCTCCATCGCAGAGGCCGCCGAGGTCTCCAATCTCTATGGCCCGGAACACCTGGCCATCCAGATCGCCGATGTCGACGTCCTCATCCCGCAACTGACCGCCGCCGGCACCATTTTCGCCGGCGCCTATGCTGCGGAAACCTTCGGGGATTATGCCGCCGGCCCAAGCCACGTCCTGCCGACCGATGGCGCGGCCCGTGCCTGGGATGGCATCACCGTCCGCTCGTTCCTGACCAGCTTTGTCGTGCAGAAGGCGACCCGCGAAGGCGCTGCCGCCATCGCCCCCGCCGCGGCCCGCCTCGCCCGCCTCGAAGGCCTCGAAGCCCACGCGCTTGCGGCTGATTTTCGATTGGAAGTTTAAGATGTTTAACTCCCCCTTCTCTTCCCTGAATGCGTCCGGCGCGGGTCTCGAATCCCTGCCGCCATCGCTGGAGCCCCTGCGCGAGCGCATGGCCGATTATTACGGCGTGGAATCGCACCAGTTGCAGGTGACACGCGGCGCCTCGCACGCCATGGAGATACTCATGCGCCGCCTGCGCGTTCATGGCCATGAGTTCGTCTGGGCCGGGCCTGACCACTATCTCGAAGATCTGTGCAGCGTCTATAATCTCAGCATCCGCAAGCCGCCGGAAAATGCGCCCTTCACCAAGGGCGGCGGCTTCTGCCTGGTTCACAATCCACGCCAGACCGATGGCAAGGCATGGGACCTTATCGCCGCCCGCACGCTTGCGGTCGATCTCTTCCCGACGATCCTGGTCATCGATGAGAGCTATTTCGACGCCTGCACGGCGGACTCCATGGTCGAACTGGCGATCAACGAGCCCAACGTGGTGGTATTGAAAAGCCTGTCCTACCTCTTCGGCATGGCCGGTGCGCGCGTCGGTGCGCTGATCGCCAACACCAAGACCCTGCAAGGCCTGCTGAAATTCTGCGAACCGCACCCTCTGCCCACGCCCTCGGTGCGCGCCGCTGAGGCCGCCCTGTCGCCGTCGCGCGCCCTGACCGTGCAAGGCCGCGTCGATATGATCCGCACCGAACAGGCGCGCGTGCGCGAGGCCTTGTCGCGTTCAAAGCACCTGGAGAGCTTCGATCTCAACGACGGCCCCTTCATGCTGCTGCGCCCCAAGGCCCTGCTGCAAACCCAGACCGCGCTCAAGCGCTTGGGCCTGGCGCCGCAGGTCACGCCGACCGGCCTGTTACTTGCGCTCGGCGATATCGCCACCAATAACCGCATCCTGAAGGCGCTCGATGTCGCGCCGGCCGACAAGGCCCCGCGCGTCGGTGAAATCCTGCGTGACACCAAGGAAACCAAGATCTCGGTGCAGGTCAATCTCGACCAGCCCAAGCCGGTCAAGGTCCACACCGGTGTCGGCTTCTTCGATCACATGCTCGATCAGGTGGCCACGCACGGCGGCTTCTCTCTGCAACTGGCCTGCGAGGGTGATCTGGAGATCGACGCCCACCACACGGTCGAGGACTGTATGCTGGCCTTCGGTCAGGCGCTGAAGATCGCGCTTGGCGATCGCGTCGGCATGGCGCGCTTCGGCTTTGTGCTGCCGATGGACGAGACCGAGGCGAAGGTCTCTATCGATCTCGGCGGCCGTCCGTTCTGCGTCTTCAAGGGCGAATTCCAGTCCACGCACATCGGCGATTACCAGACCGAGATGACAGCGCACGCCTTCCGCTCACTGTCGGAAACGCTCGGCGCCTCGATCCATGTCGAGGTCAGTGGCGGTAATGATCACCACAAGACGGAAGCATGCTTCAAAGCGCTCGGCCGCGCCCTGCGTCAGGCCACGCGCGTCGAAGGCGACGCCCTGCCCTCGACCAAGGGAATGCTCGCCTGACCAGGGTCACGGACCCTGGACCCATTAGTTATTGGATTATAAAATGACCGGAAACGGTGCTGAAATTATTGTCGTCGAAATCGGATGTGCCAATACCGCTTCCGTCCTGTTCGCACTGGAACGGCTGGGTGCCAAAGCGCGCCTCAGCTCCGATCCGGCGGAAATCGCGGCCGCGACCAAGGTAGTGTTGCCCGGCGTCGGCGCAGCGGGTTTCGCCATGTCGCGTATACGTGAGTTGGGGCTCTATGACACCATTCGCGGATTGAAAGTGCCGCTGCTCGGTGTCTGTCTCGGCCAGCAACTGCTGTTTGAAGGGTCAGAAGAAGGCGATGTCGAATGCCTGGGCCTGATCCCCGGCCGGGTCACGAAAATGACCGCTTCTCAGGATTTGGTGGTGCCGCATATGGGCTGGAACCAGCTTGAGGTCATCGAGACCGATCCGTTGAACGCCGGTGTAAACGATGGCGACTACGCCTACTTCGTTCACAGTTTTGTCTGTCCGGTCAATGAGTTTACGCTCACAACCAGCACCTACGGCGCCCCGTTCGCCGCCATGGTGCGCAAGGGTAATGTGTTCGGCTGCCAGTTCCACCCGGAGCGCTCCTCGGCCACCGGCGCCAGGATTTTAGAGAATTTTCTGCGAGTAAGCCTGTGATCCTTTACCCCGCCATCGACCTGATCAACGGCGAATGCGTCCGCCTGGCGCAGGGGCGCTTCGACGCCGTGACCAAATACGATTCCGATCCTTTCAAGCGCCTCAACCTGTTCAATGAAGAGTTTGCCCAATGGGTGCATATCGTTGACCTCGATGGCGCCAAGGCCGGTTCGCCTCAGCAGCACGAACTGATCGGCCGTCTGGCCAGGGCGTCACGCGCCAAGATCCAGAGCGGCGGCGGGGTGCGCTCCCGCGAACACGTCCAGACCCTGCTTGATGCCGGCGTCTCGGCGGTCGTGGTCGGCTCGGCGGCGGTAAAGAACCCCGAAGAGGTGCGCGGCTGGCTGCGTGATTTCGGTAAGGACCGCATCACCCTGGCGCTGGATGTGCTGCCGACAGCCGATGGTGATTTCGACGCCGCCCTGCATGGCTGGGTCGAAGGCTCAGGTATCTCGCTGTGGGATGTGCTCGACTATTATCCCTTCGGCGTGGCGCAGCGCATTCTGGTTACCGACGTGTCGCGCGACGGCATGCTGATGGGCCCGAACATGGACTTGATGAAGGCCCTGCGCAAAAAGCGTCCCGACCTCGAAATTCAGGCGTCCGGTGGCGTGAAATCGGTCGAAGACCTGTATGATCTCAAGGCGCTGGGCGTACATGGCGCGATCGTTGGCAAGGCGATTTACGAAGGTCTCATAGACCTGAAAGCAGCGCTTAATGTCGGATAAGCTTCGCTTCCCGCCCTTAAGGCCATCCTTTTCTTATCGCGCTTTTGAGTCCAAAAAGTGCGTTACACTTTTTGGAAAGCGCTCGTAATGTTGGCTAAAAGTACACTGGCACGCCGCATCATCCCCTGTCTCGACGTCAAGGACGGCAAGGTCGTCAAGGGCGTGCAGTTTGTCGGCCACGAAATTCTCGGTGACGCCGTCGATATGGCCCTGCGCTACCGTGATGAAGGCGCGGACGAACTGGTGCTTTATGACATCACGGCCTCCAGCGAAGGCCGCACGGTCGATTACAACTGGGTGTCGCAGATCGCCCGCGCACTCGACATTCCGTTCTGCGTGGCCGGCGGCATCCGCAGTGCTGAGCAGGCCGTGAAATGTCTGAACAGCGGTGCCGACAAGGTGTCGATCAATTCCCCGGCGCTGGAACGTCCTGACCTGATCAATGAACTGGCCGAGATGGCCGGATCACAATGCGTGGTGGTCGGGATCGACAGCCGCGAAACCGATGGCGACTATTACGTCCACCAGTATTCCGGTGATCCGGACAAGATCCGCACGGTGGGGCGTCGCACGCTCGACTGGGTGGTCGAGGCCAAACAGCGTGGCGCCGGCGAGATCGTGCTCAACTGCATGAACCAGGACGGCGTGCGCAAGGGCTATGATATCAAGCAGTTGCGTCTGGTGCGCGACCTGATCGACATTCCTCTGGTGGCATCCGGTGGCGCTGGTGCGCCGGAGCATTTTGAAGACGTGTTCAATCAGGCCGACGTGTCCGGTGCGCTGGCCGCCAGCGTGTTTCATAAGAAAATCATTGCCATTCCGGATTTGAAGCGTGATCTTCGCGCCGCTGGAATTGTGGTACGACTGTAAGCAAGACACTCCACCACCACGCCGCATGTGCGGCGTGGTTCCCCTCCCCATCAGAGATGAGGAGGTATAAGAGAATGAACATGCCCGAAGCTCACAAACTGCCGAACGCCCTGACCATCAAGGATATCGACCAGATCGATTTCGCCAAGGAAGGCGGACTGGTGCCCGCTGTCGTGCAGCACGCCGACACGCTCCAGGTGCTGATGCTCGGCTATATGAACGCCGAAGCGCTGAAAGCCACCCTGCAAGGCGGCCTCGTCACCTTCTGGTCGCGCTCGAAAAACCGCCTGTGGAGGAAGGGCGAGACCTCCGGCGACACGCTGGAGCTCGACCACATCCTGACCGATTGCGACGAGGACGCCCTGCTGGTCTATGCCCGCCCCAAAGGCCCGACCTGCCACACCAAGACAACCTCCTGCTTTGGCACCGAGACCGCGCCCGGTATCGGCTTCATGGGCCATCTGGCGCATGTGGTGAAGGATCGCGCCAAGGCGCCGCCCGCCGATAGCTATACCGCCCGCCTGATGCAGAAGGGCATCGCCAAGATCGCCCAGAAGGTTGGCGAGGAAGGTCTGGAGACGGCCCTGGCCGGTCGCGCCGGTGATCTCGACGAACTGCACAACGAAGCCGCCGACCTGCTCTATCACCTCGAAGTGCTGTTGATGGCGCGCGACACCAGGCTGGAAAACGTGCTCGAAACCTTACGCGAACGCCACCGCGGCTAGGATTTACAGGCGCCCGTTTTTGTGATGACATGGCTCTCAAACGGGGGATGCGGCGTGATGGCCCAACATAGGTATCTTGTCGGCGCCAACGCCCTTTTTTCGCCGTCCGGGCGGATCAACCGGCTGCAATTCGCGCTCAATTTCTGGATGTTCCAGATCATCTATCTGCTGATACTGCTCGGCGTCGACATGCTGCCCGACGCTGTGAGCGACGAACTGATGTCAAAGCTCGACCAGCCGGTTACCTGGCTGACCATGGTGCTAACCGTGCTGCTTTACTACGCCATGTTCTGCCTGATGGCGATGCGCTTGCATGACATAGGCCTGACCGCCTGGCTGGCGCTCGTCCTCTTCGCCGGTATCGCCCCCAATCTGATCGGCGTGTTCGGCGGTCCGGCTTTGGCCGCCAACGAAGACCTGATGATCAACCTTTCCAATCTCTCCACGCTCGGCAATCTGGCGGTGCTGATCGCCGGCCTTCTGCTGACCTTCTGGCCAGGCATGGCCGGGGCCAATCCTTATGGTCAAAGCCCGAACGAAATCACTTTGCCGAGTTGCGAAATTTCTGATCGTTAAGCCTGTGGTTTTGGAAAAAGAAGCCCCAGACAAACGCTTTACAGCCTACCCGCGGCGGCTTAGGCTTGGGGTCTACGGATGGAGCTTTGAATGATCGGTTTTCTCTTTTCCCCGACCGGCCGCATAAGCTGCACGCAGTTTTTCAGCGCCATCGCGCTTGTCATGCTGACCATGCTCCTGATCGGCTTCGGCCTCGGCACCTTGCCGGCGCTCGATGCGTCCCTGATCCTGAGCGCCCTGTGGATCGTGCTGACCTGGCCGCTGGCCTGCGCCCTGATAAAGCGGCTGCATGATACCGGCCGCTCAGCCACATGGCTCTGGCTGTTGGCCCCGCAGGTCGCCATGGCGATTGCGTCGCTGGCCGTCGGCGGCTTCATGCCGGGTTTTGTTCTGTGGATCATGAATATCCTGGGCATCCTCAGCAATACCCTTTGCTGGGGCCTGATCCTGTTCCTTGCGGTCCGCACCGGTGACGTCGGCGATAATGCCTATGGTGCCGATCCGCATGACCAGCGTGGCGCAATTGCCGCAAATCTGCAATAATCTGCAACCGCACACATAAATTACTCGCATGTGGATTGCCACGGGGCGCGGTTCGGATCATGGTTACCGCCTTCATTCGCCGCTTCTGAGGTCCGATCCTGTGTCGTCTTTTTTTGACATGCTCACAGCCCTGATCGCCCTGATCATTTCGGCGGCCTTCCTGCATTTTGGCGGCGGCGAAAAGACGACCGCCCCCGACCCGGCGTCAGCCAGCCCGTCACAGCAGGAAACAGTGATGCCGTCGGATAATCACGCGGCCTCAAAGAATGACGACCAAAGGTCGTGAATCTAGCCTCGTCCGACAAAAAGCTTTGCTAAAAGCGTAAGTTGGCGATAACTTTCTCCTTCAGGGAGAAACCTGCTCAAATCTTAAATGCTGACATGCGATGGAGGATGCGCAAGCGACCGCACCGCATGGAAAGCTCGCAGCCGGAGACGTCCGGCTTCAGGATCACTTGGATGAAATCACGCCGCCCCCCGCTCAATCTGACCGAGCCGAAACTGAAATCGGCCGAAGCCCGCCTCAATGCCGCGGATGGCCTGTCAGACGATGCGGCGACATCAGACATGGAGATTGCTGCCCGCATCGCCGGGGAAACCTTGCGCGCACGCGATATCCTTGATGCGCCTCTGGATGCGCCGGATATCCGCCCTGAGCCAAGGCTGGAAGCGCAGCCGGGTTACCACTATAAGCCGCGTCCGGGTCCGTCCTTCCCTGAAGCGTCCCCCATTCATGAAACGCCACCTGAGAGCCAGATCATTCCACCGCCCGAAATCACACCACCCGTAACGACCGCGCCCGAGGAAAAGCCTGCTGAGACAAAACGTGACCTCAGCACGCTCAAGGTCAAACCCGAAGGCATCATGAAGATCACCGGCATGTCCGGCGCGCTGTTCTGGAGTCTCACCCTCTTTGTCAGCCTCCTGTGGGCGTGCGGTCTGACCGCCTTCGCCTTCGGGGCGCAGAGCAATCTCAGCGCCATGCTCTACGCACCATTCCGCATCGTGGTTCTGGCCTTCCTGGCGCTTTTCCCGGCGGGTCTGATCTTCGCCTCGGCCTTCGCCTTGCGTAACGCCGCCGCCCTGTCGCGTCAGGCCAGCCGTACCGCCGCCCTGGCCGATGCCTTGCTGGCGCCGGCCGCCGCCGCCGCGCACCAGACCGGCGATCTGGTCGATGCGCTGCGCGGTCAGGTCGATCACGCCGTCCGCGCCGTGCGACTTGCCCATGCCGATATTTCCGATCTCAGCACCAAGCTGAAACTCGAAACCGAACGCCTGCAGGACGCAGCCCAGATCGCCCGCGCCGCCACCCAGTCGGTGACGCGCTCGCTCGAATACGAACGTGAGGCCCTGGGTGCGCTCAGTGACTCGCTCGGCACGCAGGCCAACGGCATTATCGAAGCCGTCGACCGCCAGGCCCGCATGGTGGCCGACGCCTCCGACCTGGCTCAGACCCAACTGTGCGAAGCCGAGGCCAGCCTGGCGTCCAGCGCCGGCACCATGATGACCGCCGTCGCCGATGTCTCCGATGCCGCCCGCTCCGCCAGTGAAGATCTTGACCGTCAGGCCGTGCGGCTTGAAACCGCCGGCGCCGGCGTCGTCGATCAGATCCAAACGGTCGAGGAAGGGCTGGCGCAGCAGCGCGCCGGTCTTGTCTCCGCCGCCCTGTCCTTGCGCGCCGATCAGGACGATTTCGCCGTCCACATCGAAAACCAGCGCGCGCAACTCACCGAAGCCCTGTCGATCACCCGGCTCGCCACGGTCGATCTCGGCGAAACCTCGGCGCGCGGCATCGATGTGCTGCGCGATATCGTGGTGTCGGCGCAGGAGCATTTCCGCGCCGTCAATGGCGCCGCCGAGAACGAACGCACCGCCTTCGAGACACGCATCCACGGCACCTTGTCCAACATCTCGGTCATGGCCGCCGATGCGCGTGACGATCTGGTCGATGAAACCCGCCGTGCGCTCGAGCAGCTCAATATCGCCGCCGCCGAAGCCAAGCGCGCTGCCGATCAGGCCGCGCAGGCTGCGCAAGGCCGTGTCGACCGCCTCAACGAAACCATCTTCGAGGCCAGCAAGAAGGCCGATGAAGTGTTCGATGCCCGCTTCTCCGTTGCGCGCCGGCTGATCGAGGAATCCTCCGACCTGATCAGCGAAGCCGGTGACCAGACAGCGCAAAAAATCGACAACAGCTTCGCCCATACGCGCCAGACCCTGGCCGAGATGAACAGCGCGCTCATCGAACTCTCCAGTGGCGCCGATCAGTTGCCGAGCCTCGCCCAGGCGCGCATTGCCGAAATCCGCCAGAGCGTGGAAGACGGTATCAACGCCATGATGGCCGCCGCGCAAAAAGCCGCGCAGGAAACCGAGGCGGTCGACGCCGCCTTCCAGGAGCGCGTGAAGCGCAATTACGATATGCTGACCGAGGCCGTGCGCCTGATGGGCGTGATCGCCAACGACCTGCCGCCACCGCCGGTCGCAGTGGCACCGGCCACGACAGCACCTGCACCACGCGCCGAAACCCCCGCACCTCAGCCGGCGCCGCAACCCGCACCCGCCAGACCCGCCGCACCGCCCCTGCGCCTGCGTCTGACGCCGCAGACTTCGCCGCTTAACAATGGCGCCGAAACGCGCCCCTCGCCCGGCCCCCAATCAGCCCCCCAGCCCGCCCCGAAGCCTGTGGCCATGCCCGCCCCACCGTCGGTCGCCAAGCCATCGCCGGCGCGCGCCAACGCCAACACTCATGACGGCTGGTCATGGCGGGAGCTGCTGAACGGCATGGAGGGCCGTGAACCCGCCCCTGCGCCCGCTACCTCCGCGGCGCCGGCGACCGGTGCTCAGCCGCCGCTCGATCCGGAGTTCGACAGCCTCGATGATCTGATGATCGCCGAGGTCAACGCCATGGGGGTCGATGCCGCCTCGCTGCTCAGCCGTGCCCGCATCGAGGAAACCATCGGCGCGATCATCGCCGAGGACAATGAAGGTGCGCGCATGGTGGTCCGCCGCGTGGCGCCCGCCGCCATCCGAAGACTGAGCCGGCGGTTGCTGTCCGATGCGCAATTGCGTCAGCAGGCCAATGATTTCGCCACCTTCTACGACCAGCAGATCAATATGGCACTGATGTCGAAGGACGTCAGCAAGGCGCTGAATGAGGTGCTGTCGAACGATTCCGGCCGCGCCTATCTGTTGCTCGATGCCGCCATCAGTGACCTGATCTGATGCGCCTTATCATCCGCGACGAAACCTTCCCGATTGCCGGGCGCTTCACCATTGCCCGCGGGTCGAAAACCGAGGCGCGGGTGATCTATGTCGAGCTGGAAGACCAGGGCCATATCGGCCGCGGCGAGTCCGTGCCCTATGCGCGCTATGGTGAAAGCATCGGGCAATCCCTGGCCGATCTCGAACGCGCGCGTCACCAGATCGAAGGCGGCATCGGTTTCTCCGACCTGCACGATGTGCTGCCGGCCGGTGCGGCACGCAATGCGGTCGATTGTGCCCTGTGGGATCTGAACGCCAAGCTGACCGGCATCCCGGCCTGGCAGACGGCAGGCCTGAAACGCCTCGATCCGTTGAAAACGGCCTATACGCTCAGCCTCGATACGCCCGAAGCCATGGGGGCACAGGCCTCCGTCAATGGCCGTCGTCCGGTGTTGAAGCTGAAGATCGGCGGCCCGAACGATCTCGATCGTGTCGAGGCCGTGCGCAACAAGGCGCCGCACGCGCGCCTCATCGTCGATGGCAATGAAGGCCTGTCGTTCGAGGACCTGCAACGCATGGCGCCCGAAATGAAGAAGCTCGATGTCAAGCTGATCGAACAGCCGCTCAAGGTTTCCGAAGACGAGCAACTGCTCGGCTATGACAGCCCGGTGCCTTTGTGCGCCGACGAAAGCCTGCATACCCGCATGGAACTCGACCGCTGCTCGCGGCTTTATACCTATGTCAATATCAAGCTCGACAAGGCCGGCGGCCTGACCGAAGCCCTGGCGCTCAAGGCCGAGGCGAAAGAGGCCGGACTTGGCATCATGGTGGGCTGTATGGTGGCGACGTCGCTTTCCATGGCCCCGGCGATGATCGTGGCGCAGGGCGCGGATTTCGTCGATCTCGACGGGCCTTTATTATTAGCCCGAGATCGTGAACATGGTTTGGAGATCACCGGCTCGATCCTGCATCCGGCCAGGCCGGAGCTTTGGGGCTAAACGCTTGCCGCCATCAGCCGCTCGCGCTGGCTGTAAAGCCTTAGCCCGCAAAGCAATCCGACCAGAGCCACAACCGCCATCACGCCATAGCCGCGCCCAGCCAGCAGCGTATAGATGCCGCCCGACGCCAGGGTGCCGATGCCCATCATGACGCCATTGGCATAGGCGGCATTGACCGTCTGGCCAAGGCTCTGATAGCCCTTTGGCGTCAGGCGATGCACAAGTTCCAATCCGGCCAGAAAGGTGACCGCGAACGAAAAGGCGTGCAGACACTGCAGCGGATACAGCAGCCATAGCGGCGGCAAAAACGCCATGATGCTCCACCGCAGCACCGAGAAGACGCCGGCAATCACCAGCATGCGCCATGGCCCCACCTGACGGTGCAAACCTTCGCCGAAGGCCATGAAAGCCACCTCCGCCACCACGCCGATCGCCCACAAATAGCCGCAGGTGTCCGAGGACAGGCCGCGCTCTTTCCAGATGATCGTCGAAAAAGCGTAGTAGAAGCTGTGCGAGGCCTGCAGGCAGCCGACCGCCAGCAACAGCCAGACATAGCCCTCATCACGCATCAGCACTTTCAACCGGGCCAGGCCGCCTTCGCGCTGCGTGTCCGGCGCGATGTCAGGCCGCGTATGCTGCCCCAGAAGAAAGCGTGCGCACAGACCGCACATAAGCGCCGCCACGACAATCCAGATCAGGATGGCATCGCTCGGCGCCACCAGCAGCAGAAAACCGATGGTGATGTTGGCAACGATGAACGACGCCGAGCCCACCGCGCGCGGAATGGCTTAGGTGAACTCTTCCTTCATCGAGAGCTGCATGGTCATGGAATCGATCAGCGGCGCGATGCTGGTCATGCAACTGAAGGCCAGCGCGAACAGGCCAAGATAGATCGGGAAACGCGCCGTCGGAAACAGATCGCCCAGGCTCATCAGCGCATAGAAACAGCCGCCGCAGAGCGCCAGTCCGATGATCGGCGTGCGATAAAGCCGAAAGTTATCCGCCCACAAACCGCTGACAGGGCCGCTAAAGGCGCGCAGCAGCAGAGGCAGGGCCAGGATAGCGCCGATCTGGCCGGCGCTCATACCGTGGACTTTCAACCACAACGGCATAAAGGGCAAGGAGGCCCCCGTGCCGGCGAACAGAAGGCCATAGAATACGGCCTGGCGACGAAGGGTTGTGAGCGGGAAAGGGGTTGTGACAGCGGGCATTTTACGTCTTAGTAAGTTTGGACAACTCTACCACCCTGAACCTGAAAATGATGACCGATTCCATAAATTCCAAGCCAGCACGCGGCCTATATCCCGATATTGAGCCCTATGACAGCGGTCATATGCCCACCGGCGGCAAACACAAGATCTATTATGAGCAATCCGGCAATCCGGCCGGTATTCCGGTCGTGGTGCTGCATGGTGGCCCCGGTGGCGGCACCTCGCCCAACCTGCGCTGCTATTTCAATCCGGACGGCTATCGCATCATACTGCTGGATCAGCGCGGCTGCGGAAAATCGACGCCGCACGCCTCCGAGGACGTCTCGCTCGAAGACAACACCACCTGGCATCTGGTGGCCGATATCGAGGCGCTGCGCGAAAAGCTCGGCATCGAAAAATGGGTGGTCTTTGGCGGGTCTTGGGGCTCCACCCTCGCCCTCGCCTACAGCCTGACCCATCCTGATCGTGTGGCCGGCCTGATCCTGCGCGGCATCTTTCTTGTGCGACCGTCAGAGCTTGACTGGTTCTATCAGGATGGCGCCAGCCATATCTATCCGGATATCTGGGACAAGTTCATCGCCCCGATCCCCCAAGAGGAACGCGGCGACCTTCTCAGCGCCTATGTCAAGCGCCTGAACGGGCCCGACAAGGCCACGCAGGTGCGATGCGCCCTGGCCTGGAGCGGTTGGGAAGGCGATACCCTCTCCATCGAAGGGCCCAGCGACTCGGCGTCGAAATTCTCCGATCCGGCCTTCGCCCTGGCCTTTGCCCGCATCGAAAGCTGGTATTTCAAGAACGGCGGCTTCTTCGAGAGCGACAACTGGGTGCTGGAGAATATCGGACGTATCCGCGCCATTCCTGGCTGGATCGTGCAGGGTCGCTACGACGTGGTGACGCCGATGACGACCGCCTGGGAGCTGAAAAAGGCGTGGCCGGAAGCGAAGTTCAACCTGGTGCGCAAGGCCGGGCACTCTTCGAGCGATCCGGGCATTCTGGAAGGGCTTGTGGCGGCGGCCGATGAGGCGCTGGTGGCCTTGACCCGCTAATACAAAGCGTCATGAAGGGCGACTGCCTGCCGCCGCCTAAGCGGCGAGCCCTGCGGCGTTTGAGCTGAAAAAAGCGAATACCAATGAAGCGGTTCTACACCGCGCATGTTGGTATAAGTCAGGGCTCGTCGTGACGCACGCCGTCCCACGGCTCGCGTCGGGTCAGATATTGCAGCGGCCAGACATTTTCGCGTGTCCGTCCGCAGCGCGGGCAGTCCGGCTCATGCTTCTCGAAGACGCCATAGAAAAGATGGCCCTTGTCGGCGCCCTTGGTATCGACATGCTTGCCGCAACGCGGGCAGAGGAAGAAGAACTGCGACACCGCCACAAAGAAAAAGGCGAACGACCAGAACAGGCGCGCGGAGCCGCTCAGGGCGCCGATCAGACAGACCGGCAGCAGGATAAAACAGATAGCGGCGCGCGTTCGGTAGCTCATGAAGGTTCCAGGGCAGTCCAGAGACGCAAGGCCTGCTTCATGGCCAGAACGTCGTGGACTCGCACCATTTTTGCGCCTTTTGCGATAGAATGCAAATGCACCGCCAGCGTGCCGCCGACGCGCAGTTCCGGCTCGGCGGGCTCGGCGCACTCGCGTTCTTCCAGGGCGGCGATAAAGCGCTTGCGGGAAGCCGCCATCAGCAGCGGAAATCCATGCGAGGCCAGACGATTCGTAGCCCTGATCAGCGCCAGATTATGATCGAGCGTCTTGCCAAAGCCTATGCCGGGATCAAGCCAGATATGGCCGCGCGCGACTCCGGCGCGCAAGGCCACCTCGGCACGTTCGAGCAGATAGGATTCGACCTCGGCCACCACGTCCTCGTAATAAGGACTGGCCTGCATGGTGCGTGGCTCGCCCTGCATGTGCATCAGGATGACCTCGCGGCCGCTGCGCGCGGCTGCCTCCAGACTATGCGGCGTATAGCTGAGCGCGCTGACATCATTCCAGATGCTGGCGCCGGCCTTGAAGGCTTCCTCGGCCACTTCCGGCTTGAGCGTATCGATACTGATGGGGGTATCGCTGAGGCCGGAGAGCGCGGCGATCAGCGGCACGACGCGGCTGATCTCTTCCTCCAGCGTCACCGGATGGGCGCCGGGACGGGTTGATTCGCCGCCGATATCGAGCACATCGGCGCCCTCGGCGATCAGTTGCCGCGCGTGGCTGAGCGCGTGTTCAAAGCCGATAAAGCGCCCGCCGTCGGAAAAGCTATCCGGCGTAACGTTGACGATGCCCATGATCAGCGGGCCTTTGGCGGCATGGAGGTCGAGGAGCGTCATAACTTACCTTATCCTCCCCTGTTTACGGGGGAGGTGGCGCGGCGAAGTCCGTAAGGACACAGTCCGCGACGGAGGGGGCTTGCTGAAAGCGTCCCCCATATCGCGCATTTACCTTCCGTCATAGCCTAACCTCCGCCTGTGTCCGCCCCCTCCGTCAGCGACACCAGCCCTGCGGGCTTTGCCCGCAAGAACTGGGCGCTGCCACCTCCCCCGCTGCGCAGGGGAGGATCAATAAGAGGCTACGCCTTACCCAACCGCTTGATTTCCCAATGCAGATCGATGCCCAGTTTCGTCATGACATCGGCGCGGACGGCCTCGCCCAGACCTTCCAGTTCAGCCGCCGTGGCGTCGCCGGTATTGATCATAAAGTTGGCGTGCAGTTCGGAGAACTTGGCCGCGCCAAACAGCTTGCCGCGCCAGCCGGCCTCATCAACGCATTGCCAGGCGCTCTTACCTTCCGGATTCTTGAAGGTCGAGCCGCCGGTCTTTTCACGGATCGGCTGGGTCTGCTCACGGCGGGCCGTTATGGCCTCCATCCGCTCGGTGACCGCCGCCGCATCGTCAGGCGTGCCTTGGAACAGCGCGCCGGTATAGATGACGCCTTCGGGTTCCGAATGGCGATAGCGGAAACCCATATCGGCATTGGAGATCGTGATGCGCTCGCCAGAGCGCGTGATGGCATAGGCCTCGATCAGAATGTCCTTGGTTTCCGCCCCGTAGCAGCCGGCGTTCATGGTGAGCGCCCCGCCGATCGTGCCCGGCACGCCGCGATAGAATTCCAGTCCGGCAATGCCATTTTGCGCCGCCACCTTGGCAACATTGGCATCCAGCGCCGCCGCACCAGCTTCGATGCGCCCCTCGCCGCGCGGCGTCACATCGGCGAAATTACGACCAAGGCGAATGACCACGCCATCGATGCCACCATCGCGCACCAGCAGGTTCGAGCCGACGCCGATGGTCAGGACCGGAATGCCGGGATCGAGGTTTTTCAGGAATTCGCACAGGTCGGCGGCGTCTTCCGGCAGGAACACCATATCGGCCGGTCCGCCGACGCGAAACCAGGTGAAGGGCGCCAGATCAGCGCGATACATCATCTTGCCGCGCACCGGCGGCAGTTCGGCGATCCAGGCGTGAGAATCGTGACTCATGCTTTAAGGGCTTCCAGTTGTGCCGGCAAAGCATAGGCCCACTGCGTGATATCGCCCGCACCGAGCAGGACGACGATATCGCCTGCCTTGGCCTCGGCCGCCACCAGACCGGCCAGTTGCGACGGTCCATCAAGCGCTATGGCGTTGCGGTGACCAAAGCGGTGCAGCCCCTCGACCAGATGGGTCTTGTCGACACCCTCGATCGGCGGTTCGCCGGCGGAATAGACGTCGGCCACGATCACCGTGTCCGCGTCATGGAAGCACGACGAAAACTCGTTCATCAGATCACGCAGGCGGGTATAGCGGTGCGGCTGGACCACGGCGATAACCCGGCCAGCACTGACCTGTCGCGCGGCCTTCAAAACGGCAGCGATCTCGACGGGGTGGTGGCCATAGTCATCGATCACGCGGATACCATCCACCACGCCGGTCGTCGTGAAGCGGCGCTTGACGCCGCCGAAAGCACTCAGGCCGCGGCGGATATCATCCTCGCCGATTCCCAGTTCACGGGCGATGGCGATGGCGGCGGTGGCATTGGACACGTTGTGGTTGCCGGTCATCGGCAGCTTGAGCTTCTCCCAGGTGAAGGGCTCGATGCCCCCCAATTGACTAGAGGGCGGCGAGAACACGACATCGAACACGGCGCCTTCGGGGCCAAATTCGATGTTGGCGCAGCGCACCTCGGCCTGCGGGCTCGTGCCATAGGGGATCAGGCGGCGGTTGTCGATCTTGGCGGCCAGGGCCTGCACTTCCGGATGGTCGATGCAGACGGCGGCGAACCCATAGAAGGGAATATTCTCGACGAAATCGACAAAGCCTTTTTTGACGGCTTCGAAATCGCCCCAGTGATCGAGGTGTTCGGCGTCGATATTGGTGACGATGGCCAGGGTCGACTTCAGACGCAGGAAGGAGCCGTCGGATTCATCGGCCTCAACCACGATCCAGTCGCCATCGCCGACCTTGGCATTGGTGCCGTAGGCATTGATGATGCCGCCATTGACCACGGTCGGGTCCTTGCCGCCAGCATCAAGCAAACAGGCTACCATGGAGGTGGTCGTCGTCTTGCCGTGGGTGCCGCCGATCGCGATGGAAAATTGCAGGCGCATCAGTTCGGCCAGCATTTCGGCGCGGCGCACCAGCGGGATACGGCGGCGGCGCGCCTCGACCATTTCCGGATTGTCCTGCTTCACCGCGGTGGAATAGACCAGCGCGCAGACACCTTCCGACACGTGCGAGGCTTCGTGGCCGATGAAGATCTGCGCGCCCAGCTTTTCCAGACGCTCGGTATTGGCCGAGGCCTTGGCGTCGGAACCCTGCACCTTGTAGCCGATCTTGATCATGATTTCGGCGATGCCGCTCATGCCGATGCCGCCAATGCCGACAAAATGGACGGGACCGAGATCGAAAGGCGTCGGGCGCTTGGTGTGAAGGGTCATGCAGGGGTCGTTTCACAGAGAAAGAAATGGGAAGGGAACAGGGTTTAGACCATCCTTGCGAGCCTGTCACTGATCCTTTTCAGCCTTTCACAGCAACGGCTTTTATGGCAATAATGATGTCAGCAAAGAGGTTCCGCCATGGGCAAGATGTCAATATCGCTGGATGAGCAATCCCGGGCGTGGATAACCGGGCAGACGGAAGATGCCGAGACCTATGTCAATGCGCTGGTCCATCAGGATCAATTGCGCAAGGCGGCTGAGGCAGAGTTGCGTGATCTGCTTGAGAACGCACGAAACAGTGGCGTGACGAACCGCACGCCTCAGCAGATCATGATGGATGTCCAAGCGGAACTAAAGCTCAGTGGCCGCGTATAAACTGACGGCCGATGCCGAAGCCGACTTTCTGAGCCTCTATCTCTATTCAATCGAAACTTTTGGCCTGATACAGGCAAATAGCTACGCGCTTGATATGATAGATACTTTTGAAATACTGGCGATAAATCCTTTCGCCGGCCGAGATGTCAAAACGAATGCCCGCTGTTTCATACACGCATCTCACAGTATTTATTACGAGATCGAAGGCGAAGCTGTTTTAATTCTCCGCATCCTGCATCAGTCGCAGGACCCGATGCGCCACCTTTAATCCGCTTTTGGCGCCTTCGGTTTGAGCAGACTACGCGCAGGCCCCTTCCCCTTCCCTTGCGTCACATCTTCTCCATCATAAAGCTTGCGCACCAGGGTGTAGATGATCACGGTCAGCGGCATGGCAAAGAGCACGCCCATAGGCCCAAGCAATCCAGCGAAGCCAATCACGGCGAACAGGGTGATGATCACCGGAATGGAGGCGATCTGGCGCTGAACCGCCGGCGTGATGAAATTGCTCTCCATTTGGGATACGCCGACATAGATCAACAGCGCCCACAGGAAAGTCTGCCAGCCGGAGACCGCCGCCAGCAACAACCCGGGCCCCGCCGAGACCACCGGCCCAACGATCGGCACGAACTGCGCCAGACCCGACACCATGCCCAAAGCCAGCGCCGACGGCACGTGCAGGAACCACAGACCAAAGCCGGTCAGGGTGCCGACCAGCACCATAGAGATAAACTGACCGATAAACCAAAGGCGCAAGGCGCGGCCGGCCACGTTCATAGCGTCCCGCACCTTCTCTTTGTGGTCATCGGCAAACAGGAAAACCACGCCGTCACGGTACTTGCCGGGATCTATCGCCAGAATGATGCCGGCGATCGTGGCGACCAGCAGATTGGCCAGCGCCGAAAAGACGCTGCCAGCGATGAGCGGAAGCTTGGACGCCAGACCGCTGGCCTGCTGCCCCACCGTGTCCAGTTGCTTTTGCACTTCGTCGTTAAGGCCCAGTTGCTGCAGGCGCACCTGCAAGGCAGCCCAGGCCACAGGTATCTGCTTGGTCAGGTTCTGCGTCTGCGCCACCAGTTCGTAGCCGAACAGGAAGAAGGTCAGCGAAATCAGCGCCAGCACGCCGACCAGAACGGTCAGGACCGCCAGTGTGTCATTGAGCGGCGTATATTCGATCAGCGGTTCGGCCAGGGCCCGCAGCACAGTGGCGATCACGATGGCGCCGAAGATCAGCAGCCACAGGCTGAGCAGTTTGAAGATCAGCAGACTGGCGGCGATGGCCAAAATAATAAACAGCACGCGCTGAATGAAACCAATGTCGAGCGCCTTTTCGGTCATGACCCATCCTTGATTTTGGTTACGGTGCGTTCCACCAGATCGGCTAAAAGTTTGGCCGCATCAGGGCGCGCCACCGATTTCGCGGCACCGGCGCGCATCGGCAGCATCGATGAGGCCTCGATCATCAGGCGGATCTCTTCGCTCAAGCGTTCGGCGGTGAAGTCTTCCTCGCGGATGACGATGGCGGCCTTGGCCTCTTTCAGCACCTCGGCATTGTAGGTCTGGTGATCGTCAGCGGCGATCTTGAGCGGGATCAGCACCGAGGGCTTGCCGGCCACGGCCAGTTCGCAGACGGTCGAGGCCCCGGCCCGGCCGATAACGATATGGGCGCGGCCGAGGCGTTCGGCCATGTTGGAAAAGAACGGCGCCACCTCGGCGTCGATCTCCGACAGCGCATAGACCATCCGCGCCTGCTCGACCTGCTCGTCGCGCGCCTGCTGCTCAACGTGCAGATTGATTCGCAGCGACATCGGCAGCATGGCCAGGGCCTGCGGCACGGTTTCCGACAGGATCTTTGCGCCCTGCGACCCCCCGGTCACCAGAATATTGACGGTCGGATCAATGGCCGGATAGGGCTCATCGTAGAGCGCGCGGATATCCGGCCGCACCGGATTGCCGACCACCTGCACCTTGCCCTCAAGTTCATCGGGTGCCATGCGCAGCACCGGGAAAGCACAGGCGACGGCATCGACCTTCTTGACCAACTGGCGATTGGAACGGCCCAGCACGGAATTTTGTTCGTGGATCAGGGTGACATCCTTGCGACCGAGCGCGGCCATCAGAGCCGGATAGGACGGATAACCGCCAAAGCCGATCACCGCCCACGGCTTGAGCCTCGCGAAGGCCTTGCGCGCCTGCAGGATACCCTGCCCGATCTTGATCGCCGCCTTCGCCATGCCGATCGGATCGCCGTTCCTGAAGGTGGCGGCTTCCAGCGACAGGCGCTCGATGGCGGGAAAATGCTCGGCATAGGCGGCGCCGCGCTTGTCGGACGCCAGCACAACGTCCCAGCCGCGGCTGATGAGTTCGCGCGCCAGGGCTTCGGCGGGGAACATATGTCCGCCGGTGCCGCCCGCCGCCACGATGGCCAAAGGTTTGGTGGCAAAGGAAGAGGCCTTGCGGCGCGGTTTGGGTGGTTTAGGCGTCGCCAAGTGGAATCCCCGAAATCATCGTCGTCTGACCATAACGGCTCAGATATAAAAAGCTAAGGTCTTTTCGATGACATTTACCACTTCGTCGGATCGTCCTGTGGAATCTCTTCCTGACGCTTGCGGGTCAGGGCCAGAATAAAGCCGAGCGTAACCCCCAGCGCCAGCATGGAGGAACCGCCGTAGGAGATAAACGGCAGGGTCATGCCCTTGGGCGGAATGAGGCCGAGATTGACCGACACATTGATCAGCACCTGCGTCCCCAGCATGATGTAGAGGCCTGACGTGGCGATCTGGCGGAACGGGTCCTGCATCGCCATGGCCTTCAGCAGGCCGCGCACAATGATGAAGGTGAAGATGCCGATGATGATCAGGATCAGCCACAGGCCGTATTCTTCTGCCACCACCGAATAGATAAAATCGGTGTGGAGGTCTGGGATATAGCGCTTCATGGTGCCTTCATTGAGGCCGCGACCGAACAGCCCGCCATTGGCGATGGCCGCCTTGGCGCGCGCCACCTGGAAGCCGGAGTCAGCATCAGGCGAGATAAAGCCCATGATGCGGTTGCGGAAGTGCGGCTGGATGAAGAACAGCCCGACAAGCCCGACGCCAGCGGCCGACAACATGCCGATGATCCAGCGAAACGGCACGCCCGAGATAAAGAAACAGGCGCCAAAGGCAATGGTGATCAGGATCGATTGCCCGACATCGGGCTGGATCAGCAACAGGACGATGGCCAGCGCATAAAGGCAGAAGGCAACGGTCACGCCCGGCACGCCCTTGCCTTTCTGGCCCTCGCAGAACATCCAGGCGATCAGCACGATCAGGGCCGGCTTGAGGAATTCCGACGGCTGCACCGCGATCGGCCCCAGTTCGAGCCAGCGCCGGCCGCCCTTGGCGGCGTGGCCAATCAGCGGCAGCAGGGCCATGATCGAGATCGCACCACCATAGATCAGCACGCTGACGCGCTTGATGCCCTTGAGCGACAGCATCGAGATCATGATCATGCCCACCGCCGTCATCAGGGCGAAGACGAAATGACGCTTGGTGTAATAGAAGGTATCGTAGTGGCTGACATGCGGCGCCGCCACCGGCGACGACGAGAAGGAGAAGAAGAAGCCAAGCACCAGAAGGATCAGCGCCAGCGTAAGGGTGACGCGATCAAGCGTCCACCACCAGATGGCGGTCGGTGAGCGATCCGTGCGCGTAAACGGGTGGGCATAAGCCTGAGTCATGGCGCATCCTGGGGGCGATAATTGTACTGGAACATGCGCCAACAGGATTCAGCAAGTCACGGTTAATTTTGCCTTAACGCGCAGGTTGATTGCTGAAATTCCCACTGTTAGCAGCCCTGCTGATAATTATCTCGTGCTATGAAATGGGGAGCTTGACAGGCGCAAATCACAGGCCTATGGAGCCGATTATGCCGCCCTATTGCATTGCAGCATCGCGGATATTTCAAGGAACCTAACCCCATGCCCGGCGACAGTAGTCGATCTAATCCGCCGCAACGGACACGCATCCAGGCTTAGGGTTTCTTAGGCTCGCCTGTGGTGGTCGATGCGGCCTCTAACAAACAAGGTGAGCCATGGTCTTCTTTTTCGAAGATGCCAAAGGTGCGCGTCCGCTCGTTCGCATGTTGCGTCGTGGCGGCGGGCTACCGTGGGCCGATTTAGCGGCCTTCATCCTTCTGGCCGGCCTGACAGTGATGGTCATCCACGGCACGCAGCAGATGGAGGCGCCACTGGCGCAACTGAGCGCCAACCCCGTCACGCTCGATGCGGCGCGTCTGCCCGAATACGCCCTGCGCACAACCCTGCGCATGTTCGCGGCCCTGGGGGCGTCCTTACTGTTTACGTTCACGGTCGCCACCCTTGCCGCCAGAAGCAAGAAGGCCGAACTGATCATCGTGCCCGCGCTCGACATCCTGCAATCGGTGCCGGTGCTGGGCTTCCTGACCTTCACGGTGAGCATGTTCATGGGCTGGTTTCCCGGCAGCCAGCTTGGCGTTGAATGCGCGGCCATCTTCGCCATCTTCACCAGCCAGGCCTGGAACATGGCGTTCAGCTTCTACCAATCCCTGCGCACCGTGCCGACCGATCTCGATGAGGTGACGCGTCAGTTCGGCTTCTCGCCGTGGCGCCGTTTCGTCCGGCTGGAACTGCCCTACGCCATCCCCGGCCTCGTCTGGAACATGATGATGTCGATGTCGGGCGGCTGGTTCTTCGTGGTGGCGTCCGAAGCGATCACGGTTGGCAAAACGACCGTCACCCTGCCCGGCATCGGCTCGTGGCTGTCACTGGCCATCGCGCGCGAGGATTTCAGCGCTGTCTGGATCGGCGTGGGCGCCATGGCTGTGGTTATTATCCTTTACGATCAACTCGTTTTCCGCCCCATCGTGGCCTGGGCCGACAAGTTCCGCTTTGAGCAAACCGCCTCACAAAGCGCACCGCAATCCTGGCTCTATGATCTGGTTCGCCGCACCCGCCTCCTGCGTCAAGGCGTCGATATCCTGCTGTGGCCGCTACATAAACTGGCGGCGCTGGAGTGGTCGAAACTGCCGTCCGTGCCGAAGGTGCAGGTCTCGCTTGGCCAGAAAACCAACCGGGTATTGGATGTGGTCTGGATCGGCCTTGTCCTGACGGCCTGCGCTTGGGCTGTCTGGATTCTGGCTGATTTCATTGCCCGCCATCTGAGCTGGGGCGCTGTTATCATGGCGTTTGGACTTGGCCTCGCCACCCTCATCCGCGTCGTGGTCCTGATCGCCCTGGCCACCATCATCTGGGTGCCGATTGGCGTCTGGGTGGGCCTGCGTCCGGCCTGGGCCGAACGCCTGCAACCTATCGCGCAGTTCCTGGCGGCCTTTCCGGCCAATGTCCTGTTTCCGTTCGCGGTCATGGCGATCGTCGCCTTTCATCTCGATCCCAATATCTGGCTGTCGCCGCTGATGATCCTGGGCACCCAGTGGTACATCCTTTTCAATGTCATTGCCGGCGCCAGCGCTATCCCCGGTGACATGAAAGAGGTCGCCGGCATCTTTGGCATCAGGCGGTGGCAATGGTGGCGGCAGGTCGTCATTCCGGCGATCTTTCCCTACTACGTCACCGGCGCCCTGACTGCCTCAGGCGGTTCCTGGAACGCCAGCATCGTAGCTGAGGCCGTGACATGGGGCGATCGCCATCTTGAAGCCGCCGGCCTTGGCGCCTTCATCGCCAAGGCGACGGCCGCCGGTGACTATCCGCGCGTGGCGCTTGGCATCGCGGTCATGAGCGTCTTCGTCATCGCCTTCAATCGTTCCGTCTGGCGACCGATGTACCGCTTCGCCGAACGCCGTCTTCGTATCAATTAGTGCCTTGAGGAGTTTCCCAATGGCTATTGTCAATAACGCCCCCCGCACCGCCAGCCCACTGGTTGAGGTCCGCAATGTCCGTCACATCTATGGCAAATCGGGCGCCTCCGGCCTGCTGGTGCTCGATAATGTCGATCTGACCCTGCAGGACAATGAGATCGTCGGCCTGCTTGGCCGTTCCGGTTCCGGCAAATCGACCCTGCTGCGCTCCATCGCCGGCCTGATCAAGCCCACCGAAGGCACTGTTGCCTTCCCACCGGTTGCCGACTGTGCGCCCACCAGCGTCAGCATGGTCTTCCAGAGCTTCGCCCTGTTTCCCTGGCTGACGGTGCTTGAAAACGTCGAGGTTGGGCTGGAGGCCAAGCGCGTGCCCAAGGATGAGCGGCGCAAGCGCGCCCTGGCCGCCATCGACCTGATCGGGCTCGACGGCTTTGAAAGCGCCTATCCGAAGGAACTCTCCGGCGGCATGCGCCAGCGGGTCGGGCTGGCGCGCGCCCTGGTGGTCGATCCGTCGATCCTCCTGATGGACGAACCCTTCTCCGCGCTCGATGTCCTGACCGCCGAAACCCTGCGGACCGACCTGCTCGACCTGTGGTTCGAAGGCCGCATGCCGATCAAGTCCATCCTGATGGTCACGCACAACATCGAAGAGGCCGTGCTGATGTGCGACCGCATTCTGGTGTTTTCCAGCAATCCCGGCCGCGTCGTGGCCGAGATCAAGGTCAACCTGACGCAACCGCGCAACCGCCAGTCACCCGCCTTCCGCGCCCTGGTCGAAGACATCTATGCCCGCATGACCCAGCGCGCCACCGCCGATCAGCCGAAAGAAGGCCTGTTCTCCGGTATGGGCATCGGTATGGCCCTGCCGCGTGTTTCGACCAATACGCTGGCCGGCCTGATGGAGGCGCTTGTGGCCGATCCGTACAACGGCAAGGCCGATCTGCCGCAACTGGCCAGTGAGTTGCAATACGAAGCGGATGAATTGTTCCCGATCGCTGAAGTGCTGCAACTGTTGCGCTTTGCCGAACTGGAAGGCGGCGACCTGAAATTGCTGCCGGCGGCGCGTCACTATGTCGAGTCCGACGTCGATCAACGCAAGGCCTTGTTCGCGCAGCATCTGCTCAGCTATGTGCCGCTGGCCGGCCATATCCGCCGCGTGCTCGATGAACGCGCCAGCCACAAGGCGCCGGCGCGCCGCTTCCGCGATGAACTGGAAGATCTGATGTCGGAAGCCTATGCTGATGAGACCCTGAAGGTTGTCATTCAGTGGGGCCGCTATGCCGAGGCCTTCGCCTATGACGAAAGCGCCGATCAGTTCAGCCTTGAAAACCCCGAATGAACGGAGGCGACCATGACGATCAAAACGCACCGCCCTTCGGGGTGGATGGCTGGCCTGTGCGCTATTACGCTTATGGTGAGCCTCCTTGTGCCGGCGCCGGTCTATGCCGGCGGCGGAGCACACGTCATTGACGACGCTTCCGTCGAGACGCCCGGCGTCTGTCATCTGGAAAACTGGGTGACGCAATTTGATCAGGACCGAGGGCTGGTGAATCTGTCGCCTGCCTGCACGCGCAAAGTCTGGCCCAACCTGGAGATCGGGGCTTCGCTCCAGCACAGCTGGGATAGCGGGGAAGATACGACCATCGGTCCGGCGCTGAAGTACAACCTGCGTCCGGTTGAACGCGGCCTGGGCGTGGCCGTAAGCATGGGCGGTAACTGGAGTATCAGAAGCGGGCAGCTAGAGACGGCCAGCCTGATCGTGCCAGTCACCATTCCAATCGGCGACAAAGTGCAGGTCAATCTCAATGGTGGCTGGACCTATGGCAGCGCGCTGGAGCACCAGACCGCCGCCTTCTTTGGCGTTCAGGTTTTGGCTCAGGTCACACGCGACGTCAGCCTGATGGCGGAGGCCTTTCGCCGCGACCATGGCCGGGCGGGACATCAGATTGGGTTACGCTGGAACCCGCGCGGCGGGAATGTCGATATCGACATCCTTGTTGGCAGGCGTATTGATGGGGTTAATCCCGATGCCGTGACCGTTGGTCTGACGTTACGTCATTAAAATGAAAAGGCGATGGCCGACGCCTGCCTACCTTTTAAGCATTCGCACGGGCATCAAGTTCCCTCAGGAAGGCGACGCTGTCGTTCATCTGGTCAATGCCGTGGCGATGTTCGGCGGCCATGGCGCTGAGCCCGTTCAGCGAGCGCTCGATATGGCCACTTTGGGCGAAGATATCTTCAACCCTCAGCACTGTGTCCTGATAATGCTGGCTCTCATCCTTGAATTGCAGACGGGTAGCCTCAATTATACCGCCGAGCTGCTTTAAGGACGACTCGATCTCCCCGATAGCCGCCTGAGTATGTGTCAGGGTTGATTTGGTGTCGCTTGCCAGCTTTTTGACTTCGCCCGCCACGACACTAAAACCGCGGCCGGCCTCCCCCGCACGCGCCGCCTCGATGGTGGCATTGAGCGCCAGAAGGTTCGTCTGGGATGTTATGCCATCAATAACGGACAAGACCTGACGCAGGTTGGCAAGCGCCGCGTTCAGACTGGTGAATTTCTCGGAAAGCTGTTCTGTATTTGAATCATCCCCCGTCGCACGTTGCTTCTGATCGCTCTCCATCGCATGACGGATGCCGTCCATAATGCCGCCGATATCGCCGACCTCGGTGAGGACGGTTTCTATTTTGGCCGCGATGCCGAGATGGTTCGAGATTCCGTCAATAACGCCACCGCGCAATCTGTTGAGGATTTCCGCCCGGTTCAATTGACAGCGCGCGAAGTAGTTGACGAATTTGGCGTATTCGATCGGAAACTGATCAATAAAATCATCCTTGTAGTCCGAAGTTCCCGCTTCAAAAAACGCCACGGCGGTCAGGGTCTGGTTGACATTGATACCGAAGAGCTCTCCGAACGTGGAGAAGCCAACGGCCGGCGCCGGCCATATGTTTTTCGCGTTTTTGAGGATGGTCTCATTCGAAAGGCGGCGCAGGATACAGTCATTCAGCAGCACGCCGAGCAAAGGCGGCTTATCCTTCAGGAAGGCATCGACGTCACGACGGGTCTGATCAATAAAATCAGTGGCTTCCAGAAGGATAAGGTCGTCACCAGAGCCGACATCGCAATAGAAAGTCACCGTTTCGGTATTGAAATCGATGCCCGCGACCGAGCGTACAAACAACTCCCCGTCAATTTCGATCCCAAAGGCGCGGCCTTCAAGGGCCTTCTCCAAGCCTGAGGGCTGAACGCGCAGGGCGTCACAAAGCGCGCTGACAAACGGCACGACCTTGTTGGCGCTGGCATCATAGATGGCGCTGACGGTGCGCTTGTTCGGGTCGGCATCGACCACAACGAAATCATATCCGATTTTGCGGAAATTCTGGCTTTTCATCACGCTGTAGCGCTTGTCCTTCGCCACCTTGACAAAGGCGAGCACCGCATGGTTCTCGACAACCTTGTCACCGTCGAAGAGATAGGTGTTCTTGAAGTCAAGCTTACCGCCGGCAGAGCCGCCAATAAACAGGCAGGGGAAGCGCGCGGCCTTATAGACCCCTTCCATGAAATAGCTTTCCGATTTGGAAACACCATCGATAAAGGTCAGCGCGAAGGTGTCACGCGCATCAATGGACAGTCTGGGCCTGACATTTTCCAGGGATTTAACGATCCGCGAGACACGCTCTTTGCGCAGCAGGGTGGGCTGCCCTGAGCGAATATCTTCGCAGTGAAGGGGTACGCTGAACACTTCGACCTGCGACAGCAACTCCGGCGAAAAAATCTGCAACACGACATTGTCCCATGCGCCGCTCGCAGAACAGTAAAGCCCTTTTTCCGGGTCGTCGCACAACTCACCGGCTGTCGTGGTGGCGATGACGGGTGCCTGCCCGACAAGGTCTTTCAGCGCTTTGCAGGTTCGGGAGAAATCCACATGGGGTGAAATATAGGCCATAACAAGCGAGGGCGCCGCCCCCTTGAAATCGAAATCAGAAGCG
Organism: Asticcacaulis benevestitus DSM 16100 = ATCC BAA-896; assembly: GCF_000376105.1. Lineage (GTDB taxonomy): Bacteria > Pseudomonadota > Alphaproteobacteria > Caulobacterales > Caulobacteraceae > Asticcacaulis > Asticcacaulis benevestitus. The sequence continues at coordinate 142,493 of NZ_AQWM01000003.1, forward strand.
GTGACTCCGGCAAAATCAGCATTGGTCCTGAGGGTGCGTATCCAGTTCGACGCAGGCACGGCCTCAAGTTTATCAGCCATGGCAAGAGGGGCTTGTGCCACATGATCAATTTTAACGGATTTCTCGTGGTTCCTGAAAAACATATTCGTCCTGCCCCGATCGCGTCGACTGAAAGTCCACTTTTGAGCAAGTCTTGTTTAAAAACCTTAACAACCCTATAAAATTTATGGCCTTGAGGCTGTGGTTATCACAGCGCTGAAACACCTTACGGACAAAGCACATCAGGCAAGCCCTTTCACAGCAAAGGCGCTCTGGATGTGACGGTAAAAGGTTAAGGTTCAGATCTTAGGGTCTCAGGCCCCAGTTCTCAGGCCTGGACGCCCAGCTTGATCTCAGACACGGCATCACGGAAGGCATCGCCACGCGCCTCGAAATCGGTGAACTGATCGAACGACGCGCAGGCCGGCGAGAACAGCACGATCTCTTCCCTGCCGCTCTTTTCGGCCGCCGCATAGGCCTGCGCCACGGCGGTGAACAGCAGGCGCGACTGCGTACAAGCCGCCGACTTGCCGATGGTGACTTCGAACAATTCGGCCGCCTCGCCGATCAGATAGGCGTGCTTGACGCGACCGAACAGGTCGCGCAGTTCGTCAATGCCGCCCGCCTTGGCCACGCCGCCGGCGATCCAGTAGAAGCTGTCGAACGACGACATCGCCTGACGCGCCGCGTCGGCATTGGTCGCCTTGGAATCGTTGATGAAGCGCACCTTGCCGATGCGGCCGATCTCCTGCATCCGGTGCGCCAGGCCGGGGAAGGTGCGCATACCGGCGACGATCTCTTCCATCTCAAGCCCGAGCGCCTTGCAGGCGCTATAGGCGGCGGCGGCGTTTTGCCAGTTGTGGCGGCCGGTCAGGGTGCGGACCTCCTTGAGATCGATCACCTGACGGGCGCGCACGCCCGTGCCATCGTAGAGCACGCCATTCAGCGCATAGACGCCCTGGCCAAGCGTGCGACGTGACGAGATCGAGATCAGTTTGACCGGCGAATTGACGCGCATGTCCGAGATCAGGGCCGCGGTGTAATCGTCGTCAGCGCCGATCACCGCCGTCTGTTTCGAGCTTTGCGCCATGAAGATGCGCTTCTTGGCCTTGATATAGCCTTCCATGCCGCCGTGACGGTCGAGGTGATCGGGCGTGATGTTCATCAGCACCGCCACATCGGGCGAGAAGCTCATGGTCAGATCAAGCTGATAGGACGAGGTCTCGATGACATAGATGCTGCCAGCGTGCATCTCAGGCAGGTCGAGGATGCCGATGCCGATATTGCCGCCGACATGAACGTCCCTGCCGGCCGCCTTGAGAATATGCCCGATCAGCGCCGTCGTGGTCGATTTACCATTGGTGCCGGTGATGGCCACCGTGCGCGGGCGCTTATGCGCCGGCAGCACCGCCAGGGTGCGGGCGAAGAGTTCGATATCGCCCATCACGGGCACGCCAGCGGCCTTAGCCAGCGGCACGGTCCAGTGCGGTTGCGGGTGGGTCAGCGGCACGCCGGGCGACAGCACGAGCGCGGCGAATTCGCTCCAGTCGGCGTTCTTCAGGTTCTCGACCGTAAAGCCCGCCTTGGTGGCCGGCAGCAGGTTGGACGGCTTGTCATCCCACAGCACCGGCTCGGCGCCGCCGGCCTTGAGCGCACGCGCCGCCGACAGGCCTGAACGGCCCAGTCCGAAGATAGCGACACGTTTGCCTTCAAAGCCTTTTACCGGGATCATGACACGTACTCTCTAGCGTAGTTTCAAGGTGGCGAGGCCCACCATGGCCAGCATGGCGGCGACGATCCAGAAGCGGATCACCACCGTCGATTCCGGCCAGCCGAGCTTTTCAAAATGGTGATGGATCGGTGCCATCAGGAACACGCGCTTCTTGGTGAGTTTGAAATAGCCGACCTGAATCATCACCGACAGCGCTTCCATGACGAATAGCCCGCCGATGATGGCCAGCACGATCTCGTGCTTGAGCGCCACGGCCACGGCACCGAGGCCACCGCCAAGCGCCAGCGAACCGGTATCGCCCATGAAGATCTTGGCCGGCGGCGCGTTGTACCACAAGAAGCCCATGCCGCCGCCGATAATCGCCGCCAGGATGACCGCCACTTCACCGGCACCCGGCACGTAGTGGATGATCAGATAGTTGGCGAACTTGGCGTTACCGACGAGATAGGCGATCAGGCTGAAAGCGCCCGCTGCGATCATCACCGGCACGATGGCCAGGCCATCGAGACCATCGGTCAGGTTGACCGCGTTGGATGCACCGACGATCACCACCGCACCGAAGACGATATAGAAATAGCCGAGATTGAAGATGAAATTCTTGAAGACGGGGATGACCAGCGAGGTTGCCAGATGCGGCGCATCGGCCGGCACCGGCGAATAGTACATCAGCACCAGCACCGCCACGACGGCAACAGCGACCTGCGCCACCAGTTTCTGGATTGAGGTCAGGCCGGCCGAGGTCTGCTTGGTCACCTTGGCATAATCGTCGATAAAGCCGAGCAGGCCATAGGCCATGGTGACGCCGAAAACGACCCAGGCGGCGGCCGAATGCGGATCGGCCCACAGGATGGTACCGACGGCGATGCCAGCCAGGATCATCAGCCCGCCCATGGTCGGCGTGCCCTTTTTGGTCAAAAGGTGGGTCGAGGGACCATCTTCACGGATCGGCTGTCCCTTGCCCTGACGGGCGCGCATCCAGCGGATAAAGCGCGAGCCCATGGCGACCGCAACGATCATGGCCGTGATCATGGCCAGGAAGATGCGCACGGTCTGATATTTCATCAGATTGATCAGGGGCCAGTGCTGGTGCAGGCTGGTGACGTGCTCGTACAGCAGATAAAACATGAAACGCCTTTTTAGAGGGCAGCAACGCGCCCGTGAAATCTACTCTGCCAATAATGCTTTTGCGATCAAACCGGCTTTGGAGCCGTTGGAGCCCTTTATCATGACCACATCCCCCCCTTGCAAGTCCTCAATGACCCGCGGCAGCAATTCGGCGGCGGTGTCGGCATGGCCACCGCGCAAGGCGGGCGGCAGGGCATCCCACAGATGACGCATCAAAGGCCCTGCCAGATACACCTTATCGATGTCATTGGCCGCGATAACAGGGGCCAGCGAGGCATGCAGAGCCGCCTCTTCCGTGCCCAGTTCGAGCATATCGGTCAGGACGACAATTTTTCGTGAGTCCGCCGCTTTGGGATGCTTACCGAGCGATTGCAGCGTGGCGGTCATCGACACCGGATTGGCGTTATAGCTCTCATCGATGACGGTGATCTGGCCGTCTTTGAACGCCTTGCGCCTAACCTTGCCGCGACCGTCGAGCGCTGCCGCCCCCTCCAGCGCCGCGATCGAGGATTCCAGATCGACATCGAGCGCTTCCAGCATCAGCAGCACCGACATGGCGTTCATCGCCTGATGCTTGCCGGTGTGGGAGAGCGAGAAGGCGATCTCCTTGCCATGGAAACGCGCGGTGATCTCGGCGCGATCGCCATTAATGACGTGCGAAACCAACTTCGCATCAACCCCACCGGCCTCACCAAAGGCCGCCACCAGCGCACCGGCGCCACGGGCTTCGCGTTGCAGGAAATCGAACCAGACATTATCGGCGTTAAGAATGGCGAGGCCGCCCGGTATCAGACCATCAAAGATCTCGGCCTTGGCGCGCGCCACCCCCTCGTCGCCATCGGGGAAGTTTTCGGTATGTGCGCCGCCGACCGTGGTGATGATGACGGCGTGCGGCGCCACGAACTCCGACAGGGGCGTGATCTCGTCAGCGTGGTTCATGCCGATCTCGAAGACGGCGCGCTCCGTATCGGCCGGCATCCGCGCCAAAGTGAGCGGCACGCCGATATGGTTGTTGAAGCTCTTGATGGCGGAATGCGCGCGGCCGGCACGTGTAAGCCCCTGCATCACCATCTGGGTGACGCTCGTCTTGCCGACCGAGCCGGTCACCGCCCCGCGTTTGGCCTTCACCGCGCGATCGCGGGCAAAGACCGCCATATGCTCCAGCGCTTTTTGCACATCGGGCACCAGCAGGCAGGGCCCGCCCTCAATGGGCCGTCGCGTGACGGCAATGGCCGCGCCCGACTGGAAAGCCTGCGCCACGAAATCATGACCGTCGCGCACGCCTTTCAGCGCCAGGAAGATATCACCCGGCTGCAGGGCACGGCTGTCGAAATTGATGCCGGATGCGGCGCCGGAAGCGCCTTCGCCAACACCGGTCAGGGTGCCGCCGGTGGCCTTGGCCAGTTCGTCAAAGGTCCAGAGAGGCGTAGGTTTCATGGCTCACGCACGCAGTTAAAACAGCAAAACGTCATTGAACCTGACTCACGGCTTTAGGCAAGCAAGAGTGTGTTAATAGTCTTTATTCAGGACCATCTCAGCGAGATTTTCGTTCGCATCGCTACCGCGTGAGTTGCCATTGCGGCAGGGCAGGACTATAATATTCAGGACAACAGAGGGAGGCTCTCATGTCCCGTAATACCGCAAAACCCTGGTTTGCCCCCAAGCGTTATGGCTATGGTTCAGGCCTGCCGATCGCCTGGCAGGGATGGGTGGTGCTCGTGGTCTATATTGTGGTTTGCACAGGGTGCGCGTCGGCCCTGCCGTTGATGCTCCACAACACAGTCCTTTCCGTTTTGGCCCCCATTGCCATCGTAGGCGTGGCAACGATCATCTTGGGGATTATTTGTGCCAAAACAACAAAAGGCGGGTGGCGTTGGCGCGCGGGCGAGGATGATTAATCTCGCCCTCAATAAACCGGGCAACTCATCCAGTGGTAAGCCCGCGCCCATGAAATCCCCATCGAGCGTACGATGACGAAACCTTTCGATTCCGACGGCCCGCTATCAAGCGTCGAACAGCGGCTCATATAGATGCCGGAAGGATCGTAATAGTCGAGACGACGGGCCGACAGGGTCTTGTCCGGGTTGAGCCGCACCTCGGCGACATCGTAGCTGATATAGCTGCCGGCATAGAGCCGGTCATCAACGCGGGCGCGCTCGTTCAGCACCACCACTGTGGCGGATGACCTGCCGGTGCGACGCAGATAGGGGCCGGCGCTGTCGAAACATTCGGCCGCCTGCGTATCGTCGCCGCCTTTCTTCCCGTCCTTGTCATCATGCGACCGCGGACGGCCTTTGCGCCAATCGCGCCCACAATCGACGATGAAATAATCATCGCCATAGGCTTCCCAGATCTCGGTCGGGATCGGGGCCAGGGGCGCACCGCAGCGATTCAGCGCCCGCTCATTGATGTAGAGCCCGTCGTTCTGGCCAGTCACCCACCAGCCGATGCTCTCCATCGGCACACAGCCCTCAACGCCGACCAGCAGTGATTTGTTGATCCAGCGGCTATCGGCCTTGAAACTGTTCTTCTTGCTCTTGCGCTTTAAAACCCACTGATCGATCTCTTTCTCGATCAGGACATCCCCGGCCGTGACCGGCTGGCGCGCCGCCACCAGATCGAGTTCCTTCACATCGGGATTATTGATCAGGTAGCTGACCGCCGGCTTGGCGCACCAGGTGACGCGGATGCTGTACTGCTCCTCGCATTGCCCAGGCACGGCAAGGTAGCGCATCGTGCCCTGCACACGCAGCCTTTCCGTCCGGTGCCAGCCACCGTTCGGACCGGGCGTCAGGGGCGGGCCTTCCGGCGTATAGGGTCCGTGCGCCTGACGCGGTCCGCCACCGCAGGCAACCGTCTGACTCTCCACCGCCACATCGCCGCCCTTTCGATGCTCTATCGCATAGCCGACGTCCTCTCCGGCGAGCGCATAACAATCACGCGGCACGATGACATCGGAGCTTTCGAACTCAAGCTCACGCGCCTGAAACCCTTCGGCGGTCGGGAAAAGATCGTAGAGCCGGTAATCGCGGCCATAGGCGCCGGAAATCCAGTCCTTTCCTGTCTGGGCGGCGATCGGTGCCAGCACGCGGGTTTCGCCCTGCGCCGCCGGTTTCAGGATCACCTTGTCGAAGCACGGCCCCTCCTTGAGCGGCTGGAACTTCGCCGGACAGTTGGCGCGCGGCACCGCTATCTGCAACTCGGCGCCCAGCACCTCATGGACCGTGCCGAAATGCGCCTCATCGACCAGAATGGGCTGCGCCGATTGCGCCATCGCGCTCACCGGCAATAGTCCCACGACAACCGCCGCACCGGCCCACAGATATGGTCTCATGATATGCCCCTCCGCATCCACCCCGGTTATTCATACCGCCGGAGGCGCAAAATGCCAAGGGCACGCGTCGGGGTGATACCGCAAGGACAGAATGCGAGCGCGGGTATGAACCGGCGCTGAACGGGTGACTGCCCGCTGCTGATGCGGCGCAAAGCCTAGCGGCGGTTGAGCTTTACTTTAAAGCGCTCTTGACCACGCTGACATCATCGAACGGCAGAACCACGCTGCCAACGATCTGGCCCTGTTCGTGGCCCTTGCCGGCCACCACCAGCACATCGCCGGTCTTGAGGCCTGCCACCGCCTCGAAAATGGCGGTCTTGCGGTCGGCGATCTCGACCGCGTCCTTGGCCATGCCGGCCAGCACTTCGGCGCGGATGGCGGCCGCGTCTTCGGTGCGCGGATTGTCATCGGTAACGATGGCGCGATCGGCCAGTTTCTGCGCGATGGCGCCCATCTGCGGACGCTTGCCGCGATCACGGTCACCACCGCAACCAAACACGCAGACCAGCTTGCCCTGCGTATGCGGACGCAGCGCCTTCAGCACCGTCTCCAGACCATCGGGCGTGTGGGCGTAATCGACATAGACCTCGGCGCCATTGCCCTTGGTGCCGGCGCTCTCCAGACGCCCGCGCGCCCCTTGCAAGGTCGACAGGGCATGGATCACCGCGCCCGCGTCTTCGCCGGCGGCGATGGCCAGACCGGCGGCGACCAGGGCGTTGGAAGCCTGGAACAGACCGGCCAGCGGCAGCTTGGTCTCATACTTTTTGCCCAGATATTCGAGATACAGAATCTGACCGTCGACGGTCAGGTCACGGCCGGTCATGCACAGGTGCGACGAGCGCTCGCCGACGCTCATGACATTGAGGCCCGACATGATCGACATGGCGGCAAAGGCGTTATAGGCATCGGAATCGGCGTTCAGCACCGCTGTGCGGCCACGCGGCAGGAGCTGTTCGAACAGGCGCAGCTTGGCTGTCCGGTAGGCCTCCATGGTGGCGTGATAATCGAGGTGATCCTGCGTCAGGTTGGTGAAACCCGCCGCTACGAGCGACACGCCATCAAGGCGGCGCTGGTCGATGCCGTGTGAAGAGGCTTCCAGCGTCAGATGGGTGACGCCATCGGCGGCCATGTCAGCCATGTGCTTCGCCAGATCAGCGGCGTCCGGCGTCGTCAGGCCGGGACCGGTGATGGCGTTTTCGACGCCGGCGGCATCTTGCGTGACCACGCCGAGCGTACCCACGCTGGCTGACGTGTGGCCCAGACGGCTGAAAATCTGGCGGCAGAAGGTGGCGACGCTCGTCTTGCCATTGGTGCCGGTGATGGCGACGCAGGTCTTCGGCTGCGCGCCGTAAAAGGCCTTGGCGGCCAAGGCATAGGCGCGCCGGACATCGGAGACATTGACCACGACCGAGCCGTTTTCACTGACCGTGCCTTCGGGCGCCAGGATCGCGGCGGCGCCTTGCCGGATCGCCTGCGGAATGAACTGGCGGCCGTCCATGGCATTACCCGGCAACGCGCAGAACAGCACGCCCTCGCCCACCTTGCGGCTGTCGGCGGTGACGCCCGTGACCATGGGATCGTTATCCAGGTCGCGGCGCAGAATATCCGACAGGCGTAAGGCGCGGCTCATTAGTGTTCGTCTCCGGTTAAGTCTTCGGCGGCGACAGGCGCCTTGTCCCAGCCAGGACCGGTGAACTTGTCTTCCTTGCGCGCCACCCCGACAAAGGGCGCGATACGTTCAATCACATGACCCGCCACCGGCGCAGCGACAGGCCCCCCCATCCGCGATCCATTGCTTTCCGGCGTACCTTGCGGCGAGTCGACAGTGATCAAAACACTATATCTATCGCCATCCACAGGTCCGTCGATCGGGAAGACGGCGAGGAAGGAAGAGATGTTTTCTCTGGTGTAGCGACCATTGCCCGGCTTTTGCGCTGTGCCCGTCTTGCCGCCGACACGCAGGCCTGGCGCATTGGCGCGCGTGCCGGTCCCCTTAAGAACATTCTGGCGCATCAACTCTAGCATGGTGCGCGAAGTCGCGGCTGAGAACACCTGCGTTCCCGGCACCGGCGAATGGCCGTCGTACTTCTTGATCGTCAGCGGGCGCAGATAACCGCCATTGAGCGTGGCGTTGGCGGCCTCTACGAAGCTGAGCGGCGTGATCGCCATACCCTGTCCAAAGGCCGAATTGGCCAGAGACCCCTCAGACCAGCGGCTGGGCAGAAGCGGCGAAGCCGGCTCCGAGAGTTCGATATCGGCCGAACGGAACAGGCCGAGCGCTTCATAATAGCGCGTCATGGCCGTGGCGCCGACATCGAGCGCCACACGCGAAGTGCCGATGTTGGACGACTTGATAAAAACATCGGTCAGGGTCAGCAATTCGCTCGACGCATGTTCGTCGTGGACGAAACGATTGCCGAGTTTCAGCGGCTGACGACCATCATAAACCGAACTCAGCGACGTTGTGCCGGTGTCTAGGCCGACCGAAATCGAGATGACCTTGAAGATAGAGCCGAGTTCATAACGATCGACGGCGGCATGATTGCGCTTGTCAGCATCGCTGTACTGACCTGGACGGTTGAGATCGAAATCGGGCCAGCTCGCCATGCCGAGCACCTCGCCGGTGCGGACATTGGTGACGATGCCTATGGCGCTTTGCGCACGCTGCGCCACGGCCATGGCGCGCAGTTCGTTTTCCAACGCGCCTTGTACGCGCAGATCCATGGCTACCATCACCGGCTGATTATGGATGGCATTACCGACGATCTGATCCTGCAAGGCCTTTTCGACCCCGGAGAGACCTTCGCCGCCGCGCTGGGTCATGCCGATATAAGCCGAACCGGTGTTGGCCAGCGGATAATCACGGACGCGGTGGGCTTCGAAGCTGATACCCGGCAGGCCATAGTTGAGGATTTCGTCACGCTTGGCGGTTTTCAGATTGCTGGTCAGCAGAACGCGGTTGCCTGTCTTGAAGGCCTGATCGACCTTATCACGCAGCAAGTCAGGGAAGATCTGGAACAGGGCGCGACGCACCATGGCGCGGTCTTCGCCGGTCATATCCTTCGGATCGACGAAGATGTTGTAATCGTTGACATCCGACGCCAGAAGCTGGCCATTGCGATCAACAAGCTGGGCGCGGGCATTGGGCTCGCCGGTCAGGGCCTGGATATCACCGCGGCCCTGCAACGAGGCACGCGTGGCGAAACCGGCCAGGCAGACATAGGCAAAGCTCATACCCACCAGAATACAGAAGATGCGCATGCGCGTGCTTGATGCCTTGACGCCGGCGGCATTGGCGCGCTCGAAGGCGTGCTCCACTTTCCAGACGCGGTCAGCGACCCACTGAAAGCCGGATTGGGTGGTTTCCAACAACGAAATGCCCATCAGTGCGCCTCGCTCTTAACGGCCGGTTTGACGGCGATCAGATCGTCCTGGCTGCCGACCTGAACCGTGGCGGTGGCCGCCGGTGCGGCAGCGGGGGCAGCAGCATTGCCGGCGACCGGACGGGCGGTCGCGCGGGAAATTTCACCCAGGCTTTCCAGGCGTGCTTCATGATTGGGCTCGACCGGCTTCATGCCAAGATAGGTGACGGCCAGTTGCTCAAGGCGGCCCGGACGCTCCAGTTGCGCCACCTTGATCTTGAGGGCGCCAACGGCTTCCTGTTCCTCGGCGATCTGACGATCGAGATCGCTGATACGGCGGATGTCCTCGCCCTCGCGCGCCTTGCTGACGCAGACCCATAAGATCAGGGCGAAGACCAGCACCACCCCGACCAGTTCGATCAGACGGATACCCCGGACACGCTGTTCAAAAAGTCGCATAAAGCCGTTCATGATCTTGCCTTCTTGAGCGGAAATACGGAGGAGACGAGCGGCGCAGAGGTGCGGCGCACGGCGCGCAGCTTGGCCGAACGGGCGCGCGGATTGACGGCGGTTTCGGCCTCACCCGCCTGCACCGCCTTGGGCGTGACCAGCGTATAAACCGACTGCTTGGCCTCGACCTTGTGCGGCGCATAACGCGAACCGGACGAAACCTTGCCCGCGCGCTCATTAAAGAAATTCTTGACGATGCGGTCTTCGAGCGAGTGGAAGGTCACCACCGCCAGCACGCCATCAGGCGTCAGCAGGGCTTCGGATACGTCAAGCGCGCGCTCCAGTTCACCCAGCTCGTCATTGACCGCGATACGCAGCGCCTGGAAGGTGCGCGTCGCCGGATGGACCGGGGCACCACGACGGCCGCCAAGGGCGCGTTCGACCACCTCGGCCAGATCAAGCGTGCGCTCGAACGGCACTTCGTTGCGGCGCTTGACGATGGCGGCGGCGACGCCGCGCGACTTGTGTTCCTCGCCATAGAGCCAGATGATGTGGGCGATGTCGTCCTTGTCGTCCTCGTTGACGATATCGGCAGCACTGCGGCCCTCCGTGCTCATGCGCATATCGAGCGGCCCGTCGCGCATGAAGGAGAAGCCGCGTTCGGCTTCGTCGAGCTGCATCGACGATACGCCGATATCGAGCACGATGGCGTCGCAGGTGTCATGCCCCAGATCGGCCAGGCCTTCCTTCATTTCGGAGAAGCAGCGATTGACCCACTGGAAGCGATCCGGGAACTCGCCTTTAAGCGCATCGACATAGGGCTTGACGCGAGCGTCGCGGTCAAAGGCGATAACGTGCGCGCCGCGTGACAGGATAGCACGCGAATAACCGCCGGCGCCAAAGGTGCCATCAACGACCAGCTTGCCCGACACATCGCCAAGCGCGGCCAGCACTTCGGGCAGCAGGACGGAGGCGTGCGCTTGCTGGCTCATATTTGGCCCTCGCGTCTGGCAAAGGCGGCCTCGACCAGCTTGTCCTGCTCGACGGCATAGGCGGCATAGGCGGCAGGCCCCCATATCTGGAAGCTTTCACCGAGGCCCGCGATCACCACATCGCCACTCAGGCCGAACTGCTCGCACAGCTTTTCCGGCAGGGTGATGCGGCCGGCCGTATCGAAGCTCAGGCGGTGCATCGAAGCGTAAAAGCGGCGCTGCATCGCCGTGCGGGTTGGAGACATGGGCGGATACTCGTCAATCACGTCGCGGTACATGGCGAAAAACGCGCCACCCCCACATTCGAGACAGGCGGCGTTGATCGCGGCGAAACAATACAAACCTTCAAAGGGCTCGACACCCGGATGGGGCGCCAAAGCGGCGGCGCGGAAGTCCTGCGGGACCAGAAGTCTCCGTTTCGCATCCAGTTGCTTCTCGTGGGTCGAGAGAAACACGCGCCCGCCTCAGGCCGTTTTAGCCTGCTCCTCTGTCCGTCAAAATCCATGGCCAGCCCTCCCGGCCAAACTGCTTCGGGACGCATTAGGGTTAACATGGGATTAAATGGGACGCAATGACTCTGAATGACACATACATCGTATTTTGCGTATAAATACGCCCAAAGACGGATAAGTGTAGAACACATGAAGAACATTCTGTATGCTTTACTCTACGCTACTGGGGGCACTGGACATAGGTTACGCCACGACTGTTCAGGCAGACGCACATGACATCCCCGTGGCGACGCGACACCAAAGGTTGTAAGCCCGTAGGCTTAATGCGATCTTAAGGTGGGGGATGGGCTTTTGAGGCACAGGCGGGCCAGATGACCTGTAAGCCGGGTTCTGTTCAGGGATTGCTCCCCTTGGCGATCATTCCTCTTGGCCGCCCATCGCTGGACGGCTCACGCAACCTACCCGAACGGTCTGGGGCGGTAATGCCCTGCTTTTGTCGCCAAAAGCGCGCCGTTCCTATTTGGTCTTGCTCCGGACGAGGCTTGCCATGCCGTCTCCGTTACCGGACACGCGGTGCGCTCTTACCGCACCCTTTCACCCTTGCCCTGACGGATCAGGGCGGTCTGCTCTCTGTGGCGCTATCTCTGGGGTCACCCCCGGCGGGCGTTACCCGCCGTCCTATTACCGTGGAGCCCGGACTTTCCTCAAGGCAGGTTTCCCTGCCCCGCGATCACCCGGTCATCTGGCCCGCAGGCCTTTTGCGCGTAAATATCCAGGAAATCAAGCTTGGGATGCGGCACCCTAAGTATTGAAGATACTTCGCAGAAGCTCGGGCGCACGGTCGCGCTTGCCAAAACTACCTTTTGGAGGGCTCAACCAGCGCACCAATCACCACCGCCAGCCAGCCCAGAATGGCGATCGTGCCACCGATCGGCGCCAGACCGGGAATGACGATACCTATGATCGCATGGATCAGGATTTCGAGCGCGAAGACGCCGCTGCCGGTCAGGAGCAGGGCCAAAGGCAGGGCGCGCCGCCAGCCGGTGATCAGGACAGTGCTTAAAAGGCCAATTACCGCCGCAGCGTGAAACAACAGAAACTGACCGCCGACGGCCAGATTGCCGGTCTGGGGCGGATGCGAGCCGGCCGCCAGCATGATCACGCCGGTCAGGCCCCACAGGCCGGCGATCGCCAGAATGATACGTTGTCCGGTCATTATCTTGTCCTCATGGCTTGATCTCGATAGGCGTACCGTTGGCCACCATCGCCCACAGGGCCTCGATCTCGGCATTGCTGATAGCGATACAGCCGGCGGTCCAGTCATAGGGGATTTTGAGTTTGCCCGGCAAGGTGCCGTTTGGCTGGCCATGAATAAAGATATCACCGCCGGGCGAAACGCCACGTGCCTTCGCCTGAGCACGATCCGCCGCATTGGGATAGGAAACCCTCAAGGACAAATGATAGGCACTGGTCTTGTTGCGGCCGGATATCCGGTAAAGGCCCTCTGGCGTCCTGCCATCGCCCTCTTCCGATTTGTGCCCCTTGGGGCTTGGTCCCAGGGCAATATGGAAAGTTTTGAGCGCGCGCCCGGCAGCATCATAGGCCACCATGCGACGCTCCGATTTCCACACGACAATGCGGGCAGCCGCCTGATTCTGAGGCTGAGCCTGCGCTTGCCCTGCAAGGAGCAACCACGCCGCCGGCAATGCCAGAATCTGTCGCTTGCTAAACATCAGACATCCAGCAAGGTCATATGGCGCAGCAGCGCCATCAGCGTCACGCGCAGTTTGGCGTCGGCACGGCCTTCGATATCTGTGCCGATCTGTTCGGGCAGCCAGTGGCGCTGGAAGGCGGTGACGATGGTGGCCGTCTCGGCGTCATAAGATCCGCCGGCCAGAATATTATAGCCCAGCTTGCCGAGCGCCGATTGCAGCGAAAAGACACCCAGTCCGGTTTCGCCCATTCCCAGGGGCGGCCCCATCGCGCCCTCGGGCGGCATATCCGGCGTCACCCACAGGCCATGGCCGTGCTCGGCCAGCACCTGCCACGGGAAGCGCTCACCCGGATCAGCTTTACGCGCCGGTGCGACATCAGAATGACCAAGGATACGCCAGTCGGGAATATCCCAGCGCTCGCGGATGCCATCGAGCAGGCCGATGACCGCATCGATCTGTGCTTGCGGAAAGTCACGATAGCCGAACTCATGGCCGGGATTGACGATCTCGATGCCGATGGAGGCGCCGTTGATATCGGTCTCGCCCTTCCAGAAGCCGACGCCGGCGTGCCAGGCGCGCCGTTCTTCGGCCACCAGCCGATAGATCGCGCCATCCTCTTCGACCACATAATGCGCCGAAACCTTCGCTTTAGGGTCGCACAGGCGGGCGATGGCCGCAGGCCCGCTCGTCATGCCGGTATAGTGCAGCACCACCATGTCCGGCGGGCCCTTGCGTTCATTGAAATTGGGTGATGGCTGTTCGAACATGGGCCTGTCTTAGCGGCATTTTCATCGATTGGACAAATAAAAACGCCGCCATCTTGCGACAGCGGCGTTTTCGAATATCGCGGAAAGACGGGTTTAGTAGACCGTCCAGGTCGAACCATCCTTGCGGGCTTCATAGACGCCCTTGCCGTCATCGGTATTGACGCGCACCTTGGACGGCTTGCGGCGGATCAGCGCCATGGCGCCCATCAGGCTGACCAAGACAGCGCCGATCACGGCCACCGAAGCGGCGAAGACGGCCAGAAGCGCGATCACGCCCAAAACAGCCAGACCGGCGACGGCCATGCCCATGGCATAGACGATGCGGGCGATCAGGTTCTTGCGGCGGAGCTGACCCCAGGGCTTGTAGGCGCCGGAAGCAAAACTGGCAAAAGACATGTCACGCTTGGTCATCAACTTGATACCTCTAAACGATGGAGACAATACGCGCCTCGCATTAACAGATTGGCATGAATACGTCCCGCGTCAACCTCTGCCACCAGTTGAGGGGATAAATTTTAATAACATTTTAAGACAGAAACCGCGCATTTAAGCGAAAATCATGCCTTCGGAAGACAAAAACTCCGTAAAATTAAGCCGTTAGGCCAGCGCACTCCGTTCCTTCACAATCTGGTCATAAGCCGAATTAATCAGGGCGGTTTTCTGCGTATAAAGCGCTTCAAAGTCGATCGGCAGGCCGCGCGCACGGATTCTGTCCGGATGGAAATCGCTGAGGCGCGAACGACGCGCCAGACGGATATCATCGTCCGAGGCATCCGGCATGAGCCCCAGAATGTAGTAGGGATCATCATCACTCAATGGCACGTAACCGGCGCGCACGCGGCGATAGGCGGCCGTCTTGATGCCGAAAAGATCGGCCACCGTTTCGAGATAGACCTCTTCCTGATGGCTCAGGCGACCATCGGATACGGCGATATGAAACAGGCCTTCGAGCACATCCTCAAGGATTTGCGGGCAACTCGCATAACGCTTGGCCAGCCGACGGGCGTAGGATTCAAAGCCGAGGCTGGTCTGGCGCGCCAGATCATAAAGACGCATCACATCGCGGCGCGCCTTGTCGTCCGGCTGGAACACATGCAGGAAAGCGGTCTGCTCGACCTCATGCGCCAGGCCATCGGCCATGGCCAGCTTGGCGCCAAGCGCCGTCACCGCCGTGGCGAACGCCGGGTCAGCGCCCGGAGGCCCCTTGGGGCATTCCGTGCATTCCGCAGCGTCGAAACGCCCAACGGCCAGTTGCGCCAGATTTTTCCAGAACGACATTTCTACTCAAAAAAGACGGGTTCAGCGATATAGTTAGGGGGCAATCGTAGCCGAATTACGGCGCAATGTGTTCTTAAGTTTTGGTAAGGCGCTCAAAAAAACATCACACATGGCGATTTTATGCCTTACTTGCTGTATAGATTGCCTTAACCGCAGAAGACATGTGCGCTTTTGCCGCAATATTCCCAGGGGCGCCTGACGCCTTATGAAGCCCGGAGCTTACCTTGCACCTGCTGAGATCGTCTGTTCTACGCGCCTCCCTTCTGTCTCTGGGCGTGTGCGCCTTCGCCCTGCCGGCGGCTGTACCGGCCGACGCAGCCAAGTCGCGCGCCGCAGCGGTCAAGAAGAGCCCGGCCAAGGCCAAGCCTGCCGCGCCCACAGCCGACAAGGCGGCGATCACCGGCCGCAATGCCGATGGCAGCCTGCATTCGCCAACCCTCGAAGACGCGCCCAAGGACGACTTCCTGCGCGTCGCCTGGTGCCACGGCATCCTCTCCGGCAATATGGACATGGCCGAACGGGTCGATTCCATCATGCCCATCGACGATCAGATTCAGACCATCGGCCTCTCCTACCTGCGCGCCTATGAGGCGGCACTGACCCTGTCCGGCAAGGGCAAGGACGCCGCCCAGCACAAGAAGGCCGAAGAGGTGCGCGACTACGGTTATAACGAATGGGCCGCCGCCCGCGCCGCGCCGACACCCGAAGCGGCTTACGCCTACGCCAACTGGCAATTGCCGGGCGATTGCGAACACGCCGCCGTCCGCCTGTCCGGTCACCCCAACCTGTTTGCCGAAATGGCGACCGACAAGGAATTGGATGCCATCGAACTGGCGCTCAAGTCGGGCGGACCGCACGACTACGCCGAAAAGCCCAAACCCGTCCTGACCGCGCAAGCCGCGCCGGTCGATGGGGACGGCCCGGTGGCCAGCAACACCCTGGGCCGCCGCGTCAATGCCGCCACCACCCTGCCCGTCCTGCCGACAGCCGTCAGCGACGAACCGGCAGACCGCGAAACCACCCTGCCCGCCGGCACCGTGCCCAACCCGAACCACGTCGAAAAACGCAAGTGGTCCGAAGGGCTCGGCTATCGTCTCGGCTGGAGCGACAAGCCCAAACAATAGCCAGTGAACCGGCCCATGTTACCGCAAAACCTTGATATTGCAGCGCAAACCGCATTAACCACATCTTAATCGCCTGTGGATAGACTACAGCTTGTAAGTGTAGAGTTTTGGGAGTTTAACAGTCTGCGGTAGAAAGCCGGTTTATCATGAGCTCGATCGAAGCCTTAAGTGCGTGTACCTCGCCTCTCCAGACCGCTATCATCTTCAATCCGATCCGACCGGAATATTACCGCGCCGACGAATTGAAAGCCGCCAAGGCTGAGAAGGCCGCTGCCGACCCGGCGGTCACCATCACGCTTTCGGATCAGGCGCAGGCGAAACTGAAACGCTGATCAGCGATCTTCGCGCATATGCCAGATGCGCAGAATGACGATCGTATCGCCCGTAATTTCGTAGCGGACTTCATAGTCATCCACCAGCAACCGGCGCACATCTCTCGGACTGTGAATATCGATGATATGTCCTATACGAGGATGCTCTGGTAATTTACGAACCGACGCTACAAGATTCTGAACAATTCGTGCTGCAGCGCGTGGATTGACGTCCTTCAGGAAATCATAGAGGCGCACCAGATCACGCTGTGAAACCGATAGCCAGCGGATGTGCATGGCCGTCATTCGAGACCTGCCACCCACGTCTCAATGACGTCGTGTTCGACGAAATCTCCCTCATCTGCTGCTTTCAAGGCTTCCAACGTCATCTGGTGGCGCCGCTCTTCCAGACTAATCCAGTTTTGCAGCGCCTGCTTGACGATCCAGCCGCGTGGACGCTCCAGGCGCTCGGCGGCGGCATCGATCTGCTCGGCAAGTTCAACCGGGATATGGGCAGTGACCGTGCGTGTTGACATGACGAAATCTCCAGGGGCAGCCTTAATATCCACCCGGCATCAAATTTCGTCAATCTGATTAAATCTGATTACGGCACGTAGTTCAGGATCGGACTGAGCCAGCGCTCGGCCTCATCGACCTGCCAGCCCTTGCGGCGGGCATAGTCCGCCACCTGATCCTTCTCGATCTTGCCGACGCCGAAATAATGCGCCTTGGGATGAGCGAAATACATGCCCGAAACCGAGGCCGGCGGCGTCATGGCCAGAGATTCCGTCAGTGCCATGCCGGTGCGGGCGCGGGCGTCAAGCAGATCAAACAGCGGCCACTTCTCGGTGTGATCGGGCTGGGCGGGATAGCCCGGCGCCGGACGGATACCGAGATATTTCTCACCAATCAGTTCCTCGACCGACAGGGTTTCATCGGCCGCATAACCCCACAGTTCGCGGCGTACCTTCTTGTGCAGGGCCTCAGCGAAAGCTTCAGCCAGACGATCGGCCAGGGCAGTGGCCAAAATGGCATTATAGTCGTCGCCTGCCGCCTTGAACTTGTGCGCAATCTCCATCTCGCCATGACCAGCGGTGACGGCGAAACCGCCGATCCAGTCGGGCGTACCTTTCGGCGCGATAAAATCCGACAGCGCCGTATTGCTCTGGTCGGCGCGCGGCTTCTTCATCTGTTGACGCAGGGTCTGGAAACGCGCCAGCACCTCGGTGCGGCCCTCGTCGGTGTAGAGTTCGATATCGTCGTCATCGGTGGCGTTGGCCGGCCAGAAACCGACAACGCCTGAGGCCGTGAACCACTTCTCTTCCAGAATCTGCGCCAGCATCTTTTGCGCGTCCTTGAAGAGATCGGTGGCCGCTTCGCCGACGATTTCGTCCTCAAGAATGGCCGGATACTTGCCGGCCAGTTCCCAGGTGGCGAAGAAGGGCGTCCAGTCGATATGGTCGGCCAAATCGTGCAGATCGTAAGGGCTGAAGGTCTTCAGACCGAGGAAAGACGGCGCCACGGGCGGCTCGGCAGCGAAATCGATCCTGAATTTGTTGGCACGCGCCTCAGACAGAGACGAACGCGGCGCTGAATTGCCCTTGCCATAGGCTTCGCGCACCTTGATGTATTCGGCCTTGGTGCTGTCCACGAAGCTGTCGCGGTCGGTTTCCGAGAGCAGTTGCGACACCACGCCGACCGCGCGCGACGCATCGAGTACGTAAACCACCTGATTGTTCTTGTAGCCCGGCTCGATCTTGACCGCCGTATGCGTTTTTGAGGTGGTGGCGCCGCCAATCAGCAGCGGGATGTTAAAGCCGGTGCGCTGCATTTCACGCGCCACAAACACCATCTCATCGAGCGACGGCGTGATGAGGCCGGAAAGCCCGATCATATGGACGCCCTGTTCCTTCGCTTCCGCCAGAATCCGGTCGCACGGCACCATGACGCCGAGGTCGATGACCTCGTAATTGTTACATTGCAGCACGACGCCGACGATGTTCTTGCCGATATCGTGGACATCGCCCTTGACCGTTGCCATCAGAACCTTGCCGGCCGCCTGATAGGTGCCACCGGCGGCGACATGCGCTTCCTTTTCAGCCTCCATATAGGGCATGAGATAGGCCACGGACTGCTTCATCACGCGCGCCGATTTCACCACCTGCGGCAGGAACATCTTGCCGGCGCCAAACAGATCGCCGACCACGTTCATGCCGGCCATCAGCGGGCCTTCGATGACGTGCAGCGGGCGCTCGGCCTGTTGCCGCGCTTCCTCGGTATCCTGATCGATATATTCGGTGATGCCATTGACCAGCGCGTGCTTCAGCCGCTCTTCAACCGAGCCTTCGCGCCACACCAGATTGACCACCCTGGCCTCGGCCTTGTCGCCCTTGTACTTCGGCGCCAGATCGACCAGCCACTCCGTATTGCTGACATCGTGGCGCTGCGGGCGATTGAGGATAACGTCCTCGACCGCCTCGCGCAGTTCCGGCTCGATGCTGTCATAGACCGGCAGGTCACCGGCATTGACGATGCCCATATCCATGCCGGCGGCGATGGCGTGATAGAGGAAGACGCCGTGGATGGCGCGCCTGACCGGCTCATTGCCCCGGAAGGAGAACGACACGTTCGACACGCCGCCGGACACCCGCGCATAGGGCAGGGTCTGCTTGATGGCGCGTGTGCCTTCGATGAAATCGACGGCGTAATTGTTGTGCTCGTCGATCCCCGTCGCCACGGCAAAGATATTGGGGTCGAAGATGATATCTTCCGGCGGGAAGCCGACCTCATCGACCAATACGCGGTAGGCCTTGGTGCAGATTTCAATCTTGCGTTCGGCGGTATCGGCCTGACCTATCTCGTCGAAGGCCATCACCACGACGGCAGCGCCGTATTTCAGGCACAGGCGCGCCTGTTCCTTGAACTTGTCGATCCCTTCCTTCATCGAGATCGAATTGACGATCGGCTTACCCTGCACGCATTTCAGACCGGCCTCGATTACCTCCCACTTGGACGAGTCGATCATCACCGGCACGCGGGCGATATCGGGCTCCGCCGCCATCAGGTTCAGGAAGGTGCGCATGGCCACTTCGGAATCAAGCAGCCCCTCGTCCATATTGACGTCGATGACCTGAGCGCCGGCCTCCACCTGCTGGCGCGCCACATCGAGCGCCGCGGTATAGTTGCCCTCGACGATCAGCTTCTTGAACTTGGCGGAACCGGTGACGTTGGTGCGCTCGCCGATATTGATAAAGGTAGGGGTCATCAGCTCACAAATCGATTGGATTTAATTAATAAAAACAAAGCACCGGTTTCACTTGGCGGACGATATGCACCGACGGCATCGAGAACGCGAACCGCAACGGCTGTCAGTTCCCATCCCAGTTGGTTCAAGTCAACGTCTGTGACATAGCCACTGATCAATTCCTGGATGCTGTTTTCTTCGCCAAAACTGACGACGCGCTCCAAATCAGCAACAACAGGTTCCGGCCAATGCGTGTTCGCCCATCCCCAAAGCCAGTCTTTTGGGCTAACCGTACCTACAACTTGAATGTCCGCTACAACCTTGACCACTCCGTTTTCTGAGAAGGTTAATTGTTGTGCTTCCACGTCATAATCGTATCTTGGCAGATCATTGATGCCGTAAATTTTTCGCACATGCGCTTGCTTATCCATAAGCTGATGCACGGCCTCATGACGCCATTCCGCATACCATTCGGGCGCGCCAAGAACATCCCCATCGTCGTCAATGTCGCTCAATTCAAAGCCTCATCGATGGCGGCGATCGTACCCAGCCATGTGTTGTAGGAACCACTATCGAGATAGAGTTCGCGGATTTCGGAATCGCCCGTGCTCAGGCGCTTCAAAGCGATTTTGGCCACGGCAGCCAGGTCTTCGGGTGGCGGCCCCATGGCCTCCAGCGTCATATGGATATCCTGCGCCGATACGTCGCTCTTACCGAGCGCCACGGTGAGCAAGGCCGCCGCCGCGCAACCGCGTGCACCTTCGGGCAATTCGACATAGTCCTCATTGGCCATGACATCCGCAAAGGCCAGCCGCACCATCTCCCATGACGGCGCCGCCTCCAGTTCCATCAGGAAGTCGGCGGCGTCATCATTGTCGAACGGTCCGCTGGCCCATGACGCCATGCTTAAACCTTTTCTTCCAGCACGGCCTGTATGTCGTCCAGCGTTTGCAGCCAGCCCGCATATCCATCATTAGCTTCTTGCCAAAGTTCAGCGAGTTCAGATTCGGGCCCGCGCACGCGACCAAGAGCTACAATAGCCAGCTTCACCATATCCGCTGGTAAAGGTCCCAGCTTGGAGGTCAAATCCTTGTAGTTATCAGGCAGAAAATTACGGCGCCCAAGACAGGAGGCTACGAGAGCCGCGCTGGCGACCGCTTGAGATCCATCCGGAGCTTCCAGATATCCTTTTGAATTTGCCGCCTGCTCAAGTTCAAGCCTGACGCTTACCCATGTCGGATCCTCTTCGAGAGCATCGACAAAATCGAGGGCATCATCATCCGCAAAGGGTTCTTTTCCCCACGTACCCATTATTTTCCGACCCTCTTCACCGCCAGATCGATCTGGCCCTGCAAAAAGTCGATGAACTCGATGCCCTGCGCCTTCAGCGATTTTGGATAGAGCGACGCCTTGGTGAGGCCCGGCAAGGTGTTGGTCTCCAGATAGACCGGCCCCTTGTCCGAGATGATGAAGTCCGAGCGCGAATACCCCCGGCAGGACATCGCCTTGTGCGCCTTGACCGCCAGACGTTGCAGTTCGGCGTTGATCTCGGGTGCGAAACGCGCCGGGCAGATTTCCTGCGTCGTCGATTTGAGATACTTGCCGGCGTAATCGAAGGCGCCGTCACCCGGCACGATCTCGACCGGCGGCAGGGCGATGATCGAGCCATCAGCCTGTTCCAGAACGCCGCAGGTCGCTTCCGGGCCGGAAATGAAGGGCTCGATCAGATAGGCAATGCTGGCGGATTCACGCCGCACCGCCGCGATATCCTGAGACGAATTGACGTAGATCAGGCCGTAGCTTGACCCTTCCGACGCCGGCTTGGCGATCAGGCGGCCATAGTGCGACAGCGCCTCATCGGCCTCATCCAGCGTGACGGTTGACGGCGAATAGACACCCGCCAGACCGGCGAACAGTTTAGCCGCCGTCTTGTCGAACGCCAGGTGCGAAGCCGCCGAACCGGAACCCGTGAAGGGCACGTTACGCGCCTCGGCCAGCACCTGAAACTGGCCGTTTTCGGCGGTGCCGCCATGCAGGCCCAACACCAGAACGCGGTCCTCGGCGGCCGCCTTGTCGAGCGCTTCAGCTATCGCGCCCAGGCGCGCGCCATCGGCCTTGAACGGCACCTCGAAAGGCTTGTCATGACCGAGCAGCGCGGCTTGCGAGGTTTCAGACACCGTGCCGTCGAGGTCCCAGAACCACAGGTCCGCCTCAGGCAGAGCCTGGGTCAGGGCCTGCGCACTGGCGACGGAGACAAGACGTTCGCGGCTGGTGCCGCCAAAGAGGATAGTCGTCTGCATACGGAAATTGCCTAAGCTAGTTCGAACGGCTCCAGCCCCGACAGGCGCAAAGCCTTGGGGCGATCGGGTATCTGACGCGGCGCGACATCGCGCACCTCGTCAGCCACATGCTTTATGTGATCCGGCGTCGTGCCGCAACAGCCACCGAGGATATTGACGATACCGTCCTTGGCCCACTCGTGCAGTTCGTGCGAGGTCTCGTGCGGCTGCTCGTCATACTGGCCCATGGCATTAGGCAGGCCGGCATTGGGATAAGCGGCGACGAGGCAATCGGCGACGCGCGCCATTTCGGCGATGTGCGGACGCATCAGGTCCGCCCCTAAGGCACAGTTAAAGCCAACGGCGAACGGCTTTGCGTGCTTGACCGAGTTCCAGAAGGCTTCGGCCGTCTGGCCCGAAAGCGTGCGGCCCGAACGGTCGGTGATGGTGCCCGAAATCCAGATCGGCAGGGTCTCTTGGCCCTCCTCCTCCAGATCGAGGATGGCCTTGATCGCCGCCTTGCAGTTCAGCGTGTCGGTGATGGTCTCGATGAGATAGAGATCGACCCCGCCCTCATAAAGCGCCGCCACCTGCTCACGATAGGCCTGATAGACCTGATCGAAGGTCACCAGACGCGCGCCCGGATCATTCACATCCGACGACATGGACAGCATCTTGTTGAGCGGCCCGATCGAACCGGCCACGAAGCGCGGCTTGTGCGGCTCTTTCAAAGTCCATTCATCGGCCTTCGCACGGGCGATCTTCGCGCCTTCGCGGTTGATGTCGATGACCGCCTGCAGGTCGAGATGATAGTCGTCCTGCGCGATGGTGGTGGCCGAGAAGGTGTTGGTTTCCGAGATATCGGCGCCGGCGGCATAATACTGATCGTGCAGATCGGCGATGATGTCCGGCCGCGTCAGGCACAGGATATCGTTATTGCCCTTCATCTGGCCCTTATGGCCCTTGAAACGCTCCCCGAGGAAGTCCTCTTCGGACAGTTCGCGGCGCTGGATCATCACGCCCCACGAGCCGTCGAGAATCAGGATGCGCTCTTTCGCGGCCTGTTTCAGCGCGGCAATACGGTCTGTGCGGTTCATATCTTACTCTCCTTCAATCCCAGTATCCGCCCGATGGCAAACACCAGATCGGCGCGATTGAGCGTATAGAAGTGAAAGTTCTCCACCCCTTCGCGCTCAAGCCCCAGACACATCTCCACCGCCACCGCCGAGGCCAGCAGCTTGCGCGTTTCGGCGTCGTCGTCGAGCCCTTCGAACAAACGCTCCATCCAGCCGGGCACCGCCGCCTCGCAGGCCGCCGCCATCCGGCGCAGGCCCTTGTAATTGGTCACCGGCATGATGCCCGGCGTAAGGTCGATACGAATGCCGGCGTCGGCCACCGCGTCACGGTAACGCAGGAAGGTATGCGGCTCGAAGAAGAACTGGCTGATGCCACGCGTCGCGCCGGCGTCGACCTTCTGGCGCAGGACGTCGAGATCGAAATCAAGCGACGGCGATTGCGGGTGCTTTTCCGGATAGACCCCGACGCTGACCTCGAAATCGCCGATCTTTTTGATGGCGGCGGTCAGTTCGGTGGCGTTCTGATAGCCGTCAGCACGCGGCGTGTAATCGCCGAAACCTGTCGGCGGATCACCGCGCAGCGACACGATATGGCGCACGCCGGCCTCCCAGTAGCCACGGATCACCTCATCGACCTCGTCGCGCGAGGCATCGACGCACGTCAGGTGCGCCGCCGGCTTGAGGTGCGTCTCGTCGAGGATGCGCTTGACCGTGCGGTGCGTGCGCTCGCGCGTCGAACCGCCGGCGCCATAGGTCACCGAAACAAACTCAGGGTTTAACGGCGCCAGACGTCGGATAGACTCCCACAATGTGGTCTCCATCTCTTCCGACTTCGGCGGGAAAAATTCAAACGACACCTTCAGATTCTGGCCGCCGCCGGCGAGCGAACGCGCGATCGGGGCCAGATCGGAAGTGAGATTGGGGTTCAGCGAGGGGCTCATAATATTTGGTCTCAATTCAGCCTGTGAAGGCGACAGATCAGAGGGTCTTTTCGGCGAGCCATATCTTGACGGTCAGGCCGACGCGGCTGGGTCTGGATCTGGCTTTCGGCGGCAGGGCGACCGATGCACTCAGCGTCAGGCCCGCGGCGTCCAGCCAGCTTCGCATGTCCTCGTCCAGCATGCCGAGGCGACGGTGCTGATACTGCTCGCGCATGATTTCGAAATTATGATGCTCAAAATCGGCGATCAGCAGACGACCTCCGGGTTTGAGCAGGCGGGAGGCCTCAGTGATGGCGCGACCCGGATCTGCCAGGAAGTGCAGCACCTGATGGACCACCACCAGATCGGCCGATTGCGCCGGCAGGCGGGTATCGCAAATATCGCCGTGGCGGAAATCGACGCCCTCAAGCTGCGCCTCGAAGGCCTTGGAGCGGGCGATGTTGAGCATGTGCTGCGACAGGTCGATACCGATGGCCGATTGTGCACGGGCCGCCAGCAGGGTCAGCATACGGCCGGAGCCGGTGCCGAGATCGATCAGGGCATTGATCGGCCGGTCGCCCAGCGCCTTGACCACCGCCGCCTCGACATCGGCCTCGGAGACATAATGGCTGCGAATTTCGTCCCACTTCGGCGCGATCGTCTCGAAGTAGCCTTCCGCCGACTTGCGCCTTGATTGCCGCACCGCTTCAAGCTGTTGCAGGTCTTCGCCATAGGCGTCATCGAGCTGATGAAGAATGGCATCGACCAGAGGGCGGATGGTGGGGGCCGACGACAGGCGGTAAAACACCCAGGCGCCGTCGGGGAAACGCTCGATCAGGCCGGCCTCGCTCATCAGCTTGAGGTGGCGCGAGATGCGCGGCTGGCTCTGGCTGAGGATTGATACCAGTTCCATCACCGACAGTTCCTCACGCGCCAGCAAACGCAGCAGACGCAGGCGCGTCGGCTCACCAGCGGCTTTCAGCGCTTCGAGCAGGGTGTTGAAATCGGTTTTGACGTGATCGGATGTCATATAACCATATAAAGATATCTTTATATGGTATGCAAGCGTTATTTGGCCACGCCAAAAAATTAGGTGCGTCAGCTTAGCGCATGGCTTTTTTGCTCTTTATATTCCATTATGACGGTTCAGCATAGAAGGCATCCCTATGAGAAACGGCGTCAAACTCACCACAGCCCTGCTGCGCGGCCTCCAGCGCAAGTGCCCGTGCTGTGGCGAAGCGCCGGCATTTCGCGGCTATCTCAAGGTGGTCGATGCGTGCAGCCACTGCCAGACCCCGCTCAGCCTCTACCCCACCGATGACGGCCCGGCCTATGTCACCATGATTCTGGTTGGCCACCTGATCATCGCGCCGGCCTTCATGTTCGGCTTTTTCTATGAGTATCCGCTTCAGGTCGTGGTGCCCACCATGGTGATCTCGCTTGGGTTCGTCACACTGGCCGCCCTGCCCTATGTCAAGGGTGCCTTCCTCGGCCTGATGTGGTATCTCGGCCTGAAACAGGCGCGCTAAAGCTTGCCCATCACCTCTTAATCTGCCAGCTTTGCGCAGCGATTAAACCAGGGGAAGCGCATGATCACCGGCAAGTCCATCACACTTATGTGCCTCCTGGGCGTCATCGCCCTGCCCGTCCATGCCGATGTTTCTTATGAGGCCGCCGCGAAGCGCCTGTTCGCCAGCCCGGGAATCGCCGCCGCCAAAGCGCATCTGACCAGCGATTATCCCCGCATCGTCGACGATATCGTCACCCTGACCGAAATCCCCGCCCCGCCCTTCAAGGAACAGGCGCGCGCCGAGGCCTTCATGGCGCTGTTGAAAGCGCACGGCCTGAGCGATGTCCGCATGGACGCCGAGGGCAATGTCATGGGCCTGCGCAAGGGCACCGGCGGCGGCCCGCTTGTGGCGGTCGGCGCGCATCTCGATACGGTCTTCCCCGAAGGCACCGACGTCAAGGTCAGGCGCACGCCGACCCGACTGAGCGCGCCCGGTATCGGCGACGATACCTCCAGCCTGGGCGTCATGCTCGGCATGATTCGCGCCCTCGATGCCGCCGCCATCACCACAAAGGGCGACATCCTGTTTGTCGGCGATGTCGGCGAAGAAGGCCTGGGTGACCTGCGCGGGGTCCGCTACCTGTTCACCAAGGGCGATTACGCCGGCAAGATCGACGCCTTCATCGCGCTTGAACCTGGCGGCTTGCGCCCGCTGATGACCGGCGCGCCGGGCTCGAAGCGTTACCGCGCCACCTTCTCCGGCCCCGGCGGCCATTCGATGCTCGATTTTGGCATCGTCAACCCCGCCTACGCCATGGGCGACGCCATCACCCGCTTCGCCGCCACGCAAGCGCCTCCCGGCCACGGCAACGTCTTTAATGTCGGCATTGTCGAAGGCGGCACCTCGGTCAATTCGATCCCGTCACAGGTCTCGATGTCGGTCGATATGCGCTCGGAAGATGTGGCCTCGCTGAAAGATCTGGAAACCGGCTTCCTCGCCAAGGTCAAGGACGCCGTGACCGCCGAGAACGCCCGCCGCTCGACCGCCAAGGGTGCCATCACCCTCAAACTCGATGTCATCGGCGATCGGCCGGTGGCCAAAATCGACCCGCAGGCGCCGATCATCCGGACGGCCGCCGCGGCCATCGCGGTCAATGGCGGCAAGGTGGCTTATGAGGCCAGTTCGACCGACGGCAACCTGCCGATGAGCCTCGGCATCCCCACCACCACGCTCGGTTCCGGCTTTTCGGTTAAGGGCATGCACTCGCCCGAGGAATATCTCGATCTCCAGCCGGAAGCCGACATAAAGGCCATGATCACCACGCTTGGCACCATCCTCCTGCTGGCCGACAGCAAAAAATAGGACAGCTTTATTCCATGCGTCTGGAAAGGTCTAAGTTTCGCCGTAAGGCGGTGGTGATATGCCTCAAACAACAACCAGAGAGGGCTCATCCATGCGTACATTCCTGCTTTTAAGCATCACGGCGGGCCTTCTGGCCGCCACCGGCACCGCGGCCTTCGCCCAAACCGCCCCTGTCGCCGCCTCGCCCTATGACAAGGCGCCGTGGTGGATGAAGGAAAGCGTCATCACCCAGACCGGCTATGTCTATACCGAGGTGCCGGCCAACCGCGCCAGTTTCTCGGCCACCTTCCTGACCGTGGCCGATACGGCGGAAAAGGCGCAGGCTCAGGCGATCGCCCAGACGCGCGGCCTCAATCAGGCCCTGGCCAAGCTCGGCTCGGACAAGGTGCGGATCACCACCAGCTTCTCGATGCGCGCGCTCTATGAGCAGTACCGCGACAAGAACGGCAACAAAATCGAAGACCAGCGCGGCGACAAGATCGACAAGTATCAGGTGTCGCTCAACCTGTCGGTCGAGGTGCGCGACACCGCCCAGTTAGAGAAGGCCTATGCGCTGGTGCTGGCGGCGGCCCCCACCTCATCGACGCCGATCAATTTCAGCCTGCAGGCCGATAACGCCACCAACACCTGGCTCTATACCGAAGCCACCAAGGACGCCCACACCCGCGCCCTGCAATCGGCGGCGGCGGCGGGCGGCAAGCTTGGCGCCATCAAGGTGATCGACCCGACCGGACGCGCCTGCGAGACCGATATCCTCGCCCGCGCCCCGGAAGGAAGCTGGGATAATACCCAGGCTCGGGAGGTAGAAGTGATGGTGAGTGGCACGCGTGCCTATGCCCCGGCGCCACCACCCGCGCCCATGGCTATGGCGGATTATGCGCCCGGCTCGGTTGAATATCTTGAAGCCAAGGCGCTGCAAAACCCCTTTATCCAAGTCCCGCCGCTGCAACGGCTCGATGCCAAGTCCTGCGTGGTCTACGGCCTGAACTGATCACGCCTTGAATTTAACTTATTGCAGTGCAATATAATCCCGGTATCGCGTTCCTGATATCGGGATTTTTGTGCCATGTCGTTTGAAAAAGACCTCCCCATTCTCTCCGATCCTGTCGTGGATCAGACCTACGACCAGACCGTGCTGGTGCTGCAAGGCGGTGGCGCGCTGGGCGCCTATCAGGCCGGCGCCTACGAGGTGCTGCATGAAAACGGCGTCGAGCCCGACTGGATCGCCGGCATCTCCATCGGCGCCATCAATGCCGCCATCATCGCCGGCAACGCGCCGGAACACCGCATCCACCATCTGCGCGCCTTCTGGAATGAGATCGGCACCACCGTGCCCGGCGAAGCCCTCGCCAGCAAGCACGATGTCAGCGACCTGAGCTTCCGTCAGATAAGCGGCCTGATGAGCCTGATGGCGGGGGTGAAAAACTTCTACCGCCCGTGGTTCTTCCTGCCGTGGTTCAACAAGCGCGGCACGCCCGAAGCGACCAGCTTTTACGACACCGCGCCTTTGCGCGAAACGCTCTTGCGCCATGTCGATTTCGACCGCATCAACAACGGCACAACCCGCCTGAGCCTGGGCGCCGTCCATATCCGTTCGGGCAATTTCGTCTATTTCGACAGCCGTGATCAGGTCATACGGCCCGAGCATGTCATGGCCAGCGCTGCGCTGCCTCCCGGTTTCCCGGCGGTCTATATCGATGGCGAGCCCTACTGGGACGGCGGCCTCGTCTCCAACACCCCGCTCAGCTATGTGCTCGATGCCGGCGTGGCGAAAGACACCCTCATCTTCCAGATCGACCTGTTCAGCGCCGAAGGGCCTGATCCGGCCACGATGGACGAGGTGCAGGAGCGGATGAAGGACGTCACCTATTCGAGCCGCACGCGCCTGAACACCGACGCCTTCCTGGAAAAGTACCGCCTGCGCCAGGCCATCCGCCAACTGGCGGCCCATGTACCGCCCGACGTGCTTGAAAGCATCTGTGGCGCAAAACAGACTGGTCTCAATGGCGGACGCGTCAGCCTGGTCCACCTGATCAATCGCCAGAACCGCCGGGAAATCCAGTCCAAGGACTATGAGTTCTGGCAGGTGTCGATCGACGAGCACTGGAAGGACGGCATGAAGGACGCGCGAGTCGCCATGGCCGAAAAGAGCTGGCGCACCTTCAGCGATCCTGACGCCGGTCTTGCGGTTTATGACTATATCCGCCCGGAATCGCACAAACTGCCGCTCAAACTGTGGCCTTGAAGCCACGCATTGTGACCGAAATGCTTACCGCGGCACACAATGGCCAAATACCTGCGCGCCGCTACTGGCAGAAATTAACACATCGCTCCATATAACCGGCAGTATCGTAATCGACGGCCGGAGGCGTGTCATGAAGTATCACAGTGCAATCGCCGGCCTTATGACCGCTGCCTTTCTGAGCTTAAGCGCCCCCGCTTTCGCGGAAAGTGCTGCTCAGCATCAATGCGGCGCGTCGCGGACGGTGGTTGAAGCCACCGATATCGCTGACCTGAAAGCCCGCGCCGAAGCCGGCGATGCGATGGCGCAGACCGAACTCGGCATGGCCTACTGCAAGGGCTACGGCGTGGCGGTCGATAGCGACAAGGCGCTGGCATGGACGCTGAAAGCCGCCAATCAGGGCTATGTCGGTGCGCAATATAATCTGGGCGTTGCCTATGATAATGGTCTGGTCGTCAAGGCAGATCAGGCGCAGGCCTTTCTCTGGTACAAGAAGGCGGCCGAACAGGGCTACGATATCGCCCAATTCAACATCGCCACCATGTACGAGAACGGCGAAGGTGTGGCGAAGGATATCGCGCAGGCCGTTGTCTGGTACAAAAAATCGGCGGCGCAAAACTACGCGCCGGCAGAGTATAATCTCGGCAATATGTATTTTATCGGCCGCGATGTGCCGCGTGACGAAGCGCAAGGCGTGGCCCTGATCACCAGCGCCGCCAAACAGGGCCTGCCGCTGGCGCAGAGCCGCCTCGCCGATCTCTATTATCTGGGCGAAGGCGTCAAACAGGACAAGGTGCAGGCCTATGCCTGGGCGCTTCTGGCCGCCGATGGTGGCGATGAGGATGCCGACAAACTGCTGGATATGATGGACAATGCCCGCGCCCTGAGCGACGACGACCGCCGTCAGGCCGGCGCCCTGGCCGATCAATACGTGGCGATGCAGTAGCCCGCACTGGCCGCTACTTGCGACTTCTTCGAAAAAAACCCGCATGCCGTGTGATGAGAATCGCGTTACTTTTCGTGATAATTGATTCATGGAGTCCATCAGGGACGGGAGCGGGATTATGAAAAAAGCTTTAGCCGAACTCATCGGCACGTTTGTTTTGGTGTTTTTTGGCTGCGGCTCAGCGGTTTTCGCTGGTGATCAGGCCGGGATGTTGCCGCTGGGCATCGCCTTTGCCTTCGGACTGGCTATTGTTGCCATGGCCTATGGCATCGGACCGGTTTCGGGCTGTCACGTCAATCCGGCCGTCTCGCTTGGCGCATGGATCGCCGGCCGCATGAACACGAGGGATCTTGGCATCTATGTTGTGGCCCAGGTCATCGGCGCCATTCTCGGCGCGGCGGCGCTCTATGTTATTCTGTCGGGCCAGATCGGCGCCGGACCGGTCACCGGCCTCGGCCAAAACGGCTGGGGCGAAGGCTATCAAGGCGGCTATGGTGTGGGCGCGGCCTTCCTGTTTGAAGTGCTGGCGACTTTTATTTTTCTCGTTGTTATCCTTGGCTCAACGCACAAATTGGCGCCGACAGGTTTCGCCGGACTGGCCATCGGCCTGACCCTGACAGCGATTCATATCGTTGGCATCCGCATCACGGGTGTGTCGGTCAATCCAGCACGCAGTCTGGGGCCTGCGTTACTGATCGGCGGACAGGCCCTGTCGCAACTTTGGCTGTTTATCGTGGCCCCCTTCATCGGGGCGGCACTTGCCGGCCTGCTGTTCCGCCTTGGCATCCTTGAAGGCAAGGCCTGACAAGTAAATCGGGGGCTCTTTATCTTTTCCCCAAAAAAACTGTTCGAGGCGCTTGCTAACCGGCAAAGGCTTGGCTATACACCCGCTCTCCCTCACGGGGTTCTTCCAATGAAGATGGGCGCTTAGCTCAGCGGGAGAGCACTTCGTTGACATCGAAGGGGTCACAGGTTCAATCCCTGTAGCGCCCACCATCTTCAGCAAAAAAGGCGTCTGGTTCCGACCAGACGCCTTTTTTGTTGTTCTGAGTGGATAAACGCCTAAGCCACTTACGCCGCTATAAGACGTTCGATCCCGGTGACGATGTCGCTCGCAGCCCTCAAGCAGCGCAAGCGGTAGGGCAAGCAAAAAGCATTTGCGCTTACGCAGCGATAAGACGCTCGACCTCTGTGACGATCTCGCGCAAATGCACCGGCTTTTCCAGCACCTTGGCGTTCGGCGAAGCCTTTTGCGCATTGAGCGCCACGGCGGCGAAACCCGTGATGAACATGATCTTGAGATCCGGCTGCAATTGCGCCGCGCGCTTGGCCACCTCGATGCCGTCAGCGCCGGGCATGACGATATCGGTCAGCAGCAGATCATAAGGACCCTGGTCGAGCGCCAGAATGGCAGTATCACCATCGGGGCAGCTCACCACGTCATAGCCGGCGCGCTGCAGGGCGCGCGTCAGGAAGCTGCGGACAGAATCTTCGTCTTCGGCAAGCAGAATTTTTTTCATCACTTCGGTCATCAGGGAGCCCCATGCGCCATTGGCATCATATCCGCGAATGCGCAGAAGTCACTATCTTTGCCGCAGGCGTGTAAATTTGAGGTGAAGACGTGACAGGAATGTCCTACTAAAGTGCTAATATGAGCGCGGTCGAAACCTCCCCCTGGCACCTTGTCCACCATGTCGAACACACCCCCCTGGTCGTCAGGCCGGGTATCGGCGCACCCGTGGGCGTCCATCGCGTGGTCTACAGCCTGCCGCACAGCGGGCGCTACTATCCGGAAAGCTTTATCGCCGAGGCCCGGCAAAGCCCGCTGGGCCTGCGCGCCAGCGAGGACGCCTTTGTCGATGACATGGTGGGGCTGTCGCCGGAACTTGGCGTCTACGGTGTGGCCAGCCGCTACGCCCGCGCCTTTTGCGACGTCAACCGCAGCGCGCTGGAACTGGACGCCCGCCTGATCCGCGGCGACCTGCCCAAGGCGGCCCTGAGCCTTAGCGCGCGCGTCAAGGCCGGTTTCGGCGTCATCGCCCGCCGCCTGAGCGTCGATCAGGACATCTATCGCCAGCCGCTCGACATGGCTGAGGTCAACCGCCGCCTCGACCTGATCCACCGCCCCTATCACGATGCGCTGCGAGCCCTGCTGAGCGAAGCCAAACTCGCACGAAGCGACAGCGCGCCGGTCATCCTGATCGACTGGCATTCGATGCCGAGCACCGCGCTCAATCATTTCCGCGCCGGTGAGCCCAAGCCGGACATCGTGCTGGGCAATCGCCACGGCGAAACCTGTTCGGACGGGCTGGTGCGCAAGGTGCGGGGCGTGCTGGAAGGCGCAGGCTTGCGCGTCGGCCTCAACAAGCCGTTTGCCGGCGGCTATATCGTTGAGACCTATGGCCGGCCACAGGCGGGCATCGAAGCGCTGCAGATCGAGATCAACCGCGCCCTCTATATGGACGAAGCGCTTGTAGAGCCCCGCGCCGGCGCCGAGCGGCTCAAGGGCATCTTCCGCACCCTGACCGAAAAACTCATCACATCCTGATCCTGGCCTTAGTCGGCGCTATAAGGCAAAAAAAAGCCGCGCTCAACGGCGCGGCAAAGTCTACAGGGAGGAAACGCCCAGGAAGGGCATCAGCGCCTAAGCGCCGAACAAGTTAAATTTAGTTTGCGGTGCGAAAGATTGCAAGTCCAAATATAAGACAATTGGATCACGTATCGTTACAAGACGAAGCAGGCTCACGCTTTGACTGTGAAGACTGGTTTTAATAGCCACCTTTCGCATTGTGCGTTGCAGCATTTTCTTTCTTGTTTTGCGCAGATGCGGGATCATCCGCTGAATTGATCGGGCGCGGCGGCGTCGGGTACGGGTGCTCCTCCAGCAATTCGCGCAACTGGCGCAAGCCACGCGCCGACTGCGAGCGCGACTGGCGCCACCCCAGCAGAAGCACGGCGCCCACACTGGCGATGCTGAGATAGATGGGCCCCCACAGCCAGGCCGCGGCTGCCAGCGAGAAGTAATAGGCGCGCACGCCTTGCGAGAAGCTGGTCATGGCCGGCTCCAGTATATTGGTGACGGCATTGCCGAACTTGGCGGCGGTGTCGGCGTCCATGTTTTCCGGCAGGGACCCCATGGCGGCGGCGCAATAGTTCATCTGGCGCAAAGACCAGATGAAATCGAGCAGACCGCGCGACAGGCAGACCAGCACAAGCGCCAGCTTAATCTGGAAAAGCTGGGTGGAGGAAACGTCAAAACCCAAGGCTGTCATGGATTTGAGCGGCAAATGACCACCGAACAGCACGCCTGCCACGGCGGCGATCAGCAGCAGGTTGGCCGAGGAAAAGTTGGTGGCCGAATTGACCGCATGCGCCATCAGGTTGGAATCGAACAGCTTGACCTCGCGCACGGTCATTTCCTTCATCCAGGCCCGGCGCACCACGCTCATATCCTTGGTGATCAGGCCACGGCTCTTGGAGATTCGGCGCAGGAAGGGTTCATAACCGAGCCAGCAGAAGACGAAGATAGCCAGGCCCGCGATATCAAGGGGGCTGTTCTTCGCCGCGTCGATCAAGGTGTTGAGGAGGGACATGACGATCTCTGGAGCGAATGGAGCAGGAAGCAACACCTATAAGGCGCTTCTACCCCCTCTGTAATAGGTTTTGTCGGAAAAGTTTGGCTTTTTATGGTTTCTTCGCTTGTGCGAAACATGCCCAGCGCTTATGAAAGCGCACCCTTTTTGGCTCCAGATCAAAGTCACATAATGAATATCGATAAAATTTCCGTTGGCCCGAACGCACCCTGGGACGTCCACGCTGTTATCGAAATACCGCAAGGCGGTATGCCGGTGAAGTACGAAATGGACAAGGATTCCGGCGCTCTGTTCGTCGATCGCTTCCTTTATACCTCGATGTACTATCCGGGTAACTACGGCTTCATCCCCCATACCCTGGCTGACGATGGCGATCCGTGCGACGTCATGGTGGTCGGCCCGACGCCGGTTTATCCGGGCGTTGTCATCCGCGTGCGCCCGATCGGCGCGCTGATCATGGAAGACGAAGCCGGCAAGGACGAAAAGATCCTGGCCGTGCCGGTCGATAAGCTGCACCCCTACTACACCAACGTGCAGAGCTATCGTCAGATGCCGTCGATCCTGATCGACCAGATCACCCACTTCTTTGCTCACTACAAGGATCTGGAAAAGAACAAGATGACCCATGTGACCGGTTGGGTCGAGCCTGAAGAGGCCGCGCAACTGATCCGTGATGGCCAGGAGCGTCTGGCCCGCAAGGTCGGCTAAGTTTCCTGATAGAGACACTGAAGCAAAGCCGGTGCGTTCGCGTACCGGCTTTGCTTTTGCCACCTGCCCTGCCTTGAAGAGCGGCGATGAAAAACCGCTCCACACCACGCTTGCGGGCGGACTACGTCCTCACGGGTTAGGCGTGGCCTGAAATCCGCCACCTTTTAAGCGTAAAAAGCGAAAAGTGCCGCATTTAAGACATATTTGAAAAAACACCCTCAGATATGCAATGATAATAATTCCAATAATGTGCAATATTTTTGAAAATGATAGCGCTATCAAACAATAAATTTGCTTAAATCATACAATTGAAAATAAATTTTCCCGCCTGACCTGAAAAACAGCAGGCAATACAGTCAGATAGCCCGCAAGGGATGTAAAGCGGTAGGTGCGTAATGGCTGCATTTGAACACATTTATCGCTATAATAGATGTGATTAAGCGTATGCGTTGCGGGCTTGGACGTGCCTTGTGTGTTTGGCGTCCTCAGTTTCGGCCCGAGTTGAGAGTTCGTATTAACCCATGTCAAAAAAGAAAATGATGGCTAATTCCTCCCCGAATGTGGCCTCGCGTCTCTATGCCCTGGCTGTCGCACGCGACACCGCCAATCTGGTTGACGCCGATGCCGCCCTGGCGCTCGCACGCGCTTCCACCCGCACCCTGATGGCCTTGTCGCCCCAGGCGGCGTTGTTGATGCGCAGCTTTGCCCAGGAAGAAATCGACCGCTTGTCGATGGAGTGCACCGAAGAATCGGAAGGTTCGATCGCCCTTATTCAGGATGCGCTCACCATGGCCTGACGGTCATGCTTACCCCTTTGTCAAAAGGCGCCTCGTTCACGGGGCGCCTTTTGCTTTTTGGGTATCAGTCGGTCTGGTCATCCACCTCGGCATTGGGGCCGTTTTTCAGCACCGAATCGATGGCGTTCTTGGCCGAGGCCTTTGAGCTGTAACCTTCGGTCCACCAGATGCTTTCGCCATTATAGGTGAAATAGGCGACGAACTCGCCGGCCTTGTTCTTGCGGATTTCAAACTTGTGGGCCATGTCGCACTCCCTTGTTTTTGCGTAATATGGATCCGCATTTCGTCCAGTGCGCGAAGCCTTGTCAAGGCACTAAGATGTGATGGTTTTGCGTCAGGACGCCTTGGCCTGATGCGCTGTTTTCCACGCCGCCGCGCGCTTTTCCCCCTCGGCGGCCTCAGCCGGTTTCAACTGCGGCCTCAGCCAGTCCAGCGCCGAATCGACGTCCTCACGCTTGGGATCGGCGAGCAGCAACCACTTATAGGCTTCGGCGCGATCCTGAGTGACGCCGCGACCGCTGTAATACATATAGCTGTAATCGAGTTGTGAGCGCGTATCGCCCTCTTCCGCTGCCTTGCCCAGCCATTGCAGCGCCTTGGCGTCATCCTTCAGGCGGCTGTAGTGATTATAATAGAGATTGCCGAGCGCAGCGCTCGAACCCTTGACGCCTTGCGCTGACGCCTTGAGCAGCCAGGTTTCAGCCTCTTCATACTGCCCTGCTCCGGCGAAATTGCGACCGAAGATCAGTTGCGCCTTGCCGTCGCCGGCCGCGGCGGCCTCACCCATCAGCTTGTCGGCGCGCTGGATATCGGGCTCACCCTTGCCGCGGCCGATGCCGATATACGCCGCCAGCTTGCGCTTGGCTTCCAGACTGCCGGCATCGCTGGCCTTTTGATACCAGGCGATCGCCTGATCGCCGGCCTCTTCGGTCGTGACGGTGTCGTAATGGTCACCGAGCGCCAGCATGGCCTTGACGTGGCCCTTGGCGGCGGCTTTTTCGAACCAGGCCACCGCCTTATCGCCCTGCGCCTTGAGGCCAAGCTGATACAAGGCGTCCGGATCGCCGGTCTGCGCCTCGATCTGCTGCAGGATAGCGTTTTCGCCGGTCTTCCAATTGTGGCTGGCCGCAAATATGCCCCCTGCCACCACCGCCAGCACGATCAGTGTGACGATAAATCCGTTCGAACCGTTCTTCTTTTTCATGACGTTCCCCCAAACATGGGAGAGTCATATCAAGGCTTCCAGCGCAGGTCCAGTGTATGCGGGTAATCGGGATTGATCACCACCGGCGGCACCTTGATGCGGCCGGCCGTATGGGTCGGCGCCTCGAAGCGCGACAGGCGACGCCCTTCGGCCTCGTTCTCGTTGAGCGGCAGGGTGTCGTAGTTGCGCCCGCCCGGGTGCATGACGTGATATTTGCAGCCGCCGAGCGACCGTTCCAGCCGCGTATCGAGCACATCGAATTTCAGCGGCGTATTGATCGGCAGGTTGGGATGCAAGGCAGACCACGGATTCCACGCCTTGTAACGGATGCCCGCCACCTGAACATTGCCGTCGCGCGTGGGGGAAAGCGGCAGGCGCAGGCCGTTGCAGGTGACGACGTGCTGCGACGACACAGCCCCTTTGAGCAGGATTTCCATGCGCTCGACCGATGAGTCGACCCCGCGCGACGTGCCGCCGGCGCTCGATTCCTCGCCCATCACCGGCCACGGCTCCAACGCGTTTTTCAGTTCGAGCGTCACCCCGCCGATCTGCACCTGCCCGACGCTCGGGAAGCGGAAATCGAAGAAGGGCACGAACCAGTCCGGCGAGAACTTGAAGCCGCTGCGGCCGAGATAGTCGAGCACCTCGGTCAGGTCTTCATGGACATAATGCCCCAGCATGAAGCGGTCGTGCAGTTGCGTGCCCCAGCGCACCAGCGGCGCCTTGTAGGGTTTCTTCCAGAAGGACGCGACAAGCGCCCGGATCAGCAGGGCCTGGATCAGGTTCATTTGCGGATGCGGGCTCATCTCGTAGCCGCGCATTTCCAGCAACCCTAATCGCCCGCGATCTGAGTCCGGCGAATAGAGCTTGTCGATGCAGAATTCAGCGCGGTGAGTGTTGCCGGTCAGGTCGACCAAGAGGTTGCGCAACAGGCGATCGACCAGCCACGGCGCGGTCTCCTCGGTGCCATCCGGCATATTTTTCAGAGCGATTTCAAGCTCATAGAGCGTATCGTGGCGCGCTTCATCGATGCGCGGCGCCTGAGAGGTGGGCCCGATATAGAGGCCGGAGAAAAGATAGCTTAAGGACGGATGGTTCTGCCAGAAGGTGATCATCGAGCCCAGCACATCCGGCCGGCGCAGGAAGGGGCTGTCTTCCGGCCTTGAGGCGCCCATGACGATATGGTTGCCGCCGCCGGTGCCGATGCGCTTGCCGTCGATCATGAACTTGTCGGCGATCAGGCGTGCCTGCGTCGCCTCTTCATAGACCGTGGTGATGATGTTTTTCAACTCGCTCCATGAGCGCGCCGGCTGGATATTGACCTCGATGA
The DNA here is from genome assembly GCF_000376105.1 of Asticcacaulis benevestitus DSM 16100 = ATCC BAA-896. Lineage (GTDB taxonomy): Bacteria > Pseudomonadota > Alphaproteobacteria > Caulobacterales > Caulobacteraceae > Asticcacaulis > Asticcacaulis benevestitus. The sequence continues at coordinate 180,386 of NZ_AQWM01000003.1, forward strand.
CGCCGGGATCAGGCGTGACCGACATGCTCTCGACGCGGTGATCGCGCGGTGGCGAATAGCCTTCGATCACCACCGGGATTTTCAGCGATGTCGCCACGGCCTCGATGGCGTGGATCAGGTCGAGATAGTGCTCGATATAGGTCAGGGGCGGCAGGAAGAGGAACAGCTTGCCGTGACGGATTTCAGCGCAGATCGCCGAACGGATCAGGCCGTTGGAGCCATTACCCTTCCCTTCCGCCACCGCCTTCGCCGTAACCGGGGCGGCGGAAGCCAGGCCGTCCCTGTAGGCTTTTACGGTTTTCGCGCTATCCGCCAGTGCCCCGGTTTCGGCAAAAGGCGAGCGCGGCGGGAAGAAATGCTCTTCCGCCAGCACCGGATCCACCACCGGCAGCGCGCCCAGCGGCAGACGCAGGCCCACCGGAGAGTCTCCCGGTATCAGCATCATCTTGTCGGTGCGGAATTTCCAGGCATTGCTGATCCAGCCGTCGGTCTTGGCCGAAAATGCCAACGGCAGGACATAGCCGGTCGGTTTGCCGACATTCTCATCCAGCCTGGCCTGCAGGCGCTTGCGCTCGGTCGCTTCAAAGAGATCGGCCTTGAGCATTTCGCCCTCGGCCGGAATGCGCTGCTCTTTCCACAGCAGATAAGGAATATCCTCATAGGCCGACAGCACGTAATCCGCGCCGACGCCCAGCACATCAGCCAGTTTAGCAAGGAAATCCCCCGCCACCGCCGCCTTGAGGTCGCTCCTGGCTTCCGGATCGGCCAGCAAGGCCTGATCGAGCCACACCGGCTGACCGTCATGACGCCAGTACATATTCATCGCCCAGCGCGGCAGGATTTCGCCGGGATACCACTTGCCCTGCGCGTGCTGCGCCAGGGCGCCGGTGGCGAAACGCGCCGAAAGCCGCTGGAAAAGATCGTAGCCCAGCTTCTTTTTGTTGTCGGAAAGCGCCGAGAAATGCCACTCATCGCCCAGACGATCATCAAGACTGACAAAGGTCGGCTCGCCACCCATGGTCAGGCGGACATCGCCCTCGACCAGCTTTTGATCGACCTGTTCGCCGAGCGCATCGATCGCCTGCCATTCGGAATCCGAATAGGGCTTGGTGACGCGGCGGCTTTCATAAATGCGCGTGACGCCCATCTCGTGCGCGAAGGTCGATTCCGCTCGCTCGTGCGCGCCGGTGATCGGCGCGGCACTGGTCGGGTTGGGGGCGCAGCACAGCGGAATATGGCCTTCGCCGGTGAACATGCCGGACGTCGGATCAAGACCGATCCAGCCGGCGCCCGGCAGATAGACCTCGTACCAGGCGTGCAGGTCGGTGACGTCCTGCGACACCCCCGAAGGCCCGTCGAGCGATTCGATATCGGCCTTGAGCTGGATCGAGTAACCGGAGACAAACCGCGTCGCCAGCCCCTTGTGGCGCAGGATCTGACAGGCCAGCCAGGCCATATCGCGGCACGAGCCCTGCAAAAGGTTCAGCGTCTGGGCCGAGGTCTGGATGCCCGGCTCCATGCGCAGGGTATAGCCAAGGTCCTGATTGAGCTTCTGGTTGAAGGCGACGAGGTAATCGACGGTCGGCTTTTGATCATCCGGAATCGAGCGGACATAGTCCATCAGGACGTCGTCGTTTTCCTTGATCTCAAGATAGGGCGCCAGTTCTTCATGAAGCGCGGCGTCATAGGTGAAGGGGAAGGTCTGGGCACTGTCTTCCAGAAAGAAGTCGAACGGATTGAAGACCTTGATCTCCAGCACCAGATCGACCGTCACCTTGAAGGACGAGATCTTTTCCGGAAAGATGATGCGCGCCAGGTAGTTGCCAAAGGGGTCCTGCTGCCAGTTGATGAAGTGGCCTTCGGGCTCGACCTTCAGGGCGTAGGACTGCACATGGGCCCGGGTGTGCGGTGCCGGGCGCAGGCGGATGACCTGAGGCCCCAGGGTGATCGGACGATCGTAGCGATAATCCGAAACATGATGCAACGCAGCCAGAATACTCATCGAATAGCGTCTCCAGTCAGATTCCGAAGACAGGCCTGTCTCCGGCTAAGGCGGCCGCCGGTCGCGCCCTGCGGCGCTACCCTTGCGGTGATTGAGCTATAAAGATTTACGGAATCGCAAAAAAAGTGTCATGTGCAAATCTTTAGGGACTAGACAGCCGCAATTTTAAAAAGTCTAGTTGCATTGCAATATCCCCATGAAAAAGACAGACTTTTCATGCGGGCAGTAAGGAGCGGGCAACATGGAAAGAAATTTCTTTTGAGCGCGATATCGAGTGACATTCTGGCTTTCAGCTTCGACGGTTTGAGTTCGCCGGCGATCGACCTTAAGTTCCGCAAGGCCGGGGTCAAGGGGGAACACACGCTGGGCTGGGGCCTTGCCTGGTATCCGGGCGACACCAAGGCCGCCATCGTGGCCAAGGACCCCTCCGCACGCGACACCAAATCGCTGCATGGCGCCATGCACGACTGGGACAGCTTCCGCTCGACCGTCTTCTTCTGCAAGGTGCGCGGCGCGGCGTCCGGCTACACCCATTTAGAGACACAGCCCTTCTCGCGCAGCTTTGCCGGTCAGGACTGGGTGTTCATGCACAATGGCGATCTCGACAAGACCGCCATGACCAAGCTGCACTTCAACAAGTCGATCTTCCTTGAGCCAATGGGCCGCACGGATTCAGAACTCGCCTTCTGCTTCCTGCTCGGCAAGGTGCAGGACTATGGCGCCCGCGCGCTGGCCGATATCGATCATCAGGTGCTGCTGAGCTGGTTCCTCCAGCTCGACGATATGGGCAGTGCCGACATGGTGATCTCCGATGGCACCACGGTGGCCGCCTTCTACGGCTCGCAGTCGGAAACCCAGATGTTTTACGGCCGCCTCAAGCCGCCGCACGGCGAGCGCGGCTATCATTCTGAATCCGCCTCCTTCGCGCTCAATAACCCGCGCGATACCTTCCGCACCGCCATGGTGTTCTGCTCCGCACCCTTCCGCGAAGGCGACTGGAAGCCGATGCAGAAGGCGCAACTGATCATCGCCCGCCGCGGCAATCTCGTCTGGACCAACAAGAAGGACGACAAGACCCTGCCGGCGCAGCAGCCCCTGCATGAGCAGGAAGGCCACCTGCAGGGCACGCGCACCGTCCAGCCCAACCTCTTCGCCGACCAGCAAGCACAGGCCCAGCAGCTTTCCATCGTGCAATCCCTGCAGCAGATGAAGACGGTGCAGCACAACATCCTCAATGTGCGCTCCCTGACCCACGCCCCCGATGGCACGCCCCTCACCTTCCGCACCTATGATGTCGTGCACTCGACCGAATATAATTATGAGCATGAGGTCGAGCATTCGACCCACAGCTTCCGCCTGATGCCGGTAGAAGACGCCGTGCAGGAGGTGGTCAACTGCACGCTCAGCATCTCGGCCGAGGGCGAGGACATGCGCTTTCAGGATGTGTTCGGCAATCAGAGCATCCATTACAGCATCATCAAGCCCTACAAGAAGCTGACCATTTCCTGCCGCTCGCTGGTCAAGATCTTCGGCCGCGCCACCGATGACTTCTCGCCGGAAAAGCGCCAGCATTTCATCCCGCTGGCCCTGATGCCGTGGCAACAGCTCATGATGGAGCCTTACCTGCGTCCGCCGGAACTGCCGGAAACCCAGATCCAGGAACTGCTGATCTACGCCATGAGCTTCGCCGAGCGTAACGGCCGTCACCTGATGGATACGCTGAACGACATCAATCAGAGCATCTACCGCGATTATCGCTATGTGCCGGGCTCGACCTCGCTGAAGACGACGCCGTTCGACGTCTATGCTTCGCGCGAAGGCGTCTGTCAGGATTTCGCCAACCTGTTCATCTGTCTGGCGCGCCTGCTCGGCATCCCGGCGCGCTACCGCGTCGGCTACGTCTTCACCGGCGCCAACTATGAAAACAAGATGCAGTCCGATGCCAGCCACGCCTGGGTGGAGATCTATATCCCCTATCTCGGCTGGCGCGGCTTTGACCCCACCAACGGCATTCTGGTGGCGCAGGATCATATCCGCGTCGCCTGCGGCCGCAACTATCTCGATGCGACCCCCACCGCCGGCACCATCTATCGCGGCGGCGGCAAGGAAGCCCTGCGGGTTCAGGTCACCATGAACGAGGTTTTTAACTGATGTAGACTAGCGGAGCCCCTGTGTGCGCGTACCTGGCACGGGGCGATAACAGACATACTGGATGACGCTCTTGACGCTTGAGACTTATAAGACCGACGGCTTCTACGACGAGCTTTTTGCCGAGAACGGCGTGGCGCATCCAAGCGCCCGGCCGCTGATCGAGCAGATCGACACCCTGACACGCGCTGGCCTCGGCCGGCGGCAAAAACAGGCGGAAGATATCCTTTATCAGTCCGGTAACACCTTCAATGTCTATGGCGACAAGAAGGGCACCGAGAAGATCCTGCCGTTCGACATCATTCCGCGCATCGTCTCCGGCGCCGACTGGGCCAAGCTGGAGCGCGGCATCGCCCAGCGCATCACGGCGCTCAACCTGTTCATCCAGGACATCTACAACGATCAGAAGATCATCAAGGACAAGGTGGTGCCGGCAGAGTTGATTTTCTCGTCGGCCTGCTACCTCAAGCCCTGCGAAGGCCTGAAGCCGCCCAAGGGCGTATGGACGCATATTTCCGGCACCGATTTCGTCCGGGACGGTGACGGCGAGTTCTACGTGCTGGAGGATAACCTGCGCTGCCCGTCGGGCATTTCCTACGTGCTGGAAAACCGCGCCGTGCTCAAACGCATCCTGCCGGCCCTCTTCCACACCATGAAGATCCGTCCGGTCTCCGATTATGGCGACCACCTGTACAAGACGCTGAAGCACATCGCGCCCGAAGGCCGGGACGATCCCAACATCATCGTGCTGACCCCCGGCATCTACAATTCGGCCTATTTCGAGCACGCCTATCTGGCGCAGCAAATGGGCGTGCCGCTGGCGCAGGGCTCCGACCTCGTGGTCGATGACGATGTCGTCTACATGCGCACCACCGCCGGCCTGCAGCGCGTCGATGTCATCTACCGCCGCATCGATGACGAGTTCATCGACCCGACCGTCTTCCGCAAGGAATCGCTCTTGGGCGTGCCCGGTATCATGAACGCCTACCGTAAGGGCAATGTGGCCCTGGCCAATGCGCCTGGCACCGGCATCGCCGACGACAAGGCGATCTATGCCTATGTGCCAAAGATCATCAAATATTACCTCGGTGAAGAGGCGATTTCGCACAATGTGCCGACCTATATCTGCGAGGACGATAAGGAGCGCGAGTACGTTTTGGCCAATCTCGACAAGCTGGTGGTCAAGGCGGTCAATCTCTCCGGCGGTTATGGCATGCTGATCGGGCCGAAATCGACCAAGGCCGAGCAGAAGGAATTCGCCGCCCTGATCAAGGCCAAGCCGCGCGACTATATCGCCCAGCCGACGCTGTCGCTGTCACGCGCCCCGACCCTCATCGGCAACGGCATCGAAGGCCGCCATGTCGATTTCCGCCCCTATTCGCTCTACGGCGAGGAGATCTTCACCCTGCCCGGCGGCCTGACCCGCGTCGCCATCAAGAAGGGCTCGCTGGTGGTGAACTCATCGCAGGGCGGCGGCTCAAAGGACACCTGGGTGCTTGAAGATGAAGCGGAGGCAAACTGATGCTGAGCCGTGTCGCCAACTCCATCTACTGGATGGCCCGCTATCTCGAACGCGCCGATTGCGTGGCGCGCTTCATCGACGTCAACACCCATCTGATGCTCGATCTGGCGCTCGATCAGAACTCGGCCCAGTGGTATCCTCTGATCGCCACCTCCGGCGACGACGAGGACTTCACCCGCCGCTACAAGCAGGCGGATGAAAGCACCGTGGTCAAGTTCATGACCTTCGATCGCAATAATCCCAATTCGATCCTGCAATGTATCTTCCGCGCCCGCGAAAACGCCCGCACGGTGCGCGAGGTCATTCCGGTCGAGATGTGGGAGAAGATCAACGAGCTTTACCACCTGACGCAAAGCCAGAGCCGCAAGCGCTCCGTGGCCGATCTGCAGGACTATTACCGCGAGGTGCGCCAGTCCGGCCACCTGTTCACCGGCCTGATGCACAACACGATGAGCCGTGACATGGGCTGGCAGTTCGCCCACCTCGGCCAGATGCTGGAGCGCGCCGACAAGACCGCCCGCCTGCTCGATGTGAAATACTTCCTGCTGCTGCCGCACAATGACGTCTGGAAGGACAGCGCCTATGACGCCGTGCAGTGGGGCGCCGTGCTCAAATCGGTCAATGCGCTGGAAATGTACCGCCAGCAGTTCCACACCATCAACTACAAGGACGTGACGCAGTTCCTGCTGTTCTCCAAGGCCTTCCCGCGCTCGGTCCTCTTCTGTCTGGAAGACGCCTCCGCCGCGCTCGATACCCTGACGCACGACAAGGCCGAGGCCAACAAGGCGACACGCGAAATGGCGATCCTGTGCAAGACCATCCATAGCTCCGACGCCAGCCATATCATCTCGGCCGGCCTGCACGAGTTCATCGATATCTTCCAGTACAACCTCAACCTGGTCGACGAAGCGATCTACGAAAGCTATTTCAAGGATTAGAGCGTCTTCCGATCTGATTGGATCAGATCGGCGCTCTAAATTTTTGTTTTGACGCACTTTTTAATCCGAAAAATGCGCCACACTTTTCGGAAAGCGCTCTGAGCTTCGTCTTTCAAAGCTTCCGGTTCCCGCGGTCATATGATACGGTATATCCTTATCATATGGGGAAATCATGCGTTATCCGGCCTGTTTAATCGTCCTTGCCGCCAGCCTTGCCTTTCCGGCTCTCGCTCAGGATAATGCCGACATCGAAGCCCTCAAGGCGGCGGTGACGCAAAACGCCGATCCGGATTATCATGTCCTGCCATTGGCGCTTGAAGAGAGCGGCAAGATGCTCCAGCATTTTACCCAGACCAAGAGCACCACACGCGGCAGTGTCACCCAAAGCGGCACCGGCACGGCGGATTACAGCCTTGTCTATGCGCAGACTGAAGATGGCTACCGCGTCACCAAGACCCTGCTCAAGTTCGCGATCTCCGATGTCACCGATCCGGCCATCAAAGAGGGTATGAAGGACCCGGCCGCGGCGAAGATGATGGAAAACCTGACCTCCGCCCTGTCGCCGCTCAGCTACAGCGCCGATGAAAGCCTGTCACCGGTCCTGATCGAGGACTGGGAAGGCACGAAGGCGCGCGTCATGAAGGCCGTGAACGACATGGCGGCGAGTGTCGGTGCCTCGCCTCAGGAAGCCGCGCAACTCAAACAAGCCATGAATGCCGTCTATGGCCAGCTCACGCCGGAAACCGCCACCGGCATGTTCCTTGAAACCGATCGCATGATGGCGCTGCCGCACAATATCGGCCTAAGCCTGAACAAGCCGATCACCGCCACCAGCCAGATCCAGATGCCGCTGGGCGGTCAGCCGATCGACGCTCAGGTAAGCATCGCCCTCATAAGCTGGAATGATGCCGGCAATACGGCGCATGTCAGCTATGACTACGCCCCGACACCGGAGTCATTGAAGACCTACCTTACCACCTTCCTGCCCACATTCATGAAACAGGCGGGCGCGCCCGCCGCCGCCATTGCCGAGCTGGAAACCGCGATGTCGTCCGCGTCGCCAGATGACTATATGAAGATCACCACGCACTGCGATTACGACATGGCCATCGATACAGGCGTCGTGACCAAGGGCGTCTGTGACAAGATCGTGGCGATGAATTTGATGGGTGAAAAAGGCGGCTCAACCGAGCGTCAGGTATACAGCGAATCCTTCGTCGACTGACAAAAACGCACGCTCACAGCCCTAAGATTAGTCTTACAATTTAAGGCGATACGTCCTATAGAATAAAAGTGAGGCAAGGCGTTGCCGGTTAAGGGAATGGCCGGAAAATCTTACCGCATAAGCGCCACCAGGGCGTGCATAGAAACGGCCTGTAGCGGAAATATCCGCACGGGGAAATGCTGATACTTACCCCGGAGGGGTTGCAAATGGGTGCGGATAACACAGGTGCGGATCATAGAGATGCAGATGGGCGCACGGTTGCGGGCAAATCGGAACCCAGGGTGCATACCCTTGGTGACTCGCTGTCAGGCACCAATCTGGAGCGCGCCGGCGACCATAATCAGCGCGTCACCCTGCAGGCCGTGCGCGCCGCTGGCGCCCCCATCACCCGCGCCGATATCGCCGATCTGACCGGGCTGACCGCCCCGGCCATCGCCAACATCACCAAGCGCCTGCTCAATGACGGCATGATCCTCAAGGCCGGACGGCAATTCGGCGGGCGCGGCCAGCCGGCCACCAAGCTGGTGGTCAATCCCGACGGTGCCTTCTCCATCGGCCTCAATATCGATCGCGACCACATCGCCATCGTGGCGCTCGATTTCCTCGGCAATGTGCGCGCCCGCGCCTGCCGCGAAGTCCATTTCGCCATGCCCGATGAGGTCGTGGCCTTCTTCAAAGCCGAAGTCGACAAGATCGTCGCCGACAAGATCATCGATCTGGAGCGCCTCGTCGGTATCGGCATCGGCCTGCCCGATGATCTCGGCCGTGTGCCGGTGGCCAATCGCCCGGACGCCTATCAGGTGTGGTCGGAGATTGACGTCGCCGCGCTGTTTAATGAAGTGCTGCCGGTGCCGGTCTACATCGAAAACGACGCCGCCGCCGCCTCGATCGGCGAGATGCAGTTCGGCCATGGCCTGCGCAACCGCAGTTTCATCTACACCATCATCAGCGCGGGTCTGGGCGGTGGTCTGGTCATTGACGGCCACTATTATCGCGGCGCCGATGGCCGTTCGGGCGAGATCGGTTTCCTGCCGGTGAAGGACGAAAACGGTCAATCGCAATCGCTGGAAGACATGGTGTCGCTCTATGCGCTCTATGATTATCTGCGCAAGGCCGGCTTCGAGGTTTCGACACCGGAGGATCTGGAAAACCTGCCCGCGGAAGCGCAAAGTCGGGTCGATGCCTGGCTTGACCGCGCCGCCAACCATCTGTTCGAGCCGTTTCTGGTCATGAGTTGCGCCATCAATCCGGAAGCGCACTTTATCGGCGGCCGCCTGCCCGCCACCTATATCGAGGCTCTGTGTACGCGTCTGAACAGGAAGTTTGAATCCTATCACGGCCGGATCAAGACGCTTGCGCCGGTCAAGCGCGCCGAACTGGCGGTCGATGCCGCCGCGCGCGGCGCCGGTATCCTGCCGTTCAATGACCGCTATCTGCCGATCCGCGAAGCCCTGATGAAGACGAGCTGATGGGAAAGCTTAAGCTCCGCGCCATTGAGCTACTTTGGTTTGCAGCCATTATTGCCGCCGCCGCGACGACGTTTTTTCTGGCAAACAAGTTGATTGAACCTTTAATAATCTACTCGTTTTAGATTTTCCTGGGCTTACCATTTTAGAAGCTTCGCGCCCAACAGCGCCGCGATGGCGCTGGAAACTGCCACGGCCGTGCCGTAAAACAGCAGAAGATAGATCGCCGCATCCATATTGCAGTGGATCGCATAGGCCGCCGCCATCAGGGACGCCGCCGCCAGACCGCTCATGGCGCCCAGCAGCACCGGATGCGAGGTCGCCGTCCGGCGCAACCACAACCGCCACATCGCGACCAGCCCCGCCATACCACCACAAAGAATGGTGATGAAACAGACATGGCCGCCGCCGTTAAGCTGGCGGGCAAAATTGTCGGTGCCGAAAATCGCCATCTCCGACAACAGATTGCCCAGAACCAACCCAAAAACGGCCAATACCGGCAGCAGATGCAGCAGTTTCAAGCGCCCTTCCGGACGGGCCAGATCCGCAACCGCCCATAGTGCGCTGAAACCCATCACCAGAAAGATCGCAGGCTTGCCGATCACCATCGGATTGACCAGCGCGCCACCGCGCATCAGGGCGACGATATCGCCACGCGGACCGTAGAACACAAAAATGTAGATAAGCGCCACCACGAGACCGACCGCCGCGCCGATCCACAGCGGGGCGCTGCGCAACCGCTTCACCGGTGTCAGGCCAGAGGTCAGGCTATCGAGCAAGACGTCGTCAGGACTACTCATCCGCCGCCTCCCGCTTTGACACGCCGACCAGGGCCTGCAATTTCTTGAGCCCGCGATGCACGATCACCTTGACCGCCGAGGGGCTCTTGCCGGTGGCGCGAGACACCTCGTCGACGCTCATATCCTGCAGTTTGTGCAGGCTGATCACCCGCGCCTGATCCTTCGGCAACTGCGCCAGCAGCACCGCCACATCGCGCGCCGCCAGATCTGGCTGCATGCCATCGGCGAGACCCAGTTCCTCATTCAACTCGACATGGACGTGACGGCCGGTCTTACGCACATAGTCGATCAGCTTGTGACGCGCCACCGCGGCGATCCACGGCATGAACGGCGCGTCAGGATTATAGGTGTGGCGTTTCTCGTGTAAGCTCAACAGGGTCATTTGTACCAGATCTTCACCCTCGCTGCCGTGCAGGCGGCGTCGGAAATAGGAAAGCAGCCAGGGCCGCAAAGCGCTGAGCAGCGATCTGTACGCCTGCGCATCACCGGCTTGTGCGGCGCGCATCAGATCCTGCCATTCCTGAGAGTTATACGTCGGCATGGGGCCTATGGTTACAATCGCGCGGCATCAGTTGAACAACTGCAGCAAGACACGCGGCGCCGAATTGGCAATGGCGAGGCTTTGCTGGATCAGACTCTGCTGTGTCTGATCTGCCTGCCACAGAGCGGACTGCTTTGCAAGGTCGGCATCGACCAGGTCACCGTGGGCGGTCTCCAGAACATCGGCGCGTTTCACGCTGGACGCTGACATCCGCTCCAGCCTGTTTTGCAGGGTGCCGAAATAGGCCGCGCTGTCGAGGGTGGTCGATAGCGCCGCCTCGACCGTACTGAGAACCGTAGCGGCATCGAGACTATTCAGATCATTCAGGCCCAGATCGGCCGAGCCCATGGGCTTGTGGGTCATGGACACGGTTTCGCCCGAAGCGTAGGCGGTAATCTCGGTCGTGTCGGCCGGAATAAAATTGACCCCCGGAATATGGAAGCCGCTCGTGCCCCCGGCCCCGCCTGGCCCCGAGGCGGAAATAGAATAGGTCATGGTATGGTTATCCCAACCGGCCTCATAGTCGTGCTGGATGACCTTGTTGTCGGTGAACGCCGGTCCCGAACTGTAGTTGAACGTGTACTGGCTGCCGTCCCCCCAGTCTATATTGACGTTGGCACTGTTGACGTTATGGAGATTAAGGTAAAAGTCCATGCGACCGGCGCCATTACCCGCATCATAATTGACGTAGGATGACCCGCCGCCGACAATGCCCCCATAGGGTCGACCCCAGTTCTTCGTGGCCTTGCCGCTGGTTTGCAGCAGATTAATGCCGTTGAAATCACTGGTTTTGGCCGTGCTGTCGAGCTGGCTGTTGAGGGCGTTCAGATCATCCCTGACCGATTGCAGGGCCTCAGGCGACAGCGATGTGTCATTGAGCATGGGCGCGCGCTCGTGCATCTGGCCCAGCAGATCCGTGATCGTCTCGGCCGAACCCCGCGCGACATCCACAATGGACTGCGCGCGGGAGAGGTTGTTCTGCACCACACCTTGCGACATCTGATCGCTTTTGACGCGGGTGGCGATGGCGTAGGCGGCGCCATTATCGCGGGCTGACTGCACCTTGAGGCCCGAAGCGATCTGGGCGCGGGTTGTATCCATCTTCTGATTCAGGCTGGCCAGTCCCTGACGGGCTGACATCGAACCTTCATTGCTCAGGAGGGATAACATAAAACGCGCGTTCCTAACGTCATCTCCAGAAACGCGGAGTCAGAAAAATACCTTTCCTAAATTTACCTAACAAATTTTAAATGTGAATTAAAACATATCCAGAAAACGCAGGCGCCTTACAAGACGATGAGGAGCAACGCCTAGGAATCGAACAGGTCCGACGTCGGTGCGGCCTGCGCCGGCGGCGTCAGGCCGAGATGCAGATAGGCGCGCGCGCAGGCCGTGCGGCCGCGCTGGGTGCGCTGGATAAAGCCCTGCTGCAACAGGTAGGGCTCGATCATGTCCTCGACCGCGTCCTTGGCCTCGGCGATCGCCGCCGCCAGGGTTTCCAGCCCCACCGGTCCGCCGCCATAGTTCTCGATGAGGGCGCGCAGATAACGCCGGTCTGAGTGATCAAGCCCAACCGCATCGACTTCGAGACGCGCCAAAGCCTTGGCCGCCGCCTTCTTGTCGATCACCGCCGTGCCATCGGCCGCCGCGAAATCTCGCACGCGGCGCAGCAAACGCCCGGCCACGCGCGGTGTGCCGCGTGAGCGCGAGGCGATCTCGAGTGCGCCGTCTTCCGAGACCTGGGCGCCCATCTTGCGGCCGGTGCCCATGACCACGCGCACCAGTTCTTCAGGCGTATAGAATTCGAGCCTAAGCGGTATGCCGAAGCGATCACGCAAGGGGGTCGACAGCAGACCAGCCCGCGTCGTGGCGCCCACCAGCGTGAACGGCGCCAGATCGATGCGCACCGTGCGCGCCGCCGGCCCGTCACCGATGATCAGGTCGAGCACATAGTCTTCCATAGCCGGATAGAGGATTTCCTCGACCACCGGATGCAGGCGGTGGATTTCATCGATAAACAGCACATCGTTGGGTTCGAGATTGGAAAGGATCGCCGCCAGATCGCCCGCCTTGGCCAGCACCGGCCCGGACGTGGCGCGAAAACCAACACCCAGTTCACGCGCCACGATCTGCGCCAGCGTCGTCTTGCCCAGCCCCGGCGGCCCATAAAACAGCACGTGATCAAGCGCCTCGGCGCGCTGCGCCGCCGCCGCCACAAAGACCTTCAGATTGGCCTTGAGCGGCGCCTGCCCGACGAAATCGTCGAAATTCTGCGGCCGCAGCGCACGATCCTGTGCGCGCTCCTCGAAATCGCTATCGGATTCGCCTGAAATAAGCCTCGCCATTTACTTGCCCAACGCCTTCAGCGAGGCACGGATCACCGCCGCCAGCTCCGCCTCAGGCCCCAGAGTCTTCAAGGCGGTGTCGACCGCGATGCGTGATTGCTGCTCGGAAACGCCCAGCCCCATCAAGGCGGCGACGCTCTCGCCATTGACCGTCGGCGTCACGGCCGCCGGCGCATAACCGCCAGAGGCGATCGGCGCAAATTCGGCGCTCATCAGCACCTTGCCCTTAAGTTCGATAACGATGCGCTGCGCCAGCTTGGGCCCGACGCCATTGGCGCGCCCCACCGCCGTCTTGTCCTCATGCGCCACCGCCTGCGCCAGTTGCTGCGGCGTCAGGATATCGAGCACGCTCAGCGCTGCCTTCGGCCCCACGCCCTGCACGCCCTGCAGCACCACATAGGCCTTGCGCTCATCCTTGTTGAGGAAGCCGTAAAGCCGAGTGCCATCCTCGCGCGTCTGGCTTTCGATATGCAGGATCACCTCGGCGCCCAGTTCGGGCATGTTGGCGATGGTGCGGATACCGCAGCGCACGACGTAACCAACGCCGCCACATTCGACCAGCACCTCCTCGTCGGTGGTTTCCAGCAAAAGTCCGCGCAAACGCCCGATCATGCGACACTCCGTTTCAAACTCGCCATCTTGCGCTTATGGGCGTGCGTGATGGCGCACGCAAGCGCATCGGCCGCATCGGCCTTCATCTTCGGATCGGCCTTGGGCAGCAGGCGCTTGACCATGAACAACACCTGATCCTTGTCGGCGCGGCCGGCGCCCACCACCGATTTCTTGATATCGAGCGCGGCGTATTCCGCTACCAGCATACCGGCCTTCGCGGGCGCCAGCATGGCGGCGGCACGCGCGTGACCGAGCTTGAGCGTCGAGGCCGGGTTCACATTGACGAACACCTCTTCAATGGCCGCCTCATCGGGCGTCCATTCGGCAATGACATCGCTCAGGCGATCGAACAGCTCCAGCAGGCGCACCGACAGATCGGCGTCCGTCGCCGGCTCGATGACGCCATGCGCCACCCAGCTCAGGCGCGCGCCCTCGACATCGATCAGCCCCCAGCCGAGCCGTCTCAAACCGGGATCGAGCCCTAATATCCGCACTACGTTCTTCATATGTTCGCTTTTATCCGCAAGTTCTGACTCGCGCAATGGCCAAGCCGGCAGTTTGGCCGCAAAGTTGCACAACAGCCTCTTATCAGGCCAGAAATCGTCTTTCTGGCACAGGTTTTAGAGATAAGCCCCACGAGAGCATTGCCATAAGGCCAAAGCTGGGGTTAATGTTTTATGAAGATTAGCGTTGCGGGGGCCGCATGAGCAGTTCGAACTTGACCTTGAATGCCGATAACCGTGGGACGAGCACGACACGCAAGCCCGGCGCTGCGGGGTTTCTGATTCTCGCCGTGCTGGCCGCCGCCCTGAGCGCCTTCGCGCTCTACAAGGGTCAGGCCCCGGTTCGCACCCCCTTCCCCGAAGACTGGATCATCTGGGCGCGCGGCACCGCTGCCTGGGCTGGCATCCTGGCGCTGGGTGCCTTTCTGCTGCTGATCGGCGTGATCGGCACCCTCCGCAACCTGCTGCCTGCGCCCAAACCCGCCGTGTCTGCGCCGCGCCGTAAATCCAGACCGGAAGCCGTCGAGGCCGCGCCCGCGCCGGTCATGGCCGTGGCTGAGGACATGCAGGAGGACATGCAGTCGGCCACCCGCGCCGCCGAGAGCCGCGGCACCCTGCATTTCAACGCCCATACGCTGGAGAGGGCTCCGGCTTTTGAAAGCCCTCAGGCCGTTGAGGCGATGCCTGACAATGTCCATATCGAAGCAGCCGCCGTCGCTGTCGAGCCGCCGCACATCGAGGTTCAGTCGCTGGAGCCTGCCATCTTCACCGATCACGCCGCCTTCTCCGATAACGCGTCGGACAGCTTCATGACGCGCCACCCTGAAGTCGTGGTCGAGACCGTCGCCGAGGTGCCTGTTTTCGATTCCAGCGCCGCCCTGGCCGATACCCACGGCCTGACCATCACCACGCCCACGGCGCAGATCATTCCGCTGCATCCGCCTGTCGAAACCGTGGCCGCGCAGGATGAGGATCACGATCCGCTGGCCGCCGCCCTGCTGCGCGAAACCCCCGATGTCGTGACGCACGCCCCGCAAGGCGATATCAACGCCGTTATCAGTTCGGCCATGCGTTTCGCCCCGCAAAGCGAACCGCACGT
This sequence comes from Asticcacaulis benevestitus DSM 16100 = ATCC BAA-896, assembly GCF_000376105.1. Taxonomy (GTDB): domain Bacteria; phylum Pseudomonadota; class Alphaproteobacteria; order Caulobacterales; family Caulobacteraceae; genus Asticcacaulis; species Asticcacaulis benevestitus. Next base: position 195,587 of record NZ_AQWM01000003.1, read on the forward strand.
CGCTGTCGTGCCGGCAGCCGCACCTGAGGCCGCGCCAGAGGCCATACCGGTCGCGCTGACAGAGGTCGTGACACAGGAAATCGCCTCTGCCGAAATCGTCGCTGATGTCCAGCCCGCGCCGGTCGTGCCCGTGCCCGTTGTCATCGACGATGAAGCGGAAATCCGTCAGGCCGTACAAACCGCCCTGTCGGTCTGGCCCGACGCCACCCGCGCCATCGCCGCCGACGAACTGAGCACGCGCATTTCACGCCTCTATTATGATAAGTCGGCTGCCAGCCAGAAGGCCTTCCAGCTTATCGCTTCCGGTGACCTGTCCGCCGCTTCCGCCGCCCTGGCCAATCACGCCGATGCCCTGGCGCTGGCGGGCAACCATGCCGAGGCCGCCGAGTTGTGGCGCGTATCTGGCGCACTCCATATGGGCCGCGATGACAGCAAGGCCATGGCTGCCTATGAGCATGTGTCCGAACTTGACCCGAACGACGCCAACATCCACCTCTACCTGACGCGCCGGTATCAGATGTCGGGCGACACCGCCAAACTGCCTGCCGTCATCGGCCGTGCACTCGGCGCCATTAGCGATCCGGCCACGCGCGCCGAACTGCTGGCGCCCTATGCCGATCTCAAGCTCAAGGCGGGCGATGCCAGGGCCGCCGGCGATGCCTTTGAGGAGCTGAGCCGCCTGCACGAAACCACCGCCTATCTCAAGCCCGATGATGTCGGGGCGCGCTCGACCCACGCCATCACCCTGGCGCGTTACGCCCAGGCGCGCGAAATGCAGGGCGCTTTCGATCAGGCCGGTCCGCTCTACAAGAAGGCCTATGGGGTTTTCGCCGATCTCTCGGCCCTGAAACCGGAGCATCCCGGCCTGCGCGCCATGGCGGAAAACGCCCTGAAAGACGCCCAGCGCTTCAATATGGCATAAGGCCTGCTTGGATTTTATTTGCGCCGCGCTAACAACGTGAGAATGTCTGCGTGAATCCCTGGAGCCTCCCCTTCTTTGAATACTGCTTTCAGGTGCCGGCCAACCGTATCGGTTACAGCACCTTTTCAGCCGCCCAGCTCAAGACCATCCAGGAAGTCATTATCCTGGTGGTTTTCGTCATCTTTTCCGCGCTTTATCTTGGCGAACCGCTGAAATGGCAGACCGCCATCGGCTTCACCCTGATCGCCTGTGGCGCCGGGTTTGTGTTCTACATGCCCTAAAAAACAGCCCAGATAACAGCGTCATCAATTTGCCTGTTTTCGCGCCGATCCTCGGTAAATAGCAAGGGAGGCGCGGTTATGAGCTCAGGACTTACACGTTTCAGCTTTCTCTCCGGCGGACTGGCCTTTGCGGCCCTTCCCGCCCTGGCGGCAACAGCAAGCCGGACAGAGGCACGCACTATTGCCTCGAAACACTTTATCCATAACAAGATCGGCCTGAGTCCGGATCGCGCGATTAGCGTCTACCTGCCGGCCGGTTATGATACCGGCAAGCAACGCTATCCGGTCATCTATATCCTGCCCAATCTCTTCGATACCGATACGACGCTTTTCGCCACCTATGGCGCGCAGGCGGTCTTCGATGCCGCCATCACCAAAGGCCTGATCGGCGAGGTCATCATCGTCTCGGCCGATTTCAGCACGCCGCTCGGTTCCTCGCTCTATGTCAATTCCCCCGTCACCGGCAACTGGGAAGACTATATGGTCAGCGAACTGGTGCCCTATATCGACAGAACCTACCGCACCCTGCCCGCCGCCGCCTCACGCGGTGTGGCCGGCGATCGCATGGGCGGTCACGGCGCCATCCGTTTCGGCATGAAGCATCCCGATATGTTCGGCTCGATCTATGCGCTCCATCCGGTCGGTACAGGCAACGGCGTCCAGATCATGCAAGGGCGGCCGAACTGGGATCTCCTCAGTCAGGCGACATCACTCGAAGACGTCAAGGCCGATATTTTCTCGCAGATCTTCACCGCCATCTATCAGGCCCATCTGCCCAATCCGGGCAAGGCGCCGCTGTTCGTTGATCTGCCCGCTAAAAAGGTCAACGGCGAACTGGTGATCGATACCGCCCTCACCGCCAAGCTCCAGGACGGTTTTTTCCTCGAACGCATGATCCCGGCCTATGCCGACAATCTGAAACGCCTGCGCGGTTTCAAGTTCGACTGGGGCCGCAATGATGGCAATTTCGACCATGTCTATTCCAATCAGGCCTTCGCCCATAAGCTCGACGAATTCGGCGTCGCTTACGAGGCCGAGGAATATCGCGGATCATGGGGTGAGCGCCATTGGGGACCGAACGGCCGCGTTATGACCGACGTGCTGCCCTTCTTCGCGCAGCATCTGGCCTTCGCATAAACCGTCTAAAAGCTGAAACCCTTACAGAGACAGCGTTCGCCAAACCTTACTACTATTTAATGATATATACCTTGCATCAATAGGTAGCTTGTCATATTCAATGACCAAGCGGCCTCCTCCCCGGCCGCGACACTTTCAGCGCGTCGAGGACTTCGAATGCCGGAAACCATTGATATACAATTGAAAAAAGGCGTGCTTGGCCTGTGCGTCCTGGCCGTCCTGGCGCGCAATGAGAGCTATGCCTACGAGATCGCCAGCCACCTCTCCGATGCCATTGGCATGGGAGAGGGCACGATTTACCCGCTGATGCGCCGCATGCAGACCGACGGCCTGGTCACCACCTATCTGGTGGAATCCTCATCCGGCCCTTCGCGCAAATATTACAAACTGACCGATGCCGGTCGCGCCGCCCTGGACGCCCAGGCCGCCGAATGGCGCGGTTTCGCCGCAGCTGTCGACGCCCTGCTAGAGCCCGTTCCCGTCGCCAACGCTCCCTTAGAAGAGGCCTGAATCATGACCCGTATCGAATTTCTGGACCGGCTGTGCAAGGGCCTGACCGGGCTCCCGCCCGCCACGCTCAAAGAAATCATGGCCGACTATGAGGCCCACTTCAAGGATGCCGCCGCCGAAGGGCGCTCCGAATCCGAAGTGGCCGCCGCCCTCGGCGATCCCGAACGTCTCGCCCGCGAACTGAAGGCCGAAGCCGGCGTCAAAAGCTGGGATGAGGCCAAGACGCCCTCCAACGCCACCGCCGCCATCGTCGGTATCCTGGGGCTCGGCGCGCTCGATATCCTGATCCTGCTGCCGCTGCTCGGCGGTGTGGTCGGCACGCTGATCGGCATCTTCGCCGCAGCGATCGGCGGCTTTATCGCCGGCGGTGTCGTCTTCGCGGCCGGTCCTTTCCTCGGCTTCCCCGGTGGGATCTTCGCCGCCCTGCTCGGTGGTTTCGGCGTCATGCTGCTGTCCGCCGCCGTCGGCGCCATCACCCTGGCCCTGACCATCTGGATGGTCAACGGTGTGGTCTGGTTCGCCCGCCTGCATTACCGCGTGCTCAAGCCCGCGCTTGAATCTTAAGGAGACGACCATGATCCGCAAACTTTTTCTCTTCTCCGGTGGCGCCTTCGTTCTGTCGCTGGTCTGCCTGGCCGGGGCCGCCGCCCTTGTCTCCAATGAAGTCGGCACCAAGGGCTGGAACTGGGGCTGGATACAGGATGGCGACACCGTCCGTTTCCGCAACGGCCCCTCGGCCAAGCCCGAACCGAACACCAGCAAGACGCTGGCCTGGTCCGGCGGTGACCTTCTGGCCGTCGATCTGCCCGCCGATGTCGTCTATACCCAAGGCCCTGCTGCTTCGGTGACGATCACCGGCCCGCAGTCGCTCGTCGATCGCATCAAGCTGGAAAACGGCCGCCTGTCGATCGCCGATGGCGCTGACCACAAGGAAAGCATCAACTTCACCTGGGGCAAGGACGGCTTCGACGCCCGCACCAGCCATGAAGGTGCCCGCATCACCGTCACCGCACCGGCGGTCAAGCGCTTCGAGATGACCGGCAGCGGCGATCTCGACCTGCGCGGCTATGATCAGCCGTCGATCGATATCAATATCGCCGGCTCCGGTTCGGTCCATGCTGTCGGCCGCACCCAGACGCTCAAGCTCAATGTATCGGGCAGTGGCGACGCCGATCTGGCCGCCCTTCAGGCCAAGGACGCCGACGTCTCGGTCAGCGGTTCGGGCGGCGCCGATGTCTACGCCACCGACAAGGCCAAGATCGATATTTCCGGCTCCGGCAATGTCGATCTGGCCACCAAGCCGGCCAAGGTCGACACCACGATCTCGGGCTCCGGCACGGTCGATCAGGATGATGACAACTAGAGCAGCACTTTAGGAGCGCGTTCTGTTAACCCCTCTCCCCATGACCATGGGGAGAGGCAAGCTTGAAGCCAGCCCGTGTCCTTATGCGCTAAATGAAAACGCCGGTTCTTAAGGAATCGGCGCTTTTCGTGGAATCCATATGGCAGATTCCGAGTCGCCAAAGGGAATAGCCCTTCCTTCAAGCGCGCAAATACCCACCCACGCACAAATTATCGCGTCTAGTGTATCTTCGTAGGCCTTTAGCTGCGCAACTTTACTGGACAGGGTTATTTTGGGCAGCGACATGCTGACACCAGATATCTCAGGCTCAAGAAGATTTTCGATCGTTTGCCAAGTTTTGAATAGCTTATACCGCCGCTTCTCGGCACTTAAGTCTTTCCAATACTTCCCCATATTCCCAGCTTTATACTCAAGACGTCGCGGAGCATCTGCCAGTTCGACGAGCGCCGGATGGGGATAAACCTCTATCAAGGCTTGAGACCTTAACTCTTGAGTACACAAACCATAACCAACTTCAGTAAAATCCTTACGCAGGTTGTCGCTTATCGCTCCGGGCCTGACAGCGCTCGGTGAATGTGTCGAGCAATGCTTTGCGCCATAACAACGCGATACTTCGTTATCAGAATAACGCCGAGCAAGGATAGGCGAATGCGCCAAGGGCATATCCACGGCCACCAACGTGACCGAATATCCGGCCAATTGCTTTGCCGTTGTTATCAGGACATCTGCCTTTGGTAAGGATGTCGGGCAATTGCTTTCAGAGCTATAGGCAAGATGATGAAAGGTCGCGTAAGATTCGGACGCTGCTACAAGTTTCCAGCCGGCATGGGTTTCTAAAGCCAGCGCAAAACCGCTTGGATTTTTCGTGGTCCATGCCGCATCTATCCCTAAAACCACTCTCATATTCCCAACCTCCGGATTGGCATTATGATAATCAAGGGTAAAGAAAAAGCGCCGGCCTTGCGACCGACGCTCTTAAACTTCTAGGTGCAGTTGCGTGCCCCTGCTTAACGCGAGAACTTCTGGAACTTGATCCGATGCGGGATCAACGAATCCACGCCCAGGCGGCGCTTCTTGTCTTCCTCATACATTTCGAAGTTACCTTCAAACCATTCGACATGGCTATCGCCTTCGAAGGCCAGGATGTGCGTGGCCAGACGATCGAGGAACCAGCGATCGTGGGAGATGACCACGGCGCAGCCCGCGAATTCTTCCAGCGCCTCTTCGAGGGCCTGCAAGGTTTCGATATCCAGGTCGTTGGTCGGTTCGTCGAGCAGGATGACGTTGCCGCCGGCCGCCAGGGTCTTGGCCAGGTGGACGCGGTTGCGCTCACCGCCGGAGAGCAGGCCCACCTTCTTCTGCTGGTCGCCGCCCTTGAAGTTGAACCCGCCAACATAGGCACGGCTGTTGATTTCGCGCTTACCGACCAGCATGATGTCAGTGCCGCCCGAGATCGCCTGCCACACCGTGTCGTTCGGCTGCAGGTCATCGCGCGACTGATCGACATAGGCGAGCTTGACCGTTTCGCCGAGGCGCACCGTGCCGGCATCGGGCTTTTCCTGCCCGGTGATCAGCTTGAACAGGGTCGATTTACCGGCGCCGTTGGGGCCGATGACGCCGACGATACCGTTGGGCGGCAGCTTGAAGGTCAGGCCCTTGAAGAGCACCTTGTCGCCGAATTCCTTTTCAAGATCGGTGACTTCAAGCACCAGATTGCCGAGGCGCGGCCCGGGCGGGATCTGGATGGTGGCGAAGCTTTGGGCGCCACGCGAATTTTCCTGTTCGCGCACCATGTCCTCATAGGCCGCCAGACGGGCCTTGGACTTGGACTGACGGGCCTTGGCGCCGGAACGTACCCATTCCAGTTCCTTGGTGAGCGCGCGCTGGCGGGCTTCGGATTCCGATTGCTCCTGCACGACGCGCTTTTGCTTCTGCTCCAGCCAGCCGGAATAGTTGCCTTCATAGGGAACGCCCTTGCCGCGGTCGAGTTCGAGCGTCCACTTGGTCACCTGATCGAGGAAGTAACGATCGTGGGTGACGAGGATGACGCAGCCGGGGAAGCTCTCCAGGTGGTGCTGCAGCCAGGCCACGGACTCGGCGTCCAGGTGGTTGGTCGGCTCATCGAGCAGCAGCATGTCGGGCTTGGAAAGCAGCAGGCGGGCCAGCGCGACACGGCGCTTTTCACCACCGGAAAGCTTGTCGACGGCTGAATCGTTCGGCGGACAACGTAAGGCGTCCATGGCCATTTCGATGCGCGAGTCGATGTCCCACAGGTCACCGGCGTCGATCTTTTCCTGGAGCTTGTTCATCTCCTCCATCAGCTCATCGGTGTATTCCTCACCCATAAGTTCGGCCACCTTGTTGAAGCGGTCGAAGATCTTCTTTTCCTCGCACCACGAGATGACGTTTTCCCAGACATTGAGGCTGTCATCGAGGTGAGGCTCCTGTTCCAGGTAGCCCATCTTGGTGCCGTCGGCAGCCTTGGCCTCGCCGGAAAATTCCTTGTCGATACCGGCCATGATCTTCAGCAGGGTCGATTTACCCGAACCGTTGACACCGACCACGCCGATCTTGGCGTCGGAATAGAAGCTGAGCCAGATGTTTTCAAAGACCTTCTTACCGCCGGGGTAATGCTTGGTCAGGCCTTGCATCTGATAGATATATTGTTGCGCCATGGAGTCGCAGAGCCTTTATTTGTTATATATAAAAGGGATGGGCGCGGTTTAGCCGAGCAGGCCTAAAATCGCAAGGTGAAATACGGGAGGGACCTGTGAGCGACTACATCCTGCTGATGCATAAAACGCCGGACGGGGAGCCAGCCGAGGCCTGGGATCGTTATATTGCCACGCTGGAACAGGCCGGTCATTTGCGCGGCGGCAGTGCGATCGGCGGCGGGATCGCCTGCCACAAGGACGGGGCTGATGCCGCAATCACCGCCCATCTGACGGGGTTTATCCGTATCGAGGCCGAGAGCTTTGAAGCCGCGCGCGGCTTGCTGGCCGGCAATCCGGTCTATGAGGCCGGCGGCATTGTCGAGATACGCGAACTGCCCAAGACGAACTGACAGGCATTGATGTTGTCCCTTCTCCAAACGCTTCGCATTCAGGGAGGTATAAATATTTTTCTTGTACCTCCCCACCTTTGGTGGGGAGGGGGACCGCGCCTCTCTTGAGGCGTGGTGGTGGGGTTTGTTACTTAAACCGCAAACACCGCCTTCATCAGCTTTTCGAGATTGACCGCGTCTTCCTCATCATAGGTGCCGAAGCTCTCGGAATCGGAATCAAACACCGCGATCAGGTCACCCGCAGCATCGAACACCGGCACCACGATCTCCGAATTGGAGCGGGAATCGCAGGCGATATGATCGGCGAAGGCGTACACATCGGGCACCACCTGTGTGACGCCGGTCGTCGCCGCGGCCCCGCAAACCCCACGCCCGAAAGCGATGCGCAGACATCCCAGAGTGCCATTATACGGCCCGACCACCAGTTCATTGACGCCGGCGGCTTTCTTAACCATATCCACGACATAAAAGCCGGTCCAGAACCAGGCGTCGAACGCCTGATTGAGCAGGGAGACGGTCGTGGCCATGCGCGCCACCCTATCGGGCTCGCCCTCAAGCACCGCCAGAACGTCCCTTATAACTTCTTGATATTTTTCGGCTTTACTCATCATTGCAACAGCCGGTTTAACCACGTAACTCAACTTCAACTCCTGATTTTTCCCCTGAGCCGGGCATTTAGGGGCATTCTTGGCGGACTTTGGCACGCAGGGCGCGAAACTCAGCCCTTGCTGACATGATTAACACTTTTTTCTGGCCAAGGCATGGCTTTTGAAGCATGATGATAAATGTGTGCTTCGGCACGCAGGGGTTCGGATTACGAGGGGGTTTCGCGCGCGTATCGGCGCGACAATCCGGCAACGCTCACCGAAATTGGGGTGAGCTTTTGAGAGCATGGGGGGCCAAAGCTTGACAGTCTTCGTAATCCTTCACAATAACTACGTTAACCATATTTATACCGACGTCGTCGGAGCGTTTACTGATGTCAGAATGTGATCAGACGAGATCATCCTGGCGCGCCTTGAAACAGGCTGCGGCGGGGATCTTCGCAGGCCAGAGAGTGCCCGCCCGCATGGGTGTCGCGCTGATGGCGGGTCTGTGCCTGAGCACCTCCCTGTCGGGTTGCGACAATATGGACTGGCGCTGGTTGCAAGGCCGCAAGGCCGGCGTCGATGGCCAATACGCCTGCCCGCGTCCGCCCGAACCGTTCCAGACGCAAGGTTTCAACGGCCAGGAACGCGAAATCCGCTATTATCGCCACCTCGCCTTCTCCAATGACTTCTTCGCCCAGCTTGAGCTGGCCAATCGCTATTCGGCGGCCGATGCCTCCGACAAGAACCTTGAGGATCACATCGAATCCTCGGTCTGGCTGGTGATGGCCCTCGCCAACCAGCAGGGTTACGCGCCGATGAGCCGTGCCATGGACCCGCGCGGCGGCGTTCTGGCGTCGCGCTACGATAAATGCCGCGCCTTCGAGCGTGAACGCGCCTACCGCATCCTCAACAACGAACTGTCGATGATGGATTCCGGTGAGCGCGACAAGGTGCGCGATCGCGTCATCTATATCCAGTCGACGCTCGGCGCCGATGGCTTCCGCACGCTTGGCCGTCTCTATGACGATCAATACGGCCCGATGGGTGAGCCGGCCGATAACCAGCAGGCCATCCGCGCCATGATGCGCGGCCGCAATTACGGCACCTCCAATGTCCGCACGCTGTTCGAGCGCTCGGACGTCGACGCCTATCTCTATAACTATAAAGCCTCGGAAACCGGCGATGTCGGCGCCTATGTGCTGCTGAAGGATTTCGAGAAGTCCGCGCCCTCGCGCACGCGCTACGCTTCCTTCGTTGAATCGAAGGCGCGCCGCTGGACCTCGCCTTACGAATTCTATCCGCCCGACGCGCCTCCGGGCGGCGTGCCCCATTCCGACGAAAGCCGTCCGGACGATGGCGCCTCCTACGCCCTGTCGCGCATGGAGGAACTGCCGTTCATCCACGTCGTGCGCGCGCTCGACTATCTCAATCTGCTCAATGTCGCCTGTTTCGAGCCGAAGGACGTGCCGAAGCAAACGATCGACGCCCTGCGCTCGATGATCGGCATGCCGGGCGGCGAACGCCTGACCTATCTCGATCGCGTTCGCGCCATCCAGCTTGCCGCCGTCAACGGCGACTCGCGGTCGCAACTGGTGCTGGCGGTCATGTATTCCGAAGGCGTCGGCGTCGAGGTCGATTATGCCCGCGCCTTCTACTGGTATCAGCAGGCCGAAAAGCAGGGCTCGCCCGAGGCGCGCTACGCCATGTCGACCTATTTCGATCTCGGTGTGAAGGGCGTGGCCGATCAGGACAAGGCCGAATCGGTCGTGATGCAGCTCGACGCCGCCCTCGCCGGCTTCAAGCCGTCGGCCGGTCGTTTGCAGGCCGTGCTGGCGCAAGTATCGCGTACACCGGAAAACTAGAGTTTTTACCGCTCAGTCGCCATCAGAGGGGGCATGAGGTTTAAGGAAAACGAGCATGTGGATGCGTAAAGATCGTCAGATAGGTGCAAAAGGCCAGGGCCTAGTCCTTGGCATGGCCGCGCTTTTGCTGAGCGGCGTCGCGCCCCACGCCGCCCAGGCCGATGACGCCTATCGCGGCAACAACGCCGCCCGCGTGAATTCGACCATCCGTCCGTGTTTCGGCATGTTGCTCGATGCCCAGCTCCGCACCTGCGGCTCGCAACGCCATTATCGCCAGAACGGTCACTATTACGGCTATCGCGGCGGCAACCGCTATGACGCCACGATCGATTGCGACCGCGCCCCTCAGGGCTATGTCGAGCGCGTGGCCGAAAGCATCCGTTCCGGCGGCGTGTTGTATCTCAAGGCGCGCAACCGTTCCTGCGTCGCCAGCCTCGATATCAAGCGCTCGATCACCATCGTTGGCCAGGGCTATGGCCCGCAACAGATTCCGGTCCTGATCGCGCCGACCGGCCAAAACTGCCTGCGCATCTCGCCGCAGGCCGACAAGGTCATCCTCAAGGACGTCTATTTCTCCAGCCCGCGTGGCGAGGAAGCGGCCTGTATCGAAGGCTCCGGCGGCGAACTGACGCTGCAAAATTCGCAGATCCGCTATCAGGGCAATAATGCCGCCGTTCATCAGTCCGGCGGCCGCCTCAACCTGATCGAAAATACCCACATCATCGCCAAGACGCGCTCGGTCGCCGTGGCGGTCAACAATTCGGCGCTCTACGCTGAAAACTCCGAAATCGCCACCACCGCCGGCGGTCTTTACGCCGTGCTCGATGGCGATTCGTCCATCCTCGGCGTCAGCGTTCAGCAACTGGCCGATTGGCACGGTTTCGAGCGCGGCGATGGCGCCATCGGCCTGGACATCAAGCTCGATAGCGCCGGTTCGATCCTGACCATGAACGACATGAAGGTGCTGTACTTCGCCGACGCCATCGCGCTTGACGGCGCCGGTGAGGCCCTGCTGTCGCACACCCTGATCTCGCGCAGCGACCACGGCATCGTGTCATCGCTCAACCGTACGCGCATCATCGAAAACACCATCATCGCCAGCGAAATCGGCATCAATGTCGAGCGTGGCGAGGCCTTCATCGGCCGCAATCAGATCGCCAATATGCGCACCGCCGGTATCCTGGCCGGCAGCCGCGGTGAAATCCGCGCCGTCGATAACCGGATTGATCCCAATGGTGCCGGCTGCCCGACGCTGAAATGGGGCAATCTCGATCCGGCGCAGCGCACCTGCACGCCGTGGTACAAGGGCTCGGAATTCGATGTGCCGGGCGATGCCGACGATCAGTATCTCTTCGATCAGTACTGGCCGCGCCTCAACAGCGTGGCGATGAACACCAGCGAGATGTCCTATAAGGTGCCGGGCCAAAATACCGGCAATGCCGCCAAGCCTTAGGCCGCCACTCTACCGCCAATAAAAAAGCCCCGGATGTCGCCATCCGGGGCTTTTTCAATCTTCCCCCCCTCCCCGTGAAAATGGGCAGAGGTAAGTTATGCTCGTCTTAGTGCTGCGAATTCCACTGTGTCTTGTAACGGCGGTCCTTCGGCAGGGCCGAGCCCGGGATCGGATCGGCGTCGGTGCAGGCTTCAGGAATACGGCCGCCCACCTTGCCGCCCATACCCATGGCGGTATTGTCCTCGGCGTTCTGGGCCGTGACGTCGACGCGCTTGCCGTCAGTGTTCATATGGACTTCGGTCTTGGTGTCGCTGTCATAGGTCATGATCTGCGGGGCCTGACCATTGGGCTCAAAGGCGGCCACGCATTGCGCCGCCTTTTCCTTCTGGGTGCGCACATCGACATAGCGCGTGCTGTAGCGGTCGCCGCGATAGGTCTCGCAACCGCCAAGACCCGCACAGACAACCCCCAGCCCGGCTAAAATCAGGATTGAAGCTCTCATTTTAATCCCCCACCCAACGGTGCTAAAACATGGTTAACGCCGATAATCGCATAGATCACGACATAAACAAAGTCTTGAATTCATGACAAAGCCCACTTGTGGCGGGCTTCGTCACTTAATGATCACGCTTTTACAAAAGGGACGATAAACCGGCCTAGCCCAGGGCTTCCAGCTCTTCGTCCGAGATATCGAAATTGGCGTAGACGTTCTGCACGTCGTCGTCGTCATTCAGCGCATCGATCAGTTTCATCAGCGTCTTGACCGGATCTCCGGTCAGCGGCGTCAGGGTCTGCGGCTTCCAGACGAACTTGGTCGCCTTCGGATCGCCCAGCGCCTTGCCGAGGCTTTCGGCCACGGCGTTCAGGTCTTCATAGGCGGTGTAGATGATGTGGCCGCCCTCTTCCGGATCTTCATCGGTCTCGACATCGGCGGCGCCGGCGTCGATGGCCGCTTCCATGATGGCGTCGGCGCTGCCGGCCTTGAGCGGATATTCGATCTGACCCAGGCGATCCCACATGAAGCTGACCGAGTTCGATTCACCCATATTGCCGTTGTACTTCGAGAAGTAGCTGCGCACGTTCGAGGCCGAACGGTTGCGGTTGTCGGTCAGGACCTCGACGATGATGCCGACGCCGCCGGGGCCAAAGCCTTCGTAGCGGATGTCTTCGTAGGTATCGGCTTCGCCCATGGCGCCCTTCTTGATGGCGCGTTCGATATTGTCCTTGGGCATGGATTCGGCGCGGGCGTTATTGACCGCCAGGCGCAGGCGCGGGTTCATGTTCGGGTCGGGCATGCCCGACTTGGCCGCCACGGTGATATCGCGCGACAGCTTGGAGAACAGCTTGGAGCGCACCTTATCGGCGCGGCCCTTGCGGTGCATGATGTTCTTGAATTTGGAATGGCCGGCCATGGTAGTCCTGGATAGAAACATTTGATGCCATCCGTCCTTCACACGTGAAGTCCGGCAAGCACGACTGCACGCCCGAGCCGTTGCGAGGTAAGCCCGCGCGGCGTTTGAACGCAAAAAGGGGTTTTAGCCTGAAAGCAGAAGCGGTGGCAAGTCCTGGCTTTCTGTGCCACCCTGCCCCGATCATGCTGACACACTCTATACTTCCGGCAATTCTGGCGGCCCTCAGCCTGTGGCTGCTGGTCCATTTCGACCGCCTGAATCGTGGCAATATCGACCACATCCGCGGCCAGCATGGCGCGCACAGCCCGGTCTATGCGTGGTTTGAAAAGACCTGCGGATCGGCCAGGTTCGCCCTGACCGCTATCGGCTGGATCGCCTTTAACCGGCCTGGAATTCAGCGACCTTGAGCGACGGGATGCTCTGGCTTAAGCGCCCCCCGATGCGGATGGGCTCGATACGCGTGGCAAGGCCAGTGCGGTCATCGCTCTCGACATAGACGCCGCAGATCGTGGCTGGCCCCGAGGCCGGCCGGTAGCGCTCCTTGCCGATCCGCGTGGTGAAGCGGCGCAAGGGTTCTTCCTTGTCCATGCCTATCACGCTATCATAGTCGGCGCAGGCGCCGGCATCGGTCTGGTAGGCTGTGCCACCCGGCAGGATCTGGTGGTCACCGGTGGGGACGTGGGTGTGCGTGCCGACAACCAGCGTGGCGCGGCCATCGCAGAAGTGGCCCATGGCCATCTTTTCCGACGTCGCCTCGGCGTGCATATCGACCACGATAGCATCGCAGGCCATGCCGATCGGGCAGGATTCCAGTTGCTTATCCACGGCCGCGAAGGGATCATCCATCGAGGCCATGTTGACGAGGCCCAGCACATTCATCACCAGAATGCGCTTGCCCGACGCCGTTTCAAACAGGTTGGCGCCGCGCCCCGGCGCATCGGCCAGCGGCGGATAGTTGATCGGGCGGATCAGGCGCGGTTCGCGCACAATATAGGTCAGCGCCTCTTTCTGATCCCACGAATGGTTGCCCAGCGTCAGGCAATCGGCGCCGGCATCGAACAACTGACGCGCCGAATTTTCCGACACGCCGAAGCCGGCCGAGGCATTTTCCGCGTTGATAATGACGAATTCGAGGTCGAGCTTGCGCTTCAGACCGGGCAGGTGTTCAGCGAGGGCATCGCGTCCGGCGCGACCCACCACATCACCAAAAAAAGCAAAACGCATAATAATCCAGTTTCTAAGCCCCGCTAAGGTGGGGGCTAGACCGTCGGGCGCGCTTCAATCACGCCCTTATCGGTAAAAATACCGTCCAAGGGCTGATCATGCACCTCAAACGGAATTTCGGCAAGTTGCTGACCGGAAAAAGCGACTCCGTAGGTGCGGATCGCCTTGTCGGTGTTAAGGCGAGCCAGCGTGCGGTCGTAATAGCCGCCGCCATAGCCCAGCCGCCAGCCTTGCGCATCGAAGGCCAGAAGCGGCACCAGCACGACATCGGGCAGGATTTCATCGGCGGTTTCATCGGGCTGCTGGATGCCATAAGGCCCGTCCACCAGCTCATCACCGAGGCTGAAACGGCGGAAGATCATGGTGAAACCATCGCCCTCCCCCACCAGACACGGCAGGGCCACGGCATAGCCGCGCTCCTCGAAAATCTGCAACAGGGGAAAGGGATTGATCTCGCTCTGGATCGGCCAGTAACCGGCGATGATCGCGTCCTTGTCAGGCCAGCTCTGGCTGCCATCGAGCGTATCGGCGGCGATTTCGGCCAGCATGTCCCCCGCCAGAGGCGAGGCCTGAGCCATAGCGACGCGCCGCGTTTTCATCTCGGCCCGCAACAGGGACTTATGCACGACAAGACCGTTGAGATCATCCATTTTGGACACGCCTGTGAAGCCTCTAAGAGGTTATAGGGCCATAAAAATTGTCAGGAGTCGATATACACCGTTGTCACGATGGAAAAGAGGTTGGCGGCGCCATGAAGAGTCGTGTCGATGCGGTTAAATCCTCTCAGACCTGACTAGTCAGGTGGGAACCAGGTAACTAGGACCACGGTCCAGATCAGAGCCAGTCCCCGTTCTAAGTGATTAAGGTCAGAAGGAATAGTGATCGCCACGGAAGCCACAGCAAGACCCGCCGTCAACAGATATAGGCCTCTATGGCGCGAAACTCAAGGGAAGCGTCAGGTAATTCACGTCTTCGCCACAACTTATCCCCGCCGCTAGAACAATGGCGTGAGCGTCTGGCGCCTTTGCCGACCGTGTGCTGATCCAGCTTTACAGCAAGGTCAGCGCGTCAAAGCCCCCGTCCAGCCTCTTGTGAGCAGCGCGCCCGCCTATCGGCCTTAGGACAGGTCTGCCCGCGGCTCGATTGGCGTCAGCGGCGACAAGATGATCGACGGCCTGTGCTTCCAGCGGCAGGCCGAAGCCTACAAGCCCTACTACATCACCAAGTTTCAGTTCGAATAGTCAGCCGCGATGGCGTTTTTTCCAGTTCTTAAATGTAAGATCACGCCACCAGTCCGCGATACTATCTACTGATGATGGCCCACCCCCATCGTCATGATATTCACCGTCCCAAGTTTCAGGCTTTAGCACATACTGAAACGGCCACACTCTTCGCCTGCTGCGCCCGCAGATGTAACACCACTGGGCACTTGGACCACCGCGCCAGCGCTGTTCTCGCGTCGCAATGTGCATAGAGCAACGTGGGCAGCGCGCAGCGACGCCCACCATTAATAAAAACGTCGCCACAATATGCAGTACCGCAGACACGGCATTTATATCATTGAGCAACAGACGCGCCACCAAAACGCCGATGGTACTGATCACCAGCAACCGCAGTTGCCCTAAGGCCGCAGGCAGGAAAACGGCTGGAATAACTATCAAAAACAGCCATGCAATGTGCGAGCTGGACGCTGCGCCGAACAACAGAAACATTCCGGGCAAGATGAAAAAGGCTGGATAGATAATCATAGTCCCCCCGTGCGCGGTCTCCGCCGCTCTGCGCCTGATCACGATAAAGCATGTGCTGCCATATTGCCATTGAAACCCGTTTCCGCGAGCCTATAGTGGCGCGATAATTTCCGCTGCAACGAGACTTCCACATGACCGCCGATACGCTTCAAGCGACCGCATCCTTCCAGCATTTCGATGTCACCACCCAGCCGTCGCAGGGGGTAACCCACGTCCGCGCCTTACGCGACGAAATGCGTAAGCTGGGGCTCGACGGTTTTATCGTGCCGCACGAGGACGAGCATCAGAACGAATATCTGCCGGACGCCAATGAGCGCCTAGCCTGGGTATCGGGCTTCACCGGCTCGGCCGGCGCCGCGATCATCTTCATGGACCGCGCCATCCTCTTCGCCGATGGCCGCTACACCCTGCAATCGCGTGAACAGACCGATCCGTCGGTTTTTGCGGTCGAGGATTTCCACGCCACGGCCCTGGCTGATACGGTTTCGGTCGCGCCCAGAGGTTCGGTCATCGGCTATGATCCCGGCCTTGTCAGCTCATTCGGCCTGAACGCCCTGCAAGCCGCCGCCGATGGCGCCGGCGTCACGCTGAAAGCCGTTTCGCCCAATCCGCTCGATCTGGCATGGCAGTCTTCTGGGGGAAGCGCACGCCCGGCGCAGCCCATGGCTCTGATCGTGCCGCAGCCGCTCGACTATGCCGGCGTGGCCTCTGGTGACAAGCGCACCCACCTCGCCAACGTGCTGAAAAGCAACCACATCGCCGCGGCCCTGATCACCGCGCCGTCATCGCTGGCCTGGCTGTTCAATATCCGCGGCGGCGACGTCATCCGCTCGCCCCTGCCGCTCGGACAGGCGATCCTGAAAGCCGATGGCTCGGCCGAACTGTTCATCGAACCCGCCAAGATCAGCGAGGGCCTGCTCGAATGGCTGGGCAATGAGGTCAGCGTCGGCGGACCAAACGATGTGCAGGCCAGCCTGAAAGTCTTCGCCGGCCAAAACGTGCTGATCGACGCCGATCTCTCCTCGGCCTACTGGCTGGAGGCCATCCAAACGGCCGGCGCGGCGCCCCTTCTCGCCGATGATCCGTGCCTGCTGCCGCGCGCCTGCAAGAACGATGTCGAAATCGCCGGCACCACCGCCGCCCATATCCGCGACGGCGCACTGCTGACCACCTTCCTGCACTGGGTAGCGACCGAAGCGCAAGAGACGCTGCCGACCGAGATCGAGGTGGCGCAGAAGCTGGAGAGCGTCCGCAAAGCCGGACCAAAAAACAAAGGAAGCGATATCCGTGACCTGTCGTTTGATACCATTTCCGGCTTCGGCCCGCATGGCGCGCTGCCGCATTACAAGGTCAATGTGGCGAGCGATCTCAAGACCGCCAAGGGCAATCTGCTGCTGGTCGATTCCGGCGGCCAGTTTCTCGATGGCACCACCGACGTGACGCGCACCATGGCCATGGGCGAGCCTACCCTTGAGCACAAGCGCATGTTCACCCTGGTGCTTAAGGGCCATATCGCGCTGGCCACGGTGAAATTCCCCGCCGGCACCACCGGCACCCATCTCGATGCCCTGGCGCGCCAGTTCCTATGGGCCGAGGGCTTTGACTATGATCACGGCACCGGCCACGGCGTCGGGGTCTATCTGGGCGTTCATGAGGGGCCACAGCGCATCGCGAAGGCACTCAACCGCTACGCCCTGCAAACCGGCATGATTGTCTCCAACGAGCCCGGCTTCTACAAGGCCGGCGAATTCGGCATCCGTATCGAGAACCTGCAATATGTCACAGAGGCGGAAATCCCCGAAGGCGGCGAACGCCCGATGCACCGCTTTGAAAACCTGACGTGGGCGCCCATCGACCGCAAGCTGATCGACGTCGCCCTGCTCACCCCGACTGAGCGCGCCTATATGGACCGCTACCATGCGCGCTGCGTCGAGCTGCTCAGCCCTCTGGTTACCCCTGAGGTGCGAGACTGGCTGATCGAGGTGTGCAAGCCGCTATAGTAGACTTATGCGGGTGGTATGATAACGTACGTCGTTGAAATATGACGAGGGGGCCATATTGTCTATCATCCGCGCAGTCACCGCCGCCGCCGTGTTTCTGGCGACCATCCCGGCGGCCACAGCCTATGCAGCCGCGCCTGCAGCACCGCGAGCCGGCGTTTACGAGAACGTCACCTCCTTTACGGAAAACGGTGACTTTGTAGGCATGGCCGTCGAACTGAAAATCAACCCGAAACCGTCTATCGTTGTGACGACCTGCGAAGGCACGTGTTATGGCGGAAAAACCTGGCCGGTTAAAATAAAGGGCGCCAACATTGCTTTCACAGTTTGCGATGGTGGCTATGTGGACAATAAGGGGCGTACATTGCCATGCACACCTTTGCACTACAGCGGCACATTTCGTACCAGCAATACACTTGAACTTGTCATAGATGGCGCGCCTGACACCCGGTTCGTCCTCAAACGTGTGCCTCACCCACAACCGCGTCAAGTCGAAGCCTTGGCGTGTCTATTCCATGATTGCTAGTCCAACCGGACTAAAAATCTGAAAGACCTCATTCCGATTATTGACGATCATGATGGTTTCAGACTGTTGAACTTGCCTTGCCGGGATGGCTGCCGGCGCGCTGGGACAGGATCTTGATCAGCGTTACCGCCGAGGAAGTCCAGCAGGGCTTAATGAGCACGCCTTGTAGCCGGCGGCATGGAGACGGCCGGCCCTCATGCCGATAGCGCCGGGAATATGCCCGATGTGCGCGACCTCCAGATCGCCGGCGATGGCCAGCGCCACACGGCCGCACATCTCCGCATCCTCCGCTGCGTTGTGGTGTTTGAAGCGAAGCCCGATATGCGCCGATAAATCCGAGAGCCGGTGCGAGGCCAGCCTGTGCCAGACCTTGCGCGACATTTGCAGCGTGCACAGATAGTCGAATTCGGGGTAGCCGAGGCCATACTGATCGCAGGCCTTGCGTATCACGCTCATATCGAAGGCGGCGTTATGCGCAATCATGATCGCCGACGCGAAATCCTGCCGGAACTCCTCCATAACGGCCGGAAATTGCGGCGCATCCTCCACATGTTCGGGACGGATGCCATGGATGGCGATGTTCATGCCGGAAAAGCGCATATCCTTCGGACGGATCAGGCGCTCCTCGACGCGCGTCACCTGATTGTTCTCGATCCAGGCCAGCCCGACCGAGCAGGCGCTGCCTCTCTGCTCATTGGCCGTCTCGAAGTCGATCGCTATAAATTTCATCAGGGGGCGCTTTTTCAGATCAGGAAAGCACCCGTCTATGATGATTCCACCATGGCGAGCCACTCATCCTCGGTAAGCGTGGTGACGCCCAGTTCGACGGCCTTTTTGAGCTTGGAACCCGCACCTGGCCCGGCCACGAGATAGTCGGTCTTAGCCGAGACCGAACCGGCCACCTTGGCGCCTAAACGTTCGGCCTGCGCCTTGGCCTCGTCGCGCGTGAAGCGTTCCAGCGCGCCGGTAAAGACCACCGTCTTGCCGCTGACCGCATGATCGCCGGCCACGACTTCGGCGTCCTGCACATCGATGATCTGCGCTTTCAGGCGGTCATAGAGGGCGCGCTGATAGGGATGGGCGAAATAACTGATGACGGCACCGGCGACCACCGGCCCGATCTGGTCGTGGTGCTCAAGGCCTTCGCGCGCGGCTTCGTCACCTTCGGCGGCGGCCACCATGGCCTCATAGAAATGGCGTTCGCTGCCATAGGCGCGCGCCAGCAAACGCGCCGTGGTCTCGCCGACATGCTTGATGCCGAGTGCCGCGATAAAGCGGTCGAGCGCCAGATGGCGGCGGCTCTCGATGGCGGCGAACAGGTTCTTCACCGACAGATCGCCGAAGCCATCGCGGTTCTTGAGCTTGGTCAGCGAAGCGGTGTCGCGCGCCTCCAGCGTGAAGATATCCGCTGGCTCCTTGATCAGGCCTTCCTCATAAAACCGCGCCAACTGCTTTTCGCCAAGGCCTTCGATATCGAGCACGCGACGGCTGACGACGTACTTCAGGTATTCGACGCGCTGGTGCGGACAGGCCTGATCGCCGGAGCACTTGCGCGCCACGCCGTCCTCGCCCTTGGCATTGGTCTCGCGCACCACCTCGGTTTTGAGCGGGCACGGGCAAACGACAGGGAACTGATAGGGCACGGCATCTACAGGCCGTTCGGACAGTTCGACCCCGACGATCTGCGGGATAACATCGCCGGCGCGCTGCACGCGCACCATGTCGCCGATATGGATGTCCTTGCGCTCGATCTCGTCGGCATTGTGCAGGGTCACATTGGTGACGACCACGCCGCCGACATTGATCGGCTCCAAACGCGCCACTGGCGTAAGCGTCCCCATGCGGCCGACCTGGATATCGACGGCGGTCAGGCGCGTCAGGGCCTGCTGCGCCGGAAATTTATGCGCGATGGCCCAGCGCGGGCTGCGCGACAAGAAGCCGAGACGACGCTGCCAGTCGAGACGATCGACCTTGTAGACCACGCCGTCGATATCATAGCCAAGGCCGGAACGTGCCTTGCCGATATGGTCATAGACCTCCAGCAGGCCTTGCGCGCCTTCGACGCGCACCGAGTTCGGATTAACGGCGAAGCCCCACTGGCGGAACTTTTCCAGCGCTGCGGACTGGGTGGTGACGAAATCCGCATCGCTGACTTCACCCCAGGCATAGGCGAAGAAGCGTAGAGGCCGCGAAGCGGTGATGCCGGCATCGATTTGGCGCAGCGCGCCCGAGGCCGAATTGCGCGGATTGGCGAAGACCTTGGTGCCGTCGGCCTCAGCCCTGGCGTTCATCTCGGCAAATTCCTTCAGCGGCATATAGACCTCGCCGCGCACCTCAATACGGTCTGGTATTTTGGCTGGATGATCAGTGCCTTTAAGGTGATGCGGGATATCTTTTATGGTCCTCGCGTTCTCGGTAATGTCCTCGCCGGTGCGGCCATCGCCGCGCGTGGCGGCGCGCACCAGTTCACCCTTCACATAGAGCAGGCTGCACGACACGCCATCGATCTTGGGTTCCGCGGCGAAGGCCACCGGTTCATCGGCCGGCAGCTTGAGAAAGCGGCGGATGCGCTCCTCGAAATCCGTCACATCTTCGGCGGCGAAGGCGTTATCGAGCGACAGCATGGGGATGCCGTGCGTCACCGGCGAGAACTTGGCCGAGGCCGATCCGCCGACCGTCTGGGTCGGGCTGTCCGGTGTTTTCAGCTCGGGAAACTCGGCTTCCAGCGCCCGCAGTTGCGCCTCCAGCGCGTCATACTCCGCGTCGGTCAGTTCCGGCGTTTCCTGAGTGTAGTAGAGGTCGCGGTGATGCTGGATCTGCGCGGCTAGGTCGGCATGGGCAGAACGGGCGTCGTCGATAGTCATGGGAATCCCTGTAAGCGATACCCCACCCTACTGCCACACTGTTCAAATGTTGTCAGGATTATTCCAGGGCGTATCACCAGGTTCCTGCAGGGTTTTACGCGTCAGGTGGTAACACAGCAGGATCAGGCAAAAGAGCGCGCCCGCCGCCACCCCCGCCTTGATATAGATCATCAAGGTGGCGTGAAATTCCGGCGTGCTGCTGTAGGGCATGCCGCGGTGATAAAGCGTCACCGCCACGGCGCCGATCACCACAACGAGCGCGGCACCCACGAACTGTAGCATGAAAAAGAAGGTATGCCGGATGAGGTTCATCATGGCGAGGTATCCTTAAGCCCCCGTCCGATTATATCACACAGCCTCGGCGCTTTTAAGCCTGATCGCTGCGGCACGCGCTTCGGGCGTGATTTCCGCGCCGGAGAGCATCCGCGCCAGTTCTTCCAGCGCTTCATCCGGCGCCAGCATGGTCACGGTCGAGCGCACGCTGTCCTGATGCTCGGCCTTCGAGACCTTGAGGTGCTGATCGCCGCGCGCCGCCACTTGCGGGCTATGCGTCACCACGATGACCTGCTGGTTCTGCGCCAGGCGCTTGAGGCGCAGGCCCACCGCATCGGCCACGGCGCCGCCGACGCCCTGATCGACTTCATCGAAAATCATGACAGGACCAACAGTATCTTCGCCGCCGCGTGACGCCAGCGCGGCTTTCAAAGCCAAAGCAAAGCGCGCCAGTTCGCCGCCGGATGCGATGGCGCCAAGGCCGCCCCATTCGGCACCGGGATTGGTCTTGACCTCGAATTCGACGACATCGCCGCCGTTCAGGCTATAGCGTTCCGGCTCCAGCGCCTTAACACTGACGCGGAAGCGCGCCTTGTCGAGCTTGAGCGGCACCAGTTCGTCCATCACCGCCGCCGCCAGCGTCACGCCGGCCTGCTCACGTTTGACATGGAGCGCTTCGACCGCCGCATAGAAGGTCTTTTGCGCCTCGTGCATGGCGATGGTCAGGCGCGCCAGATGGGCATCGAGATCCTCGATCTGGTTCAGGCTGGCGGCGATGCGCACGCGCTCCTTCGGCAAATCCTCGACCAGTACACTTAACTTGCGCGCCATGGCCCGCAAAGCGAACAGGCGCTCCTCGCAGCGGTCAAGCTGACCGGGTTCGACATCCAGGCTATCGGCCGCCTGATCCATCAGGGCCAAGGCCTCATCGGCCGCGATCAGGGTGCGGTCAAGCGCATCGGCAGCCAGGGTCAGGCGCTTCAAAACCTCATCCTCGGAGGTGGCACCGGCCTGCATGGCGCGCGTGCGAGCGTGATCGAGCGCACGGAACGCCTTGACCAGACGCTGCGACAACTGATCGCCACCCACCGCATTGCGCGCCTCGGAAATATCCTCCAGCGCCCGCTCACCAGCGCCCAGAAGCGCGCGTTCGGACGCCAGCGTCGCCTCCTCGTCGGCTTGCGGATTGAGGCGATCCAGTTCCTGTAAACGTAAGGTAAGAGTTTCCAGTTCGGCCTTGTCGGCATGTGCGCGCTTCATCAGGTCGCGGTGTTCGTCGCGGATGGCTTTCAGCGCCTTCCAGCTTTCCGATACCCTGGCCAGTTCGCGGCTATTGGCGCCGTAAGTATCGAGCATCCCCAGATGCGAACGGGCATCGAGCAGGCCCACGGTTTCGTGCTGGCCATGCACTTCCAGCAGGCTGTCGCCCAGCGCCTTGAGCACGGCGACGCTGACCGCCTGATCGTTGACAAAGGCCTTGGAGCGGCCATCGCGCGACACCACGCGGCGCAGCAGCAAGGGCTCACCGGCTTCCAGCGCCAGCCCCTTGTCTTCTAGGAAATCATAAAGCGGATGCCTGGCGGCGATCTCGAATTCGGCGGTAACCGAGGCCTGCGCCGCGCCCGCACGGATCAGGCCGGCATCGGCGCGCGCACCGGTGGCCAGACCCAGCGAATCGAGCAGGATCGATTTGCCCGCGCCGGTTTCGCCGGTCAGCACACTTAAGCCGGAACGGATATCCAGTTCCAGGCGATCGACCAGGACCACATCGGCAATCGTCAGACGAGTTAACATGCGTGACCAACCAAAAAGGCGACCACCGATTCATCGGCAGCCGCCCCATTAAACCCTATTTCTTACGTTTCGCCAAGAACATTTAGCGAACAAATTTCAAAAAACAGCCTAGGCCTGAGGCTTTTTCAGGCTGAACCAGCTCTTTTTCTTCTTGGTGTCGGGCGCTTCCGGGCCCTTCTTGCCGTTCGGATCAGGCTTAATGGCCGGCTTTTCACCCTTTTCCGTCATCAGCTTGTAGGCCGCCGAATACCAGCGGTCGCCCGGATAGTTATAGCCCAGCACGGCGGCGTCGCGTGTCGCCTCTTCGTGCAAGCCCATCATTTCGTTGGCTTCGACCAGACGATAGAGCGCCTCAGGCGTATGGCTGGTGGTCTGGTAATCGCTGGCGACGGTCTTGAAGCGGCCGATGGCAGCGAGCGGCTGATTGTCGTTCAGATACCAGCGTCCGACGTCCATTTCCTTGCCTGCGAGCTGGTCCTGCACCATGTCGAGCTTGACGCGCGCATCCTTGGCGTACTCGGTGGTCGGGTAGCGGCGCACAACATCGTTCAGCAGGGCCTTGGCGCTGTCGGTATAGGCCTGATCGCGGCCGACATCGACAATCTGTTCAAAGGAGCAGATGGCCTTCATATAATAGGCGTAAGGTGTCAGTTCGCTGCCCGGATAGAGCTTGATGAATTGATCGGCGGCGGCGGTGGCCTCGACATACTTATCGGACTGATAGTTGGCGTAGATGATCATGACGATGGCGCGGCGCGACCATTCCGAATAAGGGTGCTGGCGCTGCACTTCCTCGAAATAGCTGACCGCATCGCTCCAGGATTTGTCGTCGAGCTTTTGCATGCCGGTTTCGTACAACTGTTCCACCGGACGCTCTTCGTAGACCAGATGCTCGGTTTTCGACTTGCCGGCGCAGGCGGTCAGGCCCGCAACAGAGACGCTGGCCAACAGCACGACAATGGCCGATTTCTTGAGAAGCCCCACAACGCTCACGTAATAACCCTCTTCTAGGCGACCGCTTTCCGGCGCTGACTCATTATCTGGAGGATACATCTACACGAGCGCAACGCGCACGCCAACCGTAATTAACCAGTCAGCCGACATCCGCCAGAGCCGCGCCGCGGGTGACGATGCGGTAGGCATCCGGACGCGACAGTAGTGCGCGGACCAAGGCATTATTAAGGCCATGGCCAGCCCGGATTCCTTCAAACCTGCCAAGAATGGGCATGCCCAGGACGTACAGGTCGCCAATGGCGTCGAGCGCCTTGTGACGGACGAATTCATCAACAAAACGCAGACCGCCTTCGTTGAGGATGACGTCACCATCGATGACGATGGCATTATCGAGCGAGCCGCCACGGGCCAGACCGGCCTTACGTAAGGCTTCGACGCCATCGAGGAAGCCGAAGGTGCGGGCGGCGGCCAGTTCTTCGCGGAAGGACTGTTCGGTGATGGCGAGGTCGACGACCTGATGGCCGATCGGGGTGCCGGGGAAATCGATCTCGAAACGGACTTCAAACTGATCCGCCGGGGTCAGCGAGGCGCGCTTGTCGTCTTCGATCACTTCGACCGGCGACAGGATTTCGATATAGCTTTGCGGCATGACCTGACGGCGGAAACCGGCCTGATCGAGCAACTGCACGAACGGCAGGGCCGAACCATCCATGATCGGCACTTCAGGACCGTCGAGTTCGACATAGACGTTGTCGATGCTCAGGGCGGCGAAGGCAGCCATGGCGTGCTCGATGGTCGAGACGGAAACGCCGGCGGCGTTGGTGATGACGGTGCCAAGGCGCGTTTGCGTGACGAGGTGGGCGAGCGCCGGCACCTTGTTGTCGCGGTCGGTGATATCGGAGCGCACAAAGACGACGCCGGTGCCCGAAGGCGCGGGACGCACGACCATGCGCACGGGCACGCCCGTATGCAGGCCCATGCCGGCAATAATGGCCGCGTGAGCCAAGGTCTGTTCGTTCTGATCAGGTAACATTAGACGCAACCCATACAAACTTGCACCGCCCCCACAGGCGTAAAAAAATGCGGGCGCATTTCTGGCCCGCATCCTGTATCTCATTTTCGGCGTCCGCGAACAAACGAACTTGTATTTCCGTTTGTAACGCTTTGCTTAACAGGGCTTTAAGCATGTCAAACACAGCCTTTGCGTCGTGGCCGGCGCATCCTTTTCACCGCCTCTTACACGAAAAAATCCAGACCAACGGCCTGGATTTTCTTCTGTTTAGAACTTGTTAGCTGCGCCCTAAAGACAACCTGCTAACAGAAAAGGCTCCGGACATGTCCGAAGCCCTTCTGATATCAGTTAGCGAGGCGCCGTAAGAAAGACGGGATTTCCAGATCGTCTTCGCTGTCCATCGAAGGCTGGACCTCGGCACGTGTGGCCGGGTTCAGGTTGGACTTGGCCGACGAACCGGCGACATAACGATCAGCTTCATCCTCAACCGGACGGCTGGGCGCGATCGGCGCCGAAGCCACGGGTGCGCTCTGACGCTGCGGGAACAGGCCGCGCCAGAAAGATTCACGCCCCTCCTCTTCGGTATTCAGACGCGGTGCAGGTGCCGGCGTATTCGGACGCGGCGCGGCGGTGCCGGCATAAGGGTTTGGACGCGATATCTGCGGCGACGCCGGACGCGCGGCGGGCGCGGCGGCAGCCGGAGCCGGCATGACGAAGTTTTCGTCCTCGACCGAAGGATCGACGATCTTCGGCACGACACGCTCTTCAACCGGGGCGGCGGCCGCAGGGGCAGTGGCGCTACGGTCTTCAAACAGGCTGGAACGCGGAGCAACCGGGGTGACGGGGGCGCTGACAGGTGCAGCAGCAGGAGCGCTATAGGGCGCGGACGCCGCAACCGTCGGGGTTACCGGGGCGGTTGCGGCCGGACGCGCTTCAACGACGGGCGCAGGCGCCGGTGCGGCGGCGGCAGGCGTTTCGGTACGGCCATAGCCGAGGCCGAAGGTCGGATTCTGCGGGGTGGCCTTGGCGGGCACGTTCAGCGGGGTTTGCAGCGCCACACCGTCCATGCCGGTGGCGACGACGGAGACGCGCAGCTTGCCTTCGAGGTTCGGATCGAACGCGGCGCCGAAGATGATGTTGGCTTCCGGATCGACTTCCGACGAGATGGCGTTGGCCGCTTCGTCGACTTCATGCAGGGTCATGTCGAGACCGCCGGTGACGTTCACCAGAACAGCCTTGGCGCCCTTGAGAGAGGTTTCGTCGAGCAGCGGGTTCTGAATGGCGTTTTGCGCCGCGAGCAGCGCGCGGTCTTCACCCGAAGCCTCGCCGGTGCCCATCATGGCCTTGCCCATATCGGACATGACCGAACGGACGTCGGCGAAATCAAGGTTGATCAGGCCGGGCAGGACCATCAGGTCGGTGATCGAGCGAACGCCGGCGTGCAGCACCTGGTCGGCCATGCCAAAGGCTTCGGCGAAAGTGGTGCGCTCGTTGGCGATGCGGAACAGGTTCTGGTTCGGTATGACGATCAGGGTATCGACGTAGCGTTGCAGCTCGGAGATACCGGCATCGGCCAGACGCATACGGTGGCGGCCTTCAAAGGTGAAGGGCTTGGTGACCACGCCGACCGTCAGGATGCCGCGTTCGCGCGCGCACTTGGCGATGATGGGGGCCGCACCGGTGCCGGTGCCACCGCCCATACCGGCGGTGATGAAGACCATGTGCGCACCTTCGAGGTGCTCGGCGATGATGTCGCCCGACTCTTCGGCAGCCGTCATACCCACTTCGGGATGCGCGCCGGCGCCAAGGCCCTGCGTGATGCCGACACCCAGCTGGATGCGGGCGTCTGTGCGCGAGAACTGAAGCTGCTGCGCGTCGGTGTTCGCAACCACGAACTCCACGCCTTCGAGCCCGGCTTCGATCATGTTGTTAACGGCGTTGCCTCCGGCACCACCGACACCAAACACGACAATGCGCGGTTTCAATTCCGTTGCGCGTGGCGCAGAAAGATGAATAGCCATGGTTTCGGACCAACCTTTCACAATCTCTCCCTTCGGGGACGCGTTGAACGCTTCGGACCCCAGTGTCAGGATCCATGAGACTACAATTATGCTTAACGATTGGTTACCCGATAACTTGAGTCGGGTAAAAATGAAGCTGTTTTGGTAATATTTTTTAACAGAGATTACCGAAGTGTGACTTTTTACCGAAACATTGAGTCCGAAAGGAGTCACGCAAGTTGTCTTTTTCGCGCAAAGCGTGAATGAGGCCAATTTGCGGCACAAAAAGTCCTAATGAAAGACTAACCGGCGATGGTAAGCGGTTAGTGATTTGCAGGGGCATTTTTCAACTCAGGCGACGGGCATTGCCCTTGCTAAGGCGCGATAAGTAAGATTATCGCGCCTTGTATTCAGAGATTGCTCTTCAGCCAGTCGATGACACGTGCCAGGATATTGCCCTGCCCGGCGCTCGGCGCATCGCGCGGACCGATCTTGGCCGCCATGATCTTCTTCACCGGCACCACGTCGCGCGGACCATAGAGCGTGCGCAGGATAACGCCGGCGGTGGCGGCAAACGACGGACCCGCCGCTGCATCACCGAGGTGCGGGGTGCGCATCGGCTTGCCGAGACGGCACGGACGGTCGAAGACGCGGATCGCGAGTTCGCGCACGCCGGCCAGTTGCGAAGCGCCGCCGGTCAGCACGATACCCGCGCCGGGCTCGATCTGGACGCCGGAAGCCTTGATCTTCTCGCGCAACAGCTCGAACGTTTCTTCGACGCGCGGGGCAATAATGCCCTTGAGGATGGAGCGCGGCACGATGATCGGCGCGCCGCCCTTATCATCGCCACGCGGCGGGGCCTCGACCGTTTCGCGGTCTTCATGGGCGCTTGCAATGGCCGAGCCGTGCAGGGTCTTGATGCGTTCGGCGCCGGCAAGCGTGGTGGAAAGACCGCGTGCGATATCGGCCGTAACATGGGCGCCGCCGACATTCAGGCAATCGACATGGACCAGGGTGCCGTTGGCGAAGATGGCCGCGGTCGTGCTCGACGCGCCCATATCGATGCAGATGCAGCCCAGCTCCTTCTCGTCCTCTTCCAGCGCCGCCACGGCAGCCGCAAGCGGGGCGCAGACAATCGCCTGCACTTCGAGGTGAGCCTGCGAAACGCAGGTATTGATGTTGTTGAAGACGCTCTCGTCGATGGTCACGACCAGCAGTTCGAGACCGAGCGCCCGGCCGTTCAGACCACGCGGATCACGAACGCCATGCTGATCATCGACGCTCCACGCTACCGGCAGCAGGTGGATGGCGCGGCGGTTAGGGAAACGGACCTGCGCAAGAGCCGAGGCAATGGCGCGGTTGAGATCGAAATCGGAGATCGGCTTGAGGCCGAGCGACACCTGCGCCGACACCTTGTGCGAGGCGGTCTGAGCGCCGGGAATAGTGACGCGCACGCCGTGAATCGCCACATTGGCCATGGCCTCGGCACGTTCCACCGCCTGCGCGATCGCCTGAGACGCCGCTTCCATATCGATGATCGAACCGGCGCGGATGCCCTTGGACTGCACATAGCCGACGCCGGCGATACGGATGGTCTGGTCGGCGTGACGCGCGCCTTCGGGGCGCATGATGAAGCAGCCGATCTTGGAGGCGCCGAGATCGAGCGACGCGATTAACCCTTGCGAGGCCTGCGGGCGGTTGGCCGCCTCGCCGCTCGTGGTCGGTTGCGAACGCGCTGGCTTCGCCGCCGGCGCCGGATTCTGGGCGTGATTCTGGGCCTGTTGCTTGGCGTTCTGGCGGTCTTCAAATCGTGACATGAGTTTCTACTTTTGTCAGACTCAGTGAGCAGTACTGGTGGCGGGGTGAACGGCAGGGGCGGGATGGGCTTCGAGCGGGACCACGACAAGCGCATCGGGATCGAGCAGGTCGATGGAGGCAAAGCCCTGATCCAGCACGCGTTGCTGGGCCATCAGGGCGTCGAGCTTGGCCAGCGCCTGTTCCTGATTGAGCGCCGGCAGCTTGATGACCGCCGTGTTCTTGAGCAGGATATTCCAGCGCCGGGTATCGACGCGCTGGAGGGCATAGGTGCGCTGCAAAAGCTCAGGGCGCTGACGCATCAGTTCAATGATTTCCGGCGCGGCTTCATTGGCGCCCTCGCCCACCACATAGGGCAGGCCGGTGAACTTGGTCGAGATCGCCTCAGGGATGATATTGCCCTGATCGTCGATGACCGTGTTCTTGCCATTGTATTGCCAGACAGCGAGACGGGGACGCTCGACCACCTCGATGATCAGCACGCCTGGAAACTGACGGCGCACGGTGGCCGACTTGACCCAGCCGACATTCTCAACGCTCTTCTGCACGGCGGCGAGATCCATCAGGGCGAACGGCTGGTTCATCTCGAAATCGAGTGCCTTGCGCACATCCGGCGAGGCATCGGGGCTGACGCCAACGAGGGAGATTTTTTTGAGCTTCAATCCCATGGCGGCCACGCGGCCATCGGCGAAGCTGACCATGGCGCCGCCGAGCGCCTGGGCGCGGTGGCCGGTCAGGAGAACGACGCTGAGCAGGCCGGCAATGACGAGCACGGCCAGCCAGGCCGTCAGTTCGCCCGGCATATGGACCGAGCCGATGACGCGCGGCTTACCCGTGGGCGCAGCCGCCTTACGTCCCGCCGCACGCGGCTTCGCCCCGCCCTGAGACCGCGGCGTTTTCGACGCACCACGGACTTCCGGCTTTGCAGCGGTCGGGCTGGCTTGTCGTCTGCCACCACGAACGACAGCGGGCATGGGCACTCTCCAATTGCATCATGACCGGAAAAAGAGCGTTCCGCCGCGCACTTGCCCTGCAAGTCCACTCCGTCAAACGCTCCCGCCCGGCTGGTTAAGCGCCCATAAAGCCTCAAACGTCCTTAATAGAGTGATAACGTCCGGCGTTTTCGTAAGGAATTTGTAACGATATCCACCCGATTCTTCGCGTGCGGATTAACCGGCTTCGTCTTGCAAATGGCACCTGACCACGGCCGCCGTCTTTCGCGCCTCAGCGATCTGGTTGATGTAATTGTTGCAGGTCAGCATGTCATTTTCGAAATTGCTGCGGTTGACCGCATGAACCGTTATCAGCACGTAAGGCTGCTTGTCTTCAATCTGCCCGAACAGGCGGCTGTCGATGCCCTCCCCCGTCATCGCCATAGCGCGGATGCCTGCGGGAAAGGGGCTCAACTCATAACCAAGCTGGATGCGGTTCAATTCATCCGCATTGGCCGCCTTGGGCACAACCGCACGCCCATAATAGAAGGCGTGCACATTGAGATGATAGTCCTTCTCCTTCATACGCGCCCCCGCCGCCGGCGTCATATCGAGACGAAGGGTGTAGGCAAAGAGGCCCGGCGGCGCCTTTGCCGGCTTCAAGGCGGACATGACCTTGTCGCACTGACACAGGCTCAGAAGCAGGCAGGCTGACACAACGGCTTTTGCATAGGTCAAGATCAGCCCCCCGTGGCTTAAACAAAAGGCTGAGCATATCAGCTTACCAGCAATCTGACAATCTAGAGCCCATTCCAATCTGATTGGATCAGATCGGAATGGGCTCTATATTTTTTGCTTTTACGCGCTTTTTGATCCGAAAAGTGCGTCACACTTTTCGAAAAGCGCTCACATCTAGCTCAGGTCTTCGCTCTCGGCCGACACCTCGAAACAACCCCAGCCGTCATTGCGGCCGCCAAACGGCATGGCGATGCCGCTCAGCTCTTTCTCGAACTGGGTGATAGCGGCGTGGTCAGGCACCATATGCCGCGTCACCGTCACGTCCCACTTGCCGGTATTGGCATCGTCATCCGACTGCGCCTCCCAGGGGCCAAGCTCGACCTCATAGCCTTCGGCGTCCATCATGGCCGAAAAGGTTTCCGCCGTACCTTCATCGGGGAACAGCAGCGAGAAATCGATATCGCGCGGCTGGCTCAGGTCATCCCCCGCCGCCTGCATCCGCCGCAGCACGTCGCCGTTTTCGTCATTGGGAAAGTCGATCGTCATAGCAGGCTCCAAAAAGAAAGGCGGATGAGAGAGGCCCTCACCCGCCGCTTTTAACATAATGTGTAGGGTCGCATAGCTTTAAGCCACCACCGGCACAAGGGTAGGTGCGCTTTCATTGGCAGCTTCGGCTTCGGTTTCAGGCACCGCCGAATTGGACGACAGCTCGATCGCTACGCCGGTTTCCTCGTCACGGATGATCTCTTCACCGTTGAGGATCTTGGCGATTTCGTCACCGGTTAAGGTTTCGAGATCGAGCAAGGTGCGGGCGAGGCTGTGCAAGGCGTCAAGGTTTTCGGTCAGGATGCGCTTGGCATCATCGTAACCACCCTTGACCAGACGCTTCACTTCACGGTCGATCAGTTCGGCCGTGGCTTGCGAGGTATCGCGGCCGAGCGCGCCGTATTCGTCTTCGCCCTGCTTGTAATCGACGAAGCCCAGTTCATCCGAATAGCCCCAGCGCGTCACCATCGCTTTTGCAAGGCGGGTGGCCTGCTGGATATCCGACGATGCGCCCGACGTGACCTGATCCTTGCCGAAGATGATTTCTTCAGCGACGCGACCGGCCATCAGGATGGCGAGACGCGAGGTCATCTGGACGTAGTTCTGCGAATAGCGGTCACCTTCGGGCAACTGCATCACCATGCCGAGCGCACGGCCACGCGGGATGATGGTGGCCTTGTGCACCGGATCCGCTTCGGGCGCCTTGAGCGCCACGATGGCGTGGCCGCCTTCGTGATAGGCAGTGTTCTTCTTTTCCTGCTCGCTCATCGCCATGGACTTGCGTTCGGCCCCCATCAGCACCTTGTCCTTGGCGTCTTCGAAATCGCGCATAGTGACCAGCTTGCGATCCTTGCGGGCGGCCATCAGGGCGGCTTCGTTGACCAGGTTGGCGAGATCGGCGCCGGAGAAGCCCGGCGTGCCGCGCGCGATCACCTTGACATCGACATCGACGCCCAGCGGCACCGGCTTCATGTGGACGCGCAGGATGGCTTCGCGGCCGGTCAGATCGGGATTAGGCACCGTGACCTGGCGGTCGAAACGGCCGGGACGCAGCAGTGCCGAATCGAGGACGTCGGGACGGTTGGTGGCGGCGATCATGATGATGCCTTCATTGGCTTCGAAACCGTCCATCTCGACCAGCAACTGGTTGAGGGTCTGTTCGCGTTCGTCGTTACCGCCGCCATGACCGGCGCCGCGATGGCGACCGACGGCGTCGATTTCGTCGATGAAGATGATGCACGGCGCATTCTTCTTGGCCTGTTCGAACATGTCACGGACGCGCGAGGCGCCGACACCGACGAACATTTCAACGAAGTCAGAACCGGAGATCGAGAAGAAGGGCACGCCGGCTTCACCGGCCACGGCGCGGGCCAGCAGGGTCTTACCCGTACCCGGAGGGCCAACGAGCAGTGCGCCCTTGGGGATCTTGCCGCCCAGTTTTTGGAAACGCGACGGGTCTTTGAGGAAATCGACGACTTCCTGCAAATCTTCCTTGGCTTCCTCGACACCAGCCACTTCCGCGAAGGTGACGCGGTTCTTGTGCTCGGTCAGCAGGCGCGCTTTAGACTTGCCGAAGCCCATGGCACCACCGCGTCCGCCGCCCTGCATCTGGCGCATGAAGAAGATCCAGATGCCGATGATGAGGATGATCGGCAGCAAGGTGGTCAATACGCTGATCAGGAGCGACTGCTTGCTCGACTGGATGGTCGTCTTAACGTTCTTGGCGGCCAGCGCGTCGCTCAGCTTTTCGTGGTTGAAGACGTCAATCGTCGTGCGGAACTTGTTGCCATCGGCGAGGGTGCCGGTGGCGTCATCCTGATGGATGTTGACCTCCTTGACCTGACCATTGTTCACGCTGGTGAGAAGGTCGGAATAGGCCATTTCAACAGGCTTCTTGCCCTCGGGCATCAGCGTCGTGTGATTGGTGCTCACGAAAAAGTAGATGCCCATCAGGAAGGCCAGAACAACCCCGATAATCGCCATGGAACGCATGTTCATGCCAATGTCTATCCTCAATATGGCCCGAATCCGGAGCCACCCCTCCACGGGGTCTTCACTACGTCATTCACCCATATAGGATGTGAAACCGGGTTTCGCTACACGCCATTGCAAACCACAGGCCATGAATCGCTGTCAATATGGCTTTCC
Organism: Asticcacaulis benevestitus DSM 16100 = ATCC BAA-896; assembly: GCF_000376105.1. Classification (GTDB taxonomy): domain Bacteria; phylum Pseudomonadota; class Alphaproteobacteria; order Caulobacterales; family Caulobacteraceae; genus Asticcacaulis; species Asticcacaulis benevestitus. Next base: position 228,755 of record NZ_AQWM01000003.1, read on the forward strand.
CGCGTGATCTGCCCCATGGCGGCGTAAAACCGCGGCGTCACCAGACAGGTAACACGGGTTTTGTTATAGGTAGCGGGTGTTAAAGAGGTGTTGGCCGCGGCGCTATGCATCAACAGTTTCTTTTGATGGTCTTTTTCACTGACCGGCAGACTGCCGCGCAAGACCGCCGGCAGGGCGTGCAGCGCCTTGCGGTCCGCCGTGTCAAGATCGGCGCGAACGCCTTGCGATGGCAGGATGCGCATAGCCTGCGCGGCCACAAGGGCAAAGCGGCCATCCCAGACGGCTTCGACGCCGGGCTCCAGTTCCACAATGGGCGAGGTTTGCCGCCCGATATCGCCGGTTTCACGGCTGATCGAGATGCGATTTTCCTGTCGCTGCAGACGCGCGCCGCACAGGGTCAGGGCCTTGCCGTCGGACAGGCGCGCATACAAATGTTCCAGACGCGCGCGCTTCGGCAGCCTGTCGCCGCCACCGGCGCAGACCGCCGCCGCCGACAGGAGTTTCAGCGCCGGCTCCAGCGGCAAACTATAAAACACATCGGCCCTGAAGGCGATCACGCCAAGCGCGGCGAAGGTGTCCGCGTGCAGAAGACCAGCCATATCCGGCGGCATGATGTTTTCCCGCGCCTCGATCGGCACGTCCTGCTCGCGCAACAGCCTCCGCGTCCGTGCCCGCAGCGATGCCGGATTGTCGTTCGACGGATCATCGATCCAACTCGCATCGATCTCACGCAGATAGTCGCGCAGGGCTTCGCGGCGGATATCGAGCAACGGCCGGTACAGAAACACGCCCCGCCCTTCCGGCCAGACCGGCGACGGTGACCACACCTGCGGCGTGCCGACATTGGAGCCTTGCCCGCGCATAGCCGCAGCCTCGGCAATATCATCGGCGGTATGGGCCAGGCACAGCACGGATGCGCTCTTTTGCCTCGCCGCCTGCGCCAACAGCGCATGACGCGCCAGACGCGCCGCTGCCGATAAGCCCGAGGCCGGCTTCTCGCCCTGCCAATACAGCGCGGTAAAGCCGGCGCCGACCCGCGCCGCATGATCCGCCACCGATTGCGTCCACTGGGGGCTTAAAGGATTGAGGCCATGATCGACGCAGAAGACCTCAAGCGGTCGGCGCTTTACATTTTTTTGGTTCCATTCGGCCAGAGCATAGAGCAGGGCTACGGAATCGCCTCCGCCGGAGACAGCGATCCCCAGCGGACCGTCGCCGTCGAGGCGTTCGGCAAAATGCGTGAAGTCAGAGCGCAGACGGGCGCGCTCTAAACCGCCCCGCACCTGTTCTTGTCCTTGAGCGTCTTGGCCTGACTGCGCGTCTCGCTGGTTGCGGACTTGGCGTAGACCTTGTCAAACTGCGTCAGGGCCGAACAGGCATCGGTCGGGCGATTGCTGTCGCTTAAGGATTGCGCCAGTTTCACGGTCGCTTCCGGCGCCCATGACGTCTTGGGCCAGCCTTTGAGCGAGGTGGCGTACGCCGCCACGGCGCCCGACGAATCGGACTTCATGGCGCGGATCTGGCCCAGACGGAACCAGGCTTCCGGCAGTTGCGTGGCTTGTGGCCAGGCCGTGGTGAAGGCTTCAAAGGCGCGACCGGCGTCATCGGTCTGGCCGGAACTCATCAGGTTAAACGCCTGCTCAAAATCGCCCTCGGCATTGCCGGTCGAGGCCGGCGGCGGCGGCGGCGGTGCGAGTTGCGCGTCGATGTCCTTGATGTGGGCGTCGGCCAGATCGGCGCGCTTGACCAGGGTGTCCATGCGGGCGTTCTGGTTGGTAAGCTGCTGGATCAGTTGCTGGTTCTGGTGCTGCAGTTCCTCGATCTGGCCGATCAGGGTGGTGATCGTGCCGGTCTGCTCATCCTGCTTGCGCGACATGTTATCGACCGTGGCCTGCAATGCCACCACTTCGGGATCGGGCTCGATCAGGATCGGCGGTGCGCCCTTCTTGTTCTCGACGCGCGATACGGCGCGTTCGAGCTTGCGCACATTACGATCGAGCTTCTGCAGCTTCTTGGCATCCCACACCGTATTGTCGGTGGGCTGCTGGCCGGGGATTTCCTTGTCGTCTTCGTCGTCGAAAATCTGGGCATGAGCGTCTGCGGGCGTAAAGGCGGTCAGGCTTACGACGCTGAGGGGCAGCGACAGGGCCATAAGGGACAGACCGGCCACAGCCTTGCCGCGAGCAACAAAACCCAGCCGCGTGTTTTTGAAAGACTTACCCATGATCAAATCCTGCCCGCCACAATACTCTGAAGAATGTGCCATATCGAAGCACACTTGCATTATAGTTAGCAATATAGTCTGGCTGAAATAAGACACAAAGCGTGATCAGCGCCTGAACGGGTGCGTCGGATCGCGAAACACCCGTTTTTGACGAAGCGGCTTTATTGCGAGGCCGAGAGGTTGTCGTTCTTCACCCAGCCGACATTGTCGTTATCGTCAGCCACTTCCCAATACATGCCGTCCTTGGTGCCGGTGGGGTAGACCACGAGGCCGACAGGCAGCGCGCGCAGCACCTTGCCAGTGGGCGATGGCGCCGAGCGCAGGGTGGTGGCGGTCTGGACCGTGTAGCTGCGGCTCGGCGCCGCGGCCTTGCCGCCCACGTCGATGCCGCCGAGATTATTGACCATCTCGGTGTAGGCCACCATGAAGGCCTGGGTCACGATCTTGCCGATATCGGTGTCTTCGTAACCGCCGCCAACGGCGCCGCCGAAGCCGACATAGCCACCTGCGCCCCAGCTCAGATCGCTTTTGGCGGCATGGCCTTCAAACGTATTGGATTCCGAGGTGCGCACATCGGTCAGGGACAGAAACACGTCGGATTCGAGCTTTTTGGTGCGCAGGCCGCCCCTGGAAACACCAGCACAAAACGCATCATGCCCCCTGACCTTACGATCAGGAGGCATGATTTTCAAATCAAAAAAAAGACTGTGAGGTCTTATTGCGCGCCCGAGGTAAGGCTGGTGTGGGCGTTACGGTTCTTTTCCCACGACGCTTCACCCGAACCATCGTCGATCGGGCTTTCCTTGCCATAGGAGATGGTCGAGATACGGCCGGGAACAACGCCCTTGCCGGTCAGGAAGTCAGACACGGCCTGCGCGCGGCGGGCGCCCAGAGCGAAGTTGTATTCGCGGGTGCCGCGTTCGTCGGCATTGCCTTCGATGCGGATATTGACGGCGGGATAGCGCACGAGCCAGGCGGCCTGGGCTGCCAGGATGCCTTGCGCGTCAGCGCGGATGCTGGAGGAATCTGTGTCGAAATAGACGCGATCACCCACATTCACGACGAAATCCTGTTGCGAACCCGGAACGATGCCCGGCAGCGGCGCGGTAGCGACAGGCTGTTGGGCAGGCGGTGGGGTCGGGGTGCTGGTAACCGGCGGAGGGGTCGGTGCCGGCGTGTCTACCACGGGCTCCTTCTTGGTACAGGCCGCGACGGAGGCCAGAATAAGGGCTGCCAAAGCAATCTTGGCGGCGGATTTGGTCGTTACCGTCATAAGAAGTCCTCTCATTTTTCAATAATAATCGCGGAAGTATCCCACTGTTTTGTGACCGGATTATGCACAAAACTCACAAAAGATACGATGATATGCCTATTAACTTTTGTCAAACCCTCGTCTGGAAATTTCCATATAAATGGACCGTTTTGATCCAACCGGGGGTTTGCGCTCAATAACGAACCGGATTTACCTCAAATTTCATAAATTTTCAGTTCGTCCTTATGGTTAGCTTTTCCTGACCTACTTCAGGCGAGGCGACCAGGCGGGGTCGGAGGCGCCGCCGGCATAGGTCACCGCGCGTTCCACGCGGCCCGACACCTCGACCGTCCACAAGGACGGCACACCGCTCTGGGTCTCGCGGAAGAACATGATGTAGCGACCGTTGGGCGCCCAGGTCGGGCCCTCTTCCAGATAGGACGAGGTCAGAAGCTTGGCGTTACCACCACCGGCATCCATGACGCCGATCGAGAAACGGCCGCCCGATTGCTTGGTGAAGGCGATCATATCGCCCTTGGGCGAGAAAACAGGTGTCGAATAGGAGCCGCCGCCAAAGGTGATGCGGCGCACATTGCCGCCTGAGGCGTTCATCAGGTAGATCTGCGGCGAGCCGCCACGATCCGACGTAAAGGCGATGGTGCCGCCATCGGCCGAGAACGACGGCGAGGTGTTGATGGCCGCGCCGCTGGTCAGCTTGGTCATGGCGCGGGTGCGCAGGTCCATGACGTAGATGTGGGTGGCGCCGCCCTGGCTGACCGAGAAGGCCAGCTTGGAGCCATCGGGTGAGAAACGCGGCGCGAACGCCATGCCCTTGATCTGGCCGACGGCTTCCTGACGGCCGGTTTCCAGATTGTAGATATAGATGCGGGCGCTGTCGGCGGTCAGGGCCATATAGGCGATTTCCTGACTGTCGGCCGAGAAGCGCGGCGTCATCACCTTGGTGTTGTTGCCGGCAACCGGCAGATAGGACGGATTGGCGCCATCCTGATCCATGATGGCCAGATGCTTGACGCGCGCCGTCTTGTAACCGCTCTCGGCCACGAAGACGATGCGGGTATCGAAATAGCCTTCCTGACCGGTCAGTTTTTCATAGATGGCGTCGGCGATCTTGTGAGCGATGCGGCGCCAGTTTTCCGGCGTGGCGGTCATCGACTGGCCCAGCATCTGCTTTTGCGAGAACACGTCCCACAGGCGGAAATCGACCTGCAAGCGGCCATCGGCATCGACAAATGCGCGACCATTGGCGAGGTATTGCGCGTTGATCGTCTTCCATGAGGCGAATTCGGGCTGGACCGCGACATCCATATTGGTCTGGATAAAGGCGGCCGGATTGATCGGCGCGAAATAGCCGGAGCCTTCGAGATCGCTGTTGATCACCTTGGAAATCTTGTTGCCGAGATCCCCGCCGGAAGCATCGTTGCCGCCGATGGCGACGGCGATCGGCAGGGGCTGGATATTGCCCTGATCGACGGTGCCAGTCAGTTCATCCTGCGCGCTGGCGAAGGCCGGCACGCACAACAGCAGAAGCGCGCCGGACACCGCCGCCAAAATCTTGTTCATCAGTCGCATCATGTAGCTCCTTTGGTCGGTCGGTCGCTGAACTAGCGGCCCTGGCAGGCCTTTTGGGCATCGAAAATAATCTTGAGCGGACGGTTATACAAACCGGACGGCAGGTCGAGATAGGCGTTGGGCTGGCCCTTGTTGACGGCCGCCAGCGCCAGATTGGCCCCGGCCTGCCAGATCGGATCGTTACGCTTGTTCACCCAGACAGGGCCATCAATAACACGGCCATTGGGCGAAAGTGTGAAGCGGATCTCCGGCGCCACGGCCTGGCTGCCCGGTACGTCGCAATTGAGCAGCCATAGCTTGTTGAGGCGCTGGGTCAGAGCCTTCATCTCGGTTGTCAGACCGGCATCGGCCGGACCGGAACCGACCGCCGACTGGCCCGTCGTCTTTTGCGTCGAGGCCGAGGCCTGACGCTTGCTCGGCGCCTGGGACGGCGTGGCGGCCAGACGGCTGAGGAAATCGTCCTGCGGCTTGGCCTTGGCTGGCGCAGGCTTGGCGGCCTGAGCGGGCGCCGGCTTCTTCACCGGTGTCGGATCGACCTTTTTCAGGCCGTTCTTATCCGGCGGCGCGGGCGTCGGTTTGGCGACAGGCTTGGGTGGCGCCGGCACAGGCTTCGGCGGTGCAGGCACGGGCTTTGGCTGAACCGGGGTCGGCACCGGCTGCGGCGTCGGGGACGGCTGCGGCGGCACAGGTTCCGGCTGTGGTATCGGTTCCGGCGTCTTGACCGCCAGTTCATCAACCGGCGCCTCGGCCATCTGGCGGCTCGGCACGTCGGATATGACCGTGACCGGCACTGACGACACCTTGAGCGGCGGCGGAGTCATTTGCCAGGTGATAAAGGCAAGCAGAGCCAGGCCGACATGCAGCAGGATCGAGAGCAGAAAGGACGGTCCGAACTTCTTCATGCGTTTATTGCGTCACCGCGACGGGTTCGCTGGCCGTCGTCTGGCCGCTTTTTGACATGGTGTCGGTGACAAGGCTGATCTTCGAGAACCCCGACGACGACAGTTTGCCCATCACCTTGGCGACCGAATCCCAGGTCGCCTCACCGGCACCGCGCACATAGATCTGGGTTTCGGTATCGCCACGGGTAATGGCCAGCAGACGCGGGGCCACCTGTTCGTAGGTCGCCGGATCGTCATTGACGTAGAACTGGCCGGCCTTGTCGATCGACACGGTGATGGGCTCGCCCTCGTCCTTGAGCGCGGCGGCTTCGGTCTTGGGCAGATTGATCTTAATGCCCGAATTGAGCAGCGGCGCCGAGATCATGAAGATAATCAGGAGCACGAGCATGACGTCGACCATCGGCGTGACGTTGATCTCCGACAGCGCGGCGCGGCGTCTGGTGCGTCGGTTGGAACGGCGTCCGCCGCCCGCCGATCCGGAACCTCCCATGGCCATGGCTCTAGCCCCCCAGCTTGTCGCCGAGACGGCGGGTCAGCGAGACCATCAGTTCGTCGGCGAAACCTTCCATGCGCGACGAGAAGCGCGCCACCTTGGCATTGAACAGATTGAAGGCGATATAGGCGGGAATGGCGGCGAAAAGCCCCATGGCGGTGGCGAACAGGGCTTCCGAAATGGCCGGTGCCACCGTGGTCAGGTTGGTGTCGCCCTGCGAAGCGATGGCCGAGAAGGCGTTCATGATGCCCCAGACCGTGCCGAAGAGGCCGACGAACGGCGACGCCGTGGCGATAACCGCAAGGATGCTCAGGCCGTCTTCGAGAGTATCGGCTTCGGTGGCGATGACATGGTTCAGTTCACGATCAACCTGGCCGACGAGCAGTTCGCCCTGCGCGGGGCTGATCGACTTGCCCTTGTAATCTTTCCAGCCGGCGGTGACCGTCACCAGCAGCTTCTGGAAGGCTTCCTTCGGTTGGGTGCCGAGCGTGGCGGCGATATCATCAAGAGCGCGCCCGGCATTCAGCGCGCCTTCAAAGCCATCGGCCTCCTTGTTGACGCGACCGAGCGCCATCGTCTTCTGGATGATGATGGCCCATGACCACAAAGACGCCAGCGCCAGGCCCACCATGATGGCTTGCACCACCAGATCGGCATGCAGGAAAAGATTGACGAAATTCAAGGCGCTTGGAGCAGTACCAGAGGCTGAGCTGGCGGCGGAACTGACGCTCATATCGCATCCCCCATAAGAGTTAATCGGAATAGTGAATCTGTAATGGCGCCACATTGCACGACAATTGGCGACATTTCTATGGCAGATGAGGTGTAAAAGTGCCTTTTACGCCGTCTTTAGGCTGGGCGCGGCCCGGCCTGGGCGGCCTTGATGCCCCTGTGAACGTGCGGGGGCATACGTTTCGGGTGGCCGTTCATGTCGATGCAAACCACCTGAACCTGGCCTTCGACCAGGATGACGCCATCGCGTTCGATCCACTGATCCAGCAGGAAACTGGCGCCGCGCACCTCGACAACGCGGGTCTTGACGCTGATCAGATCATCGATGCGCGCCGGCGTGCGGTATTTGACATTGACCGAGATGACGGCGAAGGCGATGGGATCCTCAAGCGCCGCCAGTTCGTGATGATGAACCCCGGCCAGACGCATATAGTCGGACCGGCCGCGTTCAAAAAACTTGAGATAGTTGGCGTAATAGACGATGCCGGAAAAATCGGTGTCTTCATAATAGATGCGCACGAGCAGGTGGTGTTCACCGTCGATGATCTGGCCGGAAATATGCGTGTCGGGGGCGTTCATACCCCCTGTATTAAAGCGAAATAAGTTTATATTCACCCTCAAAGACGTGGAAAAAACTCACCTTATGGCGGAAAGCGCTCTAAGGACGGTCGAGCACGGCGCAGATATCCTGGCGCATAGCGCTTTCGACCTTGCTGCCCTTGCGGCTAAACTCGATATAGCGCCCCTTGCGGCCATAGACCGGCCAGTCATCCAGCCCCTTGCGGTTCGGATCACCGGTCGTGGCGAACTGCACCCAATAGTCCATCAGGCGCGGCCAGCGATCCGCCTTGACGCCTTTGGGACGATCGTTGAACACAAAGCTCAGTTCGGAGCCGTGCTGCACACGCGCTTTCGGGTCCGCGTCGATATCGAGTTGATAGAGATAGGCCGTGCCGCCGGAAGCTGTGATCTGGCGCGCCATCCAGTCGGCCGGACAGCGCAGCATGATGTCGGTCGAGAGCTGGAGCGGCACGTCGCCCAGAAGGTCATCGGACTTGGGGTTCTTCTTCACATCGAGCTTGTAGAAACGCAGCACCTTGCCGCGTTGCTCGCCAAAACGCGTAGCGATAGCGCCGTAGAGCGAGGCCCTGACGTCCGCCAGTTCGAGCTCGCGCGCCGACACGCCGATGATCAGCGGCACCTTGGCCCCCTCGCCGGCCTTGAAAATCTCCGCAGGTGATTTCGGCAGCACGCGGCCATCAACCGTCGCCTGATCCCAGATGAAACCGGCATCCTCCATGGGCGGGACAAGCGTGTCGCCGGCCTGCTGCAGCACCATGGCCGGGGCGCGGCGCAGATCGGCCAGCGCTTTCGCGCCATCGGCCGGCGCGTTGCTGAACTGTTCGGCCAGTTGGATGCCCAGCGTTTCGTTCTGCGCCAGCGTGCGCGGGGCGAAGCCGAACTGCGGCGTGCCGCTTTGCGCGATCGCCTTGTGGAACAGGCCGCGCGCCAGCGGCGAGGCCATCAGCAGCCCGACATCCTGTCCGCCGGCGCTATGGCCGAAGATCGTCACATTGTCCGGATCGCCGCCAAAGCGCGCGATGTTGTCACGCAGCCATTGCAGCGCCTTGATCTGGTCCATCAGGGCGTAGTTGCCGGAAGCTGCGATTCCAGTTTCTTTGGCTTGCTCGGCCGTCAGCGCCGGATGCGACAGGAAGCCGAAGACGCCCAGCCGGCATTGCAGGCTGACGACCACCACATCACGCCGGCCAAGGCTTGAAGAGATCGTGCCCGCCCCCGCACCGGCGCGGTTGGCGCCGCCGTGGATAAACACCATGACCGGCTTTTTCGCGCCATTGTTCAGCGAAGGTGTGCGGATTTCGAGATATAGGCAATCTTCCGAGCTTCGCTTAGAGATATCGTCCTGCCAGCCATAGGCCGCCTGTAGACAACCCGGCGCGCTCTCCTTGCTGAAGCGCACGCCCGACCAGGCAGAGGCGTCCTGCGGCGCGGTCCAGCGAAGATCACCGACCGGCGGACGGGCGAACGGCACCGCCTTGAAGGCGAAGGTGCCATCGGAGAGGGCTTCGCCGCCCAACTGGCCGCCGCTCACATTGACGATGACGTCGGCCGGCGGCCCCGGAGGTGCGGCGGGTGGATCGTAGGGTTTGAGCGCCAATACCGCCCGCGTCACCGCCGGTGCGGCTTCCGGCGCAGCGGGCGGGGTCGTCTTCGCCTTACCTGTGCCCGGAAGCACAAGATAATAACGTCCGTCAGGGCCGCGCAGGGCTTGCTGCGCCATAACGGGCATCGCTGAACACAGTAAAACGGCCATCAGACAGGAAGTTTGCGCCAGCCGTTTCATCATCTTCGTCCCCGAATGCTTCTGTATTTAGTGCCCTTGCGCCCACAGATAGGCGGCGCCGCGCACACCCGACGAATCGCCCCACTTGGCCGGAACCAGCTTGGCCTGCCAACCATCGCTGAACACATAGGGCAGGATCTTGCCGGGCAGACGGTCATAGATTTCAGGCACATTGCTGAGCCCGCCGCCGAAGACGAACACGTCCGGATCGAGCGAATTGACGATCAGCGCCATGCCGCGGCCAAGGCGGTCCATCAGGCGGTCAAAGGCCGCTTCGGCCTGCGCATCACCGGCGCGCATGGCGTTGATAATCTCTTCGCCCTTGTGCGGACGCCCCGTGACGGCGTTGAAATCGCGCGCGAAACCGGTGCCCGACACCCACATTTCCAGACAGCCCTTGTGGCCGCACCAGCATTCCGGCCCGGGGAACTCCCCTTCTTTCATCCATGGCAGGGGAATGTGTCCCCATTCGCCGGCCAGGCCATTGGCGCCTTCTACGAGGTGTCCATTGACGACCACACCGCCGCCGCAACCTGTGCCGACGATGATGGCGAACACGTTTGGCGCGCCCTTGGCGGCGCCGTCGATGGCTTCAGACAGCGCCAGGCAGTTGGCGTCATTGGCCAGACGCACCGGACGCTGGAGCGCGGATTCGAGGTCTTCGCGGAAGGTCTTGCCATTCAGCCAGGTCGAGTTGGCATTGCGCATCACGCCGGTGCGCGGGCTGACGGAACCGGGGGCGCCGACGCCGATGGTGGCGATGCGATTGGCCAGCGAAGGGTCTTTTTCTTTGGCCTCGGCTTCAACGCGGGCGATCAGGTCGCAGACCACTTTCAGCGCGTCGGCATAGTTGCCAGGATTGGGATCGCGCTGGCGGGCCAGAAATTCACCCGAGCCCGAAAGGGCTGCCGCCTCGATCTTCGTTCCGCCAAAATCAACACCGACGTAAAGCATGCTGTATCCGAATTCTATTTCGTTTTTATTTAATCGTATAAAAACAGAAAACCCCCGGAAACGCCAGATTATGACGCTTCCAGGGGCTATCCGTTCAGGGTTTAGTGGCCGCCGGAGACGCCTTCTTCGATGGCATGGATCGGCGCCTTGCGACAGGCGAACGAGAACCACAGCACGTAGACGTAGCAGATCAGCGGGGCGATGAAGCCCATCGACATGGAGCCGGTCATTTCCTGGATCTTGGCGAAGGCCAGCGGCAGAACCGCGCCACCGGCGATAGCCATGCAGAGCAGACCGGACGTTGCCGAGGTCGGCGCGGTCGAACGCTCAAGCGTCAGGGTGAAGATGGTCGGGAACATGATCGAGTTGAACAGGCCGATCAGCAAGGCCGCGAAGGCCGGGATGAGGCCGGAGGTGACAGGCACCGAGGTCAGGATGACGTTGATCATGCCGGTAGGCTCGGTCGGCACCATATCCTTGGTGAAGATAACGACGAGCGCCAGGGCGATGGCGCCCACAGCCACCAGGGTCAGCATGACGTAGTCACGGACGAACTTCAGCAGGGCCGAACCGGCGAAACGGCCGATCATGGCGAACAGCATGTAGAAGGTGGTCAGGTGGCCGGCCGATTGCGCTTCGAGGTTCAGGATCTTGGATTGTTCGAGGAACAACAGCAGGTTCAGCGAAATGGCGACTTCGGCGCCGACGTAGAGGAAGATGCCGATCGAACCAAGGTTCGCCCACTTGGAGGTCAGGGCGGTGAACGGCGATACCAGATGGCCGGTCTTGGGAGCGGCGTCGGTGATCTTCTGACGGACGAGGAAGATCAGGAAGATAAAGAGGACGAGGGCAACGCCGATGGCGAGATAGACATTGGTCACGAAGCCCAGAGCCTGCTGCTTCATCTCTTCGGTGATGACGACGTCCTTCTTGAAGATGTCACCGTTCAGCAGGAAGGAAGCGCCGAAGAACAGGCCACAGGCAGCGCCCAGCGAGTTAAACGACTGCGACAGGTTGAGGCGGAAGGCCGAGCCTTCGGGCTTGCCCATCGAGGCGATCAAAGGGTTGGCCGCGACCTGCAGCAGGGTCACACCCGACGCCATGGTGAACAGGGCGATCAGGAACACCGTATAGATGTGGAGGTTGGCCGCCGCGATGGCGATGAAACAACCCGCGGCGATACCGCCCAGGCCGACCATGACCGACTTGGCGTAACCGACGCGCGACAGGAAGGCCGCCGACGGCAGGGACATGATGAAATAAGCGATGAAGAAGGCGAAGCCGGTCAGCATCGACTGAACCGGCGTCAGGGTGAAGACCGTCTTCATGGTCTTGACGAGCGGATCGAGAAGATTGGTGACCACGGCCCAGATAAAGAAGAGCACGGTCACATAGACCACGGCAAGGCCTAGGCCTCCGCCGCCGGATTTGGAAGAAGCTGAAGAGTCGGACATGTTACCTGCCTGTTAAGCGTTTATGGGTGAAGGTGGCCGCAAGCTGCCTCCCCGGATTAAATAAATCAAATTGCAAAAAACGTGTTTTTGCTGACTTGGCAAATGAAAAACATTGCGCAGTGCAGCAATTCTGCATTTGCCTGACGGTGAATGGGTAACGCGAAATTAATTGTCTGACAAGACTTTGCGCGCGCTCCCCCTGATGCAAAAGTCGCAAACACTGACACCGTCTCGATTATCGCCGTACATCTTTTTGTATAACACGCCATCAAAGGCCTTCCGAAGAATAAGTATGACAATAATTTAACGCAGAAATGCCAACAGGACCAATCAAGACAGCGCTGTCACACCTTGCAGCGCAGCATAAATTTGCACTTGACCCAACGGGAGAATAGAGGCTTTGTCGCACGCGAAAAATACCCCCTGTAAGACAGTGCGTGTCACGCAGCCGCCATGCTCCCGGCCCATGCTGTCGATCGCTTCCAATCCGTGAGATTCCCCTTGAAAATTCTTCGTCGCCGCAAAACCAAGATCGTCGCCACCTTAGGGCCCGCAAGCTCGAACGCCGAGATGCTGGCGCAGCTCTTCCAGGCCGGCGCCGACGTCTTCCGGCTGAACTTCTCGCACGGCAGCCACGAAGATCACGGCCGCAACATCGAACTGATCCGCGAACTGGAAGCCAAGTCGAAGCACCCGATCGGCATCCTGGCCGACGTTCAGGGACCGAAGCTGCGCGTTGGCCGTTTCATGGGCGGCGCCGTGGTGCTGACCAATGGCCAGGCCTTCCGTCTCGACCTCAACCCGACGCCGGGCGATTCGACCCGCGCCAACCTGCCCCACCCCGAAATCATCGCCGCCGCGCAGATCGGTTCGCACCTCCTGCTCGATGACGGCAAGCTGAAGCTGCGCGTCGTCCACGTCCGCGAAGACCATCTGGAAACTATCGTCGTCAATGGCGGCCGCCTGTCCGATCGCAAAGGCGTCAATGTTCCCGACGTCGTGCTGCCGATCCCGGCCCTGACGAAAAAGGACCGCGAAGACATGGCGTTTGCCCTGGAACGCGGCGTCGAATATATCGGCCTGTCGTTCGTGCAGCGTCCGGAAGACGTGCTCGAAGCCAAGGAAATCATCAAGGGCCGCGCCTGGGTGCTGTCCAAGCTGGAAAAGCCGCAAGCGCTCGATAATCTCGAAGAAATCATCCGCCTGTCCGATGCCGTCATGGTCGCCCGCGGCGATCTCGGTGTCGAACTACCGCCGGAAGAAGTGCCGCTAGCGCAAAAGCGTATCGTGCAGGCGTCACGCGCCGCCGGCAAGCCGGTGATCGTGGCCACGCAGATGCTGGAATCGATGATCTCTGCCCCGACGCCCACCCGCGCCGAAGCCTCCGACGTCGCCACCGCCGTCTTCGATGGCGCCGACGCCGTGATGCTGTCGGCCGAAACCGCCGCCGGTCAGTTCCCGATCGAAGCCGTCACCATCATGGACCGGATCGTCGCCCGCGTTGAACAAGACGACGGCTGGCGCACCATGACCGACCGTCGCCGTCCGGAGCCGGAAAAGACGACCTCGGGCGCCATCGCCGCCGCCGCCCGTTCGGTGGCCCAGACGATCAACGCCGTGGCCATCGCCGCCATGACCAACTCGGCCAACACCGTGCTGCGCGTCGCCCGCGAACGCCCGACCGCACCGATCATGGGCCTGACGCCCAATATGGAAACCGCCCGCCGCCTCGCCCTGACCTGGGGCGTGCATCCGGTGCTGACTCCGATCACCCACTCGATGACCGAGACCGTCGCCGTCGCCACCAAGCTGGCGCGCTCCGAAGGCATCGCCGAACCCGGTCAGGACATCGTCATCGTCGCCGGCATGCCGTTCGGCAAGTCGGGCTCGACCAACGCCCTGCGCGTGGCGCGCGTTTCGCGCACCAATGCCGAGGAAGCCGAGTTCGAGGACTAAATAGTGCTGATGTCAGACTGGAATATGATCATGGCAGCCCATGCCGATAGGGCTGTTGATATTGCTCAGCACTATTTCAGTCTGCCATTGGATTATTCACCTGAAATTATCACAAACCTTCAGCAACTAGCCAACAGCGCCGCCAGCGGCATGAGAGATCATTCGTCTGTAGAGCTCTTCAAGCAGGACGACGAGGAAACAGAAATTGATGCCGCCTGCAAGGTATTAGGCGCTTACCTTGGTGAGGTCATTCGCAAGTTAAAAGGCGGCAATTGGGCTATGAATGAGCAGATCAAGCGCGTTGGGCTTGAAATTAAGCCACAGAACTTCTTTTTCCCAGCAAGCGCGTTTTACGGCTGCTTTAATTACGGCGAGAACGAAGGCATCCTTCTGTTTTATAAGAATGCGATTAACCCACCCGTTAGAGGACCTGGAGATTAAGTCTAGGGCTACAATCCAGAAACAGAAAAGGCGCCGTTCGCATACGGCGCCTTTTCTCATAACAACAGGTGTCCGGCGCCTACTCAATATATTCCGGCGCCGCGATGCGCTTACCGAGCAGCATCGCGTCGGCGACGATGCGCAGCGGCGAGAAGTCGGCATCCGACTTGCCGGCGCGGATCAGATCGTGGAAGTGCGCGTAAAGGCCGGCGTATTCCGCTTCCTTCTGCTTGATCAGGGTGCGGCCGTCGATCTCCAGCTCGGTGCCGCCCATGGAGAGGGTCAGCTTCTCGTAGGCCGTCGACTCGACGAAGATGCTCCAGGTCTGGACGCCGGTCTGCAGGAAATCATATTCGGCGCGGATAGGGAAACCGACCTCGGTCATCATGTCCATCTCGACCTGGATCGGCGCGTCGCAATTGACCGGGATATGCAGGTCGGCCTTTTTCACCATGACGGCGTCGGCGAGAATGCGCGTCAGGATCGACAAAGAATTGATGCCCGGATCGAACACGCCGATGCCGCCGGCTTCAAAAATCCATGCCTGGCCGGGGTGCCACTGACGGACATTTTCCTTCCAGTGGATGGTGATGCTCTTGATCTCGCGCTCCGAAATCCACTTGCGCGTGGCCTCCACGGCGGGGGCGAAACGCGAATGCCACGAGGCCAGCAACGACACGCCCTTGGCCGCAGCCAGCGCCTTGATGGCTTCAGCTTCGCCAAGCGTGGCGGCGGGCGGCTTTTCAAGGAAGACGTGGCGGCCGATGGCGATGACCTCCTTGGCGATCTTGTGACGGATCTGCGGCGGGGTGCAGATGGCGATCGCCTCGATCTCAGGGTGCGCCGTCATCATGGCGTCCATATCGGGATAGGCCTTGACGCCTTCCGGACGGGTATGCGGCGAACAGCCGGCCACCAGTTCGAGATGCTTGTTGCCACGAATCGACGGGATATGCTGATCAACGGCGATCTTGCCGAGGCCGATCAGGCCGATTTTCAAAGGCTTCTTACCAAATAGTCCCATCGTCGCGTTTCCTTAAGCACTCTTTGCGGTGTCTTACCGTGACCGCATCATCTTGTAAATTGTAGTATAATTAGTTCTGCTCAGCCAGCGAATAAATCCGCTCCATCGGCAGCCATTTCTGGCCGGGGGCAGCAAACGGCAGGGCCTGCTGGAAATCCCACATCAGTTTTTCCCATGCCTGCACATCGGGGCTTTCGGCATCGGAGGTGGCCTTGGCGGCGGCGTCATAGTTCGGGCCGGGAGTCAGAATCATCATCATGCGGTTGCCGACCAGATAGATTTCCAGCGCCTCGATACCGGCGGCGTGCATGGAAGCATTGATCGCGGCGGGCACCTGTCCGGGTGCGTGCCATTGCTTGTAGCGTTCGATCAGGGCCGGATCATCTTTCAGATCAAGGGCAAAGACCTGCTTTTCAGGTTGGGTCGACATCAGCGTTTCCAGTTGTTCCAAATCGCCCTGACGGGCGGCAAGTGCTTGCCGTAGTCGCAAAATCCGGCAAAGGCAATCGGCCTCTTGAGGGCCATATGTCTGAGTATATAGCGGCGAATGTTTCGGGATGCAAACCCCTGGCACAATTTCATATTTGACGCCGCCATTCATATGTGATGCAAGTAGCGGCAACAAAGCGGTCGGTCAGGCCGCGCACAGGGAAATACTATAATGCCACTCTCCGAACCCGACGCCAAGACCGCCGCACCCGCCCGCGGATTCGCCGCCCTCTGGCCGATCGTGCTGATCACCGCCCTGTTTTTCTTCTGGGGCATGGCCAACAATCTCAACGACATTCTGATTCCGCAATTCAAGAAAGCGTTTACGCTCACCGATTTTGAATCGAGCCTTGTGCAGCAGTCCTTCTATCTTGGCTATTTCCTGATGGCTGTGCCCGCCGGCCTTCTGATGCGGCGCTTTGGCTACAAGGCTGCCGTGATCACCGGCCTGATCATCTTCGCCATCGGCGCCTTCTCCTTCTATCCGGGGGCTGAAATCCGCCAGTATCCCTGGCTGCTGGGCGCGCTGTTCGTTATCGCCGCCGGCCTCGCCTTCCTGGAAACCTCGGCCAACCCGCTGATGACCATTCTCGGTGATGAAAAAAGCGCCGCCTTCCGCCTGAACCTGGCGCAGGCCTTCAATCCGCTCGGCTCGCTGGTCGGCATCTGGGTCGGCAAAACCTTTATCCTGTCGGGCATCGAGCAGATGAACGACACGGCCGATTTTGTCCGCGAGGCCAAGGCTGTGCAGACACCTTATCTGGTCATCGGCTGCGTTATCCTGCTGTGGGCACTGCTCGTCGCCTTCAGCAAATTTCCGCAGGCCGCCACCAAGTCCACGGATGACGCCGACGAAGCCAGGATGACCATCGGCCAGACGCTCAGCGGCCTGCTCAAGCACAAGCATTTCCTCATGGGCGTCGTGGCGCAGTTCTTCTATGTCGGCGCGCAGGTTGGGGTGTGGAGCTTCACGATCAAATACGCCCAGTCCGAAATCGGCATCAGCGACAAGCTGGCGGCGGACTATGTGTTCGCCTCGCTCGTCCTGTTCGCCATCGGCCGCTTCATCGGTACCGCCCTATTGCGCTTCGTCTCAGCCACCAAGCTGCTCGGCGCCTTCGCCGTCATCAACGTGGCCCTGATGGCCTATGCCGCCAGCGTCGGCGGGCTTTACGGCCTCTATGCCATGGTCGGCAGTTCGCTGTTCATGTCGATCATGTTCCCGACCATCTTCGCCACCTCGGTGCGGGGTTTAGGACCGCTCACCAAGACCGGCGCGTCCTTCCTGGTCATGAGCATCATCGGCGGCGCCGTCCTGACCGCCGCCATGGGCCATATCTCCGACATCAGCCACATCAAGACGGCCATCTTCGTGCCGCTGGTCTGTTTCGTAGTCATCGCGCTCTATGGCCTCGGCTCGAAATCTGCCACGGTCGATATGTCGAAGGGGCATTAATGATCATCGATGCCCATCAGCATCTGTGGCAGATTGGCCAGAACGGTCATGAATGGCCCACGCCGGATCTCAGCGTTATTCATCAGGACTTCCTCCCTGAAGACCTGATGACCGCGACGCAAGGCCTCGGCATAACGGGAACGATTCTGGTGCAGTCCCAGCCTTCGGCGCACGATACGGCCTGGATGCTGGAAGTCGCCGCCGCCACGCCGCTGATCAAGGCCGTGGTCGGCTGGACCGACGTGACCGCACCCGATGCCGCCGATCAGATCGCCGCCCTGGCTCGCAAGCCGAAACTCAAGGGCCTGCGCCCGATGCTGCAAGGCCTTGAGGACGACTGGATCCTGCGGGATGCGGCGCAGGCCGGTGTGCAGGCCATGGTGACACACGGCCTGACCTTCGATGCACTGGTGTTCACACGCCATCTGCCGGCCATTGACTCTTTGGCGAAACGCTACCCGGATCTGCGCATCATCATCGATCACGGCGCCAAGCCGGCGATCGCCAGCGGCGACACCGCGCTGTGGTTTGACCGCATCGCCGCCGTGGCGCAGAATGGCAATGTCACCTGCAAGCTGTCCGGTCTTCTGACCGAGGCCGCGCCCGGCCAATCGCCTGATGACCTGACACCTTACGCCGATCATCTGCTGACGGCTTTCGGGTCTGAGCGCCTGATGTGGGGCTCGGACTGGCCGGTGATCCGGCTCAATGGCGATTACCGCCTGTGGTTCGACTGGACGAAGGCCTGGCTTGCCGGCAAACCCGATTCCACACATAACGCCATTATGGGCGAAACCGCCCGCAACCTGTACAGCCTGAATTAGGTCGACCTGATGTCCGATAAAGCCGCCAGCAAATATCGCGCCCCCGCTCTGGAAAAAGGTCTCGATGTTCTGGAACTGCTCGCCACCGCCAAGTCGCCCATGACCCTGTCGCAGATATCGACCCGCCTGGAACGTTCGGTCAGCGAACTATTTCGCATGGTGCAGGTGCTCGAGTCGCGCGGCTATGTCGGTCTGTCGGCGAATGGTGATGGCTTCGACCTGACCAACAAACTGTTTTCGCTCGGCATTTCACGCGGACCGAGCCAGAACCTGCTGGCCACCGCCCTGCCGATGATGCAGGCCTTGAGCGAAGAAACCCGTCAGGCCTGCCATATCGCCATCGCCTCGGATGATCGCATGGTCGTTATCGCTCGTATCGAAGCGCCGGGTGATCTCGGCTTTTCGGTGCGGGTCGGCTATCAGCGTCCGCTGGCGCAAACCACATCCGGGCTTGTGCTTTATGCCTTCCAGAAGGCCAAAATTCGCGATCAGTGGCGCAAGCTGCTGCGCCCCGGCCTGACAGATGAAGCGTGGGAAACCTTTGAGGCCCATGCCGAACAGGCGGTGGACCAAGGCCATTACACCGCTGCTTCCGGCTATATCGACGGCATCACCGATATTTCCTGCCCGGTCATCAACGATGTCGGCGTCATCGCTGCCCTGACCATGCCGTGGATACATGTCGAGGACGGGATCAGCCTTGAAGAGGCTCTTAGCCGTTTGAAAGACAGTGCCCGTGCCATCAGCAAAACGCTTGGCGGATAGCGCGATTGCCCTTGATTCCCGCGTGACCGAACGCTATCTATTTTATCTATAAGAACAGTTTCAAACTTGAACAACAGAGCAGAGGACGCTCCTTACGTGACATCAGCGCATCCTTTTCCCCATCGTCTTCTTGGTTCGACCTCGGTCGCGGTGAGCCGCCTCGGTTTCGGCGCTGCGGCGCTTGGCAACCTCTACCGCGTCATTTCGGACGAGTCGGCGCAATCCTCCCTCAGTGCGGCCCTTGCTGCCGGTATCGCCTATGTCGATACCGCGCCCCATTACGGACAAGGCCTTTCGGAACGCCGTGTCGGGGCAGGTCTGTCGGATGGCATTACCCTTTCCACGAAAGTCGGCCGCGTCCTGACACCAGTAACACCGCCGCCCGCGCCGGGGACCGAGCGTCACGGTTTCATCGACGGCGATCCCTTCGAGCCGAACTTTGATTACACCTATGATGGCGTCATGCGCTCATTCGAGGCCAGTCAGGCGCGCCTGAAACGCGAGCGCATCGACATTCTGCTGGCCCATGATCTTGGCGAGGTCACGCATGGTGACGACGCCAAGGGACACATGAAGGCCTTTCTTGATGGCGGCTACAAGGCGATGCGCGCCCTGAAGGATCAGGGTCTGGTCGGCGCCATCGGTCTTGGCGTCAACGAATCCGAGGTCTGCGAAGAGGTGATGGCGCAGGTCGAGATCGACGCCATCCTGCTGGCCGGCCGCTACACCCTGCTGGAGCAGACGACGCTGGATCGCTTCCTGCCGGCCTGTCAGGCCAAAAACATCAGCATCATACTGGGCGGCCCGTTCAATTCGGGCATCCTCGTCGAAGGTATCAAGGGGGATACTGTGCCGCACTACAATTACGAAGCGGCGCCGCCCCATATCATCCATCGCGTCAGAGCGCTGCAGAGCGTCTGCGCTTCCCACAGCGTGCCTTTGGCCGCCGCGGCCCTGCAATTCCCGCTGGCGCATCCGGCCGTGGCCTGCGTCATCCCCGGCATGGCCGATGCCGCTCAGGTCAAGGCCAATGTCGCCCTGTTCGAGACCGAGATTCCCGCCGCTCTCTGGGACGATCTCAAATCCGAAGGGCTGCTGCATGACGCGGCCCCCATTCCCAAGGCAAGGATTTTGTCATGAGCGATAACGCCACCTTCGTGAGCCCCTTCATCCTGCTGCATCCGGATGACAATGTGCTGGTCTGCCGGCAACACGCCTTTCGCGGACAGACCATCACGCTCGACGGCGAGACCGTCATCCTGGCCGATGAGATCACCGTAGGCCACAAGATCGCCCGCCGTGCTTTGAGCGCCGGCGACAAGATCATCAAGTACGGCGCCCCGATCGGCTCCATGAAACAAGACGTGCCGCGCGGCGCGCACGTTCACATGCACAATATGCAAAGCGACTATATCAAAAGCCATACACGTGAGGTCACCGGCCATGGTCACTAAAACTGGGGACACCACAACCTTCCCGTCCTTTCAGGCCTGGCTGCGTCCCGATGGCCGCAAGGGCATCCGCAACGTCATCTGCGTCGTCTATCTGGTCGAGTGTGCCCACCACGTGGCGCGCAAGATCGTCAACACCTGCAATGACGACGAAGTTCACCTGATCGGCTTCCCCGGCTGCTATCCGAACGATTACGCCTACAAGATGATGGAGGCCCTGTGCACCCACCCGAACGTCGGCGGCGCGGTTCTGGTATCGCTCGGTTGCGAGAGCTTTAACCGCGAAGCCCTCAAGCGTCATATCGAAGCCTCCGGCCGTCCGGTCGAGACCTATGTCATTCAGAACGAAGGCGGCACCCTGGCCACCATCGAAAAGGGCGTCGCGGCGGTCCGTCGCATTCAGACCATCGCCAACCAGACGCCACGCGGTGATATGGACGTCTCCGAACTGATCGTCGGCACCATCTGCGGCGGCTCGGACGGCACCTCCGGCATCACCGCCAATCCGGCGGTCGGTCGCGCCTTCGATACGCTGGGCGCCGCCGGTGCCACCTGCATCTTCGAGGAAACCGGCGAACTGGTCGGCTGCGAAAAGATCATGGCCTCGCGCGCCGTCACGCCCGAACTGGGCGCCGAACTGGAAGCCTCTGTCGTCAAGGCCGAGCACTATTACACCATCATGGGCTTCGGCTCTTTCGCACCCGGCAACGCCGAGGGCGGCCTGACGACGCAGGAAGAAAAGTCGATGGGCGCCTATTCGAAATCAGGCTCCGCGCCGATCTGCGGCATCATCAAGCCCGGCGATGTACCGCCTACCGGCGGCCTCTATCTGCTTGATGTCGTGCCCGATGGCGAGCCGCGCTTTGGCTTCCCGAACATTTCCGACAATGCCGAAATCGTCGAAATGATCGCCTGCGGCGCTCACGTAACGCTTTTCACCACCGGACGCGGCAGCGTGGTCGGATCGGCCATCTCGCCGGTCATCAAGGTGTGCGCCAATCCGGAAACCTACCGCAAGCTTTCCGGCGACATGGATATCGACGCCGGCAGCATCATGGAAGGCCGCGCCACGCTCGATCAGGTCGGCGAGGACATCACCGATCTGGTGCTGCGCGTCGCCGTCGGTGAGCGTTCGCTCTCCGAGGCCATGGGGCACCAGGAATTTATCCTGACCTACAAGGCGTTCGATCCCATAGGCCCGGCTTGCTTACCCCTGCGCCGCGCGTAAGCCCATGCGCATACATCATTTTTGAAGACCCTAGGAGTAACTCATGGGACGTTTAACCGGCAAGACCGCCCTCATCACCGCCGCCGGTCAGGGCATCGGCCGCGCCACGGCAGAGCTGTTCGTCAAGGAAGGTGCGACCGTCATCGCCACCGACATCAATGCCGACACCCTGGCGGATTTCGCCGGCGCCACCACCCGCGTGCTTGACGTCACCAACGCGGAGGCGGTCAAGGCCATCGCTGCCGAATTTCCACAAGTCAACGTACTCTATAATTGCGCGGGCTACGTCCATGCCGGCACCATTCTCGAATGCGACGAGGACTCCTGGCAGTTCGCGCTGAACCTCAACGTCACCGCCATGTACCGCATGATCCGCGCCTTCCTGCCCTCGATGCTGGAGGCCGGCGGCGCTTCGATCATCAACATGTCGTCCATCGCCTCATCGGTGAAGGGCATCCCCAACCGCTTTTCCTACTGCGCCACCAAGGCCGGCGTGATCGGCCTCACCAAGTCGGTGGCCGCCGATTTTGTCACCAAAGGTATCCGCTGCAACGCCATCTGCCCCGGCACGGTCGAAACCCCCTCCCTGCTCCAGCGCCTGCGTGACACCGGCGATTTCGACAAGGCCTATGGCGAATTCACCGCCCGTCAGGCCATGGGCCGCTTCGGCCGCGCCGAGGAGCTGGCCAATCTGGCGCTTTATCTCGCTTCCGACGAATCCAGCTTTACGACCGGCCAGGCGCATATCATTGATGGTGGCTGGATCAACTAGCAAGGGGCACAGCCCCTTGACCCGTAACTTGACAGCGTTTGCTGCTTCCTTATCCTCCCCTGCAAAGCGGGGGAGGTGTCACGGCGAAGTCCGTGACGGAGGGGGCGACTACACAGGAACCACATTATGAAACTTCTCCGCTTCGGCCCTTCGGGCTCTGAAAAACCCGGCCTGCTCGATTCTGACGGCCAGATCCGCGACCTTTCCGGCATTGTCGATGATATCGCCGGCGATGTGCTCTCCGAAGCCTCGCTGGCAAAGCTCGCCGCCATCGACCCAACGACGCTGCCCCTCGCCCCCGCCGGTTCGCGTTACGGCCCGTGCGTCGGCCGCGTCGGCAAGTTCATTTGTATCGGCCTCAACTATGCCGACCACGCCGCCGAGAGCAACCTGCCCGTCCCGTCAGAGCCGGTCATCTTCACCAAGGCGACCTCGGCCATCATCGGGCCGAACGATAACGTGCTGAAGCCGCGCGATTCCACCAAGCTCGACTGGGAAGTCGAACTCGGCATCATCATCGGCAAGACCTGCCGCTATATCGACGCTGCCGATGCGCTCAGTCATGTCGCCGGCTACGTGCTTGTCAATGACGTGTCCGAGCGCGCCTTCCAGAAGGAACGCGGCACCCAATGGGTCAAGGGCAAGGGCTGCGATACCTTCGGTCCGATCGGTCCCTGGCTGGTGACGAAGGACGAGGCCGGCGACTTCAACAATCTGCATATGTGGCTTGAGGTCAACGGCAAGCGTTATCAGAACGGCTCGTCCTCGACCATGGTCTTCAAGGTGCCCCAGATCGTGGCCTACCTGTCGCGCTTCATGTCGCTGCAGCCAGGCGACGTCATCTCGACCGGCACCCCGCCGGGCGTCGGCATGGGCGTAAAGCCGAAGCCGGTGTGGCTCAATCCGGGCGATGTCATGGAACTCGGCATCGAGGGTCTTGGCACACAAAAACAGACGGTTGGCGCGGCTTAAATGAAAGGCCTCTGAGGAAACTCAGAGGCCTTTTTCTGACTTGGGCTCAGACTAAACGCGAGGAGTTTTTTTCATGTGAGCAGAAGGTTAGCGCCGCAGGTACACTGCCTACCTGCAAGCGACGCCGACGCACGCACAGGGAAAAGAACCGCGTTTAGAAAGCGATATCCATCCAGACGATGGACGTCTCGCCCGCTTTCAGGCACTTGAGGCCGGAATTCGGCTGGTTGAACGGATCGGGCATGTGGTTGACCGGCTCGATGCAGAAATAGTCTTCGCCCAGCGGCACGAACACATGCAGCCAGTGACAATCCGGCGAGGCGCGCAGGGTATGGGTCAGGTGATCGCCGTCATAGATTTCGGCGCGACCGTTGAAGCCGGTATAGGCGTTATCGATGGTGATATCGTGCGCCACCGTATCGGTATGGGTCCAGTCTTTTTTCAACGGCCCGCCATGCCAGTTGCGCGGCAGGATTTCGTCGTCGGAAATCCACACGCCATCGACCGCAGCCTTGAGGCGTGAGTTCGGCGTGCGGTTGAAATAGGGGTGAAAACCGAGCCCCGCCGGCATGGTGCTGCGTGACAGGTTCTTGACGCTGAGAAAGGCGCGCAGGCCCGCCGGGCGCAGTTCATAGATCAGCGTCGCTTCGTATTCCCACGGCCAGCTATCCGGCGCGTGGCGATAGCTCAGCACGGCACGGCTCGCAGTGGCCTCGACCACCTTCCAGCGGTTTTGCCAGCCATGGCCGTGCAAGGTGTGCGGGCTGCCCTCGTGGTTCGACGGCAGCTTGACCTTGTGGCCCTCCACCATGAACTCGCCGTTACGGATGCGATTGCAGAACGGCACGAGCGGAAAACAAGCGGTGAAAAGCACGCGCTGCTCGCCGTCCAAGGTCGGACGGAGGACATCTGCGCCCTTGTGGATCAGGCGCGAAACGCTGCCGCCCACATCGGGGTTGATATCAAGACTTGTGTCGGCGGAGCTTAAGCGCAGCATTTTATGGTCTCTTTTTTTTTGCGCTATCGCTATCGCTGCTTGAGCGCATTATCGCTTAAAGGCAGAAAGGCGGAACCCCTGTAAGATTCCGCCCCTTTTGATATCGTAAACTCTACGACTTCTTCCACAGGCCTTCAATGGCCTCCAGAGTCTTGCCCTTGGTTTCCGGCACGAACTTCCACACGAACAGCGCTGCCAGAACCGAGCAGGCGGCGTAAACGTAGTAGTTCAGGCCGTGATTGAAGACGGCATTGATCGCCGTATCGCCGTCGACCACCTTGAAGGAGGCGGTGACGATATAGTTGGAGATCCATTGCGCCGCGACCGCGACGGCCATGGCCGGTCCCTTGATCGAGTTCGGGAACATTTCCGACAGCAGCACCCATACGACCGGCCCCCAAGACAGGGCGAAACCGGCGATGTAGAAGATGGCGGCGAACAACAGCGCATTGCCTTCGGTGTGGTTCTGGAACATCCAGCCCAGAGCGGCCATCGAGGCCGCCATCATCAGCGCGCCGAGGATGAGCAGCGGCTTGCGGCCCCAGCGATCGACGGTGGCGGTGGCGACCAGGGTGAACAGCACATTGGCCGCGCCGACGATGACGGTTTGCAGCAAGGCTGTATCAGTGCCGGAGCCCATGTTCTTGAACATCAGCGGCGCGTAATAGAGCACGGCGTTGATGCCGACGAACTGCTGGAAGACCGAGAGCAGCACGCCGATGACGATAACGCCCACGCCGAACGAGAACAGCTTGCCGGAGTTGGCCTTCAGGCTGTCCTTGATTTCGACCATGGTGTTTTCGGCTTCTTCAGGGCCGTCAAGCTGGGTCAGCAGGGCGCGCGCCTTGTCTTCCTTGCCCTTCATCATATACCAGCGCGGGGTATCGGGCATGAAGAAGGCGGCCAGGAAGAACAGGCCGGCGGGGATGGCGCAGGAGGCCAGCATGTGGCGCCAGCCGGTGGACAGCACCCAGGCGTCATCACCCATTTCGCCGATCTTGAGATTGACGAAATAGACCAGCAACATACCGCCGACGATGGCGATCTGCTGGAACGTGACCAGCAGGCCGCGATGCTTGGCGGGCGCGATTTCCGCGATGTACATCGGCGAAATCAACGAGGCCATGCCGATGGCAACGCCACCGAGGAAGCGGTAAATCTGGAAGGGGGTAAGCGCATCGACGCCCATGCCACCGATCGGGGCCAAACCGAACTCAGGATAACCGGCGAGGATCGACGAGATGAAAAAGATAACGGCGGCAATCATCATGCCGGTGCGGCGACCGATCGACGTAGCCAGAGGGCCGGCGATCAGTGAGCCGAGGAAACAGCCCCACAGGGCGATGCCGACGGCGTTGCCGGTCATGGCGTTGCGTGCCATTTCCGACAGTTCGGTACGTGGCTGGACAAAATTGTGATCGATGGCTTCGACCGCGCCGGATATGACGGCGGTGTCGTAGCCGAACAGCAAACCGCCCAGCGCCGCGCCAATGGCGAGCCCCATGACCAGTCCCATGTTCACGGACTTCGTTGTTGAGGACATCCCTCTACTCCCTTGTAAACGGACACATGGTCCGTATTCCCTTGACCTTTAAGCGCGCTTTTCATGCGGATCTTATAAAGGCGTCCGTCTTCCCCACGCTTGGCGAAAAGCATTAGGCAAAGGATGGGCCATGCGCAAGCATATCCCACCAAAACAGCGAGATGTTTTAATTAGTTAGATGAAAATTCGCGTGATTTTATCGCAAGTTTGTTATCGCTAACAAGCGCACACGGATGGTGCATTGCACCATCTTTGCGCCGGTTTGGACGAGGTGCAGCATGGCCCAAAAGATAACCTTACGGAAAGATCAAACGGAGACTTACGTCATCCGTCTGATTTGTCTCGGGTCTTAGTGATTGTGGCGCGGCATCTTCTCGGCGAGGCGGGTATATTTCAAGGCCGGTTCCATCACCGCGCCGGTGTGCAGTTGCGATACCGTGGCGCGGTAGATCTCCTGCCACGGCGTCATGCTTTCCGGCACCGGTGGCAAACCGTCTCTTTTGCGTGTTTCGATAACATCAGGCTCCACCAGCATGTCGCAGGTGCCCTTATTGAGATCGATGCGGATCATATCGCCGGTGCGCAACCAGGCTAGACCACCGCCGACTGCCGATTCCGGCGAGGCGTTGAGAATGGACGGGCTGTCAGACGTGCCGGACTGGCGGCCATCGCCCAGCGTCGGCAGCGAGGTGATGCCACGCTTCAGCAGCGCGTCGGGCGGCTGCATATTGACCACCTCGGCCGAGCCCGGCCACCCCACCGGGCCGGAGCCGCGGATAACCAGAATGGTGCGCTCATCGATGCCCAGCGCCGGATCATTGAGGCGGTTGTGATAATCGGTCGAACCGTCGAAGACCACAGCCTTGCACTCGAAGACGTTCTCATTGCCGGGCTCGCTGAGATAGCGGTCGCGGAACTCCTTCGAGATCACCGAGGTCTTCATGATGGCGTAATCGAACAAATTACCCTTGAGCACCATGAAGCCAGCGCGTTCCATCATCGGCTCGGCGATGGTGCGGATCATCTCGCGGTCTTTACTGTTCTTGCCGGTGTTGTTCTCAGCAATCGTCTTGCCGGTGATGGTGGCGGCTGAGCCATCGATCAGGTCGGCGTCAAGCAGTTCGGCCAGGATGGCGGGCACGCCGCCGGCGCGGTGGAAGCGCTCGCCGAGATACTTGCCCGAAGGCTGCATGTTGAGGATCAGCGGAATATCGTGGGCGTGCATCCAGTCAGCGTCACTGATATCGACACCGGCGTGGCGCGCCATGGCGACGATGTGCGGCTGGGCGTTGGTAGAACCACCGATGGCCGCCACCGCCGCGATGGCGTTGGTGAAGCAGGCCTTGGTCAGGATCTTCGAGGGCTTGAGGTCTTCATAGGCCATCTCGACGATGCGCACGCCGGTCTCATAGGCCATCTGACCGCGCTCACGGTAAGGCGCCGGAATGGCCGAACAGCCGGGCAGCGAAAGGCCCATGACTTCGGCGACCGCGTTCATGGTCGAGGCCGTGCCCATGGTGTTGCAGTGACCGGCCGAGGGTGCCGAGGCGCAGGCCATGTCGATGAACTCTTCTTCGGTGATCTCACCGGCGCCGAGCTTGCGGCGGGCGCGCCAGATGACCGTGCCGGAACCGACCAGATCGCCTTCGTGGTAACCGTCGAGCATAGGGCCGCCCGACAAGACGATGGCGGGAATATCGACCATGGTCGCCGCCATGATGCCAGCCGGCGTGGTCTTGTCGCAGCCGGTGGTCAGGACCACGGCGTCGATCGGGTAGCCGTGCAGGATCTCGACCAGGGTCATCATCGACAGGTTGCGGTCGATGGCGGCGGTCGGACGGCGGCAGTTCTCGAAGATCGGATGAACCGGGAACTCGATGCAGATGCCGCCGGCGTCGCGGATTCCATCGCGCGTGCGCTTGGCCAGTTCCATATGGATGCGGTTGCAGGGGCTCAGGTCCGAGCCCGACTGCGCGATGCCGATGATCGGACGGCCCGAGCGCAGTTCCTGCGGCGTGATGCCGTAGTTCATGAAGCGCTCCAGATAGAGCGCCGCCATGTCGATATGGCCGGGGGCCTCGAACCATTCCTGCGAGCGGAAACGGCCATTGGGTGTGGCTGGAATTCTTTTAGACATGAGTGATCTCATTCTGGGCTTGGCCGGGGATATCGACCTCGAAACGGAACAGACCGCCGGCGAGCGGCTGCTGTTTTATGTCGTCGGCGCTCAGGCCCTTGGCGGCCGTGGTGGCGTAGACGGTTTTCAGATCATGACCGCCAAAGGCGATCTTGGTGACATTGGAGACGGGCAGTCTGACCGTGCGGATCAGCCTGCCATCCGGGGCATAACAGTTGACGCCCCAGCCGAAGAACAGCGCGTTCCACACATTGCCGGCGCTATCGACCACCGGGCCATCCATATAGCCTTCGCCATGCGGCGGCGTGTGGCCTTGCGCATCGAGTTGTGCGAACAGGCGCTTGTTGGACAGGTGGCCATCGGCGTCGAGATCGAAGGCGTAGATGTGCTTCTTCAGCGTGTCGTTATGATAGAGCGTCTTGCCGTCCGGGCTGACGGCCGGGCCGTTGGTGATGACGTAATCGTCGTCCATCACCTTCAGGCCGCGCGCATCATAGCGATAGAGCTTGCCGGTGGGGCTGTTCTCGTCGTCATCCATCGAGCCGAACCACAGGCGGCCCTGATGATCAACATAGCCGTCGTTGAGGCGGTTGTTCGGTAAACCGGGCTCGACATGGGTAAGGAAGGTGAAGTCGCCTGTTTTGGGGTCGAAATCATACAGGCCGGTCTTGCAGCCGACGATGAAACCGCCACGCTTTTTCGGCGCGATAAAGCCGCAGGGGCTGGGCGCGTGCCAGGTCTGTTTCGAGCCGATATTCACATCGTAGCGGTGGATATGCTGCTTCTTGATATCGACGAACCACAGGGCGTGGTCCTTCGCCGACCAGATCGGCCCTTCGCCCAAGGTGGCCTTGAGGTCCCAGACGCAGGTGGGTTGGAAAAGAGTAGTCATGCGCGCCTCTGTGAAAGCAAGAAAACCCACCACCACATCTCACCGCTTCGCGGCTCGTGCGGTCCCCCTCCCCATCACAGATGGGGAGGTATAAGAAACTACCGCCAGCCGGCGTCGATCCAGTAGCCGTGGCCGGTGCAGAGTTCGGCATCGTCCGAGGCCAGGAACATGGCCAGCGACGCAACGTGATCCGGCACGATACGGCCCGGCAGGCACTGCGACCGCACGATCTCGGCC
This sequence comes from Asticcacaulis benevestitus DSM 16100 = ATCC BAA-896, assembly GCF_000376105.1. Classification (GTDB taxonomy): domain Bacteria; phylum Pseudomonadota; class Alphaproteobacteria; order Caulobacterales; family Caulobacteraceae; genus Asticcacaulis; species Asticcacaulis benevestitus. Next base: position 257,905 of record NZ_AQWM01000003.1, read on the forward strand.
TCGCCTTCCGGCGTATACCACTTCTCCTGGCGCTTGGTTTTCACATTGCCGGGAATGATGGTGGTGACGCGAATATTGTCGGGGCCCAGTTCGCGGGCCAGGGCGCGCGTGAAGCCTTCGATGGCCGCCTTGGCGGTTTCGTAGAGCACCAGATCAGGCAGGCCGAGGTGCCACGAGATCGAACCGAAATTGATGATGGCGCCGCCGCCGGCCGCCTTCATGCCCGGCGCGATGGCGCGGGTGCACATGGCCATGTGCTTGAGGTTGACGGCGATGTTCTTGTCGAAAAATTCCGACGTCACTTCCGCCAGCGAATGACGATCGTCGCGCGCGGCGTTGTTGAGCAGGATTTGCACCGGACCGTCGGCCAGGATGGTGGCGAGGGTCTTTTCCAGCAGGGGCGTATCCGTAAGATCGCACTTGTGGAAGACGGGCGGCACGCCAAGCACGCCGGTATCGAGCGTGGCCGACACGTCATCGACCAGATCGATGAAATGCACCTTCGCGCCCTGGCGGACGAAGCCGGTGACGAGGCCAGCGCCTATGCCGGAGCCGCCGCCGGTGATCAACACCTTGCGGCCCTTAAGACTGGGATAGATGGCAGACGACATAAACGTAACTCACTCTCTGTAGATCTTACGGCTCTTTACGAAGCCAGTTTTTTGCCCTGAGCCGTATTGCGCGGCTTCAGGAGGCCGCGATCGGCCAGGTTTTGCATCAGATCGGCGATGCCGAAGTTCCAGTGGCGGGCGTCTTTGGAATAGGTGACGCGGTTTTCCAGGCAGCCGAGCTTGGGCGAGGACACCTTCACGACGTCGCCGACCTTGTGGGTAAAGCCGCGGCCCGGCGTGTCACGGTCCTGCGTCGGGGCGAACAGCGTGCCGAGCATCAGCACGAAACCGTCGGGATAATGATGCTCGCTCATCGCCTGCTCGATCAGGTCGAGCGGATCGCGGCTGATATCGGCCATGGTCGAACGGCCAACCAGTTCATAGCCTTCGGGGCCATCGATCTTGAGATCGAGCACGGCGGAGCGCACGTCATCAAGGGTGAAGCTTTCGCCGTCGAACATGCGGATGAATGGACCAAGCGCGCAGGAAGCGTTGTTGTCCTTCGCCTTGCCGAGCAGCAGGGCCGAACGGCCTTCAAAGCAGCGCAGGTTGACGTCGTTGCCGAGCGTGGCGCCGACCGCACGGCCTTCCGGCGTGACGACCATAACGACTTCGGGCTCCGGGTTATTCCAGGTCGAATCCGAACGGACGCCAACCTCATCGCCCCAGCCGACCGACGACAGGACCGGCGACTTGGTGAAGACCTCGGCATCGGGGCCGATGGCGACTTCGAGATATTGCGACCACAGGCCATCGGCGATCAGGGCGGCTTTCAGCTTGGCGGAGGCTTCCGAACCCGGCTTCACCGAACGGATATCGCCACCGACGCGCTCGGCCAGATCGTTGCGGATAGACTGCGCCTTGTCGGCATCGCCGCGCGCGCGTTCTTCGATAACACGCTCAACGGCCGAAACGGCGAAGGTGACACCGGCTGCCTTGACGCATTGCAGATCGATCGGCGACAGAAGCTGGTTGCCGGTGCGGTGCGCAGCCGTGCCATCCTTCGCCCACAGCTTGGAAAATTCGAAATCCTCAAAACCGCCGAACGGCAGACCGCCTTCGGGCACACCCTGCTCAGGCCAGACCTTCAGCAGTTGCGACACGGTGGGGGCGATCGGGCTCATATCGAACACTTCGCCGTTTTTGATCATGATGGGCGTGGGGCCCTCGGCGGTTTCGATACGGCCGATCAGGGTGGCGCTGCGCCAGTCGCCCGGCAGCATGGCCGTAGGCAGGGAATCAGACATTTTCAATCTCGTCCTTAAGTGCATTGGGCAGGTGACCTCACCCGCATCTTCTCTACCCGTTTATAGTCCTGTTTCGCCATAAGGGCTGCCCCTTGCCGGCTACGGACACCTTATAGCTTGTTAGCGCTACCAATCTTGCAGACGCCAGCCTATGTCAAGGAAAATAAATTGTGGCGTGTATCGAAAGCGCTCCCAATTTCAGGAATCGCTGGCGCGCTTTGCCGGCGCATAGTCAGGTCCTGCCACATTGGCCGATGACTGGCGTTCGATCAGCGAGAAATCACGCACCTCACGCACCGCCTCAAACGACCGCCCGGAACGATGGGCCTTGATCTGATCGAGCAGCAAGCGCACCGACAGGCCGGCCATATCCGAGATCGGCTGGCGTACGGTGGTCAGTTCCGGCCAGACGCTCGACGCCATGGCCGTGTCGTCGAACCCTACCACCGTCACCTGATCGGGCACTTCCAGGCCCAGGCGATGCGCGGCCGCCACGGCGCCGGCGGCCATATCGTCGTTGGAGGCGAAAATGGCGGTCGGGCGCGTCTTGTGGCTGAGCAGACGCTCGGCGGCGTCGAAGCCGGAGCGATAGGTGAAATAGCCCTGACCGACAAAGCTCTGATCGATCTCCAGCCCGGCCTTTTTCATCGCCGCCTCGAAGCCTTCATAGCGGATCTGGCTGGCATAGGCGTTGGGGTGGCCCTTGATGAAACCGATGCGGGTATGACCCAGTTCGATCAGGCGGCGGGTCATGGCCGAGGCGGCCTTAAGGTCATCGATGGTGACGCACGAAACGGTCGGATCGGGGCGCGCCATGGCGACACCGACGAACGGCAGGTTCATCTCTTTCAAAATCTTGGCGACGCGCGACGAATCGGACAGGGGTGGCGACAGGATGACGCCATCGCAGCCGGCGGCCTTCATCTTTTCCAACGCCACGGTGGCGCCTTCGGGGCCTTCGCAGCTTTCGATCAGCAGTTGGGCGCCGCTTTGCGAACTTTCCGACAGGATGCCGAGCAGGAACTCGCTGAGGAAAGCGACGGAGGGGTTGGAATAGAGCAGGCCGATCCGCGCCGAATCCTGCGTGGCAAGAGATCTGGCCGCCAGGTTGGGCGAATAGCGCAGTTCCTCTACCGAGGCCATGACCTTGGCACGCGTTTCCTCGCGGACGTTCTTTTCGCCATTGATAACGCGAGACACAGTCATTGGGGATACGCCGACATGTCGCGCCACATCATGGATGGTGACGATATTTCCCCCGCGTCGGCCGATCTTGCGCGCCATCAAATCCCCTGTAACTCAGTCCCGTTTGGGCCATTCTATAGGCTGCAATCGCTTACTTGGCAAATTGATCAGGATGCAAACGCGTTTCAGGGGTGAAAAGGCTTTAGCGAACGAAAAATTTCGCCAAAAAAAGCTTGAACACGCGCGGCTTTTTTGACGCTATGCAGCGGCGTGGCGGCTATTTCCGGCCTCGCGCCCATAAGAAAACATAGCAAGGGAGACCGCCATGAGGTCGTATATCCGCCGAATCAGCCTGCTGGCGAGCGTCAGCTTTTTGTGCGCCATGCCCTTGGCGGCCAGCGCCCAGACGGCGCCCCATTTCGCCCGTATCTTCGGCGATCACGCCGTGCTCCAGCGCGAACAGCCAGTCCAAATCTGGGGCGAGGCGCAAGCCAACAGCGCCCTGACGATCAGCGTGGCCGGCCAGTCGGTGACGGCCGCCGCGGGCGCCGACGGACGGTGGCAGGCCAGCCTGCCCGCCCTGCCCGCTGGCGGCCCTTACGTGCTCACGGTCACCGATGGTCAGGCGACGACCACGCTCAACGACATCCTGATCGGCGATGTCTATCTCTGCTCGGGCCAGTCCAATATGGAGTTCCCGGCCCGTCTGGCGACGGGCGCCTGGGGCGATATCGCCGCCTCGGCCAATCGGGACCTGCGTTTCGTGACGATCGAAAAGGACAGCGCCGCCGCACCGCGTACCGATCTGAAAACCACGCCTGCCTGGAAGGTAGCAGGCCCCGGCACGACCGGCGAGGCCTCCGCCGTCTGTTACGCGATGAGCAAGGCCCTGCAAAAGGAACACAAGGTCCCGGTCGGCTTCATCGCCTCAGACTGGGGCGGCACGACGATCGAAAGCTGGATCAGCCCGGCGTCTTTGCGCACCTTGCCGGCCTTTAGCGCCGGGGTGGATGATGTGGCGCACTATGCCGCCGATCCGGCCAGGGCGCAGGCTGACCACGCCCGGCGGCAGGAGGCGTGGTGGGATGCCCACGACGCATCCGCCAAGGCCCAGCGCGCCTGGATATCGCCAGCCTTCAACGATTCCAAGTGGCCACGCCTCAAAGCGACCAGCGGCTGGAAGGACAGCGGCGTGGCCGAGTTGAAGGCGTTCGACGGCGTGGTCTGGCTGCGCACCCGCGTGACACTCACCCCCGAACAGGCCGCCAAGGCCAACGAACTGACGCTGGGGCCGGTCGCCACCTACGATACCACCTGGATTAACGGCCAGTGGGTCGGCAGCGGCAGCATCGAATGGGTGTGGCGCGATTACAAGGTACCGGCGGGCGTCTTCAAGGCCGGAGAAAATGTCATCGTGCTGCGCGTCCTTGGCAGCGGCGGCCTGACCGGCAAGCCCGATATGCGCTTTATCAAAACCAGCGACGGCCAAGCCATCCCGCTCACCGCCGACTGGAGTTACAAGACCGGGATGGCGGTCAAGGGCCTGAGCATCCCCGGCGCGCCATGGCCCATAGCACCTTGGGAGGTGCCGACCAGCCTTAACACCCTCTACAACGGCATGATCGCCCCGATCGCGCCCTATACGGTCAGGGCCGCCGCCTGGTATCAGGGCGAATCGAACACCGAACGCGCCACGGAATATCGCACCCTGCTGCCCATGCTGATGGCCGACTGGCGCAAGAGCTTCACCGCCCCCGACCTGCCCATGCTGATTGTGCAGCTCTCCAGCTACGGTTCGGTCTCGACCCAGCCCGGCGCCTCGAACTGGGCGGACCTGCGCGAGGCCCAGCGCCTGAGCGTGGCCGCCGATGCGCACGCTGCCCTGATCGTCAGCACCGATGTCGGCGACCGCAGCGACATCCACCCGACGCAGAAGACGATCATCGGCAACCGGCTGGCGCGCGGCGTCGATAAGCTGGTCTTTGGCCAGAGTATAGCCCCCACCGGCCCGGAAGCGACCTCGGTGACGCGCGCCGGCGCTGATCTGGTGATCGGTTTCCGCTACGCCGAAAGCGGCCTGAAAACCTACAGCTCCAATACCGCCATAGGCTTCGAGGCCTGCGACGCCAAGGACGCCTGCCGCTATGTCAGCGCCGTGGCGGAGGGGCAGCGTATCGTCCTCAAAGGCGCCAACACGCCGGAAACCGTCCGGGTGCGCTACGCCTGGTCCGATGCCCCCTACACCAACCTCTACAGCGGTGATGACCTGCCCGCCGTACCGTTCCAGATGGATATCGAGCAATGACCTTTTTCACGCCGGTTTTGAAGATGACGGGATCGGGTCTGGTTTAGGGCAGTTTCCCCACCACCGCCTCCCACTAAATTCGGGAGGTATATTCTTATACCTCCCCACCTCTGGTGGGGAGGGGGGCCGCGAGCGAAGCGAAGCCAAGGGGGGGTGGGGTTTCTTACTTGTTTAAGGTGCGATAGACTTCGCAAAACAGGAAACGCACCATGCTTTATCGCGCTACCGTCTTACTGGCCCTGATGACCCTCAGCCAATGCTCGCCCAAACCGGCGGAAAATCCAGCGCCGGCGTCTGCGACCGCCTCAGATTTCAGCTACGATCTGGCGCTTTCCTTCACGCCCGAAGCCGCCGAACACCTCAAAAAAAGTGGCGAAAAGCTGACGATATCCGCCCGTTATTACGGCCTGCCGACACCGGAGGCGGCGCATCTCGTCACACCCGACGGCGTTATCGGCTTTAACACTGACACGGTCATCGTTGAGCCGCTAAACCAGAACGTCCATATGACCGGCGCCGGTATCCAAAAAGAGCGGCTGGTCGCCATTGTCGGGCCCAAGCCGCTGGTTCAGATCACCGCCTTCGCCCTGCATGACGGCGTGAAGGACGAACGCCTGAGCTGCCGCGTTTTCCAGGATTATGTGGCAACAGCGCAGGAAAAACCCCTGCCCTTTTCGTGCAGCCTGGTGCCCTGAGGTAAAGAGCATGACACTTTTACGACTGGCGCGCGCACGCCGGATCGATTAGAAGCGCCGGTCACATAAGGGGGGGCACCATGTCCATTCGCAACGCTCAGATCGCCGTCGCCATCGCCGCTATTGTGGTCATCATCGCCATGCTCAGCATGTGCGCTCGCAAGCCTGCCGAAAACAAGCGCGCAGAACTGGGCAACACCGCCTATGAAGTCGCCGTCACCTTCACACCGGCCGCCACCGCCGCGATGAAAACGCTCGGTCAGGGCGCGACGGTCGAGGGCTTTTTCTACGGCGCGCCGGTCGAAGCCGCCAGGGACAAGGTCGATGACGACGGTCATATCCCGGCCGGCATGGATCAGGTCGATATCGCGGCCAACACCCAGACGGTGAAGATGCCCGGCAGCGGCATCGATCCGGACGTCATGGCACATATCGCCGGTGGCAAGCCTTCGCTGATGGTTCGCGTCTATTCTTCCACCACCGCCGGCACGCCAAACCAGCTTGATTGCACCACCTTTAACGGCACCTTGGCTGCCGCCCAGACGGCCCCCGTGGCCATCGCCTGCGATATCCGCTAGTTCATCCGCACCGTCCACTTACGGACAATGATGTTGTTGGCCTTCGCCGCCGCCTGAACATCGGCGCGGCCTTTCAGCGCTTCGAGCGCCGTTACAAAAACCTCGTCACGATTGCCGAGCGCGATCGGCGGCAGGTCGTTTTGCAGATCGAAGATGACATCATCACGCAAGGCCGGATTGCTGATCGCGCTGATCAGGGCCATGGCCGCCGCGTCGCTGTTACCGGCGCACAGATAGGGCTTGACCTGCAACAGGTCGCGCCCCTTAAGCAGGCCGATAAAGCGCGCAAAGGTCGCCGTATCACCGGCATAGCCCATGGCGCAGGCCTCGGTGGCCAGCACCGTACCCGCCTGACCGCCATCAAGCGCGGTGATATCGATACGGCCCTCCAGCGCGAGAGCTTCCTTCTCGCGGCCATTATCGACAAGGAACTTCATATAGGCGACGAGTACCTCATTGGCCTTGCCGGCGCCGAGTTTGGTGGCGCCCTCCTCGAAGGCCTTGCCGGCATCGTTAAAGCGGCCGACATTGGCATAGAGCGCGCCGCGCTCGGCCAGCAGGTCAGGATAGACCTGCTGCCCCCCGAACTTGTCGATCCCATACTGATCGACCAGGGCCAGGATACCGTTGAGCTGCGTCAGGGCCAGGGCGTCCTGACCGTTCATCTTCTCCAGCCCCATCAGGTAGCTCAGCGCCGTCAGATCAGCCGGGTTGGCGGTGATGACCGCCTTGACATCCTCGATCTCACGCAGCAGCACCGGCCCGATCGGATCGGAGGCCAGCGCCACGTCGCTGATCGTGCCGTCGCCCTGACTGACGATGTAGAACAGGCTGTCGGTCTTGAGATCGGCGCGGTACAGCTCCGCATGGACCGTATCACCGGCCTTCACGGCGACGCGCAAGGCCTGGAGGCGCAGATACCCCATCAGCGGGCGACCGGTGACATTATGGATCTGCCAGCGCGTCTCTTCGAGATGGTTGAGCAGGCTTTGTGTCATCGCTGGCTGACTATCGTGAATTTGTATCAGTACGCCGACGACGGTGGTGTCGGTCAGCTTTGGGGCCTGATCCGGAAAACGCGTCAGGGCCGCCTCCAGCGTCGCCGCCGCGGCCATGGGCTGCTTCGATGCCAGTTGCAGGAAGGTGTGGAGGTCGTAGGCGCTGATATCTTTGGCGCGCGCCATGTTCTCGACCGAGAGCGCCAGCGCCGCCGGCAGGCCCTGCGTATCGGCGGTGCAGGCGACCAACTGAAAGCGGAATTGCGCCGCCAGTTCGGGATCGTTCTGCTCAAGATAAGGGTCGTGCCAGAGCTGGTTGAGCGGCTTGAGCGCACTGGCGCAATCGCCGGATTGCAGGGCGGACGTGGCCTGCATGATGGCGATGGCGGTGCCGGCGCTGCTGGCGGGCGCTTCAGCAAAGGCCGGCGCCGACAGGCCCAGAGCCAAGGCAAAACCCAGCGCAGTCAGGGTTTTGAGACGTGGTTTTCGTGTGTGATGCAAGCCCATAATATCCCCCCAACAGCCCGCGACAGGGCCGTTAACCCTAATCTAGCGGCAATTTGACACCTCACAAGCAAAATCGGGCATCACGGGAAAAGCGGCCGAAAGCGTGTCGGCCAGCGCACACCTCGGCTGCCTTAAGCCGTCACCAGCTTGAAGCCGACCAGGGTCAGGACGGTGGCCAGCAGGCCGCGCAGCACCTTTTCCGGCACTTTCGAGGCGAACAGCGACCCGATGATAATGCCGGGGATCGAGCCGATCAGCAGGGAGGCCAGCATGCTGAGATCGACATTGCCGATGAAAAAATAGCCCATACCGGCCAGGAAGGTCAGCGGCACAGCGTGGGCGATGTCAGAGCCGACGATCTTGACGATGGGCAGTTGCGGATAGAGCATGATCAGGGCCGTGACGCCGAGCGCGCCGGCCCCGACCGACGACAGTGAAACGAGAAAGCCCAGCACCAGGCCGGTCAGGATGGTCAGGATGGCGCGGCGGCCGGTATGGAGCGGACGATGCTCGACCTCGGCCTTTTCAAAGCGCTTTTCCGCCAGCTTCTGGATGACGCCGCGCAGCAAAAGCATGGCCGCCGTCACGAACAGGGCATAGCCGAGCACGTGGGTGATCAGCGACGACATGGCGTCCGACTTGCCGAAATGGTGGATGGCGTAGAGCGTGGCGATCGTGGCCGGAATCGAGCCAAGTGCCAAAAGGCCGACGATCATCCAGTTGATCGTGCTCTTGAAACCGTGGATCACGGTGCCGGCGCCCTTGGTGATGGCAGCGTAGAGCAGATCTGTGCCCACCGCGGTGGCCGGATGGACATGGAACAGCAAGACGAGCAACGGCGTCATCAGTGAGCCACCGCCAACGCCCGTCAGCCCGACCAGAATGCCGACGGCCAGTCCGGATAAGGAATAGAGCGGATTGATATGCAGGTTAGCGGCAAGGCCAGCCACATATTGGGGCAGATCGAACTGAGTCATATTAAGGCTGGCTGTCCCGTGTAGGCTGAGCTTGAAAGCGCACCATAAAGCCCCGGCCTGTCATCACAAGCGAATTAAACTAGCCCTTCATATTAGCGAGACTTATGGCTTCACTCGGCGGCATGGGCCTTTATAGCCAGCCTTGGCGGGGTGCGCAGGGACATGAACAGGTCGCCATCATAGGGCGTAGGCGACCAGTCCTCTATCGCCGGCGCATCGGCGGTCATATGCACATGGGCGTGCGGCCAGCCGCCTTCATGACGCGCCTTATCGGTATAAGATCCCAGTTGCTTCAGCAGATACGGCGACACCATAGACAGGCGCACCTTGGCCGCACCACGCTGACGCGCCATCTGCAATAGGGCTTTCATCAGGCCGGGGATGGCGTCCGTCGCATCTTCCAGCGCCACCAGATCGATGATCTCCAGCACCAACGGTTCGATGGGGTTTTCTTTAGCGAACATGGCGCAGGCATAGCCGAGCATCCGACCATCGCGGCTAAAGCTCAGCATGAGCGGACGCAGGTTCTGATCCGGATCGGACACGCGCCAGCGCTGGATCTCAGGGCTGCGATCGGCAATCAGCCGCCCCTCGCCCTTAAGGGCTTGCCAGAAGCGATCATAAGCCACATCGAAATGATCAAGCGGCGCGATACCGGCTATGTTGACCGCCGGTTTTTCATCCCACATTCGTGCCGGCATCAGACGCTCACCGACGCTGCGCGCCAGTTTCGGATGCGGATCAAGCGCATGACGCAGGGCGCTGGCGGCCAGGCAGGTGAGTGGATCGATCACCCAGGACAGCTTGATACTGGCCGTCCCGGTCGGGTACGGCGCGAAGCCGAAACGCCCGTAAATCTTATGCGATAAGACATTCGCATTAAGTGTATAGCAGGCGAAAAACCCCGGCTGGGCCAGGATGCGTTTGATCATGTGCCGACTGGCGCCACGCATATCGGGTGAGACCACCAAAGAGTGACCGGTCAGGCCATAGAGCGCTTCATCGCCGCGCCAGAAGCGCTGGGCTATGGTGCCAAGCACCACCCTGATGCCGCCGTCCTCACCTTCATAGACCCAGCCTTGTGGCATGGGTCGGTCTTTCAGCACCGGATTACCCTCCAGCCAGGCCCAGCCCGCGGCCGATCGCGTCGGCCACCACACCGATTCCCACAAAGCATTGACCCCATCAAGATCGGCAGGTCTTATGCTTCTCACAGGCATGGTGTACGCACTCCAGATGGACAGGAACACAGAATAACCACCTTAGTTTTTTATTCTGTTAAAGAACACCAAAAGAGATATTCGGCATGACGATCACACCCCTGAAAGCCCCCCTCGATCCAGGCCTGATTGATCGCCTTCATGCGCTCAACGAAGCCCATGCCACGGAACTGTCCTCGATGACACGCGCCGACTTCGAGGCCCTGATCGCCAGCGCCTTCTTCGCAGCGGCGGTCGATGATGGCGACGGCCTGCTGATCGTCTGTGACCAGACCACGCCTTACAGCAGCCCCAACTTCCTGTGGTTCAAGGCGCGCTATCCGGCCTTCGCCTATGTCGACCGCGTGGCCGTAAGACCCTCACGGCGCGGCGAAGGTCTGGCGCGCCGGCTCTATGAGGCGGTCTTCGCGGCGGCGCGCCAGGCCGGCCATAGCCAGGTGGTGTGCGAGGTCAATTTCGATCCGCCCAATCCGGCGTCCGATGCCTTTCACGCCAGTCTGGGCTTTGAAGAGGTCGGCCGCGCCCATCTGGCCGATCGCGGCAAGGGTGTGCGCTATCTGAGACTAGGCCTCTGACGTACCGGCGGCGTTTTCGATCTTGCGCCGCAGTTCTTCGGGCCGGAACGGCTTGGCGACATAGTCATCCATGCCCACCGACAGGCAGCGTTCGCGGTCGCCGGCCAGGGCGTGCGCCGTCATGCCGATGATGCGGACGCGCGGCCTGTCTTCCGCCGCTTCCCATTCCCGGATCAGCTTCGTGGCATCCAGACCGTTCATGCCATGCATCTGCACGTCCATCAGCACCGCCACGTAGCGTGTGCGCTGGACCGCCTCGAAAGCCTCAAGCCCGTTGTGCGCGATATCGACATTGTAGCCAAAATCCTCAAGGAAGGTGGTGGCGACAAGGATATTGGGCTCATAGTCCTCGACCAGCAGAACCGGCGGGCGCAGGTGCTTCTCGACGCGACCTTCCTGAACGGCGGCCAGAGAATATTCGCTGCGCGCCACCTGATCACTGGTGGCAACCTGCAAGGGCAGCAGCACCTCGAAGGTCGAGCCCTCGCCCGGCGCACTGCTGACCCTGATGCTGCCCCCCATGATTTCAACGAGCGTGCGGGTAATGGCAAGGCCTAAGCCCGTGCCGCCATATTTGCGGTTGATGCTGGTGTCGGCCTGGACAAACTTATGGAAGATGCTGTCGATCTTGTCGGGCGCGATACCGATGCCGCTGTCGCTTACCGTCAGGCAGATGATCTCCTGATCGGGCGCCTCGGCGGGCAGGCAGGTGATCGCCACCCTGACCTCGCCCAGTTCGGTGAACTTGATGGCGTTGCTGCACAGATTGACGATGATCTGGCGCATCCGCGTCGGGTCACCGACAAACACCCGCTCTTCAACACATTCGCCATCGCTGATAAAGGTCAGGCCCTTCTCACGCACCGACACCGCCATCATGCTGGTGACCTCCTGCATCAGGCGCGTCAGGCTGAACGGGATGTTTTCCAGCTCGACCGTGCGCGCTTCGATCTTGGCGATATCGAGCAGGTCGTTGATCAGGGCCAGCAGACTGTCGGCGCTGTTGGAGAGGGTGCGGATATAGTCCGTCTGGCGCGGCGTCAACGGCTGGCTTTTCGACAGGATGGTGCTGAGGCCGATGATGGCGTTCATCGGCGTGCGGATTTCATGGCTCATATTGGCCAGGAATTCGGTCTTGGCGATATTGGCGGCCTCGGCGGCATTGCGCGCTTCGAGCAGGGCTTCCTGCGCCTGCTGCTGGGCCGTCATGTCACGGCAGATCTTGATGAAGCCCTTGACGCGCCCCTCGTCGTCATACATCGCCGCCATGGTGCCACTGGCGTAAAAGCGCTCCCCGTTCTGGCGCATGTGCCAGCGCTCATCCGAAGCGCGGGTATTGGTCGCCGCGAGGGCCAGTTCGGTGCGCGGGGCGCCATGCGCACAGTCTTCGGGCGTGAAGATGACCTCGATATGCTGTTCGAGCACGTCCTTGGGTTTGTAGCCGAAAATCTTCTGGGCGCCGGCATTCCACAGCACGATGCGACCGGCCTCATCGAGCGAAATGATGGCGTAATCCTGCACGCTTTCCAGCATCAAATTGAGATAGGCCTGGCTCTCGCGCAGACGCAGGGCCGCGGTCTTGCGCTCGGTGACATCCTGCACCATGCCGACCATGTGCAGCGGCTTGCCATCATCGTCACGGATAAATTCGGCGCGGCGGTAGATCCAGCGCACCTCACCGGTGTCCGGCCGCTGGATGCGATACTCGGTCTCGGACGGCGTGGTGCCAGAGGCGCGGTCTTCGTCGGTCGATTGCGCCGCGCGATCTTCATCCAGCACCAGCCGCGCCACCTCGGACAGAGAGAGCTTAGGTGCAACAGCCAGGCCAAAAATGGTGCAAAACTCTTCCGAAACGGTCAGTTCGTCGGCATCCGCCTGCATGGCGAAAACCCCGATGCCGCCGACCTTCTGCGCCATGCGCAATTGATCGTGGGTTTGCTGAAAGGCGCCTTCAAAGCGTTTGCGCTCATCGATATCGATCAGAACACCGGGAAAGCGCACAGGCGCGCCAGCGGCGTTGCGCGTAACCGTGCCGCTGGCCTCGACCCAGCGCCAGACGTCGCCATCACGCAGACGGTATTCGGCACGAAAAGACGACGCACCTTCAAGCGCCTGAGTCACGGCTTTGCGCAGACCCTCTACGTCTTCCGGATGAATCGCCCGCACCGTGGTTTCAAACGGCAAACCCTTCAGGGCCAGGGCTTCAGGGACCGAAAAGCTGCGCGCGAAACGCTCATCGCCATAGACAAGATCGTGGGGAATATCCCAAACCCAGGTGCCGAGCACCACCCCGGAATCGAGCGCCAGATTGATGCGCTCGGAGGCGGAATCAGCCATCTTCTGAACGACGCTTAGCTTCTCATCGGCGGCGACGCGATCAGAAATGTCAACGAAGGTGCAGATGGCGCCCATGAGCACGCCGTCCTTGCGGATCGGCTGGGCGCGGTATTCGACCGGAAAGGCGCTGCCATCACGACGGTGGAAAATACCATGCGGGATGTGGCGACCAACACCTGTACGCGCCGCCTCCGTGATGGGGGTGTCTTCGGCCGCAAAGGGCGCGCCGTCAGGGCGGGTGATAGAGATGACCTCATGCAGCTTAAGACCCAGGACGTCGTCGGTGGCATCAAATCCGAGCAGGGTGAGACAGGCGGCGTTGCACGAGGTCGTGCGGCCTTCACAGTCAACCGTATACACGCCCTCGACGGTCGAATCGAGAACGAGACGGAAGAAATCCGCCTGTTCACTGGGCGAAAGTTTACTTAATGGCATAGAGGCCCGACCCCAAAAATACACGCACCCTCGGTCGCCAAGCGCTGGTCTCGGCTGATTGACGACAGTTCGGCATAAAGGATCAATAAGAAACTGCTTCCTGTTGGCAAAAGGACAGGCTTTACGGCGTCGACGCGACGGGAGTAGGGTTGAAGCTTATCAAGGAAACCGCCATGCCCAGCACCCGAAGCTATCCCCCCGCCTATGTCACGGAAGCGCGTGCGAAGATCGACCTGCAACTCTCGACCTATCATGATTTTCGCATCGCGGCGGAGATGGGCGAGGACAAGGCAGCGCTGGGCGCGGCGATCGATGCCTTTGAGCCGCCCTTTTTCCGCAACCTGATCCTGGCCATGGACCGCTATTTCGCCGACCGCGATCCGGCGCTGGAAGGCGATGCGCTGAAGGAGGTACGGACGCTCGTCTCTTCGATCCTGCACAATCACCATAAGGTGTCGGAGGAAGTGGTGAGTCCCATTCTCAGCCTCAAGGCCGGCGACGATATCCGCCTCAAGGCTCAGCAGTTCGCCAAACTGTCAGAGGCGTTTTTCAGAGAGCTTGAGCTTAACTATGGCAAGGCCTGACGTAAGGTCACGGAGGCGATAGCCAATCGCCCTGGCGCCTAAACGCCGGTCAGGCGCGCCTCCACCAGATCTGCCTCGCGCACCAGCTTGCGCATGGTCTCATCGGAAAGTGCGCGTGACCGGCTGAGGTGGTAGAAGGTGTCGCGTTCCGCCCGGATACCGGTCAGGCGCAGCTTGCGTTCGATCTCCTCGATCTTGCGCAGATGGGCCGTGTTCTCGCCGTGCAGGGCCTGGTTTTCGACGCGCCGGCGATAGAAATCCAGCACCCGTGCGCCGGCATCGGCATAGAGATCGGTGTCGCGCGGCCCTAAACCCAGGGCCTTGTGAAACTGTTCGATGGCTATGATCGCCGCCTTGGCCGCCTCCAGTCGCGCCTCGTCCTCCTCGGCCTGCGCCTTGGGTTCGGGCGGCAGCTTCAGGTCTTTGAGCAGGAAGGGCAGCCCCACGCTGGCGAGCAAAAGCGACACCACAATAACCGCCGCCGCCAGAAAGATCACCAGGGTGCGCGCCGGAAAGGCGGTGCCATCCGACAGCACGAACGGAATGGTCAGAACACCCGCCAGCGTAATGGCGCCGCGCACACCGGCCAGCGACGTGGCCGCGATCAGCCGCAGGCTCGGCTTCTGCACCGGCTCCCCCTTGCGGGCGGCGCGGAACAGAGTGAAGCGCAGGGCGACCCACACCCAGGCAAAGCGCAAGGCGATCAGCGCCACATTGATCGTCACCACATAGGCTATCAGCCACAGGGGATCGTCATGGCCGGTGAGATGCACCACCTGGGCTGCGCGCGCGGCGATGCTGGGCAATTGTTCGCCCAGCAGCACGAAGATGACGCCGTTGGCGGTGAACTGAATCGTATCCCACACGGCGTTGCGGCGCACGCGCGTTTCGGGCAGGGCCTGGCCGCTCTGCTCGGCATAGCTCATGGTCAGACCGGCGGCCACGGCGGCCAGAATGCCTGAACAGTGAAAATGTTCGGCCAGAAGATAGGCGCCAAAAGGAATGAGCAGGCTGATCAGCACCTGCGAGCCGGTATCTTCGCCGATGCGACGGGCGATGAAGTTTTTCGCACGCGTGATCACCCAGGTCACGCCAATACCGATGGCGATGCCGCCCACGGCCAGCCAGGCGAAGGTTCCCACGGCATCGACCAGCGAGAAGCTGCCGGTCAACACGGCGGCGACGGCGAAACGCATGCACACCAGACCGGAGGCATCGTTGAGCAGGGCCTCGCCTTCGAGAATGTGCATCAGGCGCTTGGGGATCGGCACGCGTGTGGCGATGGCCGAAACGGCGATCGGGTCGGTGGGGGAAATAATGGCGGCCAGCGCGAAGGCCACGCCCAAAGGCATCTCCGGAATAAGCCAGTGGATCAGCAGACCGACGCCCAGTACCGTGAAGACGACCAGCCCCAGCGCCAGTTGCAGGATCGTGCCCTTGTCGCGGAACAGGCCTTCCTTGGGAATTTTCCAGCCGTCATAAAAGAGCAGCGGCGGCAAAAAGAGCAGGAAGAAGACATCGGGCTTGAGATCGACCGCGGCGCCGGTGGTCAGCGCGATGATGGCGCCCAGCGCGATCTGGACCAGCGGCACCGGCACCGAAACGGGCGACAGACGCGACAGCCATCCACTGACCACGACGGCCAGCAAAAGAAACAGCGATAGGGTGATGCTTTCCAAGCGCTCAGGCTCCTGAGACATAATAGATGATCGTGGATGCGCCAATTAGACCCTATCCGGCAAGGCAGGGTCAACCATCACAGGCAGGTTATACACGCTGCGAACCGCACATCTGATAACATCTGCTAACAAACCTGCCGCATTCGTGATGCGTTAAGGTCAATTAACACTTGATCCTGCGCGCCTGTGCCCCTATGTGTCCCGCCGTTTGCGTGCAAGGTCGCCGCAGTAGGACTCAAAGGAGATGATACACCATGACAACTGAGCTTTTGGAAGGTTGCACGGGTGTATTGGTGCTGGCGGACGGCACGGTCTATCAGGGCCTCGGTTGCGGCGCCACGGGCGAAGCGCTCGGCGAAGTCTGCTTCAACACCGCCATGACCGGCTATCAGGAAATTCTCACCGATCCCTCCTATATGGAGCAGATCGTCGCCTTCACCTTCCCCCACATCGGCAATGTCGGCGTCAATTCGGAAGATATCGAGCAACTCGGTAATGACCCCAAGCGCGCCGCCAAGGGCGCCATCTTCCGCGACGCCCCTACCGCGCCGGCCAACTGGCGCTCGGATATGAGCTTCAATGACTGGCTGACATCGCGCGGCGTGGTCGGCATTTCCGGCATCGATACGCGCTCGCTGACGAAGAAGATCCGCGAAAACGGCATGCCGCACGGCATCATCGCCCACGCGCCCTCCGGCGTCTTCGATCTCGAAGCCCTCAAGGCCCAGGCACGCGAATGGGCCGGCCTCGGCGGTCTCGACCTCGCGCCCGCCGCCACCTCGGCGCAATCCGCGACCTACACCACTGACCTGTGGCAATGGCCGGAAGGCTACAAGGACGGCACCAAGCACGAATTCAAGGTCGTGGTCATCGACTACGGCGTCAAGCAGAACATCCTGCGCGCCCTGATCGATACCGGCGCCGATGTCACCATCGTGCCGGCCACTACCTCGGCGGAAGACATTCTGGCCCGCAAGCCCGATGGCGTCCTGCTGTCGAACGGCCCCGGCGATCCCGCCGCCACTGGCGAATATGCCGTGCCGGTGATCCAGAAGCTGGTCGCCTCGGGCGTGCCGGTGTTCGGCATCTGCCTCGGTCACCAGATGCTGGCGCTGGCTCTTGGCGCCAGGACCATCAAGATGAGCCAGGGCCACCACGGCGCCAACCATCCGGTCAAGGACGACACCACCGGCAAGGTCGAGATCGTGTCGATGAACCATGGCTTCGCGGTTGACCCCGCCTCGCTGCCGGAAGGCGTGGTCGAGACGCACGTATCGCTGTTCGACGGCTCCAACTGCGGTATCGCCATGACCGGAAAGCCGGTCTTCTCGGTGCAGCACCACCCGGAAGCCTCGCCCGGCCCGGTCGATTCGCTCTATCTGTTCGAGCGCTTTGCCCAGTATATGCGCGACGCCAAGGTGACCGCGTAAACGTAATCCTGAGGCCGTGTGATCCGGTTGAGGATCGCGCGGCCCCTGTTTTTCCAACAGTCCGCGACGCCCAGCGTCTTGATCCGCAAGGACAGGACGCGTGCACCTCCGTGTAATCTTGGGGCGATTGTGTTTCCCGTTATTTCAGGACTTCACACCTAGCGGATCGATCCGAGATTCTTAACATCAAGACTTGCAACGACCGCCCTTAGCCTCTAAAGCACCCGCTTAGCCATAAAACATACAGCGCCTGTCAGGCGCGTTTTCATCGGACTGTGAGATTCACAGCCCGCTCTAATTTTGCGCAACCGTCATGACGGCTTGCGCCTTGTGTACGAAAGACAACGATGCCCAAACGCACAGACATTAAATCCATTCTCATTATCGGCGCAGGCCCTATTGTGATCGGTCAGGCCTGTGAGTTCGATTATTCCGGCGTTCAGGCCTGTAAGGCGCTGCGCGAGGAAGGCTACCGCATCGTGCTGGTCAATTCCAATCCGGCGACGATCATGACCGATCCCGATATCGCCGACGCCACCTATATCGAGCCCATCACCCCCGAATTCGTTGAGAAGATCATCGCCCGGGAGCGCCCGGATGCGCTGCTCCCGACCATGGGTGGCCAGACCGCGCTCAACACCGCCCTGGCGCTCGATGCCTCCGGCGTGCTCAAGAAATACAATGTCGAGATGATCGGCGCCAAGGCCGAGGTCATCGACAAGGCCGAAGACCGCCAGAAATTCCGTAACGCCATGGATAAGCTGGGCCTCGAATCGGCCAAGTCGGCCGTGGCGCACACCTGGGAAGAAGCTGTCGCGGGTCTGGAAGCCATCGGCGGTCTGCCGGCGGTCATCCGCCCCTCCTTCACCCTGGCCGGCACCGGCGGTGGCATTGCTTACAATCAGGAAGAGTTCAAGGAGATCGTCACCAACGGCCTCGACCTCAGCCCCACCACCGAAGTGCTGATCGAAGAATCGATTGTCGGCTGGAAGGAATACGAGATGGAGGTGGTGCGTGACACCGCCGACAACTGCATCATCGTCTGCTCGATCGAAAACGTCGATCCGATGGGCGTCCACACCGGCGACTCGATCACCGTGGCGCCTGCCCTGACCCTGACCGACAAAGAATATCAGGTCATGCGCTCGGCCTCGCTGGCGGTGCTGCGCGAGATCGGCGTCGAAACGGGCGGCTCGAACGTACAGTTCGCGCTCAACCCCAAAGACGGTCGCATGATCGTGATTGAAATGAACCCGCGCGTGTCGCGCTCTTCGGCGCTGGCCTCCAAGGCTACGGGTTTTCCTATCGCCAAGATCGCCGCCAAGCTCGCCGTCGGCTACACGCTGGACGAACTGCAGAACGACATCACCAAGACGACGCCGGCCTCCTTTGAACCGTCGATCGATTACGTCGTCACCAAGATCCCGCGCTTCGCCTTTGAGAAGTACCCCGGCTCTGAGCCTCTGCTCGGCACCTCGATGAAGTCGGTCGGTGAAGTCATGGCCATCGGCCGCACCTTCGCCGAATCGATGCAGAAGGCCCTGCGCGGTCTGGAAACCGGCCTGTCCGGCTTCGATGAGGTCGAGATCAAGGGCGTGAAGACCGCCGAGAACCCCGACGCCATCCGCGAAGCCGTGATCCGCGAACTGGGCCGCCCGACGCCGGACCGCATCCGCGTCATCGCCCAGGCCTTCCGCCACGGCCTGTCGGTCGAGGACATCAACGCCGCCTGCGAATATGAGCCGTGGTTCCTGCGCCAGATCGAGACCATTGTCTCCGAAGAAGCCAAGATCGGCGCGCTCGGCCTGCCGACCTCGGCCAAAGCCTTCCGCACCCTTAAAGCCATGGGGTTCTCCGATGTCCGCCTCGCCAAGCTGACGGGCAAGACCGAAAAAGAAGTCCGCGCCATCCGTCAGGAACTCAATGTGCGTCCGGTGTTCAAGCGCATCGATACCTGCGCCGCCGAATTCGCCTCCTCGACTGCCTATATGTATTCGACCTACGAGTCGGGCGCACTCGGTCAGGTGCCGGAATGCGAAGCCGAGCCGACCAATCGCGCCAAAGCCATCATTCTTGGTGGTGGCCCCAACCGTATCGGCCAGGGCATCGAGTTCGACTATTGCTGCTGTCACGCCGCCTTTGCCTTCAAGGACATGGGCCTTGAGGCCATCATGGTCAACTGTAACCCCGAAACTGTCTCGACCGACTACGACACCTCCGACCGCCTCTATTTCGAGCCGCTGACGGCCGAAGACGTGCTCGAACTGATCCATGTCGAGATGTCGAAGGGCGATCTGCGCGGCGTCGTCGTGCAGTTTGGCGGCCAGACCCCGCTCAAGCTGGCGCAGGCGCTCGAAGACGAGGGTATCCCCATCCTCGGCACCTCGCCGGACGCCATCGACCTAGCCGAAGACCGCGAGCGCTTCCAGCACCTGCTGCGCGATATCGACCTGAAACAGCCGATCAACGCGATCGCCCGCACGCCGGAAGAAGCCTTCAAGGGCGCCCATGAGGTCGGCTATCCGATCGTGATCCGCCCCTCCTATGTGCTGGGTGGCCGCGCCATGGAAATCGTCCGCGACGACGAGCAACTGACGCGTTACGTCCGCGAGGCCGTGCAGGTGTCGGGCGACTCCCCGGTGCTGATCGACCAGTATCTGTCGGCCGCCATCGAGGTCGATGCCGACGCCCTGGCCGATGGTTCCGGCAATGTCTTCGTGGCCGGCATCATGGAACACATCGAAGAAGCCGGTGTCCACTCCGGCGACTCTGCCTGTTCGCTGCCGCCGTTCTCGCTGAAGCCGGAAACGGTAGTCGAGCTGGAGCGCCAGACGGTCGAACTGGCCCGCGCGCTCAAGGTCCGCGGCCTGATGAACGTCCAGTTCGCGATCCTTCACCCCTATTCCGATTCGCCGGAAATCTTCGTGCTCGAAGTCAACCCGCGCGCCTCGCGCACCGTGCCGTTCGTCGCCAAGACACTGGGCAAGCCGCTGGCTGGCATCGCTGCCAAGATTATGGCGGGCGAAACCCTGGCCTCGTTCAACCTGAAACCACGCGACTATCGCCACGTCGCCGTGAAAGAGGCGGTCTTCCCGTTCGCCCGCTTCCCGAACGTCGATACGGTGCTTGGGCCTGAAATGCGCTCGACCGGCGAGGTCATGGGCCTTGACTGGATTCGTGACGGCGAAGAGATGATCGACGCCTTCTCGCGCGCCTTCGCCAAGAGCCAGCTTGGCTCCGGCGTGCGCCTGCCGGCATCGGGCAAGGTCTTCGTCTCGGTGAAGGACATGGACAAGCCGGTGGTGCTGGACTCGATCCGCACCCTGCTCGATCTCGGCTTCAAGGTCGTCGCCACCGGCGGCACCGCCGATTACCTCAAGGCCGAGGGGCTCGATGTCGAGCCTATCAAGAAGGTGCTGGAAGGCCGCCCGAACATCCTCGACGCCATCAAGAACGGCGAGATCGATCTGGTGTTCAACACCACCGAGGGCAAGCAGTCGCTGGCGGATTCGTTCTCGCTGCGCCGCGCCACCCTGATGATGAAGATCCCGTACTACACGACCGCTTCGGGCGCGGTGGCCGCCACACGCGCCATCAAGTCCGGCGCCACCGAACTGCTCGACGTGCGTCCGATCCAGGAATATGCATAGGTTTCACAACCTGAGCCAAGCATGATAGACTGCCCTCCAATTACAAAATTGGGGGGCAGTTTTGCGTTATTTGGGACTTATCAGTCTGTTATTTTGCTTGGGCGCCGGTCCGGCAGGGGCGCAGGACATTTCAACAATTGCCGACACTACGGCACCATCGCTCGTTAAGAATGACGTACAACCAGCAAAGAATGTTGAGCGGCCAAACGGCGACTTATCATTCGTGCAAATCCAATTGGAAAGCCATGGAAGACGATCGGGAGACGGTCCTTTTACCATGACGATTACGGGCGAGGGGACCGTGATCTATGTTCCGTCACACTTTGACTATGGCTGGATATTAGGACCGCAGACCTATCATATTGCGCCTCAGCAAATCGCTGCCATGCTGGATCTGGCTGAAAAAGCAGACTTCTGGTCCTTGTCTGACGTTTATCGTCCGGCCCCAATGCCAGAGGATGCACGATTTCCGGGGATGGATGAGGCGCTTAACGATGTTTATCGTGACGTTGAAATTAGTACCGAAAATAGAGTTAAGAACCTGCGTATTTACGACTCAGGCAGCCTGAACGGTGTACCGGCTGCGGCTGACGCACTCATCTATAAGCTTGCAGAATTGGCAAGGCGTGATTTGTGGTTAAGCTTCACACGCGAAACGACCGAGCAATTGGTAAAAAATGGCTTCGATTTTCGATCGAAAAGAGGTGGTGAACTGCTGATCCGCATGACTGTGTCATCAACTAATTCGGACGCAGACATCGAAGCTCTGCTCACTTTGGGAGCGCCGGCGGATTATATAGTTACCAACCACTTCCTTATGGACACAGCCCTGCTGGATGCCGCCATAAAAAGCGATCGGACCGTTTTCGTAGACAAACTGATCACGGGTGGCGCACTGCTTACGGACGGCAAAACCGATCCCGTCAAAAGCGCGCGTGCTCTTGCTCATGCCGCCGCCAATATCTCCCCGACTATGGTAGCCAAGCTACTGTCGGATCATCCGCCCCTCGTCTTTAGTTCTAAAAATATGGCTGATGGCCGCTCTAAAACGAACGATATACCAGTCATTACTGTGGTAGGGCAGGAGAGTTCTCTTTCCTTTTGGGATACCGACAGTTCGGCAAATATTGATGATTTGGTCAAGGTAACGGAGCAACTTCTGGACGCGGGCGCTGGGATTAACGACCGCAACAGTGCGGGCTGGAGTCTGCTCGACAATATCGCGCATCAGGGAAATGTCCCTTTTGCCGCCTGGCTGATCGCGCATCATGCCGAGGTTACGGAAACGACATTTACACCGATGTTAAGTGATGAAATGACCGTCATGCTCCTCAACAGCCAGCCGAAACTCGATCAGGCAGACTGGAAACAAATCAAAGCCAATGCTGCACCCAAGACAGAGGCATGGCTGAAAGCGCATGACAAATGGTAAAAGCAATAGGTTCGTGAAGCCTCTTTGAACGTTTCAGGTCTTAACAAGACCTTAAGCGTGATCGCCTAAGCTAAGGGCGCGGAACGAGACCTCCGCGCCCTTTTTCTGTGAGGTCGGCTATGAAGATAACCGCCATCCCGTCCGTCAATGCGTTGCTGCCAGCCCAGCCGATTGAGCCCGTAGCCAATGCCCCTGATAAAATCGTGCCCGAAGCCTGGGAATCGATGCACGCGCGCAACCGCGCCCGCTTTCGCCGCCTGACCAACGTGCTTAGCGACGATCAGGGCACATACACCCTCGAAGAACGTCTGGCCGCCATGCAGGCGCTGAACGGCATGGCGGCCAGTGGCGAGTTGCGCGGCCTGGATGCGCGCAGCGCCCGTCTTCACCGCGAGCTGACCGCCAACAGCGAACTGGCGCAGCGCGAAGCCGCCATTTCAAAGGATGAGGTCAAGGCCGTGGTGCGCGCCATCGAAGACCACAGCTCGCCACACGACGCACAGGCCGCGTTTTTCGACACCCTGTCGGAAGAGGACAAGGCCGTGCATTTCAGCCTCAATGCCAACGCCATCGATCCCCACGGTCATCAGCCCTATGTGACCCTGGAACAGTATCGTCAGAAGCTGAAAACGCCTGACGCGACAGAGGACACTCTGGCGCCGGGCTCGCTGATTTCCTCAACCATTTGAGCGTAACAAAAAGTAACCGGCTCACGTTGTTGTGAACCGCAATCGCTTCAGCTATGATTGCGCTGCAAAAAACTGCCACCTGAAGCCAGTTCCCTGCCGCAAAAAAGTCATGTGGAGGGGGCATTGGGCACGACGATTGCACGCATAAGACCTCCGTATCCGAGTTAAGACACCATGACCCTGCCGAACTGGCTTCGTCCCGGCCAGCTATTTGCGAACCTGAACGCCCGCTTTCATGCCCTGCCGCCCGCCGTCCGCAAAGGACTGGTGACCGGCACGCACTGGGGGCTCTGCATCATCGCGCCGCTGCTGCTGTTCGCCGCCTTCTTCGACATCAATGTGGTAAACCCGACGCGGATCGGCTGGCTTCTGGACGAGGACTGGGGGCAGCACGTCCTCGGCTGGAACGCCTGGCGCCACATGCCGTGGTCGACCTTCAACCACGAAACCCTGCTGGGCGCTCCGGTCGGCAACACCCTGTTCTCGACGGATTCAAACCCGCTGTTCGCCTTCCTGTTCAAGCCGTTCCGCGACTTCCTGCCAGCCAATTTCCAGTATAACGGCCTGTGGTTCCTGTTCTGCGTGGTGATGCATTTCACCTTCGCCTACAAGCTGATCCGCCCGCATGCACCGGGCAAATGGAGCGCCATAGGCGGCGCCATCGCGCTCTCGGCCCTGCCGATGCTCTATTACCGCATGCGTCACGATACCTTAGTGGCGCAATGGCTGATCCTTTGGGGCCTGCACCTCTTTATCAACGTCCGGGACGACACCCTGCCCGAAGGTAGCGGTCTGCGCTTCGTGCTGAGCTGGTTCGGCAATGGCCGGAAGATGCTCGGCTGGTGCGCGCTTTTGTTCGTCACCGGCATGATCCACCCCTATCTGCTGTTCATGATCGCCGCCATCTGGGGCGGTGACTGCATCAAGCGCTTCTTCGGCGCCATGCGTATCGACATGAGTGAACGCCGGCTGGTGGCCGACTGGAAGGTGATGCTCGATGCCGTCATCCGCGCCATGCCGCCACTCGCCCTGGCCATTGTGGCCCTCTATATCGGCGGCAGCTTTACCAAGGGCATGAGCCCCGGCGCCGGCGGTTACGGCTATTATTCCTTCCCGATGGACGGCTGGTTCAATCCGGTCAAGCCGGAATTTTCCGCCATCCTCAAGGCGTGGCCGCTTGATGGCGGGCAGTCCTTCGAGGGCTATCAGTATCTCGGTTTCGGTCTTATCCTGCTGGTGATCGCCGCGGTCGTGCTCTACATCACCACGCCGGAAGCCAAGACCGCCCGCAGCTTCATCGCGCGTCTGCGCCCCCTGGCCATCCCCTTCTTCATCCTGTTCCTGATCGCGGTGTCGAACCACGCCCAGTTCTACGGCTATGATGTGTGGAGGTTCCAGCTTCCGGAATCCCTGCGCCAGTCGGCCGCCGTACTGCGTGCGTCGGGCCGTCTGACTTGGCCGATCACCTATCTTTTGATCGTCACCGCGCTGGTGGTCCTGTTCCGCAGCCGCCCGAAGACGATCGCCGTCCTGCTGCCGCTGGTGCTGGTGGTGCAGGCCTATGACATCGCCGGCCTGTCACGCGCCATGCGCAAGGCCACATCGCTCGCCTCCAGCGACCAGATGTATTACCAGACGCCAAGCCCGGAATGGGACCAGCTCGTCACCCTGTCCAAGGGCGTCGATTTCTACCCGGCCAACGTCCATATGAACGACAAGCTGTTCTATGAGCTGACCTGGCGCGCCACTTCGCAGGCCAAGCCGGTCAACACCATGTACGCGGCGCGCGAAAACCTCATCCAGGTCGCCAATCAGGAAGCCGGCATGGACGCCTTCAAGCGGGGCGAGATCAAGTCGGATCACCTGTTCGTCTTCCTCAAGCAGTGCGATGCGCCGTCCGAGCTATGGCCGCGCCTGCGGATGCTCGATGGCGTCTGGATCATTCCGCCGAAGGGTAGCACGATCGAGCTGCAAAAGCCGGAATGGTCACCGCTGCGCTCCGAAGTGCGCTTCGGCTGGCTCGATCAAGGCACCTGCCTGCTCGATGAAAACTGGTCGCGCCCGGAATATGACGGCGTGTGGAGTGAAGGCCCGAAGGCCGATCTCCGCATCCCGATCCGCCACGTCGAGTTCGAGACGCCAAGCCCGAAGAAGCTGGAAATGACCCTTAAGGCCAAGAGCCGCCAGCCGGTTCTGGTCGTCGTGATGGTCAATGGCGTCAAGGTCGGTGAAATGAACCTGACCCCGCGCGCCACGCTCAACACCCTGCCCCTGCCGGCTTCGGCCCTGCGCGGCGAAACCCTCAAGATCCGCTTCCTGGTCGAGGAACAGATCTATGAGGACGCCGCCGAGATACCTGTCACGCCGGTCACACCCGTCAAGTTCAGTGGCCGTGGCGCGGCGGAGCGTGAAGCCGCAGCAAAGGTGGTTGTGCCGGTCGATGCGCGCGCGCTCGGCATCAAGCTGATCAATATCAAACTGGCGCCGCCCGAAGCGCCGCCTCCGAAAACCGTGCTTAAGGGCTAAAAGGCTTTATTTGCACAGCTTAAATGTAGGGCGTAACGACCTCCGGGCGAGGTTAACTCAAAATCGCTTTTAAAAATCGCGAAATCAAACTATAAGGTCGGTCCGGCTCGTCTTGTGCACTGCACTTTACGCAGGGACCGACAAGTCCATCACCGTCTTTTTTATCCTGACCGGTTGTAGCCCCCCTCAACCGACGTCAGGCTTTTTGTCATTCCTCAGGGTGGAAAGATATCAATCGCACATGGAAAAAGTGCCGATGACCGCCGCGGGCTACCAAGTCCTCGACGATGAACTCAAGCGTTTGAAGTCGATCGAGCGTCCCAGCGTAATCGCCGCCATCAGTGAGGCGCGCGAACACGGAGACCTGTCTGAAAACGCAGAATATCACGCCGCCAAGGAGCGTCAGGGCTGGGTCGAGGGGCAGATTGCCGACATCGAGGACAAGATCAGCCGCGCCCAGGTGATCGACGTCTCCAAGCTCTCAGGCCAGCAGGTCAAGTTTGGCGCCACCGTCACCGTGGTCGATGAAGATACAGAAGAGGAAGGCCGCTACCAGGTTGTGGGCGACCATGAGGCCGACGTGAAATCGGGCAAGATTTCGCTGTCTTCGCCGCTGTCGCGCGCCATGATCGGCAAGGAAGTCGGCGATGTCGTCGAAGTGCCGACACCCGGTGGCGTCAAGGCGTACGAAATCCTCAAGGTCGAGTGGATCTGATACGCGTAACTGGCATTGCTGCTACGCAGCATAGCTTTTCCGTGCTTCGATGACATACGGAGACTCGTCCGGCGCGGGCCGCGGCGTGTCTCCCCTTGTTATCTATGCCTTTGGCTTAGCTCTGGATCTTGGGAGTAGTCGATGCCTCAACCTCTTACCATCTGGGCCGTTTCAGACGGACGTGTTGGTATTGAGAATCAGGCTCTCGGGCTGGCCGAAGCCGTACAGGAACTGACGGCTTCGACCATTGTCGTCAAACGCATCCGCTATTCCAGCCTTTATGATCGCTTGCCGACGGCGCTGAAGCTGTGGCCTGACGCCATGCTCAGCGAAAGAAGCGACTCGCTCGATGCGCCCTACCCGGATATCTGGATCGCCGCTGGCCGTGCCACGGTTCCTTTCAGCAGCCGGATGCGCAAACGCTCCGGCCAGCGTACCATGGTGGTTCAGCTCCAGAACCCGCGCCACAATCTCAAGGCCTTCGATCTGGTGATTGCGCCGGAGCACGACCATGTGCGCGGCAAGAACGTCCTGTCGCTGATCGGCTCGACCAACCGTGTTGCCCCTCACCGCCTTGAAATCGCCTATGAAAATTGGCGAGACCACATCGACAACCTGCCGCATCCGCGCGTCTGTGTCATGGTCGGCGGCCGCTCCAAGGCCTACGATATCGATGAAAAGCGCGCCCATGCCCTGGCGATCGAAATTCGCAGCGCCATCCAGCAAAGCGGCGGTTCGCTGCTGCTGACCGTTTCACGCCGCACGCCGGATAATGCTCGCCGCGTTTTCGAAGATGTGCTGCACGATCTGCCGGGCATCATCTATGACGGCAAGGGCGAGAACCCTTATTTCGCCTTCCTCTATGCCGCCGATCATTTCCTGGTGACCGAGGATTCGGTCAATATGGCCACCGAAGTGGCCGGCACCGGCAAGCCGCTGCAAATCCTGCCGCTGGAGCGCCGCACGCTCGGTTCGGGTGAGAAATTCGAGGATTTCCACGAAACCCTGCGCGCCAAGGGCATAGCCCACCCCTTCAATGGCATCTTGGCCGACGGGCACTACAACAGCGCTCATACGGCCTATCCGCCGCTCAACGAAACCAAACGCGCCGCTGAGCATCTCTTGACGATGTATCTCGCCAGACGGCCTTAACACATAAAAAAAAGCGGCGAAGACAGGTGCCTTCGCCGCTTTGTGCTATTTAAGCGTTGAGCCTTAAACGCGACGGCCCTTGATCATACGACCGAGCGCGATCAGGATACAGGCGCCGACGATACCGGCGATCAGATAACCGATCACACCACCGAAACCGATACCGATGATCGAGAACAGGGCATTGGCGATGATCGAGCCAACGATACCCAGAATAATGTTCATCAGAAGGCCCTGATTGGACTTCATGATTTGCTCGGCAGCCCAACCGGCCACGGCACCGACGATGATAGCGAGCAGCCAACCGACTTGTTGTTCTGGCATGATATTCTCCTGAAATGTACAGCCCGCCCGATGCGGATCGAGGTTCAGACTAATGCGCGCCGAAAATTTTGGAGATGTGGTTCGCAAGGAGAGGAAATAAGATTTCAGAAAAGGCAGCTTTGCGCAAAAACCCTGGGAAAACCGCCCACACCCCGCAATTCCTGATGACAATTGCGGCGCCGATACCTATCTAAGGACCGTTAACTTTTCCGATTCCAGATAGATTGTCACGCCATGCCCGAATCCACACCGCGTCCTCTTCGCTGCGCCATTATCGGCACCGGTCCGGCCGGCTGGACCGCCGCCATCTATGCGGCGCGCGGCCTGCTGTCACCTGTGATCTTCACCGGCCCACAGGATGGCGGACAACTGACCATCACCACCGACGTCGAGAACTATCCCGGCTTCGCCGAGGTGGTGCAGGGCCCGTGGCTGATGGACCAGATGCGCGATCAGGCCGTCCATATGGGCACCGAGATCATCGGTGAAATCGTGACGAAGGCCGATCTGTCCAGCCGTCCGTTCCTGCTGGAAACCGAATCCGGTGCGCAGTTCCTGGCCGAAACCGTCATTATCGCCACCGGTGCACAGGCCAAGTGGCTGGGCATCGAGTCCGAGAAAACCTATCAAGGCTTCGGCGTTTCGGCCTGCGCCACCTGTGATGGCTTCTTCTATCGCAACAAGGAAGTGGCTGTGGTTGGCGGCGGCAATACGGCGGTCGAGGAAGCGCTGTTCCTGACCAAGTTCGCCTCCAGGGTTTACCTGATCCACCGCCGCGAAAACCTGCGCGCCGAGAAGATCCTCGTCGAGCGCCTGCTCAACGATCCCAAGATCGAACCTATCTGGAACGTCGCCATCGATGAAATCCTGGGGGAGACCAATGAATTCGGCGGCATGGGCGTCACCGGCGTACGCCTCAAACACGTCGACACCGGCAATATGCGCGTGGTCGATCTCGATGGCGTGTTCATCGCCATCGGCCATGCCCCGGCCTCGCAGCTCTTTGAAGGCCAGTTGGAAACCAAGCAGGGCGGCTATCTCGTGGTCGAACCCGGCACGCCCAAGACCTCGATCAAGGGCGTTTTCGCTGCCGGCGATGTGACCGACGACGTCTACCGTCAGGCCGTAACCGCCGCCGGCATGGGCTGCCAGGCAGCGCTCGAAGCCATTCGCCTGCTGGCGGAAGAGGACCATCACCATAGCCTGCTGACGGCGAAAGACATCGAGGAAGATTTTTCGCATCTGACCCTTGAACAGAAAAAAGTCGCTACCAAATCATAAAGCGAAGGCGCCAACACCTGGGCCTTCTTGAATGACACATCGCCCATAAGGGGATGCAGATGTCGTTCAATATCAAACCTTTACGGGTTAGGCTCCACTGTGTCTGGACACCCCGTAAGGTCTCGCTTTTTGAAGGAGATCCCTATGCGTACTGCCATCGATTTTTCCCCCCTGTACCGTTCCGCCGTGGGTTTTGACCGTCTGGTCAACCTGCTCGACAGCGCAGCCCGCACCGAGACCGCACCGGGCTGGCCGCCTTACAACATCGAGCGTATCGCCGCCGGCGAAGGCGAAGATCAGGGCGATTCCTACCGCATCGAAGTGGCGGTTGCCGGCTTCAAGCCAGAGCAACTCAACATCGAAGTGAAGGAAAACGTCCTGACCGTCACCGGTAAGAAGGATGACGACGCCGCCACCCGCACCTTCCTGCATCGCGGTCTGGCCGAACGCTCGTTCGAGCGCCGCTTCCAGCTCGCCGATCACGTCAAGGTGACCGAGGCCGACCTCGCCAATGGCCTGCTTTCGATTACCCTCCAGCTTGAAGTGCCCGAAGCCAAGAAGGCGAAGACCATCGCCATCAAGACGGCTTCCAATGACTCGGCCGCTGTCCTTACGGCCGCTGAGTAACCTCTAAGCTCCGCCGGCCTGAACCTGCCGGTATGGCATCCGGCGGAGCCCCTGCTTCCTGTTTCTCCCATTCCCCTGGACTCCCGGCCCCTCTGATCCCACCCTGTGTCCCCTTCGGGTGTGGTTGATCAGACGACAAGCCGGGAGTCTTTCTTTATTTGACCTGTACAGTACGGTACAGGTCTTGTATGTGTAGCCCTGCTATCAAAGGACCTACCCATGCGTAAACTCTGCCTCACCCTCGCCGTTCTTCTGCCGCTTATAGCTGGCGCGGCTCATGCTCAGACCCAGCCTTTCAAGGCGGTGGGTGAGCAGAACGACTGGACTATCGATATCGGCGGCGGCGCGGTCTATGGCTTCAGCGCCAATGGCGGCGATCCGGACAAGGTCAACGCCATTCCCTGGGTCGGTTTCAACTACAAGAACCGCTTCTACGGTGATGCTCTGAATGGTGTGGGCTACAATGCCATCGTACACGATCGCCTGCGCGCCGGCGTTCAGGCGCGTCCGCATTTCGGCGGCAATGCTGATGGTGAGGAAGGTCTTAAGGTGCCAGGCCTCGGTGCCGATCTGGGGGCTTATGCCTTCTATCGCGTCGGTGACAATTTCAGCCTTGGCGGCCGCGTCATGCACGATATCAGCCATGTATCGGGCGGCTCATCCCTGTTCCTCTCGGCTGCCCATCAGGACATAACCAAGGTAGGCCTGCTGCAAACCATGGTCTACACGCGCTTCGGCGACCGCAAGACCAACCAGGCCTATTTTGGAGTCAAAGCCGATGAAGCGACCGCCACCGGGCTTGATGCCTATTCCGTCGGCGCTGGCGTACAAAATGTCGGCCTGGCCTTCCTTATGATGACACCGATCAAAAAACACTACGCCATCGCCACCTTCCTCAACGCCGAACGCGCGCTTGGCGATGTGGCCGACAGTCCTCTGATCCAGCTCAAGAAAAATCAGGAGATGAGCTACCGCTTCGGTCTTCTGGTGGTGCGACGCTTTAGCCGCTGACCGTCATCGCTTCGCCGATCGTGGCGAAATCGCCAGCGCTCAGTTCGAGCACGCCAAAGCGCAGACTATAGCCCCAGTTTTTGTCGGTAGTCAGGTCGAGCTGCGTCAGCAAGGGGCGGATGGACCGCTCATGCGCCGGCACCCATTCGACATCACGCCGGAAAGGCTGAAACCCTTCGGACATGAAGCCCTGATAGGGTTCACCTTCCCTGATCCTGCCGATCGCTGTGAAACTCTGAAAACCGTCTTTCGCGCCCATCTTTTCAGAAGGCGAATAATAGACGATGCCATCGCCCGGCTTCATACGCTTGAGGGGGCCGAGCTTGCCGTGATTGACCTGCATGAAGCCCTCGCTCCGTCCGCGTCGCACATGCTCGGCACAGGTTCTTGCCGTCGAGCACCTGCACAGGCAATCCGGAGATATCATAGTCATCAAACAGACGCGCATTGACTGACAGTTGCGGATTGGCCAAATCCGGTTTCATGTCCACCCACGATGGCGAACGGTTATAGGTGATACAGCCGCAGGTCGGGCAGAAGTTATGCTCCACCATCATGCTTTGCCAACGATAGGTGGCATTGGATGTTTGCGGTTCAATACGAACATCCTCGGGCTTGTAATAGGCCCATAATGCGCCGCCCTTTGAACAGATTGAACAGGTGCATTGCGTCAGGCTTGCCGGTTCGACGTCGATCGAAAACCGGGTGGCGCCGCAGTGGCAGCTTCCCTTGATGGTCATCATGTTTCTCCCTTGGACAGGGAAAGACTAATACTGCCTGCTGCCAGATTTCGTCAGCATATTGTGAAGTTGCTCGAAGTGACAATACAGTTCAGTTTAACAGACTGCACGCTCGGGAGACATGGGGATTGTGTGATGTGGAATGAAGTGGGATTCAGCGGAACCAAAATCGCTTTGATGTGTGAGACCGCCCTCGTTGCTTATCTGCGCGATGAAAAGGAAGGCATCCCCTTTCCCGGTCTTTGGGATCTGCCGGGCGGCGGACGCGAGGCAGATGAAAATCCGGTAGACTGTGTCATACGCGAGGTCGAAGAGGAATTTGGTCTGCGACTATCCGCAGAAAGAATAAGTGGCCTGACACGATACGTCAGCCAGACACCGGGCGGATTGGACACCTACTTTTGCCGTGCCGATGTGAGTGCTGAGGAGATTCAACAGATTCGCTTCGGTAGTGAAGGACAGCGCTGGTCGCTTATGCCCATCGAGATGTTTATTTCGCACAAACGCGCTATTCCACATCTCCAACATCGTCTCAAAGCGTTATTGGCAGTATCCTAGCTGGCTATCCGACCGCGCAGGGCCACGCAGGTGACGTTCTCCAGCGCTTCGAGATTGAGCGCCGCGCCTTCCATGTTGGAACGCGAGATATCGGCGCCATCGAGACGCACCAGGTTCATGTCGGCAGCGCTGAAATTGACATTGCGCATACGGGTTTCGCGCAGATCGGCCGGCAGGAAACGCGTGGCGTCGATCTTGAGCGCACCGAGATTGGCGCCTTCCAGATTGGCGCCGTCGAGCTTCGCCTTGAGCATACGCACGCCGCGCAGGTCGGCACCTTGAAGATTACAATTACGCAGATCGGCGTCTTCGAGATGCGCGCCCTGAAGCTGAACGCCGCGCATATCGAGGCCATAAAACACCGCGCCCTTGGCGGAAAGTGCGGCCAGATTAAGCCCCCTGATCGAGCCCATGCCGCGCAGATCCGCATGATCGAATTTCGATGGAGAACCTTCCTTGCCGAGGGTATCGACCCACAAGGCATGATCCTTGAGCATCTGGCCATAAGGCAGCGCCTTGATATCGGTACCCATGGCCTTATCAGTCAGGACGCCGGTCATATCGGTCTGCGAGGTACGCCACATGTCGGTCTTGGCGCCAATCAGCACGGCATCGCGCAAGGACGCACCGGAGAGGTCAGCGCCCGATAGATCCGCACCGGCGAGGTCGACATTGTCCATGATGCACTGTTTGAGATTGGCGCGGATCAGCTTGCACGACTTCATGGTGGCGTCAGTGAAATCTGCCTTCATGGCCTGGATGCCGGAGAGCTTGGAACGCTCCAGATTGGCCCCGCGCAGATTGGCGTAGGCGGCTTCCGATGACCGCATCGAGATTTCGACATAGGACAGGCCCGCCTGTTTGTCAGGCAGGGCCAGCGCGCCTTCGCGCAAATCGGCTTCGTAAAGATCGCTATCAGACAGGTTGGCGCCACGTAAGGATGCCCCGCGCAGATCGGCGCGACGCATCGAAGCCCCTTGCAGATTGGCCAGTTGCAGATCGGCGCAATAAAGATTGCAGGTATCGAGCACGGCGCCGCTCAGATCGCAGTCCATCAGGATGGCGGCAGTGAAATCGGCATCATTGAGCACACGGCCCTTGAAGCTCAGTCCCGACACATCGCACCAGGCAAACATCGCCCGCGCGCCGCCCGGCTTCATGGCGCGCAGACGTTCGTGCTTGACGCAGATGGCGTCGACCTGGGCCTGCGTCATCTTGGTGTAGCGTGTGTCGCCGGCAGTGGCGGTCATCGGGGCAGACTTTCAGTCAAAAGCATTGACAAAAGTCTGTCATAAAAACCTTAAAAATTAGGTTACCCGGCCATTAACCCCAATGCACGCAAGGCGTGCGCCAACTCGCTTTTTTCGGGAACGGACAGATGACGATAGCCACGTAACGCCCATGCCTTGAGTTCGGCGATAAGGTCGTCGCTTTCGGACATGAAGGCGGCGTCAAAGCCTTGACCGTCGCCGTCCGTTTCGACGAGCGGCAGCCCCGTCTGATGATAATGGGCGGTAGGGGCGATAAGCCTGGCAGCCTCTTGCGCCATCAGGCCTTTTTCGACCTTAAGGCCCGCTGCGGTCATGCGCTCGACGCCGATATGCGAGGCATAGGGCGACGGGTCATCGCAGGCATAGACCACGCGCGCCACACCGGCCTCAACGAGCCTCTGCGAGCATGAACAACCGCCATTGGACCGCTGCCCGCAGGGTTCCAGCGTGACATAGGCGGTGGCGCCCCTGGCCGCCTCGCCGGCGATATCGAGCGCGACCTCCTCGGCATGAGGACGCCCGCCGTCGCCGGTGGCGCCCTCGGCAATGACCACGCCGTCCTTGACGATGACGCAACCCACCGCCGGATTGGGCCAGGTCCGTCCCATCTGGGAGAGACCCAGCCTCAAGGCGTGCTGCATGAAGGCGGCGTCGGCCATCCTAGCCGATCGTCGGCAGCGGGTTGGCGCGGGCCGTATCGAGATACTTGGCCGAGACCGGCTTCAGGTTGTCATCCAGCTTAACCACCAGCGGATTGCCGGTCGGCACCTCGACCTCAAGGATGGCTTCTTCCGACAGATCGAACAGCGATTTCAGGACGGCGCGGATCGAATTACCGTGCGCTGCCACCAGAACCGTATCGCCCGCCTTGAGTGCCGGCACGATGTCTCCGGTCCAGAACGGCATAACGCGATCGAGCGTCGTCTTCAGGCTTTCGGTGTCGGGCAGGTCGGCGCCGGCATAGCGACGGTCGCCCTTGAAATCGTAGGCGCTGCCGGATTCCAGCGGCGGCGGCGGCACGTCATACGAACGGCGCCAGATCTTGACCTGATCCTCGCCGTGCTTGGCGGCGGTTTCGGCCTTGTCGAGGCCCGTCAGACCGCCGTAGTGACGCTCATTGAGGCGCCAGTCCTTGACCACCGGCACAAAGCTCTGCCCTGCGGCTTCAAGCGCCAGATTACAGGTGCGGATGGCGCGGGTGAGCACCGAGGTAAAGGCCTTGTCGATCTCGATGCCTTCGGCCTTGATCAACTCGCCGCCGCGCGTCGCCTGGGCTTCACCTTCGCTGGTCAGGTTGACATCAACCCAACCGGTGAAGCGGTTTTCCAGGTTCCACTGGCTTTGGCCATGGCGCAGAAGGACGAGTGTAGGCATGAAGGCATCTCCGGACTGTGAAATATGCGATGGCTATAAGTGGCTTAGGATCAGATATCAATACACATGCAGCGTGTCGCCGGGACGGAGCGTGCCCCCCTTAAGGATGCGCGCGTAGATACCGCAATCGCGGTGACCATAATGCTCCCACAGCGCGGTGCAGAGATCGACATCGCGTTCGGCCGTGTCGGGGTTCATATGGGTGGCAACGCAGCGCACGATCGGCTTGAGCACCTCGAAGTGCGGCCCCTCCTCGCCAATGCGGATATGCCGGCCCACCCAATCATGATCCTCGAAGGCGACCAGATCCTCGACCCATATATTGGCGCGCAGACGCAAAGGGTCGAGTTCGCGGCCGATACGTTGACCGAGATCACGCAAGGAGTTGAGGTTGAGAAACGACACGAAGCCCTTGCCGGAATCGGTAAAGCGGAAATGACTATGCACCTCATCCCAATTCGGTGCGCGTAAGAGGTTTAAGGGAAAGGCGACCGGATCATAGTCTTCGTGACGCGCCAGGATCGTCTCGACATGGCGCGCCAGCGCATGACAGCCAGCCTCCGACGCCATATCGAAGCGCCACGACTTGCCATCCTCGTCGGTGACCTCGAAGACATCTTCGATCTCATCATAACGGGTGCGCAGTCGCGCCACGGCGGGAAAACGCGCCAGCACAGCGAACTTCATCTTGGAAATGGTTTTGGGCGCCAGAGCGTCAAAGCCGGAATGGCCGACTTCCAGCGCATAGAGCCGGTCGAACGGAAAGAAAGCGTCCGGGCACAGCAGGGCTTCGCTCACAGGTTCCGGCGTAAAGCCCTTGATCGGGTGCCGCCAGAGTTGGGTGATCGCGCCCGTCGTCGACATGTCAGCGTTTGCTCCGGTATTGCAGCCAGCTCACCACAAATAGAACGAGACTGAACGCGAACAGCAGGGGCGGCATCGTCAGGGCAGTTTCGACAAAGCCGAAACCGGCCTTCATATTCTGATACATGACCGCCGCCGCCAGCAGAAACTGACCGATCAGTAACATGCCCCACAGTATAAGGACCTTGCCCATAAGAGGTTTTGGTATCATCCCAGTTCCTCGGCAAGCATGGCCAGACGTTCGGCCTGGTCCTCGTTGATCAGGGCATTGATCATCTGGTCCATATCACCTTCCATGAATTGCGGCAGGTTATAGAGGGTCAGGTTGATGCGGTGATCGGAAACGCGCCCCTGCGGGTAGTTGTAGGTACGGATGCGCTCGGAGCGATCACCCGAGCCAACCTGGCTCTTACGGGCATCAGAGCGCGCCGTATCGAGCGCCGTGCGCTGCTGATCATACAGACGTGCTTTAAGGTTGCGCATGGCGATAGCACGGTTCATATGCTGCGATTTTTCCGAACTGGTCACCACGATGCCCGATGGCATGTGCGTAATGCGCACGGCGGAATCGGTCTTGTTGACGTGCTGGCCGCCCGAACCCGAAGCGCGATAGGTATCGATACGGATATCCTTGTCGAGAATCTCGATCTCGACGTCCTCGGCTTCCGGCAGCACCGCCACGGTGGCCGCCGAGGTATGGATACGACCGCCGGCTTCGGTGGCGGGAACGCGCTGCACGCGGTGAACGCCCGATTCAAACTTGAGCTTGCCGAAAACGCCATCGCCGGTCACCGAGGCGATGATTTCCTTGTAGCCGCCCATTTCGCCTTCGCTGACCGAGTCGATCTCGACCTTCCAGCCCTGCGATGACGCGAAGCGCGAATACATACGGAACAGATCGCCGGCGAAGATGGCGGCTTCGTCACCGCCTGTGCCGGCGCGCACTTCCAGAATGGCCGAGGCGTTGACGTCCTTGTCCTGCGGTGCCAGCAACAGCGCCACGCCGTGCTCAAGTTCCGGCAGGGTGGTTTTCAGCGCGTCCAGTTCTTCGGTCGCCAGCGGCGACAGATCCGGATCATTGAGCGCCGCCATCTCTTCCAGTTCGGGCACCGACTGGCGCGCCTTCTGCAGACGGCTGACCGCGTCGAAAACCGGCTTCAGTTCCGAGTGCTCCTTGGACAGCTTGACGATCTCGGCGCCATCGGTCACCGACTCCATGCGCGCTTCGATCATATGGAAGCGGTCCATAACTTGGGCAAGCTTGGCATCGGGAAGGTGTATCAAGGCGTTATACTCATGAAAGGCCAGATGATGGCGGCCAGAAAGGTGACAGAATGTGCGGCCTGACTAGACCTATTTAGGGAAGGTTTCAATAAAGCTCTGCCTGCGCTCCAAAACTTCCTGCAAGGCGGCGATGCGCGGTGCAAGCGACCGCCAGTCGAGAAGACCGAGGCGGAAGTCACAGAAGGTGGCGGCAACGCCGAGACTCAAACTGCCCATATCGAAAACATCCGTCTGCGGACATAGCGCATCGGCCACCCCAAAGGCGCGCCTGAGATTGTCTTGCCAGCGTTCCAGCCAATAGGGCGAGCGCTCGTTTTCCGGGCGACGGTTTTCGTAGACGATCTTCGCCATCATTTCGTTCAGGGCCGAGGCGGCCGTTTCCGCTCGCCGCACCTGCCAGTAGGCGTCACTCCCCGCCCCCGGCAACAGGCAAGGACCGCTGCCTTGCGTATCCAGCCAGGCGCTGATCAGACCGCTGTCGGTCCAGGCCACACCGCTGTCATCGATCAGGGCCGGTATCTGCGACAGCGGGTTGGCCGCGACCAGATCAGGCGCTGCCTCGACCGGAATGCGCGTGATTTCCTCGACACGATCCGCCAATCCCTTTTCGCGCACCACAATGCGCACCTTGCGGGCAAAGACAGAGGTCGGACTTATAAACAGTTTCATCTGAGCCATGTCCGTTAAGATTCACCTTTGTTTTACCTGACGCGCAAAACCTTGTGCGTCAAGGACAAAGCACCATCGCTATCCACAATGCGCGACACAGAAGTCTTAACAATCTTTTAAATAAAAAAGGCATTTGTTTGCCTTAATTTAAGATGTTCCCGGTATCATACGAAACATAAAGTAACTTTATCTCAGAACGAGAACCTGGTGAAACGTACTTCGAGTGAACTAAAACTGCTCGCGCCCATGGCCTTGATTGTCGTGGTGGCCGTCTGTGCTTTGGTGGGCAGTTTGTGGGTCTGGGCCGAACAGGCCGACAAGATGTCGCGGATTCGCGAAGAGAAACTCGTCATGCTGGGGCTTGACCAGATGGCGGATGATCATGCCCAGCTCATGACACCGATCACCATCTGGGGCGATGCTGTCAAAAAAACATCTGTCAAATACGATGAAGAATGGGTCTTCAACAATATCGGCAAGTATTTTGAGAATTTCCTCAATTTCGAATCCAATCTTTTGCTGAACAGCAATGATGAGCCCGTCTTTGCTTACCGGAAAGGCCACAAGGCCGATCCGGCCGAATTCGCGGATATGGCCGCTCAAACAAGCAGCCTGGTCAAGACCCTGCGCGCCGATTTCAATGAGCGCCGCCTGCATAACACGCCTTACAACACCGACAGCAATCACCTCGGCAAGCTGATGGCGATCAATGGTCGTATCTATATTGTCGGCGCCAGCCTGCTGCTGCCCGACGACCAGACCTCGCCTCTGTTGAAATATACCCCCTTCGCCGCCGTCGGCACGCATGAGCTTTCCAGTGAAGAACTGATCGTTCTCTCGCAACGCTACATGGTGTCAAACATCACCTTGCTGCGCCCCGGCCAGATCAAGGCGCCCGGTTCGGCGGCGGTCGCATTCCGTGATGACAACGGCAAGGTGCTGGCCGAACTGACCTGGATGCCGGACACGCCCGGCCGCACCCTGTTTATCCGTACCCTCGGCCCCGTGCTGATGATTTCGCTTGGCCTCGGCCTCATCGCCATTGTGCTGCTGCACCAGAGCCAGCGCGCCGCGCAAGGCCTGATCGCTTCGGAAGCCAAGGCCAAACACATGGCCCTGCACGATAGTCTGACGGGTTTGCCTAACCGCACCCTGTTCGCTGACCGCCTCAAACAGGCCAATGAACGCCTCAAACGACAGGGCGGCAATGTCGCCGTGATGTGCATCGGGCTGGATCGCTTCAAGGACGTCAACGATACGCTCGGTCATCTGGCCGGCGACGAACTGATCCGCAAAAACGCGCAAAAGATCAGCGGCATGATCCGTTCCGGCGACACCCTGGCGCGTCTCGGCGGCGATGAGTTCGTCATCATCCAGACCGATACCGATGGCAGCAGCGCGGCGTCGCTGGCCAAGCGCGTGCTCGAAGGCCTCACCGGCACGGTCAGCCTCGAATCCGGCCAGGTGTTCTCATCCTGCTCGATCGGCGTCACCCTGTTGCACGACGGTGACATCGAACCCGCCGAAGCCCTGCGTCAGGCCGATCTCGCTCTTTATCGCGCCAAGGATTCCGGCCGCGGCCAGTATGCCTTCTTTGAAATCGAGATGGACGCCACCATCAAGCTGCGCAAAACACTGGAAACCGGTCTGCGCGAAGCCGTGCACGTCGAAGACATCGAGGTCGTCTACCAGCCGCAGGTCGATCACTTCGGCCATATCGTCGGCGTCGAGGCCCTGTGCCGCTGGACGCACCCGACACGTGGCCCCGTCTCGCCGGCCTATTTCATTCCTCTGGCCGAAGAGTGCGGTCTGATGAACGAACTGGGCACCCTGGTAATGCGCCGCGCCATGCAGGACAGCCATCGCTGGCCGGGCCTTAAAGTGGCGGTCAATGTGTCAGCCACGCAGATGCGCTGCAACACCTTCGTCAGTCATATCAAAGACTTGCTGCAGGAAACCGGCACCTCGGCGCAGCAGATCGAGATCGAGATCACCGAAGGCGTGCTGCTTAACGATGACAACTCGACCCAGATGATCCTGCGCGACCTGCGCCATATGGGCTTCACCATCGCGCTCGACGATTTCGGCACCGGCTATTCGTCGCTTGGTTACCTGAGCCGTTACCCGGTCGACAAGATCAAGATCGACCGTTCTTTCGTGTCGAATCTGGGCGTCGACCCGGAAGCCGAGGCGGTTATCCGCGCCATCGTCAAGCTGTCGAAGGCGCTGAACCTGAACATCATCGCCGAAGGCGTTGAAACCCGCGCTCAAAAGAACATTCTGCGCCAGACGGGCTGCAACATCATCCAGGGCTATCTGTTCTCGAAGCCGGTCGCCCCGGCCGCCATCGACGAGATGATGAAAAAAGAGCGCAAGCTGGTTATGGATGACGAAGCGGTCTACGTGGCTCCGAAAATCGTCAAGATGACGCCGAGAATGTGATCTTTTAAGCTCAAACGCGGCATGGCCGCCTCGCATTGGCTCGGGCGCCCGGTCGGACCTGCCAAATCTCACGAAGAGATTTGGAGATAATATTCAGTGTATGTTGCTTACAGCGTATCGGCGTGGGCCTCAACCAGCCCCACAATATGCTCGATCATGTCGGCATTGCTCAGCTTGTGATCCGGCTTGCCGCCAACATAGACCATGCCGGCCCCTGCCCCACCGCCGGTAAAGCCGACATCGGTATAGAGCGCCTCGCCCGGACCATTGACGACGCAGCCGATGATCGACAGCGACATTGGCTTGGCGATATGGGCCAGCCGCTCTTCCAGCTTGGCTACCGTCTCGATGACGTTAAAACCCTGACGCGCGCAGGATGGACAGGCGATGATATTGACGCCGCGATGGCGCAGACCGAGCGATTTCAGCAGATCGAACCCGACCTTGATTTCCTCGACCGGATCGGCGGCCAGCGACACCCGCAGCGTATCGCCAATACCGGCCCAAAGCAGGTTACCCAGGCCAATGGCCGAACGGATCGTACCGCTGCGCAAAGGCCCCGCCTCGGTGACGCCGATGTGCAGCGGGCAATCGATAGCGTCGGCAAGCTGGTTATAGGCCGCCACGGTCAGGAAAACGTCTGATGCCTTGACCGAAATCTTGAATTCATGGAAATCGTGGTCGCGCAGGATATTGGCGTGGT
The DNA here is from genome assembly GCF_000376105.1 of Asticcacaulis benevestitus DSM 16100 = ATCC BAA-896. Classification (GTDB taxonomy): domain Bacteria; phylum Pseudomonadota; class Alphaproteobacteria; order Caulobacterales; family Caulobacteraceae; genus Asticcacaulis; species Asticcacaulis benevestitus. Next base: position 298,580 of record NZ_AQWM01000003.1, read on the forward strand.
ATAGCGCGCTCTCGACCATGGCTTCGGGGCACGGCTCGCCGTACTTTTCCATCAGGTCCTTTTCCAGCGAGCCGGCATTGACACCGATCCGCATCGAGCAGCCGTAATCCTTGGCGGCCTGGATGACCTCCTTCACGCGATCGGCCGAACCGATATTGCCCGGATTGATGCGCAGGCAGGCGGCGCCGGCCTTGGCGGCCTCGATGGCGCGCTTGTAGTGGAAGTGGATATCCGCCACGATCGGCACATTGGCGTTCTCGACGATCGTCTTGAGCGCATGGGTCGAATCGACGTCCGGGCACGACACGCGCACGATATCGGCGCCAGCCTCTTCCATGGCCGCGATCTGGCGCAGGGTAGCCTGCGGATCGGAGGTCAGGGTGTTGGTCATGGATTGCACCGTGATCGGCGCATTACCGCCGACGGCCACCTTGCCCACCATGATCTGACGGCTTTTGCGGCGCTCAATCGCGCGCCATGGCCTCACATGGGTATGGTTACGGTCGTCAGGATGATGGGAATCCATAGGTAAACTCTTTGATCTCGCGATGTTCATCGCGCGCTCTAGCGCCGCGAGGCTCCTCGCAACGGCTCGGGCGCACAGTCGTGCTTGCCGGCTTGCAGCCGGAACTTCTTATATCAGCACGCGGCCGTCACGTCACAACCGTATTTTCAAATAATATTACGGCTGGCTGCCGGATGCCGGCGCCGCAGCAGACGATTCCGCAGGCGCAGGCACCACCGCCGGGCGCTGGCTCGGCAAATAGGGAATAGGCCCGCTCGGCTTGTTAGCGGTCAGCGGCGCGATTGTGGTTTGCTGAGTTGCCACGGGCGCGCCCACCACCTGCCCGGCCTGGGCCTGACGCTGATCGAGCACGCTCGAAAGCTGGGCGGCACGGGCATTGAGCTTGCCGACCGGCGTCACCACGGCCTCCATAGCGCCGGCATATTCGCCGTTATAATAGATCTCAAAGGCGTTGATATCCGAGACATCGATGAGCAGGTTCTGCTGATCGGCGGCGGGCAGGCGATAGGCCTCACCGGCACCAATCGAATGCGCGAAATAGACCGTACCCTCCGGGCTGCGCACCACCAGATTGACCGTCCTGGCGGCCTGCAGGGTGACCGACGAATTTTCCGGCGGCGCACCATAGATCGCCCCGCGCGGATTAAACGCCTTGCGCATCTGCAGCACATCCGACACCGGCACCGGCGCGGCCGAACTGGAATTCCTCGCCGCTTCGATCGAGGCAAAACCTTCCTCTAAGCCTGGCGTCACATAGGGTGCCGGCACATCCTGATCTCGCGGCGCCGGCTGGGGCTGCGACACGAAGATGCTCCCGTTGAGCATGTTGGGCACGCCCTGCGCCCATGACGCATTGCCGAACGCCGCCTCGTGCTCACGATGGCCAAAGTTCAGATTGGGCTGGCGCTGCACCACATTCCAGATCACCACCGCCGCCACCAGGCTAAGCGCCGCCCCGATATAGAGCCGGTAGTTGGGCTTCACGTCTTCGAGCGAGGCACCAGACGGCGCATGGAGACGCACGCTGGCGTCGGTGACCTCGCGCTTGTACATATCGGCCAGGGTCTCTTCATCAAGCCCCAGCGCCTTGGCATAGGCCTTGACGTAGCCGATGGCGAAGGCGCGCGGCGGCAGCACATCATAGGCCGCCTGCTCGAAGGCTTCGAGATAGGCGCGGCGCACGCGGGTAATGTCTGACACCTTGTCGAGCGAAAACCCCATGGATTCGCGCGTCGTCCTGAGGATCTCCGCCAGGTCGAAACGGTCAGGCAAGCGACCGTCGATCGAGGTCAGGGCCGGTGACGCGCCGCGATAGAGCCCCTGATAGGGCTCATCCTCAATGATGTTCAGCGGATCGGGCGTACTCATGGTTTTCCTGCACGGGAGCGTGACGAACCAAACCATAGGCCCGGTGATTAATCAACAGCGACATGGCGTTAAGCGTCACACATATAACGCAATTTTTGGTGTTTGATATCATGCCCAAGTCGGTTTATGACAAGGCCTCCTTAGATTGAATCTGGATTATCCCGACATGCCCGCAGCCTTCGACGATTTGTACATCGGCCAGAGCGTTTCCATCGGCGCAGGCGTCATATCCGAAGAGGAACTGGCGGCCTTCTGCAAATCCTACGCGCCAAGCTGGGACCCGGCCGACGGCGTGCCCGACGCGCTGCTGTTCGCCCTGTGGTCGAAGCTGGAAACCGAAGCCGCGTCGAACTGGCCGCAAACCAAGCGCCTGGCGGTCGATGCCTTGCGCTGGTCGCGCAATCCGCCGCCGGGCGAACTCTTGCGCGGTCGCTTGACCGTCATGGGCAAGGATGCCGTGGGCGACACCAAGGGCGTGGTCATCGCGCAGAACGACGTGCTCGATGAAGCCGGCCGGCTGGTGTTTTCATGCCTGACGCGGTCGGTGTTTCAAAGGCTGCCGCAAGCGCCTGTGGAATAGTCCTTAAGACTTAGCCACCCGCTTGAAACCATAAAAAAAGCTCCGGACTTTCATCCGGAGCTTTTTCATTATCCAAAGCTATAAAGCTTAGTTGGCGACCGGCGCCGCGGCGTTGCGCTCAATCGTCATGGCGATCAGCTTGTCCCAGGCCAGAAGCGAGTTCAGGTGGGCGTAGATGTGGGTCAGGGCGCCGTTGTCGCGCAGTTCGACCAGCTTGTCGGCGGACAGTTCGCCCAGCTTCTTCTCGTCGACCGCGAAGTATTCGGCGATCTTTTGCGGCTCACCCGGCGTACCGTCCGGATTTTGCGGGCGGTAAAGGGTTTCGCGTGCAGCCAGCAGGTCCAGTTCGCGCAGGAGACCCACGAAGGACTCGGTGCGGCGGCGCTCATTTTCAAAATCCGAGCAGAACTGCATGGCGTTCTCGACGTAAGGCGTGGCCTTGCCGTTTTCAAAGAAGGGCACGTCCGGGTTGGAGGCGGCCACCATGGCAGCGCCGGTATCGACGCACAGGATCATGCGCTCCTGGCCTTCGTCGTTGGCGAAGACGAACGGATAGCGGCGGGCGAAGGCCGGCAGGTAGGCGTCGGGCTTGAAGCTGCCTTCAGCCGACACGAACACGTTCTGGCCGGCGGAAAGCCCCATGGCCGCGACCGGCATGTAGTTCTCACCGATGAAGACGATCGGGAAGCTTAAGGAAGCCGCCGGGAATTCGGCCACGGTCAGCGGCACGACATTGGTTTCAGCCACGAAGCCATGCGGCGACGAGATCGCTTTGATGCCCATGGCGGCGTGAGCTTCAGGGCTCAGCGGCTCAGGGGATTTGTAGAAGAGGACGTTTCCGGTGAGCGTCGCATCGTTGGTTTGTTCTTGTGCCATGGTCGCTTTACTAGAGGGCTGGAGTAAAAAGGAACTTCGCTTCTAGCCCAACGGATTGTTTCCGGCAAGCGCCGTGACTGGATAGGCGAGCCAGCCGGTATTTTTTCTGTTTTCGGCGTGTGTCTGTAACGTTTTGGGGCGGAGGAAGGCCTGTGCTTCCCCCGCTCCTCTTCGATCAGAAATTATAGACCAGACCGACGCGCAGGTTGCGACCCGGCTCGACCACCGCATCCTTGGTCGACGAGGTGGCTTCGCGCATCTCGACATCGCCCAGATTACGCACCTCGGCGAACAGCGACACGTTCGGGGTTTCCGGCAGCTTGTAGGATGTGAAGACATTGACCGTGGTATAGCCCTCGGTCGGCGTCTCGAAGGTGCCCAGGCGCGATTTACGCGCATCGACCGTGCGGACCTCGGCGTAGGAATCCCACGTGCCGCCCTTGCTTTCCAGCTTGAGCGTCAGGGCCTGCGGCGGGATACGGACCACCGGTCCGATATCGGTGTCGCCATGGGTATAGTCATAGGCGAGGTTCAGGTTGAAGGCCTGTCCCCAGCGCTCGCCCAGGCGCGCATTGCCCTCCAGTTCGAGGCCGTAGATATCGGCATTGGTCTGGACGTACTGGAAGACCGGCATACTGTCCTCGGTCGTGCCGGTGTCGCGCAGGTCGATGAAGTTGTCGAAGTGGCTGGTGTAGACATGGGCATCCAGGCTGAAACGCTGATTTTCCGACGACATCAGGTGACCCGTCAGTTCCAGGCTGTAGCCGACCTCGGTCTTGAAGTCAGGATTACCAATGATGAACTGGCCGGTGGCGGCATGCGGGCCATTGGCCAGCAGTTCGACATCAGCAGGGGCGCGTTCGGACCGCGTCAGGCTCAAGCCAACAAAAGTGTGCGCCGACGGGCGATAGAAGCTGCCGAGCGAGGCCGACACGGTGTCAAAATCGCGATTAAAGCCGGTTTCGTTCGAGGTGATGGTGGTCTGATCGACCCGCGCGCCGCCTTCGACGCCCCACTGACCGGAATCGTAGCGATATTGGCTGAACAGACCGTTCTGCTTGGTGGTGGTCGAGGGCACGAAGGCCTCTTCGCCAATGGCCTCGAAATCACGCTTCAGCGCACTGACGCCGACCGTGCCGCTGACCTTGCCCTGGCCGTCACGCACCAGAGCGGCGCGGAACTCCTCGCCTTTCGACAGGAACTGCGTACCGATATCAGCACCTTCATATTCGGCATGGTTATAGTCGGAATAGCCGGCCGACGCATCCAGGCGGTTGAAGCCGAGCCAGTTGAGATTGATACCGGCACGAGCGTCCCAGCGCTCCTGGTGCAGCCTGATGTTGACGTCCTGCTCGATGGCCGTGCCGTAGGTGTAGTCGGTGTCCTTGTAGCTGACGCCGGCAAAGCCGAAGTCACCGACATAGGAGACGCCGGCGCCGATATTGCGCATGTCCTGCGCCGAATTGGTCTGCTTGCTGCGCGTGTCAGGCGCCTCACCGGCGGCCTCACTGTAGCTCAGAAGCTGCGGCGGCACCGGGGTGTTGTAGTCCTGGGTCTTGTGATCGAAGGCATCGAAGGTGAAGATCCACGGCCCCTTGCCGGCCTTGATATTGAAGGCGCCCTGCAGTCCTTCGTCGACCGTCGAGCCCTGTAGCGCGACGGTGCCCTCATAGCCCTTGGCCGGCGCCTGGGTTGGGATGCGATCATCGATGACATTGACCACGCCACCGATAGCGTTGCCGCCATAAGCGAGCGCCGACGGTCCGCGCAGCACTTCGATGCGGCGGGCTTCGGTCGGGTCGCTCGGCACGGCGTGATCCTGCGACAGGGCCGACACATCGACCATGCCCATACCATTGTTCAGCACCAGGACGCGGAAGCCTTCGAGGCCGCGGATGATCGGACGGCTGGCGCCCGGCGAAAAGCTCGACGAGCGGATGCCCGGCAGGTAGGCCAGCATGTCGCCCAGCCCTTGCGCCGGCTTCTGATCGATCTGGTCGCGCGTCAGGATATCGACGTGCGACATCAGCGCGTCCTTGTTGATCTTGTAGCCCGAGCCGGTGATGACCACCTCTGTCGGCTTATCGTTAGCGGGGGCGGCATCCTCTGCGTGAGCGACGCTGGTCAGAGCCAGAAGGGAAAAGCTGCCTAGAAGAAGGGTTTTGTAAGCGGACATGCGGAGACCTCAGATCATGACCAGAATGGTGCACTGCCGCATTTGTTATGTAATAATATAACCAACGTCAAGCTCAATGTTACACTATTACGTAACATCATGCCGTTTTTTTAGGGCGGCTTGCGAAACGGCGCGAGTCCTCTTAGCTTAGGGGGCATGAGCCATAGTTGCGAACACACCCACGATCACGACCATCACCTGAAACCGGACGCGCGTGCGGTCAGGCTCGAGGCAGCGCAAGCCCTTTGCCTGGAGGCCGGCGAGCGCATGACGTCATCGCGCCTGCGCACCTATGAGCTGATCCTTGAGGCCAATGCGCCGATCAAGGCCTATGATGTCATTGATCGCTTTCATCCCGATGGCGCGGCCAAGCCCCCCACCGTCTACCGCGCGCTCAGCTTTCTGGAGCAGATGGGCCTGATCCACCGCATCGAAAGCCTCAACGCCTTCGTGGCGTGCGATACCCATGATCACAAGCATACAGCAGGCTTTCTGCTGTGCGAATGTTGCGGCCAGAGTGAGGAAATCGCCATTCCTAATGTGCCGGAGATCGAGGCCAGCGCCGCCAAAACAGGCTTCAAGGTCAATCACATCACGCTGGAAGCGCGTGGCCTGTGCAACGCCTGCCAGGCCAGCCACTAGGCTGAGGGCGGCCCTCCGCCCGACCGTTCATCGCAACACGCTCTAAATCCAGCGCTTGTTTTTGAAGAGACCGAGCAAGGCGACCGTGATCAACACCATGATGACGCACACCGTCTCAAAGGCGTATTTCTGGTGCAGGAACGGCATGACGTCGAAATTCATGCCGTAGATGCTGGCGATCAGGGTCAGCGGCATGAAGATGACCGACACGATCGAGATCACCTTGACGATCAGGTTCTGCTCGACGTTGATCAGGCCCAGGGCCGCATCGAGCAGGAAGGCGATATTGCCCGACACATAGGTGGCGTGATCACTCAGCGAGGCGACGTCCTGGCTCATCGTAAGCAGGCGGTCGTGAAAATCACGCAGGCCGGCGCTGTTTTTCACACCCACCACCGGACGTTCAAGCCCCGCCGCGAAAACCGTCAGCCGGGTCAGCGAGACCAGTGAATCACGGATCTTGACGATATCATTCTGCGCACCGCCGAGACGAATCAGCACATCTTCAAGCTTGGTCTTGCGTTTCGTGGTAAAGATAGATTTCGACAACTCATCGATGCCGTGGCCGGTCTTCTCGATCAGGTCGGCGGTGCGGTCGATGATAATATCAAGCAGGTTGAGAAAGGTGGTCGGTCCGTCGACGCACATCGCTGGCTGCTTCTCGATATGATCGCTGAAAATCTTGAAGGATGCCGGCTCGATATAGCGGATGGTGACCAAACGCCCCCCCACCAGAACGAAGGTGACCGGCCCGGACTGAAGCTGTGCCGCACCGCCGAAAAAGGCGACCTGCGCGGTCATGAAGGCGGCGCCATCTTCCAGATAGAGCCGGCTCGACGCCTCGATTTCGGCCATGTCCTCGCGCGTCGGTAAAAAGACGCCGAGGTGACCTTCGAGGCGAAGTTCTTCATCGCGGGTTGGATTGTAAAGATCGAGCCAAGTGACCGCAGGGCTGAAATTTTCAGGTCCGGCGGTGACGTGATGTCCTTGTGTGTGCAGTGTCAGCACGGGTGCCCCTCGAACGACGTATGATCCGTTCTTTAGCCGGAAAGCCCGACGGGCGTAAAGTGGAGTTTAAGACGAAGCTTACGAACGCTGCTTAGCGCGGACGTGCGACTTTTCCGAGCCCTTGGCCTTGTGCTTACTCTTGGCGGAGGCCTTTTTGGCGATGGCTTTCTTGCCGGTGGCCTTCTCGGTCACCTTTTTCACCGGCTTAACGGCTTCGGGCTTGTCGGCATCAATCTGAGCGACCAGATCGGCGGCGGGCTTGCCCGAAACGTGCGCGGCGACAGTGACCGGCTTGACGCCCTGGAAGCCCTTGCTGTTGCCCGGCGAGAGCGCGGCCTTGAGATCGGCCGGGAGTTCGGCCGGTGTATTGGAATTCATGGCAATCTGCTGCGCCGGATGGGCAGCGGCGGGGGCCATAGTTTCAGGCTGGGCGATGGTGGTGACCTTGTCACCCATGCGAACCTGTTCGGCGTCCTGATAGATGAAGCCATAGGTCGGATAGACCGTGGTGCCGAGATCGTTCGATGGACCGTACCACACCTTGACCTTGGACCAGTCACCCGATTCCGACACGTCCATTACGTTGACATTATCCTCAACCTGACCACGACGGCCATTGATCGGCGACCAGTTGGCGTGGGTGACCTGGATATAGCGGTCGGTGATGATCTGCGAGACGACGGCGACGTGGCCGCGGCTCATCTTGCCCTGAGCCTTGAACACCAACACGGCGCCGGGCTTGGGGCGCGAGCCTTCTTCATAACGGTTGGTCGCCTTGCCCCACCACGTCCAGGCGTCGCCGAAAATCTGCATGCCGGTGAACTGGCGGGCAAAGGTGACGCATTGAAGATAGGCGGAGTCGGCGGCGGACTTGTGTGCGACCTTGACAGCAGGGGCCTTGCCGGCTTTATGTGCTTTTTCCTTGGCTTCAACCGAGCCGACGGCGCACAGGGTAAGTAGGGCAAAAGCGAAAGCCGACACGGTTTTTTTCACGCAACACACTCATTAACTGTTAGTCCCGTGTCTTTGCTACAACAGAAAAATTAATTTTCAAATACCTTTTCGCCCCCTCGGGGTAAAAAATTAACCTTGTTTAACCCACGAATACGTGATCATTCCGTGAAGTCGTTCGCCATAGTGCCGCACAATCTTGCGGAACGGACGCTCCACCAGATGGTGCGCCAGCATCGAAAGCGGCACCAAAGCCAGCAATCCGGCAAACCACCAGACAAACGGCAGGGCCGCGTGATCGGTGCCAAGCAGCGCGTTGGCTCCCTTGAGATACAGCCATTTCCACGGCACATAGATCATGTAGGTGGCGAAGGAGATCTCCCCGAGATAGACGAGGACTTTACCTGACATCAGGCCCTTGCCATTTTGGCCCAAGCCGGAAATCGACAATACCAAGAGCCCCAGCGCGATCACGATCAGGATATCCGACTGCGCGAAGCTCGCGGCCAGGATCACGGTCAAAAGCGCCATCGCCGTGCCGGCCAGAGCCACCCATGGTTTCGATACCGCGCCGGAGCGCCAGGCCAGATAGAGCGCACTGCCATAGAGGAAGCTCGGCACGATTCGCAGGGCGCCCCACTGAAAGGTGGCACGGGTCAGGTTGAAGCCGGCCAGGGCCGAAAAAGCGAGATTGAGCGCGATCAGGAAGGCGATGGCCAGCGAAACCGCCAGAACCGGGCGTTCGCGCAGGCGCCACGCCACAAAGGCCACCGCCGGAAAGGCGAGATAGGCGAACCATTCGGCAGAAATCGACCACGAAGGATGATTGAACGAAGCGGAGGGCGCCAGTCCCCAGGCCTGGGTCAGGGTCAGGTGCGCCGGCAGGGCGGCCCAGTTGGCGGCGTTGTCATCGAGCGTCACGCCCTTGATCGCGGCAGCCGTGATCAGCAGAAGCGTAAACAGCAGGGTTGCGATATGCAGGGGATAGACGCGCGCCAGCCTGTGAATCGTGAACTGGCCGTATTTGAAACGTCCCTCGCCGTAGCTGTCGAGATAGACATAGGAGAGGATGAAACCGGACAGCACGAAGAACAGATCGACGCCGAGATAGCCCTTATCGAGCACGCCCAGGCTGACATTGCCGCTCAGTTCGTGAATATAGGTATAGAGCACCACCCAGAGGGCTGCGAAAAAGCGCAGCGATGTCAGAGGCTTCAGGTGATCATTCATAACTCCGGCCTTCCCGCCGCCTCTTCCCCGAAAGAAGCGGAATTGTCTTGAAATTGGCGCCTCAAAGGCGAACGGAACGGTCCATGCAGGAAGTGTGCCGGAATTTGTTACATAAACTGTAAATGGGCATAGAGAAGCCCTCCGGGCACAGTGACCGGAGGGCTATTTCATGTCAAAATCAAGGTGACGCTTACTTTTTCACCCAGGCACCGTTGGCATCCTGATAATATTCACCGGCCTTCAACTTCGGCACGATGACATTGGCGTAGGCCGAAATGCCGGCGGCTTCGGACGAGACGCCGTTCTTGGCTGCGGCCTGACCATAGACGCTGCGGCGACCGGCATTGATTTCATCAACCGCGGCCTTGGTGGCGGCGTCGCCACCGCCTGATACGAAGGCGAGGTAGCCGGTATTGCCTTCACCGACAACGCCCTTGCTCTTGGCGGCATCGACCAGCGCCTTGGACGCGGCGACATCGGCATAGGCGGGCGCGATCACGACGGCGCTGACCGCGACGACCGAGCCAGCCAGGGCGGCGGCGGTCAGTACGGCTTTCAGCAGAGATGTCTTTTTCATAGCGTTTCTCACTTTCCCAGCGTTTAGAACAGGTTCGGATTCTCTTGGACGAGCGCTTTCACGTCCTGATCCAATTGAACCTTCACATTGACGTCGAGCTTGGCGTAGATTGGCGCCAGGTTGACGTTGACATTGACCGAGGGCGTGCAGGCCATCAGCGCGGACGCGCTAAAAACCAGAGCTGCCGCCGCAATCGCTTTTCTCATAAATGGCTCCCTCATCATCGAGCTGTAACTTCCAGACTATAATAATGGCAGATATAGGCTGAACCGTGGCTGAACGGAAATGAGAATTTTTGTCGCGTGACTTTTCCGGCAGGCCTTGGGATGATGCCGGCATGTTGTCCTCAGATACCCTGCCCGACACGCCAATCACTGCCCGCCGCAAGGGCAGGCTCAACATATGGCAATCCCTGTGGCTGCGCGCCGTGCTGGTGCTCGTGCTGCTCGGCATTGCGCTCGCCGGTCACTGGTTCGATCGCGGCGGCCTGAGAGATAATGTTGATGGCGATGTCTCCTTCTCCGATGTGGTCTATTTTACCGCCATCACCGTCACCACGGTCGGTTATGGCGATATCACGCCAGTCACCGACCGGGCGCGCATGTTCGATACCTTCGTCGTCACGCCGGTACGGCTTTTTATCTGGATAATCTTTTTCGGCACGGCCTATACTCTGGCCCTGAAAAGCACCTGGGAACAGATCAGGACACGCATGATCCGCAAAGGCCTCAAGGACCACATCATCATCTACGGCTATGGCGCCACCGGCGAAGCCGCCGTGGGCGAACTGCTGCGTCAGGGCGTCAAGCCCACCGGCGTCGTCGTGGTCGATCAAAGTGCGGCGCGCATCACTGCCGCCGTGGAGCGCGGCGTGACCGGCATCGAGGGGGACGCCACCTATAACGCCACTCAGGCGGCGGCGTGCGTCAAGACCGCGCGTTCGGTGATGGTCTGCACCCACCGCGACGATTCCACCGTGCTGATTGTGCTGAGCGCCCGCCAGATGAACGCGCAGGTGCCGATCAGCGCCACGGTCCGCGCGACGGAAAACGAGGACCTGATCCGTCAGGCCGGCGCGACCAACATCATCAATCCGGTCAGCATGGCCGGCCATCTGCTGGCGCGCACCTCCGAAGGCCCGCACGTGGTCGATTGCATCGCCGATCTGGCCTCGGCCGACGGCAGCGTAGTCCTGCGCGAACGCGAGGTGACCAGCGCCGAGATCGGCCATCCGTTGAGCGGCCTGACCACCGGCAAGGGCCTGCGCATTTCACGCCACGGCAAGATCTACGGCTATTGGGAAAAGCCAGCGCAAACCCTGCAAGCCGGCGATGTCATCGTCGAGATCGCCCGCACGGAGACTTCGTCAGGGCGCTAACCCTACCCGAAGGATTTTGCCTATAGCACTGAAAGGTCTGTCATGAGCAAGTTTGTGCTGGAAATGAATGTCTCGCTTGATGGCTATGTCGACGATCTGGGCAGCAACCTTGTTATGGGGGCGCCAAGTCAAAAGCACTTCCATTACTGGATCGAGACCATACAGAGCTATACCGGCAGTATCTACGGTCGGCGCATGTACGAGGTCATGCGCTACTGGGACGAGGATCATCCGGAATGGGATGAGCCGCTGCGTACATTTGCTGTCGCCTGGCGAAAACTGCCGAAATGGGTTGTCTCCCGCACGCTCTCTGACACCGGCCCGAACACCACGCTCATTTCCGGTGATATCGAGGCGCAAGTCCGTGACCTAAAGGCGCGCACGGAGGGGACGATTAGCGTCTCCGGTCCGGAACTCGCCTGCCTGATGACCCAGCTTGGGCTGATCGACGAATACCGCCTCCACTTGCGTCCCTTTGTCCTGGGCCAGGGCAAGCCGTTTTTCCACGAGAGCCGCCCGCGCCTTCATCTGGTGTCAAACGCGCTGATTGATGACGAAACCCTTTACCTGGTCTACGTGCCGGCCTAACCGAATCTGCCCTTGGATATGAGCACCGTGTCGCTTTGCACCGCCATCAGGGTTATTGCGGCTTTTGTGCCATTCTTAAATTAAAATTCGTCAGATCATTGAGCATCTCATCAAGATTAATAGGCATTTCCAGATAAAGCTCGACCGGTGTCCTGGAGGGCAATGTGATCGGCTTCTGCAACCACTTGCCACTGATATAGTCGAACAGGCTGATATTCGCCTTTTGTTGATGCGGCGGGTCGAAATAGCCTTTGATGTGAAAATTGATGTTCAGGATGAGGTCGTCCCGGGAATTGAGACGTGCATCGAGCTGATCGTATGTAACATATTCCATCGCCTGATAGGCCAGATCCTGGAAGGGATTGAAGGCCGGATCGGCGGCGGCTTGTGCATTCTTCGCAGCCAGTGCGGCAGCCGCGCTCGGTGCATCGCTGGTGACCGTACCGGTTGCCGTATTCACGCCCGTCACCGCCGTGCGGTAAATTGATATTTGTCCAGGCGCATCCGATTGCATCGTGCCGTCAACGAATTTGAGGTGCCCCTGATCATAGACAAAGGGCAGGCGCCCCGTCATATGACCCTTAAAGCTCATGCTCTTGTTCAGACTTGTCGCCGCGATAACCTCGCCGAAATCTAGACCATCAAAAGCCAGCACGCCCTTGATGGGCATCTTGGCGTCAAAATAGATATCCGTCGGCTCCAGCCTGACCTGACCGCCAGGGCTTTCCACCTTGGCGCTTTCAAGTGTGAGGTGGTCGCCAAGTATTTGCAGGCTCAAATCAAGGTCGGTGAGCGGGATGCCTAATTCCGTCCGCGCCAGATGTACCTTCTGGCCAGGCTGCGTGTGCAAAGGCGCCAGCGAATCAAACCGTATCTGACCGGTCAGGCCTTGCGAAGCCCCGGTGGAGCCGAGAAAACTCATGCCTACACCATAGGGGGCACGTTCGGTCGCCGCGACAAAATCACTCACGCCCATTGTCAGCACGCCATCGCTGGAACTGCTCGCCTTTGTCCAGTTGAAAGCCCCTTCGAAACTCATCGGCCCGGTGACCTTACGGCCGAAGATCGCAGCTACAAGTGGTGACAGGTGGATCGGTTGCAGGCCATCAGGCACGAAATTCAGGTCGCGCGTCTTGAACGTGAGAGCGCCGGCACCACTGGCGACATCATTGTCGAGATGGATTGCCACGATCCGCAATGGCTTGCCATCCGCGCCCTGGATGCTGGGCGTGGCCGCGAAGAAACGACCGGTCAGGGCCTTGCGGTCCTGGCCAATGGTGCCGGACATCAGCAGCGGACTGAAGCGCGTTTCGTCTTCGGGCACACCGTCGCTTACGGTCGAGGTGGTCAGATCGGCCTTGAAGCCAACACCCTCCGCCAGCGAATAGGCCTCAAACGCTCCCAGCCCGCCTTTTAAGCCCACCACTTCGTTCGGCGCGATCAGGGCCAGATCGCTAAACGCACCGCTGGCCCGCCAGGCATTGGGCGTGAACACGAGGAAGGTCTTGTCGTTCTGACGCAGGGTGGCCGACAGGTTCTCGATATGATCGCCCAGTTCGGCGGATTGGGCGATGACGTGCGCCTCATTATCCAGCGTGGCACTTATGCCGCCGCCGTTCAGCAAGATGAAGCGACCGTGGCCATCGAACTTGATGCCGCTCACCGGATCAAAATTGATCTGCGCCGCCAGACTATAGCTACCGGCCGCCACATTCCCCGATGCCGGTCCAAGATTATCGACCGCCAGCGCGATCTGCGGCAGGTCAGGGCCGCTTAGCGCCAGTCCGAAAGCGCCGCTATTTGTGTTGGAATAGACCGGCTTTGTGGCGTGCGGAGCCAGCGTCACCTTGCCGCTCCCCTTCAGGCCCGCCTCGGCGCCCTGCATACGCACAGCCACTTGCGGGGTTGCATCCGGGCTGTCGCCGCTGATCGCCACGTTCAGGCCTTTAACGCGCAAGGAGAAACGATCGAGGGCGCGATCAAGCGCGATGATGGCGTCAGGCCCCGGATCAAGCGGCACACCCGGCTTGGGCGGGACTTTTGCGGCTTCGATGCGCGCCTGCGCCCGATCACGCGCCATGGCATTCAGACCACGGTAAAGGGCATTATTACTGGCGATATTGCTCTTGAGCGTGACATTCCAAGGGCCGGCATCGCCGCCCGCCTGTGCGCCGCCTTCCAGCGAGGCCGTGGTCTGATCCAGCGACACATCGCCGGTGGCCAGATGGCCAAGCGTCATGTCGCCGCTAAAGGTCGCCCTGGCACCATCGGAATCGGACGCCATGGCCAGTTCGCCAAGGTCGATATGCGCCGCTTTCAGCAGCAGGTCACCCTGTTGCAGCAGACCGACATCGCCCCTGACCGGGCCGGTCAGATTGAAGGCCAGGCCGGTTTCGCTGGAAAAGCCGGTATTGAGCTGGAGATCGCGGCCTTCGATACTGGCCGTATCGATCTGCATATCGCCGGCATTGAAGCTATCAGCGCTGGAGGTGACATCCGCGCCGCCGGAATAGGCGCTGCCCTTTTCGTTGGTTTTGAGCTGGCCATCGAGTTGCAGGTGGGCCTTGAAAGCGCTGGCGTGCAGGCCAGGATTACGTACTTCGTCAGCGCGCAGATCGAAAACCGCCGCCGTCGGGCCGCTAAAAGCCTCGTACATCGATTTGGCATGGCGATAGGGCAGATAGGCGTCGAGTTCCAAGACGATGTTCTGGCCGTAGAAGCGTTCTTCCTCCGCGCCGATCGTCTCGACCAGGTTGCCGCCAGCCCTCACCGTCCAGTTGTCACCGGTCATGTGGGCCTGAACGTGAAGCTGATCGCCGTTCTTGCCGGTGTTGACTGAACGGGCGGTGATACGGCCTTCGTGCAGATCACCGACACCGAGCTTGCCCGTCAGGTGCGTCGTTGGCAGGCGCAGATCGAGCATGGCGAGTTGGCCATTATGCAGACTGATACCACCGTGTCCGGTCAGTATGCCATAATCGCTGTCCACCGTCACGGTGGCGTCCTCAATGAGGATATCGCGTGGTGGCGGGGCATTGGAGGCGGGCGCCGACAGGGCGTCCTGCACGATCTTGTCGAGCGTGCCGAAATTCAGCTTGCCGTCCTTGATCGAAAACGCCAGCACCGGCTTGACGAGGTGAATGCGCTCGACGCGCGCCAGAGGCAGCCCCCCGCCGGCAAAGAGATTGAGGCCATAATCGACGTCGAAACGGCCGATGCTCATGTTCGGCTTTTTGCCGTCAAGTATCAGCACCGCGCCGGACACATGGTTCAGCGAAAAAGCGTCAAGCTTGATATCGGCCGACACGCCCTGCCCCTTGAGCCAGGATTCGGCGACGGACTCGGCGATCTCCTTGCGCGCCACCACGACGGCGATACCGAGCGCTGCGGCCCCGCACAGGGTAAACCATACCCAGCCCGGCAGCCCCGCACCAGACTTTTTGGCCGGCGGCTTGCCACCCGGCCCGGCAGGGCGGCGCCCCGGTAAGCCGATAGCATCGTGATCTTCTGGACCATCATCGCCGGCGCCATCGATCCCTGTCGGACGCGAAAAGCTGTCACCGCCGCTCATATGCACCGGGAACCACAGAGCTTCATCGTCTGCCGCAGAAAGAGAAGGATGGGAAAAGGCAGTCATTCAGGAAATCTTGGACGCTTCTGCAAAGGCTTTGGCCGGGCATTTTGCCCGTTCGCGTACAGTATCATGCAAATCTCTTAAAAAATGTGGAACCGATGACATTTTGTTTTATCCCTTTTGGCACAGTCTAGGGCAGGTTTTAGCCCAAAATCCGGCGAACGCGTGATGCGCGCCCCCTTTTTGCCCCTTGGATGGATTTGTGACGGTTTTCCACAGTTTATGAAGACCTTATGAACACAACACCGAGACGCGAATTTGTCCCTCCGCGACATTAATTTTTCATTAACCTGTTTGTAAGCAGGATTTTAAGGATAATAGACTAAAACCACGGGTCACAAGGATCCGCGTCGGTGCAAAAACGTGCCTCATTTTCGCCTTATTTAGGCGTAAGCAGAGCCTTCCACATTGTTAAGACTCAGCCCATGGTGCCATTCATCACGAGTCTTGCCTGAAACCGTAGCCTTAGGCTTGCGAAAAACTGAGTATCCGGCCCTCATAGCTTCGAGGGCCATATCGACAGGGGGCATACCTTTACGCCCTTCGCTTAACAGGACGAATACGCGTACATGGCTCAACTTGATCCCCGCCGGCAGCCCGTCAGACTTACGCCCATGGTTTTTGCCCTGGCGACGGCGCTGACGGTCGGCACGCTTCTGTGGAAGATGGTGCAGCCGATGCAGGGTATGGGCGCGCCCATGGACCCCGCCGCCGCCATGGCGCTGGAAACGCAAGCCTATGCCGAAGCCGCCGCACGTCCCGGTTACAGCCAGCCCATAGACATGCCGATCTCGCTGCGCGCCGGCGAAACACTCGATCAGGCCATCACCCGTATGGGCGTGAAGCCCGATGAAGCCAAGGCAGCCATCAAGCTTCTGTCCCACTCCTTCAATATCACCAATATCAAGGCCGGCCTCAGTTTGGAGGCCGCCATAGCCAAGCCGATCAGCGGCGAGGGTGACGCCCAGCTTCTGGGCCTGACCGTGCGCACCGGCCCTGCCAAGCAACTGACCCTGACCAAGGACCGCGACGGCGTCATGCGCCTGCGCGCGCTGGAAGAATCGGTACGCGATGAGCGCCGCGTCGCGATCGGCACCATTGATGGCTCCCTGTTCACCTCGGCTGCGGCGCTCGGCGCCACCCCGACCCTGACCGCGCAGGTCGTCAAGCTGTTCGCCCACAAGCTCGATTTCGAGCGCGATATCCAGTCGGGCGACACTTTCAAGATGGTGTTCGACCGCAAGGTCACCGAAAGCGGCCGTACGGTCGAGGCGGGCAATCTGCTCTATGCCGAGATCGAGGCCAAGGGCGGCGTCGACCGCTTCTATTCCTTTACGCCCAACGGCGGCCGCTCCATCGAATATTATGATGAAACCGGCAAGAACATCAAAGGCTTCCTGCTGGCAACGCCGATCTACGGCGCCCGCACATCGTCCGGCTTCGGCATGCGCTTCCACCCGATCGTCGGCTTCATGAAAATGCACACCGGCATCGATTTCGCTGCCCCCACCGGCACCCCAATCCAGGCTGCCGGCGATGGTGTGGTGATGGACGCAAAGTGGTGGGGCGGTTACGGCCGCTGGGTCCGTATCGCTCACAATAAAGAGTGGGAAACCGGCTACGGTCACATGTCGTCCATCGCGGTCCGCCCCGGTCAGCGCGTGACGCAAGGCCAGATTATCGGCTATGTCGGGACCACCGGCCGCTCAACCGGCCCGCACCTGCATTTCGAGGTCTGGAAAGACCACCACCCGATAGACCCCAAGGGCGCCAAGGTGCCGCAATCCAGCATGCTGGCCGGCAACGACCTGAACGCCTTCCGCGCCCGCAAGCGTGAAATCGACTCGATGATCGCCCTGGCTGAGGTCAGCCCGAATGGCACGATCCAGAAAAACGACGCCCTGGCTTATCGCGTCGACAACGAGAACCAGACTGCGCGTCCGCAGGCCCTGGCCCAGACCGAGGTCAGCCCGGTGCGCAGCAACAGCGCCCGCCCCCTGCGCTCCGCCCTCACCACCACACGCGGCACGCGCTAGACAGCTACTTAAAAAACGCCTGACTTGAAAAACCTTCAGGCTTGACTGGGCGGGCGGTGCCGTCGCGTGCTAGCAGGCAAGCACCTCAGGTATACTGCGTACGGGGACGCCTAGTACTACAGTTGCGCATAATGGAAAATCATGATTCCCTTTCGTTGGTTAGGATGAGCGGAGATTGTCATGAGTGTGTCAGATTGGGTGGGTACAGGGACTAACTGGCGCGAAGCGTTGACGGAGATGAAGGCGGCGATTGCTCCAGCGCTTAAGCGCTCAGAGCAACGCGCATCTGCCGGTGCCTTCATTGAAGGCCTTATGTCGCGGGCTGAGCGCAAGACAGGGTGGATGCTAGCGGAAGAAGC
>NZ_AQWM01000004.1 GCF_000376105.1 Asticcacaulis benevestitus DSM 16100 = ATCC BAA-896
TGACGCAGATCGCCAGGTCAATACTCGACGCCCGACAGGCCCTTCTGGAGCAGTTCAACCTTCTCCATCGAAAGGTTCTAGCTATGGCAAAGGCCGACCAGCGAANGTGTCGACTGATGACCATACCCGGCGTCGGCCCNNTAACCTCGCTGACTTTTGTATCTGCTATCGACCAAGCCGAGCGGTTCTCCTNGTCACGCGACATTGGTCCACACTTCGGACTGACCCCGCGAAAGTATCAGTCAGGAGAAACAGACTACACCGGCCGCATCTCAAAGACGGGGGATGCCAGCGTACGCACAGCTCTTTACGAGGCGGCGAACACAATCATGATCCGGCCCAGCAAAGCCATACGCCTGAAAGCGTGGGCGACAGCGATTGCCACGCGCTCGGGCCTAAAAAAGGCCAAGGTCGCCTTGGCCAGGAAGCTCGGCGTCATCATGCATGCCATGCTCCGCAATGGGCAGGACTTTGCGGCTACCCAAACAGAAAGGGCTGCCATGGCCTGACATATTACACCCTCAGGCCGCTCTACCATCCTCGGCCTGAGCCAGGTCCCTTCGCCGGGACGCGAGGATCGGTCAGACCGCACGTCCGCTCGCAGCCGAATAGGACTGCGACCTAAAGATTGGTCGGCCGAGCCTTTTTCCTACACCATCAAGCAGCGCTCTCAGAGATGACTGCGGACAGAAGCACGAAGCCGGCGATCGGAAATGGCTCAAAAGGGATTGACTTTAAGTGGCCCGTTACAGAAGCATGTCGTATCCGGCGCAGGCGTCTTACCAGCGTTCGCGGATCGCCAGAAACACCAGCAGAACCAGCGCCAACGGCAGGAGCGCTATGGCGCGAGCGGTATCGACCCAATCGCGGCGGTTGCGGACTTCGTATGTTAACCCGGTCATTTCGGCACCCTCTGTAATATTTGAAGATGTCATTGCAAGGTGCGGGCCAATTAAGGGTTCATAGGTTTCAATCTAAAATCTGAAACATATCCAATGGATACAAATAATCTTCACCATAATCACCCCATACGCGGATCATATCTTTTTCGAGAGCCGCCTCATAAATATTACCAATCGTCAGGTTCACTAAAGGCATTACGAGGCTTTTTGCCTACATGCCTTCAAGACGGATATATTGTCGGTTAGACACACATTTCGTCTTCAGCATCACGACGCCGCTTTCTGATCCGTCACGATGGCCAGCCTGACGCCGACAGCTCGCAAAATAGCGGTGATCGTCTCGTGACGCGGATGCGCCCCCACGCTCAGCGCCTTATACAGACTTTCGCGCCCCAGACCGGACGCCTTGGCTACATTGGCCATGCCGCGCGCTCTGGCCACATTGTTCAGGGCAAAAAGAAAGACATCAGGATTGGGGTCTTCCGCCGCGGCCGACAGATACTCGGCAATGGCGTCTTCACTATCGAGGTAATCGACCGCATCAAAGGGCGCGTAGGTCGTCATGCTTTCTTCTCCTTAAGCTCACGCGCCATAAGTTTGGCACGCGCTATGTCTTTCTTTTGAGACGATTTATCGCCGCCGATCAGCAGCACATAAACCGTTGCACCATCACGGACAAAATAGACTCTATAGCCGGGTCCTGTATGAACACGCATTTCAGAAACACCTTCACCGACAGGCGCACAGTCACCGAAATTACCAAAACGCGCGGAGTCGAGACGCGCCACAATACGCAGTCTGGCTGTCATATCCGTAAGCCCGTGCAGCCATTTGTCGAAATCGGATGATCGGATAAGTATATTCATGCGTCCCCCATCCTTACAGTATCCAATTGGATACAATCTTGCAAGTCCCCACAGGCGAAATTTGAGCTATTTGCGCCGCCAGATAATTCGTTTATAGCACCTGCCGTTAGCGACGGCTCCGACCCTGTGTGTCCTGCCGCCAGCTCCCGTTTGGAAAAGGATTCTGTAATGGCTAAAATCAAGGTGGCGAACCCGGTTGTCGATATCGACGGCGACGAAATGACCCGCATCATCTGGCAGTGGATCAAGGACAAGCTGATCCACCCCTATCTCGATATCGACCTGCAATATTTCGATCTCGGCATGGAAAACCGCGACGCGACCGACGATCAGGTCACCATCGATGCCGCCGAAGCCATCAAGGCCTGCGGCGTCGGCGTCAAGTGCGCCACTATCACGCCTGACGAAGCCCGCGTGAAGGAATTCAGCCTGAAGAAGATGTGGAAGTCGCCCAACGGCACCATCCGCAACATCCTGGGCGGCGTTGTTTTCCGTGAGCCGATCATCTGCAAGAACGTGCCGCGCCTCGTTCCCGGCTGGACCCAGCCGATCGTCGTTGGCCGCCATGCCTTCGGCGACCAGTACAAGGCCACCGATTTCCTCGTCCCCGGCCCCGGTAAACTGACCATGAAGTTCGTCGGTGACGACGGCAAGGAAATGGACTTTGAGGTCTTCAAGTTCCCCAGCGCCGGCGTGGCCATGGGCATGTACAACCTCGACGACTCGATCCGCGATTTCGCCCATGCCTGCTTCGCTTACGGCCTGTCGCGCGGCTATCCGGTCTATCTGTCGACCAAGAACACCATCCTGAAAGCCTATGACGGCCGCTTCAAGGACATCTTCGCCGAAATCTACGCCGCCGAATACGAAGACAAGTTCAAGGCCGCCGGCCTGCACTACGAGCACCGCCTGATCGACGACATGGTCGCCGCGGCGCTCAAGTGGTCGGGCGGTTACCTCTGGGCCTGTAAGAACTATGACGGCGACGTCCAGTCCGACACCGTGGCGCAAGGCTATGGCTCGCTCGGCCTGATGACCTCGGCCCTGGTCACGCCCGACGGCAAGATCATGGAAGCCGAAGCCGCCCACGGCACCGTGACGCGCCACTTCCGCCAGCACCAGAAGGGTGAAGCCACCTCGACCAATTCGATGGCCTCGATCTTCGCCTGGACACAAGGCCTGAAGCACCGCGCCAAGCTCGACGGCAATGCCGAGCTGACCAAGTTCGCCGAAACCCTGGAAAAGGTCTGCGTCGATACGGTCGAAGCCGGCTTCATGACCAAGGATCTGGCGCTGCTCGTCGGCCCGTCGCAAGGCTGGCTGACCACCGAGGGCTTCCTCGACAAGATCAGCGAAAACCTGACCAAGGCGCTGGCCGCCTAAGCCCAGGCCAAACGAGACAGAAAAGCCGTCGGTTCATTCCGGCGGCTTTTTTTATGTCGAGGCGACAACCGCGACATCCACCCTGACGTCTGCTGGCCGGTTGGCAGCGCAGGGCGTGTCAAAAAAACGCGCGTTGACGCCTGTGAACCGAACTGAAATAGTCCACTAAAATACAGGGGAAGACCATGCGATTCACAGCGGCTTTATTATCGGGTATGATACTCGCCGGCAGCGCACATGCGGAAACCATCAGCTCACAGACCTTAATGCATACACCGCCGCTTGATACAGTGCCGCTTAGCGTTGATACCTTCGGCCGTGTGGCGCATGAAAAAAGTGGCGCTATAGCCTATTCGTGGCCTTTGGTTACCTTCTCTTCTCATTTCACAGGTTCGGAAATTTGGATAGATATTGATGATTCCAAGGGCCGATTGAATGTCTATATCGACGGTAATATAGCAACCACACTGAGTCACCCCGGTGCCAGTCGGATTCATATAAAAGACGTGCCGGAGAATCCGCGTGGCGGTGATGAGCACTCTGTGAGTCTGACGCGATTCAATGAAACGCAGGATTCCGTTTCCCGCCTGATCGCAATATATGCTCACGGGGCCTCGTCCGGCCCACCATCAATGTCACCTTCCAAAAGTATCGAATTTATTGGCGATTCCTATACGGTCGGTTACGGTAATACTTCTAGCAAACGTTCCTGCACCGCAGAAGAATTGGATGCGACAACTGACACCGGCAAGAGCTTCGCCGTGCTTACCGCAGATGCCATTTGGGCTAAGGTCCAAGTTAACGCCTATTCCGGCCGCGGCATCGTACGTAACTATAATGGCTTTGCCGGCGACACCCTACCCGACCTCTACCCCTATGCTCTCTTCGACGGCAAGACCGAATATCACGACCCCACCTGGCAGCCGCAGGTCATCGTCATCGCGCTCGGCACCAACGATTTCTCCACGCCCCTCCATGCCGGCGAAAAGTGGAAGACTGAGGCTGAACTGATCGCGGATTACGAAGCAACTTATGTCAATTTCGTCAAATCCCTGCGCACGAAAAACCCGGATGCGTCCGTCCTGCTGATCTCCTACGATCCGGCCACTACGCCGCAAATCACCACTGTACGCGACCGCCTGAGGGCCGCGGGCGAGACCAGGGTGGATGTGCTGGAAATCACCGGCTTCACCAAGAACGCCTGCGATCATCACCCCGATACCGACGATGACCGCAAGATCAGCCAAACCCTGATCGCTTATTTCGATGCCCATCCCGAACTCTGGCCAGACCTCAGACAAGGCAAGTAATATGCGTCTTTTCAATGCTCTCCTGCTCGCCGGCACGCTTCTGGCCACGACCGCTCAGGCCGGAACGCCGATCGGTTATCCCCTGCCGTTGCATATCGGCGGCCGCGTGGCGACCGTTAGCGCCGATCCGGCTCAGGGCTACGTCCACCAGTGGCCGGGCACCTATTTCGAGGCCCGCTTCAAGGGCAAGGAGATATCACTGCGCCTGAACGACCAGACCAATATCCTCAATGTCTATGTCGATGGCCAGAAGGTGCAGACCGTCAATCGCCCCGGCGAAGGCGATATCGTGCTGGGCCCCTTCGCCGATACCGAACACACCATCCGCATCGAGAAGCTGACCGAGTCGGCCTCAAGCTCGGCGCAGTTCACCGGCCTGTTCGTGGCCGATGCTAATAATGTCCGTCCCGCGCCGCTGCCATCACCGCGCCGCATCGAGTTCATCGGCGACAGCTATACCGTAGGCTACGGCAACACCTCCTCCACCCGCACCTGCACCGGCGATCAGGTCTGGGCCACCACCAACACCCAGGCCGCCTTCGGGCCGGTCACCGCCAAACATTTCAAGGCCGATTACCGCGTCAACGCCATTTCCGGCCGCGGCATCGTGCGCAACTACAATGGCGGCGAAGGCCTGCCCCTGCCGCAAGCCTATGCCTATACCGTCACCCCCGACATCAAGGACACATCCGAGAGCTGGAACCCGCAGGTCGTCGTCATCGGCCTCGGCACCAACGATTTCACCACGCCCCTGCATGGCGGCGAGGTGTGGACCACGCGCGACGAACTGCACAGCGATTACGAGCAGACCTATGTCGCGTTCGTGCAGTCCCTGCGCGCCCAATATCCCGGAGCCTATTTCATCCTGATGGCCACCGATCAGGCCAATGGCGAGATCCAGTCCGAGGTTAAAAAGGTACTCACCGCCTTGCGCGCATCGGGTGAGAGCCGCATCGATTTCTTACCCATGAACGGCCTAAGTTTTGGCGGGTGCAACTGGCACCCGACCACGGCGGACGATACTCAGGTGGCGAACAGCCTGATCGGTTTCCTTGAGGCCCGGCCGGAGATATGGGACAACAAATAAAGCATGAAACTTTTTCGCTGCGATAACTGCGGAAATTCGATCTATTTCGAGAACCGGTCCTGCCTCAAATGCGGTTTACGCCTGGGCTTCGTCTGCGAAGAAATCAGCCTGCACGCCATGCAGCCCGACGCCAACCATGCTGATCGCTGGCGCCGCGTCGATCAGCAGCAATTCGTCTATCGCTTCTGCCCGAACGCCGCTTTCGATGTCTGCAACTGGCTGGTGCGCGATGACAGCGACGAAACGTTTTGCACCGCCTGCCGTTACAATGGCTTAGTGCCCAATGCGAAAAGCAGGGAGGGCCTGCGCCGCTGGCGCGCCATCTCCGACGCCCAGCGCCACCTGTTCTATTCGTTCCTGCGCTGGGATCTGCCGCGTCCCTCGCGCAAGGAAGACCCGATCGGCGGGCTTCGCTTCGATCTGAAAGACGACAAGATCAATCCGGATGGCTCGTGCCAGCCGGTGCTGATCGGCCACGATGAGGGCCATATCGTCATCCGCACCGCCGAGGCCGACGACCCGACGCGCGAACAGCAGCGCGCCATGATGAACGAGCCCTACCGCACCCTGCTCGGTCACTTCCGCCACGAGACCGGCCACTTCATCTGGAACAAGATGGTGCGCGATGCCGGCAAGACCGAGAGTTTCCGCGCCGTTTTCGGTGACGAGAGCGTCGATTACGACGAGGCGCTGAAGCATCATTACGCGCGGGGGCCTAGGCCCGGCTGGGGTTCCAGCTATATCAGCTATTACGCCACCACCCATCCGTGGGAGGATTTCGCCGAGTGCTTCGCCCATGTGCTGCATATCATCGATTCACTGGAGACGGCGCACATGTTCGGCATAGCGCTGGCGCCCATGTCACATGATTTCCTGGCGGCGCACGCGAACTTCGACCCCTATTCGGTGCTCGATTTTGAGCGCATCGCCGAGGTGTGGATACCGCTCAGCCTGGCGCTCAACACCATCCACCATTCGATGGGCGAGCGCGATCTTTATCCCTTTATCCTGACCCCGGTGATCAAGGGCAAACTGGCCTATGTCCACAGCCTGCTGACCAGACAGATCTAGCCTCTCTTAATACCTCCCCGCTCATGAATGGGTCTGCTTTTTATACCTCCCCGGCTTGTTCGGGGAGGGGGACCGACGCGCCCCGCGCTCAAACAGCGAAGCGGTAGCGCACCCCAAATAGGCGCGTTGGTGGTGGGGTTTCTTGCTTTCTTGCCTGATAGCCACCACTATCGCTAAAAAAAGGGAGAAACCATGTGGAAATCGATTTTACTGGCCGGGGCGCTGGCTACATCTCCGTTCGCCGCACACGCGACAACCACTGCACAGATGGCTTATCTCCTGCCTATGACCATTGGCGGGCGGGTCACAGCCGATAATGTTCATCAATGGCCTGCCGTTTATTTCGAATCGCGTTTCACAGGGCCGTCCGTAAAATTGCTTTTCGACAATGAGAACAGCAACTTCAATGTTATTGTCGATGGCAAGCCGTTGATGATTTTGCAAAAACCAGGCAGCAAGGTCGTAGAGCTAGGTAAGTTGGGCGACGGCGAACATACGATCCGCCTCGAAAAGCGATCAGAAACCCAATATCTGACAGGTCGTTTCGTCGGGTTCGACACGATCGATCAGCCAAGCCCGCTGTTACCCCCGCCCGACCGCGCCCGCCAGATCGAGTTCATCGGTGACTCACTGACCGTCGGCTATGGCAATACCTCAGCCTTTACCCAGTGTACGCCCGAGGAAATCTTCGAGACCACCGACAGCCAGCAGGGCTTTGGCGTCCTCACCGCCAGGCATTTCGACGCTGATTACCAGATCAACGCCTTTTCGGGTCTTGGCATGGTGCGCAATTACGACGGCCGCGAGCATCCGAAATACCATATGCCGATGCTCTATGAACGCGCGCTCTTCGATGACCCGACGCCCGCCCACCAGCCCGACTGGCACCCACAGGTCATTGTGGTCGGTATCGGCAGCAATGACTTTTCCACGCCGGTGCGTCCCGATGAACCCTGGGGCAATGAGGCCAATCTCCGCGCCGACTATGTGAAAACCTACACCGCCTTCGTCAAAACCCTCCGCGCCCGAAACCCAAACGCCTTTATCCTGCTCACCACGCTGGAAGGCGAACCGGAAGGCTATATCAGCGGCACTGATGCGGTGTTTAACGCCATGACCTCAGGCGGTGATACCAAGATTGACCGCATCACCCTGCCGGTGCTCGACTACACCGGCTGCAACAGTCACCCCAATACCCGCTCGGACGCGCGGGCCGCCGATATCTACATCAAATATCTCGAAGCGCACCCGCAACTCTGGCAAGGCAAGTAAGGCTCTGACACGGATAAGGCACAGATGATGACCTGCGGTCATCGACACGGATAAGGCACGGATTTCATAATAAATTTCAAAGCTCAACGCTGAGCGATAGACCTTAAGGACGGCAAAGCCGTCATAAAATACCTATCCGTGCCTTATCCGTGTCGCCGCGAAGCGGCATCCGTGCCTTTATCCGTGGTCCAAACTATCTTCCAATATCGGCAGCCGCGCCACACCTGCGCGTCAATTCACCGCAAAGGGGCGACAAGCCTAGATTGGCGTGTTAACCTTGTTTCATACGGTCTCCAGGGGGAAATGTACTGTGTCGAGAATTCTAAGCCTGTTGCTGGTCCTCATCGTCGCGGGTTGCGCCGGTCTGTTCTATGCCGCGCCGATCATTTCCTTCGCCGATGTCCGCAGTTCCTGCCAGAGCCAGGATATCGACGCCCTGGCCAAACTGATCGATTTCGACACCGTGCGCATCAGCCTAAAAGCCCAGCTCGATGCCGGCGACAAGGGGCTGGCCGCTCCCGCCCCCAGCGCGCTCAATGATCCGGTCGGCGCCACCGGCAGCGCCTTCAAAAATGTCGCCGATTCCGTCGGCAAGGCCATCAATGACATGGTCAACCCCAATGCGGTCAAAGCACCCGCCAGGCCGGTGATCGACGTCAATTCTTACCTGACGCCCAAGGCGATCCTCGGCCTGACCTATGGCGAAGCGAAAGACGCCAACACCTTTGAGCCGTCAGCTTTCGAGGGCAAGCCGCCCTCGCCCAAGGTGGCGTTTTTCAGTCTCGAACGCGCCCGCCTGACCGTCACCGACGAGATCCACGGCACCACCACCTTCACCTTCGAGCGCCACGGCCTGACCCATTGGGAACTGGTCCATATCGGCCTGCCCACCGCCGAAAGCGAAGCCATGAAGGCCAATCCGGCCGGTTAACCCTAGGCATAAGGTAGCCAAGGCCTTATGGATGGGCGGCTCCGGTGAGTCGAAAAGGATTAGCTTTCGAGACCCGTAGCGCAGCGTACTCAAGTACGTGAGCAACGGAAGCTCTAAAGATGATGCTTTGCAGACCATCGGAGCGAGACCAGACATGAGGCCGACATGATTGATACCTTAGGCCGCGTCCTCGTCTTCTTCGCCTTTATCGGCCTTGGCGCCTTGCTGGTGAAGCTCAAGCGCCTCAACGCGCAGGGGCTGGACGGCCTGTCCGCCTATTTCTACTGGCTGGCCTTTCCGTGCTGGCTGATGATCAGCTTTTCCCGCCTGCCGCATGTCGCCCCCACCATGGCCACGCCGATCCTTGGCTATCTCGCCGCCATGGTACTAACCGGCGCGATCGTCGTTCTTGCCACCCGCCTTTTCAAAAGCCGCAAAGACGACTCCATCGCCGCCGGCATGGCCGGCTTCATCAACAATTCCGCTTTTCTCGGCATCCCCATTGCGCTCAGCCTGTTCGGGCCGGAAGTTTCGCGCATCGGGCCGCTGGTCGTGGCCGCCGATTTCCTCATCCTGTTCAGCATCGGTTGCGCCGGACTGGCCAAGGCCTCGGGCAAGACCTTCCGGGCCGCGCTCGCCCACACCGCCAAAAACCCGACCGTGATCGGTGCCCTGACCGGCGTCGCCTGCATGCTGATCGGTTTTCACTTCCCGCCGGCGATAGACAATGCGCTCGATATCCTCGGCAGGTCCGGCCCGCCGGTCGCGCTCGTGGCGCTGGGCGGCATGCTGGCCTTGATGCCCGCCACCAATCTCGTCCGCCCGGATATCACCAGCGCCATCGCCATCATCGGCAAGATCCTGCTGGCGCCCGCCCTCGTCGCGCTGGTGCTCAGCCTGCTCCGCGTCGATCCGCTGACCTTGCGCGTCTGCGTCTTCCTCGCGGCCACGCCCACCGCCGTCAGCGTCTTCATCCAGACCAAAATGTACGGCCTGTGGTTTGAAGGCGCCGCCAAGACGGTGGCACAATCGACCCTGATCAGCCTGTTTACCCTGTCGGCGCTGGCGCTGATTCTAACGCATGGAATATGACTACTTCGGCGAGGTCGATGTCCCGGCCAGGATACCGCCGTCGATATTGAATTCCGACCCCGTGATATAGGTCGCCTCATCCGATGCCAGCAGGATCGCCACCGCCGCCACCTCATCCGGCCGGCCAAAACGATGCAGCGGCATATTATCGAGCATCCGCTTTTCATCGGCCGCGCCATCGATCATGCCATCCCACATCGGCGTGCGGATCGAGGCCGGATAGAGCGAATTGCAGCGGATTCCGAGATTTTGCTCGGCGCAATAGAGCGCCACCGACTTGCTGTGATTGCGGATGGCGGCCTTGCTGGCGGCATAGGCGGCGGTTTTCGGCACGCCCACAAGCCCCGACCGCGACGACATATTGATGATCGAGCCGCCCTTGCCGACCGCGCGCATGGCCTGGATCGCGTGCTTGCATCCCAGGAACACGCTGTCGAGATTGATGGCCATGACCTTGCGCCAATCCTCCAGACTGGCGTGTTCCGGATCGTGCGGATGCCCGCCCTCGGTGCCGGTGATGCCGGCATTATTGACCAGAATATCGAGCCCGCCGCGTTCTGACACGATAGCGGCCATCACCGCCGCCCACTGCGCCTCGTCGGTGACATCGTGCGCCATAAAGCCGCCCTTGTCCCCCAGCGCCCGGGCGGCGGCCTCGCCTTTTTCCACATTGATATCGCTGATGACAACATAGGCGCCCTCGGCAGCGAAGGCCGCAGCTATGGCCGCGCCGATGCCGCTGGCCGCACCGGTGATCAATGCCGTCTTGCCCGATAGTCTGTTCATAGAAAAACCCTGCAGCTGAAAAGAAGATGCAGGGTTATAGCATGGAACATAAGGGCGCCATGCGCCAGATAGCCGCTGGAGCGCTTTCCGAAAAGTGTGACGCACTTTTCGGATCAAAAAGCGCGTAAACACAAAAAACTAAGAGCGCCGATCTGATCCCATCAGATCGGAATGCGAACTAGATCAGCGCCTTGACCGCTGCGATGCCCGCATCGGCCTGGCTTTCATCCGGCGCGCCGCCCTGGGCGAAATCGGCCTTGCCGCCCGCCCCTTGCCCACCCATGGCGATCACGGCCGCCTTGGCCAGCTCGGTAGCGTTATATTTGCCGGTCAGGTCAGGCGTTACCGCCACGGTGACCGCCGCCTTGCCATCGAGCTTGCCGACCAGCGCCACGATGCCGCTGCCGATCGATTTCTTGAAATCCTCGGCCAGCGGACGCAGATCCTTGCCGCCGACGCCATCCAGCACGCGGGCGATCACCTTGGTGCCGTTGATCTCTTCCGGCCCGGAGGCCGCGCCGCCACCGCCAACCGCGAGTGCGCGTTTGGCTTCGGACAGTTCCTTTTCGAGGCGCTTGCGCTCTGCGATCAGGGCTTCGACGCGGGCGCCGACCTGATGGACCGGCACCTTGAACTGATCGGCCAGAGCCGTGGCCACGCCCGCCTGATCGAGCAGGAACTGACGCGCCGATTCACCGGTATAGGCCTCGATGCGGCGAATGCCCGCCGCCACGCCGCCTTCGGAAATGATCTTGAACAGGGCGATATCGCCGGTGCGCGACACGTGGGTGCCGCCGCACAGTTCGACCGAATAGTCACCCTCGCCTTCGAGCGCATGACCGAGCGCCAGCACGCGCACTTCCTCGCCGTACTTCTCACCGAACAGCGCCACGGCGCCGGCTTCGATAGCCTTTTCCGGCGACATCAGCTTGGTGGCCGCCGCCTGATTTTGCAGGATGACCGCGTTGACCTCGTCCTCGATGCGTTCGATCTCGGCATCGCTCAGCGGCGCGCCGTGGCTGAAGTCGAAACGCATGCGGTCGGCATCGACCAGCTGGCCCTTTTGCGCGACGTGCGCGCCCAGAACGTGCTTGAGCGCGGCGTGCAGCAGGTGCGCGGCCGAGTGGTTCGAGCGCGTGGTGTGGCGCTTTTCGGCATCGACCCTGAGCTCGACCTTGTCGCCGAGCTTGAGCGTGCCTTCGGTGATCTCAAGCAGGTGGACGATGAGCTCGCCGGCCTGACGATAGGTGTCCTTGATGACGCCCTGGCCATGCAGAAGCTCGACCGCGCCGGTATCGCCGGCCTGGCCGCCGCCTTCGGGATAAAACGGCGTCTTTTCAAAAACCGCCTCGACCGTATCGCCTGCCATGGCTTCGCCGACCTGCTCGCCATTGAGCAGCAGTGCCTGCACGTGCGCCTGGGCGTTCAGGTGATCGTAACCGACGAAGTCCGAAGCGCCGATGGCGTCCTTAATGGTGAACCATTCCGCCGACTGGGCCTTTTCGCCGGAGCCGGTCCAGTTTTCGCGGCCGCGCGTCTTTTGCGCTTCCATGGCGGTGTCGAAACCGGCCGTATCGACGGTCAGCCCCTTGCCGCGAATGGCGTCCTGCGTCAGGTCGAGCGGGAAGCCGTAGGTGTCGTAAAGCTTGAAGGCGGTTTCGCCGTTCATGACGTCGCCGTCCTTGAGGTCGCGCGTCGCTTCGTCGAGCAGGGTCATGCCGCGGCCAAGCGTGCGGCGGAAGCGTTCTTCCTCCTGGCGCAAGGTATCGATGATGCTGGCCTCGGCGCGTTTCAGTTCGCCGTAGTGGCCACCCATTTCCGCGACGAGCGTCGGTGCCAGCTTGTGCAGCAGCGGCTCCTGCGCGCCCAGCAGATAGGCGTGGCGCATGGCGCGGCGCATGATGCGGCGCAGAACGTAGCCGCGGCCTTCGTTCGACGGTGTGACGCCATCGGCGATCAGGAAGGACGACGAGCGCAGGTGATCTGCGATGACGCGGTGCGACGGCAGGTTGTCGCCCTCAGCCTTGACGCCGGTGGCCTCGACACTGGCCTTGATCAGGGTCTGGAACAGGTCGATGTCGTAATTGTTGTGCACGCCCTGCAGAACCGCGGCGACGCGCTCAAGGCCCATGCCGGTATCGATCGACGGCTTGGGCAGGCTGACGCGCGTGCCGTCGGCCGACTGGTCGAACTGCATGAAGACGAGGTTCCAGATTTCGACGAAACGGTCGCCATCTTCTTCCGGCGTGCCCGGAGGGCCGCCCCAGATATGATCGCCGTGGTCGTAGAAGATTTCGGTGCACGGGCCGCACGGGCCGGTATCGCCCATCGACCAGAAGTTATCCGAACCGGCGATGCGGGCGATCTTCGATTCCGGCAGGCCGGCGATCTTCTTCCACAGGTCGAAGGCTTCATCGTCATCGATATAGACGGTCGCCATCAGGCGGTTCTTGTCGAGACCATAGTCCTTAGTCATCAGGTTCCAGGCGAACTCGATCGCTTCGGCCTTGAAGTAGTTGCCGAAGGAGAAGTTGCCGAGCATCTCGAAGAAGGTGTGGTGGCGAGCGGTATAGCCGACATTATCCAGGTCGTTATGCTTGCCGCCGGCCCGCACGCATTTCTGCGACGTGGTGGCGCGATTGTAGGGCCGCGTTTCCGCACCGGTAAAGACGTTCTTGAACTGCACCATGCCCGCATTGGTGAACATCAGGGTCGGGTCGTTGTGCGGCACGAGCGAGGAGGACGAAACGACCTCGTGGCCCTGCTTGGCAAAGTAATCGAGGAAGGTCTGACGTATCTGATTTAAGGACGGCATGGTCTGCTTCAGTTCGAGGTAGATGGGCAAATAAGAGGTTGTATATAGAGGGGCTTCACAACAAGCGCAAAGACCTTTGCACCGCTAAGGCTATCTTTTTGCCGCTCTGTGGCATCTGTTCCTGCAACAAACAAAAAAGACGCCCGTTGCGGGGCGTCTTTTCCTGATCAGGCCGGTGGACCGGAGGTTTGGAGCCGGTCCGGCCCGATCATGTTGTTTTGCTCAAGCGCCGCAAGCGTCGCCCTTGCCAGATCACACACGTAATCTTGAGTTTACAGCGACTCGTCGCCTTCGTTGGCGTCCGGCTCTGGCGTGCCCAGCAGTTCCTCGGCCAGGACCACCGACTTGTTGCGGATGCCCTTTTCGATCTCGTTGCACATTTCCGGATTGGCTTTCAGGAAGTCGCGAGCGTTATCGCGGCCCTGACCGATGCGGGTCGAGTTGTAGGAGTACCAGGATCCCGACTTCTCGACGAGGCCAGCCTTGACGCCCAGATCGATGATCTCACCGATCTTGGAGATGCCCTGACCGAACATGATGTCAAACTCGACTTCGCGGAACGGCGGCGCGATCTTGTTCTTGACCACCTTGACCTTGACGCTGTTGCCGATGTTCTCGTCGCGCACCTTGATGGCGCCGGTGCGCCGGATATCGAGACGCACCGAGGCGTAGAATTTCAGCGCGTTGCCGCCCGTCGTCGTTTCCGGCGAGCCGTACATCACGCCGATCTTCATGCGGATCTGGTTGATGAAGATGACAATGCACTTCGACTTGGAGATCGAGCCGGTCAGCTTGCGCAGGGCCTGCGACATCAGACGGGCTTGCAGACCGGGCAGGCTGTCGCCCATGTCGCCTTCGATTTCCGCGCGCGGTGTCAAGGCGGCCACCGAATCGATGACCACGATATCGACGGCGCCCGAACGGACCAGCGTGTCGGTGATTTCCAGCGCCTGTTCGCCGTTATCCGGCTGCGAGACGAGCAGGTCATCGAGATTGACGCCCAGACGCTGCGCATAGCTCGGATCGAGCGCGTGCTCCGCATCGACAAACGCGGCCGTGCCGCCCTGCTTCTGGATTTCGGCCACGGTGTGCAGGGCCAGCGTCGTCTTGCCCGACGATTCCGGACCATAGATTTCAATGACGCGACCCTTCGGCAGGCCGCCGATACCCAGCGCCATATCGAGACCCAGCGAGCCGGTGGAGACCGCTTCGATATCCGCGATCTTGCCGTTCTTGCCCAGGGTCATGACCGACCCCTTGCCAAAGGCGCGATCAATCTGCGCCAGCGCCGCTTCGAGGGCGCGTTGCTTTTCAGCTTCGTTTTTACCGACCAATTTCAATACCGCTTGAGATGACATAACCAAACCCTCCTATGTCACGATTCCCGCCACCGGGTGTTTCTTTTAAATCGTTCTGACCAAACCACGATGTACCTCATTTGTTCCAGGTTCGCAATATGTTCTCATCGTCTTTTTTGCGATCTCTTCTTCCGCTTGCCGAGAACCGTTTTGTCGTCTGGGTTTGCGCGATAAAAAAACTTACAGCCAAGGCCGCCGGGTCGGCGCCCGGCCTGCCTACCCCCTCACCGCCGCCTCGATTTTGGCGACGTCGATCTTGCCCATCTGCATCATGGCCTCAAAAGCGCGCCTGGCCACATCGCCGCCTTTTGCCATGGCTTCAGTAAACGCACGCGGGGTGATCTGCCACGACAGCCCCCATCTGTCCTTGCACCAACCGCAGGCGCTTTCCTGGCCGCCATTGCCCACAATGGCGTTCCAGTATCGGTCGGTCTCTTCCTGATCGTCGGTGGCGATGGCGAAGGAAAAGGCCTCGGTCTGATGGAACACGTCGCCGCCATTGAGCCCCAGGCACGGGATGCCGCAGACGGTGAATTCGACGGTCAGGACGTCGCCCGCCTTGCCGCCGGGAAAATCGGACGGCGCGCGGTGCACGGCGCCCACCGCGCTGTCGGGAAAGGTCTCGGCGTAAAAGCGCGCGGCGGCTTCCGCGTCCTTGTTGTACCACAGGCAAATCGTGTTCTTGTTCATGGCGTGTCCTCGGGTTGTTATATAATAGGCCCCGCTACCCCTAGGGCAACTATCGGCTCACAGTCAGAATCTGTCAATTCCGATGCCGGAGGGCACACCTGCCACAAAAAAGCAGCACCAACCCTAAGGCTGATGCTGCACGACTCCTGTCAAAGCGGGTCTGGTCTAACCTAGATCTGGCCAGCGTCCGTATAGACCTGTTCCAGCACCGCCAGCGGCACGGCGCCCGCCAGAAGGCCGGTATCGTGGAACTTTTTGATATCGAAGGCCGCGCCAAGCTTGGCCTTTGATTTTTCACGCAGTTCCAGCCACTTGATCTTGCCGATCATATAGCCCAGCGCCTGACCGGGCCAGACGGCGTAACGCTCGATCTCGGTTTCATTCGAATCGCCGAGATAGGTGTTCATGTAGTCCATCGCCTGCTCGCGGCTCCACTTCTTGTGGTGCATGCCGGTATCGACCACGAGGCGGCAGGCGCGGAACAAGGCGTCATGCAGATAGCCGATCTCGCCGAACGGATCGGTGGCATACATGTCCATGTCGGTGCCGGCCAGTTGCTCCGAATAGAGCGCCCACCCTTCGATATAGGCGTTGAAGCCCGAAATCTTGCGCAGTTCCGGCAGGTTCTTGTTCTCCTGCTGAATCGAGATCTGCATGTGGTGACCGGGGATAGCCTCGTGATAGGTCAGGGTCGGCAGGGTCCAGCTCGGCACCTCGGCGGTGTTGCGCAGGTTGATGTAATAGGCGCCAGGGCGCTTGCCGTCGAGCGAGGCGCTTTGGTAATAGCCGCCTGGCGCGCCCAGTTCGGTCGCCTTGGGCACACGCTTCACCGTCACCTTCGAGGTCGGCAGGGTGCCGAAGAACTGCGGCAGCTTGGCGAAGACGACGTCGATCTGTTTGTTGAGATCGGCCAGCAGCTTGTCCTTGCCAGCGTCGGTATTGGGGTAGATGAACTTCGGATCCTTGGCCATGGCGGCTAGGCGTTCGCCCGTCGTGCCCTTGGTCATGCCCTGCGCCTTCATGATGGCATCCATCTCGGCGCTGATCTCTTTCACCTTGTCGAGGCCGATCTGGTGGATCGCATCCGGCGTCATGTCGGTCGAGGTGCCGCCGCGCGCGCCGAAGGTGTAATAGGCCTCGCCGCCCGGAATATGCCAGATACCGGCGTCGTGCGTCGCCTTGGGCAGGGCCGCTTCGATGGCCGCGATCTGACGATCGAGCGCCGGCACCACCTCGCCCTCATAGGTCTTGGTGGCGGTGGCGTTCCAGTCTCCCGCAATCGCCTTTTCCTTGGTGCGGCGCGTGATCGAGGCCACCAGCACGCTGTCGGCGGCCTTGGTGTTGCGCTGGCCCTTCAGTTGCGTCAGGGCCTTTTGCAGGGCGAAATCGGGCGGGATCACGCCCTTGGCGACGTCGGCCTTGAAGCGCTCGGTTTCCTGATCGAGCAGCACGGCATAGCCGGTCAGACGCGAGAGGTAAGCGTCGGCGTCGGCCTTGGTCTCTATGCTGTGCTGGCTGTCGAGGAAGTCGGGCACGCTCTGATAGGCGCCGCTCAGTTGCGAAAGCACATAGGGCGCCGGATAGCCGAAGGAACCGAAATCGAAGCTCTTGAAGCCGTTCAGGCTCTGCGAATAGTCCCAGACCACGGTGTCGTAATTGATGCGATCCATGCCGGTCAGCTTTTCGCGGTCGATGGCCTTCAGCGAGGCCAAGGCCTTTTCGATAAAGGCCTGCTGGCGGGCGCGCTCGGCCGGCGTCGAGGGATCGAGCTTCGCCTTGAGGCCGGCGCGCTTGTCCTTGTCGAGGCCGAGCGTGGTGGCCAGCATCGGCGAATTGTCGACCAGTTCGTCATAGATCGACTGGAAGGTGGCGTTAAGGTCGGGCTTGGGCGCCGGCTTGGCGCAGGCGGTGACCGCAACGGCGGTCAGGGCCGAGCCGCCCACCAGCAGATGACGACGATTGATCATGGCATTTTTCCTTTTCTTTTCTCTCAGGCGCCGAGGGCTCCTCGCAAAGGCTCGGGCGCACACTTGTGCTTGCCGGGACGAAGGGCGCCCCGGAAGGGTTAAATCAAATCCGCGGCCTCATAAACATCGGCCAGAACATCCAGCGGCACCGCGCCGCACAGAAGGCCGGTATCGTGGAAGCGCTTGATATCGAAGCCCGGTTTCGCCTTGGCGGCATCGCGCAGGCGCAGCCACTCGATCTTGCCGACCATGTAGCCCAGCGCCTGACCGGGCCAAACGCAATAGCGCTCGATCTCCGCCGTCGCCTCGCCGCGCGCCTTGCCGGCGGTCTCGACCATATAGGTGATCGCCTGTTCGCGGCTCCAGCCCTGCGCGTGCATGCCGGTATCGACCACCAGTCGCACGGCGCGGAACAGGGCGTCGTGCAGGTAACCGATGCGGCCGGCCGGATCGGCGTCATACATACCCATCTCGCCGGCCAGTTGCTCGGCATAGAGCGCCCAGCCCTCGACATAGGCGTTGAAGCTGGACAGCTTGCGCAAAGGCGGCAGGCCTTGGGTTTCCTGCTGGATGGTGCCCTGCAAATGGTGGCCGGGAATGGCCTCGTGATAGGTCAGGGTCGGCAGCGTCCAGCTCGGCAGTTCCGAGATATCGCGCAGATTGATGTAATACATGCCCGGCCGCGAACCATCGAGCGTGCCCGGACTGTAATAGCCGCCCGGCGCACCGGCCTCGGTTGCCACCGGCACGCGCTTGACCTGCACCTGCGTCTTCGGCAGCACGCCAAACCACTGCGGCAGCCGCGCCTGAATGGTCTTCACCTTAGCATTGAGATCGGCCAGTAGCTTCGCCTTGCCTGCCTCGTCGTTCGGATAAAGATACTGCGGATCTTTGTACATGGCCTGCATCCGGTCGTTGACCGAGCCCTGAGCACGGCCCAGCGCGCGGAAACGGCCGTCCAGCTCGGCGGTGATCTCGCTGACCTTTTGCAGCCCCAGCCGATGGATATCGCGCGCGCTCAGGCTGGTCGAGGTGTTGAGCTTGATGCAACTCGCGTAATAGGCCTCGCCATTGCTCAGATTGCGCACGCCGGCGTCATGCTTCGCCACGGCCTGCTGCGCCACCAGGGTATCGATCTGACGGCTGAGCGCTTCTTTCACCGGGCCGGTGACAAGCGCGGTGGCCTGCGTTTGCCAGTCGCCCCCAGAAACTGCCGTGATGCCCTTGGCGGCGGTGCGCGTCACCAGAGACGTAATCAGGGCCGAAGTCAGCGGGTCGACATCGCGCAAGGCCGTCAGTTGCTTGATCGTGACGGTCAGGATGAAATCGGGCGGTACCACGCTGCGGGCGAAATCGGCGCGGATGCGCGCCGTTTCCTGATCGAGCACCACGGCAAAGGCCGAAAGCCGGCTGAGATAGGCGTGCGCGTCGGCGGCGGACTCGATCGTGTGCTGGCTGTCGAGGAAGTCGGGGATATACTGGTAAGCGCCCGATAACTGGCTGATCAGGTAGGGATTGGGGAAGCCGCCGCTCCACAGCCCGCCCGAAGGCGCACTGTCGCCGAAATTGAAATTGCGCGCCAGCGCCAGTTGGTTGCTCAGGTCCCACAGCACGGTATCGTAATTGACGCGGTCCGCCGCCGCCATCTGCTCGCGCGACAGGGCGTTCAGGCGATCGACCGAACGCTTGAGGCGCGTCACCGTCGCGGCCTTGCTGGCCTCGCTGCGGTCATCGAGCTTTGATTTCAGACCGGCATACGGGCCCTTGTCGAGCCCGGCATAGGTGGCCAGGGCCGGCGAGGCCATGAGCATGTCGTGCAGGATGGCGTCAAAGGCCGACTTAAGCGCGGCCGCCAGTTCGGGCGGCGTGACATCGGGCACCGGCGGCGGCGGGGGCGGCTCAACCGGCTTCGGCCTGGCGGGGGCGGCGGTCTTCTTGCTGGCCTTGCCCTTGGTTTTCTTGGTCGAGGCCTTAGTCTTCTTGCTGGATTTCGTCGTCTTCTTCGCCGCCGGCTTCTTCTTTTTCGCGGCCAGCGCCTCGGAGGCGGTCAGGCCGAGCAAGGCGCCCAGGGCACCGACAAGAAAACGGCGATCAATCATCACAAACCCACTTATGCTTTTTTTGCGATGCGAACCTAGGACGAACTTGTCACGTCTGCAACGGGGTGCAGGTGAATAGTTTGTCATCCTCTCGCTGCACATCGTTCACGCGATTCTGATCTCTTCTTTATAATCGCGCCTTTGCAGGGCCATGTTTCGTCGTTAAGAACGATTCTCATTATTTCAGGCATGCTATTCAGGAACCTCCCATGTCCCATCTCACACACGCCTCCGTACTTGCGGCCGTTCTTGCTCTCTGTGCCATGCCGGCTATGGCGCAAACGCCGGCACCGGCTGCTGCCCCCCTGCCCGCCACGCCCCCCCTCAGCGGCAAGCTGGCCGGCAATGGTGGCGCCGATCTGGGCACCATCACGATCAAGCCCGCACCCAATGGCGTCATCCTGCGCGTGGAGGCCAAGGGCCTGACGCCCGGCTGGCACGCCATCCACTTCCATGAAAAGGGGTCTTGCAGCGACGAGAAATTCGCCTCGGCCGGCGGCCACGTCCATAACGCGACCCCGGTTAATCATGGCCTGCTCAATGGCGCCGCCAACGACGCCGGCGATCTGACCAACATCTTCGCGGGCAGCGATGGCACCGCCACCGCCGAGATCTATTCTTCGCTGGTCACCGCCAAGTCAGTCGATAGCCGTCCCGCCCTGATGGACGCTGACGGTTCGTCCGTGGTCATCCACGCCCTGCCCGACGATTACACCACGCAACCCATTGGCGGCGCCGGCGTGCGCGTGGCGTGTGCGGTTATCCAGTAACCGCCTGCCATGCTCAAGCTTGATATCGCCACCACGGCCCTGGTGCTGATCGACCTGCAAAAGGGGATCGCCGGACCGGGCCGCCTGCCCTATGCCAGCGAAGACGTGGTGAACCGCGCCAAAACGCTGGCCGGGCGCTTTCGCGCCGCTGGCTCTCCCGTCTTTATGGTCCATGTTCACTGGGCGAAAGATTACAGCGACGCGTTGAGGCAACCGGTCGATGAGCCGGCGCAACTGCCTACTGATGGTCTGCCCGAAGGCTGGAGTGATTTTGCCGGCGGCTTGAAGCAGGCGGGCGATATCGTCATCCACAAACGCAACTGGGGCGCCTTTCACGGCACCGATCTTGATCTGCACCTGACACGGCGCGGCATCAGGACGCTCGTCCTTGGCGGGATTGCCAGCAATATCGGCGTTGAATCCACCGCGCGTGACGCCTGGGAGCGCAATTACAGTCTGGTCGTCGCGGAAGACGTCTGCACCACCAACGCGACCGAAGCCCACGCGGCATCGTTCAAATACATTTTCCCCCGCATTGCCCGCGTGGTGCAAAGCGCTGACGTGGAGCTGGTTTAGGCCGGATTCGCCGGTGTGGTGTCGGCGTCTTCGGTCACAACCGGTTCCGGATCGCGCGGCGGGCGCAACATGATCTTGAGACGGCGGCGCATCATATGCCCCGCCATGAACATGAACAGAATGATCGCGGCCATCAGCCAGAAGGACAGGCCACGGATGACCATTTCATCGCCACGGGTGAAATAAGAACCGACGCCATCACGGAAATGCGGCTGGATAAAGCCTTCGGCGATGCGCGTCACCGTTGGACGGACGCGGTACAGATGGTCGATATAGACCGGCAGGGCGATGGCCGGAATGGCGGCGAAAATGCCGGCGGCCATGACGCGCAGGGCAGCGCCTGAAGATTTGGGTTTCGACATTTTGGTCTTCTGAACAGTTGTCATACGCGCATCATAGCGCCGCTAAACCTAAAGGCTCAATGTGGAACTTATGCGCCTAACGGCAGGGACAATTGCCGTTTCGCCGCCGGAATCACCGGCGCCTCATAATGGCGCGCCTTGACCACGGCCTTGACCGGATAGGCCAACCGCTCGGTCACCTTCGGACGCCCCAGCAGGGTGACGCGCGGCGGCGCCTGCGGCACGACCGCGGCCTGGCCATTGAAGGCCATCCGCACCATGCCGCCGCAGGCGTCATCGGTGCAGCGATATTTCCATTCCAGCAGGTCGACAAATTCGACACCGAGATGGTTATCGATCAGACCTTGCACACTTTCCCCCCAATGCCGCCCGCAGCTTCTGCAGGTGACACCGATCTTCGTATCGCGCGGCAGGTCTTTCACTTGCGGCGGACAGGCATAGAGCTTGGTATCCAGCATAGGAACATTCCTTGGCATGAAGGCCTCCGGGCGAAGGCCTCGTTGATGTTCTCAATATGTTCCGCATGTGGATAAGTGTCAAGGGGTGGAACAAAAAGAAAACACGCGCAATCTCCGCCGGACCCTTCCACGCTTGCGATAGCCCATAAAAATACACAGCTTTAAATGCCCCTTGCAATTATCCGATTGTCAGTAAATCTGTCTTGAGGCTGCAGAGAGGGAAAAGCGCCTCGATAGCCTCGAAGACCTGCTGAAACGGATGGACCCATGACCGGCGAAAAGATCTGAGAAAGCCCCCATGAAAAAGCCTCTTAAAGCCACCGCGGGCATCCCCGCCTCCCAGCTTATCGACGAAACCATCCAGGCGTATGCTGACTGGCGCGGCGTAACCCTTGCGCACCTGCGCGCCCTGATCAGGGAGGCCGATCCGGACGTCATCGAAGAGTGGAAGTGGAACATCCCCGTCTGGTCACACGACGGCATCATCTGCACCGGGGAGACCTACAAGGCCGCTGTCAAGACCACCTTCCCCAAGGGCGCGTCCCTGCCCGATCCCGCCGGCCTGTTCAATGCCAGCCTGGAAGGCGCCACCCGCCGCGCTATCGATGTCCGGGAGGGCGATACGATCGATGCCGAGGCGTTCAAGGCGCTGATCAAGGCCGCCATCGCGCTGAACCGTCAAAAGGCGAAAGCCTGATCCCAGAAACCGAAACCGAAACCCGCTGCGTCGTCATCGAACGCGACTTTCCCCATCCGCCGGAAAAGCTATGGCGCGCGCTGCACGGCTGGCAGGGCTTCTCGACAAGCTGGGAACCGTCACAGCGCGGGGAGATTAAGTTTAAGGCGTTATGGTCACGATCACGCGGCCATAGCGCGTCAGCGGCGGCGTGCCCTTGTCCGTCACCTTGACGATAAAATGCGCCGTCTGCGTCGTCGTTACCACCGGCGCGGTCACCGGCACACGGTAGAGGTTTTCGGCGCCCTGAATCGGAATGGGCTGGTCGAGGGTGCCGGCTTCCGCATAGTTGAACCACAGATAGCTGAGGTTATCGCCATCCGGATCGCGGCCGGTGGCGCTCAGATGAAAGCCGGCGCCGGACTTGACCGTGATATGATCCGGCTGCCCCAGAGTCACCACCGGCGGATGATTGGCCTCGGCATAGGGCTTGACCGCCCAGTCCATGCGGGCGGCAAAGTCGTTCTGGAACTCCTTGCGCCAGCGACCGACCGTGATACGGGCGCTTTTCACCGTCTTGTCGAACAGCTTCACCGACCGGCCGATGTCATTGGCCACATAGGGCGTATAGCTGTCCGCCGAATTGGTCCAGATCGGGCGCGGCTCCTCGCCCACCGGCACCCCGCCGGTAAAGCCCTTCGGATCGAGATCAGCCAGTTTGGGGATAGAGAGCCGGTAACGGCCGCCCCAGCCGCCCCAGTCCGGATGGTCCGGCGCGTTCAGGCCATTGGGGATCAGCGCCAGATAGGATGGCGTGTCGCCTTCCATGCCGTAGCCGACATCGGGATACTGCGCGCCCAGCGGGCCGTGGCCCTGCTGGATATGCTCCGCCAGCCAGGCATTGCTGATCTCCGTGTTATCGAAGCCCGCCTCTTCGGCCAGGATTCCGGTCCAGACGCCCACACTGTAGCCGCCCGGGCTGACGATATAGAACAGGTCGGGGAAATGCGTGCGTATCCAGATGCCGCTGTCGTCCTGATCGGAGATCGTATAGACGCGCAACCTGGCGATCAGCCGCTTCGCCTCTGCCGGACTTTTCGACTGCCGGATGCGCCACAGCGCCTGAGCCAGGGTGTTGGTGCCGCCCCATGCCGTCACCCACAAAGGCCGCGGATCGGGCGTTTCCAGCGCGCGGATCAGGCGATCAGAGCCGGCTGAATCCTTGCCCTCGCCCACCCCCGCCATGCCATAGACCGGCAGGCCCTCGCTGATCAGGCCAAGCAACGCCTTCGCTTCCGGAAAACCGGCCTCATGCCTGAGCAGGTTCGGCTGCACCTCGCCATAGGCGCCGACAATCCGCCGGATCGTCTCCGGCGCCACAAACGTCTTCTGGTGCGTCGAGGTGGTGGCCACCAGACCTTCGATATCGATCTCATTGGCATAGAGCAGCAGCCGCACCAGCGACATGCTGTCATCCGGATCGGCCTCGATATCGGTCAGAACGAATAACCGCTGCTTTTCCGCCGCCTGCACCGGTGCACTCACGAGCGCCATGACCAGCGCCGCCGCGATCAGCTTCCCAAACATGTTACCGCTCCCTTTTTATCTTTGCGGCAACCTATTACGGCCTTCCCCCCGGCACAATAAAAAACGGCCCGGAGAGTCCGAGGCCGATGTCTAAGGGCGCACATGGGACAGCGCAAGGATGATGCGCCATAAAGGCCAGCCCTACCGGCAATCCGCCGTCCAGTTGCGCACCAGATCGCGCGTCAGCAGGCCCGAAGGCGTCAGGTCGGCATCGATCCACGGGCCGGTTGGCGACACGCCGGGCTTGAAGATCGACGCCGCTTCGGCCTTGTTGCTGACGGCCCAGTTGGCATTGGACAGGCAGTTGGCCTTCAGGAACTGAAACCATTTTCGGGTCTCGTCCGGCACGGCCGCGCCATTGCCATCGGCATTGACGCTGCCCCATTCGCTGACGAACAAAGGCGCATCAGCGGCAATCGCGGTCCGGGCCTTGGCGCGGATATCGTCCTTATGGGTGCCTGCGTAGAAATGCAGGGTATAGGCGATATTGCGCCGTCCCTTGATCGGATCGGCCGCCGCCAGATCGACATCCTGGTCCCAGGTGGGCGTGCCCACCAGGATAAGATTGTCCGGATCCATGGCGCGGATAGCGTCAATCACCGTCTCGGCATAGGGCTTGATCGAATTCGGCCAGCTAACATCGCGCAACGGCTCATTATAGATCTCATAGATCACGTTCGGCGTCTGGCCATAGGTGCGCGCCATGTCGCTGAAAAAGGTCACAGCCGCCTGAGGGGCCTTGTCAGCATGATGCGAATGCCAGTCGATGATCACATAGATACCCTGCGCAATCGCGGCATCGACAATCGTCTTGACCCGCGCGCGGTTGGCCGCTGGCGACTCGGCATAGCCGCCGGGCCCGTCAATCCCCATGGCCGCGCGCACCACGGACACGTTCCAGTCCTTGGCAAAATAGGCCACGCTCTGCGGGTTATAAAAGCCCGACTGGCAAAAATCGGTGTTTGACCAGAAGTAACTGACCCCGCTCAGGGCCGTCGTCTGGCCATGGGCATCGACGACATGCTTGCCCGAAATCGATAAGGCCCCATGCGCCTCGACCGGAGTTTGCGCGTGAACCGGAGTCGTCATCAGTAAGGTGAGAGCCGCAAGGCCAACGGAGATCAGTTTCATGGGTAGACCTGCCTGTATATTTTGTTGGCGGCGAGCATAGGCAGGAAACGGCGATCCCTCAACGCATAAAAAACGGCCCCATCTCTGGGGCCGTTTAAGACTTGAACCATGACAGCCCTAAGCGAGAGCCTTGAGTCGCATAACAGCCGGCGCACGATGCAGGTACTTTGGTACCTGCGAGAGCGACTGCTTATCAGGCGGCCAAGGATCGAAGCTTAGGCGTCTGTACGGACGCGCTTCTTGCGGAACGACGGATTCAGTTCCTTCTTGCGCAGGCGGATCGACTTCGGCGTCACTTCGACCAGTTCATCGTCTTCGATATAGGCGATGGCCTGCTCCAGCGTCGGGCGACGCGGCGGGGTCAGGCGGATGGCTTCGTCCGTGCCCGAGGCGCGGATGTTGGTCAGTTGCTTGGTCTTCATCGGGTTGACGTCGAGATCGTCGAGACGCGAGTTCTCGCCGATGATCATGCCCATATAGGTCTTTTCGTTGCCGCCCACGAACATGGTGCCGCGCTCTTCCAGCTTCCACAGCGCAAACGCCGCGGTTTCGCCGTCACCGTTCGAGATCAGCACACCCTTGCGGTTCTGGTCGATGATGCCCTTGTAGCCTTCATAGTGCGAGAACACGCGGTTCAGCACGCCGGAGCCGCGCGTATCGGTCAGGAACTCGCCCTGATAACCGATCAGCGAACGCGATGGCG
Source organism: Asticcacaulis benevestitus DSM 16100 = ATCC BAA-896 (assembly GCF_000376105.1). Lineage (GTDB taxonomy): Bacteria > Pseudomonadota > Alphaproteobacteria > Caulobacterales > Caulobacteraceae > Asticcacaulis > Asticcacaulis benevestitus. Next base: position 25,893 of record NZ_AQWM01000004.1, read on the forward strand.
ACTTCAGCGTGATGCGCGTCTTGCCGGCGCCCGAAGGCCCCATGTCCTTCAGCTCGGCCTTGCGGGCCGACAGCTTTTCGATGACCACGCCGGTGAACTCTTCGTCGACGTCGATCACGACGTCTTCGATCGGCTCCATCTTCTCACCGGTTTCCGGATCGATCTTGAAGACCACGCGCGGACGCGAGATGGCGACTTCAAAGCCTTCGCGGCGCATGTTTTCGATCAGAACGCCCAGTTGCAGTTCGCCGCGACCGGCCACTTCAAAAGCGTCCTTCTCGTCGGTTTCGGTCACGCGGATGGCGACGTTCGATTCGGCTTCCTTCAGCAGGCGCTCACGGATAACGCGCGACTGCACCTTGGTGCCTTCCTTGCCGGCCAGCGGCGAGTCGTTGACCGAAACGGTCATCGAGATCGTGGGCGGATCGATCGGTTGCGCCGGCAGCGCGTCGGTCAGGCTCATGTCGCAGAGCGTATCGGCAACCGTCGCCTTGGAGAGACCGGCGATGGCGCAGATGTCACCGGCTTCGGTGCCTTCGTCGACCGGCTGGCGCTTCAGGCCGCGGAAGGCCAGCACCTTGGTGATGCGGCCGCGCTCGATTTCAACGCCGTCACGGTTCAGCGCCTTGATGGCCAGGCCCGGAACGGCCTTGCCCGAATTGACGCGGCCGGTCAGCACGCGGCCGAGGAACGGATCGGATTCGATCAGAACGGCCAGCATCTGGAACGGCTTGTCCTTGTTTTCGATGACCTTCGGCTCCGGCACGTGCTCAACGATCAGGTCGAACAATGGTCCCAGGTTATCCGACGGCACGTTCATGTCCATCGTCGCCCAGCCGTTCTTGCCCGAAGCGTAGATGTGCGGGAAGTCGAGTTGCTCGTCGGTGGCGCCCATGATGGCGAACAGGTCGAAGGCTTCGTTGTGGACGCGGTCCGGATCAGCGTGCGGGCGGTCGACCTTGTTGATGCAGAGGATCGGGCGCAGGCCCAGCTTCAGCGCCTTGCCGAGCACGAACTTGGTTTGCGGCATGACGCCTTCTTCGGCGTCGATCAGGATGACGCAGCCGTCAACCATGCCGAGGATGCGTTCAACTTCGCCGCCGAAGTCGGCGTGGCCCGGGGTGTCGATGATGTTGATGCGGGTTTCGCCGGCCTTTCCGTTCCACAGAACAGAGGTACACTTGGCGAGAATGGTGATGCCGCGCTCGCGTTCCTGGTCGTTTGAGTCCATAGCGCGTTCGACGGTGGCTTCGTTGGCGCGGAAGACGCCGGATTGCGCCAGCAGGGCGTCGACAAGAGTGGTCTTGCCATGGTCAACGTGGGCGATGATGGCGATGTTACGCAGGTTCATTCGGGGCCTTTTAAACGCGCAAAAGCCTCTCGACAGAGAGGCCGGAAGGGTTGATTCATTCGGAATTGCGCGCTCTATAACCGAATCCGGCGCAAAAGGCTAGTGCAGCCGGTGGATTATTTTCGCGGGTGCGAAAGACTCGTGCGCCCCGCCCTCAATTCATGCGCATGACGCACAGCGTAGTCAGCTTGTTTTCCAGGTGTTCCATCAGGAAGGGTTTGGACAGGACGTCGTTCATGCCCGCCAGTTGGCAGAGATGGCGCGTGCCCGGGTCCGTATGCCCCGTGATCCCGACAATCGGCACCGGCGGCGTCAGGGCGGCGCTTTCCTGACGGCGGATCGCCTTGGTGGCTGCCAGTCCATCCATGACCGGCATTTCGATATCCATAAGGATCAGGGCGTAGGCCGTGGCGTCGCACATCTCCAGCGCTTCCTGACCATTGCGCGCCCGATCGACCTCAAACGCCATCATATCCAGCATCGCCTCGATGACGAGACTCATCTCATCGTTGTCGTCGGCGAGGAGCACAAGCCGGTTTATCCGCGTGATGAGTTCGGCCATGCTGTAACCTTTCAAGCCCCCCTGCCTGAAGATAGGCCCATATCCATAAGGGATCAGTACGGCGTTGGCTTGTGCCCGCAACAAATATCTCCCGTCCCGACATCCGCATGACATCATTACAAATGAAGGCTGCCGCACCACTGCAATAAAACTTATGAGCGTATAATCTAAGCCTTCACCTTGCTCCGGCGGGCTTAAGATAACGGCTTCTTATACAGATGCAGAAAGCGCCCGTTCCCATGCCAAACCACGCCACACGCGTTCTTGTTGTCGATGACAACTATCCGTCCGCCATGACCCTCACCTGGGCCATGGAAGGCAATGGCCACAATGTTCGCACCTGCCACAATGGCCGGGATGCCGTTGAAATGGCCCTGAGCTTTCATCCCGAGGTCGTTCTTCTGGATATCGGCATGCCGGTAATGAACGGTCTGGAGGCCTGCCGCGCCCTGCGGCAGCAGCCGCACATGAATGACGCCATGATCATTGCGCAGACGGCCTGGGACGATGCCGGCATGCGGGGGAAAACCCTTGCCGCCGGCTTCGATTTTCATCTGGTCAAGCCCATAGACCTGGGCGAGGTCGAACGCCTCGTCCTCACCACCCACAACACTTAGGCGAACAAGCCTTCAACCTATACAAGAACTAAATTTCGTATTATCATCAGAAACATGCGCGGATTGGATATCGCAAGCCCGTTTTGAGCGCAGACCCTTCCCTGAAATTTGACCTGAAAAACACCGGCAGCAGATCGGCATAAAGGGTCGGTGCGGAAAGATATCCTGAATGCGCCTACCCCAGTTCATCCGTGACAACACAGAGCTCATTGTGGGTGAATGGGAGACCTTCGCCCGGAGCCTTGTGCCGGCGTCCGACCATATGGGCCCTCTGGCCCTGCGCAACCATATCCACCAGATTCTGGCTTTCGTGACCGCCGATATCGAGTCCGCCCAGACCGATGCCGAGCAGGTGCGCAAATCGCATGGCGAAAAGCCCGAAAGTCTCTATCCCAGCGCCGCCGAAGTCCATGCGTCCTTACGCTTTGACGGCGGCTTCAATATGGACCAGATGGTTTCGGAATACCGTTCCCTGCGCGCCAGCGTCATCAAGCTGTGGCAAGCCGCCGCGCCGGAATCCGGCCCCGAGGACATGCGCGACCTGATCCGCTTCAACGAGGCGATCGACCAGGCGCTGACCGAGTCCATCTGCGACTACACCAAGAAGATGGATCTCTCCCGCAACCTGTTCCTCGGCATTCTCAGCCACGATTTGCGCAATCCGCTCGGCGCCATCTCGATGTCGGCCCAGCTCACCATGAAGATCGGCGCCTTGAGCGAACGCCAGACCATGCTCCAGTCGCAGATTTCCGACAGTTCGTTCCGCGCCACCGCCATTGTCTCCAGCCTGCTCGACCTGACCCGCGCGCGGCTGGGCTCCGGCCTGCCAATCCTGCGCGAAGCGATGGATATCGGCTTCATCAGCAACCAGTTGGTCGATGAAATGCGCGTGCTGCACCCCAACCGCGATTTCGTGCTGACCGTTTCGGGCGATACCACCGGCGACTGGGACAAGGCGCGCATCGGCCAGGTGTTTTCCAACCTGCTGGGCAACGCCGTCCAGTATGGCTTTCGCGGCGCGCCGATCACCATCCGGGTCGAGGGCATGCCGCGCGAGGTGGTCTTAAGCGTCCATAACGAAGGCGTTCCGATCAGTGAGGACGCCATCGGCACCATTTTCAACGCCCTGACCCGTGCGCCCGCCCCCGTTGACGACACCCAACGCACGCCCCTCACCAATCTGGGTCTGGGCCTCTATATCTCCAAGGAAATCGTCACGGCGCATGGCGGCAAGATCTGGGTGACCTCGTCCGAACGCGAAGGCACCACCTTTACGGCCGCCTTCCCGCGCACCGTGAAGACGCCGGACTGACACATGAAGATGTGCGCTGTCAGAGTGCGCGTGGTGTCGGCGGGTCTTGCGAAGGGGCAAAGTCTTTGTGAAGGGGCGGCGGGGTGATGCGAATGTGGTGGTGGGGTTTCTGGCTTTCTTTCATCATGCGGAAAGATGCCCCCTCCGTCTCGACGCGCTTCGCTTGCTCGACACCTCAGCGGCGGCCCGGCTCCCCCGCTTCACAGGAGAGGATAAACAAAGATATCCCCTCCCCCTCAATCACCCCCATCATAGCCGGATGGACAGCTCTGCCGATCCGGCGACACAGACAAAGGATGATGCCACGGCGCTGGCCACGCGCCGGCTGACCCTGCGCGCCTATGCCGATCATATCGCGCATGTGGTCGAGGGCATGGACCTGCCCGAAAGCTATCTGGAGGCCGAACGCGCCGCGCGCGCCGTCACCGTGGCCGACCGCATGGTCCAGCAACTGCCCCTGACCGACACCGACAGCACAACCGAAACCGGCGTCATCAAACCGCCGCGCCAGCGCCTGCGCGTCTTCGCCGACCAGTTGATCAAGGTCATCGGCCATATCCCCGATCCGGACAATTTTCTGGAAGGCGAACGCGCCGGCCGCTGTGTGCTGGCCACCGACCGCATGCTCTGCCAGCTCTACGAAGCGCCGCAAACCCACGCCGGCGCCAAGACAAAAGGACACGGCGCGCGCGATGCCGACGACGAGGACGAATACGAAAGCGCCTACGGATCGGATAAGGACTGGGGCAAAACCTTCCTTGCCAAGGTCGACCGCATGACCAGTCTCCATGCCGAAAACTGCGGCATCTGGCCTGACGGCACGCCGTGCGCCAAAGGCGAACCGGAGCCGGACTATCCGTGGGACGCCCCCGACCGCATCACCCTGACCCGCTGCCGCAGCGAGGAAGCCACCCAGAAGGACAAGGACCGCTGGCCGGCCAATCCTAATCATCAGCCGCGTCAACGCCATCACCCGCGCCATGGCCCGCCGTGACGGCCACTGGCCCGACCGGTCGCCCTTTCACGAAAACGATCCGGATTATTACGACATCACCGCGCGCTTTGAGCAGGATGTCCTCAAACGGCCGCCGCCCGATATTCCGCATCCGCCCGATAAGCACGATCCGATAGGTTTCCCGTGGTGGCTGGTGCGCAACCCGCATTTCAGAAATTCGGCCCGCGCACAGGGCTGATGGCGCTGACTGTAATATAATCGTCAAACATAAGGCCTAAGCCAGAGATACCTTCCCTGTGAGAGTATCCATGCGCCAGACCTTACTGACCCGCCGTCACGCCTTGCTGGGCGGCGTCAGCGCCCTCCTGTCCACCACCGTCGCGCACGCCGCCCCTTTGGCGCCGGCGCAAAAGCCGTTTGGCCTAGGCGTCGCCAGCGGTGATCCGTCGGCGGATGGCTTTGTGATCTGGACGCGCATCGCGCCCGATCCGCTTGCGCCCGATGGTCTGGGCGGTCTGACCGCGCCCGCCACGGTCAAATGGTGCGTCTATCACGACGCCGCCCTGACGAAGCCGGCCCTAAGCGGTGAGGTCACCACGCATCCGGAAACGGCCCACAGCGTCCATGTCGAGGTGGCCGGCCTGCGTCCGGACCGCTTCTACTGGTATCGCTTCGAGGCGATGGGGGTGCAGAGCCCGGCCGGCCGCGCCCGCACCCTGCCGCTGGAAAACGCCTCGCCCGCGGTGCTCAAACTGGTGTTCGCCTCGTGCTCGCACTATGAAAAGGGCTATTTCAGCGCCTACCGTCATATGGCCGCCGAAAACCCCGATTTCGTGCTGTTCCTCGGCGATTATATCTATGAATACAGCTACAAGGACACCTCGAAACTGGTGCGCCAGCATGAGCGCAAGGACGAGGTGACCGACCTGGCCGGTTATCGCAACCGCTACGCCCTCTATCATATGGACGCTGACCTTCAGACTTTGCACGCCAGCACCTCCTGCCTGATGACGTGGGACGATCACGAGGTGCAGAACGACTACGGCGGCTTCCTGTCGCAATATATGAAGGACGATTCCGGCATGGTGGCGCGGCGCATGGCCGCCTATCAGGCCTATTACGAGAACATGCCGCTGCGCCGGTCGTCGCGCCTGATCGGCACGCGGCTCGACCTCTACAAGGGCTACCGCTTCGGCGCGCTGGCCGAGATCAACATGCTGGATGGCCGGCAATATCGCTCCGCCGCCGCCTGTCCGGTCGGCGACAGCCGCAAGGGGCATGTGGTCGATGATAGCTGCTTAGACCGGCTCGATCCGAAGCGCAGCATGCTCGGTTTCACGCAGGAGGCCTGGCTATTCGACCGCTTCCGCAAGAGCCGCGCGACGTGGAATATCCTCGGTCAGGATCTGCTGGCCACCTCCCTGCTGCAATCGGGGAAGGACAAGGACAAGAATCCGATCGTCGGGCACTGGACCGACGGCTGGGACGGCTATCCGGCGACGCGCGACCGCTTGATCAAGGCGATGCAGGGCACTAAGCTGAAGAACCCGGTCATGCTCGGTGGCGACATCCACTCCTACTGGGCCACCGAACTGAAGGCCGACTTCCGCGATCCGGAGAGTCGGACGATCGCCAGCGAGTTTGTCTGCACCTCGGTGACGGCCGATATGCCGCCGTATAAGGCCTTCGCCGACATGCTGCCGCAGAACCCGCAGGTGAAGTATTTCAACAGCCGCACCAACGGCTATGTCGCGGTCGAGGTGACGCCAAAACGGCTGATGAGCCGGTTTATGGCGATTTCCGACCGTACCGATCCGAACGCGACGGTCTCCACCGAGATCGCCTTTGCGGTCGAGGCCGGAAACGCCACGGTCAACGCGATTGCTTGATATAGCTTAAGCGCCGCAAGGCTCCCCGCGTAAGCTCGGGCGGCCAAGAACGTTCTATGGCGGCCTTGCCAGGACGCTTGGACGTCCTGGAACCTAAGCCGAAACGCGAACGGCCTTGGTGATCACTACCGGCTCGGCCAGCATCTGACCGGCCCAGCCGCCTTCGCGGGTGTGCTTGTCGATGCGGCCGTTGAGGATGGCGTGGACCACGTCCATGCCCTTGATGACATGGCCGAACGCCGCATAGCCGAGTTTTTCGTGGTCGGACGCCTTGGGGCCGGCGTCGAGATAGGTGTTGTCGCCCACCATGATGGTGAATTCATTGGTTGCGGTGCCGGGTGCGAAACGCGACATCGAGATGACGCCGTCGGTATGGCTGAGGCCGGTCATCTTGGTCGATTCGTGCGCAATCGGCGGATAGGTCAGGCCCGAAGCGCCGGCCTGTACAAAGCCGGTCTTGCCGTCCTTCAGCGAACGCCAGAAGGTGGCGCCGTCGAACTTGTGCGTATCGAGATAGTGCAGGAAGTTGGCCACGGTGATCGGCGCCTTCTTCTGCTCCAGCAGGATAACGATCTCGCCCTTGGTGGTTTGCAGGCTGACCGTTACCGTATCCGGCAAGGGCGGTGGCGGCGCAGGGGCTGCCACAGGCGCGGACTTGGCCTCGGTCTTTTTAGGCGCCGGCTTGGAACAGGCCGCCAAAGTGCCAGCAAGGGCGCTGAGCGTTAAAGCCGCACCGGCCGCCAAAAATCCACGTTTGTTATGATCCACCGTCACACTCCTTGTACACTGCGCCGAAGTATCGAAATTTCAGCCACTTTGGCAAGCTATTTAGAGCTGGTTTTTCGCCCCATGTGACGATCAGCCCATTGAACGAAGCTTGCCATGTTCGGCGTATCGGTATGACCGCCGACATGCTGCCGCCAGGCGAGTTGGCCATCCATCAGTTCGATCAGGGGCGGTGGCATCTGTGCCGTGCGATAGTCATTGCCAACACCCAGGTCCTTGGCGCCGAGCAGCTTCCAAGCCGAACCGGCCGCAACCGTCGCCATATAGCTGCCCTGCTGGTCGAGCCATTTGGCATCGCCTTCCTTGGGGATGCCATAGGAGATAAAGATCAGACGCGGCGCGGCAAGGGCGATCAGTTGATGCGCATCCACCGGCAGGTCGCCGGCGTTTTTCGGGCCGCCATACTTCAGGAAGTTGCCGGCCATCCAGTGATACTCCCCCTCGCCGGTCAGGTTCTCGACCGCCTCGCCGAAATTACGGCGGTGCGGTTTGGCCCCGCCTTCGCCGGATGAGCCGATCAGACCCATGTAAAAGCGCTGATCGAACGCCATGGTGACCAGCGCCGCCTTGCCGTAACGCGACACGCCCTCAATACCGACATGGTTTTTATCCACGTCAGGGCGGGTCGAGAGATAATCAAGGGCGCGGCTGGCGCCCCATGCCCAGGCTCTGAGGGCGCCCCAATCCTGGGGCTTGCGCGGCTGGCCCTGATTGGTCAGGCCGATGATGCCGCGGGTGAGGCCTGCACCATTATCCGCCTGGAAGCTGCCCGGGTTGATGAGCAGGACGCCCCAGCCATCGCCGAGCAGGTGCTGCAGGCGTTCCAGCATGCCGGCCCGCGCGGCGGCCAGAAAGGGCGCCATGCGCGGATCGACATTGGCCGGTTCCGGTTCGGGCTTGAGCGGCGCGGGGAAACGGATCGGCGACCAGTCGAACATGATCAGCATCGGCGCCGGCGTCTTGCTGGCAGCGGGCATGATCAGCATGGCGTCGATATCGGCCGTGATATCGGGAGCCGCACTGTTATCGGCATGACCTGTCAGGTGCGTGGCCACGATCGCCAGGCCCTCCAGGGTTTCGGCTTCACTGGCCTTGATGCGCCACGTCACGGCCGGCACATGGGCGGGTACACGGCCATAGACCTCGCGCTCAAAGGCCGCGACGATCTCCGGCCGGCGCTGCTGCCACCACTGATCGGGGGTGGTGACCGGCTGGCCGTTGTCGCGCTTCAGGATATCGGGCCAGTCGGGGTAAGGATTGGCCTTGGCCTCATCGTAATTGGCATGGTCCGGGGCGTTTTCATCGCCATTGGCGCCCGGCCGCAAGGTCTCGATGTGGAGCTGGTCCATCATGTTGCGGTGGTCCTGCGCGGCGGTAAAGGTCACCGGCTCGGCCATTACCTGGGCCGGGGCGCAAAGCGGTAGCGCTAACATGGACAGGGCCAGCACGGCCCGCAAAACTGGTATCATGACGCCTCTCCCATGCCGCGCTCATGCGGGCGGCCTGGTATCACTGTCCCATGTAATCGGCCGATCGGAAAGATCAAAAAAGGCGGAAGATGCACGCACCTTCCGCCTTCAAGACTTTTACTCTAGCTAAACTCAGTAGCCAGAGTTCGAGCTGTAGCTTGTGCTGGAATAGCCGGACGATTCCTCGTGCCAGGCGCCGTCACGATCGCGCCAGCCATAGGCGACGACCTGACCGACGTGCCAGCGGCCCTGATCGTCCTGCCAGCCAACCGCACGCGGACGGCCGTTGTGCCACTGGCCCTGCTCGTCACGCCAGCCTTCATCGGCATTGCGCGGACGCTCCGCGCCGTAGCCATCATGGTAGGGCGTGCTGTCGCTATAGGTCGAAGTCGACGAATAGGTGGAGGAACTATAGCCGGTGCCCGACGACGTGCTGTTGTCGCTGTAATGATGATAGGGCTGCGGGCTTGAGTACGGCGTGCTGTTGTACGGCTTCGACTGATAGTCGCTATTGTCGTTATACGGCGCAGTTGAATTGCTGCTGTATTGGGGGGGATCATAATAGACGTTATCGTAATAGCCGGTCTGCGGGCGATCGCGGAAATAGATGATGTCATAGCCTTCCGGCGCAGGGGGCGGCGAATAGTAACGGCCCTGACGATAGGCGTAATAGCTGCCATTATAGCACTTTACCGACGACTTGCCGACCTGATTGCCGATCACGCCGCCGAGCACCGCGCCGCCGACTGTGCCGAGGCCGCGTTCGTGCTTCGAAATCTGGCTGCCGGCGAGCCCGCCGATAACGGCGCCGACGACGGCGCCATTGGTGCCGGCATTGCTCTTGCGGGTATAACAATAACCGTCATAGGCCTTGCTGTCATACTGCGCGTGCGCCGCGACCGGCATGAGCGTGACGGCGGCAAGCGCCAGCAGCGAAGGGGCGGTGAATTTCCTCAGATAGGTCATGGTTTGCGTCTCCTCATGAGCGCGTTGAGTTCTGCATCTTAGATGCGCTTAAGGATATAAGAATGCAATAAGGGCGGATTTATGGACGAGTATCCTTAACGGGTAAGGGATTTTATCTTGGGGTCGCCTCATCGCCATTGACGGCTTGGTTTTAGCGCCAAAGCGTTTAGGGTAACCGCACCATGAGTCATACGCGCCGCCTGACTGTCGATGAAATCAACGCCCTGCCCGCCGGACTGGCGGCAGTGCTGCCGCTCGACAGGGTGCGGCTGGTGAGCCGTCATCACTGGGTGTCGTGGCTGGCGCAACTGATCGGACGCGGCGCACAGATCGTGGTGCGCGGACGCAAGGTGTTCTGGCCACGCCTTACGGCCGATGTCAGCGCACACCCGCTGGCCATGAGCCTGCTGGCGCATGAACTGATCCATGTCTGGCAGTATGAAAACGGCCTGACCCTGTGGCGCTATATCTTGCGCGAACGCGGACAGTATCATTACTGCATCGATGGCCGCGCCTATACGGATTATGGCTACGAACAACAGGCCGCCATGGTCGAGGACTGGATGCGCCTGCGCGCGGGCTTAAAGCCGCGCTATGGCGAAAGGGTTGATATACACAGGCTGGAGGCGATAGTGCCTTTTGTGAAGTAAGCAAGAAACCCCACCACATCTCACTACGCTTGATGGTCCCCCTCCCCGACAAGCGGGGAGGTATAAGAGGATAGCATGGACAACATCCCCAACCTTTGGCTCAAGGCCCTGCCCGCGCTCAAAAGCGACGGCAGCAAATATAATCGCGGCCATTGCGTCGTGCTGGGTGGTCCTGTGGCCTCAACGGGCGCCGCCAGGCTTTCCGCACGGGCGGCCCTTCGCATCGGTGCCGGACTTGTGTCGGTGGCGTGCGATCCGTCGAGCCTGATCGTCTACGCCACGGCGCTGCAAGCGGTGATGACCAAGCCGGTGAAGGACGAAGCCGCCTTTGCCGAACTCATGGCTGACCGGCGCATCACGGCCGTCCTCCTGGGCCCTGCGGCGGGTATCACTGCCCGCACCAAGGCGTTTGTGCTGACGGCTTTGCGGGCCGGAAAAGCCTGCGTGCTTGATGCTGACGCCCTCACCGTCTTTCAGGATCAGCCAACCGAACTTTTCGACGTGATCCGCTCGCCGGTTCTGCTCACCCCGCATGAGGGCGAATTCTCGCGCCTGTTCGGCAAGGTCACGGACCGCGAAGGCGATGCACTCAGAGCGGCGCAACAGAGCGGCGCGGTGGTACTGCTGAAAGGCGCCGATACGGTCATCGCCGCGCCGGATGGCCGCATCCTTATCAACCGTGCCGCGCCGCCCACCCTGGCCACAGCCGGCTCGGGCGATGTGCTGGCGGGTTTCGCCGGCGGCCTGATGGCGCAGGGCATGGACGTGTTCGATGCGGCGTGTGCAGCGGCCTGGATTCACGCCGAAGCCGCGCGGGTTTTCGGTCCCGGCCTGATTTCGGAAGATCTCAGCGAGGCTGTGCCGCAAGTTCTGCGTCATCTCGGACGCTGAACCGCCCCACGCTTAGGAAGGCGAGGCAAATGGCGCTCTCCAGTCCGATGGCGGCGAAAATACCATTGCCGGCGTGATGGCTGATGCGTTCATAAAGGCCTAGCACAATCAGCGACGCGCAGGCGACGATGATGCCGTTGCCCAGCGCCTGTTGCGTTCCGCGCGAGCGCAGATGTCGCAGCCCGAACAGGATCACGCCCAGCGCCAAAAACAGGCAGGCCATGCGCCGCGACACCAGCGCGCCGCCTTCGAGATAGGCCACATGCCAGTTCGCCAGGATCCAGTCTGGCAGGACAAACCAAACCACCGCCAGGACCAGGCAAAGGGCGGCCGTCAGGATCGAGAGGGCTTTAAAAGGCATCGCGGGCTCCGGAGGTTACGCAAGCTTCTACGCATCCCCCTTAACCCTGGTTCACCCATAAGGCGAAGGCGCCTCAGAACCCGTTGACCGACACCAGGAAGATCCCCGCCACCAGAAGGGCGAAACTGATCGTCGTTGTAAGCCACAACAGCAGCGTCTTGATGAGCGCACCCAGAATGCCCGAACCATAGGCACCGCGCAGCGTCATGAAGATATAGATCGGCGTCCAGATCGTCAGCACGCCGAACCCCCATTCCATCGCCTCTGCCGGCAGGGCCAGAACGAGCGCATTGGTCAGGAAAATGAACGACATCATGTTACACGCCACCAGGAAGTGGTCGAACAGATAGAAGCGCTTGCGATAGACATAAAGCAGGCCCAGCGCGAGCGTCATCAGCGGCAACAGCAGCACCGCCAGCCGGTGCCCCCAACCGAACATGGTCAGCATCAGAGCCTCTGGATTTTTCAACGCCTTGTTGATCTTCGCCTTGAGGCTGCCGGCGCCTTTTTCATCATAGGCAAAAGAGCGAACCGAAATCTCTTCATCGTCCAGCACCGCCATACCTTTGGACGTCAATTCCAGATCGTGAGTCGCTGCCGCGATCGGATCGGCCGCCACCGCATCGTATTCGGCCTTCTCAGCCGCGAAAGCCCTGGTATAGCTGGCCTCGACCAGCGCTTTTTCTTCGGAGGAAGTTGCATCTTTCAGATCGTCAGCGCGTTCTTTTTGCAGAGCCGCCGTCTCTTTGGCGTAGTCAGCCTGCGCCGATTTCAGTAGCGCGTCGCCATGCGCTTTTACCGCCGCCGGATCATGCAAGGCATGGGCAGCCTCCTCGGTCTTGTGCTCAAACTCCTTGGCGAGGTGATGGGTAAGGCCTTCAGAAACAAAGATGAACAGAAGCAGGGCGACCAAAAAGGTGCGAAAGGGCGGGACATGGCGCGCCAGCTTGCCCGACATGTAGTCCTTCGCCAGCGTGCCCGGCCGGAAAAACAGCGGCGGCAGGGTGCGCCACAGCCGGCCATCGAGATGGAACAGGCTTTCGATCGAATCAACGATCATATGCAGGATATGGCGGTGATGATTGCTGGCATCCTGACCGCAGGCGTAACAAAAGCGCCCCTGCAACTCGGTTTCGCAATTCAGACACTTTTGGCCAGGCTCCGGCACAAAGGCCTTATGGCGACCGAAGAGCGACCCCAGCCCGTCCATCGTCAGCAGTTCAAGCTCTTTCAAAGTCCACGCCCCGGTAAAAAAATGCCCGCCGCAAGGATGGGTTGCGGCGGGCAAAATGTAAAGTCGTGACGATGGAAATTATATCGTCAGATGGCGCAGACCGCGCCTGTGCCCTTGAGGCCGCAATAGCCTTCGGGGTTTTTGGCGAGGTAACCCTGATGGTAACCTTCGGCGAAATAGAAGGGTGCATTGGTATTGATTTGCCCTGCCGCTTCGCTGCTTGAGGGCGGTTCGATCTCAGTGCTGATCGCGCCCTTGCCGAGTGCGGTCAGGGCATTCTGGAACTCAGCCTTGCTGGCCACGGCGGCATCAAATTGCGCATCGGTCGAAGCGAAGATGGCCGAGCGATACTGCGTGCCGATATCGTTGCCCTGACGATAGCCTTGAGTCGGATCATGGCTTTCCCAGAACACTTTCAGCAGTTGCTGGAAAGTGATTGTCTTCGGATCATAGACCACAAGCACGCCTTCGGTATGACCGGTCTGGCCGGTGCAGACCTCCTTGTAGGTCGGGTTGGGCGTATAGCCGCCGATATAGCCGGCGGCGGTGACGTAGACGCCATCCTGCTGCCACAGCTTGCGCTCGACGCCCCAGAAACAGCCCATGGCCAGCACGACGGTCTCCATGCCGGCCGGATAAGGGCCTTTGAGCGGTGTATGCAGGACAAAATGGGTGTCTTCGGTGGGTATGGCTTCGCTGCGACCGGCCAGGGCACTGGTGGGAGCGATCATCTGGGTTTTGAGGCCGAACATGCTGTTTTCCTTTTTAAAGTGCTCAGGCGCCGCAGGGCTCGCCGCAAAGGCGGCGGCGGGCGGTTGCCCTTGCCAAATCCCCTTTAAGCGGGATTTGGAATGTAAGATACGCGCTTGTGGCCAATATAGTTACAAAAAAACTGTGTGGAAGGGGCTGTGGGGCTTGCGAATGCGCGCGGCATGGGTATAAAGGCCGCCTTCCGCGCGCCATCGACCCCGGCGCGCATTGATGGATGGACAGGTGGCGGAGTGGTCGATCGCGCACGCTTGGAAAGCGTGTGTACGTGAAAGCGTACCGAGGGTTCGAATCCCTCCCTGTCCGCCATTAACAAGAGGCTCCCACGAGGGGGCCTTTTTTAATGGCGGAAATGGGGTTCAGAACCGCTCGGCACATGCATAAATGCGGGTTCGAAAACCGAGCGCAGCGAAGGTTTCGGCGGAGCAAAGCGCAGCCAATCCCTCCGTACACAGAAAATTCTCACTAATGCAAAATATGGGGTTCGGTGAGAGGCAAGCCGCGTAGAACGTGGCGCGTCGATTCTGCTCTGAGTAACGACACAGGCCTTCATGATGGGCATCACCAGGCCGCAAAAGAATTGGCACGATCAGGAACTAGGCCACCAATTTTGATCGCAATACGGCATCTCAAAATCCGTTGGACGTGTGACACGCGGACACTCATCATAGGCAGCGCAAGTCGCCCACAGAGACGTACCCATCATGCCGGTATCAACGTATAAAAACTGGACGTTACCCCGCGCCTCGCGAACAACGGAATCGGCTGCCCTCAGCGACCTCAGCAAATGATATCTGTATCGGGCATCTCCTGCGGCCTTGGCGCGCCGGGCGAGTTCGAAATGGCGATTCTGATCCCCGCCACGACTGTCGTCCGACAACCAAGCCGTGTCCCGATTTCCGATCGCCTCATTGTAGGGGGCCGTTCCGGGGCCATACTGTTTCGCCGTGGATAATTTCGCCGCACGGTAACGCGGCAAACCGTAACCAGACTCGGCCATCCATCTTGCGTACGCCACGTTCTCCTTGCGCGTGCGCGCAAATAGGTATTCCACCGACTGGCAAAGCGCGGCCTGCGTATCGTAGCGCAGGGCCGGAGAGCGGTCTTCTCCGCCTTCACGGGCCGATCCGGCATTTCCGCATGCGGCAAGAAGCAGAAGAGCGCCAAACGAGCGCAAAATATTTACTCTCATCACCTTTCCCTCCCCACAACCCCAGCGATATCATTCTTCAATGCGCTTAGCTACTGAATTTAGGGGCCTTCGGTCACCGCGCTGACTGACATTACGTTTGCCTATGGGCAAAACCGTCTTCGCCTTCGCGCTCAGCCGTAGCCCCCGGCGAGTCCAATGCTTAGACCGGTACTTGCGCCGAGTGTTGCGAAAAGTATATTCTAACCTTCATGATCGGTATCACCAGGCCGCAAAATAACTGGCCCGCCGCGACCATCATCGCGGCGGGCCGTGTATCCTTCTGACTAGGCCGCGCGAACGGTCGTCAGGAACTTGTCCATTTCGAAATTCAGACGCTCCGCCTGCGTGGCCAGTTCGGCCGACGAACTGAGAACCTGCGAGGCTGCCTCACCGGTCTGCTCCGCGGCCTGCGCCACGCCGGTGATATTGGACGTCACTTCCTGAGTGCCGATCGAGGCCTGATTGACCGCCTGAACGATCTCTTGTGTGGCCGCTGACTGCTGCTCGACGGCTGAGGCGATGGTCGTTGAGACATGATTGATATTCTGGATCGTCCCGGTGATGTTCTGAATGGCGCCGGCCGCTCGTGAGGTGGCCTCCTGGATTTGCGCAATCTTGCTCGAAATTTCGGTCGTAGCCTTCGCCGTCTGGCCCGCCAGGGCTTTGACTTCGGAGGCGACGACGGCAAAGCCCTTACCGGCCTCACCCGCACGTGCCGACTCGATGGTTGCGTTGAGCGCCAGAAGGTTGGTCTGTCCGGCCAGCCCGGCGATCAGGTCGACGACCCCGCCAATCGATGAGGCGACTTCGTTGAGTTCGGCAACAATGCGGACAGCCTCATCGGCTTCACGCACCGCGTCCGAAGAGATGGCCGACGACGTTTCCACCTGGCGTCCGATTTCAGCGACAGACGCGCCAAGTTGTTCTGCCGACGACGCGACGGATGTGACATTGGCCCCGGCCTCTTCGGCCGCACTTGAAACCGCTATTGACTGCGCTGAAGCCTCCTGGGCGGTGGCGCTGAGCTGTGCCGCTGCGGCCTGCATTTCGGTGGCCGCAGAGGATACCAGACTGACAATACCGCCCACGGATTTTTCAAAATCATCCGCAAGTTTCAGCGTCGCGCTCTTGCGCTGCTGGACGGCCGAGGCTTCGAGCGCCTGTTGGGCTTCCGCCATGGCGGCAACCCTCTTGGCGTTGTCTTCAAAGGCGCGTGACATGGCGCCAATTTCGTCGCCGCGTTCGGCGCCCGGCACCTTCACATTATCCTCGCCTCGCGCCACCTTTTCCATCGCACCGGTCAAGCTGGTGATGGGGCTAACGATCATCTTCGATACCGCGAACAGGATTGCGACAATCACGCCAAGACTTGCCAGACTGCTCAGGATGATGGTCAGGACAATGCCGGTCAAGGAAGACGCCAGAGCCTTGGACCGCACGGCCAGCAGGCTGGATTCAGCCTCCCGGAATTCCGTCATCTTGGCCCGGAAGCTATCCACATAGCTCTTACCCTTACCCGTTCTCTCGTAGTCCTGCCCCTGAGACTGGGTCGTCGCGTCCCGACCGAGTTTGATGGCCGGCTCGGTCACCTCACTGCGCCATGAGTCCGCGATCACTTTCATATCGTCGAGCCGCTGCTGTTGCGCCGCGTTGTCTTTGGTAAGGTCCTTCAACTTGGCGAACTGGGCGTCGAAGCTGTCCTTGCCGCCCTTATACGGATCGAGATTGGCTTCATTCCCCGTTATCAGGAAGCCGCGCATACCGGTTTCCTGATTGACCATCGACATCAGCAAAGCATCGGCTTTTTCCAGGACCACATAACTGTGGTCATTCCACGTGCTGTTTTTAGCGACCGAAGATTCCATAAGGAAGATGACGGCGCTGGAAATTAAGGTGATAAGCGCAATGGCGGCCAGCATCACCGTCATTTTGGCGCCGATTTTTTGGGTCTTTAGCATAGGAACTCCGAGGAACAGACAGTGAATTTGAGTTAGAAGTTTTGCATCAGTTGCAAAACCAGACGGGATTTGAAGGCGTCCCCGGCGTCATGCCGATCCGTGTCGTAATACCTCAGATCGATTTTGGTGCGGGGCAAAAGGGCGTAGGTCGCCCCGAGATTGACGGCGCTGTAGTCGTTCTTCGGCGTCAGGCGACGCGTACCGACAGCGCCTGAAACGGACCAATGTGCGTTAATTACCTGCGACAGGCCGGCTTCGATCCAGTTGTCGCCCTGGGTTGCCCCGGGCGCATCAGAGGCATATACATCCGTCACACGGACGGTTGTGCCACTGGCGAAGGTGCGTGAAACATCGGCTTGCCATTCCACGAAATGGGCATCGAAACCCGATGGCGCGTTGGTCTTGATCTTGTAGCCGCCACCGAAGGCGAGATCGAAGCCCTGGGCGCGACCTTTCAGGCCAAGCACATACTCCTGCTGCCCGTCGATGCCGCCAGCCTCGTGCAGATTGCGCAATGATGCACTGATGAAAACAGGCCCGTGGACTGCTTCAATGCTGCCCTTGAACTGTCCGCGATCAGATGTTTCGCCCACATCCTTGCTGACGCCTTCGCTCGCGACACCCAATGCCCCCGAGACCTGCCAATCGGTCGTTTGCGCCACGGCTTGCTGGACGCCCACCAAAAAGAAAACAGATGTAAAACCTGCCAATAGCCTCATATGTTGTGACATCACGCAACCACCCTACTCAAACCAAACTACCAGGCCGTCACGGATCAAACCACGAGACAGCTTGAGAACAAGATTATGCGAACAGGGTTAGCGACAGATTAACCGTTTACCGAAACTACTGACTAAATTCCGCAGGCAAATTGCCTTAGGAGGCACCTTTACAGCAATTGGCCGATGGCCGATATGATCGGTGTGTGCGGCGCGCCCTATTGGCGAAGTCCACGCCCCTGTGATCGCAAAAGCACAGACCACTTTCCTCAAAAATTACACAAAAACAAAATGTTAACCTATGTCGCAAAAGCTTTGCTCATCTGACGCCTGTTCGTCGAAAAAGGTTTCTCAAACTGTCATCATAGCCGATTAGGCGCTGATCCATGAGGCCACTTCAGGCCGTCATGGGGATAGATGATGAAAACCGTACTTCTTACGAGCGCCGCCGCGCTTGCCTTTATGAGCCTCGCCGGTATGGCGCAGGCGCAGGACGCCGCCGTCAACGCCACCACCGCGCCGGCCGCCGCCGAAGAAATCACCGAAGTCGTCGTTTACGGCACCGGCCAGAGCCGCCAGACCCAATCGCTCAAGGCCGACGACATCACCAAGGTGGCGCCCGGCACCAGCCCGCTGAAAATCCTCGACAAGCTGCCCGGCGTTTCGTTCCAGTCAGCCGATCCGTTCGGCGCCTATGAGTGGTCGACCCGCATCTCGGTGCGCGGCTTCAACCAGAACCAGATGGGTTTCACGCTCGATGGCGTCACCCTCGGCGACATGTCTTACGGCAACTATAACGGCCTGCACATTTCGCGCGCCATCATCAACGAAGACATCGCCCGCGTTGACCTGAGCCAGGGCGCCGGCTCGCTCGATTCCGCCACTTCCTCAAACATGGGCGGCACGCTGAAGTTCGTCTCGCGCGATCCGTCAAAGACACTCGGCGGCGAAATCGCCGCCACGGTCGGTTCGGATTCGATGCACCGTCTCTACGGCCGCTTCGAGACCGGTTCGATCACCGCGCTGGGTGGTCTGCGCGCCTATGTGTCGGCCGTCGATATGAAGACTGACAAGTGGAAGGGCGATTCCGAACAGAAGGCCCAGCAGATCGACGCCAAGGCTGTTCTGCCGATCGGTGAAGGTTCGCTGTCGGCATTCGTGAACCACTCGCAGCGCCGCGAGCAGGACTATCAGGACATGTCGTTCGAAATGATCGACCGCCTTGGTTACGACTGGGATAACTTCCAGCCCAACTGGAAACTGGCGAACGACGTTTCGATGGCTTACTGGACCAGCCAACTGACCGGCACCGCCGCCGTCTATCCCGGCAAGATCACGTCGGTGGACGACGCCTACTATTATGGCGGCGGCGTTCGTGACGACACGCTTTCGGGCATCAAGCTTGATATGCCGGTATCGGACATGATCAAGTTCGACGCTCAGATCTACCATCACACCAACGAAGGCCAGGGCCTGTGGGTTACCCCCTACACCCCGTCGCCGGGCAGCCTGATCCTGGCCGCCGTGGGGTCGCCGTCATACAGCGCCACCAGCACCGATACGGCTAATGTTTCGGTCCGCACAACTGAGTATGATATCGACCGCACAGGCGTTATCGGTGGCGTCAACTTCGATTTCGGCGCGCACCAGGTTTCGGCCGGCTTCTGGCTGGAAGACAATGACTTCCAACAGGCGCGCCGTTATTATGGTGAATCCTTAAGCGCGCCGCATCGCGATTCGCTCGGCTTCCAGAGCAATCCGTTCTTTACGCAATGGTCCTACGCCTTCAAGACCAAGACCACGCAATACTATGCGCAGGATATCTGGACGGTGAACGACGCCCTGAAGGTCAACTTCGGCTTCAAGTCGCTCTCGGTCGAAAATTCGGTGAAGAACACGCACGTTCCCGGACTGCAATATGGCGTCATTCCGGCCGCAGGCACAGCGCTCGTTACCGCTGCTGGCGCGCTGAATGCCGAACTGAAATCGGAAGACACCTTCCTGCCGCAAATCGGCGCGGTTTATAAGCTGAACTCGCACTACGAACTGTTCGGTTCCTACGCCGAAAACATGAACGCCTATGTTTCTGCCGCCTCTTCGGGCCCCTTCAGCTCGCTGTCGCAGACCAATGTCGATTACGTGAAGAACAACCTGAAGCCGGAAAGTTCGAACACCCTCGAAGGCGGCCTGCGTTTCCGCTTCCCGCAGTTCCAGGGCGTCGCGGCGATCTACAGCGTCAAGTTCGACAACCGTATCCTCGCTGTGGCGCAAGGCTCGGGCATCCAGGGCAACGCCCCGGTGCTCTCCAACGTCGGTGGCGTGGAGACCAAGGGCGTGGAACTGGCCGGCACCTACCGCTTCACGCCGGAATGGAAGCTCTACGCCGCCTACAGCTACAACGACTCGAAGTATGAAAACGACGTCATCGCGCAGGACGGCACCATCAAGGCGCTGACCAAGGACAAGACCGTCGTCAACAGCCCGAAGAACCTGCTGAAGACCGAACTCGGCTATGACAACGGCGCGCTCTTCGGCACGCTTGGCGTCAGCTACACCGACAAGCGTTATTACACCTACACCAATGTCGGCGGTGAAGTGCCTTCGAGCACCATCTCCGACCTGACCGTGGGCTATCGCTTCGAAACCATCGGCACCAGCGTCCAGCTCAACGTCACCAACCTGACGGACGAAAAGTACATCTCGACCATCGGCTCCAACGGCTTCGTCAATTCCGACGCCGACAACAACGAGCAAACCATCCTGACCGGCGCCCCGCGTCAGTGGTTCGTCTCGGTCAAAAAAGCGTTCTAAATCTGTTTGTCTGACCTGAGGCCAGTCGCTGTCACCACAGCGGCTGGCCTTTCCTTTTTACCGGAGTTACCATGACCTATCTCAACCGCCGCCGGCTGCTCGGCGCAGGACTTGCCACCATGGCCTCCGCCACCCTCGCCTATGCCGCCACGCCCAAACCGCCGCTGATCGTGGGTCACCGCGGCGCGCCAGGCTATCTGCCCGAACATACCCGGCCCGGCTACGAACTGGCCATCAAGATGGGCGCCGATTTCATCGAACCCGATGTGGTCTCGACCTCTGACGGCCACCTGATCGTGCGCCACGAGCCCCTGCTCTCCGTCACCACCGATGTCGTGAAGCACCCCGAATTCGCCGACCGCAAGCGCACCCGTACGCTGGACGGCATCGAGACCACCGACTTCTTCACCTGCGACTTTACGCTGGCCGAGATCAAAACCCTGCGCGCGCGGCAGGCGTTCGATGACCGCGACCACAGCCATGACGGCCTCTATCCGGTACTGACACTGCAAGAGGTCATCGATCTGGCGCAGGCGAAATCGCGCGAGACCGGCCGCATCATCGGCGTCTATCCTGAGATCAAGCATTCAACCTTCCACCAGCAGCTTGGCCTTGCTATCGAGGACAGGTTCCTCGACACGCTGAAAAAGGCCGACCTGACGCGCGCCAGCTCGCCGGTCATCGTCCAGTCGTTCGAGACGGCCAATCTGAAATATCTGCGCAAAAAGACCGATGTGCGTCTGATGCAACTGATCGACGGTTCGGACACCAACCCCGACACCGGCGCCATGATCCTGACCGCGCCCTCCGACAAGCCCTATGACTGGGTGGTGGCAGGCCGCGCCGGTAATAATCTTGACCAGCTTACCTTATCAGGCCTGACCGAGATCGCCGGCTATGCCAACGTCGTGGCGCCATGGAAGCGTCACCTGATCAGCTTCGCCAAGGGAAAGCCCGTGCTGCGTGAGGATATCGTGCGCAATGCCCACAAACTCGGCCTGCAGGTTCATACTTGGACGATGCGCAATGATCGTCTCGATCCGGTCTATGCTGGCAATGTCGATGCCGAATATCACCAGCTTTTCCGCATGGGTGTCGATGGGGTTTTCACCGATTTTCCGGATGCCGGGGTCAAAGCGCGGGCCAGTTTCAAGGGGTAGAATGTCTTCATCCTCCCCTGTGAAACGGGGGAGGTGTCAGCGCCCAGAACTCGGGCAAAGTCCGAAGGGCTGGTGTCGCNGANGGNGGGGGCCTCTTCTGGCTGTAGGGTCGCCCCCTCCGTCACGGACAAGCCGTGACACCTCCCCCGTACGCTTCGCTACAGGGGAGGATCAAACCTACTTAGCTCAAACGGAACAAGGCCGCGCCATGCGACGGCACCGAAGCGGTCAGGCGGCCGCTGACGGGCGCCAGATCCGCCTTCGCCCACAGATCGCGCACTTTCGCAGCTTTAAGCCCGATCACACTGAGATCGAAAGTCAGATCCGCGGTCTTGTCCGTGGTGTTGAACAAAGCCAGATAGGTGTCGCCATTGGCAGCTTTCGCGGTCCAGACGCGCTTTCCATCGCCCAGGAAATGCGGCTGGTTGTCGTGGCTGTCCTGATTGATGGCGATGACTTCGTCATTGTTCAGCAAGGCCAGCGTCGGCTGATCGAGGTGACGCAAGTCCCCGCCCATGATCAGAGGTGAACGCGCGATCGACCACAGGGTCATGACGGTCTTTTGTTCCGCCGGCGTGAACTTGGTGTCGCGGTTGCCGAGCGCCAGACGACCCAGCGGCAGCATGTCGGCATCGGGCCAACCACCGATGGTGCGGTGTTCGTTCCAGTTTTCCAGACGCGTGAACTGTGATTCCAGCAGGGGCCATTCGTCCCAGAAGTCATCGCTGATGCGCCACATCTGGGCGTACTTCCGGACGTGTCCGGCGCGCGCCACCGGGGTTTCGCCCGGCGACAGGCTGAGCAAAATCGGCCGTCCGGTCTTGACGATGGCCTTGTGCGCGCCTTCGATTTCGGGCGCATGGGCATCGTAAGGGCGGCTCATATCGTCCATCTTGACGAAATCAACACCCCACGAGGCGTATAGCGCGAACACGCTATCATAATAGGCCTGCGCCCCCGGCTTCGACATATCGACGCCATACATGTCAGGGTTCCACGGACAGATGCTCTCAATATTGGCGATATCGCGGGCATGGACCGAGGTGCCGAAAACCGGCAGGTTCTGCTCGACCGCCAGACGCGGGATGCCGCGCATCAGGTGGATGCCGAAGGTCAGGCCGAGCGCATGCACCTGATCGGCGATAGGCTTGAAACCCTTGCCGCCGGCGCTGGAGGGGAAGCGGTTAGGGGCCGGCAGCAGGCGGCCGTAACCATCCATGGTCGGCACCGGCTTTTCATTATAGACGTAGCTGGTAGCGGCGGGATCGTACCACTGGATATCGATGGTGAAGACCGTATAGCCATGCGGTTTCAGCTTGTCGGCCATGATCCGCGCCGTTTCCAGCGCCTGGGCCTCATTGATGGTGGTGGCGAAGCTGTTCCAGCTATTCCAGCCCATCGGCGGTTTGGGAGCCAAAACTGCCGGTGTTTTGGCCTCGGCCGTCGTGGTCGCCATGGCACCCAGGGCCGGCAAGGCGCTAAGGCCAGCCAGAAGGCTGCGACGGTCGGTCGAAAAACGGGTCATGCGATCATCCTGCCTGATATTGTTATTGTCTGAGGAATAACACGGGTCACACAGAAAACCAGCCGTAAAGCGACTTATGGAAGTTTTACATCCGCCCTGCCGATCGTCACAATAACCTTACGGCCAAGGGCATAGGATGTGATGTTGAAAACGAAAAAGGATAATGTCATGGCCCGACATAGCGACGAGACGCCCGGCAGCAAGGGCAACCTTGAGCCAGAGACCGAGCGCGACGCTCTGAACGACCGTCAGAATGGCTGGCAGGCCAATGTCCGCGTCGACAATCGTGGCGATGAGCGCCCTGATCAGGACAACCCTTTTCAAAATGACTGGCGCGATGAGCAATGGCGCGTAACCGCCAGCCGGGAGGATAAAACGCAACCTGCGCATCCGTGGCGCCCGAATGACGATGTCCGTAATGAACACCGCGACGGCAGCGCTTATGACCGCGCTCGCGATTCAGAGGGCAATTCGCGTTTCCATGATGAAGATCACGGCTATCGCACCTCACGTGACGCCGAGCGTGATTCCGACCCCAGCGAAGACCCCGACGATCCGCGCCGGGCGCGTGACCATGCCGCGATGTCGGAACGTGATTATGAAGACTGCAATCCGTCCAACCAGATCAAGCGTCAATAATCAGGAGCTACAGCCATGCATGTGAAAGATATTATGAGCGCGGATTTCAAGTTCGCCCGTCCGCAGACGACCTTGCGCGAAGCGGCGGTGCTGATGCGTGACGGCGATTACGGTTACCTGCCGATCGGCGACAGCGAAAAGCTGAAAGGCGCGGTGACCGACCGCGACATCGTCATCCGTGCCGTCGCCGCAGGCCTTAGCGCCGATACGCCGGTCAGCGAGATCATGTCGGAATCGATTATCTATTGTTTCGAGGACGATGATATCCGCGAAGCCGCCGATATGATGAAGCGCGAGCAGATCCGCCGCTTGGCTGTGCTCAATGATGCGAAGCGCCTCGTCGGGATTATCACCCTTGGTGATATCGCCCGCGCCGACGAACAAAGACTGGCTGGCGAGATCGAGCTTCAGGTCGCACAACCCGCCTGACGGATCTGCCTTTCCGGCCATTGACAAACGCCCCAAAGAGGCTCCACCCTCCCGCTTATCATCACCAAGTGAGGGAGCGCCGTCATGGCCAGGGTTACCGGTTTATCAGGCAACGAAATCTACTGCATGGCGCTCAAGGGCTATACGGCCGGTGAGCTGGTGGTGGGCAACAGCGTCAATTCGATGGGCTTTCTGGGCTCGATCGGCGCCGGTCTCAACAATATTCTGGGCGGTGAAATACCGCAGGTGACGCAGGCAATTCAAGATGGCCGCATGCACGCCTTCGCCCGCATGGCGAAGGAGGCGCAAAATCATGGCGCGTCTGGCGTGGCCGGTGTTTCCGGCGATCTGCGCGCCTTTTCCGGCAATACCGAATTCCTGTTTGTCGGTTCCTGTGTCTTCTCGAAAACCGGCAGCGGTTCGTTCTTCACCACCGCCGGCAATGCGCAGGAACTTTATTGCCACATGGACGCCGGCTACACGCCGATCCAGCACGTCTTTGGCAATATCGCCTATTCCATGGGCGTCGGCGGCGGTTTCATCGGCGCGCTCAAGCAATTGGGGCGCGGCGAGATTTCGGAATATTCCGACGTCTTCAACAAGACCCGTCACAAGGCGCTGGACCGCATCACCGCCGCCGCCCGCGCCGATGGCGCCAACGCGGTGCTCGGTATCCGCACAACCATCCTGCCGTGGATGGGCACGCATGAAATGGTCATGACCGGCACGGCCGCTTCGCACCCCGGGCTTCCGTCTGACCATGTGGTGACGTCCGACCTGACCGGCGAAGAGCTATGGTCGATGGCAAGCCTGGGCTATGCGCCGATGAAACTTCTGATGTCGACCTCGATCTATTCGCTGGGGCTCGTCGGCGGCATCTTCTCGGCGCTGAAATCCTTCGCCAAGGGCGAGATCAGCGAGCTGACCTCGCTGGTGCATGACGCCCGCGAACACGCGCTTGATCGTCTCAAGGCCGAAGCCGATTCGATCGGTGCCGAGGAGGTGGTGGGGGTGAAGACCTACATCATCGAGATCGGGCAGGGCCTGATCGAATTCATGGCCATCGGCACGGCGGTGCAGAAGGTCAGCGGCATGGGCACACATACGCAGATGATGCCAGCACAGGCCATTGTCCACGACAAGGACACCTGGATGGATTCGGATATGGGCATGTCGCTGATGCGCTCGGCGGACAACCAAGGGGCTTAGCAACGCGTCAATCGCCAGCCCAGTACTGGAATCGCACATTCCTGAAGGTCTTGCCGTTAATTGTCAGGTCTCCTGTCAGGATGGCATCCTTATCCTGCGTTAAGATAGACATAGAATTAACCATGTTAGCCAGAAACCGCGTTGTGAACTTGCCTGTGAAGCTTACTTTTCCCACCTGTTTGTCATAGCCTTCAAAGGTTACGACCTCACGGGTAATCAGGTAACGCTTGCAAAAAACGCGTGGTGAATTTTCACGAAAATTACCCTGATCCGTTTGTATTTCCTTGCTGGTTATATCTTCAAATTCAAATTCGAAAGGCGTCCATGTCGGGATTGATTGCCCATCCTTTTCAAATTTGATGAAATCATTATTCGACCCCATATCGATATGGGCCAACCGGAAATTGCCAATCTGTACCGGCTCGAAAGAGAAGTAATATCCGGTAAGGTCAAGTGCCTTGTCATGAACGAAGGCTTCGTCAACGGAGCTATTCAGGACTGGCGCAGGCAATACTGGCTCGAACGCTGATTGCGAAATGGCCTCGACGGCAGCGGATGCAACACTCTCGGAGGCTTTTATTTCCTTGAGTTCAATTTTTTCCGATAAGAGGTAATACCCGACTCCCAGATGAACCAGACCAACAACGATAATTATGCCAAGCACGACTAGGAATGCCGTCAGGCAACCATTTTGTTTTTTCATAATTCCCCCCTCTGATTGACTTAATTTAGCATGTCGACTCAAGGGATGCGCCAGAAAAACTCCGCCTGTTCGATTTACGCCGCGCAACCAGATGTGGCCCAGACGCCACCCATGGTTTAAAACCATGTTTGCGCTACCATATCCTTCTCGCCAAGCCGCAGGATAGCGCCTAGACTTGACAGTATGGGTCATTTCAACCGCTATCAGTTCGAAGATTTTGTCACCGACACCCGGCAGGTCACGGCGGACGTCGACCTGTTCGCCCTGCTGAAACGCGCGATGGCCCAGTATGGCTATGACCGTATCAGCCTGTGGGTGATCGACGATCCCGACCTGCCCCAGCGTGTGCATGGCCGCGGCGTGCTGCACAATTTTCCCGATGATTTGCGCGGCTATTATCAGGACAACGGCTGCGCTGCCTACGATCCGGTGATGATGGCGGTGCGCCGGCAAAGCGGAGTGCTCGATTGGGAAGACTATGAGAAGCGCTCCAACTATCTGCCCGCTCAGACCCGGCTTTATAATGTCGCGCGCGAAGGCGGCTTGCGTAATGGCCTGACCGCGCCGATCTGGGGGCGGACCGGCTTGGTGGCCTGCATCGGCCTGGCCTCGACCGAAGGCAAGGATGGCGCCCATGCCAATCCGGATCTGATCGGCGCCCTCAGCGCGCAGTTTTATCTCAGCTACAAGCGGCTGAATGCACAGGGCGAAACGCCGCGCGCCCAGGCCATTGGCATCACACAGAAGCAGACCGAAATCCTGAGCTGGGTGGCCGCCGGCAAGACCGATAGCGAGATCGCCACGATTATGGGCATCAGCCGCAATACGGTCGATACCCATATGCGCCAGATCTTCGCCCGCCTCGATGCACCCAATCGCGTCACCGCCGTGGTCAAGGCGATAGGCGAAGGCCTGATCCGGCCGTAATCCGTCCATCCTGGCCCCGGCTCACGAATTCTCGTGATGGCGCGGTCAACGGCAATATGTTTGCCTGAAAGGAATAATGACAGGGGGCGCGTATGGCGGACAATAATATATGTGAGATCGCGACTTTCGCCGAGCCTGAGAGCTATGACGATACGGTCATGGCGGTGCTGAACCGGCTGGACGAGTTGCGTATGCTGGCGCTCGACGTTGGTGATGTGCCCCTGCAGGAAGGGCTGGCCGAGGTTTTTGAAAGCTTTCTCAAGCGCTACTGTGATTCCAAACACGCCGCGCTGACCAGCCAGATGCGCCGGCATTTTCAGCCGCCAAAGCCTTACATGCACTGACGGATGCGCATTCTCACCTGTCCTGATCATTGACCTCTTCAGGATAAGTGCCGGGGGGCATGGGGGAAGAATTGTCCGCGCTTTCGGGTGGGAGACCTGATTGTGCGGACAGTTCGATCATACCGTGGTATCGCTGCGTCTCTTCCCTCTTCAGAAACGCCATGTTCGATACCTCCACCCGATATATTTTTGAGGATTTCATCACCGATACCAGCCGTGCCCGGAGTGGTGACGAGCTGTTTGACCTGTTGCGCAAAGGCGTCGGGCAATATGGCTATGACCGGCTAGTGCTCACCATCCATCGCGATGACGACCTGCCCGAATCGCTCAATGGCTATGCCCTGCTCTACAGCTACCCTGAAGATTGGGTAAAATACTACATGGAGACACAGTGCGCATCCTTTGACCCGGTCATGAAGGCCGGCGCTACCCACGCCAACGCCTTCACCTGGGATGGACTTGAAAAACGATCCGTCTATACGCCCAAACAAACGCGCTTCATGCGCCTGGCCGAGGAGGCCGGTCTCAACAATGGCGTCGGTATCCCTATCCGCAGCCGCGCCTCAGCGATCGCCGGAATCGGGCTGGCCTCGACCGAGCGCTGTGACGCTGCGCATCCGCACCTCGATATGCTGAGCGCCTTCTGCACCCAGTTCTATGCCGCCTTCAAGCGGCTGAATGCCCGCACGGTGCCCGAACAGACAGAGCCGGCGCACCTGTCGCCGCGCGAACGCGAGGTCCTGAGCTGGATGGCCAGCGGCAAGACCGATGACGAGATCGGGATGATCCTCAGCATTAGCCGCAATACGGTCGATAGCCACGTCCGCCATATTTTCCTCAAGCTCAATGCCTGCAATCGTGTCACGGCGGTGGTGGCCGGCCTGATGCATGGCCATATCTATCTCTAGATCATTCTCCAGGATCATCGCATGTGCGGGCAATTCGACGCGCTCAAATATCTCAGCTTTTTGAAGACGATGCTGCATATGCCCGATATGCCGGACGTGATGACGTATGGCGAGACCCTGAGGATCGCGCCCAGCCTTGGCACCTCGATCGTCATTGAAAATCCGGAGACCGGTAAGCTTGGTTTGCTGCCGGCGCGTTTCGGCCTCATCCCGCACTGGTACAAGGGATCGCTCAAGGACTGGAAGGCCACGAGCTTCAACGCGCGGCTCGACAGCGCCGCCGAAAAGCCCGTCTTCAAGGCGGCGTGGCGCTATCGTCATGCGCTGGTACCGGCCGATTGTTTCTACGAATGGTCGGGGACGAAAACGGCGCGGGACAAATGGCGGATCACGCGCGCAGATAATCAGCCCCTGGCCTTCGGCGGATTGTGGGATTGCGCCGACCTCACCGAGGGCACGATCTGGAGCTTTGCCCTGCTCACCCGCGACGCCGGCGGGGATATGTCAGCCATCCACGATCGTGAACCTGTGGTGTTGCATCCCGATCAATGGGACGCCTGGCTAAGGCGCATGCCGGTCGATCTGACGCGCAGCGCACCACTGAAAGTGACGTCTGAGCGCGAGCCAGCTCCGGGCGGATTGTTTTAACGATTACATCTCGCCGAAGAATTCACGCTGTGAGCGTTCCAGTTCTTCGACGTAGCGACGGTTGACGTACTTTTCCGTCAGCAGGCCAAGCAGCTTGTGGTCTTCGTCCACCACGGCCAGATCATCCACGCCAAAGTGTTCGAACACGCGCATGATCGCCGAAATATCCATGTCCGGCCGCACATAGACCTCTGTCTGGCGCGCCAGTTCTTTCAGCGGCGCATCTGGCGATACATGGTCGATATACGCCTCGGCGGTCGGCACAATGCCGCGATAATCGCCCTGATCATCGACCAGCAGCACGCGCGAGGTCGAGCCCAGCGGTACCTTGTCACGCAAGGCAGCGACGCCTTCGCTCTCCCCCATGGTCGTATGGTTCCTGCGCATCAGGCTGGTGGCGGTCAGGGCCTTCACCCAGCCGATATCGCGGGCGTTGCGGATGGCCTCGCCGCGCAGGTGCAGACGCCAGGTCGAGAAGGAATAGCCGAACCGTTCGCGGATAATGGCGCTGGAACAGAGCGCCGCCGTCACCACCGCCGCCGTCAGGGCGAAATCGTGCGTCACCTCCAGCACCATCAGCGACATGGTCATGGGGCCGCCGACAACCGCCACGGCCAGCGCCGCCATGCCGACGAGCGAAGCGTTGAGGATGTCGAGATCGGCGGCGGGATAGATGTGGTTGACGATCTGCGCGAAGATCGAGCCCAGCAAGGAGCCCAGGAACAGCGAGGCGAAGAACAGCCCGCCGCGAAAACCGAAGGCCAGCGAGATGACCGACGCCACCAGCTTGAGCGCGAAGACCAGAAGCAGCGTCGTCACCAGGGCCTGCTGCGCCATGTAGAGGTGCATGGCGCCGTGGCCGGAACTGAGCGCCTGCGGGGCGGCCCACGCCACCGGGATGAGGAACAGCCCCCCGATCATGGGGCGCCAGATCTCACCGATCGGCATCTTGCGCACAATGGCCTCGACGCTGGCCACCAGCCGGATGATGGCGATGCCGACGCCGGCGCAGATGGCGCCCAGCACGGCATAAAGCAGGTAACCGCTGATCTCAATGCTCTGGCCGGCGGTCGAGGCGATAACGAACGGCTCGATGTTCATCAGTTGCGCCGCCAGCACCGCCATGAGCGAGGCCGCCGCCACCGGGGCCAGCGCCGCCGGGGTGTAGCCGCCGAGCACCAGTTCAAAGGCATAGAAACTGCCGGCCAGGGGCGCACCGAAAGCTGCGCCGATGGCCGAGCCGGCACCCGCGCCGACCAGGGTGCGCAGGGACTGGCGCTTGAGGTCGAGCCACTGGCCGATCTTCGAGGCGATGCCGCCGCCCAACTGGGCATAGGCGGCTTCGAGCCCGACCGAAGCGCCGAAACCGTTGGAGAGGAAGGTCTGGAACGACACGATCAGGCTATCCCGCAGAGGAATGCGTCCGCCATAGAGCGCATTGGCCTCGACGACGTCGATCGGGGCGCGCGTACGACGCGGGAAGATGAAACGCACCAGCCCCAGCGCCGCGCCGCCGAGCGGCAGGGCCAGCAGGTGCCAAGGTTCGATGGTGGGCAAGGCGCTCAGGCGCAGATCGGGCGAGAAGCCGTAGAGCATGGATTGCAGCAGGTGGGCGAAATGGCCGAGCAGCGCCGCCATGATGCCAGCGATCAGCCCGACGCCACCGGCCAGCACGATGAACCAGACCTCAGAGCCTTGCAGGTGGCGCTTGATCAGCGCCACGCCGCGCAGCACCGGGCGCTTGACGGACTTGCCGAGCAGAAGATCACCAAGATGGGCGTTATGCGACATACAGCGCTTTCCGCAGAGTGTGGCGCACCTTTCGAATGAAAAGGCGCGCTTCGAAGGTAATCCTAAGCCCGCCCCTGCGCCTTGTGAAGCCATCATACGCTTGAAGGCAATAAGAAAAACCTTACGAGTCGGTCTTTTTCACAGGCTCGCCATTGAACAGACCGCGCATCGGCACATTCCATGGCAGGCACAGCACAAGGGCCGCCGCTAACAGTGCGGCGGGCAACCAGACGGCGCCATGGCCAAAATAGGTAGTGGCCTCGGCACCGGCCAGCGCCCCGCTGATGAAGCCTGCACAGAGGGTCAGGAAAAACACCGCCTGGCGGCGGCTCTCGCGGTTTTTGCGAAACACCAGCCAGTCCAGAAGGCCTGTCGCGAAGTGGCGCAGATTGGCGCTGGTCGTCACAGAGGTGTAGGCGAATTCGCCAATTCGCGTGAAGGCGGTGGCCTGCATGGCCGCCACTAACGCGATGCCGGTCACCACCAGCATGTCCGGTATGCTACGCGGCAGGAAGGCGACGAGGATGAGAAAGACGATTTCCAGCGCCAGAAAGGTGCGCGCCGGTGAGCGTAGTCGTCCGAAAAGCGGTCTTTCCTTAAGGATGTGCGCCACCGCCACCCCGGAGAGATAGCTCAGGATCGGCGCCAGAAAGGGCAGGATGGCGGCATAGTCCTGCTTGGCCACGCGCACCACCAGCAGCACGATATTGCCGGTCATGGCGTTGGCGAACACGCCGCCATAACCGACATAGGTGAAGGCATCCAGCATGCCGGCGGCGGTGATCAAAAGAGCGGCCACAGGCAGGGTGCGTTCAGGCTTGGGATTCGTCATACGCCTATTCTGGCGCGTGGGTCAGGCGGCGGCAAGCAGGATATGCACCGCCCTTTTGGCCACGTCGAAAACGCCGGGGTCCTGCTGCATCTGTCCGGCCAGTGCCGCACCCTGGAACAGCAGGTTGAGCTGGCGGGCGGTGTCGGTCGCGTTTTTCAGGCCGGCCTTTTCACACAGCTCGATAAAGCGGCGCTCGACATAGACCGAAGCGTCCTTGCCCCGCGCGGCGATGCCGTCGTGCTTGCCGATATATTCCTGCCCCGCCTTCATGGCCAGACAGCCCCGGCAGTTTTTAGACATCATCTCCTGACGAATATCGAACAGCGCAAGGATCTGTTCGCACGGATCATCGCTGCGGGCGAACGCCGGTTTGAACAGGAAGGTGTCGGTGTCCTCGCCATATTGTTCCAACACAGCCTCGATCAGGTCTTCCTTGCTGGGGAAGTATTTATAGAGGGTGCGCTTGGAAATGCCGCTGTTGGCCATGACCGTGTCGATGCCGGTGGCGTGGAAGCCGCCGTCATAGAAGGCGTCATAGGCCTGAGCGATGATCTCCTGCTTCTTGGTGGGGGCGGCGGTATCGGCCATATCGAAATCTCCTTGAAAAAGTTCCTACCACGGCCGCTTGACAATGTAAACCGATCTGTTTACTTGTGGCGATGTAAACAGATCGGTTTACATTAACAGCGCCGCCTAACCACGACGGCTTTTCAAAGGAAGATAGTCATGTCGTACACAAATCAAACCGTCCTCGTTTCCGGCGCAAACCGCGGCATCGGCGTCGCCACTGTCCGCGAACTGCTCAAGACCGACGTCAAAAAAATCTATGCCGGCGCCCGTCGCCTGGATTCGTTGCCTGACTTTGGGGATGCCCGCGTTGTGCCGCTGCAACTCGACATCACCGATCAGGCCTCGGTCGATGCCGCCGCGAAAACCGCCGCCGACGCCGATATCCTGCTCAACAACGCCGGCACCGCCGTCTTAGCCAACTTCATCGACAGCCCGATCGAGCTGATCAACGGCGATATGGACGTCAACTATTACGGCACGCTGCGCATCATCCGCGCCTTTACGCCGCTGTTTACCGCCCGCAAGAGCGGCACCATCGCCAATGTGATCAGCGTTGTGGGCCTGACTTCAGCGCCGGGACTGGCCGGCTATTCGGCCTCCAAGGCGGCGCTGCAATCCCTGACCCAGACCCTGCGCGCCACGCTCAAAGGATCAGGCATCAAGGTGCTCGGCATCTATCCGGGCCCGATCGATACCGACCTGGCCAAGGACATCCCGATGGAGAAGGCTACGCCGGAACACGCTGCCCGGCATATCGTGGCCGGCATCGCGGCGCATGAGACCTACATCTTCCCGGATCCCGTGGCTTTGCAGATCGGTCATCTCTGGGCCACCGACGGCAAGACGCTCGATACCGCTCTGGCGGGTGAAGGCTAAAACAACAAAGGCCGGGAGACATCCCGGCTTTTGCTTTAAGGTATCCACAGATAAGCCAGATAAGCACAGATAGCGCTTCGCGCCTTCACTATCTGACAGATTCATAGAAGACGCCGATCCTTATGACATCTGTGCTTATCTGGCTTATCTGTGGATCACTTTCCTAAAAGAACACCGGCGGCGGGCGATCCGTGTCCATCTCGCGCCGCACCTGCATCAGTTCGCGCGTCTCGCCATACAGCCGCACCGCCGTGAGAATACCGCTATAATAGACGCCGGTGTCGATGCCGATACGCCAGCGCGTATTGACCGGCACCTTGTGCGGCGAATGGCCATGCACCACGACATATTCGCACGCCTGATCGGCGCGCAGGAAACGCCCGCGGATATACATGAAGGTGGCGCCGTTCTGATCAGCCAGCGGCCGGTCGGGATCAACGCCGGCGTGGACAAACAGGTAATCCTCAGCCTGAAACGATGACGGCATCGCCCGCAGCAGGGCCAGATGATCCGGATCCATCTTGGCCGCGAAATCCTGACTGACCGCCTGCCAGATGGCTTCCGAGTGCGCCATATAGGGCATGGGCACACCGTAGGAATCAAGCGTGGCCGCTCCGCCCCAGTCGCGCCAGGTGGTGCCAAACTCCGGCTCATCGAGGAAACGCAGCAGCGCCTCTTCGTGATTGCCCATCAGCGCAACCACATCGCACCACGGCGCCTTTTGCAGGCGCTGCACACGATCCAGCACCTGACGCGACAAAGGTCCGCGATCGATATAATCCCCCAAAAGCAGGATGCGCGGACGCTCTTTCAAGAGCTCGGCATCGATCCGGATCCGGTCGATCATACGCTCAAACAGGTCGTCATACCCGTGAATATCGCCGATGGCGTAGGTCAGTTGTGCAATGCGGGAGGTCATACGTCCTATATAGGCAGGACGCACATCTATTTAAAGCAAAGTCTTCAGAGCCTGATCAAGCGGGGTGCGCGGCACTTCGCCGATGACCTTTGCCAGACCCTCGTCCTTGAGCGCATGCGGCACGTCCCACAGGTACAGCATTTCCAGCGCCGCCCGCATGAAGGGATCGAACAGCGCGATCAGTGAGAACATGACG
Organism: Asticcacaulis benevestitus DSM 16100 = ATCC BAA-896; assembly: GCF_000376105.1. Taxonomy (GTDB): domain Bacteria; phylum Pseudomonadota; class Alphaproteobacteria; order Caulobacterales; family Caulobacteraceae; genus Asticcacaulis; species Asticcacaulis benevestitus. Next base: position 60,060 of record NZ_AQWM01000004.1, read on the forward strand.
CGCGGCATATGGCCCACGGTGACCTTGCGGCTCAGGGCGATGCGCGCCGCCTCAGCCAGCCTTTCCGCCGAGACATTGTGGCTCTCGAAGTGGAAAACCTCATAGGCGCCAAGCGTGCTTTCCACCTCGGCCAGTTTGACGATCGTGGCCGCCAGATCGGGCAGGAAGGCCCATGCGTGGACAGTCTTCTTCTTGCCGGGGGTAACGAGTTTCCCCTTGCAGAGGTCCCTGGCGACCAGGGCGTTCATCCAGCTCTTCGACGAATCTCTGCCGAAGAAATCACCGGCGCGGATAACGAGGGTGCGCAGACGCCCGGCCTCGGCGCGTGACGAAAACATCGCTTCGATGCTGACCCGGATGCGCCCCTTCAGGGTATCCGCCGCGAAAGGCGTCTGCGGCGTCAGCACCGGCGGCATGGAGGAACCGAAATTATAGACGCTGCCGGGATAGATCTGGCGGCCCCCAAGCGCTTCGCAGACATCTGCGGCGGCGGTATAGGTCGGCAAGGCTTGCGTGGCCCAGACCGGATAGGGCACATTCAGGCCATTGAAGACGATATCGACCGGACCGCACGCTTTTGCCACAGCGGACGCATCAAACAGATCCGCATGGATGGGAACAATCCCCTCGCCCGCCGTCTTGCCGGCGCGCACCAGACCCAGCACCCGCCAGCCCTTGGCCAGAAACGCCTTCGCCACGACCTTACCGACGCCGCCATTGGCGCCCAGAACCAGAACCGTTTTCATGCGTAGTGTTCCTTTTTGGCGGCCTTGCCCTTGAGGCCGAGGTGGGTAAGGCCAAAGCCTTGGGTATATTTGAGGCCATAGCCCAACAGACGGTCGAGACCGATATGCGCGGTCCAGATCAGCGCGGCACTCGTGGCCAGGGGTGTTTCAGTGATCACGCCATAGGCCAGAAGCCCCACCGGGATCAGATAGCTATGGCCAATGTTATAAATATGCGCCCCGGACTTTTTGCCGAAGACATAGCCGAGCATCGACAGATCCGGCACCAGAAAACCCAGGGCAAAAACTGACCACCCGGCACCGTATCTGGTGTAGGCGAAGGTGCTGAGGGCCAGCACGGCAAGCCCTTCGAGGCGCAGTATGGTTTTTGGTGGACCACTTACAAATCCGGGCATCTGATATCTCCTTAGTTGGTGGAGACAGAATAGAGCCATTATTTTCGTATGTTTATTGCCTAATTTTTGATACTTTATATGCATAAACGCATAGAGAGTTCCCAACATGCTCGACTGGACCTTGCTTCGCTCCTTTTTGGCGACGATCGATACCGGCTCGTTATCGGCGGCGGCCGCACACATCGGTACGACACAGCCCACGCTCAGCCGCCACATCAAGGAACTGGAGCAGGTTATCGGCACGCCGCTGTTCCGCCGTTCGGTCAAGGGGCTGGAACCGACCGAAGCGGCCCTTGGTCTGGTCGATGACGCCCGCGAGATGGGCCGCGCCGCCGAGGCTCTGGCGCTCAAGGCGCAGGGCAAGGCTGAAACCCTGTCCGGCACGGTGCGGATCACCGCCTCGGTGGTGGTGTCGAATCTCATCCTGCCGCCGATCATCGCCGAGCTGCGCCGGACCGAGCCGCTGATACAGATCGAGATCGTCGCGTCCGATGCGTCACAAAACCTGCTGCGCCGCGATGCCGATATCGCGCTGCGCATGTTCGACCCGACGCAGAACGCCCTGATCGCCCGCAAGCTCGGCGATACGCCGCTGGGGCTCTACGCCTCAAAAGCCTATATTGCGCGCAAGGGCCGGCCACGGGAAATGCTCGACATCCTAGACCACGACGTTATTGGCTTCGACCGGCTCGATGATATCATCCGCGGTTATGCCGCCATGGGACGCGTGGTGACGCGCCATCAGTTCCCGGTGCGCTGCGATGACCAGATGGTGTGCTGGCACCTGTTGCTGGCGGGCGCTGGCATTGGCTTTGCCCAAGATCTTCTGGCCGGGGCGCAACCCGACCTGGAAAAGCTCGATATCGGCATGCGGCTGCCCGCCCTGCCCGTCTGGCTGGTGATGCACGAAGAGGTGCGCAGCAATGCCCGCATCCGCCGCGTTGCCGATTTTCTCAGCTCAGCTTTCAGCGCACGCCTGAAAGCATAGGGACCATACCAACGTAGCAACAAGTTAATGCACAAACACATTTGCCAACCTTATGAATTATAAAGCTTTATTTTCGGCCAAATGAGCGTATGGCTTAGAAAAACAAGTCAGAGGCACGAGGCACATGGACGCAAAACTCTTTCTCGACCGGCGCGGCGTCTGGGCTTTCTGGCTTGGCTGCCTGTGCGTCACCGCCGGTGTGCTGCTGCACTTGCCGATGTTCTGGATGGGCAGGGATATGGGCTTCGCCATGGCCGGGATGCCAATGGATAACGGCATGCTGTTCGGCATGTTCCTGATCGTCGCCGGCATCGGCGTTGCCGCCTATGGCCTGCTACCAAAAGACGTCGACCAGCAGGTCAGGTCCGCCGCGCATATCGCTGTCACTGCTCCGGAAGACGCCAAACTGAGCCCCGCGCACGCCCTTCTGATGCTGGTGCTGGTCGTGGCCCTGATCATCGACGTCATGAAACCGGCCTCGCTCGGCTTCGTTATGCCTGGCCTTATAAAAGAGTATGGCGTCACCAAGGCGCAAGCCTCGCTGGTGCCGTTCTTCGCCCTCATCGGCACCGTCACGGGCTCGATCCTGTGGGGCATTATCGCCGATATTTACGGCCGCAAGGCGTCGATCCTGCTGTCGGCCGTCGTCTTTGTCGGCACCTCGATCTGCGGCGCCATGCCGTCGCTGCAATGGAACATCATCATGTGCTTCCTGATGGGCGCCGGCGCCGGGGGTATGTTGCCAGTGACTTACGCCCTGCTGGCCGAAACCATGCCGTCGCGCCATCGCGGCTGGGCGCTGGTGCTTGTCGGCGGACTGGGCGCGGTCGGCGGCTATTTTGCTGCTTCCGGTTTTTCTTACCTGCTGGTGCCGACCTTTTCCTGGCGCATTCTGTGGCTGATCAATCTGCCGACCGGCCTCCTCCTGATCCTGATGGGCGGGCTGATCCCGGAATCAGCCAAGTTCCTGCTGTCGCGTGGCCGTGACGCCGAGGCGCACAAGATCATGGCGCGCTTCGGCACGGTCAGCCACAAGCTGGCTGCCAGCGAAGAGGATACCGACGACACCTTTGCCCACCACCACGCCAGGCGCGATGGCACCGACCCAAAACTATGGACACCGGGGCTGATCGGCAAGACGGCGGCGCTCACCATTGCCGCGCTGGCCTGGGGCCTGATCAATTTCGGCCTGCTGTTGTGGCTGCCCAATGATCTGGTCGCCAAGGGCTATTCTATGGCCCTGTCATCTAAGCTGCTGGCGGAATCGTCATTGATCGCCTTCCCGACCGTTTTCCTGTGCACCTGGATCTACAGCCAATGGAGCACCAAATGGGCCTTCACCACCATGATCAGCGTGACGCTCGCCGGCCTGATCTGGGTGCTGCTGCTAGAGAGTGGAAAAGGCGGCAGTCCGGTGCTGCCCATCGCCTTGCTGATCATCGGCTCCAACGGCATCCTGGCCATCCTGTTGCCCTATGCGTCGGAAAGCTACCCGCTCAAGATTCGTGGCCGCGCTACTGGCTGGGTGGCAGCATGCACCAAGGGGGGCGGCGTACTGGCGCAGACGCTCAGTATCACCGCACTCGTGCCGCCTCTGGGTATCGCGGCCGGCATGATCATCGTGCCGATCCTGCTGACGTTGGGCCTTTTCATCAAGTTCGGCACCGAAACGCGCGGACTAGACCTGCGGCAACTAGAAAAATAATAGCCAAATTTGTCATTTTTTGTTATCATAGTGCTTCACAAAGAGAGTGATGCCATGAATGTATCCCTGACACCCGAACTGGAAGCCTTTGTGGAAACGCGGGTAAAGAGCGGCTTTTACACCAGCGCCAGCGAAGTGATCCGAGAGGGACTACGTTTGCTGGCCGAACAGGATACCCTGAAACAGAAGCGCATGGCGCTGCTCGATGCCGAAATCGACAAGGGCCTGGCCTCCTTGCAAGCGGGAAAGTCGCATTCCGGTCAAAGCGTTTATGATGACCTGGTGGCAAGACGCAAAAAGTACGCCGGCTAAACAGCTATGAATTTCATTCTGTCGGATGAGGCGCGCGACGACCTGATCGATATTCAGGATTACATCGCGCTGGATAGCCCGCGCCAGGCTGAGCGGGTGATTGACGACATATTTACGGTCTTTGACAAGCTTGCGGCCAACCCCATGATCGGTCATGTGCGCGAAGATTTGACATCGAGACCTGTGCGCTTTTTCAGCGTGCATAGCTATCTTATCATCTATAATGCCACCAGCCGGCCTTTGAGTATTGTTCGTATTTTGAGCGGCTACCGCGATATCGCCGTCCTTCTCGAATAGGTTTCCCATGCTCGATACCTCCCTTGATGCCTTTGTCGCCGGATTGCCCAAGGCCGAACTGCACCTGCATATCGAAGGCTCACTGGAGCCGGAGCTGATGTTCGACCTGGCGCAGCGTAACAACATCGCCCTGCCCTATAACAACGTGGAGGCCTTACGCGCCGCCTATGACTTCTCCAATCTGCAGGACTTCCTCGACATCTATTATCAGGGCGCCGATGTTCTGCTCACCGAGGCCGATTTTTACGATCTGGCCATGGCCTATTTTCGGCGGGCAGCGGCCGATAATGTCCGCCACGCCGAAATCTTCTTCGATCCGCAGACCCATACCGATCGCGGCATCCCTTACAACTATGTCATCGAAGGCCTAAGCCGGGCAGCGAAGGACGCCGAAGCGCTCGGCCTGTCGGTATCGCTGATCCACAGCTTCCTGCGTCATTTATCCGAAGAGGCTGCCTTTGAGAGCCTCGCCATGGCCGTGCCCTATCTCGACCGGATCATCGGCGTGGGGCTCGATTCATCCGAAGTCGGCCACCCGCCGTCGAAATTCGCCAATGTCTTCGCCAAGGCCAAGGCGCTCGGTCTGAAACTGTGCGCCCATGCCGGCGAGGAAGGCCCGCCGGCCTATGTTTACGAAGCGCTCGACGTCCTGCATATCGACCGCATCGACCACGGCAACCGGTCGCTGGAAGACCCTGTTCTGGTGGCGCATATCGTGCGTGAAGGTCTGACCCTGACCGTCTGCCCGCTCTCGAATCACAAGCTCTGCGTGGTGAGCGATCTCAACGCTCACCCCATCCCCGACATGCTGAAAAAGGGCCTGCGCGCCACGATCAATTCGGATGATCCGGCTTACTTTGGCGGCTATGTGAACGACAATTTCCTCAGCCTGACGCGGCTTGGCCTGATCGACCGCGACGCTTGCCTGACCCTGGCGCGCAACAGCATAACCGGCGCCTTTCTCGATGACGCCCGCAAGGCGGTGCTACTCGCTGAAATAGAGGCGTTCGCGGCGAAACACTGACGGCCGGGCTTCGGCTACCGCCGGCAGATCTTCGGTAAAAGGCTGGGCCCTGAAGGTGGCGGGCCTGACAGGCTTGGCCGGCACAGACTGGCCCCCCAACAGCTTGCCCAATTGCGCGCTGAGCGTGACGACCATCAGGCCGGCCATCAGCAGGCAAAGCGCCAGGCGCACGCTGGTCATATCAGGCAGGCCATCATGGCCGATCACAAACAGCGCGCAGATCAGCACGAAACTGAGCAGAAAGGCCGCCAGTGCATAGAGCGTATCGCGCCCCTGACTGATCCGTCGCGCAAGCAGCGAGCTAAAGAGGTAGAGGCCTTGCAGGTAAACAAAAAAGCCGAGCGTGTAGGCAGAGGCCAGCCAGGTCTTCCAGAGATAGAGCCCCCGGTCGCCGTCCATGAAGGCGCGGGTGATGAAGCCCGCCTCATCGAGATTGGTACGCAGGGTTTCGCGCACGGCGGCGGTAAAAGTCTCAAGACTGGCATAGCTTGCGTCGCTCACCGGCAGCAGGAACTTGACCGCGATCAGGCAGGCGATCGCCAGCTGCAGCTCTACCGCCCTTTCAATCAGCCAGATGAAGAAGCGCCGGAAGGTCATGCGGCATTATAGGCGTTTACAGGCCATAGCGAAAGTGTCCGCTAATCTCGGCGCCCATGATGAAGAGGCTATCCTCCTGCTTCGGACCCCAGCCGATATTCTGGATGATCAGGGGCCGCGAACGATCGAGCAGCGCATATTGATCGCTGACGATGGCGATGTGCGGCAGATTGCCCATCAGGCGATAGGTGACCAGATCGCCCGGCGCATAGTCGGACGCGTGACGCGTGGTCGGCAGCGAGGTGCCAAAGCGCTTGAAAAAGACTTCAAGATTGGGCACGCGGCGATGGTCGATATTGCTGTCCGGCCGCTTCAGGCCCCAGTTTTTCGGATAGAGGGCGAAATGCGCCGCCATATCCTCATGGACCTTTTGTTGCAGATCTATGCCGATGGCGCGGTAGGCGCGGATAGCGACATCGCTGCAAACGCCCTTATTGGCCGCCACATCCCCCATCGGATAGGCGATGCGCGTATAGGCGCTGTCGTAGGTTACCGCATGCTGCGTCTGTTCGCGGGCGGCTTCGATAAAGGTATCGCGCTTCACCGGACGGGCGAGTGCCGGCTGTGAAAAAGCCATGGCCGGCAAGGCCGTCAGGAAAGCGCGACGCTGCATCGGTCTAGTGGGTGGCGTTTTCAAGGCCCTTGCCAACGGCGGTGACGTCCTTGCCGACGCCCTGAATGGTGTGGCAGCCCGCCAGCAGCGGGGCGAGCGTCAGCAGGGAAATAAGAACGATGCGTTTCATGGTGTAATCCTCAGATAGGGGTCGTGCGAAAAGTGACTCGCAATTGCGGTGATTTTAGGAGAGATCGCCCGCATATGCAAACGGCCCACGGCACGCGAATGCTGTGGGCCGACCGTTAGATATATAGCTTGCCCATTAGTTCTTGGCAGCGTCTTCCATGCCCTTGCCAACGGCAGTCACGTCCTTGCCGGCGCCCTGAACGGTGTGGCAGGCGGCGAGCATAGGCATAAGGGCGATAACGGAGATGAGAATAATGCGTTTCATGGTCTTGTGTCCTTCTCAGATTGCGTGGACATGAAGCGCCACGTGGGCACCAGCATCAGATTCCGCCCATAAGGATTCAATGGGACGCGATGCCTGGAAAGATCAAGGACGCAACGGTCATATTCAATAGCGTTTCGCGCCTCTTCGGGTTATGAGCGCAAACCATGACAAACATCCCCACCCTTGCCATCATAGGCGCCGGCCCGGCAGGCCTGATGGCCGCCGAACGTGTCAGCGCCGCCGCCAATGCCGCAGGATGGCGCGTCGATCTCTACGACCGCATGCCCTCGGTGGCGCGCAAGTTCCTGATGGCCGGACGCGGCGGGCTCAACCTGACCCATTCCGAGCCTTTCGACCGCTTCGTGACGCGCTACGGCAAGCGGGCACAGGTTTTACGTCCGGCGCTCGAAGCTTTCAGCGCCCGCGATCTGCGCGCCTGGGCCGATGGTCTGGCGGCGGATACGTTTGTCGGCACCTCCGGCCGCGTGTTTCCCAAGGCGATGAAAGCCTCGCCCCTGCTGCGCGCCTGGCTCCGGCGTCTGGAAGCGCAGGGTGTGCGGCTGCACACGCGCCATGACTGGCGCGGCTGGGAGGGGGATGCGCTGGTGTTCGCGCACGGCGATGACACCGTGCGCGTCACGCCGGATGCGACCCTGCTGGCGCTTGGCGGCGCAAGCTGGCCAAAGCTCGGTGCCGACGGCGGCTGGGTGGACCTGCTGAAAGCGCGCGGGGTCGAGGTGGCGCCTTTCCAACCCGCCAATGTCGGTTTCCACGTCGGCTGGAGCGCGCTGTTCGCTGACAAATTCGCCGGTGAAGCGCTGAAGAACATCGCTGTGAAATTTGGCGGACGTGAGGTCAAAGGCGAACTGATGCTGACCCGTGCCGGTCTCGAAGGTGGCGCCATCTATGCGCTCAGTGCGGCCCTGCGCGATGCCATTCATAAGGATGGCCACGCCGATCTGGTCATCGATCTGCGCCCCGACCTGACCGCCGATCAGGCCATCAACAAGCTGAAACGCGCCTCGCCCAAGGACAGCCAGTCGAACCGCCTGCGCAAGGCGCTCAACCTGTCGCCGGCCGCCATCGCGCTGATCCATGAAAAGCCGGGCCCCGATCTCAAGAGCGTGACGGTGCGGCTGACGGCGGCGCAAGGGCTCGACCGCGCCATTTCCTCGGCTGGCGGCATCCGCTTTGAAAGCCTGACGCCGGATTTTGAACTGAAAGCGCTACCGGGTGTCTACGCGGTCGGCGAAATGCTCGACTGGGAAGCCCCGACCGGCGGCTATCTGTTACAGGCCTGCTTCTCCACCGCCGTGGCGGCGTCACGCGCGATCACCGGCAAGTAAAACATCCCCGACGATTACACCTTTATGCAGCCCGAACTCAAACCCTGTTGAAAGCCCGCGTTACCCCGCATCTGCACGGTTAAGCGCGCTTTACCTGTGACGAAGACTGCGTCAGTATACCTGCAAACGTGGGGACCCTGATGTTGCAACGACGCGAAGTTTTATTAAGTCTGGCCTCGATGGCGCTGGCAGGCAGCGTAAAGGCCGAAACGGTAAAAAGCGGACGACCGCCGGTCGTTGAGCGCAAGTTCGTCAGTCCGGCCATCGAGCAGGTGATCAGCCAGACGAAGAAGAAGCTCAAGGACAAACAACTCGCCACTTTGTTCGAGACCTGCTTCCCCAACACGCTCGATACCACCGTCACCACCTCCGTCATCATGACGGAGTCCGGGGCAAAGCCGGACACCTTCATCATCACCGGCGATATCGACGCCATGTGGCTGCGGGATTCCTCGGCGCAGGTCTGGCCCTACCTGACCTACGCCGCCAAGGACAAGGCGCTGACCACCCTGTTTCACGGCCTGATCGGCCGGCAGGCGCGCTGCATCCTGCTCGACCCCTACGCCAACGCCTATATGCGTGACCCGACCGCCAAAACAAATATCGAATGGTCGCAATCAGACGACACCGACATGAAGCCGGGTGTGGCCGAACGTAAATGGGAGATCGACAGCCTGTGCTATCCGATCCGCCTCGCCCACGGCTACTGGAAGGCGACCAGCGACACCACGCCGTTTGATGATGCGTGGCGTCAGGCCATGCGCACCGTCGTCGCCACTTTCAAAACTCAGCAACGCAAAACCGATCAGGGCCCCTACCGTTTCCTGCGTGAAGCGACCTCATCCAGCGAAATGATGCCGCTCAATGGCTACGGCGCCCCGACGAAAAAAGTCGGCCTGATCCATTCCGGCTTTCGTCCTTCCGATGACGCCTGCGTCCTGCCCTTCCTGATTCCCTCCAACCTGTTCGCCGCCCGATCGCTGCGCCACCTGGCGGAGATGGGCGCAAGCGTCGGGTTCGACGCGGCCTTCCGCAGCGAGTGCAGCAACCTGGCCGACGAGATCGGCATGGCGGCGGCGCAATACGGCAAGCACCGTATGCCGGACGGCACCGTGGTCTGGGCCTATGAGGCCGACGGTTTCGGCAACACGCTGTTCATGGACGACGCCAATACGCCGGGGCTGCTCGGCCTGCCTTATCTCGGTGTCTGCGAGATGGATGATACCCTCTATCAGGCGACCCGCGCCGCCATCTGGAGCGACGCCAACCCCTATTTCTTCAAGGGCACCGCCGGCGAAGGCATCGGCGGGCCGCATATCGGCATGGACATGATCTGGCCTATGTCGCTGATCATGCGCGCCCTGACCAGCGCCGATGAGGTCGAGATCACGCAAAGCCTGACCACGCTGAAAGCCACCACCGCCGGCACCGGCTTCATCCATGAAAGCTTCCACAAGGACGATCCGGCGAAGTTCACCCGCGCCTGGTTCGCCTGGGCCAACACCCTGTTCGGCGAACTGGTGCTCGACATCGTCAAACGCAAACCGAAACTGGTGGTCTGATGCTCTCACGCCGCACCCTTCTCGCCTCGGTGGCCGCCACCGGTCTTGGCAGCGTCTTGGCCAGCGCCCTGCCGCGTGCGTCACGCGCCCAAACGGCCGGCATGACCGCTTTCGTCGATCCGATGATCGGCACCGGCGGCCACGGCCACGTCTATCCCGGGGCCAGCCTGCCGTTTGGCATGATCCAGCTTTCGCCCGATACCGATAATGCCCGCTGGGACGCCTGTTCGGGCTATTATTACGACGACAAGACCCTGCTGGGCTTTTCGCATACCCACCTCTCCGGCACCGGCGCCAGCGACATGCTCGATCTTCTGGTGGTACCGGTGACAGGCGAGGTACGGATCAAGCCGGGCACCCTGGCCGATCCGGAAGGCAGCTACCGCACGCGCATGAGCCACGCGCAGGAGACGGCGCGACCCGGCTATTACAGCATCGTCCTGCCTGAAAACGGCATCCGCGCCGAACTGACCGCCAGCACCCGCGCCGGCCTGCACCGTTACACGTTTCCGGATTCTGGTCCGGAAGGCAAGGGCGCCCATCTGCTTATCGACTGGGCGCACGGGTTTCGCAATGATGACCGTTCGGCCACGCGCCTGCTCTCGTCCAGCCTGCGCCTTATGGACGACAACACCCTGGTCGGTTCACGGCAGGTCCGGCAGTGGGCGCAAGGCCGCGTCATCCATTTCGCGCTGCGCATGTCGCAACCGGCCGAGTCGATGACCTTCTACAAGGACGATACCGAGATCACCGGCGCCACCGCCTATAATGGCAAGTCGCTAAAGGTGGCCCTGCATTTCAAGGATCTGAAGGGGCCTCTGCTGGTCAAGGCGGCGCTGTCGGCGGTCGATATCGACGGCGCCCTGCGCAATCTGGAAGACGATGGCGCCGGTTTCGATTTCGACGCCGTGGCGGCGGCGGCCGATACGGCCTGGGACACCCACCTGAAGGCCATCCGCATCGAGACCGACAGGGCCGAGGATCGTGCCATCTTCTACACCGCGCTCTACCATGCGCAGATGGCCCCGACGCTCTTCTGCGATGCCGACGGGCGCTATCGCGGCATGGACAAGCAGGTTCACACCCTGTCGGAAGGCCAGCTCAACTACAGCACCTATTCCTTATGGGACACCTACCGCGCCCTGCATCCACTGATGACGATCATCGACCCTGAGCGGGCAGGCGCCTTTGCGCAAAACCTGATCGAACAGGGCGAACAAAGCCCGTCCGGCCCGGTGATCTGGCCGTTGCAGGGCATCGAGACCTTCTGCATGACCGGCTGGCATTCGGCGCCGGTCATCGCCGAGGCGCTCAACAAGGGCCTGCCCGGCATCGACGCCAGGCGCGCCTGGGCCGTCTATCGCAAGCTGGCCTTCGAGCGCGATACCCAAGGTCTCAACAGCTATCGCGGCAAGGGCTATATCGCCTGCGATCAGGAAGATCAGTCGGTCTCGAAAACACTGGAATACGCCTATGACGACTGGGCCATGGCCCATATGGCACAGGCCGCCGGCGCCACGGTCGACGCCATCTTGATGCGTGAGCGCTCGCGCAACTATCGCCATGTGTTCGACGCGACGACGCAATTCTGCCGCCCGCGCCTCAACAACGGCCAGTGGGCCCTGCCCTTCGATCCGCGCAGCATGGGCTATAATTCCAAGCTCTGGTGGGACTATACCGAGAGCAATGCCTGGCAGGCCACCTTCCTCAATCAGCATGATCTCTACGGCTATATCGCGCTGTTTGGCGGCGATGCGGCTTTCGAGGCCAAGCTGGACGCCCTGTTCAATGCGCCTTCCGATCTGCCGTCCGATGCCCCGCCCGACATGACCGGCATGATCGGGCAATATGTCCACGGCAACGAGCCGAGCCACCACATCGCCTATCTCTACGCCTATGCCGGCGCGCACCACAAAACCCAGGCGCGTGTACGCCAGATCCTGCGCACGCAGTATCGCGCGGCGCCGGACGGCATGGCGGGCAATGAGGATTGCGGCCAGATGAGCGCCTGGTATATCCTGAGTTCGCTCGGCTTCTATCCGGTCGATCCGGTCAGCGGTGTCTATGTGTTCGGATCGCCGCTGTTCCCGAAGGCCGAGATCACCGTCACCGGCGGGCAGGTCCTGACGATCAGGACTGAGCAAGGCGGCGACGATCGGCCCTATATCGAAAGCGTCACCTGGCGCGGACATCCCTATACGCGCTCATGGATCACGCATGCCGATCTGATGATCGGCGGCGAACTGGTGTTCACAATGTCGGACACGCCGAACCTCGATTTTGGGCGCGCGGAGGCGGATCGACCACCCTCGTTTCAGGTGATCTGATCGCGAAAGCGCCGGCTGCCGGTCAGTTCACGGCCATCGCTCAGGGTGATGCGCAGATCACCGGCCGTCGTGCTGGTGAAACTGCGCATATGGCCGCGGTTGAGCAGGCGCGAACGATGGATGCGCGCAAAGCCATAGGCGCCGAGGCGTTTCTCATACTCGGTCAGGGTGCCGCGCAGCAGTAAAGGCTTGGGCGTGGTCGTCAGGTGCAGTTCGATATAGTTGCCCGCCGCCTCGGCATAGAGAATTTCAGACGGCGTCAGATACAGCGTGCGGCCATCGGACCGGACCTCGATACGCTCCGGCAGGGCAGACGGGACAGCTTGGCCAAGGCGCTCATAGACCCAGATGAATCCGCAGACGACAAGAAAGGTCAGGGCGTCCTTGCGGCCTTCGTAGATCAGTTCGAGCGCCAGATGGCCTTGCGCGAAATTGTAATGCTGATGCGCCAGACCGTAACCGAGGAGGCGCAAACCGACCATAATGGCGATGTGCGCCAGCGAAAATCCGATGGAGGCCAGGATCTGTACCGCCAGAAAGCGTGGCACACCAAGCCTTTGCCAGTGAAAGCGCTGATAGCTGCAATAGATGCCAGGCACCAGAACCAGGATGGCGAGGTAGCTGGAACATTCCCACAGGACGGGCTCCCATAGCGCGGTTTGCGGGTCTTCGATGGCGTGGGAGGAAATATTGACAACGATCACCACCAGCAGAAAGCTGGCCAGCGCGGCGAACAGCTTCCAGGGGACGACTGGAAAAGCGATTCCGTTCGTCCCTGCGAGGCCGCCGCCTATCCCAGATCGCTCTCCGCTCATCACCGTCTGCCCCATCCCGACCGCCGTCCGTGTCTCGGCGATTTGCCCCAGACTAGACCGATGTCATGAGAATTTCCATCGCCATAATGGAGTTTCTCATGACCACCGCCACCCGCCGCTACGATCTCGACTGGCTGCGCATCATCGCCTTCGGACTGCTGATTTTTTACCACATCGGTATGTTTTACGTGACCTGGGACTGGCACGTCAAAAGCGATCACGCCAGTTCGCTGATCGAACCGCTGATGCGTCTGGTCAATCCGTGGCGCCTCGATCTTCTCTTCTTCATCTCCGGCGTCGCCACGGTGTTTCTAGCCGGCAAGATGAGCGCGCTGCAACTGGCCGGTTCGCGCTTTACCCGCCTGTTCTGGCCGCTTCTCTTTGGCATGCTGGTGATCGTACCGCCGCAAAGCTATTACGAGATCGTCTCCGATATCCATTTCTCAGGCGGCTATCTCGATTTTTACGGCAAGTACCTGACCGCCTATAAGGGCTGGTGCGATCACAACGGCTGCCTGACCGTGCCGACCTGGAATCACCTGTGGTATGTCGCCTATCTGCTGGCCTACAGCCTGATCTTCGCGGCCCTGTGGCCTGCGCTAAAACGCCTGCCGTTACAGTGGGCCACGCGCCTGCCGGCGCCGGTCTATTTCGCCATCCCGATCGCGCTCTACTGGTTCGCGCAATGTATCCTGCAGCCGCTCTTCGAGGACACCCATGCCTTTGTCGGTGACTGGACCGTCCATGCCCATGCCTTCGGCTTCTTCCTGATGGGCGCGACCGTGGCCAGGTTCGACCGCCTGTTCGATATCGCCCGCGCCTCGCGCTGGTTCAGTTTGATCATTGGCCTGATCGCCTATGCCGGCGTGAGCTGGCTACGCGTGGCCTATTACGGCGGCTATCTGCCCCTGCCCAAAGAGGCCGCCTGGATCATCGGCACCTTCGCCGAATCCTGTCAGGCGGTGTTCATGATCATGGCCCTGCTCGGCTTTGCCCGCAAGCATCTCAGCCATGTCGATACCCCCCTGCGCCGCACCCTGACCGAGGCCATTTTCCCTTTCTACATCGTCCACCAGACGATCATCGTGGTAGCGGCCTATAATCTCAACCGTCTGCATTTGCCGGTGGTGCTGGAGGCCACGCTGCTGGTCGCCATCACGGTCACCGGCTGCTGGCTGAGCTATGTCATCGTCCGCCGCCTTCCGCTGTTGCGGCCGTTCTTCGGGTTGAAAGTCAACGCTAAAGCGTAAAGCCTTACCCGCGCGGGGATGGCGCGCCCTTGCCTTGTGACGATTGGAGAATCCGTCTACACGTTACGGGTTAGTGCGTTTTGAAAGTGTCGACTTGACCGCATCCCCGCACCCTCTTGTTCTCAAGGGCCGTCAAGCCTTTCAGGCCGGCGATGTTTCCGGCGCGCTGAGTCTGTGCGGCATGCGGTTGAACGAGGCGCCAACCGATGGACACGCGCTGGAACTCAAGGCCGTCATCCAGACCTCGCGTGGTGATGTGCGCGGCGCCGAGGTCACCCTGCGGCTGGCGATCGACCATGATCCGGCCTCTGACTGGGCGCTCAATGACCTGACACAACTGCTGCACAACAATGGTCAGGCCCTGGCCGCCGAGATCGCGGCGCGCGAGGCGCTGATCCAGCGCCCGGAAGACCCGCAGGCCCATCTGCAACTGGCCGTCATTTTGGGTGAAAAGGACGATCTGCCGGCGGCCGAATTCCATAGCCGGCGCGCGCTCGATCTGGCCGGGCCGCATCCGCAGATCCTCGTCACGCTCGGCCTCTGCCTCTACCGTCAGGGCCGTATCGACGACGCCTTGAGCGCGCTTCTGGAGGCGCACCGGCTGCAACCGGACCAGGCCCAGGTCCTGGCGCATATCTCGCGCGCCTATGAGGCCAGGCGCGACATGGCTGACGCCTATATCTGGCTGGAACGCGCCGAAGCGCAAGGCCGCAAGACCGGTGAGAGCTTCACCCTTCAGCGCGCGCTTTACCTACGCCATGCCGATCAGCCAAAACAGGCGCTGGACCTGATCGAGTCCACGCCAGATACCCTGGCACCGCCCGCCATGCTGGAACGCTCCGTGCTGCTCGATAAACTCGGCCGCCACGACGAGGCGATGCAGGGCTTCGTCACCGCCAAGGCGCGGCTGGCGCAGGATATGGGCGTGCGTTACGAGGCCGTCCGGGTGGCGCATGAGTTCGCGGCGCTGACCGACTTTTTCACCGCCGAACGGATGCAAAACCTGCCGAAGGCGACGGTGCGGCAAGGCCCGCAGCCGATCTTCATCTTAGGCTTTCCGCGTTCAGGCAGCACCATGATCGAGCAGATGCTGGATGCCCATCCCCATGTCAGCGCCGGCGGCGAACTGCCGTTCGTGGCGGAATGGCAAAAGCTGATCGCTGACCTGTTACCGGGCGCGAAGCCCTACCCCGAACGGCTGGCGCAGATGCAGGCCGCTGACCTACACCACGTCGCCGGCGTATTGCGCGACTATTATCTCGACCGCGCCGAAAGCTATGGCTTGCTGGGCGAAGGCAAGACCTTCTTCACCGACAGGATGCCGCTCAATGACGTCCACCTGCCGCTGATCCGGCTGGCGTTTCCGCAATCGACCGTCATACGCATGGTGCGACACCCGCTCGACGTCGCCCTGTCGATGCTGTCGCACAACCTAACGCATGGCTATCATTGCGGCTACAAGATCGAGACGATCATCGCCCATAGGGTGGCCATGCAGGCGCTCAACACGCACTATGACGCGGTGCTGGGCTATCCGGCGCTGATCCTGCGTTATGAGGATTTCGTCGCCGAGCAAAAGGGCCATACCCTGCGCGTGCTCGGTCACATTGGCCTGGGATTTCATGAAGCGACCCTGCGCTTCCACACCCATCGCCGCCACGCGCCGACGCCGACCTTTACGCAGGTGTCCAGACCTCTGAATGACCGCTCGATCGGACGCTGGAAAGCGTATGAGCGGTTCTTCGTGCCTTTTATGGATGAGATCGGGCCGGTCATCGAAGCGCTGGGTTATCGTCTTTAGGGGAACGATTTTCCGCGCGATACCATTAAGATACCTGTCCCATTTTTGGTATTAAAAACGTATTGCGGCTATGTGGCCTGCACATCATGATAATACCGAAAATTCATGGGTTATTGCGGCATATTGTGGGATAATTTTTGAAATCAGGCTTGCTTTGCTAAAAATTTGCGCCAATTAATAGATTTACGCACAGACCGATTGCTATTCAACCGCATCCAAGCCATACCACTTAGGTTAATTGGTATTATAAGGGGAGCCGACCATGTCCGCTAACGCGACAACGCCTGTTACAAAGACGCCCTGGGGCGCCGTGCTGCTGTTCTGCGGCCTGTTTGCCATCTTTGGCTTCGTGACCTGGCTCAATGGGCCGCTCATCACCTTTTCCAAACTGGCCTTTAGCTTAAGCGACGTCGAAGCCTTTCTGGTGCCGTCGGTCTTTTACCTGTCCTATTTCTTCCTGGCCCTGCCCTCGGCCTTTATCCTGCGCAAGACCGGCATGAAGACCGGCATGGCGCTCGGCCTGCTCGCCATGGCGATCGGCGCCGCCGCTTTCGGGCAGTTTGCCTCCATGCGCCTGTTCCCGCCGACGCTGGTATCCCTGTTCATCATAGGGGCTGGCCTTTCGCTGTTGCAGACGGCGTCCAACCCCTACATCTCGGTTTTGGGGCCGATTGAATCGGGCGCACAACGCATCGCGCTCCTTGGCATCTTCAACAAGCTGGCAGGCGCCGCGGCACCGCTGGTCATCGGCACGCTGATTCTCACGGGTATCGGCGAGTTGCAGACCCAGGTCGATTCGGCCCCCACAGCGGCCGCACGCGAAGTGATTCTCAACGCCTTTGCCGCCCGCATCCATCTGCCTTACCTGCTGATGGGCGCTTTCCTGGCCGTTATCGCCTTCTTGGTTTACAAATCCCCCCTGCCCAATGTCAGCGATGACGCCAATCCGGGCTCCGGCAAGAGCTTCACCGCCGCCATCCCGCAGATGTTCTTTGGCTTCCTCGCCATCTTCTTCTATGTCGGCGTCGAGGTCATGGCGGGCGACGCTGTTGGCACCTACGGCAATGGCTTCAATCTGCCGCTCGACCAGACCAAGTTCTTCACCAGCTTCACCATGGTGACCATGCTGATCGGTTACATCTGCGGTCTGATCGCCATTCCGCGCTTCACCAGCCAGGAAAAGTACCTGACCTTCTCGGCGGTGCTCGGTGTTCTGTTCAGCATCGGCGCCTTCATGACCAACGGCTATACCTCCGTGGCCTTCGTCTGGGCTCTGGGTTTTGCCAACGCCATGATGTGGCCTGCCATCTTCCCGCTCGGTATCCGTGGCCTCGGCAAACTGACCGAATTCGGCGCCGCCTTCCTCGTCATGGGCATCATCGGCGGCGCGGTCATCCCGCAACTGTTCGCGCACTTCAAGGATCAATACGGCTTCCAGCTCGTGTTCCTCTGCCTCACCGTGCCCTGCTACATCTACATCCTGTTCTTTGGACTGATCGCCGGGGCAAAAGGCAAGGCCACCGCCGCTGCCGCAGCACCGACAGATGTCTGACACGCTGTCCCTTCACCAAAACCTGACGCCTTCAAAGCCAACCGTGTTATGTTGCACCTGATGAACCAACCTGATCCCCGCCTTACGCTCTTCGCCGGTGTTGACGGCGGCGGCACCAAATGCCGCATCCGTCTGCGCAATGCCGAGGGCGTCCTGCTGGGCGAAGCCGAAGGCGGCTCCGGCAATATCCGCCTTGGTCTCGAACTGGTGTGGGGCAATATCACCGCCGCGCTCGATCAGATTCTGGCGCAAAACGGTCTCGACCTGTCAGCCTATGACCATATGAGCCTGGGCCTCGGTCTCGCCGGCATCTCCTGCCTCGATGACGCCGTAACCACTATAAAGGCCGGGCCGACATTCGCCCGCTGCGATGCGGCGTCCGATGCCCATACCGCGTGCCTGGGCGCCTTTTCCGGTCGCGATGGTGCCATCCTGATCTCCGGCACCGGCAGCGCCGGCTATGCCTGGGTCGGGCAAAAGGCCCATCAGGTCGGCGGCTGGGGCTTCGAGGTCTGCGACAACGGTTCGGCCGCCGATCTGGGTCGCTCAGCCATCCGCGCTGCGCTGGAAGGGTTCGACGGCCTCGGTCCCCACACCGACTTCACCCGCGCCCTGATCGCGCATTTCGGCGGTCATCCTGCCGATATCGTGCATTGGGTGACGCACGCCAAGCCGCGCGATTACGGCACGCTGGCACCGATCATCATACCGTTTGCCGACAAGGCCGACACCGTGGCCGTGGCCCTGGTAAAGCGCTCGGCCGACGATCTGGCGCGTTATATCGAACACCTGCATGTTCTGGGCGCCACGAAAATCTGCCTCGTCGGCGGCATGGCCCCTGTCTTCACGCCGTGGCTCAGGCCCTCCGCCAGCGCCCTGCTGGCCGAGCCCGAGCACGATGCGCTCGAAGGCGCCATCCTGATGGCGCATGGCGTCAGCAATGGTATGACCACGGAAAAGGTGCCATCCTGATGGCCGACACCCACCCGCAAAAGCCGCATCCTCAGGCCGGCCATGTGCTGCTCGAAGTCGTGGTCGACACGTCGGCGGGCCTGCGCGCGGCGGCCGATAATGGCGCCGACCGCATCGAACTGTGTGCGGCGCTGGGCGAAGGCGGGCTGACCCCATCGGTCGGGCTGATGCGACTGGCGGCGGAAACAGGCTGCCCGACGCGGGCGATGATCCGGCCGCGCGCCGGCGATTTCACCTACACGGCGGACGAACTGCACATCATGCACCATGATATTGTCGCGGCGGCGGCGTGCGGACTCGAAGGCGTGGTGCTGGGCGCCAACCAGACCTCCGGCGCGCTCGACGAAGCCGCTTTGAAGAGTCTGGTCATGCACGCCAAGGCACATGGCCTGGCTGTCGCCCTGCATCGCAGTTTCGACCTTGCACCCGATGCGCTGGAAGCGCTCGATATCGCTCTTTCGCTCGGTATCACCACCCTCCTGACCTCCGGCGGCGGCCAGACAGCGGCGCAAGGTGTCAACGGCCTGACCGCGCTGGTCAAGCGCGCCGCCGGCCGTATTGAAATCTTGGCTGGTAAGGGCATCACGGCTGAGAATATCG
This sequence comes from Asticcacaulis benevestitus DSM 16100 = ATCC BAA-896, assembly GCF_000376105.1. Lineage (GTDB taxonomy): Bacteria > Pseudomonadota > Alphaproteobacteria > Caulobacterales > Caulobacteraceae > Asticcacaulis > Asticcacaulis benevestitus. Next base: position 79,356 of record NZ_AQWM01000004.1, read on the forward strand.
CGGCCATTCTGGTGTCAGGCGTCACCTCCGTCCACGCCTCGTGCAGCGCGCCGATCCCGCCGCACGACAACCGCGCCTTCGCGCTTGGCTATGTCAATGCCGGCATGCGCGACACCTCGGCCCAGTCGGTGGCGCAGTTGAAGGCCATACTGACGGGTGCGGGAGGCGTATCATGAGCCTGCAGCACAAGCCCTCATCGCTGACGAAAGATAGCTCCATGTCGTTTGCTGAAACCATCGGCCGCCTGGCCAAGGACGATCCTGCACCTCTGTACCTGCAATTGCAGCGGCATTTGCGTGACGCCATCCAGAGCCGGCATCTGCATCAGGACGACGCCATCCCGCCCGAACGCGATCTGGCCGAGGATTTCGAGGTGTCGCGCATCACCGTGCGCAAGGCGATCGACGGTCTCGTCTCCGAAGGCCTGCTGACGCGCCGTCGCGGCGCCGGCACCTTTGTGGCCAGCCGCGTTGAAAAGAGTTTCTCCAAGCTGTCGTCCTTCTCGGAAGACATGATCTCGCGCGGCCGCAAACCCCATTCGGAGTGGGTGTCGAAATCAGCCGGCGCCGTCACACCGGAAGAATCGCTGTCGCTCGGCCTGTCGCCCGGCGCGCTGGTCTATCGTTTCCATCGCGTCCGTTTCGCCGACTCGACCACCATGGCGCTCGAATATTCGACCATCCCCGGCTATTGTCTGGCCTCGCCCGAAGCCGTCACCAGTTCGCTGTATGATGCGCTGGAAAAGACCGGGCACCGGCCCGTGCGGGCGCTGCAACGCCTGCGCGCCGTGGCCTTCAATGCCGAACAGGCCGAGCGCCTGGGCGTCAAACCCGGCGATCCCGGCCTCTTCATCGAACGTCGCGGCTTCCTCCAGGATGGCCGCGCCGCCGAATTCACCCAGTCCTATTACCGCGGCGACGCCTACGATGTCGTCGCCGAGCTGAATGACATCAGCTAAATTTACCGGCCAAGGCCAAAAGTACCAAGGCCAAATTACCAAGGAATAACTATGCCCTCCCCTACCCTCACCCAGCCGGCGGTTCTAGACGCCGAATCGACCCTGATGTTTGCCGAGGCCTCCGAAGGCGGCGCGGCGGTCGAACGCTTCCTCACCCGCAACAAGGACGCCCTGGCCCGTCTGTCGGTGCGCCTGAAGGCCAACCCACCGCGTTCGGTCACCACCGTGGCGCGCGGCTCCTCCGATCACGCCGCCACCTTCGGCAAGTACCTGATCGAGACCCTGACGGGCGTGCCGACCTCGACGGCGGCCATGTCGGTCTCCTCCATCTATGCCGCGCCAGTCGTGGCGAAGGATTCGCTGTGCATCGCCATCTCTCAGTCGGGCCGTTCGCCTGACCTGCTGGCAACGGTCGAGGCCCACCGCAAGGCGGGCGCCTATGTCGTGGCCCTGGTCAATGACGAAACCTCGCCACTGGCAGCCCTGGCCGATGAACTGCTGCCCCTCTGCGCCGGTCCGGAAAAGTCGGTCGCGGCCACCAAGTCCTACATCGTGTCGCTGGCCGGTCTGGCCGCCATCGCCGCCGGCTGGTCAGGCGATGAAGCCCTGCAGGACGGCTTACGCGGCCTGCCTGAGCAACTGAAAGCCGCCTTTGCGCTCGCCTGGACGCCGGCCCTGCCGGTCCTGACCGATGCGCGTAACCTCTTCGTCATCGGTCGCGGCTACGGCTTCGCGGTGGCGCAGGAAGGCGCGCTCAAGCTGAAGGAGACCTGCGCCCTGCACGCCGAGGCCTTCTCCTCCGCCGAAGTCAAGCACGGCCCGATGGCCATCATTAATGACGGCTTCCCGATCCTCGCCTTCGCCACCTCCGACACCGCCGGCGACGGCGTGCGCGAAGCGGCGCAGGAATTCGCCGCCCGTGGCGCCAAGGTGCTGCTGGCCAATCCGGCCGGCGCCATCGCCACCACCCAGCACCTGCCCGCCCTGCTCAGCCATCCGGCGCTTGAGCCGATCCTGCAGATCCAGAGCTTCTACCGTCTGGCCAACAGCCTGTCGGTGGCGCGCGGCCTCGATCCGGACAGCCCTCCCCACCTGAACAAGGTCACGAAAACGGTATGATCACCTCCTTTACCAACGCGCAGATCGCTACGCCCGACGGTCAGGTCACGACCGGCACCCTGACCTGCGAAGGCGAAACCATCACGGCCATCGGCGGATCAGCCCCGGTCGGCGCGCGCGTCATCGATGTGCAGGGCGGCTATCTGCTGCCCGGCTTCATCGACACCCAGGTCAATGGCGGCGGCGGCGTCCTCTTCAACGATGAAACCACCGCCGAGGGCATCGCCGCCATCGGCAAGGCCCACCGCGCCTATGGCACCACCGCCTTTATGCCCACCCTGATCAGCGACGAGCTGAGCGTGATCGATGCCGCCATGCGCGCCACCGAAGACGCCATCGCCAAGGGCGTTCCGGGCGTGCTCGGCATCCATATCGAGGGGCCGTTCATCTCAACCCAGCGCAAGGGCATCCATAATGCCGCGCTTTTCCGCACGCTCGACGCAGAGTCAAAAGCCCTGCTGAAGAGCCTCAAGCGTGGCAAGACTCTGGTGACCCTGGCGCCGGAAAACTGCACGCCGGAAGATATCGCCGAACTGGCGCAGGCGGGCGTCATCCTCGCCGCCGGCCACACCAACGCGACCTACGACACCACCGTGGCGGCGCTGAAAGCCGGCGTCACCGGTTTCACCCACCTGTTCAACGCCATGTCGCCCTTCACGCACCGCGCGCCGGGCGTGGTGGGGGCCGCGCTGGAAGACCAGACAAGCTATTCCGGCCTGATCGCCGATGGCCACCATGTCGACTGGGCCGCGCTGCGCATTGCCCTGCGCACGCGTCCGATCGACCGCTTCATGCTGGTGACCGACGCCATGCCGACCGTAGGGTCTCCCACCAAGACGTTTGTGCTCAACGGCATGACCATCGTGGTGCGCGACGGCGTCTGCATGGGGCCGGACGGCACCCTGGCCGGTTCCGATCTCGATATGGCGACGGCTGTGCGCAATGCGGTCGAGCATGTCGGGGTCAGCCTCGGCGACGCGGCGATCATGGCCGCCACCGCTCCGGCAAACTTCCTGGGCCTCGGCGCCTCACGCGGTTCGCTGGCTGTGGGTCAGCGCGCCGATATCGTGTGGCTGGACAAGGGCTTGCAGGTCAAGGGCACCTTTATTGGTGCAAAGCTCGATGAGGACGTGGCAGTTTCGGCTTAACTCTTATCACCAAACGTATCGGTAATTTCGATTACACCGACAATAGCCTGATTGAAACCGTCGAGATCCTCGGCCGGAATCCAGTATTCCTGATGGTCGCGGCCCCCGGCGGTTTCAATTCTGTAAGCACTCAGAAAATCTGTCCGCACTTCGAATTGCGTGACATAGCCAACGCCGCTTTCCGGTACATTCCAGTCACGCGCAATCTTGATCGCATAGGCTTGCGTCGTAACCGGATAGAAGATTGGTTGTTCTGGCAGGCGTGGTGGAAGAGCTTTCATCCCAGTCGCTTCCATCAGCGCCAGCTCTTTCGGCCCGACAGGCCGCCAAAGGGTCGTGGTAAGCATAATTCTGTCCGCAGAAGTGCTGTTTGATAGGCCTAAGCAATAATATCCGGGCGGATCTTGTCTTCGATCTTGGCGATCCGGTCGCGCAGATAGAGCTTCTTGCGCTTGAGGCGGGCCAGCAGGATCTGATCCGGCAGGCGCGCCTGTTGCAGGGCGTTGATCGAATCGTCGAGATCCTTGTGCTCCTGCTTCAGCAACGCGCATTCGTTGCGCAGGATGACGACCTTGCCGTCGATCGGCAATTCGCGGACGCGCGGTTCGAGATCATCCACCTGTGCCGGCGCCTCATCAGGCACAAGGCCGATATAGCTATGATCGCCTTCGAGGCGTTCGGCGATGCGGCGCTCGATATCCTTGTCGCTGTTCCCTTTGCCATCCTGGCCATCCGACTTGACGAGATGCAGATTATCGTTTCCGCGCAGGGTCCGGATGTTGCTGTCGTCATGCATGAGATGCCGACTCCTCTGTGGCTTAAGGGGTTGAAGCTAAAGGACAAAAAGGCGCCACGGAGGCCGCCCTTCATTCGCCATCATAACCCAAAAATTGCCCTTTGATAAGGGCTTCTGTCAGGCGCTCCAGCGCAAGGTCGGGTGCGACCTCCCCCCATGCGCCGGAAACCCTGCGCAAACTGGCCATGGTTCGTGCGTTAACATTTTGATTTGTTTCAAATTTAACAGAGTTTTCAAGCACAACCAACTGCGCCATCAAGGCGCGTTCGGCCTCCAGCTCCAGGCCTTTTATTTTTTCGCGTAACGGCAATCTGTGCGCCGCATCGCCCTCGGTCAGGGCCGTTTTCAACCGCCGGCGCAGGAATCGCAACGGCACGATGACCTCATCCGACCAGAGTCGCGCAAGCTCCGCCGCCTTTAGCGCCAGAGCTTCATCCACGGGGCCGTCCAGCCACACCGCCCATAACAGCAGCGGCACGTTCTGACCGTGATCATCCTGCAGGCTGAGGCAGGCCGCAGCGACGCCCTCGCCGCCATAGGCCTTAACCGCCCAGGTCCAGAAATCAGCCGTCAAGGCCGATATCCTCGCCCCAGCGCTTCATCGGCGCGTCGATATCAAACAGGCCAAGCGTGCGCGCCACGCTCTGCCGCACCATCTCATCGAGGCTTTCCGGCTTGGTGTAAAAGGCCGGCATCGGCGGCGCCACGATGGCGCCCATCTCGGTGACCGCCGCCATAGAGCGCAAGTGGCCGAGATGCAGCGGACTTTCGCGCACCATCAGCACCAGCCGGCGGCGCTCCTTCAGACAGACATCGGCGGCGCGGCTGACCAGAGACGAGGTGACGCCCGTGGTGATCTCGCCAAGTGTCTTCACCGAACACGGCGCGATCAGCATGCCGAGCGTTTTGAACGATCCCGAAGCGATGGCGGCGCCGATATCGGCCGGCTTGTAGACCACGTCGGCCAGGGCATGGACATCGGCCAGGGTCAGGTCGGTTTCGGCGGTCAGGCTGAGTGCCGCCGCCTTGGAGATAACGAGGTGACTTTCGATGCCCGCCACACGCAGGGCCTCCAGCGCGCGGATACCGTAAATTGCTCCGGACGCGCCGCTTATGGCGACAATAAGACGTTGATTAGGTTTTAATTTATCATTGGTCATGACGTAAAACAGCTTAACTCGCTCTAAACTATAATTCTCTCGTTACCGTGATCGGTTGTAATCGTTTGTGATTCTACATTCGCCCGTTACGGGTGTTCCCTAGGCTGTCGGGACAATCCGGTCCCGCCGTCAGATGAAGCCAACATAGAGACGTTGAAGGATACTGCCTTATGACCATCGAAGCGAGAGTTCGTGAACTCGACCATCGTCATCAATCCCTCAAGACCATCATTGCCCGCGAAGAGCGCAGCCCCTCCGTGGACTCTCTATACCTTAAGGAACTGAAACGGAAGAAACTTAAGCTCAAGGAAGAAATCGAACGGATCAAGACCCTCCAGCGAAAGGACATGTATGATACGGTCCAGTAGCTCAACCGGAAAATTCTAGCGCCGCCGTCGCGCCGCGCACAAAAAAAGACCTCCGGGACAGACGTTCCGGAGGTCTTTTTTTGACCTGCTATCCCTGCTCAGCCCATCTTGACGGTGCGGATCGAGAAGCTCGACGCCAGTTTCGACACGCCCGGCATGATGCTCAGCACATCGCGGTGGACATCCTCATAAGAGAGGCTTTCGCGCAGCACGATCTTGAGCAGGTAATCGGCCTCACCCGACATCAGATGACATTCCTCGATGGCAGCGCAGGCAAGCGCCGCCTTCTCGAACTTCTCAAAGGTTTCGCGGCGCTGATCGGTGAGCGTGACGTGGACGAAAACGGTGCCCTGCTTGCCCTGAACATTCTCGGCGATGACAGCGCGATAGCCGGTGATGACACCCTTCTGCTCGAGGATTTTCACCCGGCGGTGGGCCGCGGAGGGGGACAGGCCCACGGCCTCGCCCAGATCGGCCGAAGTGGCCCTTGCATCGCTGCGCAGAACCTTGATCAGCTCGCGATCGAAAGAATCAAGGTCGGAAAATTTATCGCTATTGGCCATGTTATTGAGAATATATCCACCGACCTGTCAGATCAAGCGCCAAAATTTCCTATGACCGGGGCATCGACGCCCAGCGCGCCTGCGCCTGGGCCTTCGCATCGGCGAGCTGTTCCGGCGTCAGGGTCTTTTCCAGCGCTTCCCGATCGGGCAAGGCTTCGGGGTGGCCATTGAGCGCATAGATCTGGAACCACACCTCGGCGGCGACAAGGTCTTTCGCCACACCGATACCGGCGGCATAGGAGCGGGCGACGCCCAGTTGCGCGTCGGCGAAATTGAGGCCGGCCGAACGCAGGAGCCAGGAAAAGCCCGCCGCCACGTCCTTGTCGACGCCGCTGCCATCCATACACTGAACCCCCAGCATATAGGCGGCGTAGCTATGGTTCTGCGTCGCCGCCTGATTATAGAGCGCGAAGGACTTTTTGAAATCCTGCTTCACGCCGCGGCCATTATAATAGGCGTCAGCCAGAGATGCCCTGGCATTGATATTGCCCTGATCGGCGGCCTTTTGCAGCCACATCGCCGCCTGCGCCGGATCGGGTCGCAGATCGCCCTCGCCATAGACCAGCGCATAGCCCCGCACGTACTGCGCTTCGGACAGGCCTTGCAGGGCGGCCTTCAGGTTCCACGCCGTCGCGGCCTCGGCATTGGCGGCCGTGCCCTTGCCATACTTGAAATATTGCCCCAGCAGATATTGCCCCGGTGCGTAACCGGCATCGGCCGCTTTCTGAAACCAGGTGAAGGCCTTGGCATCGTCCTTATCGCGCAAAGCCACCACGAAACCGTGGCAGAACATGGTGTTGGGATCGGCCTCATCGGCCCGCTCGGCGGTATTGGCCACCTTGGCCTGACACAGTTCGATGGCCTGATCCATCGAGTCGGCGGCATAGGCGCTGCCGCTCAGGCCCGTGGCACCCAAAAGGATCGCGGCGACAAGCGTCTTACAGGTCAGGTTCATGAATCGCCCTCATAGCTATATCGCCACTCTAGCACAGTCGCCGATAAAAAAAGTCCTTCGCATGGCGCCCATGCCCGCCTGATGAAAATTTTACGCACTTTCCACTTCGCACCTCAAAGTGTCATAATCGCGGTCTATGGCGTGAGGTCATAGCTTTAGGCGCAGGAGTACCGTCATGACCACCAAGCCCATCCTCAAGGCCCTGATGTTGACGGCCAGTTTGCTGGCGGTCGGCAGCGCCCACGCCGAAGCCGCGCGCACGCCGCGCAACGTCATCGTCTTTGTGGCCGACGGCCTGCGCTACGGCATCGTCACCCACGATACCGCCCCGACCCTGGCCGACATCCAGAAAAACGGCGTCGATTTCCGCAATTCGCATGCGCTTTACCCGACCGTCACCACCACCAATGCCTCAGCCATCGCCACCGGCCATGGCATCGGCGATACCGGCGAATGGTCGAACTCCCTGTTGCTGCCGCCGCTAAAAGCCGAGCCCGGCGCGGTGCATTTCATGGAAAGCGACCTGATCCTAAAAGAAACCGATGCGGCCTTTGGCGGCAACTATCTCAACGAGATGAGCCTGCTACGGCTGGCGCGCGACCACGGCTACCAAACCGCCGCCATTGGCAAGGAAGGCCCGATCCTCATTCAGGATATCTCGGCGGCCGATGGCAACAGCACTATCTTCATCGATGACTCCACCGGCACGCACTATGAAAAGAACCACGCCATTCCGGTGCCGGCCGATGTGATGCAGGCCATCAAGGACGCCGGTCTGGAAACGACAGCGCGCGATCGCGGGCTCAACCAGTCCGCCGGCGCCTACAATCTGCCGGGCGTACAGGTCGCCAATATCTATCAGCAGCAGTGGTTTACCGGCGTCGCCACGAAAGTGCTGCTGCCGCGCTTCGCCGCATCGGGCAAGCCCTTCGCCATGGTCTACTGGTCGCGCGACCCGGATGGCACCCAGCACAATACCGGCGACAGCCTCAACACCCTGTCGCCCGGCATCAACGGCCCGACCTCGCTGGCCGCCGTGCGCAATGCGTCGGACAACCTGCAGGCCCTGATCGACAAGCTGAAAGAGCTTGGCATCTACGACAACACCGACATTTTCGTCACCGCCGACCATGGCTTCTCGACCATTTCGCGCCAGTCGAAAACCTCTTACGCCGCCAGGCACGCCTATCCGGATGACACGGTGAAGGGCTTCCTGCCGGAGGGCTTCCCGGCCATCGATCTGGCCCACGCCCTCCATCTGCCGCTGCTCGATTCCTACAAGGTGCCGATCGATATCGACAAGGGCGAGCATCCGCACAACTATTCGGCCATCGGCGGCGACGGCGATCATCCGGACGTGCTGATGGTGGGTTCGGGTGGCTCAGAGTTGCTTTTCATCGATCCGGCCAAGGCGAAAGACCTGGCGCCAATGATCATCGCCGCCCTGACGCAACAGGACTATGTGGCGGCGCTGTTCGTCGATGATGCGCTGGGCCCCATCCCCGGCACTCTGCCGATGAGCGCGGTGGGCCTGACTGGCAGCGCCCGCACGCAGCGTCCTTCGATCTATGTCAGCTTCGCCGATTTCGCCCTGCCCTCGTGCCTTAAAAAATGGAAGAGCCCCGAGGTCTGCTCGGTCATGATCAACGACACCAATCTGCAGCAGGGCCAGGGCAATCACGGCGGATTCACCCGCGCCAATACGCGCAACTTCATGGCCGCCATCGGCCCGGATTTCAAAGCCGGCTTCGCCAATGACGCGCCGATCTCCAATGCCGACATCACCCCGACTCTGGCGCATATCTTAGGCTTCGACCTGCCGTCGATCGGCAAGCTGAAAGGGCGCGTCATAGATGAGGCGCTGAAAGAGGGGCCGCAAACCACGCAGAGCACCCCGCACGTCACGCGTTCGGCGCCCGCCGCCAACGGCTTCGTCACGGTGCTGGAAAGCCAGAACGTCGGCGATGAAGTCTATCTCGATGCCGCCGGCATGCCTGGCCGCGTGGTTGGCCTCAAGACGACGAAATAGACATCCATTATTTTTCTTGGCGAATTCAGCTTTCTGCAACATAGTTCCCGTTAAATAGAAAAATCTTTGTAATAAGCAGGAAGTGAAACATGGCCCGGAATGTCCGGATACGCAGAATCGGCGTCGATGAACTGGAAATCGTGCGCGAACTGGCGCTGATCATCTGGCCGAAATGTTACCGTAACATCATCGCCCCCGATCGCGTCGACGCCATGCTGGCCGTGCTCTACGCCACCGACCATCTCGAAAAAGAAATGCTCGAAGATGGTCACGTCTTCTGGCTGGTACGCTTCAATGATCTCGATGTCGGCTATGCTTCCGCCTATCAGGAAGGCGGTCGCCTATGGCTGAAAAAGCTTTACGTACGTGATGAATTTCGCGGCCAGGGGCTTGGCAAGGCCCTGATCGACAACGCGCTCGACCATTTCAAATCCGAGACAAGGGACAGTGCCGAAGAACTGGCGCTCTACGTCAACAAGGACAATACGCCGGCGATCAACTACTATCTGCGCTCCGGTTTTCAGGTCGAGGCCGAAGTGCCTGTGCAGATGGGGCCCTACCTCTTTACCGATTATGTGATGCAGCGCGCCCTATAAAAGCGCTCCCTTTATTAAAAAATGACAGCGTTCGTCATAGGTTTATCTTTACCCTTCATAAACTATACGCGCAAAACGCGTATTCACGACCTATAACAAGCCTGTTACCGTTCATTTGACAACTTACCCGCGCAGACCTTCTGTGTTACCTTAACATCACGTCGAATCATGACGAGGGCGACATAAGGCTTGCCCTTTTCTGCACAAATTACGGAGCTACTGTTTTATCGATTTCTGAGGACGCGCCTTTTCACATCGCAGCCATGGAGCCCACCGATGATCCTGATGCCCCAAGCCCGCCCCATCTCCGCCGACGAACTCGATATCGTCCGCGACCTGGCCCTGCAAATCTGGCCGAAGGCCTACCGCACCAGCATTTCGCCTGACCGGATCGATTCCCTGGCCAGCGAAATCTTCGATATCGACAAGCTCGAAGACGATATCATGCAGCGCGGCCATGTCTTCTTCGTGATGCGCGTCGGCCGTGCCGATGTCGGCTTCTGCGCCGCCCATCTGGAAGGCACGCGCATCTGGGTCAGCAAGCTGTGCATCCTGCCCGATTTCCGCGGCTTCGGCCTTGCCAGCGCGCTGATCGACGCCGCTCAGGATCATTTCTCGCCGGCCGATGATCTGGTCATCTGCGTCCACAAGGATCACGACCCGGCGGTCAATTTCTGCTTGCGCAGCGGCTTCAAGATCGCCCGTGAAATTCCCTCGGAATATGGCGAGCTGACCGACTATGTGATGCACAAGACCCTACCGCATCACCAGATGCACGCCGCCTGATCAACCCATCAGTTGCGCGATATCGGGGCCGCCCAGCAAGGTTTGCCACAACCAGACCACCAAGCCGTGAAACAGGACCGCAGGCCATAGCGAACCTGTATGATAGCGCATGATTGTGCAGGCGAGCCCCAGAACACCGGCGCAGATCAGGAAGGCCGACGCAAGGAAAAGCTGCGCGTTCGGCAGGATGACCACAGCCTCGAAAACGTGCCACAGCATGAAGACAAGAACCGCCAGACCGATCCACAGCACGGGACGGCGGATCTCCCCTTTGTCAGGCACCAGCACGCCCCGAAAGACAAGCTCTTCGGTAAAGGCAGGCATCGCCATGACCATGACAAGCCTTACAGCCGCGCCATGCCAAAGCGGTTGCCAGATCAATAGACCGCCGAAGCCGCCTATGGCGGCGATGAATACCAGACACACGGCACCTATAATAAAGCACACCCTCCACTGACGGCCCTCTGGCCATGTCAGGACCGCGCGCTTCAGGCGATGAAAAAGGATCACGTCGCCGGCGCGGTGTGCGGCACCGGCTTGAACGCCTTGGCCAAAGCCTTGGCCTTGGTCTTGTCGCCGCCTGACATCTGCTTGCCGATGAAGTCCAAGGCGGCGATGGCGTCGTCATCGTCCTGCGCTGCCGCCAGCAGATACCATTTCATCGCCTCGATGCGGTTCTGCTTCACGCCCATGGCGTTCTCATACATGGCGCCAAGCTTATACTGGCCATAGGCATCGCCCTCATTGGCCGCCTGCGTCAGATAGGTCAGAGCCTTGCCATAATCCGCCGGCACACCGATGCCATTAAGATAGACCAGCCCCAGGGACGTGACCCCGGTGCTTTTCTCGCGGGCGTTTTCCTTCAGCCTGTCCAGACCGGCCTTGGTGTCCTTCACCGTGCCCTTGCCGGTCAGCAACATGAACGCGACCTGCCGGCGCGCGCTATCGTCACCGCCGTCGGCCGCTTTCTTATACCATTCAAACGCCTGTTTCTCATCCTTGGTGAGCCCACTTTCGCCGACCAGATAGAGATAGCCGAGGGTTTCCTGAGCGTTGCCCAGCCCCTGCTCCGCTGCCTTGCGCAACCATTCCAGCCCCTTGGCCTCGTCTTTCTCAACGCCTTCGCCATAGCGATAGAAATAGCCGAGCAGGTTCTGCCCCTTGCTATCGCCCTGCTGGGCCGCTTTCAGCGCCCAGGCAAAGGCGGTCTTGTCGTCTTTCGGGACTCCTTCGCCATTGCTGTACATGAGGCCAAGATAGTATTGCGAGCGGGCATCGCCCTTGTCCGCGCCCGTTTTGAAAAAGGCGAAGGCTTTCGGGTAATCCGCCGTCACGGCCTTACCCTCATAGTAGAGAATGCCCAGCGCGCGGGTGGCGGTGATATCGCCGCCCTGCGCCGCCGTCTGCAGTTCGGCGACCGTGCGCTTGTCGGCGCTGTCTTCGGCCATGGCAGGCGCGCCCAACAGTATAACGGACAGGACGGCCCAGCCGGCGGCTTGTATCTTCAGATGTTTCATAATCTCCCCAGAATAGAGCAAAAAGATAGATGACAATCGCTGATTTGTCTCGCTTTTTTCGATATTGCCAAACGGTAATGCGGTCCCCCTTTGTATCCCCCTTCAAAATCGGTTAAGACTGCCTACATAGTGAGGGCGCAGGGGGCCGCGTTTGGAGTGCATCCCTGTCATCGAGCATTCAAAGGGAGCTCCTTAGATGAAATTCACACGCGTTTTGGGCCTTATCGCCGCCGCTGGCCTTGCGCTGAGCCTTGTGGGCTGCGGGGTCAACAATATCCCGACCAAGGAAGAGACGGCAAAGCAATCCTGGGCAGATGTCCAGAATGCCTATCAGAACCGCGCGGATCTGATTCCTAACCTTGTCGCCACCGTCAAGGGTGCGGCGGCCCACGAAGAGGGCACACTGACCGCCGTTGTGGAAGCGCGCGCCAAGGCGACCTCGGTCAATGTCGATGCCTCGACCATTTCCGATCCAGCCAAATTCAAGCAGTTCCAGCAATCGCAGGACGGCCTGTCGTCGGCGCTCGGTCGCCTGATGGTCATTCAGGAGCAGTATCCGAACCTGAAGGCCAATGAGAACTTCCTGGCCCTGCAAAGCCAGATCGAAGGTGTCAACAACCGCATCACCATTGCGCGCCGCGACTATAACGCCGCCGCCACGCAATATAACCTGTCCTTGCGCACCTTCCCGAGCGTGATCTGGGCCAAGACCCTCTACGGCTCCAGCAAGCCGATGGAACTCTTCACCGCTTCGGCCGGCGCCGAAACCGCGCCTGTCGTCAGCTTCGACAAGCCCGCAGCCCCTGCCGCCACCGCACCGGCAGCCGCGCCGGCTTCGCACTAAGCCAGTAGCCAGCAAGGCCATCCAGAATGAACCGTTTTCTTAAACCCTTCTGGGTGGTCTTGGCTGTGCTTATGGCCGGCTTGTGGGCTGGGCAAGCTTTTGCCGAACCCAAATACCCCGACCTGAACAACCAGCGCGTCGTCGATGACGCACACCTGCTTTCTGACGCCACCAAGGCCGACCTGACGCTCAAGCTCAAGGGGCTGGAAGACGCCACCACCGATCAGGTGGTCATCGTCACCGTACCGGATCTGGAAGGCTATGATATCGCCGATTACGGCTATCAGCTCGGCCGTCACTGGGGCATCGGCCAGAAGGCCGGCGGCCCGGCGGCCAGCAACGGCCAGACCTACAAGGACAACGGCATCCTGCTGATCGTGGCGCCCAATGAGCGCAAGGTTCGCATCGAGGTCGGTTACGGGCTTGAGCCGGTGATGACGGATGCGATGTCGTCCGTAATCATCCAGCGCGCCATCCTGCCGCAATTCAAGGCGGGCGATTATTCGGCCGGCATTGTGGCCGGCACCGACCAGATCATTGCCCAACTGGCGCAGGATCGTCAGGTCGCCATTCAAAAAGCACAGGAAGCGCAGACGGCCGCCGATACCGGTGGCAGCCGCAAGGGCGGCTTACCTCTGCCCCTCATTATTTTCATCATCATCATCTTTGTGATGTTCTCACGCGGCTGGTTGCCGTGGTTCCTGCTCGGCAGCCTCCTGGGCGGTGGCGGACGTGGAGGCGGTGACTGGGGCGGCGGTGGCGGCTTCGGTGGCGGCGGCGGATTCAGTGGTGGCGGCGGCTCGTTCGGCGGCGGCGGAAGTTCGGGAAGCTGGTAACATGACCTTGAAAATCGACCATAGCCGCGTCAATGCGGCCATCGCCAAAGCCGAACTGAGCACATCCGGCGAGATCACCTGTGTTATCAAATCGAAGGCGCTCGATTACGGCGAAACCCCGCTAGGCTGGGCGGCGGTGGCGGCCTTTGTCGTGCCCATGCTGCTCTCCGCCATGGGCACCCTGCCGCACGAATGGCTCGCGCCCCTGCTCACGCATATTTTCGGCTGGAACGGCATCGGCGTCAGCGGCGATTTCGCCACCTGGGAAGTGCTGATCGGTTACGGCTTCCTGCAGGTTATCGTCTTCGCCGTCGTCTACGCGCTCATTCGCTTCACCGGCCTGAAACTTATCCTGACGCCGAAAGCCACGCGCAACCGCAAAGCTCACCAGAAGGCCATGGAGCAGTTCTACGCCCGCGGCCTGCATCTGACACAGGGCCAGACCGGCGTCATGATCTTCTGCGCTTTGGAAGAGCATTTCGTCGATGTCATTGCCGACGCCGGCATCTATGCCAAGGTCGACAAAACCTTGTGGAATGACACCGTGGCGGCTCTGCTTGGGCATGTGAAGAATGGCGACCTGACCAGCGGTTTTGAGGCCGCCGTCGAAAAATGCGGCGAGGCTCTGGCCGCGCACTTCCCGCCAGGCGAGGACAATCCCAACGAACTGCCGGACGTGCTGATCGAGATTTAAGCAAGATACCGCACGGGCCGCGCAGCGGTGATCGGACCGCCGATGCGACTGTGGTGGTGGGGTTTCTGGCTTTCTTCAACTTCCCACTGGCTTTTGACGCCGCCGCCCGTTAAACAGCGCCTCCCCTTCTCCCCAAGGTTTGCGCTCATGTCCCGTCCCTATTGCGGTATCGACTTCGGTACATCCAATTCCGCTGTCTGCGTAGGGGATGATGACGGCCTGCGACTGGTACCGGTCGAGGGCGAGTCGGTCACGCTTCCCTCAGCTATCTTCTTCAATTTCGAGACCGGCCGCGTCAGCATTGGCCGCGAAGCGATCGCGCAATATCTTGACGGCTACGAAGGCCGCCTGATGCGGGCGCTGAAATCGATCCTCGGTTCGCGTCTGATCTCGGAAACCACCCAGATCGGCACACGCCGTCAGGATTTCCGCGCCATCATCGGCTACTATATTTCCGAACTGAAAAAGCGCGCCGAGGACTTTTGCGGCGAGGCCATCGAGGACGTAGTTCTGGGGCGCCCGGTCCATTTCGTCGATGGCGATCAGGAGGCTGATAATCGCGCCGAGGCCGAACTGCGCGGCATCGCCGAGGCGCAAGGCTTCCGCAACATCTCGTTTGAATATGAACCCCTGGCGGCGGCGCGCGACTATGCGCAGAACTTGATCACCGAGGAAATCGTGCTGGTGGTCGATATCGGCGGCGGCACGTCCGACTTCTCTGTGCTTCGCCTAGGCGCCGGTCAGCGCGAAATTCTGGCCAATGCCGGTGTCCATATCGGCGGCACCGATTTCGACACCCGCCTCAGCCTGGAAACCGCCATGCGCGATCTCGGCTATCGCGGCAAGCTCAAGAACGGCAACGAGATGTCGAGCCAGCCCTATTTCCAACTGGCGACCTGGCACCTGATCAACTTCCTCTATACGCAGAAGGTCATGACGAGCCTGCGCCAGACCCACTATCTCTCTGGTGAACGCGAGAAGACCGCGCGCCTGCTCGAGGTCATCGAGCGTCAGGCCGGTCACGATATCGCCAACCGCATCGAAAAAGCCAAGATCGCGCTGTCGGACGCCGAGACGACGACGGTCGATTTCACCGCCATCGATCCGGACTGGCAACTCGATATCGACCGCAATACCCTGACCAATAGCGTTGAGCGGGAAGTGGCGAAGGTGGTGGCTGTGGCGCTGGAAACCGTGACGGAGCGCGCCGGCCTAGACGCCGATGCGGTCCAGACCCTGTTCATGACCGGCGGCTCGACCGCCCTGCCCGGCTTTGAGGCGGCGATGCAGGCAGCGTTTCCAAAGGCGCAGATGACCTATGGCGACCGCTTCTCGTCCGTCGCCAGCGGGCTGGGACTGGCGGCCAAAGAACGGTTTAGCGGCAAAAGCTAAGGCGTTATGGCCGGCGCTGTTCGTCCGGTCAGTCCGCCTTTTGCGGCGCCTTCGGCGGCGGCAGGATTGCTGCCGTCAGAGCCCGGTCGATCGTGCGCCCCCTGCGGCGCTATGAGGATCATCGCCAGAACCGCCACAATCATGGCCACGATGACGCCGGCGGCCCATTTGGCGCGACTCTTTTCGGTTTTCGATGCGGGTGGCTCGCGGGTGGTCATGACCGATCCCCTTTCAGGCCTCAGACTGACGCCTCCGCCGTAAGAAATCCGACCGGAACATCCTCATGTCAACGCAAAAAGCGGTAAGGAACCGGCGTGGGAAATTCGCACGGCTAGCGCCGCAGGTACGCTTGTACGGGGCCGCCGAGGCCTGCTAGCGACGACTGCGACGCAATCGGCCAAAGATGCGAATTTCCCCTACTCGAAGCGGGAGAAGATGGAGGCTTGACGTGGCAGCTCCTGATAGCGGTGGACCTTGACGCCCAGCACGACGCCAAAGCCGGTCATCACCATCAGCATGGCCGAACCGCCGTAGGAGACGAGCGGCATCGGCACGCCGACCACGGGGAACATGCCCATGACCATGGCGCCATTGATCAGCACATAGAGCGCAAAGGTGGCCGTGGCGCCCGCTGCGGCCAAACGGCCAAAGTGCGAGTGCGACAGCGAGGCCATGCGCAGGGCCATAAGGATGATCAGGGCATAGAGCAGGAAGATGGTGAAGCCACCGGCAAAGCCGAGTTCCTCACATACCGCCGCCATGATGAAATCGGTATGTTTTTCGGGCAGGAAGTTGAGCTGTGATTGCGAGCCGAGGCCCAGTCCCTTGCCGAGCAGGCCGCCGGAGCCCATGGCGATCTTCGATTGCAGGATATGGTAGCCGTCACCGGAAGGATCGCCCTCCGGGTTGAGGAAGGTCAGGATGCGCTTCTTTTGATAGTCGTGCAGGGCGTATTGGAAGGCTAAGAACACGGCGACGGGAGCTGAGGCAGCGGCGGCGGCGATGATCTTCCAGTTCAGTCCGGCCAGGATCATGACCGAAGCGCCGGTCAGCGAGATCAGCACGGCGGTGCCGAGGTCGGGCTGGTGCATGACAAGCGTGGCCGGCACGCCTATCATGGCGGCGGGGATCAGCAGCTTCCACGACAGATTGGCGTCCTTGGCAGAGCACTCATGGTAAAACCGCGCCAGGGCGAGAACGATGGCCAGCTTCATGAATTCCGATGGCTGGAACGTAAAGCCACCGATGCTGAGCCAGCGCTGCGCGCCCATCCGGACAGCGCCCACGGCCTCAACGGCGATCAGCAACAACAGCGACGCGCCATAAAACCAGTAGGCACCCATCAGCCAGACCCGCAGGTCGAGCAAGGACAGGCCACACATCATGACGAGGCAGACCGAAAAGAAGATCAGTTGCTTATAGGCCCAGCCGGGTCCGCCCCAGGTCATGCCGCCGACACTGTAGAGCATGATGATGCCGATGCCGGTCAGGGCGCACAAAAGTCCGACAAACAACCAGTCGACCTGGGCGAGCTTTGAATCGTAGCGTTCGCGTTGGCCGGGGCGTGAAAGGGCGGAATCTACCATGATCTTCTACCTAAACGCCGTTATCGATGATATCGGGCGGTGGCGGCGCCGCGCCGGGGTCGCTTTCGGGGGCACTATCGGGATCTGGCCCATCCGATATCGGCTTATCAACCAGATCGGCCGGATTGACGGCGACAATGCGTTTTTGAATTTCGGGGTCTTTGAGCAGAGCCATGCGCATGATTTCACGCGCCTTGGGCACTGCCGACGAAGAGCCCCAGCCGCCGTGCTGCACGATGACGCTCATGGCGTATTTCGGCGCATCGGCCGGCGCGAAGGCGACAAACC
Organism: Asticcacaulis benevestitus DSM 16100 = ATCC BAA-896; assembly: GCF_000376105.1. Classification (GTDB taxonomy): domain Bacteria; phylum Pseudomonadota; class Alphaproteobacteria; order Caulobacterales; family Caulobacteraceae; genus Asticcacaulis; species Asticcacaulis benevestitus. The sequence continues at coordinate 96,991 of NZ_AQWM01000004.1, forward strand.
AGGCGTGGTCGCGCTTTTCCCAGCCGAGATGCAGCGTGGCGCGCGACCCGCCGGCGGCGTAGGTATGGGCCTGCGCCGTTCCGGTTTTGCCGGCCATCAGGATGGGACCGAGGTCAAGCTTGCCCGACCGCGCGGCGGTGCCGCCCGGTGCTGACGTCACGTCGGCCATGGCGGCGCGGACAAAGGCGATATGAGCCGGATCGACCGGCAGGTCTTCGAATTCGGTATCTTTATACGGCTTGCCGCCGATCGACTTGATCAGACGCGGCATCACCGCCTTGCGGCCATTGGCCAGGCGCGCCACGGCGACGCAGTTTTGCAGGGCGTTGACATTGGTATAGCCCTGTCCGATTCCCATGGACGGGGTTTCGCCAGGCCACCAGCGCGTATTGTTGGGCTGGCGCTTTTCGAAATAAGCTTTTTTCCACGCCTGATCGGGCACCACGCCGGCCTTCTGGCCATCGATGCCGATATCGAAAATCTGCCCAAGGCCAAACTTGCGCGCCACTGCGGCGATCTTGTCCGGCCCGACCGCCAAGGCGCACTGATAGAAATAGACATCGCATGAGGTGACGATGGCGCCGTGCAGATCGAGCGTGCCGTGGCGGTCGTCGCAGTGGAAGACGCGATTGCCATAAGGAAACACGCCGTTGCAAGTGTGGGTCGTCTTCGGGTCAAAGCCGTTTTCCAGCGCCGCCAGCCCCACCAGCGTCTTGAAGGTCGAGCCTGGCGGATAGGTGGCGGTCAGGGCCTTGTCGAGCAGCGGGTTGTGGTCATAGTCGTGCAGCAGCTTGTAGGCATCGTTCGAGATGCCGGAGACGAACAGATTGGGATCGAAACCGGGACTAGACGTCATGCACAGCACTTCGCCGGTCTCGATATCCATCATAACCGCCGAACCGGACTCCTGACCGAACACATCGATGGCGCGCTGCTGGATATCGGCGTCGAGCGTCAGCACGATATCCTTCCCCGGCACCGGCGCGATCGAGCCAACGCCATCCTCGGCCACCACGCGGCCACGGGCGTCGACCTCGACCTTCTTGCCACCGGCCGTGCCGCGCAGATCGCGGTCGAAGGCCTTTTCGATGCCTGACTTGCCGATGCGGAAGCTGGGGTGGTGCAGGAGATTGAACTCGCCTTCCGGCCCGCCCTTTTCCTTATCCATATCCTTTTGCGAAATCTTGGCGACGTAACCGACGACATGCGAGAAGGCGCCGCCATAATAATAGGCGCGCATCTCATCCCTATCGGCCACCACGCCCGGAATATCGTTGGCGTAGAGGCTGACCTTGGAGAAATCTTCCCAGCTCAGATCGGAGGCGATAATGGTTGGCACCGAGCGCTGGTTCTGGTTGATATCGCGCAGGATACGGCGGCGGCTGGTCAGGGTCTGGGGCAGGATATACGACACCTGATCCAGGGTATCGTCGATATTCTTGATCTCGTTGGTCTCGATCATGACGCGGAAAGACGGCCGGTTGCCGGCGATCAGCTTGCCGTTACGATCAAAAATATTACCGCGCGGCGGCGGCACCAGGCGGAAATTGAACTGGTTGGCGGCCGACAGTTTCTGGAACTTGCTGCCTTGCAGGATTTGCAGATGGACCAGACGGCCGGTCAGGGCGAACATGCCAAACGCCACCACGCCGCCCATCAGGAAGACGCGGCGTGTGAAAGCACCCTGACGCTCATTGACATCGGTAAAGACGAGGGACGGTTCAGCAGCCATGTGTCTCCCCTCCCCTTACTGAAACCGGACGTCGGTATGGACGTATTTTTCGAGCAGATAGAGCACGACCGGAAACAGGAGCATGGTGGCGAAGGCCTGTTCGACCACGCCCCAGATACGCGGCACAAAGCCGGTGTCGATTGTGGTCAGCAGGATGCAGAGCCCGAAAAAGGCCAGTTCGGCCAGCAGGAAGATGCCGAAGACAACGATCCATTCCTGCCCGATGATAAAGGTGCGGGCGGTGATCAGCGAGGCATAGACCAGCATCAGGCCGAGCGTCCAGAACCCAAGCGGCGCGCCCCAGAAGAAATCGAGAAACATGCCAAGCGCGCCCAGAACGAACGGCGCGATATAGGAGGGGCGGATGAGCGGCCAGGCGAAGGCCAGGATAAACGGCGATACCGGCTCTGGCAGATAGAAGCCAAACGGCTGAAAAGCGGTGGCCAGCACGATGGTCAGGGCCAGACTGATCAGGGCCGGCGCGATGATCCAGTCCCACGGACCGATGATCTTGGACGCCATGCCGCTGCGCACGCCGCGATTGATGGCCATGCCGGCGATGCCACGCTTCCTCATGCCAAGCATGCCCGGCATTTTCATCAGTTTTGCCCCGTCGGTGCGGCGGGCGGCACGAAAGGCTTCAGGTCCGGTTCAACCGCCGGCGCTGCCGAAGAGGCCGATGTCGCGGCGGGCCTGGGCATGACCGGTTTCGGTTTTGGCTTAACCACGGGCGGTTTGACCGGGGAGGCACTGGCGGCTCCCGCCGATGAGCCCGTGGCGGAACTGGCGGCGCCAGAGGAGGCACTGGACGACGACGCGCTGCTTTGCGCCGCCTGAACGGGCGGCAGGGCCGGCGGCGGCAGCACATCGCTGACAGCGGGGGTACGCAGCAGGGTGTCGGCGTTCGGCAGTTGCGAGAAGTCCTTGAACAGCAGAACCTTGACGAAATCGATCGCCGAGCGGTTGGAATACAGACGGACGCGCCAGACGCCATCGACGCCCTTGACCGCTTCGCCCACCGGCAGGCCACGCGGGAAGATGCCGCCATCGCCCGACGACAGGATCTGATCGCCCACCTTGACCGACTCCTTGCCGCGCACAAAATCGAGCTTGGGATAACCGCCGCCATCGCCGCGCATCATGGCGCGGGCGTCGGAGCGCAGGATCATAACCGGCACATTGCTGGTCACATCGGTCACCATCAGCACGCGGCTGACATCGGGCGATACGCCGATGACGCGGCCGACCAGGCCATGTTCGGTGATGACGGGGTTGCCGAAGGTGATCTTCTTGGACGAACCGGCATTGATCAGACGGTTGTTGGCGAACGGCCCGCGCGACACGGCCACCGACCGCGCCGTCACAGCCTCGACGGCAGGCTCGGTGCGCAGGTTCAGCAGCTTTTCGTAGCGCGCATTGATGTCCTTCTCCTCGGTATAGAGGTCGCGGTACTGGCTGAGCTCAGCCACCTTGCGCTTGAGGACACGGTTTTCACGGACGGCGAAGAGATAGTCATCCAGCCAGTTGGTGCCATCGCCGACCGCATGGACCGGCAGGGACAGCGCCTTGTCCGGCAGGCTGGCGACACCATCGAACCCGGCGCGATTGGCAAAGGAGGCCGGCTCGACCTCTTCGCGGTGATCGCCCAGGAACAAAAGCGCCGCCCCGACGCAGACAACACCGACTATACCCATCACCGCCCAGGTCATGGGCAGTTTCAGGTGCTCGAAGTGCTTGTTGTTGTCCCCGTAAGCCACGCTTTACTTTTCCTTGAGGCGGAGAGCTTTGATCTGGTGTTGATTCGCTCGATATTACGACATGCCCGATATCTAAGACATAGTCGCGTCGAGAATGCCCTTCATCCAGCGCGGATGCTCCAGCACCCGGCCGCAACCGATGGCGACGCAGGACAACGGATCTTCGGCCACCGAAACCGGCAGGCCGGTCTGGTCGCGGATCTCGATATCGAGGCCACGCAGCAAGGCGCCGCCGCCGGTGAGCATGATGCCCTTGTCGGCGATATCGGCGGCCAGTTCGGGCGGGGTGGCTTCCAGCGCCACCTTGACGGCGTCGATGATCTGCGCGACCGGCTCAGCCAGGGCTTCCGCCGCCTGACGCTCGGAGATACGCACTTCGCGCGGCACGCCCTGCATCAGGTCGCGGCCCTTGACGTCGATCGCCAGGCCTTCGCCATCGTGCGGGACACGGGCGGTGCCGATGTCCTTCTTGATGCGCTCGGCGGTGGTTTCGCCGATCAGCAGATTGTGGTTACGGCGCATGAAATTGGTGATGGCTTCGTCCATCTTGTCGCCGCCGACGCGGACCGACTTGGAATAGACGATGCCCGACAGCGACAGCACGGCCACTTCGGTGGTGCCGCCGCCGATATCAACAACCATCGAGCCGGTCGGTTCGTGGATCGGCAGGCCGGCGCCGATGGCAGCCGCCATGGGCTCATCGAGCAGGCCGACGCGACGTGCCGAGGCATTCAGGCAGGAATCGTTGATGGCGCGGCGCTCAACGGCGGTGGCGCCCGACGGCACGCAGACGATGACCTTGGGATTCACGAAACCCTTGCGGTTATGCACCTTGCGGATGAAATACTTGATCATTTCCTCGGCGACTTCAAAGTCGGCGATGACGCCATCGCGCATCGGGCGGATGGCTTCCATGTGGCCCGGCGTGCGACCCAGCATCTGCTTGGCTTCGATACCCACGGCGTGCACCAGCTTGCGTCCCCCGACATTTCGCAGCGCCACGACCGAAGGCTCGTTCAGCACAATGCCCCGCCCCTTCATATAGATCAGCGTATTGGCGGTACCAAGGTCGATGGCAATATCGTTGGAGAAACCGCCGAAGAAGGATTTGAACATTGAGACTAACTACCTTGGTGCTTAGAAAGGCTGGGCGCTTGGAAAAGCCGGTTTGGGTGGGGTGGAACCCGTTAAAGTGTAAGGAAGGCATTTTGGGGGCAGACCGGGTAGGAGTCTGCCGGATCAAGGCAAAAGCCTTGAGTCAACAGGTTCTGAATCCCGGAAAACCCTCACTTGCCCTTATCTGAATCATATTTCAAGGGGGTTGAAAAAAAAGATAGTTTCACCCTACAAGCGAAATGGTTAACAGCTTGTTTTCAATAGGAAACCCTGATTTCGGCACACAAGGATCACATAAATTGTCATCTGATAAAAAGTGCGAAACCTATTCCGGCGTTTGATCCTTATTTTTGGCATTTTCATAGACCTTGCGCGCCAGCAGCATAAGGCCAAGCCATACCACCGCGACGCCGGCCATCAGCAGCGCCATCTGCCAGTTGCCGCCCTTGACCAGCGAGGTGTAGGACGAGCCGAACATAGCGACCAGCGCCGTCTTGGGCAGGATGCCGAGCGCGCAACCGCTGATAAAACTCAGGAAAGGCGCGCGCGACGCCCCGAACGCCATATTGACCACGATGAACGGCGCCGAGGGTATATTGCGCACAATGAACGAGGCGGAAAAGGCGTTCTTGCCGATATAGTCGCTGAGGCGGCCAACATGATTGCCGCCGAGCCGCTTCATGACGCCGGCGCCGGCAAAGCGGCCCATGTAAAAGGTCATGACCGCCGAGATCACGGTCGCCACCCAGCTATAGACGAAGCCCCAGCCCGGTCCGAACACCACCACGCAGGCGGCGATCAGCACGAATTGCGGCGCGCCGAATAAAGCCGAGACACAAAACACCAGGGTGACTATGACCACGGCCAGCGGCGAATGACGATACTGCGCCATCCAGGCCTCCAGCGACAGGAGCATTTCCTGACCCCAGGCCGACTTGCCAATAAGAAAGACCGCCACCACCGAGGCCAGCAACAGCAGGCTCATCATCAGGGCACGCGAGTTCTTCCCGTCCATATGCAGGAAGAAACCTGTTACTCTTCGCCATAAATGTTGAAATCGGTTGTGCATTGCACGCTGTATGTCTTCAAAGCTAGGGTCTGCACAAGTAAAATTCGTGCGAAAAATCGGCTTTTAGAAACGTTTGCAACCAAACGTGCCGCGATCTGCACAGGTAAGAGAGAAATTCAGCGATGATGGATGATGACAGTTGGACAAATGAGCGCGTGCGGGTAAAGAAGGGCCTGCATTTTTCCTTCGGTTCTTCCCCTGAGAACCGTCTTCCCCCTGTGAGCACTCCCATGGCCGATTTCTCCGAATCCGATACGCTGAAGCGCGTAAAACCCTCGCCGACCATAGCCGTCACCGCCAAGGCGCGTGAAATGGCCCGTCAGGGCAAGAAAGTCATTTCGCTGGGCGCCGGCGAGCCTGATTTCGACACGCCTGAAAATATCTGCGACGCCGCCATCAAGGCGATCAAGCGCGGCGAGACCCGCTATACCGACGTCGACGGCATCCCTGAACTGAAGGCCGCCATCGTGGCCAAGTTCAAGCGCGAGAACGGCCTCGACTACAAGACCACCCAGGTTTCGGTGTCGCCGGGCGGCAAGCCGGTCATCTATAACGCCTTCATGGCCTCGCTGAACGCCGGTGACGAAGTCATCGTGCCGGCGCCTTACTGGGTGTCCTACCCCGATATGGTGCTCCTGGCCGGCGGCACGCCCGTCTTCGCCGTGGCCGGCATGGAAACCGGCTTCAAGCTGACGCCAGAAACTCTGGAAGCCGCGATCACGCCCAAGACCAAGTGGCTGATCCTCAACTCGCCATCGAACCCAACCGGCGCGGTCTATACCGCTGCCGACCTGAAGGCGCTCGGCGAGGTTCTGAAGCGTCACCCGCAGGTGTGGATCCTGACCGACGACATGTACGAACACCTGTTGTTCGACGGCATGGAATACGCCACCATCGCCCAGGTGGTGCCGGAGCTTTACGACCGCACCCTGACCATGAACGGCGTCTCCAAGGCCTATTCGATGACCGGCTGGCGCATCGGCTATTGCGCCGGACCTGAGCCCCTGATCAAGGCGATGTCCAAGATCATCTCGCAATCGACCTCCAACGCCTGCTCGATCGCCCAGTGGGCGGCCGTCGAAGCGCTCAACGGCACGCAGGACTTCATCGCCCCGCGCGCCGATATCTTCCAGAAGCGCCGCGACCTCGTCGTCGCCATGCTGAACAACGCCCGTGGCATCACCTGCCCGACCCCGGAAGGCGCCTTCTACGTCTATCCGTCGATCGCGGGCTGCATCGGCAAGACCGCGCCTTCGGGCAAGATCATCACCAATGACGAGGAATTCGCCGGCGAACTGCTGCAAACCGAAGAAGTCGCCGTCGTCCATGGCGCCGCTTTCGGTCTGTCGCCCTTCTTCCGCATCTCCTACGCCACGTCGGAATCGGTCCTGACCGAAGCCTGCTCGCGTATTCAACGTTTCTGCGCCAGCTTGAAGTAAAGTCGGCTTCCGACCTGAGACCTTGATGGGCGCGAAGGATGACCTCCTTTGCGCCCATCATCATTTATACTCATGTTTTCCGCGCATTATGCTGCAACTTGCGCTTGCCCTCCTGTGAAAAAAGGCGTTAGTCACCCTACTATGAGCGACTGGCACATGACATGGCTGATTCCGCCGGGGCTCCTGTTGGGTGCACTGGTTACCTCCGCGCTTATATCGGCGGCGTTCAGCCTGCTGGTGCTGAAAGGCGGCCCGATCGATATTCCGCGCGAACGCGGCGCCCACCTCTCCCCCACCCCCACCAGCGGTGGCCTCGCCATCATGGCCGCCTCGGCGCTGGTGATTGGTCTTGTCATCTGGTTTTACGGCCCGGTCATTCCCGGAAACTGGCGCGATGGTCTCATCCTCTTTGGCTTCGCATGCCTGATGGGGATATCTGGCGCGGTGGACGATGTGATCGACCTGCCGGCCAAATGGCGGCTCGGCTTTCAGGTCGTGCTCTGCCTGATCTTCGCCTGGCATTACCCGGTCACCGAGATCGATTTCGGCCCCGCCCTTGAGCTAGATGTGTGGCTGCCGTTCGGTTTGCTCGGCAGCGCCGCCTGGCTGATCCTGACCATCAACACCATCAACTTCATGGACGGCGCCAATGGCCTGGCGGTCGGCTCCCAGACCATCGCCCTGCTTGTCATGGCCGGGCTGATTGTGCTGATGGCGCCGCTTAATCTCTACGGCGCCTATGTCGGCGGCGTGCTGCTGGTCTGCGTCTGCGTGGCGGGCGCCCATATTGGTTTCGCCCCCTTCAACCTGCCGCCCGGACAGCCGCAACAGGCCAGAGCCTTCCAGGGTGACGCCGGTTCGATGTTCTCCGGCGCCCTGATCGGCGGCTCTATTCTGATGGTCAAGGCCTACGGCATCGGTTCGGTGTGGTTCGGCGGCTATTTGCTGGCGCCGCTGCTGGTCGATGTGGTCCTGACCCTGATCGTGCGCACGCGCAAGAAGCAGAACATCCTGAAGCCCCACAAGGAACACCTTTACCAGATCTGGCTGCAGCGCCGCGACGGCTCGCACCTGAAGCTGGCGATCATCGTGTGGTCGCTGTGCCTGTTTTCCAGCCTCGTCGGTCTCGGCGCCCGCATGATCGACCGGCTCTATCAGACCGATCTGCGCTTCCTTGTGCTGGTCGTGCTGATCAGCGCCTACAGCTACGGCTGGGTGCGCCTGCGCGGCAGCCTGCTCAAGCGTCCTTTGTTAAGTGCAAAGCCATAACCAGATCGTCGAGATAGGGGCCATGCTCCTGCCAGACGCGACCTTTCAGGCGCCCCTCGAACGTGAAGCCCAGTGACTGATAGAGATCAATGGCGCGCTGATTGTCCTCGCGGCAAAACAGCTCGATGATGCGGAACTTTGGTGTGGCGCGCGCCGCCGCGATCAGGCCCTCGAACAAGGCCCGGCCGACCCCGCGCCCCTGCGCCGCCGGATTAACGGCGATCGTGGTGTTGCCGAGGCAATGCCCCAACTGGCGCGTTTCCGATGGCCACGCATGGATATCACCCAAAATACGACCATCGTCATCCGCCGCCACCAGCGAGATGCCGATGCGCAAGGCGTTCTCAAGGCCATAACGGATATAGTCGTGCGTCACCTCGTCCTCACGGCGCAATATGCCTTTGCCCTGACGGGCGGCGGCGCGATACACCTCATAGATGCCGGGTTCATCGGTCAGGGTGGCGGGGCGGATCCTATAGCTCATCTTCGCCCTCCGGACGCTTGCGATTGGATTTGACGGTGGCGCGGATCGCCTTGCCAACCAGTCGCCGCTTGACCGCACCGCGTGTCGGCTTGGTGGCGATGCGCGGCGGCGGCGGCGGCAGGGCCGCTTTCAGCACCAGTTCGACAAAGCGCGCCTCGGCCGCCTTGCGGTTCATTTCCTGGGTGCGGTGGGTCTGGATAAACAGCACCAGCACGCCTTCATTATTGACGCGCCGCCCGCCAAGCGCGATCAGGCGCTGCTTGACGTCGTAAGGAATGGTCAGGTTCTCGAAGATCGAAAAGCGCAGTTCGACGGCGGTCGAGACCTTGTTGACATTCTGCCCGCCAGCCCCCGACGCCCGCACGAAGGTCTCGTGCAGTTCATCATCGGGAACAGTAATGCGGGGTGTTATAAAAACCATGGCGCCTTTTGCTGGAAAAGGCTGGCGAAGTCTAGTGCTGCGCTTTCCTGACTCCGCTGCGCCAACGCAGATCGAGATTGAACAGCAACGCGCTGCCGTCAATCATCGGCGCGGTCGGCAGGCCTGCCGCCGCGAGTTGGTCAGACGTCCAGTTATTGCACACCCTGAAAATCGAAAAATGTTCATGGCTGACAAAAAAGACGTCTTGCATCGGTACGTCGACCGCAACGGGTGCGCCATTTTTGAGCGCGAAAGACGCCTCGATATGGCGTGCCATGGCATCGAAACCCTTCGACGATACCGTCGTCACCGAAGCAATCGGATCGGCAAAGGCTCTGTCCGGGGATAAATTCAAACTGAAGACGCGGATAACCGACGGATTTCCTGGCATGAAAAGAGCGCGCAAAGCATCTTTGGCGCGGGCGAACGATATGCCTTTGGCTGTGTAAAAACCAGCATCGCCCCAGCCATAGACCAGCCAATTCCCGGGTCCCGCCTTGCGTCCGGCTTCGGCCAACAGACCACCACGGTTCATCACCGCATCAGCCGGCAGGGCGATATCGGTGTGAAAGCCATTATTGATGACATAGATCGGAATGCCATCGGCCTGTGTGGGATAAAGCGTTTTATCTCCGTGGCGCAGTGTGATCAGAGTCAGCACAGTATAAAGCGCTATCAGCCCCATCAGGACTTTCCACACACGAAACTTAAGCAAAAATGCCATGATGCGCCTCCCTTAAGGAGAGCACACCACGGCTTTTGAACAATGTCCAATCACATTATCACGAAACCGTGATTGGAACTTAACGTAGGGTGGCGTTGATCATCCACAGGTGCTTTTCGTGCGCCGTCAGGCGCGTGGTGCACAGATCGGCAGTCGAAACATCGCCGGCGGCTTCGGCGGCCTTCACGGCGGCTTTCAGCGTGGCGACGACCGTGGCGTGATCGGCGGCCAGGTCTTTCAGCATGTCTTCGGCGCTGGCGTTCGGATCGCCGTCCTTGATCGAGGTGAGGTTGCCCATGGCGGCAGCCCCCATCGGGGCGGTGGCGTTCAGCGCGCGGATGCGCTCGGCGATCTCATCGATCGAGGTCCAGATCTCGTTGTACTGCTCTTCAAACAGAAGGTGCAGGCCTCGGAAGGTCGGACCCGTGACATTCCAGTGATAACCGTGGGTTTTCTGATAGATGGTGAAGGAGTCAGCCAGAACCTTGGACAGTTCCTGGGCCACCTTCTTGCTGTTGTCGACGCCGGATTCGCTCATAATAATCTCCTCAGATAAGTCTCGAATGCGATGGTTCACATATGAGAATAGCGGCATAAAGATACAATGAGGGAAAGCCGTCTAGTCGAATATTTCCCTTATTTGCCTCTATCCGCGGCATAATCACGCTCAGCCAGGGTTTTCATATAGCCCATAACGCGGAAGTGGATATGGCGCGTCACATCCTCCGCCCACCAGGCGAAATAACCGGCCGGACGAACGTGCAGGCGATACCAGCTTGTCGCCGTGATGGTGGTCGAGCCATCGGCATTGGGCGTCAGCACCATCTCGCCCTTGTCGACCGTGATATGACCGATGATTTCGGGGTGGTCCGGCTGTTTGGTAATGGCGAAGACAAGCTTTTTGTCCGGTTCCAGTTCGATAATCTTCTCCTCGAAAGCCTGATCGCCGGTGAACTTGCAGTCACGGCGCGCGCCAACCTTCTGCACCGGCGCCACCGAATGGGTCGGGGCCGGCAAACCAGCCTTCCACAGCCAGTAGTCGGGCGGATTAGGGTTATCGGGATAATCAACGATATATCGCCAGACATATTCAGGCGGGGCCTGCACAGTGATGGAATCGACCACCACGGCCGGATGATTGGGCGACGGTCCCTGTGTTTCTGCCACGACCGCGAACAGAACCAGAGGCGCAAGGCTGACCGAAAGGGTCTTCGCGCGGCGCAAACGCGCCAGTCCGCGCCCGACGCCATAGCCGATAGCGATAATAGCCAGCAGCAGAGGCGCCCCCATAAGCAGGCAGATAACACCTTCGCGCAGAAAGATACTGGCGATCGCCGTATCAGCGGCCCATAGCACTGCCACCATAAGGAAACCGGAGCCTATGGTCTGCTTTTGCCGTCCGCGCGCCAGACCTGCTACAAGTCCCTGCACTAAAGGCATTAGCAACAGGATACTACCGTTATAAATCCATTCCGGCGTACCATTCATCAGGAAATTAAAGCTTTTGCTGCGCGCGATCAGCGCGATGACATAGGGCGCAAATATCAGTCCCCAACCACTTAAAAGCCCCCACAGTACTCCCTTTAGGAAATAGGATGGCGGCGGCTGTTCCGGCGGTCCCAAATCATCCAGACTGCGTTCACTCATGCTTTCCGCCCCTCAACAATAGTCATTTAGCTTAATGACGAATTGTTATCTGCAGAAGCCGTGAATGTCAACCTGTCATAAAACGTGATAGTTCGTGACCGCAAATCCGGTTGCAATACGCGGTCATCGGATTATTTTAGACATACCTTATGCTGAAAATGAGCATAAGTCATCTGGAGAGAAACGATGGCCGATACGGCTGCCCCGCTTGAATTCACCCCGGCGATCGAAGCCGAGACAGCTGATGTCTATGCCCGTCTCCAAGGCAAGGTGTCGCTGCTGGAATGGCAGCTACAGGCGCCATTGATCCATGCGATCAACACGCTCAAGAAAGAGATGAACGCCGTCATTCTGGCCCATAACTACATGACGCCGGAAATCTTCCATGGCGTCGGCGATTATGTCGGCGACAGTCTGGGCCTCGCCCGCGAAGCCGCCAAGTCCGACGCGCAGATCATCGTCCAGGGCGGCGTGCACTTTATGGCCGAAACCTCCAAGATTCTGGCACCGGAAAAGACCGTGCTGATTCCCGACCTGCGTGCCGGCTGTTCGCTGGCCTCGTCGCTGACCGGCGAACAGGTGCGACTGATCAAGCAGCGCTATCCCGGCCTGCCGGTCGTCACCTACGTCAACACCACGGCCGACGTGAAGGCCGAAACCGATATCTGCTGCACCTCGGCCAACGCCGTGCAGGTGGTCGAGCACATCGCCGCCGAATGGGGTGTCGATAGTGTCATCCTGATCCCCGATCAGTTCCTGGCCAAAAACGTGGCACGTCAGACCGATATCAAGATCATCGCCTGGGCCGGTGCCTGCGAAGTGCACGAGCGCTTCAATGCCGAGGATATCGCCGAGGTCCGCGCCGCCCATCCGGGCGTGGTCGTGCTGGCGCATCCGGAATGCCCGCCGGAGGTGATTGCCGCCTCGGATTTCACCGGCTCGACCACGGCCATGAGCGACTATGTAACGCACAACAAGCCGAAACAGGTGGTGCTGATCACCGAGTGCTCGATGTCGGACAACGTAACGAGCGATGCGCCGGGCGTTGAGTTCCTGCGGCCGTGCAATCTGTGTCCGCACATGAAGCGCATCACGCTGCAAGGCATCTATGACAGTTTACGCTTCCATCAGTACGAGGTCGAGGTTGACCCGGCGCTGATCCCGCGCGCGGCGCTTGCCGTGCAGCGCATGATCGATATGCCGCCGCTGAAAACCCCCGCCCGCTACGACATAGTCAAGGCCCGCCATCACGTCGATGTCGAGATGATCAGCTAAACCCTTCGCCCCGTTTACGGGGAGAAGGTGGCCAAAGGCCGGATGAGGGGCAACTCACGGCTTATACGTCCTACTCTACCCGCCCCTCACCCCAACCCTCTCCCCGCCTGCGGGGAGAGGGGGTTAGGAAGGAGGCCATCATGGCCATAGACGTTCATATCCATAACGGCCCGCTGGTGATCGGCGCGGGACTGGCGGGCTTAAGCGTCGCGCTCAATACCTCGCCCCACAAGACGCTGGTTTTGGCGCCCGTGGCGCTCGGCGTTGCCTGTTCGTCGGCCTGGGCGCAAGGCGGGATCGCGGCAGCCCTTTCCCCCGAAGATTCGCCCAAAGACCACGCCGAGGACACCATCCACGCCGGCGCCGGCATCGTCGATGAACTGGCGGCGAAAACCCTCACCGATATGGGCCCGGAAACGGTGCGCAAGCTCAACGCCATGGGCGCCCCCTTCGACCACAAGCCGGATGGTTCCTTCGTGCTCAACCGCGAGGCCGCGCACGGTCTGGCGCGCGTGGCGCGCGTCGGGGGCGATCTCGCCGGCAAGGCCATCCTGGAGGCCGTCGTCCACCAGACGCTGAATTCGCCGCATATCGACGTCTGGGAACGCGCCACGGCGCTCGGCCTGATCAAATCCGCCGACGATACGGTCATTGGCGCTCTGGTCGATCACGCCGGCAAGCTGATCGAGGTCTATGCGCCGGTCGTCATCATGGCCAGCGGCGGTTCGGGCGGCCTGTTCGCCGTCACCACCAATCCGGCCAATCTGCGCGGCGAAGGCATGGCCATGGCCGCACTGGCGGGCGCGGTGATCGCCGATCCGGAATTCGTCCAGTTCCACCCGACCGCGCTGAAATTCGGCCTCGACCCGGCCCCCCTGGCCACCGAGGCCCTGCGCGGCGAAGGCGCCACCCTGATCGATCAGAACGGCCATCGCTTCGTTTTCGATGACCACCCCGAAGGCGAACTGGCGCCACGTGATATCGTCGCTCGCGCCGTCCACAAGGCTGACTTGAATGGCGGCGCCTTCCTCGATGCCCGCGCCGCGATAGGCGACCACTTCCCGGCCGAATTCCCCACCGTCTTCGCCTCCTGCATGGCGCAAGGCGTCGATCCGCGCACCCAACCCATGCCGGTCGCACCCGCCGCGCACTATCACATGGGCGGCATCGGCAGCGACATCTTCGGCCACACCTCGCTGAAAGGCCTCTATGCCGTGGGCGAATGCGCCTCAACGGGTGTGCATGGCGCCAACCGTCTGGCCTCCAACAGCCTGCTCGAAGCGGCCGCCTTCGGTGAGCGCATCGGCCTTGACGCCATTCAAGGCCTGACGGCGGACGGTTTCGCACCGGATATCGCAAAGGCCGTGCGCCCAGCCATGCCACCGCACCTCAGCGAAGCCGATCTGAAGACCTTACGCGACGCCATGACGCGCTATGCGGGGGTGGTGCGCGATGAGGCCGGTTTGCGCACCCTGCTCAGCCTGATTGATAGCCTAGATCAGGGCTATCCCGGTGCGCTGGCCTTGGTCAATGCGCGCCTGATCGCAACTTGCGCCTTGCATCGGCGCGAGAGTCGCGGTTCTCATTATCGCAGCGATTACCCGCTGACCGAGGCCACGGGCGCACGCACCTATATAACATGGGCGCAAGCCCTCACCACAGCCGGGGAAATGACCGCATGTACATCACAGGACTGCCTGACCTCCTGATCGAGCCTATCGTCCGCGACGCCCTGCTGGAAGATCTCGGCCGCGCCGGCGATGTCACCGCCTCGGCCGTGATTCAGCCCAAGGCGCGCTTCAAGGCGGAGTTCCGCGCGCGCAAGACCGGCATTTCCGCCGGTATCGATTGCGCCCGTCTGGCCATGACCATCATGGATCCGCAGATCCGTTTCGAGACCCTGTTGCCCGATGGCAGCGAAATCAAGCCGGGCGACGTGATTGCCCGCGTCGAAGGCAAGGCGCGCGCCATATTGGCCGCGGAGCGCGTGGCGCTGAACCTGCTGTGTCACCTCTCCGGTGTCGCCACCCTGACCTCGGATTACGTCAAGGTGGTCGAAGGGCTGAAAACCAAGATCGCCTGCACGCGCAAGACCCTGCCCCTGCTGCGCGGCCTGCAAAAGCACGCTGTGAAATGCGGCGGTGGCCATAACCACCGTTACGGCCTCGATGACGCCATCCTGATCAAGGACAACCATATCGCCATCTGCGGCGGCGTGGGCGAAGCCATGGAACGCGCCAAGGCCGGCGTCGGTCACACCATGAAGATCGAGATCGAGGTCGATTCGCTCGCGCAACTCAAGCAGGCCCTGCCCTATGGTCCGGACGTGCTGCTGCTCGATAACTTCACGCTCGATATGTACGCCGAGGCCGTAAAGCTGGCGGCCAATTCTGCCGAGACCTATGGCAAAACGATCCTTGAGGCTTCAGGTGGTGTCAATTTGGAGACCGTGCGCGCCATCGCCGAGGCCGGCGTCGATGTGATTTCGGTCGGCGCGCTGACGCACTCGGCGCCGAACTTCGATATTGGACTTGATGCGGTCTGACGACCGTTGGGGACTGGGCGCGGTTTGACATTTCCGCACGCTCATTGTACCATAATGCGTACAATTGAGGTTCGCCATGCAACATGTCACCTACTCCGCCTTCCGTGCCGACCTTGCCAGGATGCTGGACAAGGTAAACGATGATCATGCCCCTCTGCTGATCACGCGGCAGAATGGTGCGCCCGCCGTGGTCATGTCGCTGGAGGATTTCTCGGCATGGCAGGAAACGGCTTACCTGCGCTCCAGCCCTAAAAACGCGGCACGTCTGGATGCCTCCATCGCAGAACTCAACGCGGGTCGGGGCCTTCAGCGCGATCTGATTGAAGAATGAAGAAGACGTTTTCCACCCAGGCCTGGGAGGACTATCTTTATTGGCAAGCGACGGATAAGGCCGTCCTTAAGCGGATCAACGCACTTGTTAAGGATATCGACAGGCATCCTTTTGAAGGCATAGGCCAGCCAGAACCCCTGAAGCACAATTGGGCCGGCTATTGGTCACGCCGGATAGATCAGGAACACCGCCTGGTCTATGCAATATCCGACGACGCGATGCTTATCGCCCAATGCCGTTTCCACTATTAGATCCCCCCCTTGATAAAGGGCAGCTTCGAGACCCACTGGCTGAGCGGTTTATCGACAAGGGCGTCGAACAGGAAGGCCGTCACCAGGGCCGCGACAACGCCTGAGCCCCACAGCCCCCACTGTGCAGGTGTGCCCAGCGCGAAATGGTCGATCAGCTTCGGACACAGGCCAAACCAGATGGCGCCGACCAGAGAATGAGTCAGGAACAGCGCGAACGAGGCACGGCCCATGCGGTGCGTGACGATGGTTTCGTGGAAGGTGACGCCGCCCGAAACCGCCAGCACTGTGCCGAGCAAAAGCACTATAGCGTTATCGCTGTAAGGGTTGCGCGGCAACAGGCACAACAGGCTGATGCCGGTAAAGGCGCCGGCGAGGCTGAGCCAGAAAGCGGTTTTGGACAGGCGTAGGTCTGCCGTCATGCGTTCGATCAGATTACCCAGCATGAACAGAGGTATAGCGCGCAGCAAACCCCAGGCAAACGGCAGATCGACCAGCGGATGATACGCCAGCGTCAGAGCCAGAAGGTGCGCGACCAGCAGAACCCCGGCCGACATGGCCAGCATCACCTGCAGCGAGCGCTTATAGACCAGCGGCACATAAAAACTGAACAGGGCGTAGCAGACCAGCAGGGCCGACAAGGTCCAGGTCGGGGTGTTCCACGCTTCGGCGTGCATCATGCCCCAGCCATGCACCATGAAGGCCTGCGCGATAAAATCCACCAGGCCATATTTTTCCGCATGGTTGGGCGCGAAACCGGCTGCGGAAGACGCCAGCACAAAGACACCGAAGGTCAGGAGGACAAGAATATGCGACGGCCATAGCCGCGCGAACCGGCGCAGCAGGAAGTGCGAGCGGCGCATATGCGAGGTCACCAGACGCGAACCATAGGCACGCGACAGGATGTAGCCGGAAAGTAGAAGGAAGAAATCGGTGGCCAGCCAGCCCTGACTGAGCACGGGGAATAGCGTGCTCAGCGCGATCGGCGCGGTGCTGCCATAGTGAAACAGCAGGATGAAGCTGGCCGCCATGAAACGCAGCACATCAAGGCTGGCCCCGCCCGCTCTTGGCTGGGCCGTGGCCGCATGATGGATCGATCCAAAAGCAAAAGAGAAGGGCTTCACACGACCACGGTAACGTAGTTGCGTTAAAATTTGGGATATAAGGAAGTAAGACACCCACCACCGACGCGCTAAGGCGCGTCGGTCCCCCTCCCCGGCAAGCGGGGAGGTATAGGTTGGCCCTACTTCTTCTCAGGCGTGGCCGGCTTCGGCGCTTCGCGCTTGGCGCCCGCCACCTGCCCCGGCTTCATGAACTTCACCAGCACACGCTGGCCGATCAGGAAGGGGGTGTTGTCGGCCGAGACCACGACTTCGACGACGCGCTCATCACTGGCCTCGTTGCCGCCATCGGATTTCAGCTTGCGCGCGCCAAAGGTGGCAGCGATACGGATGACCTTGCCGGTGTAGAGTTTGCTCGGATCGGCCTCGGGGACGATTTCGACGTCTTGTCCGACCTTGACATCAGGAATCGAGCTTTCGACGATTTCCGAGCGGATGATGTGCGGGATCGCCGGTTCGAGATCGAACATGTTCGAAACGTTGAGGGTGGAAGCGCCGGCGCCCGGATTGGCATAACGGCGGATGATTTTGCCATCCATCGGCGCACGAATGATCGTCAGATCCTGTTGATATTCGGCCTGAGCCAGTTGCGAACGGGCCACGGCCACCGCCGCCTGCTGGGCCTCCAGCGTTGCCTTACCGCTTTCGATGGCGTCACGCGCCTGGTCGAGCTTTTGCTGCGCCACGAAATTGGTCGGGGCCAGCTTGGCCAGGCGGTCATATTCGCGCTGGGCGGTGCGGATATTGACGTTGGTCAGGGCCAGTTGGCTTTGCGCCTGCGCCACCGAGGCGCGGGAATTGTTAACGGCCAAAAGCGTGTCTTCATCTTCCTGGCGGGCCAGGATCTGTCCCTTGGTGACGACGTCACCTTCCTGCACGAAGACCTGCTCGACGATACCACCGCGGCGCGCCGCCACTTCGATGACACCGCCTTCGACATCGACCTTGCCGGCAGCGATGGCGGCATAGGGGCTGGGCGGAGCGACCACAGCGGGTTTGTCTCCGGGTTTGCCGCCCGGCGCGCCCGGCTTTTGACAGGCGGCGAGCGACAGACCCGTCAGGGCCAGAAGGCCGAAGGTCAGAGCGGTCGATGTAGCGAATTTACGAGACATGTGTTTTCTCTGTTTCCGTATTTTTTTAAGCAGGGCCATAATTTTTTAAGCAAGAACTGGCGGTTCCGAGACCATGTTGTCGCTCAGAATTTTACCGTCTTCCATGTGAATAACGCGGTCGGCATAGGCTTCGAGGCGCGGATCGTGGGTCACCACGACGACCGCCGCTCCGCGTTCCTTGGCCGCCTGATGCAGGAGCTTGATGACCACCTGACCGCTGACCGAGTCGAGCGCCGAGGTCGGTTCGTCGGCGAAGATCAGCGACGGCATCTTGGACAGGGCGCGGGCGATGGCGACGCGCTGTTTCTCGCCGCCGGAAAGCTCGGATGGCTTTTGCTTAAGGCGGTGACCAAGACTGACCGCTTCCAGAACCTCGACCGCGCGGCGATGGGCTTCGCTATGCGACACCTTCTGATATTTCAGAACCTGCTCGACCTGCTGCGTGGCGTTGAGCGCCGGGAACAGGTTGAAGCCCTGGAAAATAAAGCCGCAGTGATCGAGACGAAACTTGTCGATTTTGCCGCGCTTCTTCTTCCACAGGTTTTCGCCAAGCGCTATGACCTCGCCCTCATCCGGTTTCATCAGGCCGGACAGCGCCGCGATCAGGGTCGATTTGCCGGAACCCGAAGGCCCCATGACCATGGTGACCTGACCATGATAGGCGCTGAAATCGACGCCCTTGAGCACGGCCTGCTTGACCTTGCCAATCTTGTAGCTCTTGCCGAGTCCGGTGGCGCTGAGCGCCATTTTTCCATTATGTGTCTGGCTCATCGCAGCAGGTCCGCAGGTTGGCTCTTTTTCAGGACGCCGAGCGAGAACAGGCCCGACAGGATGGCGATCAGCATCAGGCCTATGGTCACCGGGATCACGATGAACAGAGGGAAATCCATCGGCACGGCGGCCGAGTGAGCGGCAAAGGCGACCAGACTGGTCAGGAAAACGGTCATTGTCAAACCGGCGACACCGACCCAGAAACTCAGTTCCATAATAATCAGCCGCAAGGCCCCCATCGAGACACCGAGCGCGCGCAGGCTGGCGAACTCCTTGATATTCGCCATGATGGCGCCTTGCAGGGTTTGCCAAGTGATGACGATACCGATGAAGATACCCACCAGAACGGCGAAACCGATCATCATCGAGATGCCACCTTCCTTAAGCATCGATTTCTGGCTGGACTTGGAAAGCTGGTCACGCGTCCAGGCCTTATATTGGCCATGGGACATGGCGTTGAGTTCGTCAGCGACCTGTTTGGCCTTGCTCGGGTCCTTGATCTTGACCACCAGCGGGCCGACGCGCTGACCTTCATCGACCACATAGATCAGCTTGCCCGTTTGATACGAGACGAAGACCTGAGAGTTGAACATGGAGGGATAGCCATCGACGACAGCACCAACCGTGACCGTGCGGCCGTTCATCTTGGCTTTATCACCGACCTTGACGCCGAGCTTGTTCAGGCTGGAGCGGTCGACCACAACGGTAAAGGGCTGCTGGAGCGCGGCAATGACCTCATCGCTGAAGTCCGTCGGCAGGGTAACGGCGCCCTTGACGGGATCGACCACGACCACCTGCACGCCGTCGCCCTTCGCGGGCTGGCCGTCCTTTGGGAAGTTGGACCAGAACGCCCAGCTACCGTTCAGCGGCTGCACTTCGAGCACATCCGGATGCTGGTAGATCGTGGGGATCAGGCGGCGCGGCTGGCCGGAATTGTTGCCGAACAGACCTTCGGCCTGCGGCGGCAGGATCATGACATGCGCCGGTGACTTATCCACCGTGGCGGTAAAGGACTTGGCCATCCCCATAAACATGCCGGACATGGCCAGAACGAGCAGGCCTGCCACGGCAAGGGCGATGACGGCTGCCATATACCGGCGCCATTCGTATAAAAGGGTCGATAGAGCTAGGGACATGTTACCACTTTTGAGTGCGCAATGCACGATGTTGGCAACATCTATAAGTTTTCGATAAAGGTCTAATTAAATCGGCGTAACCTAGATTACTGTGACCACATGTTGTGTTAGTGCCACCGTTTTTAGTGTTCGTTTCCGGACAGGCCGCGCGCCACTTTCCCTGAAATTTGAGGCTCAGGCGGTTAAAGTGTCAGCCTTGAGTTGAGGAGCAGCCGGCTAGCTGCCGCAGGTACATTTGCGTACCTGCAAGCGACGACGGCGCACGCATCGGCCAAGGAGGGCGCTTTAAATGTCTTTTTTGGCGGCGATGAAATAAGCAATGCCGGTCCACAGGGTGACGATGGCGGCGACACAGATCAGGATATAGGCGATGCTCTGCACCGGGCTGTACCAGACCGGGGGCAGATTGAAGGCAGCCCAGCTACCGGCCAGCAGCAGCGCTCCCAGAGCGATAAGCTGAATCGTGGTCTTGGCCTTGGCGAGGAAGCTGACCGGCACCTTGAAACCCTTGCCGGCGGCGGCTTCGCGCAAGGCGCTGACGGCAAATTCCCGGAACAGAATCAGGGCGCACGGCAGGCCAATCACCGGATCAGCGATATTGAAGGCGAACAGGCCAAGGATGGTGCCGCAGACGAGGATCTTGTCGGCGATCGGATCGAGGATAGCGCCCCAGGCGCTTTCGGCATTGAGCTTGCGCGCCAGCATGCCATCGAAGAAGTCGGTGACCGAGGCGATCACAAAGGCGTAGAAGGCCCAGCGCTGCATAGCGAACATATCGTCCGGCGCCAGATAGGTGCTGAAGAAGGGGATGCCGCCGGCCGATCCCGCCAGCAACAGGAACATCAGCACACCGAAAACCAGACGCAGCATGGTGAGGATGTTGGGGATCGGATTGACTTTTTCGCCGGTCATGAACGCATCGTTTCTTCAGTTAATCGTGTTGCGCGGCATACTAGACAAGAAAGGCGAGGCGCCAAAGTGTTTTATCTAACCGGCGTGGAAGAAATCATGGATCTTCTGCGCCAGAGTGGCGCTGATGCCCTCGATCTTCATCAGTTCGTCGACCGTGGCGCGGCCGACCTCGCGGCCTGAACCGAAGGCCGCCAGAAGGGCGCGCTTCTTGCGCGGGCCGATGCCCTCGATCTCATCGAGCGGACTCTTGGTGATAGCGGCGTCACGCTTCTGGCGGTTGGCGCCGATCGCGTAACGGTGGGCCTCGTCGCGCAGGCGCTGGAGGTAATAGAGCACGGGCGATTTCGGCTCCATCATGAAAGGCAGACGGCCCGGCATGAAGAAGCGCTCCATGCCTGCGTCGCGGTCAGGCCCCTTGGCGACGCCGACAATCGGAATATCCTCCAGCCCCAGATCCTTCATGACCGCCAGAACGGCATCGAGCTGCCCCTGCCCGCCATCGACCAGCACCAGATCGGGACGGCCGAAGTTCTTTTCACCTTCGGGTAAGTCCTTCTCCTTGATCAGCCGGGTGAAGCGGCGACGGAACACCTCGGACATCATGGCGTAGTCATCGCCGGGCATGGTGTCGAGATCGCGGATGGTGAACTTGCGGTACTGGCCTTTCAGAAAGCCCTCAGGCCCCGCCACCACCATGCCGCCGACCGCATGGGTGCCGCCCAGGTGCGAATTGTCGTAGACCTCAATACGCACCGGCGGCGCTTCCAGCCCGAAGGCCTCACATACACCCTGTAGCAGCTTCGACTGCGCGCTGCTTTCGGCCAGACGACGGCCCAGCGCCGCGCGGGCGTTGTTGAGCGCGTGCTGCACCACCTCGCACTTGTCGCCGCGCTGCGGCCGCAGCACCTGCACCTTACGATTAGCCTTGAGCGACAAGGCCTCCATCATCAGATCGGCCTCGTGCAGATCGTGCGACACCAGGATAAGTCGCGGCACCTGCCGGTCCTGATAGAACTGCCCCAGAAAGGCATCGAGGATGCTGCCGGCATCATCCTCCTGATCGACGCGCGGAAAATAGGCACGATCGCCCCAGTTCTGGCCGGCGCGATAGAAGACCACCTGCACACAGGCCGATCCCCCCTCGTTAAAGACGGCGAAGACGTCGGCCTCTTCCTCACGCAGATCGACCGAGGTCGACATCGAGACATGGCTGAGCGCACGGACGCGATCACGCAGACGCGCGGCGGTTTCAAACTCCATGTCATCGGAAGCCTGCATCATCTCCTTAGACAGGCGCTCGATCACGCTGCGGCTCTTGCCTTTGAGGAAGTCATGGGCCTGCCGGGCGAGGTCGTTATAATCCGCCAGAGCGATCACGCCGGTGCAGGGCGCCGAACAGCGCTTGATCTGGTGCAGCATGCACGGCCGCGTGCGACTGGCATAGACGCTGTCGGTGCAGGTGCGCAGCAGGAAAGCTTTTTGCAGGGTATCGAGCGTGTGGTTGACCGCCACGGTCGAGGCGAACGGGCCGTAATAATCGCCGGGGATCGTGTGGGCGCCGCGGTGCTTGGTGATCTGCGGCGCTTCATGATCCTTGCGCACCAGGATTTCGGCGAACATCTTGTCATCGCGCAGCAGCACATTGTAGCGCGGCTTGAGCGCCTTGATGAGGCGGGCTTCGAGCAGAAGCGCCTCGCCCTCGGTATCGGTGCGCAGCAGGACCATTTCGCGGGTGAGCGCCACCATGCGGGCGATACGCTGGGTATGGAAACGGCCTTGCGCATATTGCAGCACGCGCTTCTTCAGGCTTTTCGCCTTGCCGACATAGAGCACTTCGCCATCAGCGCCCAGCATGCGATAAACGCCCGGCTTATCGGGCGCCAGGGCGGCCTCGCGCCGGATCAGTTCCGCGCCGATCAGGGGGGCATCCAGGATAATCTCCTGCGCCGCACCGGCATCCGGGTTCATGTTGGAATCGCTGTTCACGCCGTACTCTATAATCAATGCCGCCTCGTCACAAATGGGATCGCCACGGGTGCGGTCAAGTCTTGTTGAAATTACATCGGTCATGGCCGATAAGGACCGTTCGTCCCCCAAGGAGTCCTCCATGTTTCGCGCCTGCCTGTCCGCCTTCTTCCTGTGCTGCCTTTTGCCCGCCGCCGCCCTGGCGCAAAACGAAAAGGTCGAATTCCCTATCTGGTCACGGACCTATGCCGGCACCCTCGGCAAGAAAACGGTGGAGGTGCAGTTAGAGCGCATAGCCGACACCATAAGTGGCAGCTACTGTTATGCCCCCTGCAAGGACGAGACACGCTACACCCTGCAACTGAAGGGCACGGTGACGGGACAGGTGGCGCAACTCAGTGAAACCATCGGCGTGGCCGCAAAAAGCGGCGCCTGGACGCTTTTTCTCACCGACGGCAGCGCCAAAGGCGCCTGGAAATCGCCCGACGCCAAGCGCGTTCTGCCGATGGTGTTGAACGAAACCAGCACGCCCCCTCCCTATGATATCCGACTGGTGGCCGACACCTTGCCCGACACGGACAACTCTTGCCCCACCCCGCCCGTGGTCCACGAAATCCGGCTCTACCGTAAGGGCAAGCTGGTTCAGGCCTTGCCGACCGAATCGCAAGGCACCTGCTCGATCTTCACGCCGCGCTTCGTCGATATGAATTTCGACGGCCACCTTGATCTGATGATCGCCCAGACTCTGCCGGCCGGCCCGAACATCCCTTACGATATGTGGCTGTTCGATCCGGCGACGCAGACCTTTGTCGCCGCCCCTGCCTCGCTGCTTGATGTCACCTCGCCGGAGTTTGATGCCGAGCATCACAAGGTATGGAACTTCTGGCGCGGCAGTTGCTGCGATCATGGCATCGATGTCTTCACATGGAAGAATGGCAATCTGGAGCCGGACGGCAGCGGTGAGAGCTATGTCATGCCGGTGCGCGTGGGCACCACCGACTATTATTGCTATGTCACGCCAGCCTATGTCGATGGTCGCGTCGGATATCCTGACGCCGCCATCAAGGATGCCAGCGGCAAGGTGGTCGTGCCCGGTGATCTGAAAGGCTGCGATGTCGGCCCTTACATGCTGGAGCGCACCCGCGTCGATGTCTGGCAAAAGAAGGCTGACGGCACGCTGGTTCTGACCGATACGCAAGGGGTAACCTGGCAGAAGACGCAGGTGAACGGCGCCACCCGTTACTGCCCGGTCGTGCCCTTTGTGAACAATGGCCAGATCGTCCCTGCCGCCCTGACCAGCGATCCCGACCTGTGCTCGGAAGACGATCCGAACCCAACCTAAAGCTATGTTACATCACGCATCCGTGATTGTGATTTGGTTCAGGCGTCACAATGCCTTATACGGGGGCGTTCCACGAACCGTTTCCGAGTTTCAATGACGCCCGCCGCCCTACCGTCGCCTGCGCCAAAAAAAGCTGAAATCCGCGCCCTGACCGGGCTTCGTGGGATAGCCGCCCTGTACGTGGTGTTCTTCCACGCCAATGGGCTGGTGGCGTTTCCGCCGCTGGTGAAACCCTTTATCCGTCACGGCTATATGTCGGTGGACCTGTTCTTTATCCTGAGCGGCTTTGTGATGGCGATCACCTATGCCGACTGGTTCCGCGACGGCTTTTCCTTCGCCAGCTTCAAAAAATTCCTGCTGGCGCGCGTGGCACGGATCTATCCGCTCTACATCCTGATGACCGTCATCACCGCGATTGCCATCACCACCGTCCTCAGCAGCACCTATCGCTTCGATGACAATGTGCTGCGCGCCCTGCCTTTCAACATCACCATGACCCACGTCTGGGGGCTGGCCTATGCCATTGTGCCGCCGTCCTGGTCGATCAGCACCGAATGGGCGGCCTACCTGCTCTTCCCCCTCAGCATCTGGCTGGCCATGTGGATGCCGCGTCGCTATGCCCTGCTGGGCGTGGTCGCGGCCTTTGGTGTGCTGGCCGCGGTCGCCTTCGGGCCGCAATGGATGACGCACCACGCGCAGGTCAGCGGTCGCCTCGATGTCGTCCATTCCTATGCGCCCGGCACCACCCTGCGCTGCCTGGCGTCGTTTTATATCGGCCTCGTCGCCTTCCGCTTCAAGGACCTGATCCCGTCACGCGCCAGCGGCGTGCTGGCGGTTCTGGCGCTGGTGCTGCTGTGGTACAAACCGACCGACCTGTGGCTAATTGCGGTTTTCGCCGGCCTGATCATGAGCCTGAGCCACGATGAGGGCTTCGTCGCCCGCCTGCTGCAAAGCCGCGTCGCCTACTGGCTAGGACTGGTGTCCTTCGCGCTCTATCTGGTTCACGACCTGATCCAGAAGATCATCCTGAAATCCCTGCCCGCCTGGGGGCTGGCGGGTGATCTGTCGCGCCTCAACTGGGCGCTGGTCTCCATCGCCTTGTCGATCGGGGTGGCGGCGCTGGCGCACTATTTCTATGAGAAACCGTCCCGCGTCTGGGCGCGCAACCTGATCAAGCAGATGGAAAGCCGTCCGCCGGTTTTCAGCCGCGCCAACTACGCCAAGGTCGTCAACTATGTGCGTTCGGTCGCCATCCGCCCGACCACGCCGGCGGAGTAAGTCTTACGTCACGACGCCGAACGGTAGACGAGTCTACCAGTTGGGATCGGCCGGAAAGCCAAGCAGCGCTTCCTGAATCCGGCGCAGGCTGCCGTCGTTGATATTCTCTGGCAGGGCATCGAGCGCGAAGAAGCCGACATTCTTGATCTCGCCATGCGAGGTCATCGGCACCTCTTCATACTGATCGACGCGAAACAGCAGCACATGGTCGCCGGGGAAAAAGCGCTCATTGCTATGAACGGACAACAGTTTCGGCACCTCGGTCGGGTTGACGCCCGCTTCCTCGCGCAGTTCACGCGCCACGGCGGCATGGGAGGTCTCGCCGCCATCGACACCGCCGCCGGGCAGCCACCAGCCTTCAAGATAGGTGTGCTCGATCAGGAGAACCTCGCCCTTCGGATTGACGACCAGCCCGCGCACGCCCAGCGTCTTGCCGCGCGTCGCCCGCGAATAGGCGAAGAACAGCGGCCGCGAATAGGGTTCTACGATGCGTTTCCAGTCTTCCAAGCGCGTTTTCCGATATCATGAAGAAGGGGCGCACTGTGGCGTCAATCGGCGATGGGCGCAAGATATGACCGTATTAAATCCCTCCCCCTTGTCTCGCCCGCGCAAGCCGTCTAACTATGGGTAAAATCCTTTCAGGGAGTTCTCACATGTTAGCCATCGCTATCCTCGGCTCGTTCCTTATCTTCATGGCCGTCATGAACGTCATCGATTTCGGCCGCATTGACTAAAACAGCCTTAGTTACCGGCGCCGCCAAACGTATCGGACGCGCCATCGCCATTGCGCTGGCCAGGGCCGGCTATGATATCGGCGTCCACTATGGCCGGTCGCGCGAGGATGCGCTTTCGCTTGTCAGCGAGCTTGAGGCGCTTGGCGTCCGCGCCCATGCCCTTGCGTGTGATCTCAATGATGTGGCCGGCGTCTCCGGCCTGATAGATGAGGCGCGCGCTGTGCTCGGGCCGCTCCATGTACTAGTCAACAACGCCTCTGTCTTTGCCGATGACCGTGCCCGCACGCTGTCCATCGAGAGCTGGCAGATGCACATGGACACCAATCTACTGGCGCCCGTGCTGCTATCTCAGGCCTTTGCCGCGCAAGCCGATATCCGCAGCGGCGCCTCGATCATCAACATGATCGACCAGCGGGTGCTCAAGCCCTCCCCGCCCTTTTTCAGCTACAGCATGTCGAAGGCCGGCCTGTGGCACGCTACGCGCACCCTGGCGCAGGCGCTGGCACCAACCATCCGCGTCAATGCGGTGGGCCCAGGGCCTACGCTGAAATCGATCCACCAGAGCGAGGCCGATTTCGCCCGTGAGGCGCGCTCAACCCTGCTGCAAAAGCCGACCTCGCCCGAGGAAGTGGCGGCGGCGGTGATCTATCTGCTCAATGCGCCGAGCGTCACCGGCCAGATGATCTGCGTCGATAGTGGCCAGCATCTCGGCTGGCGCACCGTCGATATGCTGGATCTCTAGCGCCGCCGCTTGGCGTTACCCATCATACCGCGCATCAACTGCCCGACGATAGCGATGCCAATGGAGCGGATGATCGGCACCGCCACCGAGGTAACCGTCTTCATGGTCTGGGCGGCAGCCTTGTCCTTGGCCTTTTGTTCGGCGAGCTGAGCCTTCTCATCGGCCACACGCTGGCGCTCCTCAAGCTTTGCAGCTTGAGCGGCCACTTTCGCCGCTTCTTTTTCAGCTATGGAAGGCGGTGGCGGTGGCGCATCGGCTTGGGCCTTAGCCATACGTGCGCTCAGGATTTCATAGGCCGACTCACGGTCCTTCAGCGCGTCATACACCCCGCCGACCGGTGATTTCGCCATGATGTCGGCGCGCTCCTGATCGGTGGCCGGCCCCATGCGCGAGGCCGGCGGACGGATCATCGTGCGATCGCAGATATTGGGGATGCCCTTAGGGTCGAGCAGCGACACCAGCGCCTCGCCGGTGCCCAGTTGTTGCAGCACATCGATCGTCTTGAACGTCGGGTTCTCGCGGAACGAATCCGCCGCCGCCTTCAGCCCTTTCTGCTCCGAAGGCGTATAGGCGCGCAGGGCATGCTGCACGCGGTTGCCAAGCTGGCCCAGCACCGTATCGGGGATATCGGCCGGATTTTGCGTGATGAAATAGATGCCGACGCCCTTGGAACGGATCAGGCGCACCACCTGTTCGATCTTTTGCAGCAGGGCCGGCGACGACTCATTGAACAGAAGATGCGCTTCATCGAAGAAGAAGACGAGGCGCGGCTTTTCCGGATCGCCGACTTCGGGCAGTTCCTCGAAAAGCTCCGACATCAGCCACAACAGGAAGGTCGAATAGAGCTTAGGATTCTGCATCAGGCGATCGGACGCCAGAATATTGATATAGCCCTTGCCGGCGATATTGGTGCGCATCAGATCTTCGAGACGCAGGGCCGGCTCACCGAAGAAGTGGGCGGCGCCCTGATTTTCCAGGGTCAGCAGGTTGCGCAGGATGGTGGCGACCGTGGTCGGCGACACCTGACCATAGACCTGGCTCAAATCCTTGGCGTTTTCCGAAATATGGTTGAGCATGGCGCGCAGATCGTTGAGATCGAGCAGTAGCAGGCCTTCCTTGTCGGCTACGGCGAAGGCGATATTGAGCACGCCTTCCTGTACATCGTTCAGTTCGAGCAGGCGCGCCAGCAGCAGCGGCCCCATCTCGGAAATGGTGGCGCGGATCGGATGGCCCTTCTGGCCGTAAAGGTCCCAGAAGATGACGGGTGCTGCGGCCGGCGTCAGGTCGAGGTCCATCGACTTTGCGCGTTCGATCAGCTTGTCATTCGGTGCGCCCGGCTGGCTGACGCCCGACAGATCGCCCTTGATGTCGGCGGCAAAGACCGGCACGCCGGCGTCGGAAAAGGCCTGGGCCAGAATCTGCAGGGTGATCGTCTTGCCTGTCCCGGTGGCGCCGGCCACGAGCCCATGTCGGTTGGCGCGACTGTAGAGCAGGATTTCCGGTTGCGTGGCTTTGCCGACAAACGCGCCAGCCTGGGTGTTGGTGTCCGCCATGATCTTGCTCCCTTTGAATCTCGTTTTGTTTTATCGCACGCCCGAAGATGGCGCCAGTGCGGGCCGCATGCGTTTTTGTAAGTAACGCCGCATCGGCATCTCGAAATAATGAAAGCTCAGCCAGCCCAGTCCGGCGGCGGCCGCCATAAAAGCCAAAAGCGCCAGCGGCGAGCTGAAAATCTGCGCCCGCTCGGCAAACGGCAGGCGCGCCATCGCCAGCATGATCGCCAGTTGCAGCGGGAAATGGATCAGGTAGATCGAATAGCTGATATCGCCGATCCACGAAATCTTGTGCAGACGGTCACGGCTGAGCCCTGCGGTACGCCAGTGATCCTGCATCAGGCCCAGCGCCAGCAGGGTGAGCGGCATGACGACATAGAGAAAGCCGACGACGCTGAAAATGGCGGCGAACAGGCCGGGTTCGAGCAGCACATTGATCGGGTGGAAGGCGCGCGCATAGCTGACGCCCCACAGAACCGGCAGCAAGACCGACAGGGCCAGCACAAGACGTTTGCGCCACGGCGCGTGCGCCGGCTTGCGCAGCGCCTGCACGGCGTAGAAGACCAACCCGCCCTCGTAAAAGCTCGGCACGCCGCGCACGAAATCGACCGTCGGATCGCTCAGAATACGGATGACCACACCCGCCCCGAACAGGATTGCCAGCACCCAGATGCGGTTGAGGCGCCAGGCGCAAAGCGCGAAGAACAGGGCATAGAGGAACACCTCGACAGAGATCGACCACGCCGGGCCGTTGTACGACTGCTCGGCAAAGGGCAGCCATTGCTGGATCATCAGCACGTTCAGAACGAAGTTGAGTGGCGTATCCTCATTATAGATGAAATCCTCGCCATAAAGGCTGCGATACGCCACTTGCAGCCCGACCACCGCAAGCAGGGTGACGATATAAAGCGGATAAAGCCGGGCAAAGCGGGCGACGAAAAAGCCCCACGGACCGGTGCGGCCTTCCTCGATCGCGCGGGCATAGAGCCAGAAGAAGACATAGCCCGAAATGGCGAAGAACAGTTCCACAAAGAACTGGCCGTACAGATAAAACGGCATCAGCACGGCGCTGAACGGCATATGGGCGTAGTCGAAACCGGCCGCGTCGCTGATCAGCAGGAAGTGTTTGTAATGAAAGAAAACGACCACGATCGCCGCCAGACCGCGCAGGATATCCAGTTCGTAAAAGCGGGCTTTCCTTGGGTGTAAAGGCGGGGCGACGGACAAGAGATTTTAGGTCTGGCGTTCGACGCTGTAGACTGCGAGGCTTTCCAACGCCTGACGCCACGCCCCCTGATCGAACAGGCTCAAGGCCGCACGCGCCATATCGGCATAACCGCGCGCCACGGAACGGGCGGCATCCAGCGCGCCGCTGGAGATCATCAGGCCTTGGGCGTGCTGGAAATCGCCCGGCTTTTGCTCACGTTTGCCAACCGTGCGTTCCCAGAAAGCCGAGTCGCTGCCGCTGGTGGCCGCCATAGCGAGGATCAGCGGCAGGGTCGATTTGCCCTCCGCGAAATCGTCACCGGCGTTCTTGCCGAGATCAGCGGCATCGCCCTGATAATCGAGGATATCGTCCTGAATCTGGAAGGCGAGACCAAGGTTCATACCGTAGCTGTAGAGCGCCCTGATCTTCTCTTCCGAAGCGCCAGAGGCCACAGCACCGCTTTCGGAAGCCGCCGAAAACAGGGCCGCCGTCTTCGATGAGATGATTTCGATGTAATCGGCCTGGGTCAGGGTCAGGTCGAAGGCCTTCATCAACTGGAGCACCTCGCCCTGGGTGATGATGGCCGAGGCCTTGGAGAGGATATCGAGCGAGCGCAGGCTACCGGTTTCGACCATCAGCTCAAAGGCGCGGGCGAACAGGAAATCACCAACCAGAACGGAAGACGGCGCGCCCCATATCAGGTGCGCGGCCACCTTGCCACGGCGCAGTTGCGAGGAATCGACCACGTCGTCATGCAAAAGGGTGGCGGTATGGATGAACTCGACCGCGGCCGAGAAATTGTGGTGGTGGGTATTGGTGGTGCCGCACAGGCGGGCCGCCGCCACGCACAGAAGCGGGCGCAGGCGCTTGCCACCGGCGGCGATCAGGTGCGCCGCCAGGGCCGGGATGACGGCCACTTCGGACCGCATGCGCGCGGTGATCAGGGCATTGATATCGACCATGTCGGGTTCGCACAGGCTGACCAGCGCCTTGACGTCCGCCTTGACGAGTTCTGGCGTGGCATCTGGCGCGGGACGTACAGTATCGATATTGGCCGAATCCAAGGCGGTTACTCCTGACATTAACTTTTAGGCCATAAACCGCCTTGACGGTACAGGCAATGCCCCGCGATACTATTTAGGCACTTAACTTGTGACAGTTCACGGCCTTGGCGCCGGAAAAATATCAGAAAACGATCCGGCGTATGACTGAGGACATCCCTCATTTTCTCACAGATGTGACCGAGACGCACCTCCTTGGGGGCCGCGTCAAAGTGATGCAGCCGCAAAAGGGCTATCGCATCGGCATGGACGGCGCGCTTCTAGCGGCCGCCTGCGCGTCGATTCCCAAGGTTAAGACCGGGCTGGAACTGGGCTGCGGCGTCGGCGGCGCCCTGCTGTCGCTGAAAGCCCGCTGTCCGGCGCTCCGGCTCAGCGGCATCGAGCGCGAAGCCGGCTATGTGGCGCTGGCGCAGGACAATGTGCGGCTAAACGCTGCCTCACACACCAACATTATCGAGGGTAACATCGGCCAGGGGTACAAGTCTCTTATTCCTCCCCTGCTTGCGGGAACCTTCGTTCCGAGGGAGGTGGCGGGCGAAGTCCCGCCGGAGGGGGCATCTTCCACTCTCCCCCCCTCCCGTTTCGATCTCGTTTTCTCCAACCCGCCCTATTTCGACGATCCCGACCTGTTGCGTGCGCCGCACGACACAAAACGCCCCGCCTGGATCGCCGATGACGGCCTGGACGCCTGGCTCGATTTCGCGCAAAGCGCCGTGGTCGATGGCGGCCATATCGTCTTTATCCATCGCGCCGACCGGCTGGCCGATATCCTCGGTGGCTTGTCGAAGAAGTGCGGCTCTTTCGTCATCCGTCCGGTTCTGCCCTTCGCCGACCGGTGCGCCAAGCGCGTGCTGGTCAAGGCGCAAAGGCTTGGCAAGACGCCGTTGCGACTGCTGCCGCCGCTGATCCTGCATGACGATGGCGAGCGCAAGCATACACCCGAGGTCGAGGCTATTCTGCGCGGAGACGAGGCGTTGAAATGGTAAGCCGATCCGCCAAAAGCCCTGCGCCCTTAAGGCTCAGATGCTGGCCGTTGAAATAGAGCACACCGGTTTTTGGTTCATAAACCCGACAACGCTCCGCATCGCACAGCACCTCCGAGGGCCGCAGAACCTCCAGACCGTGCGCGGCCGAGAAAGCATCCAGTTCGCTGATGGTGCGACCATTCACCGTCTCGAACTCCGTCCGGCTCATCCCGACGCCGGCCGGATCGCGCCCCAGTCGCATGGCCAGCCCGACCTGAGACGGCGGATCAAAGTCGTAGACCGGCAGCGGATAGACCAGCACCACCCGCTTGCCGGAAACCTGCAAATCGAGCGCGCTCAGTTGCAGGCCGGTCAGCATGGCAGCAGCCTTATCCGCATCATAGCGCCGATAGTTCAGCACCAGCACCACGGTTTTGATGTTGGGATCGGCTTTCAGATGCAGCAGCATGTCGGCATTGTGCGCCCGGCAGGCGCGGTTATAGGCGATGACGTACCCGACGCTCGGCGGACAGGCCGAGGCCGTGATCTGGCGCACGCTGGCGCCGGTGAGGCGGTCACCCAGGGCCCGCGCCAGTTCGGCGCCTTCGCTGTCGCCCCAGATGGCGACGGCGGGCGCGGCTTTCGCATCGCCGTAGATACAGGTGTCGCGATACGCGATGCGGGCATCCTTGCCGAGGTGACAATGGCGGCGGTCGTGATTGTAATCGTCCGTGGCGGCGAAAGCGGCCTGTTCGGCGGCATTGAAGCGCTGCGGCAGGCCCTTGGCGTCGAAAATCAACAAGGTGACGATAATCGACAGCGCCATGGCGCCCAGCGCCATCGGCCAGACAAACCGCAGGCGCTTTTCGAGAAACGGCTGTTCGATATAGCGCCGTGACAGGGCCGCCATGACAAAGCCGAGCCCCACCACCGGCAAGGCGATCCACACCGAACCGCCGAACATCAGCCGCGCATAGACCAGCAGCGGCCAGTGCCAGAGATAGAGCGAATAGGAGATATCGCCGGTAAAGGTCAGGGGTGGCGCGGCGATCAGTTTATTGCCCCAGCCGTCATGCGTGAGCAACAGCAGGGCCGCGCCGAGGCAGGGCGGCAAGGCCCACAGGCCGGGAAACGGCAGGCGGTCGTTCAGCAGGATCGGGCTGGCGATCATCAAGGCCAGCCCCAGCATCGACAACCATCGCCTGAGCGCGTCGCTTAAGCGCAACCGCGCCTGCGCCCAGACGCACAACGCACCGATCAAAAGCTCAAAAGCCCGTGTGGTCGGCAGATAGAAAGCGGCTTCGGGTTTGGTGGTGATCTGAGCCAGCATCAGCGACAGCAGCGCCAGCGCGCCCAGCACCGGCCACAGGAAGCGCCGCACAAACCTTTGCAAGGCCAAAAGGGCCAAGGGGAAGATCAGGTAAAACTGTTCCTCGACGCCGAGCGACCAGGTGTGCAGCAAGGGCTTGAGGCTGGAGGCGCTGTCGAAATAATCGGCCAGATGGGCAAAGGCAAAGTTCGACAGGAACAGGGTGGTGAAAAACTGGCTGTAAACCAGTTCGCTGAGCAGCTTCGGCGGCAGGATCAGCAGGCCTGAGATCAGCGTAAACGCCATCACGGCATAGAGCGCCGGAAACAGCCGCCGGATGCGGCGTTGATAGAAGTCGCGCAGGCGAAAGCCGCCGGCCTCCATGTCCCGCAGCAAGATCTGCGTGATCAGGTAGCCCGATATAACAAAGAAGATATCAACGCCGGCAAATCCTCCCGGCAGCGCCGCAGGGCTGACGTGAAACAGCACCACCGCCAGCACAGCGATGCCGCGAAGCCCCTGAATATCAGCGCGTTTATGCAAAGGCGTATCCGTCATGCTCCACGCTTAGCACGTGAACCCTGGCGGTAAAATATGTAAGCGCCCTCGCCCCGGCTTCGGAGCGAGGGCCAGGGCCAGGGCCAGGGCCGTTAGACCAGGGAGCCAAGCATGGCGCGTTCGAAGCCTTTGGTGTCCTCGCCGCGACCGGCGCGGATCTTTTCTACCCACTCCGGATCGGACAGCAGCGCACGGCCGACCGCCACCAGGTCAAATTCGCCGTCATCGAGGCGCTTGAGCAGGCCGTCGATCGAGGCCGGATGCGACACCTCGCCGCCGAAGCCGGCGATGAATTCACCCGACAAGCCGACCGATCCGACCGTGATGGTCGGTACGTTGGTGATCTTCCTGGCCCAGCCAGCGAAGTTCAGCTCGGAGCCCGCAAATTCCGGCTCCCAGAAACGGCGCTGCGAGCAGTGCAGGATATCGACGCCGGCATCGACCAGGGGCTGCAGCCATTGCTCCATCTCGGCCGGGGTGGCGGCGATCTTGTAATCGAACGCGCCCGGCTTCCATTGCGACAGGCGCAGGATGATCGGGAAGTCCGGACAGACCGCCGCGCGCGCCGCTTTCACGACCTCGGTGGCGAACAGGTTGCGCTCGGCGATGGTGGCGCCGCCCCACTTGTCGGTGCGCTTATTGGTGGCGTCCCAAAAGAATTCATCGATCAGGTAGCCGTGGGCGCCGTGCAGTTCGATGGCATCGAAGCCGATCCGCTTGGCATCACCCGCGGAGCGGCCGAAGGCGGCGATGGCGTCGGCGATATCGCTTTCCGACATCGCCGCGCCAACGCTGGCGCCATCAAGCCCAAGGCCCGACGGCGAATCCATCGGCGTCGGGCGGTAATCGGGCGTGTTGCCGAAGGCCGCACCCGTGTGCCAGATCTGCGGGGCGATCTTGCCGCCCTTGCCATGCACGGCCTTGACGACCTTCGCCCAGCCTTCGAGCGCTTCGCCGTAGATATTGGGGATGTTGGCTTCGTTCTTCGAAGCCGGACGCTCGATCACGGTGCCCTCGGTCAGGATCAGCCCGACCTTGCCCTCAGCGCGGCGCTCGTAATAATCGGCCACCGCCTGATTGGGGATACCACCCGGCGAGAAGTTGCGCGTCATCGGCGCCATGACCACGCGGTTCGGCAGGGTCAGGGACTTCAGCGAAAAGGGCGAAAACAGGGTGTCGAGGGACATGCAGCAGCTCCAGTGAATTGCATCTGTCGCTGATATGGTTACGGCATGGTGCGCTGCAAGAGGAACCGCACTTATTTCCACAAACCGTCGAGAACCTTCTGCGCCATCACCTTGAAACGCGACGCCATGGCGCCGTCGGGCTCCAGAGCCGTCAGCGGACGCGCTTCGTCGCAGCCCTTGCGCATCGCCGGATCAAGCGGCACTTCGCCAAGGAACGGGATTTTCAACGCCTCAGCCATTTTCTTCGCGCCGCCGCGGCCGAAGATCTCCAGTTCCGAACCATCGGGGCTTAAGAAATAGGCCATATTCTCGATCACACCCAACACCTCGATGCCGGTCTTGCCGAACAGGGTGACAGCGCGACGCGCATCCGAGAGCGCCATTTCCTGCGGGGTGGAGACCACCACCGCACCATCGATCAGCGTCTTTTGTGTCAGGGTAAGCTGCACATCGCCGGTGCCGGGCGGCAGGTCTATGACCAGCACGTCGAGCGGCTCTTCCGCCGTGCCCCAGCGGCTTTGCGTCAGGAGTTGAGTCAGGGCCTGCGAGGCCATGGGGCCGCGCCAGATCATCGCCTGATCGGGATCGACGAGAAAGCCGACCGAATTGACCTTGAGGCCAAAGGCTTCCGGCGGCACCATCAGCTTGTCAGCGCCAAATTCGGGCGGCTTGGAGATGCCGAGCATGACCGGCGCCGACGGCCCATAGATATCGGCGTCAAGGAAACCGACGCTTAAGCCCAATTGCTGCAAGCCGATGGCCAACCCCAGCGATACGGTCGATTTACCGACGCCGCCCTTGCCCGAGCCGACCACGATCACGCGCTTCACGTGGTTCGGCCGCACACCGGCGACCGGTGCTTTCGGACGGCTGTCCTCGACCGCCTTGTCGGAAAGCCTGGCCGAGGCGGCTTTCTGCGGCTGCGGATTGGGCGCCAGTTCGGCGGTCAGGACGACCTGCGCCTTCTTGACGCCATCGAGCCCCGCCAGCAGCTTTTCAGAGGCCAGACGGATCGGGCCGTACTGCGTGACGCGGTCCTGCGGCACTTCCAGCATGAAGCCAACGCGCTCAGGCGAAACGATCAGGGCGCGCACCAGACCAGCGTCGGTCAGGCCCTGCCCGCTCATCGGATCGATGATGGTGTTCAGCGCCGTCAGCACCGTTTCCTTGTCAAGCATCGAGGAACCTCTTAGGAGTTAAGTTGAGCTCCACATAGGCCCTTAGCCCCCTCGTTTAAAGTCCTAAATGCCCGAAACTCACCGCCCGCTTTATCTGCTCGCCGGCCCGACCGCATCGGGCAAATCGGCCAGGGCGCTGGCCTGGGCGCAAAAGACCGGAGGTGCAATCCTCAATGCCGACTCCATGCAGCTCTATGCCGATGTGCCGTTGCTGACGGCCCGGCCGGATGCCGCCGACACCGCGCAGGCGCCCCATCTGCTCTATGGTCACCTCGACGGACAAACCCTATGGTCGACCGGCGACTGGCTGCGCGCGGCCCGTCCCCATATCGCCGAAGCGCTGAGCGGCGGTCGGCCTTTGTGCATCGTCGGCGGCACCGGCCTCTATTTCAACGCGCTGGTGCACGGTCTGGCCGAGATTCCCGAAATCGACGACGCCGTGCGCCTGAAAGCGCGCGCCGCCTATGACGACATGGGTGAAGACGCTTTGCGCAACATCTTGCGGCAGCACGATCCAGAATCGGCGGCGCGCATCATGCCGAATGACCAGCAGCGCCTGGCGCGCGCCTATGAGGTGTGGCTGCAAACCGGCCGTTCCCTGACCGACTGGCAAAACCAGACCGTGCCGGAATTGCCTGAGACCACCTATCATCTCGACATCCTGCATCCGGACCGCGACTGGCTTTATGAACGCTGCGACCGCCGTTTGCAGATCATGCTCGATCACGGCGCCCTCGATGAGGTCCGCGATCTGATGGGTAAAGGCCTGACGCCCGACTGGCCGATCATGCGCGTGCTCGGCCTGACAGCGTTCGTCGCCTGTCTGGCAGGGGCCATGACGCTGGAAGACGCCCTCTCCCTGGCGCGGCAAAAAACGCGCAACTACGCCAAGCGCCAATCGACCTGGTTCCGTAACCAGTTCAAAAAACAAGATTATAAACTAGAATAATAGCAACCGCGCCTTGCACGCCGATCTGGAAAATTATACCTTCGGTCGACAAGACCTGTGGGGGGGGGATTTTCATGATATCGATCAACCGTCGCGCACTTGTGCGTTTTTCCGGTTCGGCCGCCGCTCTGGCCAGCCTGCCGTTCACCGTCCGCGCCGAAGACGCGCCGGCGACCACGGACGTGCCCCTGCCGCCGATCGACATTTTCGCCGAGTCGCCGCTGATCGATGAGATCGCCCTGTCGCCCGATGGCAAGCGCGTCGCCATGGTGACCCAATCCGGCGACGCCAAACTTCTGATGACCTTCAATGTCGATGACATAAAGCCGAAAACCCTCAGTCTGGGGCCGATCAAGGTCCGCAACCTGTTCTGGGGCGATAATGACCGGGTCGTCGTCATCGATTCCCAGACGACGTCACTGCCGCAATTCACCGGCAGAAAGCAGGAAATGTCGCTGGGCCGCGTCATCGATCTCAAGACCAACAAGCTGCGCACCTTGTTCGAGCGTAGGGAGGACTTCTATTCCATCGTCGTCGGTGGCGTGACCCGGGTCAAGGTCGACGGCGAATACCGGCTGATGGCGTCGAATTACCGCATGAGCGGCGAATATAATAGGTGCCTGTTCAGTTTCCCCCTCGATAAGGCCGGCGACAGGCTCATCTATGAAAGTTCAAAGGATACACAGAACTACGTCATAGCGCCCGATGGTTATGTCGTCGCCTATGCCGAATTTATCGACGACCGCAAAAAATGGACTCTCTATTATAACCGGGCGCCGCGCGGCAAGATGGGCATCTTCAAGCCGATCTATGAACTTAAAGAGGCGCTGGACTATCCGTCCCTGCAAGGCCTGGGACGTGATGGCGCGTCGGTCGTCGTCTATTTCAACAAGGGCGAGACCAAGGGCGAATACCACGAAATCAATGCCGAGGGCATTATGGGGCCGTCGCTCGATACCAGCGAAGACGTTGGCAGCACCGATGCCCTCTTCCATCCGGTCACAAGCCGCTTTGTCGGCTTCGCTCGCACCGATGATTGGATCAAGTACGATTACGAAGACACGTTGCTGAGAAAGCTGGCCGGTGCCCTGACAGCTGTCCTCGGCGAAGATTACCGCGCTGCCATCATCGAATTCGCCGAAGATCCGCGCAAGATGATCATTTATGGCGAGAACGCCCAGGACGCCGGCACCTATTTTTTCGTCGACCTCTCGACCGGAAACACCAGGCTTCTGGCTATGAATTACGATAAGCTGCCGACCGAATGGATCACCGAAAAAAAGCCGATCACCTACAAGGCCGCCGACGGTCTGGAGATTCACGGCTACCTCACCCTGCCGCCGCGAAAGCCCGCCAAGGCCCTGCCGCTCGTCGTGCTGCCGCACGGCGGACCACAGGCGCGCGACCGCATTGGTTTTGACTGGCAAGTTCAGGCCCTGGCCGCCAACGGCTATGCCGTTCTGCAGCCCAATTTCCGCGGCTCCTCAGGCTACAGCAGCCGTTTCGTCAACGCCGGCCATGGCGAATTCGGCCGCAAGATGCAGACCGATCTGTCCGACGGCGTGCGCGATCTGGTCAAGCAGGGCATCGTCGATCCGAAGCGCGTCGCCATCATGGGCGCATCCTATGGCGGCTACGCGGCACTGGCCGGCGCCACGCTCGATCCCGGCGTCTATACGTGCGCCATTTCGATCGCCGGGATTTCCGATCCCAAGAGCTTCAATGAGTTTATCGCCGAAAAAGCCGGCGGAAGCGACAGTTCCTCGGTTCTGTACTGGAAGCAATTCACGGGCGATCCGAAAAACTGGGACGCCATTTCGCCGGCACGTCAGGCCGCCAATGCTTCGTGCCCGATATTGCTGATTCACGGCACCGACGATACGGTTGTGCCGATCGAGCAAAGTCGCCGCATGGAAAGTGCGCTAAAAAAGGCCGTCAAGCCGGTCGAGTTCGTGACCTACAAGGGTCAGGATCACTGGGAAACTGTCGGCTCGGCGCGCGTCGAGATGATGAAGGCGGCCATGGCTTTCCTAGGTAAATATAATCCGGCTTAAGGTTTGCGGGAGGTTGCCATCTTCGGCCAAAAGGCGAAAACTAAGGCAATATTTGTGGGGGATTTTTCATGACGTCCAGTTTTAACCGTCGCCGTTTGTTGATTACTGCCAGCGCGGGCGCTTTTACAGCCATCCTTGGGCCGGAAGTTCTGGCGCAAACCCAGCAGGTTCCGCCTGTGCCGACACCCGAACAATGGGCGAAATCACCAGCGCTGGACCATGTCTGTCTCTCCGCCGATGGCAACCATATCGCCTATATTAAGGAAGACGGCGGCACCAAGTACCTGCACGAGTACAATATTGCCGACAACAAATTTCAAACCTTCAACCTCGGCAAGGCAAAGATTTCCGACCTTTTCTGGATCGACGACATTCACCTTGTTCTGTCGACACTGGCCACCGGAAAAGAAGACGCCTTCGCAGGCGGACGTAGTACGTTCCAGATTGTGAGCATCTACAATCTGCAAACCCAGACCATCAATGTGCCTTTCAGCCAGATCGAAGGTTTTAAAAGCTTCGTGATGGGCGGCGTGAATGTCGTTGCGCGCGATGGCAAACGCCAGCTTACGGCGGCCACCTATCCGATAAACTTTGATGAAGCCAAATATCTCTACAGCTTTGATCTGGATAAGTCGCTCAAATACGATTTGATGGATCGCGCGCCTTGGGAAACTCACAAGTGGGTTCTCACACCCGAAGGCGAGATGGTGGCCCGCAGTCTTTATTACCCCAAATCAAACACCTGGATTTTGCAATACAGGATGAATGGCGCCTGGAAAGACATCTATACTACGAAATCCGAAATTGACTATCCCACTCTGATTGGCCTTGGTCGCGACGGCTCATCCGTTGTTGTTTACAAAGAAGGTGAACGCGGGTTGGAAGGGAATTATTACGAAGTGACGCCAGAAGGCGTATTTTCAGCTCCTCTTCCTATCGAGGGAGCGAATTCAGGTCCTATTTTCGATCCCAAAACCTTCCGCCTATGTGGATATCGTGGCTATGACGGCTGGGTAAATTATCATTATGACAATCCCACCATGCAGGACCTAGTCAAAAAGGCTCAGGTCGCTATGACTGGTTATCGCATGATGATCACCGATTATGCCGATGATCCACGCAAAATGATCGTCTATTCGGAAGGTGACGATGATTCCGGCACCTATTATTATATTGATTTCGTCTCTGGAAAAAACATAACCATTGGAGAGGCTTACCCCGATATCCCGTTTGAGTGGATCGCCGTCAAAAAGGCAATCAAATACAAAGCAGCAGATGGGCTTGAAATCGAAGCCTATCTGACACTGCCCCCTAATCGTGAAGCCAAAAATCTGCCCTTGGTGGTCATGCCACACGGAGGCCCTATCGCGCGGGATGGCCTCGAATATGATCGTGAGGCGCAAGCCTATGCTTCGCGCGGTTATGCGGTTCTGCAACCCAACTATCGCGGTTCGGAAGGCTACGGCAATGCATTTATAACGGCCAGCTACGGACAATGGGGCAAGAAAATGCAGACAGATTTATCGGATGGTGTTCGCTATCTGGCAGCGCAGGGACTGGTGGATGCAAAGCGGGTATGCATCATCGGCGCCTCCTATGGTGGTTATGCCGCGCTGGCCGGCGTCACCCTTGATGCAGGCGTCTATAATTGCGCTGTCGATGTGGCCGGCCTTGCCAACCTGCGCACCTTCCTGGACTGGTCGCGCGATTATGATGCCGGGCAAAAGTCAACGACCTACAACTTCTGGAAAAGATGCTTTGGTGATGAAAGTAATCTTGATAGCGCCTCCCCTATCAAGAACGTTAAAAACGTCAATGTGCCGATATTGATCGTTCATGGCAAGGATGACACGGTCGTGCCAATCGAGCAAAGTACGAGCATGGTTTCAGCCCTGAAAACCGCCGGCAAGGATGTCACCTTCGTTCAATATGATCACACGGATCATTGGGAAACCAACGAAGCCTCGCGGATCGATATGTATAAAACGATTGTCGCCTTTATCGAGAAACACAATCCTCCGACATAGCCTCAAGGCATAGTCGGGGCCGGTGTTTCATCGCTGTTGCCGGCGGC
Organism: Asticcacaulis benevestitus DSM 16100 = ATCC BAA-896; assembly: GCF_000376105.1. Lineage (GTDB taxonomy): Bacteria > Pseudomonadota > Alphaproteobacteria > Caulobacterales > Caulobacteraceae > Asticcacaulis > Asticcacaulis benevestitus. The sequence goes on from NZ_AQWM01000004.1 coordinate 138,256, forward strand.
GATATAGGCTTTGAGCGAGAAGCCTTCGGGGAAATTGACGCTGGGCGGGTAGGACAGATCGGCCACCCGCCAGCCCGGCGGCGTCGCCGTGAAGGCATAGATCACCGTGGTCGGTTCGTCGAAATTCTTGAAACGGGCAGTCACGGTTGCGCTGTCGCCACTCATGGGCGTGGCGGTGACCGTAACGTCGCTGATCTGAAAATCCTGACCGTTAGCGAAGACATCCCAGTCGATCAGCGGCAGATCGCCGTCCGGCGCACTTGTGGCGGCGGTATAGAGCGCCTCAAGGGAGTCGGTGAAGAAGGTCTTCTGGCCTTCGGTCGGTGATTCCGGCGCCTCGGTCGGTGGCGCCTGGTAGCCGGCGTAAAGTGTCTTGATGATGGTGACGGGATCGGGACCCGGTGTCGCCGCATGCGCGGTCTGAACGAGCAGGGTCGCCAGAGGCAGGACAAGCAAGGTGCGGCGCAGCATGACGGACTTCCCCCGAAAGCAGATTTCGGGAGCATAATCCAGACCACACCGCGCCGCCACGCACATTATGTAACCATTCCAGCAGCTCAAGCGCCGCATCGGCGGCGGCGGGCCTTGCCCTTGCCAAGATGCTTTCAGCACCTTGGAGGCAGACTATTTTAGAGCGCCTTGATGGCGACCTTTTCTTCGGCGCGGGTGATTAGCGGATTGCGCAGGCCATAGGCGTAGGGCGCGGCCGTGATCTCAAACACGTCGCCGTCCTTCGTCTGGATACCGTCGGCGAACGACGCCGTGGCCGTGCCGAAGCAATGGACATGCACATCGCCCGGCTGGCGGAACAGGTCGTATTTGAAGTGATGGTGCTCAAGGTTATCAAGCGAGTGGGACATGTTGTCCTCGCCCGAGATAAACGGCTTTTCCCAGATGACCTCATTGCCACGCCAGATGCGCGAGGTGCCGCGCACGTCCTTCGGCAGGTCGCCGGTCAGGATTTCGACGCCAAGCGACGCCGGACGCAGCTTGGAGTGGGCCAGCCACAGATAGTTCTGCTTCTCGGTGACGTGGTCGGAAAATTCGTTGGCGAGGGCATAGCCGATGCGGTACGGCGCGCCGTCGTCACCGATGACATAGATGCCGGCCATTTCAGGCTCTTCGCCGCCGTCTTCAGCGAAGGCGGGCGATTTCAGCTCGGCGCCGGGGCCGACGAGCGTGGTGCCATTGCCCTTGTAGAACCATTCCGGTTGTGCGCCGACGATGCCGGCTTCGGGCTTGCCGTTTTTCACGCCCATCAGGAACATGCGCATGGAATCGGTCTGGGTTTCGGCAGCCGCCGCGGCCTTGTGCATCTTGTCGCGACCTTCGGCGGAACCGAGGTGGGTCAGGCCGGTGCCGGTGACGTGCAGGTGAGCCGCGTCGGGGTGATCGATCGGCGCCAGGACACGGCCTTCCGACAGGGCAACCGCCACGTCGATCTCGTCGCCCAGGCCTTGCGTCTCGACCTGCGCGGCCAGGGAAGCCTTGGCGGCAATGGCCTTGCGGGCCAGTTCGTAGGTTGAGCTGACGCCATTAATGCTGCGCGCCGATCCATCTGCCTGCGCGGCCAGAACGCGGCGCTCGCCTTCCGGCGTGACAATCTGTATAAGACGCAGGGTCATTTAAAACTTCCTCTCTGTTGCGCACATGATCGAGGCCATGCACGCCATTAACTCAGACAAATGGCTATATTCTAAGCTCTTTAGCTTGTAAATTCACTTTGTCAAACAGACAATTCAATGTCATGTGTTGGGCTAAGGAAACACATATGCGAAAACCCATCCCTGCCTCTGCGTCAACCTCTGCCACCGATCCGAAGTCGACCGGCAGCCGCCTGAAAATCAGTCCGGCCCGCGCCTTGCGCGGCGATGTCCAGCATAATGCCGCCACCCATGGCCATACCATGTATCAGGGCCGCCTGCACGGCGCTCTGGCGCATCGCCTCGGCGTCGACATCCTTCGCGGCACGTTCAAGTCCGGCGAGATCCTGCCCAACGAAATCGAATCGAGCTCGAAACTCGATATTTCGCGCTCGGCCTATCGTGAGGCGATTCGCATTCTGGCCGCCAAGGGCATGGTCGAAAGCCGCCCCAAAACCGGCACGCGCGTCACCGAGCGCGAGCGCTGGAACCTGCTCGATCCCGAAGTGCTCGGCTGGATGTTTGAAACCGAGCCCAGTCAGGACTTTATCAAGTCGCTGTTCGAGCTGCGCCTGATCACCGAGCCGGCCGCCGCCGAACTGGCCGCCACCCGTCGCACCGAGGCGCAGATCGAGCAGATGCGCAGCGCGCTGGAGATCATGAAGCGCGAAACCTTGCAATCGGAGACAGGCCGCCGCGCCGATCTTGATTTCCACCACGCCCTGATCCAGGCCACCTGCAACGAGGCTCTCGCCTCGCTGTCGAGTTCGATCGAGGCCGCCGTCTCTTGGACCACGCGCTACAAGGCGCGCCACAACGCCCTGACGCGCGATCCGGTGCCCGACCATGAGCGCGTGTTCGAGGCCATCGAACGCCGTGACGCCAGCGGCGCGCGCTGGTGCATGGAATCACTGATCCGCATGGCCCACGAAGACACCCAGCGCACCTTTTCCCAGTAGTCGTCCCCCACATTTACAGGCGCAACAGGACGCACCGTCAAATTGTTGCTTTATTTTGTACGATATATGCTTTTTTTATTGTCTGACTAATGCCTGCGCGGTATGTAACGGTCAGAAAATCATAAACGCGCGCCCGGCCCTTCGTCATTTTTAGCCGGCGTGGCGATACAGGAATGGAAAGCCGGCGCCGCACCACGGCGTCATCAGTTCACAAGAAGGATGGTATGATGTTGGTTACGAAAAGATTTGCTCTGGTCGCCGGACTGGGCACGCTGATGCTGCTCAGCGCCTGCTCGGACAAGGCCCCCAAGGGCGATACGGCGGTCACGGCGGCTTCCGCCGGCGTCACCGCGACGCGCGCATCGTTTGGCGCGCTGTCCGATGGCACGGCCGTCGAAAGCGTCGAACTGAAGAACTCCAAGGGCATTTCGGTCAAGCTCATCACCTATGGCGCCGCCATGCAGAGCCTGCTGGTGCCTGACAAGGATGGCAAGGCCGCCGACATCATCATCGGTTACGACACGATCGAAGGTTACGAGAAGACCCCGAACTTCACCAATGTCACGGTCGGCCGTTACGCCAACCGCATCGCCGGCGGCAAGTTCACGCTCGACGGCAAGACCTTCACCCTGCCGCTGAACGACAAGACCAACACCCTCCACGGCGGGCCGAAGGGCTGGGACAAGCTCAACTGGACGATCAAGGACGTGAAGTCCGGCGCCAATGAAGCCTCGGTCACCTTTACCCTGACCTCCAAGGATGGCGATCAGGGCTTCCCCGGCACGGTCGTCGCCGACGTGACCTACACCCTGACCGAAAACAACGATCTGTCCTTCACCTACAAGGCCACCACCGACAAGCCGACCGTGGTCAACCTGACCAATCACGGCCTCTATAACCTGGGCGGCATCCCTGCCACCCGTCTGGCCACCGACGCCGAACTGAAGATCGAATCCGACGCCATCCTGCCGGTCGACAAGGCGCTGATCCCGACGGGCAAGGAAATGCCGGTCAAGGGCACGCCGTTCGACTTCACATCGCCGGCTCTGGTCACCGATCGCGTCAAGTCGACCGATCCGCAGATCGTTATCGGCAATGGCGGCATCGACCACAACTACGTCATCCGTGGCGGCCTGACCGCGGCGCCGAAGCTGGCTGTTACCCTCGAGGACAAGACCTCCGGCCGCGGCATGACCATCTCGACCACCGAGCCCGGCGTGCAGATGTATACGGGCAACTTCCTTGACGGCAAGATCGTCGGCAAGGGCGGTCAGAGCCTGGTGAAATATCAGGCCATCGCCTTCGAAGCCCAGCGCTATCCGGACAGCCCCAACCACCCGGCCTTCCCGACCACGCGTCTCGATCCGGGCCAAACCTACACCCAGACCACTGTCCATCACTTCTACACTGTAAAGTAAACCGACCCTATGTCCGATTCCGTTACCCCCCAAAAGCTCCGTTCACGCGCCTGGTTCGACAATCCGTCCAACCCGGATATGACGGCGCTCTATCTCGAACGCTACATGAACTTCGGCCTGTCGCTGGAGGAATTGCAGTCGGGCAAGCCGATCATTGGCATTGCCCAGACGGGGTCGGACCTTTCTCCCTGTAACCGCCACCATCTGGTGCTGGCCGATCGCATCCGCGAAGGCATCCGCGAAGCCGGCGGTATCGCGCTCGAATTTCCGGTCCATCCGATTCAGGAAACCGGCAAGCGCCCCACCGCCGGTCTCGACCGCAACCTGGCCTATATCGGCCTCGTCGAAGTTCTGTACGGCTACCCGCTCGACGGCGTCGTGCTGACCATCGGCTGCGACAAGACCACCCCCGCCTGCCTGATGGCTGCGGCCACCGTCAATATCCCCGCCATCGCCCTCTCGGTCGGCCCCATGCTCAACGGCTGGTACAAGGGCGAGCGCACGGGTTCGGGCACCATCGTCTGGAAGGCTAGAGAACTGCTGGCTGCCGGCGAGATCGACTATCAGGGCTTCATCAAGCTCGTCGCGTCGTCCGCGCCTTCGACCGGCTATTGCAACACCATGGGCACGGCCACCACGATGAATTCGCTGGCCGAAGCCCTGGGTATGCAACTCCCCTATTCGGCCGCCATTCCGGCGCCGCACCGCGACCGTCAGGAAACCGCCTACCTCACCGGCAAGCGCATCGTTGACATGGTGCACGAAGACCTGAAGCCTTCGGACATCCTGACCAAGGACGCCTTCGTCAACGCCATCCGCGTCAACTCGGCCATCGGCGGCAGCACAAATGCGCCGATTCACCTCAACGCTCTGGCCCGCCATATCGGCGTCGATCTCCAGGTCGAGGAATGGCAGGAATTCGGCGAAGAAGTGCCGCTGCTGGTCAATCTGATGCCGGCCGGTGAATATCTCGGCGAAGATTACCACCATGCCGGTGGCGTGCCCGCCGTCGTCAAGCAACTGATGAATCAGGGCCTGATCCATGAGAACGCCATGACCGTCAACGGCAAGACCATTGGCGAAAACTGCGCCAAGGCCGTGATCGAAGACGAAAAGGTCATCAAGCCTTACGATCAGCCGCTAAAAGAGCGCGCCGGTTTCCGCGTCCTGTCGGGCAATCTGTTCGATTCGGCCGTCATGAAGGTGTCGGTCATCTCGCCCGAATTCCGCGAGCGTTACCTGAACAATCCGGCCGATCCGCAGGCCTTTGTCGGCCGTGCCATCGTGTTTGACGGCCCCGAAGATTACCACCACCGCATCGACGACGGGTCGCTCAATATCGACGAGCACTGCATCCTTTTCATGCGCGGCGCAGGCCCCATCGGTTATCCGGGCGCCGCCGAAGTGGTCAACATGCGTTGCCCCACCTACCTGATCAAGCGCGGCATCCATTCGCTCGCCTGTATCGGTGATGGCCGTCAGTCCGGCACCTCGGGCTCGCCATCGATCCTCAACGCCTCTCCGGAAGCGGCGGCCGGCGGCAATCTCGCCCTGCTCGTCACCGGCGACAAGGTGCGCGTCGATCTCAACACCAACACGGTCAATGTCCTGATTTCCGATGAGGAACTGGCACAGCGCCGTGCGAAACTGGAAGCTGAAGGCGGCTACAAGTATCCCGCCAGCCAGACGCCGTGGCAGGAAATGCAGCGCCGCACCGTCGGTCAGATGGGCAGCGGCGCCTGTCTGGAAGACGCCATCCAGTTCCAGCAGATTGCCCAGACACGAGGCCTGCCACGCGATAACCACTAGGCCTTAGGTGGCCCCGAACAATGGAGGCCGCATGTCCATATTAAAAACCGCCTTGTTGACGGCCGCGCTCTTGATGGGTGCGGCCGTTTCCGCGTCCGCCGACAGCTTCCCCGTGAAGATATCGGTCGATGCCGCGAAAACGACCGGGCCGGTCGAGCCGATCTGGCGCTTCTTCGGCGCCGATGAGCCCAACTACGCCACCATGAAGGATGGCCGCAGCCTCCTCACCTCGCTCGGCGCACTCTCCCCCGGCCATGTCTATTTCCGCGCCCACAACCTGCTGACCTCGGGTGACGGCACGCCGGCACTGAAATGGGGCTCCACCAATGCCTATACCGAGGACGCGCAAGGTCATCCGGTCTATGACTGGCGCATCATCGACCGTATCTTCGACACCTACCTGGCGCGCGGCGTGAAACCCTATGTCGAGATTGGCTTCATGCCCGAAGCCCTCTCCACGCAGCCGCAGCCCTATCAGCACACCTGGCGGCCAGGCAGCGGCAGCCTGCGCACCGGCTGGGCCTATCCGCCAAAAGACTACGGCAAGTGGGAAGAGCTGGTCTATCAATGGGTGAAGCACTGCGTCGAGCGCTACGGCCATGACGAGGTGGCGAGCTGGTACTGGCAAACCTGGAACGAAGCCAACCTGCCGCAATATTACTGGGGCGGCACCCGCGGAGAGTTCTTCAAACTGCACGAGGTCAGCGTCAGGGCCGTGCGCCGCGCCCTGCCTGAGGCCCGCGTCGGCGGCCCGGATATGGCCGGCGCCAATGATGATTTCATGTCGGCCTTCATGGATCACATGGAAAAGACGGCGACACCGACAGATTTCCTGTCCTTCCATGCCAAGGGCGGGCCTGAATTCGTGGAGGGTCATGTCCGCATGGGGCTTGCCACCCAGCTCCGGGCGGCCGATCACGAATTTGCCGCCATCGCCGCGCGTCCGGCCTTCAAAGACAAGCCGATCATTATCGGCGAGTTCGATCCGGAGGGCTGCGCCGCCTGCCAGGGCCCGGCCAATGCCTATCGCAACGGCACCATGTATTCGAGCTATACGGCTGCCAGCTTCACGCGTGTCGCCGAATTGGCGCAGCGGCGCGGTGTGAAACTCGAAGGCGCTTTAAGCTGGGCGTTTGAATTCGAGGACCAGCGCTATTTCGCCGGCTTCCGCCAACTGGCCAGCAACGGAATCGACATGCCGGTGCTCAATGTCTTTCGCCTGTTCTCGCGGATGAAGGGACAGCATGTCGCCGCCCTGTCCGATCATCAGACGCCGCTTGATGCCGTCATGACCAGCGGTGTGCGCGATGATGCTGACGTCGGCGTTACAGCGGCACGCGACGGCGATCGCCTCAGCATCCTTGTCTGGCACTATCATGACGATGATGTCGCCGGGCCGGACGCGGCGGTGTCTCTGGCGCTTGACCACTTGCCGGCCGCCTTCAAAAAGGGCGCGGTCATGACGCGCTACCGTATCGACGCGACCCACGCCAACAGCTTTGCCGCTTATCAGGCCATGGGATCGCCCCTGGCGCCCGACAATGCGCAGTACGACGCCCTGAAAGCGGCGGCCTTACTGGCGCCCGATCAACCGGCTGCGCTAAACATAAACGCCGGCGAGACAAGTCTGAATTTCGAGCTGCCGCGTCAGGGCGTCACCTTGCTCGTAATCACACCCGTGAATTAGGCCGTGCCCGAAGGCGCCTGTGAGCCGCGGAAAGACAGGTGGCGTGACCTGCATCAGGTATATTCTTGCGCATTTTTACGCCCGCACCTTGACACCGGTGTCACGATCTTGCCTAATCATGTCTGACGCCAAGCCTTGAGGTGACGGCTTTATAAAACAAAATTACGTGCAGGAAGTCGATGTCACAGGTTCAGGAAGCCGCCGCCAGTCCGTCCACACCCAGTCAGAAACCGACCAATATCCGCTGGGTTATCTGCGGTCTGTTGCTGGTCGCCATGGTCATCAACTACACCCACCGCCAGACCTTCGCGCTGTTGAAAAGCACGGTCGGGGCCGAACAGGGCTGGACCGAAGAGACCTATGCCGACATCGTTTTCTGGTTCCAGTGCGCCTATGCCTTCGGCTATATCAGCTTCGGCGGTTTTATCGACAAGATCGGCACACGCGCCGGCTACACCATCGCCTTTGGTATGTGGACCCTCGCCCACACCTTGACCGGCTTCGTCACCAATTCGACGCAGTTCATGCTGGCGCGCTTTGGCCTGGGCCTTGGTGAATCCGGCGCCTTTCCGGCCAGCCTAAAAGGCATTGCCGAGTGGTTCCCGCAGAAAGAACGCGCTTTGGCTGTTGGTGTGTTCAACAGCGGCGCCGCCATCGGTGCCATTGTCGCCCCCCTGCTGATACCGCTCATCACCGCCGCCTGGGGCTGGCGCGCCGCCTTCTTCTCCACCGGCATCGTCAGCATGCTGTGGCTGATCGCCTGGCTCAGCATGTATCGCAAACCGCGCGACCATAAGGGCGTCAATGCCGCCGAACTGGCCCTGATCGAAAACGATCCGGCCGATCAGGTGGCCAAGGTCAAGTGGTTCAAGCTGTTATTCATCAAGGAAACCTGGATCTACGCCATCGCCAAGTTTCTCATCGATCCGGTATGGTGGCTCTATCTGTTCTGGCTGCCCGATTTCCTTGAGAAGAACTACAACCTCGATCTTAAGAGCTTCGGCCCGCCGCTCGTCGTCATTTACCTGCTGTCGGATGCCGGCAGCATCGCCGGCGGCTGGATGTCGTCGCAAATGCTCAAGATGGGCTTCTCGGCCAATGTCGCGCGCAAATCGACCCTGTTCCTGTTCGCCCTGTTCGTGCTGCCTATGCTGTTCGTCAGCGGCGTGAAGGACCTGTGGTTGGCCGTGCTGATCATCGGCCTGGCGGCGGCGGCTCACCAGGCGTTTTCCGCCAATGTCTATACCCTGCCGTCCGACCTTCTGCCGCGTTCGGCCGTGGCCTCGGTCATCGGGATTGGCGGCATGGCCGGCGCCATCGGCGGCATGTTCATGTCGAAATTCGTCGGCTTCCTGCTGGAAACCACCCACTCCTACGCGGTGATTTTCGCCATCGCCGCTTTCACCTATCTGGTCGCCTTCGCCTATATCCACCTTATGTCGCCGAAGCTGAAACGCAACGAAACCCTGACCTAGTGGCCGGGTTACATCACGGAAATATTATCGCCTTCGCCCCCACACATTACCGCAAGATACCCGCAAATTGATGTATTCCTTAAGGAATAGGGTGCAAACTCGCGCCTCAGGGCCATAGGCCCGTCGACAGGGGAGTATGGCGGTGTCGATACGCACGCGTGTTCTGATTCTGGTGGGCTGCTTTGCCCTGATGGCCTTTGTGGTAACGGGGCTCGGCCTCCTAACCATCGGCGACTACAACCGCATGATGAAGCAGTATGATCACGCCTATGATCATGCGTGGCGCGGCGAGCGTTTCAATCATCTGATCAGCAATTCGGTTATGGAGACCCGCGGCATCTATATTGCCCGCAATCCACAGGAACTCACGGGTTTCGTCACCAGCCTGAACCGCAATCTCGACGAAATGCAGACTCTTCTGGCCCAGTGGAAAGCCGATGCGACACCCGCGGAAAAGCCACGCCTTGAGGCGATCTCTGGCCAGATGGCCGGCTTCATCTCCCTGCGCCGTCAAGTGGCCCACCTGGCCACCAAGGGGGATGTCGAAGGTGCACGCGGCCTGAGCGACGGCAACCGCGCCGACCGCATCGCGTTTCAGGCGCAAGTCGATACCCTCGTTCAGGGTACACAGAAGGACCTCATCGTTGCGCAGAAAGAGGCGGACACATACAGCAAAAAGCGCGCGGGCGATTTCCTGCTGACAGCCCTGCTCGGTATCGCCGCCATCATGGCCCTGTCGCTGTGGATCGTGGCGCATTTCATCACCGATCCGCTCAAAAAGCTGGCGGCCGCCATTATCAAGACCTCGAAGGGCGAATATGACGATATGCCGGTGGCGGAGAGCGAGGGTGAAGACGAGGTGTCCTCGGTTTGGCGTGCCCTGGCCGTGCTGAAGGAACGCGCTATCGAGGCCGAGCAGTTAGCCGCCGCCAAGGCGCAGGCCGAGCACGAGAAAGAACTCAAGCTGCGCGAAATTCTGCTCGATTAGGACACTTATCCAAAGCGTCCGCGCTTTGGCTTCAATTTAGGGCTTGTCGACCACCATCTTGCCAACCGGCGCCAGAGCCAGTTGCGCCAGCTGGATGTCCTTGAAGGCGAACGGGATGCCGATGATGGTCACCGCCTCGGCGATGGCGACCATGATATGCGCCAGAGCGATGTACCAGCCGGCGAAGACAAACCAGATGATATTGAGGACAACGCCCAGGCAGCCGCCGCCTATGGCCGCCTCGCCCGTATAGGCCTCACGATCGACAATCTGCTTGCCGAAGGGCCAGAAGACGAAGCCGGCGATGCGCCAGGCCGAAAAGGCCCAGGGCAGGCCGACCACAGTGCAGGCCAGAACCAGTCCGCCGAACAGCCACAGGCACCCGGCGATGAAGCCGCCGAAGATAAACCAAAGAATATTGAGCAGAAGCGTCATGGGAGGGCCTTATAAAGGGATGGCGGCCTAAAGTATGCGCGCTTTGCGTCGCGCGTCATGTTAAATTTCCGTCATGAGGAAGCGCGGCTTAGCCGCGCCGGTCCGCGCATCCTATTACCGAGAAGGCCTTAGCGGCACACCTGGATTTACCTATAGTGATATGGACATGGACATCACGAGAGAATATACTAACATCTTACATGAATTCGTTTACTATATACATATCAATGCTTGGAAATACATCTGGCATGGCCTTCGAGATTGTAAAATAGTATACATATTTACTTGATATTGCGAATGATTAACTGCTAAAAATTGAACGGTGCGGTACAAATAATGTCTGTACGCAGACAATTGTAATAGGCATTTCGACGTAAAGGAAGCGCGCAATGGCGGAGATGATCAATCTCAACAAGGCTAGAAAAGCCATGATAAAACAACGTGAAGCCAGCAAGGCTGCGGAAAATCGCATAATTTATGGAATTTCAACCAAGGTTAGAAATTTGGAAAAAACCAGGCAAAAAACTAAGGCTGATAAACTGGCTCAAAAGCGCCTGAAACCTGACGACGATAATAAAATAAGTTGACGATGAACAATAAAGATCACAAATTTGACTAACCACAAGATAACAAGGTTATATAGTACCAGAGGTCAACATGAACAACCCTACCTTCGCGGTGGATAGGGGCACACCTTACCCAAAGCACTTCGTGGCGGCGGGCCTTCATGACAGAGGAGGAAAACAATGCCTGGCTTAAAAAAACGCTCCGTCAACCTGGCGGGCCACGCCACATCCGTAGCGCTGGAACCGGAATTCTGGGTGGTTCTCGAAACCATGTCCAAGGATCGCCGAATCAGTCTGGCGGCACTGATCGCCGAACTCGATTCCAAGCGGGGGGAAAGCCTTCTGGCGTCTTTCTGCCGCTTATCAGCCCTCGCCTACGTGCAAAGCGCCGGCGCCAAACGCAAAAAAAACTGAGCTTCCGTCCACTGTCTCCCCTTCGACACTGCGCATAGATAACGCGCCAGAGTTGAAACAGTGGTTTTTTTAAACCCTAAAACATAACGCTGTTACGCGGGTTTGGCATTGTGGTCCGAAGTCGCGCAACAAAAAACGTTCACTTTTTGTGCCGATTTCTGTGATCGGGGCTATTTGTCACTTGGCGCGGCGGCCAACTGCGATTAACTGAGGGCCATGACCACGTCCCCCTCCATAAGCCAGATGGCTGCCGTCAAGCCCGACCTCTTCACCGGGCTCAACACCGAACAGGAAGCCGCCGTCCGCACGGTGCAGGGCCCCGTGCTCGTGCTGGCGGGCGCCGGCACCGGCAAGACCCGCGTGCTGACCACGCGCATCGCCCATATCCTCGGACAGGGGCTGGCGCGACCGTGGGAAATCCTGTGCGTCACCTTCACCAACAAGGCTGCCCGCGAAATGCGCGAGCGCACACAAAAGCTCGTCGGCGCCTCGGCGGAAGGCCTGCAAAACCTCGGCACCTTTCACTCGATCGCCGCGCAGATCCTACGCCGCCATGCCGATCTGGTAGGCCTGAAATCGAACTTCACCATTCTGGACGACGACGATCAGGTGCGTCTGCTCAAGGGCATCTTCGAGCAGGAAGGTATCGACCAGAAGCGCTATACGCCTAAATCCTTTGCCTGGCAGATCGACCAGTGGAAGAACAAGGGCCTGACACCGGATAAGATTAAAGGTGGCGAGGGGGCTGAATTTGGCGGCAATAAAGGCATCAAGCTCTATCAGGCCTATCAGGATCGTCTGCGCATTCTCAATGCCTGCGATTTCGGCGACCTGCTGCTGCACAATCTCGACATCCTGACCAAGCACCCGGACATCCTCGAAACCTATCACCGCAAGTTCAAATACATTCTGGTCGATGAGTACCAGGACACCAACGTCTCGCAGTATCTGTGGCTGCGCCTGCTGACCAATACAGATCGCAACCTGTGCTGCGTCGGTGACGACGACCAGTCGATCTATGGCTGGCGCGGCGCCGAGGTCGATAATATCCTCAAGTTCGAGCGCGACTATCCCGGCGCCAAAATCATTCGGCTGGAGCGCAATTACCGCTCGACCGAGCATATTCTGGGCGCCGCGGCCGGCCTGATCAAGGCCAATACCGCCCGCCTCGGCAAGACCCTCTTCACCGACGAAAAGGGCGGCGACAAGGTGCAGGTACAGGGGCTGTGGGATGGCGCCGCCGAAGCGCAGTTCGTGGCCGAAGACATGGAGCGGCTGCATAAGGGCACGCGCGATAACGATCCGCGCAAGTGGTCCGACATGGCCATTCTGGTGCGCGCCTCCTTCCAGATGCGGGCGTTTGAAGAACGTTTCGTCATGCTGCAGATCCCCTACACGGTTGTCGGCGGCCCGCGCTTCTTCGAACGCGCCGAAATCCGCGACGCCATCGCCTACCTGCGCCTGATCCAGTCGCCCGATGACGATCTGGCGTTTGAGCGCATCATCAATGTGCCCAAGCGCGGCATCGGTGACGCCACCGTGCAAAAACTGCTGCAACAGGCCCGCCTCGCTGGCGTCTCGGTCATGACCGCCGTGCGCGACCTGATCCAGACCGATGAACTGCCGGCGCGCGCCAAGACGCCGCTGGTCGGCTTCATGCGTGATTTCTCGCGCTGGCTCGATCTCAGCAAGGACGCGCAGGCCAGCGTCCTGCTCGATACCGTCCTGACGGATAGCGGCTATTTCGACATGCAGCGCGCCGACAAGACCTCCGGCCAGACGCGGCTCGACAACCTCAAGGAACTGGGCAACTCTATGGCCGCCTTCGATGATCTGGCCGCCTTTCTCGAGCACGTTTCGCTGGTCATGGATCTGGAGCGCGACAATGGCGGCGACAGCGTACGCCTGATGACCCTGCACGCCGCCAAGGGGCTGGAATTCCCCGTCGTTTATCTGCCGGGCTGGGAGGAAGGTATCTTCCCGTCGCAGCGCTCGATGGACGAAGGCGGGCTGAAATCGCTGGAGGAGGAGCGCCGTCTCGCCTATGTCGGCATCACGCGCGCCCGTCAGGAAGCCAAGATCAGCTTCGTGGCCAACCGTCAGGTCTATGGCCGTTGGACCAACCAGATTCCGTCGCGCTTCGTGGATGAACTGCCGATCGAGAACGTCGAGGCCACCTCGCAGACCGGCTATCAGTCGGCGGGCTGGCAATCGCAGCAGAGCCGCTGGGACCGCGCCGGCTATGAACCGAACTATACCAAAAAAGCCGAGGCGCCAGCCTATGGCGGCGATCTGGCCGGTGTCGATATGCGCCGGCTGGAGCCCAAGGCGCGCCCAACTCCGCACCGCCAACCGGCGCCCGCCAAGCCTTCGGCCAAGAATTTCAAGCTCGGCGAGCGCGTCTTCCATATGAAGTTCGGCTATGGCCTGATCGTCGAGATCGAAGGTAACAAGCTGATCGTTAATTTTGAGACCAGCGGCGACAAGAAGGTTATCGACAGTTTCGTGGATCGGGCTTAAGCATTAGGTTCGCACCTGCGAACAGCGGCTGGGGGGTCGCTTAGGAGAGCGCCTTCATGCCCGATGCGTCTACCAGTCCGATGCCGCCACGGTTTATGCTTTTTGAATATTCCGAGCTTAACCCCGCCTTCCGCGACAACCCGCATACCCTGTTAGATCCGCAACGTTCCGCACGTCCGGTCGAGCACGACGGCATGTTGCCGGCGGTGCTGATCACATCCTATGCCGCCGGCCGCGAAATCCTGCGTGACGCCCATCTGTCGCGCAATTTCAACAATGCCGCTCCTAACAACCCCGTCATCGCCAATGTCCGCCGCCTCAATGAGGCGGTCGAGGCCGAATTCGGCCGCCACGATTCCATCGTCACGCTCGATGGCGCCGACCATACCCGTGTGCGCACGATTATCGCCGAGGCCTTCCTGAAACGCGCCGCCGCCCTGCAGGCCACGGTGGCGCGCATCATCGCAGAACGGCTTGACGCCCTGACGGGGCGCGACAGCTTCGATGTGGTAGCCGATTATGCGGCGCAAATCCCCATGCGGGTGCTGGGCGCGCTGATGGGCTGCCCCGATGCGACGCTGGACGATCTGAAACGCTGGACCGAGGCCGGGCAACTGGCCTTCGATCCGACCAAGTCCGCCGAGCAGGAGCACCTGGCGCTGGAAGGCCGGCGCGGCATCTTCGGTCATTTCCGCCAGCTTATGGCCGAGCGTCGCACAGAGCCGCGTGATGATTTCGTCAGCGACCTGCTGGCGGCGCAGGCGCGCGGCGCGCCGATCGACGACAACGAAATCCTGCACAACCTCTTCGCCGTGCTGGTGGCCGGGCACCTGACCACGGCCGACCTGATCGGCAATGGCGTCGCCTTGCTGCTCGATCACAAAGAGGCGCGCGACGCCATCCTGGCCGATCCGGGGCTTATCCAGCCGGCGGTCGAGGAAATCCTGCGTCATGAGCCGCCGATCTCCTTCACGGCGCGCTTTCCGAAGAGCGAGGGGGCGATCGCCAGATGCCCGTACCACGCCGGCGACGCCCTGGTGGTCAGCCTGATCGCCACCAACCGCGACCCGGAAAAATTCGACGATCCGCACCGCTTCGACATCACGCGCCGTCCCAATCCGCACATGGCCTTTGGCGCCGGCGCCCATATCTGCCTCGGTGCGCCACTAGCCCGCATGGAAGGCCAGATGGCGCTGCTGAAACTATTCGAGCGCTTCCCGAACCTGCGGCGCGTCGAGGCTTCCGCGCCGGAATGGCGCGCCGTGCCGGGCGTGCGGGGGCTTGCGCGCCTGAACGTGGCGACAGGGTGATATTTTGGCGGCGCGCTTGATTTTTTACCGGTTCAGGCGGATATTGAGCCTATGAATATGCCTCTGATCCAGAAATCGGCCGCCGCCAAGCGCCGTTCTACAAGCGGAACGCGCCGGCCTGAGGTGCTGGGCGTCACCAAGGACGGTGTAAAAATTCTGAAGCCTGTTCGCGCACCGACCAATTTCACGGTTGAAGAAGTGCGTGAGGCCGTGGCCAAAGCTTTGGGAAAAAGCGCCTGATCCATGAATTCTGAGGACGTTTTTATAAACTGTCCGTTTTCGGATGATTATGATTCTTTCTTCAAGGCGATCCTGTTCACCGTTATTCGCAGCGGCTTTAATCCGCGGTGCGCGCGCGAGGAAGATGACGGCGGCGATGTCCGGTTCGACAAGATTTGCCGCATTATCGAAGATTGCAAATACGGTATCCACGACATATCCAAGACGGACTCCGATGGTGATCCGCCGCTGCCGCGCTTCAACATGCCTCTGGAGCTGGGCCTGTTTCTCGGGGCGAGAAAATATGGCGATGCGGAGCAATCGCTTAAAAAGGCGATCATTTTTGACCGCGAAGCCTATCGCTATCAGAAATACATATCGGATATCTCCGGTCAGGATATCCACGCCCACAATAATGATGTCGATCCGTTGATTATTGAGGTGGCGGCATGGCTTCGGCGCGCCTCCAAACGCAAGACCGTTCCCGGCGGCACGGCCATTGCCGATGAGTATGCGGTCTTCATGAAAAACCTGCCCGTCATGCTGGCGGCCCGACAGATGCAGCCCCAGGACCTGACCTATGATGACGACGTTACGTTTATAGCCGAATGGCTGGTGAGAAACGCATGACACTTCTGAAAATGGCCATCCTCATGGCGCTTGTTCTCCCTGCCCTGCCCGCCCAGGCTTCAGACCCCGACTGGCTGACCGTCAATCCGGACAACACCCTGGTCATTGATACCGATAAAGGCCGGCTGATCATCGAGTTGCACCCGGAAGTCGCCCCCAAGGCGGTCGAGCGCATCAAGCTGCTGGCGCGGCGCGGCACCTATGACGGCTTGCTGTTCCACCGCGTCATTCCGGGCTTCGTGGCCCAGACCGGCGATCCCGGCAATGTCGATGGCGGAAAGACCGAACTGCCCAACCTCAAGCCCGAATTTCGCTTCCGCCTCAAGGCCGATGTGCCGCATACGGTCGTGGCGCGTCCCGGTGGTCTGGATGTCGGTTTCATGGGCGCTCTGCCCTATGTGTCGGTCGATGAGAAGCGCATGGGCGCCAATCCCGATCAGGCCGTCCACGCCTGGGGCAGCTATTGCAACAACACCATGGGCATGGGCCGTGACGATACCCCGCTCGATTCCGCCAATGCCGAAATCTTCTTCATGCTGGCCCCGACGCAGCGCCTTGACCGCGACTACACACCGGTTGGCCAGGTGATCATCGGTGGCGACGTGCTGCAGAAACTGGCGCCGGGCGAACCGCCGGCAAAGCCGGATTCGATGCTAAACCTGCAGATCATGGCCGATATGAAAACGCCGCCGCAAGTACTGGTGATGAACACCAAAAGCGCCGCCTTCAAGGCGCTGACCGACCGCGTGCGCGCGGAAAAAGGTGCCGATTTCTCGATATGCGACGTCACCGTGCCGGCGCGGGTGATGCCGTGACGGAGTGGATCCTTTCCGGCAAGGTCCGGGCGCGCGAGACGGCGGATGGCATCGAGATCGTGATCGATGGCCTGACCACACAGGCGAAATATTACAAGCCGCTGGTCTATGAGTTTTTCAGAAAAGAGTGGCCCAAAAATCCTGATGCCAGCCGTGCGGCCTGGGGCGATTATGCGGTAGAAATCCGCATGGAGCATATCGGCGATCCGCCCTGGATGGACCTCGACAACCTCGCCAAGGCCCTGCTCGACGCCATCAAGGGCTTTGTCTTCCACGACGATTCACAGGTGGCGCGTCTTCTGGTCGAACGCCATCCCGGCGAGCGTGAGCAGATCCATATCCGCGTCTATGCGATCCGGCGCTGATTACCAGCTCCACGGCTCCAGAGCGCCCCAGGCCGTCAGCACGATGATGTAGAAGCCCCAGAACAGCAGCAGAGCGCCATGCGCCGCCTTCTGCCACATCGGCCAGCCATCACCATGGCGGCCGCGTTCGTTATAGACGAAGTAGTAGGTGGCGAACTGATAGAGCGTGCCGAGCGCGGCGATAAAGGCCAGGGTCGAGGCCAGGCGCACCTGCCCGCTCGGCCACTTGGTGAACAAGGCGCCGGGATCATCGGCCAGTTGCGAGCGCCAGTGATGGAAGACGAAGATCGACGCCAGCCACAGTATCGACAAGCCGGCCGAAATCAGCGTGGCGCGGCCCTGCTCCTCGCTCGGATGCTCATGGCGCGCCGGCCCCTTGGCGAGCGATAACCACACAAAGATGCACGACACCATCATGAAGGCGGTCAGCACGGTCACCATGCCGGGATTGTGAATCCAGCTCACCCGCTCGTAACGCGCCTCATTGGTGGCCGTTTCGAAGGCGCTGACATGGGTGCCGTCGGCGTTGAACAGGAAGTGCAGTCCGCCGGTCTGCTGCGCCGGCCCGCCATCCTCGCTATCCTGCTGCGTAAAGAAGCCGGGTGCCGAGGCCGGCACGAAGGCCGACAGGCCGTTCTGCGTGTTGAGGATCAGGCGGCCATCGGCATCGACCGTAACCGACACCGTGTTGAGCAGGCGCGTGATCGCCCCTTCGAGACCGCCATAGGCACGGCGGCTGGAGACATAGTGTCCCTTGATGGCGTCGTAATAGGCCTTGTTCCGCTCATAGGCCATGCTCGGTTGCGGCATCAGCGGCGGCCGCACCAGATCGCCCGACAGGTGATCGAGCAACAGGTTGGGGAAGCTGGCAGCCAGCGCGCTGCCGGTCTGGGTGTTGGTGCTGATAAAGATGCCGAGGTTCATTTCCGGCACCAGGATCATGTTGGAATTGAACCACAGGGTCGCGCCGCCGTGGCCATAGGTGGTGAAACCGGCGGGGCTTTCGCGCACCATCAGACCCGACGCCCAGCCGTTATAGCCTTCGGGCATTTTCATAAGCGGCTGGCGGAAAGCGTCGGCGGAAGCGGCGTTGAAAAGCTGGATGCCGTCGTTCTGGCCATTGCCGAGCATCATGGCCATCATGCGCGCCATGTCCTGCGCGGTCGAGGAAGCGCCAAGCGCGCCAGACAGGGAGATGGCGTGATCGAAGGGTTGGGGCTCATAGGTGGCACCGTCCCAGATAAAACCGTCCGACAGATCGCGCGTCAATTGCGGTGACAAAGGCGCCGGCAGGGATTCCAGATTGGTCGCGCCGACGTCGTAAGGCTCGCGCAGGGTGCTGTGCTCCATGCCGAGCGGCTGGAAGATGCGCGTTTCCATCAGGGTCGGCACATCGCGAGCGTGCGCCGTCTGTTGCAGGGCGCGCGCGGCCAGGCCGGCGCCATAGTTGGAATAGGAAGAAAACTGGCCGGGTTCGCGGACGCGACGCGGCTTGTGCAGGTGGAAATAGCTGTCCGGCCCGATCAGGCGCGAACCGTTAAGCTGGAACAGATGCCCAAGGCTGGTGTCTTCATAGCCGCTGGTATGATCCATCAAGGCGCGCAGGGTGATGTCCTTGTAACGCGGATCGCGGACGTAGATATCATTGGGCAGGTAGTCACCAAACGGCGCGTCCAGCTTGATGCGACCGGCCTCGATTTCCTGACGCGCCACGATCCAGGTGAACGTCTTGGTCACCGAGCCGATGCGGAACAGGCTGGTATTGGGATCGACATGGCGCATGGGCGACAGGCGGTCATAGCCGTAGCCCTTGATCAGCAGCGGCGTATTGCCCTGAACGATGGCCACCGTGGCGCCCAGCACATGATCGCGCTGCATCAGGGTGCGCACCACCGAGTCGGTGAAGGTCTCGATATCGTCGGGGCTGATCGGGGTGCTGGCCGGGACGGCGCCAGAGACTTGACCAGCGCGTGGCGACAGGCTGGGGGTCACCATCGGCGCTGGCCTGGCGGTCACGCCCCCCGGTATCGTGGTGACATAACCGATCGGTGCATCCGGATTGGCCGGCATTGTGCGCACAGGCCCTGCGGGATTGGGCGGGATAACGGTTGTGCGCGGCTTCAGTCGGGGACGCGGTTTCGGCGCTTCCGAACTGGCCTCCGCCGATGCGCTCGACGGCATATAGGGTTTGAGTTCGGCGGGCTTAAGTTCGGCGGGCTTAGTTTCCGGTATGGGAGTGGCAGCATCAATGGTTTGCGGCACCGCCGGTGCGGCAAACCCCAGAGCGAGAAAGAGCGACAGCGCGAGGCTCGTGCCGCGCGTCAACGTGCTGAAATTTTGTCCGATAGTGAGAGCCCGCCTGGCCATCCGTGCTTAAATCCCGATACGCATGCACCCCAGAGGCGAAAATAGGCGATTCTGGCAGTTTACGTACGGTCTTTTTTGCCGCCTGACGCTTTATTTTTTGCGGAACTGGTCGAGCGAGACGATCTTGGGCGCATCGCCCTCTTCCGTCTCGGTTTTCGCAACGGCAGGCTTGTTGTCCGAAGCCGGCGGCGGGGTGAATTCCGCGACGATATCGCCGATTTCTTCGCCGTCTTCCAGGTCCTGCGTCAGGGCCGCCGGATCATCGACCTCGAACTCCAGCATAAACTGGGCGTGCGGATCGTGGAAGCGGGTGATCGCCGTATAGGGCACGGTCAGGATCTTCGGTGCGCCGCCAAAGGTCAGGGTGACGCGGAAGAAATCATCGGTGACGCGCAGGTCGCGGAACTGATGCTGCAACACGATGGTGATATCGTAAGGATAACGCGCCAGCAGATCGGGCGGCACGGAAACGCCCGACGCACGGGTCAGGAAGGTGACGTAGAAATGATGCTCGCCCGGCAGGCCATCGGGCGACGCCGCGCGCAGCAGGCCTTGCCGGATAACGCCGCGCAAGGCGTTCTGGGTCAGGTTGGCGTAATCCATCTGGTCGACGATCATCTGATCTTCGGACATCTATCCATGTTTCCGTTTGAGTGTGCAGGTGCGTTGAGACTTAGCACTTCTGCGCCGAAACAAAACAGCAAATTGCCGTGAAGGGCTAAAAAAGCCGTACGCATCTGTCTAATTTGCAGAGTTAGCCCCTTGATAGACTTTCGTTAACCAGACTCAACTAGAAGGGGAGATAACACAGTTTTTTTTGAGTAGCGGAGCCTGCCCTATGACCGATAATCATTCGGACCACCAGCACAGGCTTGCCTTCGCCCGCATCGCCCCAGACGACATTACCCAGTTGCGGCAGGTGTGGCCGCTTATCGAACCGTCACTGCCGCGTATCCTCAAGGCCTTCTATGCCCACGTCGGGCAGGAACCGAATCTGGCCAAGATGATCGGCGATAATGAAAACCGCCTGCAAGGCGCGCAGATACGTCACTGGAAGAGCCTGTTCAACGACGGCTTCAATACCGGCTATTTCGATAACGCCCTGCGCATCGGCCAGACGCACCATCGCATCGGTCTGGAGCCCAAGTGGTACATCGCCGCCTACCAGTTCGTGCTCGATGAACTGGCCGTCACGCTCACCAAGGCCAATGCGTTTAGGCCCAAGGCACTCAGCCGTGCGCTGATCGCGGTCAACAAGGCGGTGTTCATGGATCTCGATGTGGCGATCTCGACCTATCAGGCCGCCAGCGAAAACGCCATTATGGAACGCGCGCGCCAAACCGACCGCGCCATCGATCAGTTCCGTCATGAATTCGAGACCATCGTCGCCTCCTTCACGGATAGTTCTACCGCCCTGCAGACCACATCTCGCGATCTGGGCCAGGTGGCCAACAGCGCGCAATCGACCTCCGGCACCGTGACCGACGTCGCCAACCGCGCCTCGATGGATTCACAATCGGTGGCCGCCGCTTCAGAAGAACTGACCAAGTCGATCCAGGAAATCAGCAGCCAGATCAACGGCGCCTCGACCGGCATCCGGTCGGTGGTCCATATGGCCGAGGCCTCCACCGCCGAGGTCAGCCAGCTTTCCGGCGCCGTGACCAAGATCGGCGATATCTTAAGCCTGATCCAGGGCATCGCCTCGCAAACCAATCTGCTGGCGCTCAACGCCACCATCGAAGCGGCTCGCGCGGGGGATGCCGGCAAGGGCTTCGCGGTCGTCGCCACCGAGGTCAAGGCGCTGGCCGACCAGACTGCGCGCGCCACCACCGAGATTGCCCTTCATATCAAGGAAGTGCGTGGCTCGACCGACCGCGCCGTGGCTTCGATCGGTGATATCGTCAATGCGGTCGCCGAAGTGGAAAGCTCGAACACCTCGATCGCCGCCGCTGTGGAGGAGCAGAGCACCGCCACCAACGAGATCGCCGTCAGCATCCAGCACGTGTCCGACGCCTCATCGAGCCTGTCCGAACATATGGTCAGTCTGGATACGGCCGTGCGCCAGACCCAGACCGCGACCGCGTCGGTCGACGCCTCGGCGCAATCCCTGGCCACGCAATCGGGCGAACTGCGCCGTCATGCCGAGCAGTTCTTTACCAATCTGCGCGCGTCGTAACCCGCTCGCGACGCAAGACGCTTCCACGATGGCGTCGCACGCCAAGCCCTGCTTGTGATAATACCCTGCACCTCATTCAGGTCCGCTAGTCGATACGGCGCCAACTTGCGCCATCAACTGACCCGTGAGATGCTTTGGGCGTTTCCCGGAGATCGCACTTACGTTCGCGCAGGCTGAACCATTTCCTTCATTTGCAGCTGCACTCGTTTTGTGATTGTATTTGGATTGGTTGTATGGGGTGACAGTAATGGCCAGGCGTGGACTGCTGATCATTTTGATGTTTGTGCTGTCGGCCATAGTGCCCGCCTATGCGAAAACAGGAGTTCAGGTACTGGATCGAAAGGCCATGATGGCTTTGGTTGATCTGCCATCTGAAGATTTTGCTGCAGCCAGGAACGTGCGTCGGGCTTCGGCCGAGGCTGAGCTTGCACCCCCGTCGACCGGATCTGAGCGCCGGATGGTCTTGTGGCAGTGGGCGACGGGGATGGTCGATTATCCCTATTTTCACTGGCGCGAAACGGGCAAGAGCGTGCCCGACGACTGGGCGCCTAAAAAGGCGGCGATTGCCAGCGTGCGGTTCGATGATCCCTCAGCGCTGGATGTTCCGGTCTATCGCGACTTTATCGACGCATGGCTGCACGATGGAGCCGGTGTTTTGCTTAGGTCCGATCCGAAACGGCGGCAAGGCGATAATGTCTGGCTGCGTGCGCGCTTTGACATGTTGGCCTTGGTCCCCGACAGACAGATCGGCATCACCAGCATGAGCCGCGTGCTTACGGCACATATTGACGATAATGGTGCCCGCGATATTGGAACGCAGATTGAAGCCTTGGCCGTTAGGGGCGCACCGCCTGAGGCCATAGCCACGTTTCGCAAAGCAGAGGCCGATGAAATGGCTTCCCTGCGGGATTATATCGCCGTGGTCTATAAGCGGGTGAACGGGGTCGATCTCTTCCTTCATATATCCCGCCCGGAAGGGGGAGCAGGCCTGCACCCTGTTGCCTTGTGGCTTCATGGTGGATCATGGGAAACGGGTCACTGGAGCTATTGTCCGGTCTTTTGCACCCGACTGAAAGAGCTGGGTTTCAGCGTCGTTCAGGTCGAATACCGAACGGCGCAGCGCTTTGATACGACGCCGCTTGATAGACTCAAAGACGGCAGTGACAGTTTGAACTGGCTAAAACACCATGGTCGTGAAATGGGGCTGGATACAGACCATTTGCTGGTCGCCGGGTTTTCCAGTGGCGCCTCGTTAGCCGTACAACTGGCGCAAAGGCCGGCATATGGGGTGAAAGGCGCGCTCCTGCTTTCGGGTTGCTATGATCTGACGGAGGAGAGCTGGTACGTTCGTACGGTCTCGCCTTTGGCGGATGTGAAGGCCCTGTCACCGGTCTATGCGGTGACCAAGGCCACGCCCCCCTTGCTTTTGTTTCACGCGCGCGACGATAAGCTCTGTTCCTATTCGGCGGCAAATGCTCTGGCGGAAAAATCCAGCGCCTATCACGACATGACACGGCTGATCGATTTCGAAGA
Source organism: Asticcacaulis benevestitus DSM 16100 = ATCC BAA-896 (assembly GCF_000376105.1). Classification (GTDB taxonomy): domain Bacteria; phylum Pseudomonadota; class Alphaproteobacteria; order Caulobacterales; family Caulobacteraceae; genus Asticcacaulis; species Asticcacaulis benevestitus. The sequence goes on from NZ_AQWM01000004.1 coordinate 161,585, forward strand.
GGGCGGGCACTTCTTCGTCTTCACGTCCCCGCTCATCCGTAAAAGGCTAAAAGAGGAAACCGGCATTTTTGTGCGGGGACTTAGGCTTAACACAAACCCTTGAAGTCTATACTTACGGCTACAGGCACAAATTTCGCTTCAACTCTTTAAGGCAGACTCAACACTCAGTTTTTCCGGAGGCTTCTTATAAAACATCGCATTATTTTGAGGGTGTCAACCGTCGTCGAATAGGGGGACGGTCGAGAAATGTTCTCTCTTCCAACACCAAATCGGCGGTCAGGTGCATACCCGCAAAGGTCCGTTACGAAGCTTTACAAAAAGAATGAATCTTTGGCCGCTTTGGCGCAAAGCGGAACACAAATCTAACTTGTACGAATGAAAAATTTGCCGAAGGCAAAAGCCGGAGCCTTCCCAGGCCGCAATACCGCGTCCCTTCTTGCCAGCCCGCCCCTGTTAAAAGCCGACCGAAAAATCTCCTAAATGCGATTACGAATTGCCTTTAGGCAAGGGCGACTGCCCGCCGCGCGCGTTCGCGCGTATCTTCACTGCTATAAAATGAAAAGGTGCTGGCCTTCTGTTGCAAGGCGGCCAGCGGGCCCCGCCTGAGAGGCTTATTTCCCAGGAGTTGTAGGCTGGATTAACCAGGCCGCATTACGCAGCGATGGCTTGATCCGAAGCGAAGTTATCGTTCGCAGTTAAAAAATGAGGCGATCACAGAGCCTCACACTGAGGGAAAGCTTCACCTTTACACGCCTGTCGATGCTGATCGGCCCCATAACCTTCCCGCGAAACCGGGAGAATAATGGTGGAGCCGCCGGGAATCGCACCCGGGTCCAGTTCGCTTATTACGTGGGCGTTTATCCCCATAGTCAAACCGAAGCCTGACCCACTCAATATAGGCGCTCTGCCCGGTGATGGGAAGAGATACCTCCGCTCTTTACCGATTTTTTGCCATGAGGCGCGCGACCCACGGGGTAAATTTATGCCGCGGCGGGTAAGCCTTGCGACACCTTACAGCCTCCAGCACAGGAAACATCCATGCCCACCTACAAGCAACATCGCGCCGCCGCCATCGCCTCCGGTCTCATTCTCGCTGTTTCGCTGACCGGCATGGTGGCGTGCAGCAAGTCGACCACCGACAAGGTGGAAGACGCCACGGCCAATGTCGCCGCCGACGCCTCCTCGGCCGTCAGCAGCATCGGCGCCGATATGGATGCCAACAAGACGCAGGACTTCGTCACCAAGGCCGCCGTCGCCAACATGTTCGAGATCAAGACCAGCGAACTGGCCGTCAAAACCTCAAAGAATGCCGACGTCCTGACCTTCGCCAAGATGATGGTCAAGGATCACACCGCCGCCGGCAAGGCGTATGAAACCGCCGTAGCCGCCACTTCCGGCCTGACCCCGCCGGTCGCGCTCGACGAAGATCACCAGAAGAAGCTCGACGATTTGGCCACCAAGACCGGCACCGATTTCGATAAGGCCTATATCGATATCCAGCAGAGCGCCCACTCGGAAGCGGTCAACCTTTTCGAGGATTATTCGAAAAACGGCAAGGACACCGCCCTGCAGGCCTTCGCCGCCAAGACCCTGCCGACGCTGCAGGCGCACAAGGACAAGATCGACGCCTTCAAGGAATAGATCTTTCCTCATTTACGCAAAAAAGATGCCCGTTCCTGCAAAGGAGCGGGCGTTTTACGTTGAGGCTGGTCTAAACCTTATCCTCGGCCAAGGCGTGCGCAACAATAGCGTTGGCGTGGCCATGGCCCAGGCCGTGCTCGGACTTGAGGATCGCCACGAGTTCCATGTGCTTTGCCGGGTAGTGCGCGCGCACGATACCCTGCCAGTCTGCGATGGGACGGCCATACTTTTTCTCTATCGAGGGAAAATAGGAAGCCGGGCCTTTGATCGGTGCGTCTGTCATGCCGTGATCAAACCGATTTTCGGCATAGTTGCCAATTCGGTCGCAGGGGGGGGCAAACAAGGGCGGCCGTTTCGTTCCAGGCCTGACTGTCGCGCTCACAACCGAGCGCCTGGTGCCGCCGAGCCTAAATGCCGACACGGATATGAGGCTCCCAAGCGAATACGTGGCCGCAGCTTTGACTTTCAAATTCACCGGAGAGTCAGATAAACGCGCTTGTCCCTCAACCTGGTGTCATTGTCCGTCAGGCGCATCAAATTGTGCGAAAAACAGTAAAATGCCCGCAGGATCCAGGACGTGAGTGGCCCACGCGCCATAGGCTTCGCGCCGTGGTGCGTGAACGGTAACCTCGTTGAAGCCTCCTTCCATCTTGACGCGGCTCGCGGTCTCGAACCACTCTTGCGCGCTATCGACAACCAGATGGAGCATGGTGTTGTGCGCCCAGGCCTCGACAAACGCATTTTGAAGAAAAAAGTGGGAGGCTCCCAGTTCCATAAGCGCGAGATCGGCATCCTGGTAGGATGATGTCCATCCCAGACGTGTGTAGAAATCAATCGAGCGACGAAAGTTCTTGGTCGCAATAAAGGGGCGTTGATCCTTGATGGTGGGCATATACGAACCGTTTCTCTAGAAGGGTTAATGAGCCAGGACAGGTGATTTCAGGGATAATATCAAAAGAGGTGCATCCCAAGGCCAACTATGGCAAAGACAATGTTCAATACCGGACAAAGGCTACAAAATGTCTGCCCTTTACGTTCTTGATCGCCGTCAGGACAGGACGCGCAAGGCCATAAGAAATGCCTTCATCGAACTGATATTCGAAAAGGATTTCCAATCCGTCTCGATGGCGGCGGTAGCCGACCGTGCCAACATCGGTCGGTCAACCCTCTATGAGCATTTCCGCACAAAGAATGACCTGCTGCGCGACAATCTGACGACGCCCATGTCGGCGCTGGCATCGATTGTCGGCTCCCGTGATGTCCCCGCGCACCTGTGTGGATGGTTGCGGCACTTTCGTGAAAAACAAGCCCTTGGACGTGTTCTGTTCTTTCTGCCCACGCGTGATACCGTTCTGAGCGTGCTGACGGGACTGATTGAGCGCAGGCTGGCCGAGGTCGCCGCACAGCCCTCCTGCCTACCGCTCAACCTAGTCGCTGCGCAGATCGCTGCGGCGCAATTCGCGATGCTCACGCCCTGGATATTGGGACAGGTTGCTCTGCCTGTGACAGCCCTTGCCACAGCCCTGCACCGTTCGACTAAGGCTCTGACCGACACCATAACGGGCCATCCAGGCAACAGCTGAGTCACGGAAATCGTTCTATTTTCAAGCCGAAACGCCCGCTTCCATAAAAAAGCGGGCGCAATGGGCAGGAAAGATACGAAAGCCTAGAAGAAGCCGACCTTCGCGGGGGCGTAGGACACCAGCAGGTTCTTGGTCTGCTGATAGTGGTCCAGCATCATCTTGTGGTTTTCACGCCCGATGCCGGATTGCTTGTACCCCCCAAAGGCGGCGTGCGCCGGATACTGGTGGTAGCAGTTGGTCCACACCCGGCCGGCCTGGATGCCGCGGCCGGCGCGATAGGCGGTGTTCATATCGCGTGACCACACCCCAGCGCCCAGACCATAGATCGTGTCGTTGGCGATCTCGATGGCCTCTTCCACGGTCTTGAAGGTGGTCACCGAAACGACCGGCCCGAAGATTTCCTCCTGGAAGACGCGCATCTTGTTGTGGCCTTCGAAGATGGTCGGCTTGATGTAGAAGCCGTCCTTCAGGTCGCCGCTCAGGATGTTGGCGTCGCCGCCGGTCAAGACCTTGGCGCCTTCGCTCCTGCCGATATCGAGATATTTCAGGATCTTATCATACTGCTCTTTCGACGCCTGCGCGCCGATCATGGTGCCTGTATTGAGCGGATCGCCCTGGGTGATGGCCTCGACGCGCTTGATGGCGCGTTCCATGAAGCGATCGTAAATCGACTCCTGCACCAGGGCGCGCGACGGGCAGGTGCAGACCTCGCCCTGATTGAGCGCGAAGAAGGCGAAGCCCTCCATCGCCTTGTCGAGGAACGCGTCGTCCTCGGCCATGACGTCGGCGAAGAAGACGTTGGGTGACTTGCCGCCCAGTTCGAGCGTGATGTTGGTGAGGTTGTTCGAGGCATAGCCCATGATGGCCTTGCCGACCGCGGTCGAGCCTGTAAAGGCGATCTTGGCGATGCGCGGGTTCTGTGCCAGCGGCTTGCCGGCCTCAAGACCCGTGCCGCTGACGATATTGAGCACGCCCGGCGGCAGCAGGTCCTGAATGAACTCCATCAGCACGAGGATCGAGGCCGGGGTCTGCTCGGCAGGCTTCAGCACGATGCAGTTACCGGCGGCCAGGGCCGGGGCGATTTTCCACGCCGCCATCAGGATGGGGAAGTTCCACGGAATGATCTGCCCGACCACACCCAGCGGTTCATGGAAGTGATAGGCGACCGTGTCGTGATCGAGCTCCGAAACGCCGCCTTCCTGCGCGCGGATACAGCCGGCGAAGTAGCGGAAGTGATCGACCGCCAGCGGGATATCGGCGTTGGTGGTTTCACGCAGGGGCTTGCCGTTATCCCAGGTTTCAGCCTCGGCGATGACGGCGAGATTGTCCTGAATGCGCTGGGCGACAGCGAGCAGCAGGTTGGAGCGCTCGGTCACCGAGGTGCGGCCCCACTTGTCCTTGGCGGCGTGGGCGGCGTCGAGCGCCAGTTCAATATCCTCGGCCGAGGAGCGCGGCACTTCGCACAGCTTCTGGCCATTCACCGGCGAGGTGTTGTCCATATATTTGCCATGCACCGGCTCGATCCACTGACCGCCGATGAAATTGCCATAGCGCGTCTTGAAGGGCACGCCGGCTTCAATATTGCGTTCAAACTTGGTCATGGAGACTCCTGTTGTTTCCTATAGGGCGCGATAGGGCCTCGCGTCTTGGGCCTGACGCTGCGCCTGTGTGCGGCGCAACAACAACTGTCATCCGGTTTCCTGAGCGGTGTGTGAGGCGGATTTCACCCCGTATAACGGCGTTTGTCGCGCCACACGACAGAGTTTGGAACGGTGTCGCAGTTTGCAACACAGGCGGCGCATTTTGGATCAAAACTATCGTGAGCGCTCAGATTGCGCTTGCGCGCCGCCCGCAAAAGGCTTTCCCTCACCCTATAAAAAAACAGGGATGCGACTTGACGACGCCTGATCCACAAAAAATCCAGAAAGCCCGTGAAGTCTTCTTCGCGCACAAAGGCTTGCCCGTTGATCAGATCGGCCATTCCATCCTGCGCTCGTGGATACGCTGCGCCGATATGGGGCTGGATGAGCGCAGCCTGCCGCGCGTCGATGCCCCTACCGCTTCGGAAATCCGCCTGCTGCACGAGAAGCACGAAGCCCTGCGCCGCATCTCGCGTCCGGAACTCGACGCGCTCTATACCGAAGCCCGCGAAATCTCCGGCATCGTTATCCTGACCAACGCCAAGGGCGAGATCCTGGACGCCGTCGGTGACGCCGGTTTCGCCGACAAGGCCGCCCAGGTGGCCTTGCGCCCCGGCATATTGTGGAGCGAGGACGGCACGGGCACCAACGCCATCGGCACCGCCATCGCCGAGCGCCGCGCTGTGGTGGTCAATGGCGGCGAACACTATTTCCAGAGCCATCAGGTGCTGACCTGCGCCGCCACGCCGATCATCGATCCGCGCGGCGCCGTCATCGGCGTGCTCGATATTTCCGCGCCGGCCACGCAGCAGAACGGCCAGGTCATCGGTCTGGTCCGCATGGCGGTCGAGCAGATCGAACACCGCCTGTTCCGCGGCGGCTTTGACGGCTGCCAGACCCTGCGCTTCCAGACCGACCCCAACCTGCTCGGTGTCGCCCGCGAAGGCATATTGGTGGTGAAGGACGGCGTGATCGTGGCCGCCAACCGGCGCGGCCTGTCGCTGATCGGCCGCACCTGGGACGGGCTTGACCATATGCACGTCGAGGAGATCTTCGACACCTCCGCCGCGCACCTGGCTTCGGGCCGGCTGAAAGCGCAGGACGGCCGCGAGTTCTTCGCCCAGTTCGATGGCGAGGCTACGGGGACATCCCAGCCAGTCGTGCCGCAGCAAAGCCTCGAAGACATCGAACTGTCGAGCATCCGGCAGGCTCTGGCGGCGCACGGCGGCAATGTCAGCGCCGCCGCCCGCCATCTGGGCATCCACCGCAGCACGATCTATCGTCGCATCCAGGACATGTAGGCCCTGCCGCGCACGGCTTGAGCGCATAAAATGTCGCCTTTACGGTTACATCTCGTTCATGAACCCCTTTTAATTTGATTTAAAAGCAACCTTCCTTCACTTTAGCGTCAAGTTCGGTCGCTATAGACCGATGTTTTCCGGCTTTTGGCTCACCCTAAAGCTCTGCTCTGGCGCACTTTTCCTTAAACGCGACATTGAGTGAGGCCCGCGCCGAAAGTCCTTTGGAGGCCAGTATGCGTAACGATGTTCTCAAATTCTCCCTGGGCGCGGTCGGCGTCCTCGCCCTGTTGACAGCCGGCACCGCCTCGGCGCAGGGAGCCGCCAACAACGACGGCCCTCAGATCGAACTGCGCGACATGGTGGCCCGCGTCGTTATCACGCCCGAAGACCGCAGCGACGTCGATATCCGCGTGCGCTACGGCAAGGTCAAGGTGCCGACCCTGATGGTGTCGCAACGTGGCAATGTCACCGTGCTCAACGGCCACCTCAGCAATCCGGCGCGCGGCACCGGCTTCAATTTCCGCATCAATATCCACGACGACGACGATGTGTCGGTCAACGGCGGCAAGGTGCATATTTCCGGCATCGGCATGGTGGATGTATCGGATCTGCCACTGGTCTTCGTTCGCGTCCCCAACAAGGCCGTGGTCAAGGATTCGGCCTATAGCTTCGGCCGCATCGGCCCCAGCAAGTCGCTGGACTTCATCATGAACGGCAGCGGCGAATGGGCCATTGATCCCGTCGGCGGCCAGCTCAGCATCATCAACAGCGGCTCGGGCACCATCAATGTCTCCACCGCCGGCGACAGCATCGTCGACAATATGGGCTCCGGCGACATCAACCTCGGCACCGTGCGCAATCTCAAGGCCGTGCTGACCGGCTCCGGCAATTTCAACGTCAGCCAGAGCGCCAATACCCTGCTGCAGAACCAGGGCTCAGGCGACGTCACGCTCAGCCGCACCGGCGCCATCAAGGCTCAGCTCAATGCGTCCGGCGATTTGTCGCTTGGCAATGTCATGGGCGGGCTGACCGTGATCAATAACGGCTCCAGCGATATCAATGTCGGCCGCGTGGCAGGCCCGGTCACGCTCGATCTGGCCGGTTCGGGCGATGTCTCGATCTCGGAAGGCCAGGTCTCTGACTTCATGCTCAAGGGCTCCGGCTCGGGCGATGTCTCCTACGGCGGCATCACCAACACGGTCAATGTCGATTCCAACGGCTCGGGTGATGTCAGCATCGCCAAGGCCACCGGCGCCGTCGTCACCAAGGTGGTCGGCTCCGGCGAAATGCACATCGGGCATTAGCCGCCTTAAATCTATCCTCTACGCCCAGCGCCGCGCTTCCATGGCGCTACGGCCTATCCGCGGCCTTTTATCCCCCGCTGTTCAGGCGAGGCGTAAGGTGTGGGCATGACCCAGCCCCTCACCCCGTCCCACATCCCGCTCCCCGACCGACAGCGCCTGCGCCAACGCCAGCGCGCCGCGCAGCTTATCGCCGCCTTTGAGGCGACGTCACAGCAAACCGTCACCGAGATCAACTGCGCCGCCCGCGCCCTGATCGTGCTCGACCGCATGCTGACCCAGCTATGGACGGAACCGGGCGACACACCCGTTCGTCGCGCGAAGAACATAGCTGGCAGCGCGCCCGCCAAAGACGACCAGACACCCGACGAAAAGACATCGGACGAAGATACCCGGAGCCAAGATACCGGTAGCGAAGAGACAGGCAGCGCACCGCCGCCTCTTAACCGCCGGCAGCACCGCGCCTTAGCCGCACGCACACGCATCACGCCCCAGGCAACGCCGTCAAGCCTTCGCTGTGAGAGCGGATAATGGGGCGCTTTACCCCCTGCGACAGCCTGCCGCACACATTTCATCCGAAACGACCGCCGGATTTCAGGAAAATTTCCGAACTTTCACCACCACACGCTTAAGTCTTGTTGCGCCGCACAATAATCCGGCAACGTTAACGTTTTGTAATTTTAAGTATTTGATTTTAAACACTTATTACAAATGATTCATGACATCCAATTCATTTGAACTCCGCACGTTGAAGGCGCATATGGGGGTCATCGCAACACACACCAAGGAGATATCCACCATGACCACCCAAGTTTACACCGCCACCGCCCTCGCCGCCGGCACGCTCTTCATGATCGTCGCGCTCATCACCCTCGGCCTCTAACTCAACCTCAAAAAGGAACATCACCATGACCCATTCCATCGCCCCTATCGCCACCGTAACCGCCCTCGCCGCCCTGACCCTGTTCATGCTGGCCTCGCTGTTCACCGTCGGCATGTAAGCCGCAACACCCTCATTCCATAAGGTACACGACCATGACTCTCTCGATCCCCACCGTTTCGGCCCTGGCCGCTTTCACCGCCTTTATGACCTTCGCCCTGCTGAGCCTCGGCCACCGCTAGGCACCTTTTTGTATCTACGCATAAAATAAGGCGCGGAGAGCTCACCTCCCGCGCCTATTTCTTTGCCTTAACGCAACCTTGAGTTTTTTCGGCTAGGTTTTCAAAATAGATCCGCCGGAGTATGCGTTCATGAACCCCAAACTGTCCTGTCAAGGATGCCGTGATGGCGCCGACCTGCCCTTCGCCTTCACCATGGCTTTCCAGCCGATCCTTGACGCTAGCGAAGGCCGCATCTGGGGTTATGAAGCGCTGGTGCGCGGGCCGGAGGGGCAAGGCGCCGGCACGGTGCTTGATGAGGTCACGCCGCAAATGATGTACAGGTTCGATCAGGCGTGCCGTGTGCGCGCGATCGAACTGTTCGGTCAACTATCGCCGCATGACGACACGCGCCTGTCGATCAATTTCATGCCTAATGCCGTCTATGAGCCGTCGACCTGCCTCCGCGCCTCCCTGGACGCCGCGGCCCGCATTGGGCTCAATCCCAAACGCCTGGTGTTCGAATTTACCGAACATGAGCGTTTCACCGACACGGCCCATATTTCGAACATCGTCGCGGAATATAAGCGCCTAGGTTTTATGACGGCGCTTGATGATTTTGGCTCCGGCTATGCCGGCCTGAACCTGCTGGCCAATCTCCAGACCGACCTGATCAAGATCGATATGGAACTGATCCGCGATATCAATGCCGACAGCGTGCGTCAGGCGATCGTAGCCGGTATCAAGTCGATCGCGCGGGCGCTCGATATCCAGGTCATCGCCGAAGGGATCGAATCCGAGGCCGAACTGACGACCTTGCGCGCCGCCGGTATATCGCTGTTTCAGGGCTATTATTTCGCCAGACCGCAGATCGAGGCCTTGCCCATGGTCGAGGGCTTTACGATCCGCTCCGCCGCACAAGCCCTAAGCGCTTAACGGATTACTCCATATCTATCCTGTAGCTGCACCCCGCCAGGGTCTTGCCGGGATGGGAATCGACGTTGGAAACGTTCAGGCTGACCTTGGTCTTCCACTTGAAATCGCCCTCGCTTTCTTCCGTCTCCGAAATAATGCGCTCGCCCATGAACTTGGTCTCGGTCGCATAGGCGGGCTCGACCTCCAGCGCCTTGGCCACCGCCGCCGCATCGGGCGTATCCAGCACCGCCATAGGCCCTGAATTGGTGAAGACGACGGTCTGCGTCTTGTACCCAAACACCTCGATCGGCGCGCCCAGTTTATACTGGCTCAGGAACGGATTGCCGGACTCGACCTTGGTCATGCCTAGCGGATGCTCCGGCGCCTCGTCGGAGTTCATCCAGAAGGCCACGCCGTTATAGGTGGGCACATCGGCCTTGCATTCGATCAGGTCGGCGATACGGACCGTCGACGGGTCGAAATCGTCTTCTTCCTGCGCAAAGGCGGGGCTGGCCAAAGCGGTAACAGCCGACAGTAGTATCAGTCGTTTCATCATTATCTCTCATTTGCCCGGCCCTCGCCCATAAGGCACGAAAAAGGCGCAGGTGACCAGCCCCCCCCCTGCGCCTCTATCATTCGGTATAAATAAGCCAGATTAACCCGGCGAGACCATGTTTTCCGGACGGACGAACTGGTCGAACTCTTCATTCGTCAGGTAACCGCCACCCACGGCTTCTTCGCGCAGGGTGGTGCCGTTCTTGTGGGCGGTCTTGGCGATCTTGGCGCAGGCGTCATAGCCCAGGCGGCCATTGAGCGCCGTCACCAGCATCAGCGAATTTTCCAGACCGCGCTTGATGTTGTCGAGGCGCGGCTCGATGCCGACCACGCAGTTGTCGGTGAAGGACACCGCCGCATCGGCCATCAGGCGCACGCTTTGCAGGAAGTTGTAGGCCATGACCGGGTTGAAGACGTTCAGCTCGAAATGGCCTTGCGAACCGGCGAAGGTCAGCGCGGCATTGTTGCCGAAGATCTGCACGCAGACCTGCGTCATCGCCTCGCACTGGGTGGGGTTGACCTTGCCCGGCATGATCGACGAGCCCGGCTCGTTTTCCGGCAGGGCCAGTTCGCCCAGACCCGAGCGCGGGCCGGAACCTAAGAAGCGGATATCGTTGGCAATCTTGAACAACGAGGCGGCCACCGTATTGATGGCGCCGTGGCTGAAGACCATGGCGTCATGCGCTGCCAGAGCCTCGAACTTGTTCGGCGCTGTGGTGAAGCCCATGCCGGTGATGGCGGCGATCTTCTCGGCCACGCCCTCGGCGAAACCGATCGGGGCATTGAGCCCGGTGCCGACGGCCGTGCCGCCCTGCGCCAGTTGCATCAGCTTCGGCAGGGTCTGCTGGATTCGGTCGATGCCGTTGGTCAGTTGCTGGGTGTAGCCGCCAAATTCCTGACCGAGCGTCAGGGGGGTGGCGTCCTGCGTGTGGGTGCGGCCGATCTTGATGATGTCCTTCCACGCTTCGGCCTTGTCGTTCAAAGCATTACGAAGCGTTTGCAGAGCCGGCAGCAGGCGGTGAACGATCTCCTCGGCGCAGGCGACGTGCATGGCGGTCGGATAGGTGTCGTTCGACGATTGCGACATGTTGACGTGGTCATTGGGGTGGACGGGCTTTTTCGAGCCCATCTCGCCACCCAGCATCTCGATGGCGCGGTTCGAGATCACCTCGTTGGCGTTCATGTTCGATTGCGTGCCGGAACCGGTCTGCCAGACGACCAGCGGGAAGTGCTCGTCGAGCTTGCCTTCCATGACCTCGTTGGCGGCGGTGATGATGGCCTTGCCGATGGCGGGATCAAGCTTGCCGAGCGCCATGTTGGTTTCGGCGGCGGCGCGCTTGACGATGCCGAGCGCACGCACGATCGGCAGGGGCTGCTTTTCCCAGCCGATCTTGAAGTTGCCTAAGCTCCGCTGGGCCTGCGCGCCCCAGTACTTTGAGTTATCGACCTCGATGGGGCCAAAGGTATCGGTTTCCGTGCGGAAGGTGGGCTTCTGGGTCATTTTCGGTGTCTCCGTTGGAGGTGTCGGATCGGCAGGGCCGGCTAAAGGCGCTTGGGGCTGCACGGTGAAATCCGTCGCCGTGATGCGACGTTTCTTCTTCGATCCGGACAGCCAGTCTAACAGGCCCATAACGCCCTCCTTACTGTAAAAACTTGCGCCTATCCGTTATGTCCACAGGACTTAAAGCGCAATGAATTTATGCGTAACGGGGGTATGTTTTGTGCTTATACCTCCCCACCTCTGGTGAGGAGGTACAAGAGAAAGTTACCTTTCATCCAGAGGTTTATATACCCAAATATATTTGAACTTCTTCCACCACCCCCCAGCAGGTTGAGCCCTCATTTCTTCAGGTGTTACCTTGGCACGCTTGAGAAACAGCATCGCAGTAGCCTTGCCGAACTCCATGTCAGGCGGCGTCTCTTCAAGGACGGCACAGCGGCTAAGTGTGCCACCCGCCTGAACCTGACAATCTATCACTGCCGAGCCATCGGCATGAGCCATTGAAGCCTTTGGTGGATAATAACTTATCCGCATGCGCATTTTTCGGGCTTCTTCCGGATAATAGAAGACAGCATCGGCAGGAATTTCTGGAGGTAATGGCGCAGACTCTTCTGCGCTTCCCATAAGTGTTGCAACCAAGGCTAAGGCTATAAACATCTTTCCCTCTCAACTCTAAACTTAGATCTTAGTTTATCGTAAACCTGATGTCACCCCACACTCTCCGCCAGAAAACCACCGGTCTGCCGCGCCCAAAGCCGCGCATAGAGACCGCCAGCCGCAATCAGTGCCTCGTGCGTACCGGTCTCGATAATGCGGCCGCCATCAACCACCACCAGACGGTCCATGCGGGCGATGGTCGAAAGCCGGTGCGCGATGGCGATGACCGTCTTGCCGGTCATCAGTTCGAGCAGGCTTTCCTGAATCGCCGCCTCCACCTCGGAATCGAGCGCCGAGGTCGCCTCATCGAGCACCAGGATCGGCGCGTTCTTCAGCAGCACCCGCGCGATGGCGATGCGCTGGCGCTGGCCGCCGGAGAGCTTGACGCCGCGCTCGCCGACATGGGCGTCATAGCCGGTGCGTCCCTGACTGTCGGTCAGGGCGGGGATAAAACCCGCCGCATGGGCGCGTTCGGCGGCGCGGTCGATCTCGGTCTGCGTGGCGCCGGGCGAGCCATAGGCGATGTTGTCGCTAATCGAGCGGTGCAGCAGCGAGGTATCCTGCGTCACCATGGCAATATGGGCGCGCAAAGATTCCTGACTGACGCCGGCGATATCCTGCCCGTCGATCAGGATGCGCCCGCTCGACAGATCGTAAAGCCTCAGGAACAGGTTGACGAGCGTCGACTTGCCGGCGCCGGATGGCCCGACCAGTCCGATCTTTTCGCCCGGCGCTATGGCCAGGTCGAAATCGGAAATCGCCGCCGCGCCACTGCCATAGCCAAAGCCGACATGCTCGAAACGGACCTCGCCGCGGCGGATATCGAGCGGCGGCGCTTCGGCTGCATCCACCACCGTATGCGGACGCGAAATGGTCTCGATGCCATTCTGCACCGAGCCGATATTCTCGAACAGGCTGGTCACCTGGAACATCACCCAGTTCGACATGCTGATCAGGCGCTGGGTCAATGCCCCGACCAGTGCAATGGCGCCAACCGTGATCTGCCCCTGGCTCCACAGCCAGATCGCCAGCCCCGCCATAACCAGAAGCAGGATGGAATTGAGGAAGCTGGTGGCGGTATCGAGCCCGGTGATCAGGCGCTCCTGCACCTGCCATTTTCGGCTGTTGTTCAGCAAACCTTCGCGCACATAGTCGTCCTCGTGGCGGGTGCCGGCAAAGAGCTTGACCGTCTGGATATTGGTGTAGGTATCGACGATTCGCCCCACCAGCGCCGAACGGGCCTCGGCGCCTTCGCTGGCCGCCACGCCGAGCTTCGGCACGAAGAACGTACAGACCATGCCATAGACAATGCTCCAGACCACGAGCGGGATCACCAGCCGGTAATCGGCCTCGAAGAACAGCACGATGGCGCTGCCGAAATAGATGACGACATAGAGCATGGTGTCGCACAGGGTCGTCAGGGTGTTACGAACGGCCGAGGCGGTTTCGACCACCTTGGAGGCGACGCGGCCGGCATAGTCGTTGGTGAAGAAGCCGATCGACTGGCGCACGACGTGGCGGTGCGATTGCCAGCGGATCAGGTTGGGGAAGTTGCTGGTGATGGCCTGACGCAGAAACAAAGAGTGGACCAGACCGATCAGCGGCCAGGCGATGCCGAGGATCAGCCCCATGCGGATGAAATCGGCGCCGTGCGTCCGCCACAGATCGGCAGGCCGGGTGTGCGTCAGGTAATCGACGATATCCGCCATGAAGCGGAACACCGCCACCTCGGTGATCGTGAAGAGAAAGCCGGCGATCAGGATGGCCACGAACAAAGGCCACGCCTGTTTGAGATATTGCCAGAAAAAAGGCAGCAGCTTATCCGGCGGCGGACCGTCTTCGTGAGGACCGAACGGATCGATCATCCGCTCAAAGCGGCTATAGAGGGCGTTCATCAGGGACATGGGCTGCATATGCCCCTTCAACCGGCAAAAAGAAACCCCGCCAGTGATACACTGACGGGGCATTTCAAACTTATGGGTGCAGGGTCGTGCCCCTGCGAACCTTACTTGGCGCCGAAGAGACGGGCCCAGAAACCGGGCTTCTTCTTGGCGGCTTTCGCGGTGCTGGCAATAAAGTCGCTGGCCTTTTCGGTCACATCGGCAGCGACGTCGTCGGCCTTCCTCGCAAGATCGTCGATGGCCGGCTTGGCAGCCTTCACGGCGTCGTCGATCTTGTCACGGGCGGCGTCCACGGCGGCCTCGGCCTTGGCGGCGGCTTCCTTGATCACCGGCTCGGCGGCGGCCTTGATATCGGCCACCTTTTCGGCGACGTCAGCCTTGGCCTCATCGGCAGCAGCCTTCACGGTCTCGACCGCCTTGGCGACCTTGGCCTTGGCTTCGGTGACGGCCTTGCTGGCGGCGGGCTTCTTGGCGGCGGCGGCCGGCGCGGCGGCAACGGCCTTGGTGGCCTTCGTCGTGGCGGCAGCGGCGGCCTTTTTCACGGTCTTGACGGCGTCTTCAGCCTTTTTCTCGACCTTCTTGGCCTGAGCAACGACCGGCTTCTTCACATCGGCGACCAGCGACTTGGTGGCGGCGGCGGCCTTCTTCGGCGCGGCCTTCACGGCAGCCGCTGTCTTGGTGGCGGCGGTTTTCGTCGCGGCAGCGGCCTTGGCAGGGGCGGCTTTCACAGCCGTAGCCACCTTCTTGGCGGCCGGCTTTGCGGCAGAGACAGCCTTTTCAGCGGCGGCCCCAGAAGCCTGGGCCGGTGCCTTGCGCGCCAGGGTTTTCTTCACTCCGGCGTCTGCCGCGATCTCTTTATTTTCGCCCGTCGTTGATTTTGTGGTAGCTCTCGCCATCGTCTGTCCTTAAATGCCCCGATCAAGTAGCGACATCCCCGGATGTCGGCCTTGAAAATGAAGTTACCCGAATCGGCCGATCAAATCAAATCAAGCCGAATCATTTCTTATCGCAGAGTAATATGACCTATAACCCGCAGCAAATCATAGCCCGTGGCCCGCGCTTAATCTCAGAATCGGCTGCCGATGCCATCGATGGCGATCTTCTGCTCGAAGGCGCGACCTATTCTATTCTCGAAGAAGACGAAGACCGCGACGTCTGGCGCATCGATGCCTTCCCGACGACTGAAGAAGAAAGCACGCGTCTTCAAGAGGTTCTGGCCAATTTCCCGCAACTCGTCGTCATCGCCGAGCAACTGGCCGACGCCGACTGGCTGGCCATGGCGCTGTCGGGCCTGCCGCCGGTGCGCGCCGGTCGCTTTTTCGTCTACGGCATCCATGACGGCGGCAAAAAACCTCATAACACGGTCAATCTGCGCATCGAAGCCGGCGCCGCCTTCGGCACCGGCCACCACGGCACCACGGTCGGCTGCCTGCAGGCCTACAGCGATCTGCTGAAAAAGCGCGGCTTCAAGCGCGTGCTCGATGTCGGCGCCGGCACCGGCGTGCTGGCCATCGCCGCCGCCAAAACCGGCACGAAAACCGCGGTCGGCACCGATATCGACGCCAACAGCGTGCGCATTTCCAACGAAAATTCCGCCCTCAACAAGTGTAACGCCCGCTTCGTTTACGCCAATGGCCTCGATCACCGCCTTGTCCGTCAGGACGCGCCGTATGATCTGGTCTTCGCCAACATTCTGGCGCGCCCCCTCGTCAGCCTGTCCATGCCGATCCGTGGCGCGCTCAAGCCGGGCGGCCTCGTCATCCTGTCGGGCCTGCTGCGCACGCAGGAGCGTTTCGTCAAGGCCGCCTATCTCAGCAAGGGCTTCCGCTTTATCCGCCATATCCACCGCGACGCCTGGTGCACCCTGGTGATGCAGAAGGTCTGACGGCGGCTTGCTGCACCCGCACAAAAACCGCTTTCCAAATGGCGGGAAATCCGCCATAAGGCGCGTGTTGTCATTGGGGAGTAGCCGCCTTCGCCTTCGCGAAGGGATCACGTCAACATAATTGGAGCGCCGCTCCATGGTGTGATCACCGAAGTTGCAAACTTCGTCAGGCGAGACCTTTGGCTATGTTGCGAATTGCCTTTGCCGGGCAAGCCGTACCATTGCCATTGGTTTTTTGTCCTGCTTGCCCGGCTCACCGTGACTTTATGCTCCTGACCCTCGCCCTCTTCCTTGGCTCGGCCATCGCCATCTATCTGGCGTGCGAATTTTTCGTCAACAGTATCGAATGGTTCGGCAAACGCATGAACCTCGGCGCCACCGCCGTAGGTTCCGTGCTGGCCGCCTTCGGCACCGCCCTGCCGGAAAGCGCCGTCACCTTCACCGCCGTCGTCTTCGGTAAAACCGCTGCGCAGAAGGATATCGGCGTCGGCGCCGCCATGGGCGGACCGCTGGTGCTGGCCACCCTCGCCTATGGCGTGGTCGGGCTGGCGCTGTGGCTCAACCGGCGCAAACGCAGCCAGGCCGCGGCCGCCCGCATCTCGCACGAGGTGGCGATCGACGCCCGGCGCCTTGGCCGCGACCAGTTGAGCTTCCTCGCCATCTTCGTCGTCAAGGTGACGCTGGGCCTCGTGGCCTTCACCTTCAAGCCCTGGCTGGGCGTGCTGTTCCTTGCCGCCTACGCCCTCTATGTCTGGCGCGAAATCACCACCGCCGAAACCAGCGAGGAAGAGGAAGACCTGGAGCCGCTGAAAATCCGCCCCGGCAATCCGAGCCTGATGTGGGCCAGCCTGCAGGCCACGCTGGCGCTCGGCGTCATCGCCTTTGCCTCGCATATCTTCGTCGGTCAGGTGGAGGCTATCGGTGAGGCCATGGGCATGGCGCCCCATCTGGCCGCCCTTCTGCTCAGCCCGGTCGCCACCGAACTGCCGGAAATCATGAACGCTATCATCTGGGTGCGTCAGGGCAAGGAACGGCTGGCCCTGGCCAATATTTCCGGCGCCATGATGATCCAGGCCACCATCCCCAGCGCGCTCGGCATCTTCTTCACGCCGTGGCGCTTCGATGGGCCTCTGCTGGTGTCGGGGCTCGTCACCGGCCTGACCATCGTTGTGCTGTGGGTGATGTTCCGCAAGGGCAAGGTTGATAGCCGCGCCCTGGCCGCCATCGCTTTGCTCTATGGCCTGTTCGCCGGCTACCTGCTGTTCGGCAAGACGCTGGGCCTGCCTTAGAGCATCGCTCTGATCCAATTAGATCGATGCTCTAAGGCTAAACTAAAGCAAGGTGGCGCCCGCATTGTTTTGCGGCGTCGCCACCTCAACACTGAGCAGGCTTTCCTCGAAATCGACGAGGATATCGGCGAATTCCGCCGGCGTCACACGGGCATGCGCCATTTTGGCGCCCATGCGGTAGGTCCAGAATGAACCGATATGGCTGAGGATTCCGATGCACTCGCCCAGATCGAAGAACATCGACGGGCCGTTCAGCAGGAACTTGCGGAAGGGCACCGGGTCGGAGCCTTGCGTCAGGGCCTGATAGGCGTCGTCATAGATGCGCAGGGTTTTGCGCGTGGCGACAATGGCCATCATGATCTTTTTGGCGAGCCGCGGACGAGCCTCCTCAAGATACTCGCGCGTGCCGGCGTCGGCCGGACCGATGGTGCGATAGCTTTTCAGCCCCTCGACTACCTGACGGATCTCCTCCTGAAGCTGGACCTGCCGCCATTTGAAATAGAGGAAGCCGCGCCACGAGAACATGCCTTCGTTGAAGTCCTCGTCGCTCATGCGGAAGGTCTGCTTGAGCGGTTCGAGATCGCTGTCGAGATTGTTGGCGAGAATCTTGGAGGTCAGGCGCATGGCCGCGGCCTCCATGCCGGCGCCAAAGGCCGTCATGACCAGGCGCTCGATCTCTTCGTTGGCAAAGCCGACCATTTCCTTCAGATCGTGCGGCGAGATTTTCAGGTAGCACGGATCAGGGCGGAAGCCGAAACGCGCCAGATGTTCGCGCACCAGAAAGGGATCGAGCGAGGGGATATTATCGATGTGCTGCAACAGTTGCAGATCGGTGTTGGTGGCCATGTCGGGGCTGTTGAAGAAGGACTTCACGAACGACAGGTAGCCGCTTTGATTGACGAAGATCGACCGGCCGCCCAGGCGCAGGTCGGCGGGATCAAACGGCAGGATCAACTTGGTGGCGGTGCGGCGCGGGCCGGCGAACAGTCCACGCTCGCCGGCGCGCAGGGTATGCTTGATCACCAGCGCCTTGTTAAGCTGAGAATGCTTGAAGAAGGGCTGGGCGCGATAGCCGTCGGTGCGGCCGCTGACGGTAAAAATCTGCGACAAGTTCAGGACGCGGCTGGTCGAGGCCGTTTCGCCAAGATTGACCAAATTGCGGACTTCACGTGCACTCTGATTGTTGGTTTTGCTGTGGGATGCAGCCCGCGCGTTCATAAAAATAGACTTTCTGTCCAAATAACCCGATAGCTGTGGCTTCTGCCGGTAGCGCTGTGCGGGTGGGTGGGTGCTCTTAACCTTAAATGCAAAGCGTTAAAGGCACATAAATTTTCTATAAAGACCCTTCGTAAAATGGCTAACGCTTCGCAAAAAACCACTTCGGCCTGCAAGCAGGAACCGGGTATATTCGCACCGGAAATCGACCGCGGCCGCTGCGAAGGCAAGGCCGATTGCGTCGTTATCTGCCCGTATGACGTGTTTGAACTGGATATCCTGCCGCCGGAAAGCCGCACTGGCCTTGGCAGGCTGGCGAAGATCAAGGGCTTCGTGCATGGCTGGAAACAGGCCTTCGCGGTCAATGCCGATGCCTGCCGCGCCTGCGGCCTGTGCGTCTCGGCCTGCCCGGAAAAAGCGATCACGCTCGTCAGACGATAATCACGCTTGACGCGAGCCTGCCCATTGGTCAGTGGTAGCGCTAAAATAAAAACGGGAGACGCACCATGAAACGCTACATTACGGCTGTCCTGATCGCATCCTTCAGCCTGCTCGCACCCGCCGCTCATGCCGCAGCTCTGGCCACTATCGACGTCATCGGCAAGGCGATCAATCATCCGGCTGCGGATCAGTGGAGCATCTACGGTACCAGCGAAAAGCACGAACTGGTCAAGGACAGCGGCGTCAATGGCGGCGCGGCCTTCCAGGTCACCTCGGCCGGCGCCGCGCTCAATCCATGGGATATCCAGGCCGGCGTCACCACCTCGAAAGCGGTCAAGAAGGGCGATGTCATCCTGCTGGCCTTCTGGGCGCGCGCTGTCACACCCCAAACCGTCAACGTCCCCGCCGTCGTGCAGCAAACCAGCGCGCCCTACACCCGGATTGGCGCGGAAAACCTGACGATCACAGCGGACTGGAAACTCTATTACGTCAGCGGCCCCGCCGATCAGGACTACGCCGCCGGCACGCTCGGCGCCAGCGTGCAACTGGCGAACGGTGCCCAGACTGTGGCGCTGGGCCCCGTCTTCCTGCTGAACTATGGCCCGGGCTACAATCCGAAGTACCTGCCCCATAATATTCCCTGATGCGGCATAGCTTAGCTTCGCATCTCAAAGTGATTTTTCGCTTGGGGCAAGGCACTTTTCGGCTATAACAGCCGCGCCAGTACGATTTCGATCGCAATAACCAGCGGCGCCAAAAAAGGTGCCCATGTGCAATGTAAACACTCGGGAGATACACCTATGACAGCCTCACGCCCTCTGCTCGAAAAACTGGCGACCACCACGGCGCTTGCCGGTGCGCTTATCGCGCTCGCAGCGCTTGCCCCTGTTGCCGCGAACGCCCAACTGACGAACAACGCCCCCGGCGCCGCGGCGGCCAAGACCGACGTGCCGGCCGACCAGCCCTGGATGAACACCAAGCTCAGCGCCGAAGCCCGCGCCGACCTGATCCTCAAGGAAATGACGCTGGCCGAAAAGCTGCAACTGACCTTCGGTTACTTCTCGACCGACAACAAGTGGCAGATCACCCCCCTCAAGAATTACGTCTATCCGAAGGACGGCCGGCCCTTCTCGGCCGGTTTCGTGCCCGGCATCCCGCGCCTCGGTATCCCGAACCAGTGGCAGAGCGACGCCGGCGTCGGCGTCGCCACCCAGACCGTGCCTAAGGAAAGCGTAACGGCTGAGTTTCCGCGTGGCCGCACCGCCCTGCCGTCCGGCATCGCCACCGCCGCCACCTGGAGCCCTGAAACGGCCTTCGCCGGCGGCGCCATGATCGGCAACGAGTCCTTTCTCTCGGGCTTTAACGTCCAGCTCGCCGGCGGCATGAACCTGCTGCGCGAAGCCCGCAACGGCCGCAACTTCGAATATGGCGGCGAAGACCCGCTGCTGTCCGGCGTCATCACCGGCAACGAAATCAAGGGCATCCAGTCGCAGAACGTCATCTCGACCATGAAGCATTTCGCCTTCAACGGTCAGGAAACCAACCGCTTCACCATGGATCACCAGATCGAGGACAAGTCGGCGCGCGAATCCGACCTGCTCGCCTTCCAAATCGCCAATGAAATCGGCCAGCCCGGTTCGGTGATGTGCGCCTATAACCGCGTCAATGGCTTCTATGCCTGCGAAAACGACTGGCTGCTCAATCAGGTTCTGAAGACCGACTGGGGCTTCAAGGGCTATGTCATGTCGGACTGGGGCGCCACCCACTCGACCATCCCCGCCGCCAATCACGGTCTTGACCAGCAATCGGGCTGGGCCTTCGACCGCTCCAACTATTTCGAAGGCGCGCTGCGCGAAGCCGTCAATAACGGCTACGTCTCCGAAGCGCGCGCCAATGATATGGCGAAGCGCATCCTGTGGGCGATGTTCGAGGTCGGCCTGTTCGACAAGCCGGTGAAGGGCGACCAGTCGAGCACGATCGACTTCGTCAAGAACGGCAAGATCAGCCAGACCGACGCCGAGGAAGCGATCGTCCTGCTGAAAAACACGCTAGGCCTGTTGCCGCTCAGCAAGACGGCCAGATCGATCCTCATCGTCGGTGCCCATGCCGATGTCGGCGTCCTGTCGGGCGGCGGTTCTTCGCAGGTCTATCCGATCGGCGGCTCGGCCGTGCCCGATGAATTTGGCAAGGGTTTCCCCGGTCCGAAGGTCTGGTATCCGTCGTCACCGATGAAGGGCCTTCAGGCCCGTACCGCCGCCACCGTCAGCTATCTCGATGGCAAGGACGTCAAAGCCGCCGCCGCCGCCGCGAAGAAGGCCGATGTCGTCATCGTCTTTGGTGAGCAATGGACGGGTGAATCGATCGACGCCCCCGATCTCAACCTGCCCAACAATCAGGACGCCCTGATCGCGGCCGTCGCCAAGGCCAACAAGAAGACCGTCGTGGTGCTGCAAACCGGCGGCCCGGTGGTCATGCCGTGGCTGGCCAAGGTCGGCGCCGTGGTCGAGGCCTGGTATCCCGGCACGTCCGGCGGCGAGGCCATCGCCCGCGTCCTGACCGGCGAAGTCAATCCGTCCGGTCACCTGCCGGCCACCTTCCCGGCCTCGCTCGACCAGACGCCGCGCCCGGTTCTGGAAGGCGATCCCAAGCTCGATCAGGATTCGCATCCGATGGGCAATTACAACATCGAAGGCGCCGCCATCGGGTACAAGTGGTTCGACAAGAAGGGCTATAAGCCGCTCTTCGCCTTCGGTCACGGCCTCTCCTACACCACCTTCGCCCTGTCGGGTCTGACCGCAGCCCCCGAAGGCAAGGGCCTGAAAGCCAGCTTCTCGGTGAAGAACACCGGCGCTGTCAGTGGCAAGGACGTGGCGCAGATCTATGTGTCCGGTAACGGCTGGGAAGCGCCCAAGCGTCTGGGCGCCTTCAAGAAGGTCGAGGTCGCGCCCGGCCAAAGCCAGTCGGTTTCGGTCACGGTCGATCCGCGCCTGCTGGCGACCTACGACTCCGCCAGCAAGACCTGGACGGTTGCCGCCGGCGATTACAAGGTGATGCTGGCGACCTCGGCGACCGAGATTGTCCAGACCGTGACCGTGCGTCTCGACGCGCAAACGCTGAACGTCAAAGGCGAATAGTGCTCAAATTCGAGGTCATGACGGACAAGGCGCGGATTGATTTCGACGCGGTCTATCGTTTCCTCAATGAGCAATCAGAATGGAGTGAGGGCATTCCGCGCGACCTGTTCGACAGGGCGATGCGGAATGCCCTTTGCTTTGCCGGCCATCTCGAAGGCGAGCAGATCGCCTTTGCCCGCGTCATCACCGATTACGCCACCTTCGCCAATCTGGTCGATGTCTTCGTGGTACCGGAGTATCGCGGTAACGGCTACGCCACGCGCCTGCTGGAAGCGGTGTTCGCGCATCCGGACCTGCAGGGCCTGCGCCGTTTCACGCTGGCGACGCGCGACAAACATGCGCTCTATGTCAAGTTCGGTTTCCACGCCCCGCTGATGCCGGAAACCCTGATGGAGCGGTATTTTCCGGATATGTACAAGGCGACCTGATGCGCTACCTGATCGTGATTTTGGCCCTCTTTTTCGCGCCGGCCGCTCTGGCGGAAGACTACCAGAGTTCGCCACCGCGCCAGTCGGCGGTCGATAAAGACTGGGGGCCGTGGCTTGGGCCCTATCGCGCCGGCATCGTCGCCAAGATGGGTGAGGATTTTGGCGAACAATATATCTACGCGTCGCAAAACGCGGCCCTGCCACCACCGGCGCTTTCTGAAAAACGCGTGGTTTTTATCGGCGATTCGATCACCGACCGCTGGAATCTGGCGAGGTTCTTTCCCGGTAGGCCTTACGTCAATCGAGGCATCGGCGGACAGGTCAGTCCGCAGATGCTGGTGCGCTTCCACGCCGATGTGGTAGCGCTGAAACCGAAGGCCGTGGTGATCCTGGCCGGCATCAACGATATCCACGGCGCCTTGCAGGTCGAGACGGAGGCGCAGATCGCCGCCAATTACCGCGCCATGGCCGAGATCGCCGAGGCCAACGGCATCCAGCCGATCTTCACCCTGCTGATGCCGGTCAATAACTATACGCTCAACGCCGCCACCATGCTGGAGGAACGCAGACAGGAGCGCGTCGCCTGGCTCAATGCGTGGCTGTCGGGCTTCTGCGCCGATCACGGCTATGGCCTGATCGATTACGGACCAAGCTTACGTGATGACAAGGGCCTGCTGAAAGCGGAATACACCTCCGACGGCATCCATCCGAACAACGCGGCCTACGCCGTCATGGCACCACTGGCCGACGCCGCCATCGGGAAGGCGTTGAAATAATTATACCTCCCCGCTTGCCGGGGAGGTATATGCCTTAAGCCTCCATAAGTCTTTCAAGGCGCGCGGCGGCATCGGCAATGGCAAAGGCCGCCTTGCGTTCCATCTCATGCGCGCCGGCGTTCATGCGGGCATTGACCGAGTTGGCCTCATCCAGTTGCGCGCGCAGATCCTGCATTTCGTCGATCATCAAAAGCGCCGCCATCAGGAACAAACGCACCTCGCCGATGGCGCCGACATCCGACACCACCATCTCGACATGCTCGTCGAACTTGCGCGCCAGTTCCTGCACGCGGCCTTCCTGACCATCGGCGCAGCCGACCGTATAGGGCTTCTGGTTGACCCTTACCGTGACCTCACCCATTACGCCGCCTCGCTGTTCAGCATCTGGCGGATATTGGCCGCCGCCGCCCCCAGCGCCGCATGCGCTTCGGTGGCCGCCGCCGCCAGTTCGGCATTGGAGATACGCGCCTCTTCCAGTTCGGCCAGCACACGGTCGTATTCGTCATTGACGCCGGTCGCTTCACCGCCATTGAACGCCGGCAGGGGCTCGCCCGATTGCAGGGCGCGCACGCGGGCTTCCAGCGCTTCAAGGGCGCGATCAAGCCGATCCACCGCCAGATTCAGGCTGCCACCGGGATGATTGGGCGTATGTTCCATGACCGATCTCCTTACGTTTCTGGTCCGATTTACCCCGCCCGTCATAGATTTGACCTATAAATGGGGCAAGAATCGCACCGCATACGCATTAATTTCTACACTTAGCCGGCAACATCGGCTAAAGGCGCAGTCAAGCTTTTCAGCAAAATCCCATGCCACGTTAATACATTAATAGAGACTCACCCATGTCCACAAGCGTTCTTGACAAAATCCCCGGCGCCAAGCCGTCCGGCGTCCTGATGGCCGATGCGATCCGTGTGCTTTCGATGGAAGCCGTCCACCGCGCCAAGTCGGGTCACCAGGGCATGCCGATGGGTATGGCCGATGTCGCCACCGTCTTGTGGACCAAGTTCCTCAAGTACGATCCGTCGCGCCCCGATTGGGCCGACCGCGACCGTTTCGTGCTCTCCGCCGGCCACGGCTCGATGCTGATCTATTCGCTGCTCCACCTGACCGGCTACAAGTCGGTGTCGATGGAAGACATCAAGAGCTTCCGCCAGTGGGGCTCCACCACCGCCGGTCACCCGGAATACGGCCACACCGCCGGCGTCGAATGCACCACCGGCCCGCTCGGTCAGGGCCTGGCCACCGCGGTCGGCATGGCTATGGCCGAACGCCACCTCAATGCCCGCTTCGGTGACGATCTCGTCAACCACAAGACCTGGGTCATCGCCGGTGACGGCTGCCTGATGGAAGGCGTCTCGCACGAAGCGATCTCGCTGGCCGGCCGCCTCAAGCTCAACAACCTGATCGTGCTGTTCGACGACAACAACGTCACCATCGACGGTTACGCCACCGTGGCCGAAACTGGCGACCAACTCGCCCGCTTCAAGGCCGCCGGCTGGGCGGTCAAGGCCGTCGACGGCCACGACCACAAGAAGATCGCCGCCGCCATGCGCTGGGCGCTGGAGCGCAAGAAGCCGGTCATGATCGCCTGCAAGACCGCCGTGTCGCGTCGCGCCGGTGACAAGGAAGGCGACAAGCACGGCCACGGCTACAATCTGATGGACGATGAAATCGCCGCCGCCCGCCGTCATATGGACTGGCTGCACGAGCCCTTCACCCTGCCCGACAACGTGAAGAAGGCCTGGCTGGCCGCCGGCCGCAAGGGCACCAAGGTGCGCAAGGACTGGGAAGCCAAGGCGAAGTCGAACGCCAAGTTCGCTGAACTCAGCAACGCCATGTCAGGCGAGTTGCCGGCCGACGCCTTCAAGGCGCTCGATGCCCACATTGCCGACGCCATCGCCACCCAGCCGGCCGACGCCACCCGCTCCTGCTCCGGCAAGGCGCTGGCGGCCCTGACCCCGACCCTCGAGTCCATGATCGGCGGCTCGGCCGACCTCACCGGCTCGGTCAATACGCTGGTCAAGGGCATGACGGCTTTTGATATCGACAACTACGCCGGTCGCTACGTCCATTACGGCGTGCGCGAATTCGGCATGGCCGCGGCGATGAACGGCATGGCCCTGCACGGCGGCGTCCTGCCCTATGCCGGCACCTTCTTCGTCTTCTCCGATTACAGCCGTCCTGCCATCCGCTTGGGCGCGCTGATGGGCGCCAAGGTCGTTCACGTCATGACGCACGATTCGATCGGCGTCGGCGAAGACGGCCCGACGCACCAGCCGGTCGAGCATCTGGCGTCCTACCGCTCCATGCCCGGCCTGCACGTCTTCCGTCCGGCCGATATGATCGAGGCCGCCGAATGCTGGAAGGCCGCCATCACGGCCAAGGGTCCGTCGATGCTGGTCCTGTCGCGCCAGAAGGTGCCGGCCGTGCGCAACACCGGCGGCGACCTGTCGGCCAAGGGCGCTTACGAGCTGAGCGCAGCCTCGGCTGACGCCAAGGTGACGATCTTCTCGTCCGGCACCGAGGTCTCCATCGCCATCGCCGCGCAAAAGCAACTGGAAGCCGACGGCATCCCGACCCGCGTCGTCTCGACACCGTCGTGGGATCTGTTCGAGGCCCAACCGGACGCCTACAAGGCCTCGGTCATCGGCGCCGCGCCGGTGCGTGTGGCGGTCGAAGCCGCCGCCAAGTTCGGCTGGGAACGCTTCATCGGTGAGAACGGCGTGTTCGTCGGCATGTCGAGCTTCGGCGCTTCGGCCCCTGCCGATCGCCTCTATAAGGAGTTCGACATCACCGCCGAGGCCGTCGTCGCCAAGGCCAAGGCCGCACTTTAAGGCAAGACACGACAAAAAATTAAATCCCCGTCCGATTTCGGGCGGGGATTTTTCATGCCTGAATATTGGCCTGAAATATTGCGCTCAAACATAATTCCAAAATGCGATGACTAATCGCTTTTTGGCAAGGGCGACCGGATCACCGGCATAGCGCCCGCCGCGCACGCCTTAGAAGCGTGCTAACGCTTCGCTTCTTGAGCACAGTGCGCGTAAACCTCTTTTGCAAAAAGAGCTGTGACGGCGGCGGCCGTCACAGCTCCGATCTGTCATGTCCGCTCCGGGGAGATACGGTCATGACAGAAACCCTCAGCGCCCTTGCAGGGGCGCCGTATCCTTGCGGTGATGACGCCAGCCCTTGTGGCCCTTCGCCATTTCCGCCGCATCAAGGACACCGTCCTTGTTGATGTCAGCCTTGTCGAAACGCGCCTTAGCGGCGGCTTCGGCTTCGGCCCAGGACAGCTTGCCGTCCTTATCGGTATCGAGGCGGGCGAGACGATCGGCCTGCTTGGCAGCGCGACGCGCCTGCCAGCCGGCCTTGATCTCGTCCTTCGTCAGCTTGCCGTCCTTGTTCGAGTCGATCTCGTCGAAGGCCTTGGCAAGGCGTCCTTTGGCTTCGGTCTTGTCGATCGCGCCATCGTGGTTGGTGTCCATGGCGTCGAAGCGTTGGCCATGGCCCTGCGGAGTCGCAGGGGCAGAGGTCTGGGCTAAGGCACCGCCAGCGAGGGCGGCGCCGAGCACCAGCAGAGAAACAATCGTCAGTTTGCGTGACATGGATTGCGTTCCTTAAGGTTTGAAAGAACAGTCCCCATTTGTGCCGTTATCCAGTCAAACGATGGCTGCGAAACTTTCCGTCGCCGCTTTTTGCATAAAAAAAGACCGGAGCTTTCGCCCCGGCCAGGTTATGCCATCCACGGCATCTCATCTCAACGTAACGCGCTGATCTGAATTACTTTTCCGGTGGCGGTGGCGGCGGACCATCCTCGCCTTCACGGCCGCGCGGCGGCCGTGCCTTCAGCTCTGCCGCGCTTAGCGAACCGTCATGATCCGTATCAAGCCTACCAAACAGCGCCTTGGAGCGTGCGGAAAATTCGGCAAAGCTGACCTTGCCGTCGCCATCGGTATCGAGCGTCTTCAGATCGGGCGGCCCCATGTGGTGCCGGCCCCTGTGGCCGCCCCAGTGGCCGTGACCGTGACCTTCCGACCTTTTAGCCTTAAAGGCGTCGAATTCGGCCTGACTGATCACGCCGTCCGAATTGGTATCGATATCGCTGAACAGCGGGCGCTTCGGCCCTTCGCGTTCAGCCCCTGCGGGCGCCTTGCCATCGGACCCCTCGGCCAGGGCCGGCAGCGCGCACAGGGCGGCGGCAAGACCGAGACCGATCCTAGAAGCAGATTTAAACATGCTGTTTTCCTCATGTGAAGCTGAAGACCCGATCGACAATGACGGGTCTCACAGGTCATCATGATGCGCGTGCCATATTGCCCGGCGATGTCATGCCAGCGGACAATTGGGCGAAACTAAGATTTAATATTACAGTGATGACATTGGAAAGCCGTAAGCGTGCGTCACTCAGGACACACCACACACGGCCCTTTTCGTCAGAGTGTTCCATGTCCTCAGCTCTCCCGTCTTCCGCGCCTTCGTCCCAAACAAGCGAACCGCAACTCGCCGCGCCCTTACGCATCCTCGTGGTCGATGACGACCAGGACCTGCGCGAACTGATCAGCAACTTCCTCGGGCAGAACGGCTTTGAGATTCACACCGCCGCCAATGGCCGCGACATGGAAATGGCGATGGCGCGCGGCGATATCGCGCTCGTCGTGCTCGATTACATGATGCCGGGCGAAGACGGCCTCAGCATCTGCAAGCGCATCAATGAGCAGGGCGGACCGCCGGTCATCATGCTGTCGGCGCGTGGCGAGGAAATCGACCGCATCGTCGGCTTAGAGCTCGGCGCTGATGACTACATGGCCAAGCCCTTCCATCCGCGCGAACTGCTGGCCCGCGTCCGCGCCGTGCTGCGCCGCCGTGAAAGCAGCGGTTCGCGCGGCGAAAAGTCGCCGTTCTCGCACTTCTTCAACTGGCAGCTCGACAACATCAAGCGTACCCTCGTCCGCCCGGATGGCGTTCAGGTGGCGCTCTCCAACGCCGAGTTCGAACTGCTGCGCGTTTTCCTCGATCGTCCCGGTCGCGCGCTGTCGCGTGACCAGATCCTCGATTACCTGCACGGCCCCAATACCGACAGCTTCGACCGCGCCATCGATGTGCAGATCTCGCGTCTGCGCCGCAAACTGAGCGACGACACCAGCGAAGACATCATCCGTACCATCCGCGGCATCGGCTATATGTTCAAGCCGCTGAAGTAGGCCCTGATTGTCCGAAAAGCTTAAACCGCAAGCTGGCCGTCCGCGCCTCATCTCCCTGCCGATCTTCTGGCAGGTGATGGGCTTAAGCCTCGCCGTGCTCATTCTGGCCATCGTCATACCGGCGCTGGTGGTGCTGAAGGCGCCCGAACCGCCGCCGTCCGGCTATTCACTGAGCGAGGTGGTCACCGCCCTGCGCACCGGCGAGGCCCGGCTACAGAACGGCCACCGGCTGAAGGCCCAGACCCTGACGGCCGCGCCCGATTTCATCACCGTCGAAGAAACGCACGGCCAGCGTCTGTTAAGTTTCCAGACCACCATCGCCCAGCGCCTTGCCGGCGAACTGAATGTGCCGGCCGATACCATCACCGTCCGCTTCCCACCACGCAAACGGTTTAACGGGCCGATGCGTGATTATAATGCCGTCCACATGATGGGGGATGGCAAGTTCGGCGTCCCCCCGGATAATGATGGCCCGCGCCCTTACAATCAGCGCGATGGCGGCCCGTTCGGCGACCTGCCGCCGCCGGGAGAGATACCCCAGAACAGGCATGCCGCGTCTTCCGGCGCCGCGCCCCTGGCCTCCTTTGGCGCCGAGCGCACCGACACCTTCTACCCCGCCTTCAACGCCGCCTGGAAGCTGAAGGACGGCACCTGGCGCGTCATCACGCCGCCCAAGGCGCTGATCGAACCTTGGCAGGCGCGCCTTCTGCTCGGTTTTGGCCTGACTGCCCTGCTCATCCTGCCACTGGCCTGGTGGCTGTCGCAGCGCCTGTCACGCCCGATCATCGCCTTCTCCGAAGCCGCCGCCAAGCTCAGCGTGGAAGACAACGCCCCGCCGGTGCTCTCGGTCGGGCCGCGCGAGGTGCGCGCCGCCGCCGATGTGCTCAATGAGATGCAGACGCGTATCCGCAAGCAGGTCGAGAGCCGCACAGCCCTGATGGCTGCCATCGCCCACGACCTGAAAACCCCGCTGGCGCGCATGCGGCTGCGCATCGAAGACCTGCCCGGCCCCTTGCGCGAAAAATTGAGCGGCGACATCGCCCACATGGACGGTCTGATCCGCTCGGCCATGAGCTTCACCAGCGCGCACAAGATGAACGAGACCCTGCGACCGCTAGACCTGTCGTCACTGGTTGAGAGCCTGTCTGAGGACCTGTGCGCCGTCTGCACGATGGAGCCAGCCCTGATCGAAGACAACATCATGGTCAAGGGCGACGGCGTGGCGCTGAAACGCATCATCACCAACCTGGTTGAAAACGCCGCCCGCTACGCAGGCGGCTGCCGTATCGAACTGTCGTCACGCGCTCACAAGGCCGAACTGCGCATCGTCGATGACGGCCCCGGCCTGCCGCTGGAAGCCTTAGAGACAGTGTTCGAACCCTTCTACCGGCTGGAATCGTCGCGCAACCGCGATACCGGCGGCACCGGTCTTGGCCTTTCGGTGGCGCGCGCCCTGACCGAAGCGCAAGGCGGTAGCCTGACAGCGGCCAACCGCTACGCCGGCCAGCAGGTGATTGGCCTCGAACTGCTGCTGGTCATGCCGACGCTCAGCCTGAAATAGGCACTGCGATCTCGTTGCGTTTTCGACCATCCGACAGAGGTTTTATGCATGCCTTGTAAGGATCGAGACTGGAATTGGGTTGATAGCGCTATCATATAGGTGAGTGCGCGAATTAAGGCTTGACTTCAAAGCCTTAAGGCGAAAAAAACACCGCGTCCACGCTCAGGCGCGATCGCCCGCAAAGGGCGCTGCATTTCAGAAAAGGATTCCCCCATGGCTTTACGTGTCGCCATCAACGGTTTTGGCCGCATCGGTCGTCTTGTCCTGCGTTCGATCATCGAACACGGCCGTACGGATATCGAGGTCGTCGCGATCAACGATCTGGGCCCGGTGGAAACCAACGCGCACCTGCTGCGCTATGACTCGGTGCACGGCCGCTTCCCCGCCGAGGTCAAGGTGGAAGGCGACAGCCTGATCATCATCGCCAATGGCAAGACCTATGGCCCGATCAAGGTGACCGCGATCAAGAACCCGGCCGAGCTACCGCACAAGGATCTCAAGGTCGATATCGCCCTGGAATGCACCGGCATCTTCACCAGCAAGGAAAAGGCCCTGGCGCACATCGAAGCCG
The DNA here is from genome assembly GCF_000376105.1 of Asticcacaulis benevestitus DSM 16100 = ATCC BAA-896. GTDB lineage: Bacteria > Pseudomonadota > Alphaproteobacteria > Caulobacterales > Caulobacteraceae > Asticcacaulis > Asticcacaulis benevestitus. Next base: position 192,182 of record NZ_AQWM01000004.1, read on the forward strand.
GCGCCAAGAAGGTCATCATTTCGGCCCCCGGCGACAACGCCGACAAGACCATCGTCTATGGCGTCAACCACGACACCCTGTCGGCTGACGATGTCGTCATCTCCAACGCTTCGTGCACCACCAACTGCCTGGCGCCGGTCGCCAAGGTGCTGTCGGACCTGTGCGGCATCGAGCGCGGCTACATGACGACGATCCACTCCTACACCGGCGACCAGCCGACGCTGGACACCATGCACAAGGACCTGTATCGCGCCCGCGCTGCCGCCCTCAGCATGATCCCGACCTCGACCGGTGCCGCCAAGGCCGTCGGCCTTGTCCTACCGCACCTGAAGGGCAAGCTCGACGGTTCGTCGATCCGCGTGCCGACCCCGAACGTCTCGGTCGTCGATCTGGTCATCACGCCGTCGCGCGCCGTCACCAAGGAAGAGATCAACGCTGCCATCATCGCCGCCGCTGACGGCCCGATGAAGGGCGTGCTCGACTACAGCGACGCGCCGCTGGTCTCCTCGGACTATAACCACAATCCGGCGTCTTCGACCTTCGCCCTGCCGCAGACCCAGGTCATCGAGGGCCAACTGGTCCGCGTCCTGTCGTGGTACGACAACGAGTGGGGCTTCTCCTCTCGCATGGCCGACACCGCCGTGGCGTTCGGCAAGTTCCTCTGATAGCTTCAACCCCGCTGAACCTGTTCAGCGGGGTTTTTCATCTTTTCCAAAGCAAGAGACCCCACCACCGCATCTAGCGCTGTCGCGCGTCGTGCGGTCCCCCTCCCCAACAAGTGGGGAGGATCAAGAATATCTGTACCTCCCCACTTGTTGGGGAGGGGGACCGCGCCTGAAAGGCGTGGTGGTGGGGCATCTCACTTTCTTTCCTCTTCGCGGAGCCTTCCATGCCCTTCAAAACCCTCGATGACGTTTCCGATCTCAACGGCAAGACCGCGCTGGTGCGCGTCGATTTCAACGTGCCGGTCGAGGATGGCCGCATCACCGACGACACCCGTCTGCGCGTCGCCCTGCCGACCATAAAGAAGCTCCTCGACAAGGGCGCCAAGGTCGCCCTGCTGGCCCACTTCGACCGCCCCAAGGGCAAGGTCGTGCCGGCCATGTCGCTCGCCTTCGTGGCACCTGCCCTTTCAGCCCTGCTGGGCGAAGAGGTCGCCTTCGCGGAGTGCCTCGATCAGCGCTATGAGGGCGCCGCCCGCGTCGTGCTCTATGAAAACGTCCGCTTCCATCCCGGCGAAGAAGCTAACGACGCCGGCTTTGCCAAACAACTGGCCGCGCTTGGCGATATCTATGTCAACGACGCCTTTTCCGCCGCCCACCGCGCCCATGCCTCGACCGAGGGCGTTGCCCACCTGATCCCCGCCTATGCCGGTGAATCGATGCGCCGCGAACTGACCGCGCTGGACAAGGCTCTGGGCAACCCCGAGCGCCCGACGCTCGGCATTGTCGGCGGCTCCAAGGTCTCAACCAAGCTCGACCTGCTGAAAAATCTCGTAGGCTCGCTCGATGCCCTGGCCATCGGCGGCGGCATGGCCAACACCTTCCTCTACGCGCAGGGCCACGATGTCGGCGGCTCGTTGTGCGAAAAGGATCTGAAGGACACTGCGCTGGAAATCCTGCGCGAAGCCGAAACGAAGGGCTGCAAGATCATGCTGCCGCTCGATATCGTGGTAGCCCAGGAGTTCAAGGCCAATGCCCCGCACCGCACGCAATCGCTGAACGCGCCGTTATCCGCCGAGGACAAGATTTTCGATGCCGGTCCCTTGACCGTCGAGGCCCTCACCACAGTGATGGAAGGTTCCAAGACCCTGATCTGGAACGGCCCTCTGGGTGTGTTTGAATTGCCACCCTTCGACGCCGCGACCGTCGCTGCGGCGAAATTTGCTGCATCGCAAACCAAATCGGGTAAGCTGGTGGCCGTGGCAGGCGGTGGCGACACCGTGGCCGCCTTGAACCATGCCGGTGTGGCCGACGACATGACGTTTGTCTCGACCGCCGGCGGCGCTTTCCTGGAGTGGATGGAAGGCAAGGTTCTGCCGGGCGTCGCGGCGCTGGAAGCGTAATTGGAACAGTAATTGCAGGGTTACTGTCGACTTTAAAATTTATATTCGGGCGGTCTAAAACAGGTCAAAGACCAAACCGCCCGAACCACGACCGGCCCCGCCACAGGGCCGTCAGCGCTCACCACAGGTATTGGCCCCGCTGTGGTGAGTCGAAAATGACTGGCTTCTGAGCCTCGCAGCGGAGCGTACTTCGGTACGTGAGCAGCGAAGCGGAAGAAGACGGGCGTTTGCAGACCACCACAGAGGGGCCAGAAAAAGGGAAAATAATGGCTCGCATCAGCTTACGACAACTCCTCGATCACGCCGCCGAACATAGCTACGGCGTCCCCGGCTTCAATATCAACAATATGGAGCAGGGCATCGCCATCATGGAGGCGGCGCGCAAGACGGCCTCGCCGGTGATCCTGCAGGCGTCGCGCGGCGCCCGCGCCTATGCCAACGACCTGATGCTGAAGCGCATGATCAATGCGCTGGCCGAAATCTACCCCGAAATTCCGCTATGCATGCACCAGGACCATGGCAATTCCCTGGGCACCTGCGCCTCGGCGATCCAGCACGGCTTCACCTCGGTGATGATGGACGGCTCTCTGATGGCCGACGCCAAAACCCCCGCCGATTACGAGTATAATGTCGACGTCACGAAGAAGGTGGTCGAGATGGCCCATGCCTGCGGCGTGTCGGTCGAAGGCGAACTGGGCGTGCTTGGCTCGCTGGAAACCGGCATGGGCGAGGCCGAGGACGGCCACGGCGCCGAGGGCGTGCTGTCGCACGATCAGCTCCTGACCGACCCCGACCAGGCCGTCGACTTCGTCGCCAAAACCGGCGTCGATGCGTTGGCGATTGCGATGGGCACCAGCCACGGTGCCTACAAGTTTTCGCGCAAGCCCGATGGCGGCGTGCTGGCCATGGGCGTGATCGAGGAAATCCACAAGCGCCTGCCCAATACCCACCTCGTCATGCACGGTTCCTCGTCGGTGCCGCAGGATCTGCAGGACCTGATCAACGAATATGGCGGCGAGATTCCGCAAACCTGGGGCGTGCCGATCGAGGAACTGCAACGCGGTATCCGTTCGGGCGTGCGCAAGATCAATATCGACACCGACCTGCGCCTGGCCATCACCGCCGGCATCCGCAAGACCATGGCGGAAAACCCCGCCGGCTTCGATCCGCGCGGTTACTTCAAGCCGGCCTATGCCTTGATGCAGAAGGTCTGCGAAGAGCGCTTCGAACAGTTCGGCACGGCGGGCAATGCCCCCAAGATCAAGCCGGTCGGGCTCAGCGCCATGGCGCAGTTCTATCTGTAAGGATCGCTTGTTTTGAGCGCGCTAAAGGTCACCGCAACGCGGTGGCCTTTTTGCTGGGTACAGGGAAAGGCGTTACGTGATATTTCCCAGATAAAGGCATGAAAAAATCGGCTTCAGCCGTCGAGCGCTTCGGCCAGGGTTTCTCCCATCAGCGAACGCAGGCTGAAGTCTTCGCGCAAATGGTTACGGCGATAGAAATCGATGAGGTCGATATCCTTGCCGACATATCGCTTCATCAACGGCTTGAACAATGCGTGCCCCTGATGGTCGATGGCGAACGCCTTTTGGTCGAGATGCGCGCTCACCTGGTAAGCCGCCTCGATCTCGTCATTGAGCGCCAGCAGGTTGGCCTTGATGCGGCTTTCTATGGCACAGACCTCTGTCAGGTCTAAGCCGAGCTCCCGCAAGGCGCCCTTCAAGTCATCGAGCTCTTCGTCCAGTGTCAGTGACGCCACGTCACGTTCGCGCAGTAGGGTTGCCGCGCGATGCAACCGCAGATACCACGGACACTTGACCTTGGCCATGTCGCCGTTGGCAAACTGCAGGACGTAGCCCTCGCTCTCGTACATGGTTTCCAGCGAGGCAAACATGGCTTCCAGAGTCAGGTCCTTGCGTTCGGCGACGCGCGGCACCCGGTACAGCGAGACCAGGCCGTGGACCTCATGATCAGGATCGAGCAGCACGTAGGCGCCGCTGACGTTATCGCGGACATGCAGTAAGCGAAGTTGCGCCATCTCCTGCGGAACGACAATGCGAGCGCCGGGATGGGTCAGCTCAAACACGGCCGTCAGCCCGCGCCGCGCCACTTCATGGGCAAAGGCTGCGACATCCGCATGAGCCGGGTCGGCCAGGTAGGCCTCGGTCAGGCGGACGACGTCGGAGTCGAACGACTTTTTGGAGCGCCACACCACCTGCCCATCATGCCAAGCCGTGGCAATCATGCTGCCGTCGAGCTTGTCGTAAATGGCGACCACGTCGTTCCGCTGCAAAATTTGCTCTACCCGCTGGCCTTCTCTTTCGCCCACATTGAAGAACTTGTGCAGCGGCCGTGATGCCACCGCCCCGTGGCGGTCAAAGACGATCCCCCGGCACTCAAGAGCTTCCTTCGTATCGAAGGTATCGTTGTCCATAAACATGTAGCAGCCCAGGGTCAGCCCGTTGGGCTGCTCGAAAAAGCGGATTTCCTTGCGATGGGCAACCGCGCCGCGAACCTCGTCTATGTGCTGAATGACTTTGAACATCTGGTATCCCTCCACCTGGCTTTATGATCCACCAAGGCGTCCGTGGCAAGAGCTTGCAACCTTAAGCTTTTCTACCCCAAAGCCGCGATTTCGTTTCTCGCCAAAGGCGTTATTTAATCTTCCGCCGCCACCCTGAATGGTAGTATGGTGCATCATCATACGTAAGTGAGGTCAGATGCCACGCTCTGTATTATCCATTGCCAGCGTGTCCGCACTTGGGATGTTCCTGATATCCTGTCCTGCCTGGGCCGAAGAGTTCAACCGGCCTAAGGCCACGATGTTGATGACCCCGCAGGCTGTCGATTACACCGCCGAAATGGTGCTTAGCCATCCCGGGCAGAAGAACGATGACCGCACCATGATCTACCGGTCGGGGAAGCTGCAGCGCGAAGAAAGCATCGCAAAGGGCGGTATCGTTCTTTCTAGCTATGCAGATCTGGCGACGGGTTTATCGTGGCGTGTCGCGCGGCAATCGAATGGCAACATCCTCTCTCTGTCTGTCGCAGCCAGGCGCCCCGGCGAAGGCTACACGCTTAAGAAAACGTCCAGGACAGATAAACTGCTTAGCGAGACCTGCACCGTGTGGAGGCTGGTTTTTCATAGGAAGCCCAGGCCTGAGGACGGGTATGAAGAAGACTGCGTGACCCTGGATGGTGTCTTGTTATGGCATAAGATATTTTACCATGATGGAGGCGTCATGGACACGACGCGCGCCGTTGCGATAACGCGCCGACCGGTAAAAAAGTCTGAAGTCACACCGCCCGCACGTGTCCTGAATTTGGCGTCCTATGGGAACTGGCAACCCGGAAACGGCCGCCTGCCAAATGACGAAGTGCTGCTTCAGGGTGGCCAGTTTAAAGATAGTCCGCCGAACCAGATGATCCTCCAGCGGCGCATGGGCGTCCTGTGGTTTGAGTATGATCGAAACCCGCTTTACCAGCAGCACATATATCGAAATGCCACGCACCAGTTACGCGTGACCGAAGATGCAAGCGGTGCGCTGATGGACATTGACATCATGCCGCGGAAGGACCGGCGGCAATCTATAACCTCACAGAAATTACAGACTTTTGAGACTATTCTGGGGGAGCGGTGCCAAATGTTCAATATGGCCCCCCACATAGTGGATCGTGGCGAAAAGCAGTGTCTCACGCCGACCGGGCTGTTGCTTTTCAAGACCATCTGGTCCGAGGGCTGGAGCGGAGGCGTGCGGGCTGTGCGCCTCACGCGTGGCCAGGTCAAGACGGCCGACATGTTGCCACCGGCGGATATTCTTACCGGCAAATGGGTGGAGCAAGGCGCCCTGCCAAAACCGCCTCCGAAGCCTGAGCCACCCAGCCAACGCAATGGTGACTGGTTCACTCAGCCTTCCGAGCTGTCAAAACAGAAATTTTACCCGGCACGAGCCCTTGCCGAAGAGATCGAAGGGAACGCAAGGATCAAGTGCACCTTTGGCGTCAGCGGATTCTTGAAGTTCTGCGAAATCCTTGAGGAGAAACCGGCAGGGTATCGTTTCGGCAAGGCAACCGTCGATATGTTCCGGACGCAAAGCAAGAAAAAGGCGGGGACGTACAGGCCAGGCGACTTCACGATGATCCGCTACGACTGGAGGCTCCCAGATGACATCGCCAACGACGGCTCTTTCCTTCGCCGCTTAAATTCCAGCGAGGTTCGCGCTCTTATAACCAAGTCGAAAATTAAAGGCGCGGAACCCGGCTACCAAGGGTTTGGGCCAAACGGCTATTACGTCGTTCAGGATCAAAAAGGTGTCGTAACTTACGGAACCTGGCTTGAAACAAATGGGCAGGCATGTGTGCGTATGGCCAAGGCAGAAAACAACCTATGCTTCTACGTATTGATCGACGCATCTTCCCAGTATTATTTGAGTGAACGCGTACTTCCTGGTCCTTATCGCTTGAGGCAGGTTACAATTACACGAACGCAATAGGCCCGCCCTCTCACACGGTCAGAAGGCACTGCTTCATCTCCGCACACCGCTCTTGCATGTTCTGAAGAGGCGGGCCATATGCTGAACCAAATGGTTCAATATATAGCCCGCCTCGATACAGCGTTCGCCGCGCTCTCGGACCCCACCCGCCGCGGCGTTCTGGAGCAACTCGGACACGCCGATGCGTCGATTACCGACCTGGCCGACCGGTTCCACATGACCCTGACCGGCATGAAGAAGCACGTCGGCCTTCTGGAGCAGGCGGGTCTGGTGACCACGGAGAAGGTCGGGCGCGTGCGGACCTGCAGGCTCGGCCGGCGCAGACTGGAAGAAGAAGCGGCATGGATCGAGCGGCACCGTCAGCTACGGGCCGCGCGCTTCGATGCCCTGGATGCAATTGTCGAAGAATTAAAACAGAAGGAGGCAGCCGATGAGCAAACGTCAGGATAGCCGCACGACAGCGGAGCGCAAGTCCGAGCGCGAATTCGTTGTCACGCGGACGGTCAATGGCCCGGCGCGCATCGTGTTCGAGGCCTGGAGTAAGCCGGAACTTTTCCGGCGCTGGTGGACACCGAAGTCGTTCGGCATGACCATCGTGTCATGCGAAATGGACGTCCGCACCGGCGGCACTTACCGCCTGATGATAAGCCACCCGTCCGTCGAACAGCCGATGACGTTCTTCGGCCATTACCTGGACGTGGTGCCGAACGCCCGCATCGTCTGAACCAATGAGGAAGGCGACGATGAGGGCGCCGTCACCACGGTGACCTTCGAAGAGCGCGGCGGCACGACCCTGGTCACGTGGCACGATCTCTATCCGTCAAAGGCAGCGCTCGACGAGGCCCTGGTGACGGGGGCGACCAGCGGGTTCGGCGAGCAGTTCGACCAGTTGGAGGACATCCTCAGCGGGCTGGACACGGGCTGCGCGTGACGTCGTTGCTCGGCGAACGGTAACGCGGTAGCCGTTACCGACCTGCAAACCCCTCAATCTTAAGCTTTTCTTAACCAAAAACCACCTGACGGGTGATTCGGAATGTGCTATGTCCCGAGCGCGCGTTTTCATTAGGGGCGACGCGCTTCCCGGATCTCATCATGAAACGCTCGCTCATTCTGCTGAGCCTGAACCTGTGCGCGGGCATGCCCGCTTTTGCGCAGGAAACGGCCAAGCCTGCCGACACCACGGTGGTCACCGTCACGGGCAAAAAGCCCGACGTGGTGCGCAAGATCGACAGCACCATCTATAATCAGGGCGACAGCGCCGCCAGCCAGAGCGGCACGGCGGCCGATGTGCTCAATACCGTGCCCTCGGTCAATGTCAGCCCCGATGGCGACGTGAGTTTACGCGGCAATGGCAATGTCCAGATCTATATCAACGGCAAGCCCTCGGCCATGATGAAGGGCGAGAACCGCGCCGCCACCCTGCAATCCATGTCCGGCGGCGATATTGCGAGCGTCGAGGTCATCACCAACCCCTCGGCCAAATATGACGCCAATGGCGGCGCCATCATCAATCTGGTGCTGAAATCGGACCGCAAGCCCGGCGCCAACGGCATGCTGATCGCCAATCTCGGCAATGACGTCCGCCGCAACGCCACGCTTTCGGGCAACTATAATAACGGCAAGCTCAATCTTAGCGGCCGCCTCGGCATGCGCGACGACGTGCGCCAGACCCTCAACCGCGACGACCGCACCTGGCGAAATCTGGCCGATGGCACCTCCGGCCGCAACACCGTATCGTCCGCGTTTTTCGGCCGCCGCCAGTCCACCCGCGTGCAGGGCGAAATCGAATATACGCTGAACGACACCGACACGCTCAATTTTGAGACCTCGGCCAGCCACCGCTATTCCAACAACCACTGGCAGGAGTTCCGTCAGGATTTCAACAGCGCCGGCGACCTGATCCGCGACTATGTCCGCCCCAAGACGGGCCCCAACCAGCAGGACGACATCGAGGCCGAGGCATCCTTCACGCGCAACGCCGCCAATGGCGACAAGCTCACCCTCACCGCCAACCATTCGCTGACCAGCAACCGCAACGACCGCACCATCCGCAATATCTACAGCCTGCCCGTCCAGCCCGACCGGATCGAGCATTTCTTCGGCAAGACGGTCACCACCAGCGACGACCTGAAGGGCGATTACAACCATCCCTTCGGCGCGACGCAGGAGATCGCCACAGGCTTCGATATCCAGAGCGAGAACAACCGCTTCGACACCCTGAAAGGCGATATCGACCCTATAAGCGGCGCCGAGACGATCGAAACTGGCCTGACCAACCGCTTTATCGTCACCGAGCGCCTCTACGCCGGTTACGTCACCTGGCAGGGACGCTTCGGCAAATGGCAGTTCCAGCCCGGCGCCCGGCTGGAAGGCGTGGTGACGCGCGGCCACCAGATCACCAGCGCCATGCAGACGCGCTCCGCGTTCGGGAATCTGACCCCGACCCTGCACGCCGCCTATATCCTCAGCGACGAAAACCGCTGGAAACTGAGCTATACCCGCAGCCTCCAGCGCCCCGATGCCCGCGACCTCAACCCCTTCCTCGCCTACACCGATCCGCAGAACCTGCGCTCCGGCAACCCTTACCTGAAGCCGCAAACCGTCAGCGCGCTCGAAGGCGGTTACGAGCACAGCCGCGGTGATAATAGCTGGTCGGCAACCGCCTATTGCCGCGAGAGCGAGCGCACCATCACTGACTACAGTTATTTTCTGTCGGCCGATGTGCTCCTGACCACCAAGCGCAACGCCGGCAATGGCCGTTCGGGCGGGGTATCGGCTGAATCCTCCGGCAAGTGGGGCGAAAAGTGGAAGTACAGCCTGTCGGGCAATGTGTTTTACGCCGAACTCCAGGCTGATGATATGTCCGGCACCCTGCGCCATTCGGCGGTGTCTGGCACGGCGCAGGTCTCGCTCGATTACAAGCCGACCACGGCTGACAGCCTGCATCTGGACGGCAATCTGTCCGGCGACACCATCACCGCGCAGGGCACGCGCTCCAGCATCAGCGCCGTCAACCTGTCGTGGAAGCGCAAGCTGAAACCGCGCCTCAGCCTGACGGTGAGCGCCAGCGACATCTACAATGGCAGCCTGGTGCGCACCACGATGCAGACGGCGTCGGTGTCATCGGTCGGCGCCAATCTGAGCGGCGGTCGGGTGTTCTTCGTCGGGCTCAGCTATGGGTTGGGCGGGGCGAAGTAACCCTAATTCCGCGCCCGCAAGGAATAGCTGGTGCTACGTCCGCCGCTTGAGTCGCGGACAAGAAGTCCGCGCTGTACGAGATCGGTCATATCACGCAACGCCGTGTCCTGCGACGATTTGGTGAGGGTGGCCCATTTTGACGAGGTCAGCTTGCCTTCGAAGCCATCAAGCAGCCGGTTGATCATGGCGCTCTGCCGCTCATTAACGGCCTGCGACTTGGCGACCTCCCAGAAGCGGGCCTTGATAAGCACCTTTCCAAGGGTCACGTCCGCACCGTCTATGGCCCGTCCCAAACAGGCCAGAAACCATTCAAGCCAGGGGGTGATGTCGAGATCGCCCTTCTGTGTGGCTTCTAGAATGTCATAATAGCCTTTGCGCTCAGGGCGGATTTGCGCCGACATGCTGTAGAAGCGCTGCGGACTGCCTTCCGACCGCGCCAGCGCCATATCGGCAATCGCGCGGGCAATCCGCCCGTTGCCATCCTCAAAGGGGTGGAGGGTTACAAACCAGAGATGCGCCACGGCGGCCTTGATAACGGGATCTGTCGGCTCCCCCTGCTCGAAGCCCTGAAGAAAGGCCCTCATGCCGCCATCGAGTAGATGCGCAGGCGGCGCCTCGTAATGAACACGTTCCTTGCCAAGCGGGCCTGAGACCACCTGCATGGGACCAGAGGCTTCGCCACGCCAGGCGCCAACCGCGATCTTTGTCATCCCGCTGCGCCCCGTCGGAAAAAGGGCGGCGCGCCAGTCGAACAGCCGCTCTTCGGTCAGGGGGGCGCGAAAATTCTGTGTGGCGTCGAGCATCATCTCCACCACGCCCTCGACATGGCGATCCGCCGCTATCAGCCCGCCGACATCCATGCCGAGCCGGCGCGCGATGGAGGAACGCACCTGTTCCCGATCCAGCGCCTCCCCCTCGATCTCGGAGGATTTCATGACGTCCTCTGTGAGGGTCGCCAGCACGGCCTCGGCGCGCAGGTTGAAGCCAAGCGCTTCCATGCGGCCGATCAATCGGCCCTGCCGGTGACGCACATCGGCAAGCTGGCGGGCTAGTGCCCCCTCGTGCCAGCGGAAAACGGGCCAGGTATCGCGCTGATGGATATATGTTGGCATTCCACATTCTCCGCACCTAACGCGGAGAATGTGCCACCTAATGACCGCAAAAACAAGACAACCTCCGCACTACATGCAGCGATTGACCCGCTATTCGCCGTATGGTCGACTTCTCGACAGCTGAAATACGGCTATCCCCGCCACTATTTCCCGGTGCATTCTATCCGAATGGCTCTGGATGACCGCACAGCACAGGAACACTTGACCCCGGAAGCGCGGCGCGGGCTTTTGCGCGCCTTTACCGACCGGATGCTGCTGAAAATCACCGCCATGGATGATCCCGAAGACATGCCGAGCGTCGAGCGTGCTGTACGCGTGGCCGCCGTGATCGAGTGCATCTACAGCCGCTGCGACCGCGCCGCCCCCGATCCCTTTCAACAACAAGCCGAGCGCGCCCGCCAGGAAAGCGAAGCCATCAAGGCGCGCGTCGCTCTGGCCAACACCCTGGAATGGGGCGAAAAGCGCCGGCGCGATCTCGGCCCCTGGTGGGACGCCGCCCAAAACGCGACCCAAAACGCGGCGGCGCTGCCAACACCCCAGCCGGCCAGCGCCGGAACCCCTGCCCCTGCGGGCGCGAGCGCACTTAAGCGCTCAAGAGCCGAGGTCGACAATATCGACTATACCGGCGCCATCCTGAAAGCGCGGGCCGATCTGGGATTGACAGCGCCCTCTGCGAAGAAGCCCCCGCCGCCCGCCTGACGCGGCACCGCCCAAGTCGCCCGCATTGACTTTGCCCGCATTGACTTTGGCGCCGCTTTGCTGTTTGAACGCCCTCAAAGGTTTTCAGGCATGCAGCTCCAGTTCAAACGCCGCTTTTCCATGGCCCATCGTCTGCGCTTCGATCACAATTCGAAGTGCATGACGCCGCATGGCCATAACGAATTCGTCGTGGTGAACCTGCAAAGCAAGGGCGGACGCCAGATCGACTGGGGCAACGCCAACTATGCCGCCAGCTTCGCCGATCTCAAGCGCCACTGGCACGGCTTCGTCGATGACAGCCTCGACCACGCCTTCCAGCTCGGCCACGATGACCCGATGCTCGGCTATTTCCAGCAGCATGAGCCCGAACTGCTGACGCGCCTGCTGGTGATCGAAGGAGACCCTACCACCGAGGCCGTCGCCACCGCGCTCTATATGAAGCTGAACGCCATTCTGGCCGCGCACCTGCCCGATTTCGAATGTGTGCGCTTCGAGATCGAGGAAACCCCGACTAACAGCGTGGTGCTGGGGCCGGACGATATCGCCGCCTGCCCGATCCGGCTGGGCGACTGGTGCCACCGCGCCGATATGAGCCTCAACGATCTATTGCCGCCCTCAAGCTGGCCCCAAATCGGGAGTGCGTCATGAGCCTGATATCGCGCCGCGTATTCGTCAAAGCGCTGAGGGTCGAGGCCGCCATCGGCATCTATGACCATGAGCATGGCCGCACACAGCCGCTGATCATCGACGCCGTGTTCGATCTCCAACGCCACGAGATCCACGGCCTGAAGGATACGCTCAACTACGAACTGGTGGGCCAGATCGCGCGTGATTTCATTGCCCGCGGCCATATCAAGCTGGTCGAAACCCTGGCCGAGGACATGGCGCGGACGCTCGCCGCCCTGCCGCATGTGCTGCGCGTCGAGGTGTCGGTGATCAAGCCGGAAGCCCTGTCGGATGCCGATCAGGCCGGCGTATGCGTGGTGTACGAAAATGACTGAACTGGCCTTTAAAGACCACCTGCGCCTGATGGCGACCTATAACAGCGTGATGAACGCGCGGCTGATCGCGGTGCTCACGCCATTGTCCGACGAGGCTCTGCTGGAATCGCGCGGCGCCTTTTTCGGCTCGGCGCTCGGCACGCTCAACCATCTGGTCGTGGCTGACCTGATGTGGCTCAACCGCTTCCGGCCGCAGCCCTATGGTCAGGTGCTGATGGCGCTCGACGCCCTGCCAAAGCCGGCGGCGCTGGCCGATCTGCTCTACCCGACTATGGCCGCCCTGACGCCGGTGCGCGAAGAGCTGGACGGCCTGATCCTGCGCTTTATCGATCAATTGAGCGATGCCGATATCGCTTCGCCGCTCAGCTACAAGAACGCAAGCGGCGTGCCCTTCACCAAGACGCTCGGTCTGGTGCTGAGCCACGTCTTCAACCACCAGACCCATCACCGCGGTCAGGTTACCACCCTGCTCAGCCAGATGGGGCTCGATATCGGCGTCACCGACCTGGCACCGCTGGTGCCTGATCTGACGGCGGCATAAATACCGCTATGCAGCATTGGTAAGCTGGGGTAGGCTTTGCCGACCTTCACACGGATACCCGACATGCCCGCCAAGTCCACCGCCGGATCACTGCTGAAAACCTTTCTCGCCGATGTGCGCCTGCTGGCCTTCCTCAACTATGTGCTGCTGTTCTTCACCACTATGACCTTCGGCCTCAGCGCCATGATCGTCATGCTGATCGCCAACTTCGCCGAGGACAAGGCGCCGGAATGGCTGAAAGGCCATTATGAGTTCCAGAAGCGCACCTTCTGGTACAGCATACTGCCGGTGCTGCTGACCGCCGTGCTCTATACCTTTACCCAGCGCCACGCCATCAGCGGGCCGGTCACCTTCGTCATGCTGGGTCTGGTGCTGCTGTGCCTGGCCTATACGGTGGGCCGCGCCATCACCGGCTTCAACCACCTGCTCTATGGCCGCCCGGTGCCGAACAGCAAGGGCTGGCTGGTTTAGCCCCTAGTCAACCACGTCAGCCGGTTCGCCCATATCAGAAGCGGCCGTGGCCGAGGCGCCGCCGTCACGCCGGATGCCGGACATGTCGAACAGGTTCATCTTGACGCCGTCATTGAGGATATCGCCCGCCTTCTGCTCTTTGGTGCAGGCGCCGACGCGCTTTGATGTCACCACATAGTTGGTGACCCGGTTCATCTGCGGCAGGTTGCCGCCCGTGGTCTGCGAACGCACGCGCATCTCGTAGGAACGGCTGTAATCGCCGGTGATCGAGCCGGAATATTCGGTCACGACGCCGGAGCCCATGGCGCATTCGGCAAGCAGCCCCCAGGTGTTATCGCCTTGCGGACTGTAGGTCTTGTTCGAGCAACTGCCGCCGGACAGATCGGTGCCGAGGATGCCCAGATGCTGATCGGTCAGGGTGTCGATGCAGATTTTCAGCACCTGCGCCGCATCGGGACTGCCCTCTTCGCTCAGGCGGGTTTCCCAAAGACCCGGTATGCGGGCCGGCAGCGGCTGGCTGGGTTTGGCGCCAACGACCGGGGCGGGCGCCACAGGTGCCGGCGGTTCGGGCTTCTTCTGACAGCCAGCCAAGGTCGCGGTGAGGCCGGCGACCAGGGCGATACGGCTAAAGCTGGCCTGCAACATGACACTTCCCCAGTATCCCCCTGCCGGTAAGCGGCCGTATAATGGCTTCGCAGGCAAGGATTGCAAAGCGCATCATCCGCAGGAGATAAGGTCAGGATAAGGGAAAAGGCTGGTCTGTGCCAGCGTATAGTCCTGACGCAGAAAAGTTTTTAGTTAACGCCGCTTAACGTTTCTTGGAGATAACCTGGAGGGTTTGCAGGGTGCGCGGCAGCTCATCAGCCAGACGACGGCAGATTTCGCGCGCGCCAATCGAATAGACCTCGCCGCCGTCAGCGATTTCCATGGCGGCCTTGGCGGTGGCGTCGAGCAGCACTTCAAATTCGGCGATCTGTTCGCGGGCCAGCGCACGGGCTTCTTCCTGAAGGCGGCGGACGCGCTGGGTGCGCGTTTCACGTACCGAGGTTGTGGCGGGCACATCGTCGATATAGGCAGGCATATGGGCAACCGTGGTCGGCAGGCTCATCACCTTGTCGCCATCGATCACCTGGCCAAGCGCCAGTTCCTTCTTGCCGAGCGCTATCTCTTTGGAGACAGGCGGCACCACATTTAATCTTGTTCGACGCATCTCGATCAACCCCGGTGTGACATATGCAACACGTACACTAGATTAGGCATTCAGCTCAGGCACATAGTCAGGCATAGTTCGGGCAGCATCGGTGGTTCCGGTTAACAAGCTGTTTAAATCAACAACCTGGACCTGTTCCCGACAGCGCATGTGCCCCCAGCGCCCTTAGGGCAAAGGTCACCCGAAACCGTATAAAAATCCAGTATGAATATGTTTCAGAGACGCCAAACGCCGCTGATTTATCCACAGTGTGTGATCCATATAACGCGCTTTGGTTAATATCAGCCCTGAGAATGGCTGACAGGCGAAAACAGGCAAGGTGCCGGTCGCGTGATTGGGATTAGAGTTGCGCGATCAGTCGCCCAAACTTAATCGCTCAGCATATCCTTGGCGAATTCGAGATCGAGCGTCTTGAGCCGCTTGATCTCGTCACGCATACGGGCGGCGGTCTCGAATTCGAGATTGCCCGCCGCCTCGCGCATCCGCGTTTCGAGATCGCGCAGGGTGGCCTGGAAGTTGGAACCGAGGAAGGGCTTGGTGTCCTTCTCCGCCACGCCCATGGGGATATCGACACGGCCGCTCTTTTCAAACGGTGAGTCGAGGATATCCGAAATGCCGCGCTTGACCGATTCCGGCGTGATGCCATGCTCGGCATTATAGGCCATCTGCTTTTCGCGGCGGCGCGAGGTTTCGGCCAGCGCCCGCTCCATCGAGCCGGTCATCTTGTCGGCATAGAGGATGACGCGGCCATCGACGTTGCGCGCGGCGCGGCCGATCGTCTGGATCAGCGAGGTCTCCGAGCGCAGGAAGCCTTCCTTGTCGGCGTCGAGAATGGCGACGAAGGCGCATTCCGGAATATCGAGGCCTTCGCGCAAGAGATTGATGCCGATGAGCACATCGAAAGCGCCCAGCCGCAGATCGCGGATGATCTCGATCCGCTCTAGGGTTTCGACGTCACTGTGCATATAGCGGACTCGGATGCCTTGCTCATGCATATAGTCGGTCAGGTTCTCTGCCATCTTCTTGGTCAGCACCGTCACCAGCGAGCGGTAGCCCTGTTTGGCGACCTCGCGCACCTCGGCGATGACATCATCAACCTGGCTGAAATTGTCCTTGTGGACCGGACGGATCTCGACGGGTGGGTCGATCAGGCCGGTCGGGCGAATAACCTGCTCGGCGAAGACGCCCTGAGTGCGCTCCATCTCCCATTTGCCGGGCGTGGCCGACACATAGACCGACTGCGGGCGCATGGCGTCCCATTCTTCGAACTTGAGCGGACGGTTATCCATGCACGACGGCAGGCGGAAGCCATACTCAGCCAGAACCGATTTGCGCGCAAAGTCGCCGCGATACATGCCGCCGATCTGCGACACCGAGACGTGACTTTCGTCGACGAACAGGAGGCCGTTATCCGGCATATATTCAAAGAAGGTCGGCGGTGGCTCGCCCGGCCCGCGGCCGGTCAGGTAGCGGCTGTAGTTTTCGATGCCGGCGCAGGCGCCCGTCGCCTCGATCATCTCAATGTCAAACGTTGTGCGCTGCTCAAGACGCTGGGCTTCCAGCAGCTTGCCTTCGCCATGGAGTTGCTCAAGGCGCATCTTCAGTTCGGCCTTGATGCGGTTGACGGCCTGATTGAGCGTGGGGCGCGGGGTCACATAGTGGCTGGCGGCATAGACCTTGACGTCTTTCAGGTCCTGCATCTTCTTGCCGGTCAGGGGATCGAATTCCTGGATCGACTCGATCTCGTCGCCGAACATATTGATGCGCCAGGCGCGGTCCTCATAGTGAGCCGGGAAGATTTCGATGACATCGCCGCGCCGGCGGAAGGTGCCGCGCTCAAACGCCTGATCGTTGCGCTTATATTGCAGGGCCACCAGATCGGCGCGCAACTGGCCCTCATCGATCGACTGACCGACCTTCAGTTCAAAGGTCATGGCAGTGTAGGTCTCGACCGAGCCGATACCATAGATGCAGGACACAGAGGCGACGATGATGACGTCATCGCGTTCCAGAATGGCGCGGGTGGCAGAGTGACGCATCCGGTCGATCTGTTCGTTGATCGACGAATCCTTCTCGATGAAGGTGTCGGTGCGCGGCACATAGGCTTCCGGCTGGTAATAGTCGTAGTAGGAGACGAAATACTCGACCGCATTATCCGGGAAGAAGGCCTTGAACTCGCTGTAAAGCTGGGCGGCCAGGGTCTTGTTGTGCGCCATGATTAGGGCCGGACGCTGGGTCTGCTCGATGATCTTGGCCATGGTGAAAGTCTTGCCCGAGCCTGTGACGCCCAGCAGCACCTGATCGTGCTCGCGATCGGCGATGCCTTCGAGAAGGGTGGCGATGGCGGTCGGCTGGTCGCCGGCCGGCTCATAGGGCGCGGCAAGCCGGAACTTGCGCCCGCCTTCCGACTTTTCCGGTCGCTCAGGCTTATGCGGCACCCACGTTGCCGGCACGTTTGTTGCGCTACCGCTATGCTGCTTGAGCGCCGCCGAGTCAAAATCCGCCACAAACGCGCCGGAGTTATCGGAAAAGCCTTGATTTTGGGGGGCCAAGCCTTGATTTTTGGGGGAACGTGCCATGAACACAACATAAGCCGGGGTAAAAAAAATGAAAGAGGCGCATAAAAAAGAATGTGAACCTCCGGCAGATATATCCACACGCCGGATTTAACGCCTTAAGCCGTCAGAACTTGTCAGCTGGGTTGTCATACGAGTCGGATTTCCGCTTGGATTCCAGCCGGTTATTTTGACCGCCAACCTTACGTTCACGGAAAGTCACTCCAAAAACTGATGAAGGCGCCCCTTAAAGCTTCGTTAAGTTAAGCTTTTCTGAATAAGATTTTGACTATAAAGCATTGGCAAATAATAAAGATCGGATGGTGCGTATAATCGATCGGTCGATTACTTCGCTCATCCTGTCAATATAAAGATTCTAACCTGCACGTCATTACCCCCCTTTGCTTACCTATCCCCAACAAGATCGTAAGCGTAACTATCAGTCTAAAAGCATCAATGGCAAATGAACACATTTTGGCCACAATTGCCGCCTAGATAGCGGCTCGCCCAGCGGGTCCTATCTGTCCTGCTGGCGTCAGTCTCTGGTCTGTAATTTGCATAGAACTATGCTGGAATTACGAACCGGAAGGCTACTCGGAGGGCACATAACGCCCTTGTCACAGAGGACCAGATAGTTTTGACGTCAACACTTTTAGCGCGCTATCGCATGCGCGCCCTCATGGCAGCGAGTTCTGTAGGTCTCCTGGTCGGCGCGTCGGTTGGCGCAGCCTGTCTGGGCAACCACATGGCTCGCGAGAGCGGCCAGCGGCAAGACGCCGCCCGCCTCATGATGGCAAGCCAGGATGGTACGGTAGATATGGCGGCGCTCGATGCTTCGGGCACTGGCCGCGTCGATACCAGCGCGCTGAACATCGCCATGCGCTTTTCGCGCTTCGCCGATTCCGGCACCGAAAACACCCTGCTCGCCCAAAACCTGACCACCATTCGCACGTCGAGCGATATGCGCAGCCAGCGCGACCTGCCAGACACCCAGTCAGGCGCGTCTGTCGTCCGCGCCAGCCTCGACACAACCTCGTCGATGAACAACCTCTCCACACCCGCCGTTCGCGCCGCCGCAGCCATGAATTTCAAGGCCGCCACCCGCAGCGACAGCGACTGCCTGACACAGGCCGTCTATTATGAAGCGCGCGGCGAAGGCACCGACGGCATGCGCGCCGTCGCTCAGGTCATCCTCAACCGCGTCCGCCACCCCGCCTATCCGAAGTCGATCTGCGGCGTCGTTTATCAGGGCGCCACGCAGCGCATCTCCTGCCAGTTCAGCTTTGTCTGTAACGGCGCCATGGGCGCGCCGGTCGAAACCTCAGCCTGGCGGCGCGCCAAGAAGGTCTCGGAAGCCGCTCTGGCTGGCTATGTGATGCCGTCGGTCGGCACCTCGACCAGTTTCCACACCACCGGCGTGAAACCCGGCTGGTCGGGCACCATGGAACGGGTCGCCCAGATCGGCACCCATATCTTTTATCAGTTCCGCGGCCGTGGCGCGCGCATCGCCGGCACAGCGGATGGCGTGAGACCATCGGACACCATGCCGCAAGTGACGGCCCCTGCGGCAACGGCTGTTATTGCCGAAGCCCAAACGCCGGCCCAGACACCGGCCCAGACCACAGCCCTGCTCAACACCCTGTCGAAAATGCAGGGGACGTCGGTCAAGCCGGTGCAGACCGCCGCGCAGGTCCACGGCAAGACGGCGCAGGAGATCGTGTCCGAGGTCGCGCTGCCGGCCAAGACCGCACCAGTCGCAACAACGTCCGCTAAGGGCGTTTCTCAATAACGCTGATTTCTCAGTAACACGGGGGATATTTCAGACATAAAAGCGCTGGCCCTGCGGCCGGCGCTTTTATGTTAGCCGTAGAGCGAAGCAATATATTACCGCACGCACACAGACTTGCGGAAACTAGATAGTCCTTTTTACACACGCATCTCAATTGTCATATTTTACGCGTTTGGCAGCCGCCGTTAGGATTTCAACAACCTTAATCTGACACGTTGCCCCAAAGGCGCGTCTTTACCAAGAGTCGCAATGGGCTTGACTATGCCCGTTTGCGTTCCGAAAACTGGCAAAGCCTCTCATGGATCAACATCTTCTTAGTCATACGCAAGTTTGTCAGGGGCCACTAATGACGAAAATCAGTGCAGCCAGCACCTCCGGCGGGTTCAAGATCTCGAACTGGTCGTTTACCGTAAAATTCATGGCGCCGGCTGCGGTCGCCACCGCCCTGATGGCCGTTCTGGCGTTCGGTGCCATCACCATCATGAACGGTCAGGGCAAGACCATCGACGACATCAATATGAACGCCCTGCCGCAGGTCGTCGAACTCGGCGATATCAAGGCCTCCATCAAGGAAGCCAATGGCCAGCTCTATAACGCCCTGACCAAGAAGGCCACCGACCCGACGGCCAACGCCTCGGCTCAGGTCACCAAGGTGACCGAAGATCTCGGCAAGATCGAAGCCCGCGTCAAGGCAGACGGCAGCAAGGCTACCGACCCGGCGCAAAAGAAGCTGCTTGGCGACCTCGCCAAGGAAGTCAAGACCTACAAAGAAGCCGTAGAATTCGCCGGTCAGGTGATGGACGTCGATTTCCCCTCGGTCGGGCCGATGATGTCGCAGTTCGACGACGGCTATAAGAAGATGTCGGAACTGAGCGACCAGTTGATCAACGCCAATGTCGCCGCCGCCAAGACGTCCGCCGCCGACGCCAAGACGGCGCAAACCGCCGGCATCAGCATGTTGACCATCTTCGCTGTCATCATGGCGGTGATCTCGGGCGGCATCGCCTACATCTTCTCGCGCGTCACCGTGACCGGCATCAACCGCATCGCCAAGACAACCGAAGAACTGGCCAACGGCAACTTCAACGTCGATATTTCGGCGCTCGCCCGTCGCGACGAACTGAAGTCGGTTGTCGACAGCCTCAACATCTTCAAGTCCAATGCGCAGGAAAAGATGCGCCTTATGGAAATGGAAAAGGCGACCAACGCCACCCGTGAAGAACGCGCCCGTCAAATGGCCGAACTGGCAGATCGCTTCCGCCACGAAGCTCAGGACATGCTGGATGCGCTCGGCAATGCCGCTTCGGATCTCGACGCCAACGGCCGTACTCTTCTGACCATCGCCCAGGAAAACGAGCGCCGTTCGCAATCGGCTGTGTCCTCGATCCGCAACTCGGCCGACAACGTTCAGAACGTTGCCTCCGCCACGACCGAGCTTTCCGCCTCGATCGGCGTTATTGGCGACCAGGCCGTCCGCTCGGTTGAGATCGCCGCTGAAGCCGTGTCGGAAGCCGACCGCACCAACGCTTCGATGGCCGAACTCAGCCGCGCCGCCGACCAGATCGGTGAAGTGGTTGACCTGATCAACGCCATCGCCCAGCAAACCAATCTGCTGGCCCTCAACGCCACCATCGAATCGGCACGTGCCGGTGAAGCCGGTAAGGGCTTCGCGGTTGTCGCCTCGGAAGTGAAATCGCTGGCCCAGCAAACCGCCAAAGCCACCGACGAAATCCGCGAGCGCATCAAGGACATCCAGTCGGCCGCTTCCAATGGCGTCAGCGCCATCAAGGGCATCGGCGAAACGATCAAGCACATGAACGAGATCGCCTCGTCCATCGCCGACTCGGTTCACCAGCAAGGCGACGCGACCAACGAAATCGCCCGCAACGTCAACGAAGCCTCCGACGGCACCTCGATGGCCTCCAGCTCGGTGGCGCAACTCTCCGCTTCGGCCGCAGATACGGAAAAGGCCTCCACCGAAATGCTCGGCGCCGCCAACCAGCTGACGCAGCGCACCGAAGCCATGGGCGAAAATATCCGCCGCTTCCTGTCGGAACTTACGGCCGCTTAAAAGCTGAACGCACCTGATGCTGAAAAGAAGACGGAGACACCTCGTTGTGTCTCCGTTTTTTTTGCGCCGAATCACCTCGATCCACAAAATTTGACGCAGCGCAATATTGATTCATACGAAATTAAACCTTCGGATGTACATCAGCGGTTACGGGCCTATCTTACCTTGCAAGGCCCCTCAGAAACCAAGATCATTGTCCCAGCGTGAAAGTTTGCAAAATGCATAGCTCGATTTCCAAAACCCTTCTGGCCGGCGCTCTCGCGCTCTCCTTCGCCTCAACCGCCGCCTTCGCGGATTGTGATGAAGTTCAGGAAACTCAAGTCGGCAAGGCCATCGCCGCTGCCGCCAGCGCCAAGATCGCTGCCGTGGTGCCGACCCAGTCGAAGCAAATGATCAACCTGGAAACCTGCGACAGCGTGGGTGGCGGCCTGGCCGCTGAATTCAAGTTCAACGTCATCGGCGCGGACGGCCTGTACTGGGTCACCGGTTCGGCCAAGGTTGCCGGCGGCAAGGTCGCCGACATGAAGATCGGCGGCATGAGCCCCAACCTGGCAGCCGCCTCGGCCAAGGCTGGCGTGAAGCTCGCTTCCAACTAAGATTGACGGGGCGCCTGACGCCCCGGGTAATGTATTTGCAAAGAGGGTGCGGGCTATTGGCCTGCACCTTTTTTTTTATTTTGTTTCAAGATTGTAGTTGGCATTAACCTTTGCGGCGTTGCGCAGCAAGGAATGCAACGGCGCCGGTTAAGCCTTCCCAAGAGAATTCTCTGATTTAACCGAATATTTTCCTATCTTTTGTACAGTTATCCTCATCCTGAAGAACCTCAAGGAGAGAACAGATGATCAAGAAAACCCTTATTGCCGCCGCCGCCATCATGGCCATGTCCACGGTCGCCGCCGTCGCCGCCCCCTGCTCGGACGAACAGGAATCCGCTGC
Source organism: Asticcacaulis benevestitus DSM 16100 = ATCC BAA-896 (assembly GCF_000376105.1). GTDB lineage: Bacteria > Pseudomonadota > Alphaproteobacteria > Caulobacterales > Caulobacteraceae > Asticcacaulis > Asticcacaulis benevestitus. The sequence continues at coordinate 214,323 of NZ_AQWM01000004.1, forward strand.
CGGCATGCTCGCCGCTGGTGTTGGCAAGGCCGCCGTTTCCAAAGTCGTTGCCGTCACCGGCAAACAGATGGTCAACATCGAAACCTGCGAATTCCGCGCCGGCGCCTATCAGGTCGACTACAAGTACAACTTCCTTGCCGCTGACGGCCTCTACTGGGTCGAACTGTCGGCCAAGTTCGGCGCCGATGGCTCTGGCGCCACCAGCAGGGTGACCAAGGCCAGCCCCAACATGGCCGCCGCGGAAGCCAAGGCCGGCGTCAAGCTTGCCGCCAACTAAGACCTGATACCTTGTGACCTCAGGGTCAAACGAAACCCCTCATGACCACGTCATGAGGGGTTTTGCTTTTTAACTATGAAGGATGGACCTACTTCCGTTGAATCGGTTTGAAGTCCTGCGGGCGACTGACTGCGCGCGTTTCCTTGCCGCGTGGACTGGCGAACAGCCCTCCGAACAGCGCGAAGGATGTCATGGCGTGTTGTTTCTTGTCTTGATCTTGGTCATGCATGGGTTGCGTCTCCTTTTCCAAATGCGTTTGATGGACCAGAAGACGCGGCGCAGCTCGCAGGGGTTTTCACCCTCTCAGTCGTCGTCGCGTCGTAGGGATACTATGCCAGAAATTTTTACAGACGCAACAACTAATCCGAACACGGATCATATTATTACAAATTAAAATACTATGTAATTGTTTTTATTAATATTAATATAGGTTAATTCTGGCATAAAACTTCACTTTCTACAAAATAACTCGAGAAAAATTCTCCCACCCGATTCATTCTAAAGCAACCCTCTTCGGTTAATTTAGGCCTGTCTCAAAAGGAGACCGCCGGCACATGTCCTGACCGGTGATCCGCGGAGCGTTAGCGTCATGATCAAATCAGCTATTGTTTTAGGCAGCGCCGTCTTTTGCGCCGTGCTCGCCGGAACAGGCATCCTGTCGCTCGGCGAACACGCTGATAAGGCCGATAGCGTCCAGGTGGCATCCTATAGCGCGCCGGAGACCGTGGCGGTCAGCACCACCGCCAGCCAAGGCCATGTCACCGCTATTCCGAAATCGGCCAATGGCCATTTTTACGCGACCGCCGTCGTCAACGCCAAGGCCGTACGCTTTCTGGTCGATACCGGCGCCAGCATGATCGCCCTCACCCCCGCTGATGCCCGCCGCCTCGGCTTCACCGATCTGGTTTATGACGCCGAGGTCAGCACCGCCAACGGCAAGACCGCTGTGGCGCGCATCACCTTAAGCTCCGTCACCGTAGGCCAGAGCACGGTGCGCAATGTTGAGGGCGTGGTGGTCAAGGAAGGCCTGTCGGACTCCCTACTCGGCATGAGCTATCTCGGCAAGCTGAGCCGCATGGAAGTCACGCAATCGAGCCTTATTCTGCATCCTTGAGTTCATAGGCTTCACGGCGCGCTTCCGAAGCCGCCAGAGCCTCGCGCACCGCCGCAACCGCCCGATCCATCACCTCAAGGCCTGCGCCCGGCGCGATCGAATCGACCGTCATGATGCGGCGGAAGGCCCGCGCGCCCGGAAGACCATGCATGATGCCGAGCATATGCCGCGTCATGTGGGTCAGCGGCACACCGGCCGCAAGCTGTCCGGCCATATAGGGGCGATAGGCCTCCAGCGCCGCGAACGGCCCGACATCCACACCCTCGCCAAAGAACATACGATCAACCTGCCCCAGCAGCGCCGGCTCGTGATAGGCGACCCGCCCCAGCATGACGCCATCGACGTGTTGCAAATGGCCTTGCGCCGCTTCCAACGAACCGATCCCACCGTTGATAGCGATGGTCAGCTCCGGGTAGCTGCGCTTCAGTTCATAGACCAGGTCGTAATCAAGCGGCGGCACATCGCGGTTTTCCTTGGGCGACAGCCCCTTCAGCCAGGCCTTACGCGCATGGACGGCGAATGAGGTCACGCCGGCTTTTTTGCAAGCCTCGACCAGGGCGAACAGGCTGTCGCGCGCCGCCTGATCATCAACACCGATGCGGCATTTAACGGTCGCCGGCAGGTGCGTGGCCTCGATCATGGCCTGCATGCAGTCCGCCACCAGTTGCGGTTCGCGCATCAGGCAGGCGCCGAAACTGCCCGACTGGACGCGATCGGACGGACAGCCGCAGTTGAGATTGACCTCGTCATAGCCCCAGTCCTCGGCGATCTTGGCGCACTGCGCCAGCTCCGCCGGCTCGGAACCACCCAGTTGCAGCGCCACGGGATGCTCGACCTCGGAATAGCCGAGCAGGCGCTCACGGTCGCCATGGATCACCGCCTTGGTGGTCACCATCTCGGTATAGAGCAGGGCATGGCGCGTCAGGGTGCGATGGAAGGCCCGGCAATGCCGGTCCGTCCAGTCCATCATGGGTGCAACACTAAAAGTATGTGCTTGATTTTTAATCATTTTTTCAATACTATCAAAGACTAAAAGGAGAACGATTGCACTCGAAAAATCGCTCAAAAACGGCCAAATACTACCATCTACGATCTCTCACTGCACGCATTTTGCACTCATTCGGAACTGTAAATGGCTACCTATGCAAAGCAGAAGTCAGGCCGCTGGCGGGCTCAGGTCCGAAGGAAGGGGCATGAGCTCAGCGAAACCTTCCTTTTGCGTCAGGACGCAGAGGCGTGGGCAAGGCGTGTAGAATGCGAGATCGATAATGGCAAAACGCCGACATTAAGGAACATCATCGGCATCAAGACATTCGGCGGCCTTATAGACCTTCATCTCGAAGATATGAAGGAGGTAGGGAAACAAATCGGTCGCTCAAAGGCTTTCAGCATGACCCTCCTCAAAAGGGAGCTAGGCGAGATCCGGTACGAAAACCTGGACAGGGAGCGAATAATTCAGTTCGGACGCGCCAGAGCTAAGGATGGCGCCGGTCCGCCAACCTTGAGCATTGATATTGGATATATCCGTACAATCCTGTCTCATGCAGCCGCCATTCATGGCCTTCCAACTACGACAGAACATGTGGACCTTGCCCGTATCGCATTAAGCCGACTTGGGCTTGTTGGCAAAGGCAAGGAGCGGGACCGGCGGCCTACGGAGGATGAGATCGCGGCCCTTCTCAAATATTTCGCTAGTGGCGGGCGGACTTGCTTTCCAATGGGACGCATCATTAGCTTTGCGATCGCGACGGCCATGCGGCAGGAGGAAATCTGTCGCGTAACCTGGGCTGATTTGTCTCCCAGGATGCGAACCTTGGTCATTCGAGATCGAAAAGATCCGAAGGAGAAGAAGGGTAACGACCAGACGATCCCCCTGCTCTCAGTTAGCGGCTTCGACGCCTGGAAGCTTGTCGAAGCGCAGAGGCTGTCGGGCGATGGCAATCATCAGCGCATTTTCCCCTACAACGGTAAATCGGTCGGTACCGCATTTCGCAGGGCCTGCGTCGAGTTGGGTATCGAAGATCTGCACTTCCATGATTTCCGGCACGAAGGCACAAGTCGCCTGTTCGAGGCTGGCTTTGAAATCCCTCAGGTCGCCCTCGTCACCGGTCACAAGGACTGGAAGATGCTTAAGCGGTACACGCACCTCAAGCCGCAGCATTTGCACATTATCGCCAAGTCATTGCCGGCGCAAACACCAACGAATTATGACTGGGATGAGCATTTTAATGACAGTCAAATTTCAAAGGCAAACTGATGCCATGAATAGCAAGAAGCATAGTTCACAAGCTGTGCGGGCGTGTTAAGCCGCGCCCCCCAAACATACTGATATATCTCAGATCGGCAAATTTTACCAGTTTGTGCCGACCAGCTATTGTGCGTTAAAACACCGAAAACACGCACTTTTCGCGTTAAATAGCGGAAAAACGCGCAAGCCCCTCGTAATACACTGACTTAAATAAAAAACCGATTTGCGCCAGCGGCACGTTCTTGTGGACATCTACTGCAGCTCTATGCATGGCATAGTTTTTTTGAATCCAACATACTCAACGCACGGCGCCATCCTGCCGTTGGTGGCAACGATGGCGCGCGCCCGACCACGATGTCAGGTTAGTGGCCCGCGTCAAGCATCATCGAGAGAGGACCATGTTCGACGTGCCAGCCCCCTTTAGCTCGAGGAGACAATGTGAACATCGACGCGCATGGACGCGTCTAGGCCGTCGTCGTTGGCAAGGAGGTCCAGAATGCGCTGGTGTGGCTCGTCGTGGACCGGGTTGGAGTAGTGCCGATCAAACGATGCCTGGTCGCGGTAGAACTCGAATGCCCACATCACGTCGGCGTTGCCGTCGTCACGGCTGAGGACCCAGTCTACGGGACCGTCCGGGTCGCCCGTGAAGTGGAGTTCGGTGCATAGGTGGAACAACTCTTCACCCTTGCCGGGCTTTGCCTGGAACCGCAGCACTACACCGGGTTGATTTTTCTGCATGGCGCCATCTCCTCGAATGATGGAACGACTTCCGTTCCTCAAAATTGCATGGAACAATGTTCCATAATTAGCACTTGGAACAACGTTCCACGCATGTCAAGATAATTCATGACTAAGAAATCCGAACGGCGCGTCGACGCGCTCTCAAAACAAGGAATCATCGACGCAGCCATCGGCATCCTCGATTCGGACGGCGAAGCCGCCTTGACCTTCCGCGCCTTGGCGGCACGACTGATGACTGGCGCTGGCGCCATCTATTGGCACATCTCCGACAAGGACGAGTTGCTCGTTGCCGCCGTCGCACATGTGGTAGGCCGGGCGTTGCGCAATGTAGCGGAATCCAATGACGCGCGTGGGGCGATTCGTGCTTTGTTATTAGGCGTATTTGACGCCATTGAAGCTCATCCTTGGGTTGGCACTCAGTTGGCACGCGAACCGTGGCAGCCGGCGATGGGTCACGTTTTCGAAGGTATAGGCAGTCGGCTCGCGGCGTCGGGCGTCCCTGCATCGCGCCAGTTTGAGGCTGCGTCGGCACTCGTCAATTACATCTTGGGCGCGGCCGCTCATCGGGCCGCCGCCGCGCGGGCATTGCCGCGCGGCACGGACCGGACGGCCTTCCTAGGGTCGGTCGTGGCCCGATGGGTAGGAGACGATATTGGAGCGTACCCTTTCGTGCACAGCGTGGCTGGACAATTGCGCGATCATGACGACCGCGCACAATTCTTAGGTGGTATAGACCTTATTTTGGCGGGGCTTGATTGGCAAATCGTCACATAACCATCTGAATTTATAAATAAAATGCGCTACGTAAATGACGCATTCCGCATCCTTAAAAGATGCGGAATCATTCGGCGCATTGGTTGCGTGTCTGCAAGGCGGGACGCCGGAAATCGCCCAGTTTCCTTGGCATAATAACAACAGCAATGGGCGGTAGCTTCGTCTCCGACTTTTGACAAGTGGGTCTGTTGCGAACCCTTTATCGTCATGATCACAACACTATCGCCAGTTAGGCTCTTTGCAGTTGTTTCTATCCGAAAATGACGGGGGAACGAGTTCCTCTCCCCAGATACGCTTACGTGCTCTCTGAGGTTCATCCTGGAAAGGCGGATTTCGGACCGCAAAATAGCTATCGATTGCCGCCTTTCAATCGTCGGTCCTTGCGTGGTCGCTATTGTGTATAATCGCTCGGGCCATGCCGCTGAAGATCGACTCTATCACATTCAAAAATTGAGCGCCGGCTGGCAGCGGTGCCGTTTCGACACGAGGTGCGCCCTTTCCGGCGACATTTGCATTGTGATCGTTAATGCGTTGACGGAGTTGCTTGGACACGTGCCAAGAGGCCGCATCCCACGACAGATATAGGGTTCTGCAGTCCGCATACTGCTCCAAAAGCACGTCCATTAATCGGAGTATCTCGGCGGTATTTTTACGAGTGCTATAAAAGCAATCTTACTGTTTAGGTGATTGGCCCGTCAGGGCGTATCCGAACCGATCTGACGGCGAGCTAGCGCTTTGGGTGACCGCCTGCCCAGGCCCGCCTCGAGAGTACCCTGATAATATCGAAGGACCGCCAGGCGGCAAGATGAAGCCAAAAGAGATGCTCCACGTATTTCGTCAATCCCTCGGACGATACAGGTAACACTGGTCCCGCGTTTTGCAGCGATAGCGTCCATTCCTGCCCAAAATTCGGGTTCTATCGCTAAGGATGTTGCATGTCCGCCAAGGACAAGGGATCGTTTCTTAAGGCCAGGCATCGCGCGGCTCTCCCATATCGAGCTATGTGGTAAACGAACAGAATTCGAAGCGTATACGCGTACAATGCGGAACTGGACCGGTACTTGGTGACATTTCTCACGCGATCGATCGCTCTAGCAAAGCGATAGAAGGTCCCGGTCGCCCCATAGGCATCGTCCCTTTCGGGTCTGCCATAGGTTCGAACGCCTGGGCCCTCCCACCTACGATACTATCACTTTCGACCAGAATCGAGTGAAAGCCCGCAATTCCTCCACTCGTCTAGCGTCGAAGGCGTGAGCGTTTTTCCAGCTGAAGTCCTCTGGTACTTAACCGGCCGCCACGATGCTTTTCATGAAGGTCTGCGCTTCAGACCCGTGTTTGTCAAATGATGCTGATACGGCCTCAGCTGTTACGATAAGCCAGTCGTTGCTTTTGCCGAAGGCGGCAGCCATGCTCAGCCTACGCTCGCTGGCAGGATTGTCAGGGCAAAAAATACCAGATCATCCTAGCCGTAGTTGGCGCCACGCCAGGTCGCGCTCGTTAGCGTGTCGCTGAAGTTAGGTCGGGCCGCTGCCCCCGCCGCCTTGACAACGGTTAACGCGCCACACCGGAAGGATGTCGTACGAGTATGAAGGTAAGGCCGCCCTCAGTGGAGTGTACGACAACGATTGCTTCCTGCAGCCATGCGTCGGAAAGTTTAACTGTCGCTCCGAAGGCAGCGCTCACACTCGTCGTGGTCGCCTCTGTTACCATTTGCTCACGTACGTTAGACATTCAACCTTGATGATTTTTGGCTGCTGCGATTAACTTAATTTGGGTAAGTAGCGTTTCTGTCGAAGGTATTCACGGCTGTGAACACGCGAACGGCCACAGCGGCATCTAACCAAGTCAAGATTGCGGATTCAAGGAAACGGCACAGTTCGGGACCGATGTTTTTTAGTTAAGAGGCTGTGAATTTTTCAGCACGCTCAATTCAAAAATTAATAATATCACCATACTTACGTGAGTATTTATTGGAAACTTTCATGAAAATTATAATAATAGTCGCAGAAAGAGTTCAGTAATGAGTAAATTCAATCTTTTTCCAAAAATCAGATTTGATTCAACTAAAGCAAAACTTGATGCCTTAAATCGCTCTTTGGCTATCATTGAATTTTCTATGGACGGTACAATTCTGGACGCCAACGAAAACTTTCTGCGCGTCATTGGGTACGATCTCGGCGAGATCAAAGGAAAGCACCACAGTTTGTTCGTTGATCCTACCTTTGCAAAGAGCGCTGAGTACGAGCGCTTCTGGCAAGATCTGAGAGGCGGCACATTTGCCTCCGGGGAGTTCCTCAGATTTGGCAAAGGCGGCGCTAAGGTCTGGCTGGAAGCGACGTATAATCCGGTCTTCGATGAGCATGGCAAGCCTGAGCGGGTTGTTAAGTTTGCGTCGGATATCACGGCTAAGAAGAACGAAACCAGCCGCTTGATGACCATGATCGACGGCATGCCAGTGGCCGTTATGACGGTCGATCCGCAGAACGATTTCCGTATCAATTATCTCAATGCCACCTCTATAAAGACGCTGGGCGCAATTGAGCAGTATCTGCCCGTCAAGGTGGTGGATATGTTGGGTGCCTCCTTCGACATTTTCCACAAAAACCCATCGCACCAAAGACAGATGCTGGCCGACGATCGCCATCTGCCGCACAAGACGAAAATCAGAATAGGACCCGAAATTCTCGAACTGCAAATCACCGCCATCAGGGGCGCTGAGGGCGAGTATATTGCCCCTATGCTGACCTGGGCTATCATTACCAACCAGGAAAACATTGCGACTGATGTGTCCGAGGTTGTCGCCGCGGTCTCACAGGCGGTTGGCGATATGCAGCGTTCTGCCGACGGTCTGACGAGGGCCGCCGAGAACGCCAGCGAGCGGGCCTCCTCAGCTGCGGCTAGTTCGGAACAGATGACCGGCGCCATCCACGAAATCTCCGGACAGGTCAGCCGCGTATCTGACCGCGCGCAACAGATTGCGATACAGGCCGCCACGACGGATGCGACTGTGCGCCTGCTCGCTGAGAATGCGCGAAAGGTCGATGTGGTCGTGGCCATGATCAAGTCGATCGCAACACAGACCAATCTCCTCGCTTTGAACGCGACGATTGAGGCGGCGCGTGCCGGCGAAGCTGGAAAGGGGTTTGCCGTGGTTGCCAGTGAGGTCAAGGCGCTCGCAGGGCAGACGGCCAGGGCCACGGATGAAATCACCCATCAGGTAAACGCTATTCAGGGATCGACTGAAGAGGCCGTTTTGGCTATCGGGACCATTACCCGGGCTGTGGATGAGCTGTCGAACCTGACAACCGCCATGGCTGGCGCCGTCGAGGAGCAGGCGGCGACCACACAGGAAATGGCTGGAAATATCAGCGGTGTTTCCACGGCCGCCGCAGCGACGGGAGAGCTTGCCGGCAGCGTGAGCGCCATCGCCATGGTCCTGGCCGGACATTCCGATGGACTGAAGGGCAGCGTTGAGCGATTCCTAAAAGCGTGATGCTCAGAAACAGTCTTCCATTAGAGCCTTTTACTCATGTCTTATAAATTCATCCAAGCTCACGTGGGGGGACCGATAGGACCAAAGGCGACAGAAAGCTCGACACAAACTGGTTGAGCTATCCGACCACTTGGGTATTACGAAGTCACTCCGGCATCGTCATCGGTACCGACGTAGGCCACCTCGGGCATGTCTCCAAATATACCATATCGGGCATCCCTAAAAACAAAAGCATGAGTAGTTTCCGAGGCTGGCGAACCGGCCACATCTGCATTAACCATGGACAGGTGTTATGACTGGACGTTCGCCAAGAAGTTCACGACTGGGCCGGACTCAACAAATAGATGAAACCGTAAGCGAGATTTTGACATGAGACGTCACAAAAGGTGACGGGTTAGACACCGAAGGGATGCCGCAAGAGAAACGGACTAAATTGGCGACGGGGGCCTTCTCATGATCACCACCTTCGAAGGCGAAACACCTACCAGACACGGTTACAAAGCCATTGAGGTGTGGAGACGACATGGCATCGCCGAACGTGAACATAGACCGGTCGCATCTGAGGTCGCCAATGCCGGTCTTTGGAAATGGGCGATTCATACCGCGGAGGACCGTCCGGTCGGTGTCATTCGTTTAAATACCGACACCAAGATCCTGAACCTAGGCTTTCGCTTTTATGGGCCTGGTCTGACGCTCTTCATAAGGCCTGCCTTTCGTGGACATGATTTTGCCCTCGAAGTGATAAAGGGCCTTATGCACTGGGTGAAAACGCACAGGCTCTTCAAGATTATCCACGCCTGTCACTACGCCGATGACAAAGTCATAGCCGAAAGCCTGATCGCCGCTGAATTCCTTTACACGGGGTGTAAAACCTACGAACCTTCGGCGCCAGACGGAACGTTGAGGCTCGTCCTTCACATGATCCGAATATTGTAGATCATGGTGCAGTTATCGCGAATTCGTCAAGATCGCCGGAAATCCGTTTGGCAGGTAACCTCCATCACCTGTTGAACCAAATAGAAACGCACAAGATTACGGCCGTCTTGACGAACCCACTCATCCAAAACGTTTAGTCTCCGGAAGCAGCAAATGACCACCATAGCCGAACGTACTAAATTTCCCCAGGTGCTGTTGATAGAGGACAACCACGGTGATGCGATCCTGGTCCAGCGTGCCTTCAAAGCTGCTGCCATTCCAGGCAACGTTGCGGTCGCAAGAACGGCCGAAATTGGGCTTAGCATTTTGCGTCGCGAAGGCGGCTTCGCAAATGGTCGGTACCCTGATATTATTCTGCTCGACGTCGATCTGCCCTATATGGGCGGCAGCGAATTTCTGGAAGTGGTCAAGGCTGACCCGGAACTCAGGCTCATCCCGGTTATTGTCATGAGCAGTTCTAAGGCCGAGATAGATTTGCAAGAGACCTACATGGCCTACGCCAACGGCTTCGTCACCAAGCCATTTATCCCGTCCGAATATGATCAGGTGATAAAGACCATCGAAGACTATTGGTTTCAACTCAACGAAACTCCTGAAACCCATGGTCCTGTTCCGCCATTGCTTCAAGAGAAAGAGACCCTGCCGATAGCATGAAACCCGCAACGCAGGGGCTATAATGCGGGTAAATCAGTCCACGTTTTTCTACAATGCACTCCCCCTCTCTGGTCAGGACCAATGTGACTTCGGCCGCCTCCCTCCTGCCCCATCTGTCATGGGCTAAGGTGGACGCAGACGACGGTGACGTTGATCGCGATCTGAAGCTAATCCTATGCGAACAGGACTTCAGGAGTCTTTGCGGCCATCCACGGCCCGAACATGGATATAAATATGTCTCGGATTTCGACGTATTGCAATCGCTCGAAGACAAGCCGTATCCAACAGCGGTCTACTACCATGGCTATGACAACGATGGCCGCTGCGTTAAGGTTTGCGTCATTCGCGATACCACTACGCCTCACTAAACCGTATCCCTCCGTAAGAGGCCACATTCCAATTGATCTTTGAATCTGTGATGCTGCGCTGTTAGTGACGTCCTTACGAGTGCAGGCTGCAAATTATGACGCGTGGAATTCTATTAAATGGCCCGGAACGGCGGCGGAAATGGCATGATAGTCAGCGTCGCGAGATTGTCTCTCTGGCGTTTTCGCCTGGTTCGAGCGTGACAGAAGTAGCCCGGCAGTTCGACGTGGCGACAAGCCTGATTTACAGATG
>NZ_AQWM01000005.1 GCF_000376105.1 Asticcacaulis benevestitus DSM 16100 = ATCC BAA-896
TGACCCCGCCGCTTCGATCGCTTTTGAACGCCGATCCCCACCCAGCTTTTTAGGAGCTATCTCCTTCGTCTCCCGATAACGGCGCGTCCACTTGATCGCGCTTGACTCGCTGACACCAAAACGGTCACCCGCAGATGCGCAACTATGACCGGACAGCACGTAATCAACGACGCGCTGGCGAAGATCGACTGAATAGGCATGACTCATGAAAGCCGCCTCCTCCGCGGCCTCCAGCTTGAATCACTATTCGAGTCTTTTGGAAACCCCAAGAGTCAAACAGGTCGCAAAATGCTCTAGCCCTGCAAGCACAGACTGCGACACGATCGGCCAAGGATGGATGTTTTCCTATTCCAGGCGGTCGGCTTTGTAGAGGCTCGGAAACAGTTTCATCCAGGCGCCGGTGACGATCAGCGAACCGATGCCGCCAAAAAGCGCCGCATTGACCGGCCCCATCAGGCGCGCCATGACGCCGGTTTCGAACTCACCCAGTTCATTGGACGCGCCGATGAACAGGTAGGACACAGACGCGACGCGACCGCGCATATGGTTGGGCGTAACGATTTGGACGAGCGTGCCACGGACATAGACACTGATCATATCGGCTGCGCCCAGCACGATCATCGAGATAATTGACACCCAGATCATTTCCGAGACCCCGAACGCGATGGTCGATAACCCGAAGACCGCCACGCCACCAAACATCCAGCGTCCGGCATTGCGCCGGATCGGCCGGTAGGACAGGATGAACGAGGTGACAATGGCGCCGATGGCCGGCGACGCGCGCAGAATGCCGAACATCTCCGGTCCGGCATGCAGGATATCCTTGACGTAGATCGGCATGAGCGCGATGGCGCCGCCCAGAAGCACAGCGAACAGATCGAGCGAAATCGCGCCCAGAATGACCTTGTTGGACCAGATATAGGCCATGCCTTCCTTCAACATGGCCGTCTTGGAGCCTGAGGGCGCATCCGGTAAGGTGGGCGCGCGGATCGTCATGATCAGAACCGCCGCCAGAAGGCAAAGTCCGGCGCAGAAGCCATAGGCGAAACGCGGCGAGATGCCGACCAGCACGCCACCGAGCGCCGGCCCGACGATCAGGCCTGCCTGAAAGGCCATGGAATTGACGGCGATCGCCTGCGGCAGAATATGCTTGGGCACCAGCATCGGACCAATCGCCGAACTGGCCGGCGCGCTGAAAGCCCGCAAGGCGCCCAGCACGGCACTGAGGGCGAACAGGCCCCAGAACGGCGGATGCGGAATAAAGGAATAGGCGAAGAAACCGAGCGACAGCAACAACTGCAGCAGCAGGACGACGCTGACGATCTTCTTGCGATCATAGCGATCGGCGACAATACCCGCCGGCAGGGTGAAGGCGAACAGGGTGATAAACTGCGCCAGCCCGATCAGACCGACATAGAGTGCCGATTCCGCTACGCCTTGCGTGCGGCGGGCAATTTCGTAAACCTGCCAGGCGATGGCCGCGCTCTGCGCAGAGGTGCCCAGCACACCGGCGAGGCGCGAAATCCAGAAGGCGCGGAAATCAGGGATTTGCAGGGGGTGGCGGTTATCCTCCTGCTGCGGCGGCAGGTTGGGAGCCATAGGATCGGCGGGCGTGGTCACGGCAAGGCCTTATCGCAAAATACAGGACAGACAGAATTTTTTAGTCTTCCCCCGGAGTCTAATCGGACTTAGAGGAAAGCTATGGCAAATGCACCCAAAAACCTTGATGTCGTTCACTTAACACAGGCGCTTATTACCCGCCCCTCGGTCACGCCGGTCGATGCCGGTGCCATGGATACGGTGCAGCAGGTGCTGGAAAGCCTGGGCTTTACCTGCACGCGGCTGAAATTCGGCGAGATCGAAAATCTCTATGCCCGGCGCGGCACGGCCGCGCCCAATCTGTGCTTCGCCGGCCATACCGATGTGGTGCCAAGCGGCGTGCGCACTCTGTGGCGCTACGATCCGTTTGGCGCCGAAATCCATGACGGCGCGGTGATCGGGCGCGGCGCGGTCGATATGAAGGGCGGAATCGCCGCCTGGATCGCCGCCGTATCGCGCCATGATGATCAGAACGGCTCCCAGAAAGGCTCCCAGAAAGGCTCCCAGAAAGGCTCATTGTCCTTCCTGATCACCGGTGATGAGGAAGGCGTGGCCAGTGACGGCACCATCCGCGTGGTCGAGTGGCTTAAGGATCAGGGCGAGATCATCGATCACTGCATCGTCGGCGAGCCGTCATCTTCGGCGCAGCTTGGCGACATGATCAAGGTCGGCCGGCGCGGCTCGGTCAACGCCACCTTCACCGTCACCGGCAAGCAGGGCCACGTCGCCTATCCGCAGCGCGCGCTTAATCCGCTGCCGGTTCTGGTCGATCTGCTGGGCACCCTGAAAGCCCGCGTGCTCGATGACGGTTACGATCAGTTCCCGCCATCAAATCTGGAAATCACCACGATCGACACCGGCAACACCGCCACCAACATCATCCCTCAGGATGCCCGCGCCCGCATCAATATCCGCTTCAATCCGGCCCACACCGGCGCGCAACTGTGCGCCTGGTTCGAGCACGTGGCGGCTGAGTTTGCGGCTAAGACCGGCGCGCAGATCGACGTCAAATCAACCATTTCAGGCGAGGCTTTCCTGACCGAAGCCGGCGCCTTTGTCGATCTGATTGCGGACGTGATCAAGGACACACTCGGACTGGACACCGACCGCTCGACCACCGGCGGCACGTCCGATGCCCGTTTTATCCGCGCGCTATGTCCGGTCGTTGAGTTCGGCCTTGTCGGCCAGACCATGCACCAGATCAACGAATGCGTAGCGGTGGCCGATCTCGAAGCCCTGACCGATACCTATTCGGCCCTGATCGAAGCGTATTTTTCGAAATTCGGCTCTGCATCGTAAGTGACTTGCGTCAGGTAAAGGCCTTGCGGCGGCGCCACCTGACCGCAGGTGGCGCGATCGGCAGCCGCCAAAGCTTCCGCCACATAGCCGACCGGCCGCCGTCCTGTGCCGACATCGACCAGGGTGCCGGTCATTGAGCGCACCTGGCGATGCAGAAACGAGCGCGCCGCGAAGACCAAATGCACCTCTTCGCCAAAGCGCTTCACCCGCGCGATATCCAGCGTCTTGACTGGTGACTTGGCCTGGCAGCCGATAAAGCGGAAGGTGGTGAAATCATGCTTGCCGAGCAGGCTTTGCGCGGCGCTGGCCATCGCCTCGACATCGAGCGGCTTCTTGACGTGCCAGACACGGCCCTGATCGAGCGCCGGCGGTCCTTCTCGGTTGATGATGCGGTAAAGATACATGCGGCCGGTGGCGGAAAAGCGCGCTGAGAAGTCGTCATCGACGATCTCCGACGCCACCACCGAAATCGGCTGCGGCATCAGGTAGGCGTTCATGGCGTCGCGCACGACCTTGGGACGGTACTCTTTTTCGAGGTCGAATGTCACCACCTGTCCGGTGGCGTGGACGCCGGTATCGGTGCGACCGGCCGTGGTGATGCGCAGGCGCTGGCCGCTGAATTTAAAGATCGCGTCTTCCAGCGAGCTTTGCACGCTCGGCTGGTTTTCCTGCGCCTGAAAGCCATTGTAAGGCCGGCCATCATATTCGACGAGGAGTTTGTAACGCGGCATCAGAGCAGTCGATCGCCGGGATTGAGCAGGCCACCATTGAGGAAATCGGCCGCATCCTGCGCCGCCTTGCCCTCGCGCTGAACGCGCACCAGTTCGATGACGCCCTCCCCCGTGGCGATCTTCAAACCGCCAAGCAGACGTGTGCCCGGCATCTCGCCGCTGACCTCATCTGTGACACGCGACATCAAGACCTTGAGGCGCTGTTCGCCCTTTGGCGTTTGCAACATGCACCAGGCGCCCGGAAAGGGCGACAGGCCGCGGATGTGGAAATCAAGATCACGCGCCGGACGGTTCCAGTCGATGCGCGCTTCTTCGGGCGTGATCTTTTTGGCGTAGGTAGGCTCCCCCACCTGCGCCTGTCCCGCCGCAGCGCCGCGCTCGATGGCGGCCAGCGCCACCGGCAGCAGCGAAGCACCGAGCAGGGCCAGTTTGTCGTGCAGGGTCTGGGCGGTGTCCTCAAACGTGATTTCCTCACGGCCGGTCAGAATGATCGCGCCCTCGTCCAGCCCTTCGCTCATGCGCATGACCTCGACGCCGGTGTGGCTGTCACCGGCCATGATAGCCCGCTGGATAGGGGCTGCACCGCGCCAGCGCGGCAGCAGGGAGGCATGTAGATTGAAGCAGCCGAGCGGCGGGTAATCGAGCACTTCCTTTTTGAGGATTTGACCGTAGGCGACCACGATACAGGCGTCGATATCGAGCGCCTGGAATTCGGCGATGGCTTCCGGCGCCTTCATCGATTTCGGTGTGCGCACCTCAAGACCGAGGCTCTGCGCGAAGGTATGGACTGGCGACGGGCTCAGCACCTGCCCGCGCCCTTTTGGCGCCGGCGGCTGGCTGTAAACGCAGACGATATCATGCCCGCTCGCGACCAGTTCGGCGAGAGCTTTAACCGCAAATTCGGGCGTGCCCATGAAAACTAAACGCATTTTAAAAACCTAATCTTTTGATCGTCCGGGGCCTTTACAAGGCGGCGAAAAAGATTGGCTTACGAGAAACGCAGCGGAGCGTACTTCAGTACGTGAGCAGCGTATCGCAGGAAGACGGCCTTTTGCAGCCCCTTAAAAAGGTCTCGGCTATGCGACGCGGGTAAGTTTCTTGACCTTGGTGACCGCCCGATCGCGCTTCAGCTTCGACAAATGGTCGATAAACAGCACGCCTTCGAGGTGGTCCATTTCGTGCTGGATGCACACGGCGTAAAGGCCGTGCGCGTCTTCTTCGACCTGCTCGCCCTGATAGTTGAGATAGCGGATCTTGACGTGAGCCGGGCGCTGAACCTCGTCATAGATTTCCGGCACCGACAGGCAGCCTTCTTCATAAGGCAGGGTGTCGTCCGATTTCCAGATGATCTCAGGATTGACGAAATAGCGCGGGTTTTTGATCCCTTCGGCGTCTTCATCAGCGCCTTCGGGCTTTTCCTGCAAGTCCATGACGATGACACGGACCGGTTCGCCGATCTGGATCGCCGCCAGGCCGATGCCCGGCGCGTCGTACATGGTTTCCAGCATATCGTCCATCAGGGCGCGCAAGGCGTCATCGACCTTGTCGACGGGCTTGGAGATTTGCTTCAGGAGCGGGTTCGGAACGGTGATGATATCGCGTATGGCCATAGGCGTGATGTAATGTTGACGAGATAAAAAATCAAGCTAGAGCAGGTCTTCGTCGGCCGATTGTAACGATTTCAACTTGTTAGCCACCTTCGGCTGGGCTTCGATCGCTGTCAGATCCGGCATGGGCTTGCCCTGGTCCTCGACCTGTAGCTCTTCGAAGCGCCGCGCCTGGGTCAGCACCTTGCTTTCCAGCGAACCGACAAACGCGTTATACTTCTCAACTGCCCGTCCAAGCGCCCCGCCGAGACCATGAACATGATCGCCCATCACCGACAGGCGGGCATAGAGTTCGCGGCCGAGATCGGCGATGTGCGAAGCATTCTTCATCTGGTCTTCAACGCGCCAGCCGTAGGCCACAGCCTTGCACAGCGCGAACAGAGTGGTGGGCGTGACGATGATGACCTTCTTGTCCATCGCCTCGTTCATCAGTTGCGGCATCCGGTCGAGCGCCGCCGCCAGAAAGCCATCTCCCGGAATGAACAGGGCGACAAAATCGGGCGACTGATCCTTGAACTGATCCCAGTAAGCCTTGCCGGACAGATCGCGGACATGAGCGCGCAGACCTTGCGTATGGCGCTGCAAGGCGGCTTCGCGCGCCTCATCGTCGAGCGCATCCATCGAATCGAGAAAGGCCGTCAGGTTGACCTTGGAATCGATAACGAAGACGCCATTCGATTTATCACCCGGCATCCGCACCACCACGTCCGGACGGCGACGGCCTTCGTCGGTATCGAGGTTGTGCTGCTCGATAAAATCGAAGCGTGTCAGGCCGGCGGCCTGCAAGACATTGCGCAGGGTTTCCTCACCCCAGCGGCCTTGCACACCGGCACCGCGACGCAGCGAATTGGCCAGTTTCTGCGTCACTTCGCGGGTCTGATCGGAAGCGCTCAGAAGTTGCTTGATCTGCTGTTCCAGTTCACCGCTGTTTTTTGAGCGCGCCTCTTCCATCGCCTTCACCTGCGCCTCAAAACGCGTCAGGGTTTCCGAGACGGGCTGGAGGCTCGAATTCATCCGTTCCAGAGCCAGCTTTTCGCGCGCCACAAACGATTCCTCAGCGCGTTTCAACAGTGAATCCGACGAGGCCTGCATGGCCTGATGCGACACAAGCTGGAACTGCTCGCTCATGGCGGCCTTGGCGTCTTCCAGATTGCGCGCGCGTTCCTTTGCTGCCGACAGTTCGGCGGTCACATCGGTCAGGCGATCCGAGAGATCTTCATTGCGGCCGCGCAGGCGCTTCGCCTCGGCCAGCGACAAAAACCAGGCGCCGGCGAAAACGGCGGCGACCACCAAAACGATCAGCAGACTCACGGTTGACATGTTCATGCTATGTTCCTAACTTCCGGAAACGAACTTGGCAAGTGCTATTTCGCTGCTACAGTTCGCTTATACAATGGGAAGAGGCAAGAATGATCGACGCAAAAGCCGCCGCGCGAAAAGCCTTCACCGGTCGCGCACCCTGGACCTATCTCTATCTGTTTCTGATCCCCTTCATTAACTGGGCCTATGCCGCCGTGCCGACCATTCCCCTGCCCGATCACGGCGAATGGACACCGCTGGCTATCGTCACCGGGCTGGTTTTGGTAGTGCGCGATTTTGCTCAGCGCGAGATCGGCCACTGGATTTTTATTCCGCTGATGATCGGACTAGGCATCTCCTTTAAGATGGCGCCAGCCGAGATTGCCATGGCCAGCGCGGTCGCCTTCGGCATCAGCGAGACCATCGACTGGGGACTGTTTACCTTCCTCAAACTGCCCTTATCGAAGCGCGTCTTTATCTCCGCGGCGGTTGGCTCGCCGCTAGATACGACCGTGTTTTATCTGATGGCGGCAACGGCTATTCCGGGCATTTTCAATATCTGGGCCATCGGCGCTTCGATCCTCAGCAAGCTCGTTGGTTGTGTGATCGTCTATCTTCTGATGAAAAACCGCGAGAAGAAGGCGGCGGTCTCAGTCGCTTGAGACGGCGGTCTCGGCGTGGAAAGCCTGAATTTTGGATGAGAGGCTAGCCGGCTAGCGCGGCAGGTATATTTCATACCTGCAAGCGACGACTGCGACGCCTATCGCCAAAAGGCAGAGCTTTACCGACGAGACTTGAAGGCGTGGGCGATGGTATTATCATCCAGCCAATCCAGATCGCCACCGACGGGAACGCCGCGCGCCAGAAAGGTGATATCGACCTGATTGTCAAAGCCCTTGAGGCGGTCGGCGATATAGTGCGCGGTCGTCTGGCCCTCGACCGTCGCCGGCAGCGCCATGATGATTTCACGCACGCGCCCAGACCGCACACGCGAGATCAGACTATCGAGCCGCAGGTCTTCAGGCCGGATGCCATCGAGCGCGGACAGAAGCCCGCCCAGCACATGATACTTGCCGGTGAAAGCGCCGACGCGCTCCATGGCCCACAGGGCGCTGTCCTCTTCGACGACGCAGATCATGGTTTCATCGCGCATCGGATCGACGCAGGTGGTGCAGGGATTTTGCGTCGAGAGACGGCCGCAGATACGGCACGATTCGATCTTGTCGGCGGCGTCCTGCATGGCGTGTGTTAGCGGAATCAACAATTGATCACGGCGTTTCAGCAGGGCCAGCGCCGCGCGTCTGGCCGAGCGCGGGCCGAGCCCCGGCAGCTTGGACAGCAGGGCCATCAGGCGTTCGATTTCAGGCCCGGCGCCGGACATCAAATGGACGCCGGTTTAAAGCAAGAAACCCCACCACCAAAGCGCAAGAGCGCTTCGGTCCCCCTCCCCATCATAGATGGGGAGGTATAAGGAGAAGAGAATATTTCCTGGCTCAAATCAGAAGAATTTCGGCAGGTTCGGCAGGCCGCCGCCGGGACCGAGATCCTTGCCGGCTTCCTGCATGACCTGGGTGTTCAGCTCATCGAGCTTGCGGCGCGCATCGCCATAGGCGGCACGGATCAGATCGGCCAAAACCTCGCCCTCGCCGCTGACCAGCAGGCTGTCGTCGATCGTCAGGCCGCTCATGTCGCCGGAGCCCTTCAGCTCCATCTTGACCAGACCTGCACCAGCCTGACCGTGCACGGTGCTGGCGTTCATCTTGGCCTGCGCCTCATGCAGCTTTTGCTGCACCAGTTGCGCCTGCTTCATCATGGCCTGAAAATCCATCAGTCATTTTCCTTATCAATATCAGGGCGTTCGTCTTCGGGCACAATCGGCTCGATCTCGACGACCACGGGTTTTGGCTTGGCGCGAACGGCGGTAATTTCCGCGCCGGGGAAGGTTTGCAGCACTTGCGCCACGAAGGGATTGGCCTGCAGGCGCGCCTTGGCAGCGTCCCGTTCGCGGCTATCACGCTCCATGATGGTTTCGGCACCGCCGCCGCCCTCGGTGGCGATCAGCCAGCGCTGGCCGGTCCATTCGCGCAGCTTCATCGACAGCTTGCGCACCAGATCGCCGGGGGCATTGGGCGCGGGTTCAAAGGTGATCGCGCCGGGCCGGAAAGCGACCAGCCGTACGAAGCGCTCGACATCGACGCGCAGGCCGATATCGCGCTTATCTGAGATCAGTTGCAGCACCTCCTCGAAGGTCTGCGGATTAGGAATGGCCTGTTGCACGGGCCGCATCTGCACCGCCGTGGCACCACGCGCCGAAGCGCCGCCGCCCGGTCCGGAAGGCGCACTACCGGGTGCATTGGGCACCAGCGGTTCGCCGCTTTGCAGGCGCTTCATCAGCACTTCAGGCCCCGGCAGGTCGGCGGCATAGCACAGCCGCACCAGCGCCATTTCAAAGGCCGCGCAGGCATCGGGCGCACGGCGCAATTCTTCAAACGCCTTGAGCATAAGAGTCCACAAGCGGCTGAGCGTGCCGGCGGAAAGCTGCGAACCGAGCGCCGTGACGCGCATGGCCTGCGCCTTGGGCAGGCGCGTGGCGTCGGCGCCGAGGATCTTGGCCACGCTCGTGGCGTGGGCGTATTCAAGCATATCGCCCATGATCTGCGACGGATCGGCGCCGAAACCATAGAGCGTGCGGAAGGCCAGCAGGGCCTCGCTCATCTGACCGGAAATGATGTTTTCGAACAGAGACAGCGTGGCGCCACGATCGGCCAGACCCAGCATATCGCGCACCACTTCGGCGCTGGTGATCTCGCCGGCGCTGCCCTGCACCAGCGCCTGATCGAGCAGGGAAAGGCCATCGCGCACCGAGCCTTCGGCGGCGCGGGCGATGAGCGCCACGGCATCAGGGTCGATCTTCACGCCTTCAAGGCCGCAGATCTTTTCGAGATGCGGATTGAGGGTTTCCGGCTCGACGCGACGCAGATCGAAACGCTGGCAGCGCGACAGGATGGTGACCGGCACCTTGCGGATTTCGGTCGTGGCGAAGATGAACTTGGCGTGGGGCGGCGGCTCTTCCAGCGTTTTCAACAGCGCGTTGAAGGCGCCGGTGGAGAGCATGTGCACTTCGTCGATGACGTAGACCTTGTAGCGCGCCTCGACCGGTGCATAGCGCACGGATTCGAGCAGATCGCGCATGGCGTCAACACCTGTGCGCGAGGCGGCGTCAAGTTCGAGAACGTCGATATGGCGGCCTTCGATGATGGCCTGGCAATGGATGCCCATGACCGACAGATCGACGCTGGGGCCATGCACCGTGTCGCTCTCATAGTTGAGGGCGCGGGCCAACAGGCGGGCGGTCGTGGTCTTGCCGACGCCGCGCACGCCGGTCAGCATGAAGGCGTGGGCGATACGGCCGGCGGTGAAGGCGTTGGTCAGGGTGCGGACCATCGCTTCCTGACCGATCAGGTCCTCGAAGGTGCGCGGGCGATATTTGCGCGCCAAAACCGTATAGGCCTCCGATTTCTCGATCGGCTTGGCCACGGCGATGGGTGCGGGCACAGGGCCGCCGCCGAACATGTCATCGGTGGCGTCATCGCGCTCCGGAATGTCTATTTCCGCGGCGGCAAAGGGATCATCGAGGTCGGGATGTTCGGACATGACTTCTATATAGGGGCTTTTTGCACAGGCGTCACCACAATGCGCGATTCTTCAACAGGTGCAATTGTTGGGCAATGTAAGGATATCTAGCCATCCGGCGCTTGAGGCAAGCACAAGGTGCGCCCGAGCCGTTGCGAGGAGCCATGCGGCGTCTGAGCTAAATCACGCTGCGCTGCGCGCAGGGTGAGACGACTGACCCGAAGGTGAATTCGTTGTGGCTGCTGCCTTCCGGCCCTGACCAAGTTGGCGAGGCCTCCGCCCAGTCGTCTCGCGGCCTATATGCGTATTTTTCGTGACCATTGCAAGAGGGGATTTTTGCGGTCAGATTGAGCCCTTAAGACGTAAGAAACCTCACCACCATTGCGCTTCGCTTATGGTCCCCCTCCCCAGCTATGCCCGGGAGGTATAAGAAAATAGTTCCTCCCCGCTTGTCGGGGAGGGGGACCGCGCCTCACTTGAGGCGTGGTGGTGGGTTATCTTGCTGATCCTGACAGGAAACATGCCCATGCCGCTGCCCACCGAAACCACACCGAACGGCTATGTAAAACGCTGGTGGAAGGAGGCTGTCGTCTATCAGGTCTATCCACGCTCATTTTATGACAGCAATGGCGACGGCATCGGCGACCTTCGCGGCATCATCGAAAAGCTCGACCATATCAAGGGGCTGGGCGTCGATGTCATCTGGCTGTCGCCGCATTTCGACAGCCCCAATGCCGATAATGGCTATGATATCCGCGAATACCGCAAGGTCGGGGCCGAGTTTGGCACCATGCAGGATTTCGATGACCTGCTGACGGCGATCAAGGCCGCTGGCATGAGGCTGATCATCGACCTGGTGGTCAACCATACCTCCGATGAGCATGAATGGTTTGTCGAAAGCCGATCGTCATATAACAATCCCAAGCGCGACTATTACATCTGGTCGGAGCATAAACCGAATGACTGGCCGTCGATCTTCGGCGGCCCGGCATGGACGCAAAGTCCTGGCGGCGACTGGTATCTCCATCTGTTCGACCCGAAACAGCCCGATCTCAACTGGGATAACCCTGAAGTGCGCGTCGAGGTTTACGACATCATGCGCTTCTGGCTCGACAAGGGCGTCGATGGCTTCCGCATGGATGTTATCCCTTTTATTTCCAAAGATAAAACCTTCCCGAACCTGCCGGAAGACTTACGCGCCAAGCCGCAATATCTCTATACCACCGGCCCGCATGTGCATGATTATCTGCATGAGATGAACACCGAGGTTCTTCAGCAGTACGATGTGATGACAGTCGGCGAAGCTTTCGGCGTGACGCTGCAGGATACGCCGAAATTCGTCGACGAGCGGCGGCAGGAACTCGACATGGTGTTCCAGTTCGCGGCGGTTGAGGTCGATCGCGGACCCGATGGCCGCTGGAAGCCCTGGACCTTGCCGCAGCTCAAGGCGGTCTTCACAAGGCAGGACAAGGCGCTCGATCACCACGGCTGGCCGACCATGTTCCTCAGCAATCATGATAATCCGCGCATCGTGTCGCGCTATGGCGACGACAGGCCTGAGTGGCGCGAAAAATCGGCCATGCTGCTGGCGACGCTGATCCTGACCATGAAGGGCACGCCCTTTATCTATCAGGGCGATGAGTTGGGCCTGACCAACCGCACCTTCACCCATATCGACCAGTTCAACGATCTATGGACGAAAAACGCGTGGCAGGATGAGGTGGAAAACGGACCATGTTCGGAAGCCGATTTTTTCGCCAACCAGAACAAGGTCAGCCGCGATCACGCACGGATGCCAATGCCCTGGACGGCGCAGGGCGGCTTTACGACCGGGCAAGCGTGGTTCGCGCTCAATCCGAACTTTACCGAGATCAATGCCGAAAGCAGCCAGACGATCTATCGCTTCTACGCCGATCTGATTGCCCTGCGCCACGCCGAACCCGCCTTGGTCTATGGCGATTACAGCGATCTGGCGCCGGCGCATCCGCATCTTTTCACCTATACGCGCACCTTGGGCGACACGACGTTTTTGATCTGCCTCAATTTTTCCGTTGAGATTACGGCCTTCGAGAGCGGCGTTGAATCGGAACCTGTGCTGAGTAACTACGCCTCGCCTTTCGGCCCTATGCGCGGCTGGGAAGCGCGGATCTATAAGGTTTGACAGCCTATACTTGGCTTTGCGGCGCATCTGTGCGATAGCGTGCGCCATGAAAGATCCCGTTTCCGATACCCTGTTCCTGCCGCTCATCGAAGAGCTGATCGACCTGCCCGAGCAAGGCCAAATCCTTTTCCTGCGCGCCCGCCTGAGCGATGCGCTCATGGACCTGCCGCGTGAAAAATTCGTCTGTGACCAGAGCTTCAAGCCGGCGCATGATATCCTGGAGCGCGCCGGTTTCGCGCTCAATGACGGCGATGGCGAAACCTATCCCCTGACCCTGGTGCTGCCGCCGCGTCAGCGCGAAGAATACCGCGCCCTGCTGGCGCGCGCCGTGCTATCGACGCAAGCTGGCGGCATCGTCATGGCCGCGGTCTCGAACAACGAAGGCGCCAAGACGGTCGAGAACGATCTCAAGGCGCTGGCCGGCCATGTCAGCAGCCTGTCGAAGAACAAATGCCGCGTTTTCTGGGCGCGCCTCGATGATCGCCGCGATGCTGACCTGATCGCCGACTGGTCGCAGTTCGATGCGCCGCGCACCATCGAGAATGGCCGCTTCGCCAGCCGCCCCGGCCTTTTCGCCTGGGACCATCTCGACGCCGGCTCGAAGCTTCTGGTCGATAACATGCCGACCAACCTCAAGGGCAAGGTGGCCGATCTCGGCGCCGGTTTCGGCTATCTCTGCGATGAAGTCCTGACGAAAAATCCGGCCATTACCCATGTCGATGTTATCGAGGCGGAAAAGCGCGCGCTCGACATGGCGCGGCAAAATCTGGCCGCGCACGGCGACCGCGTCAGTTTCCATTGGGCCGACGCCACCAAGCCCCTGCCCGATCTCTACGACGCCATCATCACCAACCCGCCCTTCCATATCACCGATCGCTCGGACCGCCACGATGTCGGCAAGGCCTTCATCACCTCGGCCGCCAAGGCGCTCAATTCCGGCGGTCAGTTGTGGCTGGTGGCCAATCGTCACCTGCCCTACGAGGAAACCCTGAAGGTTGCCTTCAAGAGCGTCAACGCCATTGCCGAGAACGGCTATTTCAAGGTCTTCCGCGCCGTAGGCCCCAAGGGCAAGACCAAGACCTACGCAGAATTGGACGACCAGTGAAGCTCATCAAGCGGCTCGCCAATCTGGGCTATGGCTCGCGCAAGGAGATGCAAAAGCTCATCCGCATGGGCGCCATCACCGATGCGGCCGGTTCGCCGCTCGATGACGATTCCGATACGGCCCACGCCGATATACGTTACAAGGGCCGCCCGCTTGATCCAGATTTCGGCATGGTGCTGCTGATGCACAAGCCGACCGGCTATGTCTGCTCGCTCAAGGATCGCGGTCAACTGGTCTATGAACTCCTGCCGGCGCGCTTCGCCGAGCGCAAGCCGGTGCTCTCAAGCATCGGCAGGCTTGATGCCGATACCTCCGGCCTGCTGCTGTTCACCGATGACGGCGATTATCTGCACAAGATCATCTCACCGAAAAACCACGTCGCCAAGATCTACGAAGTGACCTGCGCCCGTCCACTGGAACCGCATTATGGCACGGTTTTCGCGGCGGGTACGCTCGTTCTGGAAAACGAGAAGGATGCGCTGAAGCCGGCTTTTCTGGACGTGACCGGCGAAAAAGCCGCGCGCCTGACGCTCTATGAAGGCCGCTATCATCAGGTGCGCCGCATGTTCGCCGCCGTGGGCAACCACGTCGAAACCCTGCATCGTGCCAAGATGGGGCCGCTGACGCTGGGCGATCTCAAGCCCGGCAAGTGGCGGCTTCTGAGCGCGGCTGAGGCGCAAGGGCTGCTGATACAGTCCTGACGCCTACGCCGGACGCGGGCTGGCCAGCGCGGTATAAAGTTCCGGGCGGCGATCGCGGAAGAAGCCCCACGCGGCGCGGTGGGTGTTGAGGTAATCGAGGTCGAACTCGGCGACCAGCACGCCCTCTTCTTTCGCACCAAATTCGGATACCTTGTCACCGCGGTTGTTGGCGATGAAGCTATGGCCGTAGAAGGTCTGACCGGCACCATTCTGCGGTGAGATCAGGCTCTCGGTGCCGATACGATTCGAGGCGATCACCGGCATGACATTGGCGACGGCATGGCCCTGCATGATACGCTGCCAGGGCGCGGCGGTATCCAGTTCGGAATCGTGCGGTTCGGAACCGATGGCGGTCGGGTACATCAGGATTTCCGCGCCCTGCAAGGCCATGGCGCGCGCCGCTTCGGGATACCACTGATCCCAGCAGATGCCGACGCCGACCTTGGCGAATTTCGTATCCCAGACCTTGAAACCGGTATCACCGGGGCGGAAATAGTACTTTTCCTGATAACCGGGACCATCGGGGATATGGCTCTTGCGATAGACGCCCATCAAGGTGCCGTCGGCGTCGATCATGACCAGCGAATTGAAATAGTGCGGGCCTTCCTTCTCGTAGATCGAGGTGGGGATGACCACACCCAGTTCCTGCGCCAGCTTTTGCATGGCCAGAACCGCCGGGTGTTCGCGCCACGGGAAGGCGGTTGAAAACCACTTTTCTTCCTGGCTGACACAGAAATATTCACCCTGGAACAGTTCGGACGGCAGGATGATCTGCGCGCCCTTGCCGGCGGCTTCGCGCACGAAGGCTTCGGTCTTGGCGATGTTGGCGGCCATATCCGAACCGTAGGAGGTCTGGATGGCGGCGACAGAAACAGTACGGGTCATGAGTTTACTCCGTTCCAAAATGCGACAAGTATTTTGGCAAGGCCGACCGGCCGCCGCGCCCAAAGAACGTTTCTGGTGCGCGTAAAGCCATACGGCGTTTGAGTTCTAAAAAAGCTTATTAAGGCTACGCCTTAATAAGTGGCACTTGCTGGCTAATGCAGTGGAACGAACCACCGCCCGTGAGGATGGCGCGTGATGACAGACCGAGCACCTGGCGTTCCGGGAAGAGGCTTTGCAGAGCCTCCACCGCCAGTTCGCCGGGACGATCCTCATAGATCGGCACCACCACACAATCATTGGCGATCAGAAAGTTCATATGGGAGGCCGGAACGATTTCGCCATCCTCATCAAGAATTTCGCCGGGCGACGGAATACGCACGACCTGCAAGGCCTGGCCGCGCGCGTCATGCTGGGTGGAAAGCAGTCGCGCCGTGGCGTCATAAACCTCGGCATTGGGGTCTTCGCGGCCAAAGGACACCGGACAGGCGACAACGCCTGGCGCCACAAAACGCGCCAGATTATCGACATGGCCATCGGTATGATCGTTCAGCAGGCCATCATCGAGCCAGATGACCTTGCGGATGCCGAGCGACTGGAACAGCGCCTCTTCGGCAAGGGATTGCGTCCAGCCGGGATTTCGGTTCGGATTGAGCAGGCACTGGCGCGTGGTGATCGCGGTGCCGTGGCCATCATGATCGAGCGCGCCGCCTTCGAGGATAAAATCCTGCAAGGTTTGCGGATAGCCATCGGCCTGGCTGATTTGCAGCGCAACCTCATCGTCGTGTTTCAGGTGATATTTGCCGCCCCAGCCATTGTTGAGAAAGCTGATCGGCAGGGCCTGATGAATGTCGTCGTCATCGGCATCATCGCTGACATAAATAGGACCGGTATCACGAAACCAGATATCGCCGAACCGGCCATCGATAATTTCAAGCCGTTTGATATCGCCCAGCAATTCTTCGGCAGCTGCACGCGCCGCCTCGCCCATCACCATCAGCTTGACGTTTTCATCGCCGAGTTCGCACAGGGTGCGCGCCAGGGCGGCCACCTCGGCCTGCGCCGGAATCAGATCTTCCTGCCAGAGGTTTTCGTGACTGGGAAAGCCAAGCCAAAGAGCCTTGTGCGCTTCCCATTCCGCTGGAACACTACGTGTCATTCTGAATATTCCCTACCGATTGGCCTCTACGATAACCATTCCGCTACGGCGCCGGCTGTGTGATTGGGCTATTAGCACAAGCCCTGCCGATTTGACCACCATTCCCACAAAAAAACGGCCCCCGAAAAACGAGGGCCGTTCTTGTGATCAAGAACTAATAAGAC
Source organism: Asticcacaulis benevestitus DSM 16100 = ATCC BAA-896 (assembly GCF_000376105.1). GTDB lineage: Bacteria > Pseudomonadota > Alphaproteobacteria > Caulobacterales > Caulobacteraceae > Asticcacaulis > Asticcacaulis benevestitus. Next base: position 16,341 of record NZ_AQWM01000005.1, read on the forward strand.
TTAGAACTTGGTCTTCAGTGTAATCATCGTGGTGCGCGGTGCACCGCGATAGTGGAAGGTGGTTACAGCGTTCTTAACCTGATTGCCCACCTGTGTCGGGTCGACATCAAGAATAGGTTGAGCATTCAGGCCCGACCCCAGAGAACCGAGGTAAACTTCATCCGTCAGATTGGTGACATTGACCTGCAGATACGTCGCCTTGGCGAATGGCAGGGTGTAGGTGGCGTCAAGGTCGAACACGGTATAGGCATCCACCTTTTCGTCATTGACATCGGTCGTGAAGCGTTCGCCGACATACTTACCTTGCAAGCCCAGTTGGATTTGCGAGATCGGGTTCCACTGGATACGGCCGCTATAGGTCCATTCCGGCGTTTCCACCAGCATCTTACCCTTGGTCGGCAGGAAGGTGGTTGGACTCAGTTGCAGGTCGTTCGAAAGTTCAGCATGGTTATAAGACGCCGAGCCATAGAGCGAGAGCGCCTCAGTGGCCTGCCAGCCGATCTGACCATCCCATCCGTATTGATCAACATCACCAACGTTACGCTCGATCGAAAGCAGAGTTTCAGGATCGAAGGTCGTAACGAGACGATTCTTGAACTTTGTGGACCAGAAGGCGGTTGAGAGCAGGATAGTCGAGGACTGATAGCGATAACCGATATCAATCGACTTGGTGGTTTCCGGTTCAGCGACCGAGACGACCAGCGGAGAATCAGCAGCAGCGGCACGGCTGTACTTGTAGAGGTTGTCCGTACGCGGGGCTGAAATTTGCTCAGCATAGGAAGCGTAAACCGACTGTGTTTCGGTAAAGGCATAGGAGACGCCGAGGTTCGGCAGGGTCTTTTTGTATTCTTTCTCGAAGCTGATCGGCGGAATATACTGCTGGGTGGCCGAGCCGCTCGTTGGCAGGGTTACGTTGCCGCTACCTGTCGGTGCGCTCGGCGCTTCTGTGGTGCAGCGCGGGAAGTCGCCGCCTGAAGGCTGATAGCAATAGTTGTTCAGCTCGCGCGTCAGGACCGGTGCGCGAACGCCGAGGTTCACAACCAGCTTGTTGTCGAAGAACTGACCACGATATTCAAGGGCCAGTTGTTCGAGCTTGGCGATCGAGAAGCGGTTGCGATTTTGCAGCACGTTGCCATCGAGCGCTGTGACAGCATTGGCGGCATTTTCACGGCCACCCCAGATATCGACCGGCGTACCATCGGCGTTCAAATAGCCGAAGGCACCCGTTTGACGGTGACGACCGTAATCGAGCGTATAGGCACCGCGGATACGGTTATGGTCATTGATATCCCAGATAAGCGAGGAAGACACGCCATAGCGATGCGTGTTGGTCGTTGCCGGACGCCACAAAGTGATGGTATCCTTTGTATCGCCATCACCGTTAAGATCCCGGCCTGTTCCGTTTTTGTCACCGTTATTAGTTGGGGACGGCGGCGTTACGTTGGTGCCGGACAGATCGAGGCGGCTGTCCTTTTCATTGACGTTTTCAAATTGTGTACCGCCTTCGGCCAGAACGTATTGGAACGACGGATCAAAGGTGAAAACAAGGTTCGGAAGAACATGGTATTTAAATTGGCCGCGTAAGTTACCGGTATCTGACGGATTGATACGCTGACCGTAAAAGTTGGTACAGCCCGGGTAAGTCTGAATTTGAGGATCATTCTTGTTATCTGGCGCTACATTTACGCAGGTCTTATCATAGTCAAGATCGGGATTTTTCTTGAAATCCGCAATCGACATATTCCGATAATTGGCGTTGCGGTTGACGTTCCAGTTTGCGGACAGGCTAACAAAGTCACCATTGTCATTCAGCGGACGGTAGATGCGGCCGTTGACCTGCTTTTTGTCCAGCTTACCTGGGCCTTTGAACTTGTCATATTGCGTCTGCGAATAGGTCAGATACGAGGTAAAACCAGCGATCTCACCTGTATTTACCATTACGAAAGCGCGGGTATAGTTGTCCGAACCCAGCGAACCACTGAGATCAACACCAAAATCCTTGGTTGGCTTAACCGTCTTGTACGAAACCGTACCACCGGTTGCCGAAGCCGTGGGGCTGTCGACGTCGGTCGTGCCCAGGTTAACAGCCGCCGTTTCAATCAGTTCCGGATCAAGCTGCTGGTTGGAATAAATGGAATAGTTACCCGTATCGTTCAGCGCCACACCGTCAAAAGTCAGCGACACGCGGCTACCATCGAAACCACGAATGCGAAGGTTGCCACCCGAGCTGCCGTAGGGGTCGTTGTTGGTGAAGTTGACACCAGGGACGAGATTGATCGATTGCAGGACCGTCTGACCCGGCAGTTGGGTTTTGAGGTAATCCTGAGTGATGGTCGAGCGCGACTTGGAAATGTTTTCCTTGGTCAGTGCGCCGTCAATCGACTTAGGGCCGCGGCGGCCGGTCACGACAACCGTAGCTTCCACGGCATCCGAGCCAGTGGTTTGCGCATAGGTCGTGGTGGCAAACAAGCCCGTCAAGGCCGTACCGGCCAAAATGATCGTTTTCGTGAGCTTCATGGGAGTATCCCTCTCCAGGTTAAAATACAAAGCATAGCCACCCCTTAGAGACGCAGAACCCCATCGCGCAAACCGATGGCTTCACGCGTTGTTGACGTCAGATGATTTTGCTGTCGTTTTTTTAACGGCTTATGTGTCAATTTTTTTACAAAACTTGCGAAGTTTTTGTGACAGACGTCACATGCGCAACAAGTGCGACTTGATTGTCACATTGGCCGGTCATCACCCCATGTCAGGGTTTGGGCATAGAAAAACCCGGCCTGACATAGTCAGACCGGGTTTCTTTTATCCTAAATCGACGCGTTCTTATTAGAACGTGATGTCGATGGTCGAACGGCGGTTCAGCGGTTCCTTCACGCCGTCGCCGGTGGCGACTGCGGGGGCCGATTCACCCTTCCAATCAACAGCCAGCTTGGAGCCGTCAACGCCGAGGCCAGCGAGGGCATCAGCAACGGTCTTGGCGCGGCGTTCGGAAAGCTTGATGTTGTAAGCGGCCGAACCGGAGGTATCCGTGTGACCAACGACAACGATGCGAGCGGCATTGCCGGTCTTGGCGTAGTCAGCGGCAGCGGCGACAACCGATTGTGCGTCCGCAGTCAGGGCCGACTTGTCGAATTCGAAGTACACGATGAATTCGCGGGCTTCGTACTTGACCGGCTCAGGGGCGGGCGGCGGCGGGGGAGGAGGCGTTTCCACGACCGGAGCCGGCTCAGGAGCGGGCGGCGGGGGAGGAGGAGGCGCAGCTTCCTGACCGAAGGCCCAACGCAGGCCGACCGTCAGAGTTTGGTCGCTGAACTTGCCAACGAAGGTGTCAGGATCCTGCCAAGTGCCGTTCGGCTCAATACCGGCATTGAACTTGGCCTTGCCAGCGTCCAGATAACGGTAGGTCACGTCGAGGCTGAGGCGCTCGGAGAGCTCCCAGGCCATACCGGCGAGCAGTTGATAGGCAGCAACCGTGTCCTTGCCTTGCAGGCTCAGATCGGAAACCGTGCCAGCCGGGCTCGTGGAGAGCTGACCGAGCATCTTCGCCTTCACGCTGTCGAGACCGAAACCGGCGCCGACGAACGGATGGAACTGCGACTCAGGCATGATGTCATAGTACAGGTTGACCATGACGGTGGTTTGTTCGAACGAACCCTTCGGCGAACCGCAAGGATCAGCCGCGCCGCGGATCACACCGGTGGTGCAGATCGCGGTGTCGACCAGAGCGGCCGAGCCAGGATAGGTACGGGCGAAGCCACGGGCCGACGAGATGTCGCCAGGGCGGTAGCCGCCTTCAAATTCGACGCGCCAGTTCGGGCTGTAACGGTAACCGAGACGGGCGAAGCCAGCCCAGTCGTCATCCGTTGCCACGTTATAAACGTAAGCGCCGCCGTCAGGCATCGCGCCTTGCGAACGAGCCTTATAATCCGACTTCCAGTTGTAGCCGAGGTCAACTGCCCCGTACCAACCGTTTGCCTGTTCGGCAGCAGCGGAACCCGCTACCGCCATCGCGGCGAGAGCAGCGCTCGCCAGCAAGATGTGTTTCATGTTATTGCCCTCTCATGGCCATCCAACGAACAGTCGATCAACTCGACTGAAACCTTAGTACAAAGCTTCTTAACTTTCCGAACCCGTTTTGCATAGCACCCAAATACGATTTCGGCGTGAAATATGCACTTTTTTATCCGCTTTGGCGAGAACTGACACCAGAAAGACACGCTTATCGGATTGAAGCCGTACATAGCGGCATATAGGTCAAACTTCGCCATTAAAAAGCTATAGCACCCCCACCCCGCATTATAAAATTCTCATAAAGATCGGAAAAGGGCTTGCGGTTTGCCCGAGCTTTCAGTAGAGACACGCCCTCTGATCGACCCTGGCAGCGCAAGCCGCCCAGAATCAGGCGCTAATATCCTTTGTAATAGAAGGATTTACGTGGTTCCCCCTTGTACGGAGAGGTGGCAGAGTGGTCGAATGTACCGCACTCGAAATGCGGCGTAGGTGGAAGCCTACCGTGGGTTCGAATCCCACCCTCTCCGCCATAAGCTTAAAAAGGCTCCTTGTTCTCAAGGAGCCTTTTTGCTGTTTCATTTCAGTACATTGACCAGTGAAAGATCTGAATACAGACTTTTTATTGGCAAATGATCTTTAGATTCCCTTTATACTGGCTTTGTATGTGTTCAAAATGTCCCACATTTTGCACTGCAATGTCGCGGACCCCCGGTGTGGACACGCCCTCACCACATCCCCTGAGTTGAAATAGGCCGCCCGTCAACCGGGATATGCGAATCATTCGCGCAAATTTCCGCTCTTTAATGGCCGCAATTTATGCGAAAAAACCGAATCGTCACGACATTTGAAGCCCCATTACAGGGCTAAAAACTACTTAGAGATGTAACTTTAGCGCCAATTGTAGCTGCGTCTGCCCCTGTTGAGCCGTCAGGAGGTGCGTAGCGCGTGCCGGACGATCACTGACGACATGAAGGGCTTCGACGGCGACATCGAGGTGATCACTCATGGGTTTCAGCCACGCCAGGGTGGCGGCGTAGCCTGTTTCGCTATTGTCATCGATCTGCCGGCGCGAATGATCCTTGGCGGCGAAATAATCAAAACGCCCGGTCAGGCGGCTGCCATTGTCGCACCTGTGCGACCACAGCACATAAGCCGACTCGAAACCGACATCGACCACATAACGCCCCCGTCCGACCTGCCAGCCGGTGATCGTATGACCGACCATATACTGACTGAGTAGCTCATCTGTCGCCGTCAGTCGGTAAGCGGCACCCAGATTATAAAAGCGGGTGCCCCAGGCCCACTGGCCGTTACGCACCGCGTTCGGATTCCCCTGATTGTCATAGAATTCGGCATTGACGGCAAGCGCCGCTGGCGCCTTCCAATCGAGACGGACATAATAGCCAAGGCGCCCGTCGACTTCGACCACAGGTCGGCTCATCTCCGCCTGATTGTCATGAAAAATGCGATACCAGCCCTGATTTTCACCGTCGGGTAACATCAGTTCGCTGTTATCGGCCGAAGAAATATCGTGCAACGCCCAGCCACGCCAGCTCAGCAGCGTGCCTGCCGTATCATCGCGCGTGAACCCGCCCAGGGTCAGGCCCAGCCTGTGCCCGCCAAAAGTTTGCTGCGCATTGACCTCGAGCCCGCGCACCAGCACCTCTTCGCCAATCCACGAGTTGATGGCTGAGGGCGTGATCGTGCGCGAGGGCGTCCAGCCCGTACCGTCATGCTCCATGGAAACGGGCGGGAACATCTGGCCGGCGCGCACACCATAACGAAAGCCTGACTTCGGCACAGGTTTCCATTGTATGTAGGCCTCTTCGACGCCGAGCGGCACTTCCGCATCCGATACGCCCTGCAGCAGCATATAGCCCGAAAGGGTATCGGTGAACTGCGGCTTCCACAGCACCGCCGCCTGAGCGATGCTGGCGGTTGTTTCATCGCCATATCTGAGCTTGCCAAAGCCGCCATCCAGCCAGTCGCGTTCACCATCTGCGGTAGCCACACGCAGATCAATCCAGGCCGTATAGGTGCCCGGATCGAAGAGTTGCGTCTCGGCCTGTGCGACACCGCTGCAAAGCCAAAGTGAAGCCCAAAATGCGGGAGCGAGCCACCCGATCGTTTTCGTCGGAAGGGCCTTCATGGCTCAGCTTGCCTTGCGTTTGCGGTAAACCGGCATTTTCGACTTGGTAGCGCCGACGCCGGCAAAGTCATTGAGGAACAGCACCAGATCGCCAAACGGCATGGGTTTGGCGATGCCATAGCCCTGCGCAATATCGCAGCCCATAGCCTGAAGCAGAGTAAACGAAGCGGCCGTTTCGACCCCCTCCGCCGTCACCTTCATGCCGAGGCCGTGGGCCAGATCGATGGTTGAGCGCACCAGAAGCGCATCACGCTGGCCGCTCTCGATCTCCATAATAAAAGAGCGATCGATCTTCAGCTCATGCGCCGGAATCTGCTTGAGATAGGCCAATGATGACAGGCCGGTGCCGAAATCATCGATCGAGATTTCCAGCCCGCGGCTGACAAAGGTGTTGATCGCCGCCAGCCCGATCTTGGGGTCTTCGATGACTGCGGTTTCGGTGATTTCGAGGCAAATCTGCCCAACCGCCGTATCGCACAGGGCCAGCGCCTTGGCGTTGAAACCTTCGTCCGACAGCAAGCGTCCGGAATAGTTGATGCTGACATCGAGATTAAAACCAGCCGATTTCAGGCGTCCCTGATCGGCCAGACAGGTCTGCAGCACCTGGAGTGTCAGATCGCGGATGGCGCCCGTTTCCTCAGCGATGGCGACAAAGCGCTGCGGCGACACGAAGCCACGCTCAGGATGATTCCAGCGCACGAGCGCCTCGACCGACGTGATCTTGCCCTCACGATAGCTGAACTTGGGCTGATACCAGACCTCCAGCACCTTGCTTTGCAGGGCGGCGTAAAGCTGGTCGGTCAGCAGCAGGGTATCAGCCAGTTCCGAATAGATGCGCGGATCAAACAGCGCGATCTTGGCCTTACTGGCGCGCGCCTGATCAAGGGCGATCAGGGCGCGTTCGATCATTTCATCAGCGCTCGGACGCGCATTGGCCATATGATAGACGCCGAGCGACACCAGCACGTCGAGGCTCTGATCATCCGTCACCTTGATGCGCTTATCGAGACGCGCGGCGATGGCGCGGGCCAATGGCAGGGCCTGCTCGGCTTCGCACGGGTTCAGGCACAGTCCCAGAGTATCGGCCGAAAGGCGTGCGATATAGGCATTAGCGAAGATGCGGATGAGAATATCCTGAAGACGCGACACAAGCGTGTGCGCGTAGGAAACACCCCAAACGGCGCGGATATGGGCGTAGCGGTCGATGCCGATACAGACGACCACGACGCCATTTTCCACACCCTGCTCACGCAGTCGGGCGATATGATCTTCAAAGGCAGAACGGTTGGGCAGATCGGTCGGCAGATCGGTCTTGGCCAGACGCGTGATATCGCGTTCACGGTCCTCGATCGACACGGCCATGTCATTGAAGGCCGAGGCCAGGTCGGCCATTTCATCATGGGTGGTGATCTTGACCTGGCCAGGCTTGCCGTCGCGCAAGGCGAAGGCGGCATCTTTCAACGCCAGGATAGGACGGGTCAGGTTGCTGGCGAGATAAAGGCTGGCGATAATGACGCAGGTCAGGCCGAGAAGACCGATGCCGAGCAGGACGGTCAGGAGCGGCTGATAGGACTTGAGCGCCTCGCTGAGTGGATAGCTGAGCAGCAGGACGCTTTTTTGTTTGTTATCCAGATTGGGCAGCGAGGTGGCCACCGCAATCATGGTGCCGTGGTTGCTGCCGATCATGCTCGCGGCCTTGGTATGCAGGCTCTGATCGATAAAGAAGCTCAAGGAACTTGGCTTGTAGTCGCTGGTCTGCTCCGTAGGTCCGAGCCACAGGCCGCCACGCGTCTGGGTCAGGATCGACGACTTGATCGGGATGGACGACAGGCCTTGCAGGTTGTGCATTTCAGGGCCTTCGAGACGCTGGGCGAAGACGACCCAACCGAGGCGATCCGGCGCCATGACCGGCGCCGCCATCACCTGATAGGGGTGGCTGTCGATAGCGACAATACCGGTCAGTGCGGCCGTATCGGAATTGAACTCATCCTTGCTGCGCAGTGCGGCGGCCAGACTTTGTCCTAAGGCGCCGGCTTCCCCGACCACCGGATTGCCGTCAGGCCCAATGATCAGGCCGATCTCAACGTTCAGGCGTGATTGCAGATTATCGAAGGCCGATTCGACCGTGATATTATCGCGTGTCGCCAGGGCGGATTTGAAGCCGAAATCGCGCGACAGCAACACCGCATTGGATTGGAGCGCCTCGGATTTCAGCGTCCAGATACGCTGGAACACGCTGGCCGAGGCCTGCAGTTCCTTCTGCACCGAGGTGCGGGCGTAGGAGACCACCGCCATATAGCAGGCAAGCGCAATAACCAGCAGGGCCAAAGAGAAAAGGCCGCCGAACATAACGGATAACTTGGTGCTAAGGCGCTTGAACATGATCATGGGTTACACGTCACGCATGCTAATACTGACCCGCCGTGGGCGCAGACGGGCGCACCTTCACGCTGAAGGTCTGGGCCGATGGGCCGGCCAGTTTGAGCGCGCGCGCCATCTGATGCTCCGGCGCATCAAGGCCCGGATGCCAGATCGCCAGACTGCCGGCGCCATCGGGCACCTTCAGCATGACGCGGCCGGTGCCATCGGTCGTGGCGTAGAAGGGGGTATCGACGACGCGGATATAGGCGGCCATCGAATCATGAATGTTGCAGCCAAGCGCGACGGTGCCCGGACGATCGAACTTCATGATATGGCTTTTGCCCTTGCCATACAGGGGAAACTGAAAGGGTTGGACCGGCGAGAACGAGTAAACGTGATGGTTGACACGGTCCTTGTTGGGGAAGTTGACCGTGGCGCCGGCCGGCACCGCAAGCACATACGGAAGGAACTGAACGTTCTGCTGCGACATGACGAAGACCTTGCCTTTTTCCGCCGCCGGTATGGCCGCACCGGCCGCCGGTATCCAAGTAACCACCGTGTTCGGAACCGGCTTGCCACCGGCATCGCTGACCGCGACGGTGAGATCAGCGGCGGTGGCCTGAGAGCCTGCCAAAAGCAGCGCCGGAAGGAGGAAAAGGTATTTCATACACTTCGGATATCACAACAGTTATAAAAGACGGTTAAGACTCGCGGTCATGTCAAACAGTTGCCAACTTTAATTCGAAGTATGTAGAACAATCTAAAAACAGTGTGATCTGAGCCTATGCTGCTATGCAGCAAGTATAGAGACTTTAATTTTAGGAAGCCGCCGATGAGCATTACCAGATTGAATGAATTCAAGGCCTTACCGGGAAAATTCGAGGCGCTGACCGAGGTTTTTCGCCGCATCGTGACCCAGATTCGGACAGTAGAAGGCAATGAGCGCTGCGAGATGTTGCTTAAGGTTGCGGACGTGGATAGCGATGACTAAGGGTTGATAGTTCTCGAAACCTGGACCAGTATCGGGGCCCATCAACGCGCCGCCACGGCCGTCGATCCGAAAGATTTTTCCGCCGTCATGGCCCTGCTCAGCGAGAAACCCACGGGGCGGTATTATCAGCCCATCGACAGCTAGGCCGGCAAACCCTATAGACGTCTCTCCCCATCCGTTGAGAGTGCTCATGGCCAATTTCGCCAGCGACAATACCGCGCCCGTCCACCCCAAGGTCATGCAGGCGCTGATCGACGCCAACAGCGGCAATGTGCCGGCCTACGGCCATGATCCGATCACCGAAAAGCTGCAGGAAACCGTACGCATGACGTTCGGCGCGCCGCAGGCCCGCGCCTTTCCGGTGTTCAACGGCTCGGCCTGCAACGGGCTGGCCCTGGCGCGGATGATCCGACCTTACGAGTCGATCCTGGCCCACCGTCAAAGCCATATCAATAACGACGAATGCGGCCTGCCGGAGTTCTTCACCGGCGGCAAGATCATTGGACTCGAAGGCGATCACGCCAAACTGACCATCGCCAGCATTGGTGACCTGATCGAGACGACGCTGGGTCATGCGCCGCATACCTCGCGCCCGAAGGTGATCAGCCTGACGCAATCGACCGAGCTCGGCACGGTCTATGCGCTCGATGAATTGAACGCCCTCACCGCCTTCGCCAAGGCGCACGGCCTCTATGTTCATATGGACGGGGCGCGCCTCGCCAACGCCGTGGCTTCGCTGGGTTGCGCACCGGCCGACGTGGTGGCCGGGGTTGATATTCTGTCGTTCGGCGGCACGAAAAATGGCGCTATGCTGGCCGAGGCCGCCATCATTCTCAACCCCGATCTGATCGAGGATTTCGCCTATATCCACAAGCGCGCCGGGCAACTGCCTTCAAAGGCGCGCTATGTTTCGGCACAACTTCAGGCCCTGCTGGATAACGACCTGTGGCTCGATCTCGGCCGTCACGCCAACGCCATGGCCAGCGCTTTGCGTGAAGGCCTGATTGACCGCGCCGGCGTTGGCCTGCTCCACCCGGTCGAGGCCAACGAACTGTTCCTCACCCTGCCGAAAGCCACCGCCGACCGCCTGTTCGCCAGGGGCCACCGCTTCTACAACTGGCCCGCCGAAGGCCCTGATGCCTACCGTCTGGTCACCAGCTTCGCCACCAGCGAAGATGACGTAAAGATTTTTCTGGACGACTGCTGATGTCCAAAACCACACCCGGCACCCTGATGCTGAGCAAGCTCGGCATCGCCTTCGACCTGCACCCTTATGACTACGATCCCGATGCGCCGCGCGTCGGGCTGCAGGCGGCGGAGGCTCTCGGCATCGACGCCGCGCAAACCTTCAAGACCCTGATGGCCGAGGTCGATGGCAAGCCGGTCTGCGTGGTCGTGCCGTCCGATTGCGAGGTCAGCATGAAAAAGATGGCGGCCGCCTTTCATGGCAAGTCCGGCCACATGATGAAGGTACCTGATGCCGAACGCCTGACCGGCTACAAGGTCGGCGGCATATCGCCCTTTGGCCAGCGCAAAAAGACGCCGACAGCGATCGATGAAACGGCGCAACTGTTTGATACGATCTATATCAATGCCGGCCAGCGCGGGCTGTTGCTTAGCATCACGCCGGATGACGCCGCGCGCGCGCTGGAGGCCCCGTTCGTGGATTTGACGGCATAACACCTCTCCTCCCCATCTTCGATGGGGAGGAGGTTTTTTAACTGCCGCCAAACCAGTTATAGCCCATGTCTTCCCAGTAACCGCCGGGGTAGACATTGGTGACGAAGATCTCGACGATATGTTTGGGGTTCTTATAGCCGAGCTTGGTCGGCATCCGCAGCTTCATCGGGAAGCCGTATTTCGCCGGCAAGAGCTGGCCATCGAAGGTGAAGGCCAAAAGCGTCTGGCTGTGCAGGGCGGTCGGCATGTCGATCGAGGTGAAGTAGCCGTCGGCGCATTTGAAACCGACATATTTGCACGTCGTATCGGCCCCCACCCGCTTGAGAAATTCTGAAAATACCACACCGCCCCAGCGGCCGATGGCGCTCCAGCCCTCGACACAGATATGGCGGGTGATCTGCTCGGTGTGCGGCAACGCATAGAGCGCCGGCAGGTCCCACGGCCTGCGATCGGCGATCTTGCCCGCAAGCGCCAGCCGGAAACTGCCCGGATCGACCACCGGCGCCTTGTCGACGCTATAGAAGGCATTGAACGGGAATGGTTCCTTGATATCGGCCTCGCTATAGGTCGGGGCCAGCGCGTCCGGATTGAAGATCAGCCCTTGCGCGCCATCGTTAAAACGCGACACCGCTTTGAGGATTTCCCTCACCGAACCGTAGTGATTGAGGGCAATACCCGTGGCCAGAGACAAGCCCCCGAGCGTCAGCACATTGCCGAGCAGGCGGCGCTTGGCCGGGTCTTTCAACAGGCCATTCGCTTCTTTCAGGATCGCCTCTTCGTCGTTCTTGATGTCCCGCGTCATATCAGCGTCCCCACAGCATGGCTTTGATGGTTTTCGGCACCAGCAGGGCCATGACAACATGCACAATGATAAAGGCGCATAAGCCGGTCATGGCCAAGAAATGGATATAGCGCGCGGTCTCGTAACCACCGAGCAGGACACGCAACCAGCCGAACTGAACCGATTTCCACAACACCAGCCCAGAGGCGATCAGCACGATCATATCAGCCAAGGCGAAGAGATAGGCCAGTTTCTGGATGGCGTTGTATTGGCGCAGATCAGCGTGACTGAGCCGGCCGTTAACGAACGCCCGGATATCATCCCACAGGCCTTGCGGTGTCACCGGCAGGAACTGCTTGCTGCGCTTTGTTATGAGAAAAAGGACAAGATAGAGCACCGCATTGGCCATCAGAATCCACATGGCGGCGAAGTGCCACTGGATCGCGCCGCCCAGCCAGCCGCCCAGCGTCCATTCATTGGGAAACAGCCGCGTATTGGTGCCGGGGATATAGAGATGCAGGAAGCGCGTGGCGTTATAAATACGCCAGCCGCTCATAATCAGGATCACCACCGCCACGGCGTTAGACCAGTGGATGATGCGCAACCACAACGGATGAATACTGGTTTTGTCCACGCGCGCGCTCCCGAATTACCGCAGCTTACCATGTATACGACAGACGTCGAAATCCGGTTACGGTGAATATGAAATATTGACACCACCCCGCCTTCATGTTGACGTTTACGGAAACAATGCGAAGGTAATCCCATGGCCAAGGCTGACCGCTTCAAGCTGATCAACTGGTATCCGCCGCTGATCGGCGCCGGTATCCGGGTGATTGAAAACTCGGCCGATTTCACCGCCATCACGGTCGAGATGAAGCTGCGCTGGTGGAACAAAAACGTCGTCGGCACCCAGTTCGGCGGCTCACTCTACATGATGTGCGATCCGTTTTTCATGGCCATACTGATGACCAAACTGGGCCGTGACTATATCGTCTGGGACAAGGCGGCCGCGATCCGCTTTCTCAAGCCAGGCCGGCGGCATGTGCGGGCGCACTTCCATATTCCGCCGGAAGAGATCGCCCGCGTCAAGCTGGAAGCCGACACAAAAGGCAAGTACGACGCCGAATTTGAGGTCGATATTGTCGATACCGAAGGCACGGTGATCGCCAAGGTCCACAAGACCCTTTACGTGCGCCGCAAGGACGCCAAACGCGCGGAGGCCTAAGCTTTCGCGGCGGCCTCGTCAGCGCGCTTCTTTTGCGCCGCTACCATCTTGTCGAGTTGCGCCTGGGCCAGAGCCTTGCGCTGCTCGGCCAGTTCGTTCGGGGTCAGCAGGCGGTGTTTGGCTTTGTTCATCGTGGTATCTTTCAAAAAAGGAACCTATGACAGCTACGCCTGCCAAAGTACAGCCTAGGGCAGTTTCATGCCGCGCTCGACACCGGGACGTCGCCCCACCTCCGCCAGCCACTTGCTGATAAAAGGCCGCGCCTGAATCAGCGGCTCGATATGATCGGGCACGCGGGTGCGATATTGCGTGATCCACGGATAGATGGCGATGTCGGCGATCGAATATTCGTCACCCCCGACATGCGCCGATTCGCTCAGTCGCTTTTCCAGCACATTGAACAGGCGCTCGACCTCGGCCGCGTAACGGTTGACGCCGACAGGCGTCTGATTCTTGTCCGACACCACGAACCAACCAAGCTGGCCCATCATGGGCCCTAAGCCGCCCATTTGCCACATCAGCCACTGAATGACCGTATGACGCTGGTGCGGGATAGTGGGCAAGAAGCGGCCATATTTTTCCGCCAGATAGATCAGGATGGCGCCGCTCTCGAACAGGTTAAGCGGACCACCGTCAGCGTCCTCGTCCACAATGGCGGGTATCTTGTTATTGGGTGAAATGGCGAGAAATTCGGGTTTGAACTGGTCGTCCTTGCCGATATTGACCGGATGCAGGCTGTACGGCACACCCAGTTCTTCGAGCATGATGGAGACCTTGCGGCCATTGGGTGTGCCCCAGGTGTGCAGTTGGATCATGGCGACCGTCCTTGATAAATGACTGTTAAATAGATAGGCCGCCCAAGATCACTTGCAACACCTCTCTGTGTCGAACCGCAAATTAACGCACCTCGATGGCTGCCTTGATCGCTCGCGCCTGGCTTCGTCCCCCCTTATGAAACCATATATCTGGCGACAGCGGCCGGACCGGATACGACCTCAAGGAGAAAATCGGCGCCCTGGCAAGGGTCTATATCTGTCAACCTCAGCCATAGGTCATGAAAACGGTTTGAAGACCATAAGCCAAAAAATCGCCACCACCGCGGGAAAGGCCAGAGCGCCGAGCACCAGCCACCACAGGTTACAGCGCCAGTAGGCCGCCGGCAGAGGCACGTCTGTCGCCAGTGCTTCGGCGGCCAGGCGCTTCATGCGGATCTGCAGCCCCACTACCGGCAACCAGCACAGGCCGGCAAAGACATAGAGCGCCATGGCCAGCATCAGCCAGCCATCCGTCACATGATAGCCGGCGATATGGATCAGCGCAAAGCCGGTCAGAGGCTGGATGATGATAGCCGGCGTTGTGAAACACCAGTCAGCAATGACCACTGTCCGCGTGGCGAAGGCGATGGCCCGAATATCCTTCGAAAGATTGGCCATCAACATGAAGAAAGCCGTGCCGATACCGGTGCCGAACAGCACGGTCGAGGACAGAATATGCAGCCATTTGACACAGAAATAGAGCATGGCTGACAAGGCTATCCCATGTTAGGTGTTGGAGAGGATCGGACCTTATCGCCCCCATGCCCCTGCCGCAATCACAAGCTGACCCGATATGGCTCGTCTATGACGGCGACTGTCCTTTTTGTTCGGCTTCTGCGCAGATGGTACGCCTACGTCAATCGGTCGGCCATCTGAATATCCTTAATGCTCGTGAGGCTGCCGACCAACCGGTGATGACTGAGATCGCGGCACAGAATCTTGACCTTAACCAGGGCATCGTCGTCAAGTTCGAAGGCCGGCTTTATCATGGCAAGGACGCCCTGCACCTGCTGGCGCTGATCGGTTCAGAATCCGGCTGGCTCAATCGACTGAATGTCGCTTTGTTCCGTAACAAGGGGATGGTCGATATGGCCTATCCGGTGCTGAAAGGTATGCGAAACCTGGCGCTAAAGGTTCTCGGGAGACCTGCGCTGTGAAAACACCCATCTTCGCAGCCGTCTTCGCCGAGCAATGGGACGCATTACCGCCGGCGCTGAAAGCCCATTACGCCAACCGTGGTTTTACGCGCGATCGCGTCACCGTCACCGGCACTTTGACCATCCGCATGGGCCCTTTGCTGCGTTTCCTTTCACCGCTGCTCCGGCTCAGCAGGATGCTGACGCCGTGGCCGGGCGATGACGTCCCGTGCACCGTGGCGTTTCACAGCGAACCCGATTCCAACGCCTTTATCTTCGAGCGCCGCTTCAGCTTTCCGGGCCGTGCGCCGCATGTCTTTCGCTCGAAGCTGGTGCCGCAAGCACCGCATCATGTCATCGAATATATGGCCAGCGGATTGGGCTGGCGCTGCGGCTACAGCTTCGAGGATGGCAGGGTGCGCCTGTTTCATAAAGGCTATGTCTGGCGACTGTTCGGCGTCGACCTGCCGGTGACCTTTCTGGGAGAGCTGTTGGCCGGAAAGGGCTTTGCCTTTGAAGAGGCCAGCGGCGACATGAGCTTCAGTATGGCCATGGGACTGAAGGGCGGGCCGTTCGGCCGCCTGACCGCCTACAGCTATTCCGGCGACTTTACCGTGACGGAGATGGCCCTTGACGCGTGATATCCTCATCCTCGGCGGCTACGGCAATTTTGGCAAACGCATCGCGCAGGCCCTGTCGCGCCATGGCCTGCCACTGATCATTGCCGGGCGCGATCTCGAAAGGGCAAAGGCGCTGTGCCGTGACCTGCCAAACACCCGGCCTCTGGCACTTGATATTCACGGTCCGCTGGTGGAGACCTTAAAGGCCGAAAAGCCGTCGGTCGTCATCCATACCTGCGGACCGTTTCAGGGCGCCGATTACGCTGTGGCGCGCGCCTGTATCGCAGCCGGGATACATTACATTGATCTTGCCGATGGCCGCGATTTCGTGCGTGACTTCAGTCAGCTCGATGTCGAAGCCAGGGACGCCGGCGTTTGTCTGATCAGCGGTGCCAGCACGGTGCCAGGCCTGTCGTCGGCGGTGCTTGATCATCTTAAGACCCACTTCGCCCGTCTGGAAACACTCGATTTCGGCATCACCCCCGGCCAGAAGGCGGAACGCGGACTGGCGACCACCCGAGCCATCCTGACCTATGTCGGCAAACGCCTGAAGCCCTTCGCTGGACACCCCCGTCCCTATGGCTGGCAGGACACCCATGCCCAGACCTATCCGGTCATGGGGCGGCGATACTTGAGCACCTGCGACATTCCCGATCTCGATCTATTGCCCCAGGCCTATGACCTGACCTCGATCCGCTTCGGTGCCGGCCTCGAACTCGGCTTCATGCATCTGGGATTATGGGCACTGTCCGGACTGGTGCGCGCCGGACTGCCGCTCAACCTGCCGGCCCTGGCCAGACCGCTGCTGGCGATCAGCAATATCTTTGATGCCTTTGGCAGCGATGTCGGCGGCATGCATGTCACGGTGAGCGGGCAAGGCCACGACGGCGCACCGTTAAAACGTTCGTGGTTCATCGTCGCCAGGTCGAATGATGGCCCGCAAATCCCGTGCGTACCGGCGATCCTTCTGGCCAAACGGCTGCATGAAAAAGGCCCCGGACTTTCATCCGGGGCCTTTCCCTGCCTTGGTCTGATCAGACTCGAAGATTATCTCAACGAACTCAGGCGCTTCGATATCGAGACGTTTGAGGCCTAACCGCCCAAAAAGTCGTTCTTGCCAAGCGGTACGCCGGAATGACGCAGGATGGCATAGGCCGTGGTGACGTGGAAAAACAGGTTGGGGATGGCGAAGCCCGTCAGGTAGCTTAAGCCGGTGAATTCCATGGTGCGGCTCGGAAATTTCAAAACAACCTCGCGGGTTTCCGAACCTTCGAAGCCCTTGGCATCGACCGACCTGACGAAATCGACCGTCTTTTGCAGGCGCGAGTGCAGTTCGGCGAAGGTCGCTTCGTCATCGGCATAGGCGGGATTCTCGACCCCGCCCAGGCGCGCGGCAATGCCCTTGGCTGTATCGCTGACCAGTTGGATCTGCTTGGAAAACGGCAGCATGTCGAGCGCCAGGCGGGCGTTCAGCACGGTCGCTTCCTTGACATTCTTCTCCGCCGCCCAGGCTTCCGCCTTGCCGAGAATGGCCTTCAGATTGGTAAGCGCGTTAAGCACCACCGGCACGGACGCCTTGTACATATCGATGTGAACAGCCTCAGACATTTAGTCCCTCTTTGTGTTAGGTAGGAAGCCCTGCATATGGGATACTGAGGGCGCCTTGTAAGCCCGCCACGCAATAATTTCACGGTGAAATCCATCGCCGCATTTGCGCCGTATAGTGGGCTGATACATTTCGCGTGTGATTTTGGCGTACCCCCTTGAAACCCGCAACAGTAACTACTATTGTTACGTTTCCATTTCGCGACTCACTGAAAAGAGCCCCCCATGACCAAGTTCGCCCTTAAATCCGTTTTCTCGGCTTCGGCTTTCGCCTTTGCCCTGCTGTCCGCCTCGGCACCAGCCTTCGCGGCCGACACCTACAAGCTCGACGACACCCACACCTCTGTCATCTTCCAGTGGACCCACTTCGGCTTCTCGCATCCGTCCGGCAAGTTCATGAATGCGGTCGGTTCGGTGACGCTTGACGAAGCGAACCCCGCCAAGAGCTCGGTCGAGGTCTCCTTCGCTATCGACGGCATCAATACGGGCGTCGCCAAGCTCGACGAACACCTGAAGGGCGAGCAGTTCTTCGACGCCGCCAAGTTCCCGACCGCCACGTTCAAGAGCACCAAGGTCGTCCCGACCAGCGCCACAACGGCCGACGTGACCGGCGACCTGACCATCCACGGCGTCACCAAGCCGGTGACCCTGAAGGTCAAGCTCAACAAGAAGGACGTCCACCCGATGATGAAGAAGGTCGACGCCGGCTTCACCGCCACCGGCACGATCAACCGTTCGGATTTCGGCATCGGCGCCTACGTCCCGGCCGTCAGCGATCAGATCGATCTTTCCATCGAAGCTGAAGCCATCGCTCAGTAGTATTGACGCTCAGTAAGACTTAAGGGGTTCGAATGTTCAGATTGGCCGCGTTGTGTATGGCGTTGGGTCTGGCGGCAACGCCAGCCCTGGCCGACAGCCTGACGTTCGAACCCACCCACACATCGGTCGTTTTTCAGTACGCGCATTTCGGCCTGTCGCATCCCTCTGGCAAGATTATGGGTGCGACAGGTACGTTGATCCTCGACGACAAGGATCTCAGCCGGTCCACGGTCGACATCACGCTCGACATGCGCACCCTGACAACCGCCCTGCCAGATTTCGACGCCCTGCTGAAAGGTGACGACTATTTCGACATTGCCCGCTTCCCCACCGCGACCTTCAAAAGCACGAAGGTCGAATTAACCGGTGAGACGACAGCCAATGTCACCGGCGACCTGACGATCCACGGCGTTACCCGCAGCGAAGTTCTGGCGGTCACCTTCAACAAGAAGGCCTTCAATCCGGCGCTGTTCAAGACGGGCTGTGGCTTTTCCGCCACCGCGCATCTCAGCCGCAAGGCCTTTGGCCTGGGCCATTTTGAGCCCATCGTCGGCGACGACATCGATCTCATCATCGACGCCGAAGCTTATTAAGAGCATTATCATGACCGCGACCAGAACGCCGACCGTCTATATACCTCATGGTGGCGGACCGTGCTTTTTCATGGACTGGAACCCCGCCGACATGTGGGACAAGATGGGCGCCTATCTCAAGCGCCTGCCCTCCGATGTCGGCGAAAAACCCAAGGCGCTGCTGATCATTTCCGCCCACTGGGAAGAGGCCGATTTCACGGTCATGACCAAGCCGGCGCCCGGCATGTTGTTCGACTATTACGGCTTTCCGCAGCATACCTACGAACTGAGCTACCCGGCGCGCGGCTCCGAAGCCTTGGCGGCACGGGTGCAGGATCTGGCGGCGCAGGCCGACATCACGGTCGCGGCCGATGCCGCGCGCGACTTCGATCATGGCGTCTTTATCCCCATGCTGATGGCCTGGCCCGACGCTGATATCCCGACGATCCAGCTTTCGCTGAAAGCCGGCCTGAACCCGCAAGAGCATATCGCGCTCGGTAAAGCACTGGCACCCCTGCGTGACGAAGGCGTGCTGATCATCGGCAGCGGCATGAGCTTCCATTCGATTCCGCGTTTGATGGGTCGCGGTTCCGGCAGCGGCCCGGCGTCCCACGCCTTCGATGACTGGCTGAGTGCGACCGTCAGCAGCGATATCAACGGCCTGAACAACTGGGCCAGCGCCCCGAGCGCACACGATTGCCACCCGCGCGAAGAACACCTGCTGCCGCTGATGGTGGTGGCCGGCGCCGGTGATGGCGATCCGTCGCGACGTACCTATCACGAGGACAGCCTGGGGCCTACGGGCATCGCCATCAGCGCATTTCAGTTCGGGTAAGTTTATAAGCAAGAAACCCCACCACCATATCGCTACGCTCATGGTCCCCCTCCCCGAATTTGAAGGCACATTCAGGGAGGTATAAGAAGTGATTTATACCTCCCTGAAACGCGCTTGCGTTTTGGGGAGGGGGACCGCGCCATTCTTCATGGCGTGGTGGTGGGGTTTCTTACTTTGGCAGAAAATCAGTCACTGTTGGCGCTAATCCCTCTGGCCATTTTACCCATTCCGGCGCACGTTCCGCGCACCTCAAACGGAAAGGCCCACCCATGTACGCGCTCCATATCGGTAACAAGAACTACTCCTCGTGGTCGCTGCGCCCGTGGGTGCTCCTGAAAGCCCTCGCTATCCCTTTCACCGAGCACCAGCACTATTTTGCGCCCGATAACAGCGCCTTCAAAAGCTTCTCCCCTTCCGCCCTGGTGCCGGCTCTGGTCGACGGCCAGACCACGATCTGGGATTCTCTGGCGATCACCGAATATGTCGCCGAGGATCATCCGCAAGTCTGGCCGCAAACACGCGAAGCCCGCGCCTATGCCCGCTCGGCTGCCGCAGAGATGCATTCCGGCTTCAGCACCCTGCGTAACCTGTGTTCTATGAGTATTGGCGTCCGCATCAAGCTGCACGACACCCCGCCAGCCCTGCTCCGTGACCTGGCCCGCATCGACGATATCTGGCGGCTGGGCCTCAGCCGTTTCGGCGGCCCCTTTCTCGCCGGTAGCGCCTTCACAGCCGTCGATGCCTTCTATTCCGCCGTGGTTTTTCGCATCCAGACATATGGTCTGGGCTTTGATCTGAGCCATGAGGCCCGCGCCTATGTCGATCCTATGCTGGCGCAACCCGCCATGCAGGCCTGGTATGAAGGCGGCCTCACCGAGACCCTCCGGGATGCGCCGCATGAGGTCGAGATCGCTCAATCGGGCGTGGTCATCACCGATTACCGCGCCACCGCTTAAGCGCACCTCATCTCCGGCGCGAGGGGGCGCGTGTTACCACAAGGACAGCCATCGGCACTTAAAGAGGCTTAGAAGGCAAACTTTTGGAGCTACACTTTCCCCTCGCGCTTGCGAAGCAATCGGCCTATATCCGCCGCATGTCCGCCCCCCCAGAAACGTCCGCCGCGCCCGGAAAGCCGCACTTCGCCGAATTCGTCACCCTGATCGCCTCCCTGATGGCGCTGGGCGCGCTGGGTATCGACTCCATGCTGCCGGCCTTGCCGATCATCGGTGCCGATCTCCACGTTCAGGTCGAGAACCACCTGCAATGGATCGTCTCGATCTATTTCCTCGGCATGGGTATCGGCCAGCTCTTCTTCGGCGTGATGTCCGACTGGCTCGGTCGCAAACGCGTGCTGATCGGCGGCGTGCTGTTGTTCGTCGTCTTCGGCCTGATCGCCGCGGCGACGCAGAACTTCGCCTTCCTGCTGGTCATACGCCTGCTGCAAGGCTTAGCTGTCGCCACCACCGGTGTGGTGACGCGCTCGCTGATCCGCGATCTCTACAGCGGCCCGCAGATGGCCAAGGTCATGTCGATCAGCTTCGTTGTCTTCCTGCTGGTGCCGATCCTGGCGCCGAGCCTCGGCCAGTTGGTGCTGACCTTCCTGCCGTGGCGCGCCATCTTCCTGATCATGGCCGGCCTCGGGCTCGCCACCGCCATCTGGGCCTGGCTGCGCCTGCCGGAAACCCTGCAACCGGCCGATCGCCGCCGCCCCGATCTGGCGCACCTCAAGCGTGTCGCCTATTTCGTCGTCACCGAACCGGGCTCGATCTTCTATGCCTTCGCCATCACCTTCCTAATCGGATCGCTGCTGGCCTACGTGGCGCTGATGCCGCAGATTTTTAAAGATGTCTTCCACAAGCCGCACCTGATGGCCGGCGTGTTCGCCGCCTGTGCTGCTTCCATGGGCGTCGCCTCGGCGCTCAATGCCTTTCTGGTCGAGCGCCTCGGCGTCAAGCGCATTTCGCACACCGCCCTCACCGCCTTTATTGTGGTAACCGCCATCCATCTGGCCTGGGCCCTGGCCGGGCTTGAGACCATTGTGAGCTTCCTGATCCTGCAATCCCTGACCATGGGCTTGATGTCGCTCTCGACCTCCAACTTCTCAGCCGTGGCCATGGAGAAGGTCGGGCATGTGGCCGGCACTGCCGCCTCGCTGCAAGGCGTGATCACCACGGTCGGGGCCGCTATTGTTTCCGGCCTGATCGGTAACGGCTGGACAGGCCACATCTACTGGCTGCCGCTGGCCGCGCTTGGCTGCGGCATCATCGCGCTCAGCCTGGTGGCCATCAGTGAAAAAGGCAAACTCTACCGCAACACCTGACAAGGGCGCAAAATGGCCTTGCCAGAACCAAGCTTTGCGCATATACCTTGCATAACAAAGTAGTTGGCAATGAAAGGCCCGCCTTGGCCCCTTCCACGGAAAAGACACCCGAAAGCCGCCGCACCCAGATGTACAAGGGCGTGCTGGAACTGGCGCTGATGAGCCTGCTTCAGGATGGCGCGCAATACGGCCTGAAGATCCTCGACGTGCTGCACGAAGAGGCCGGGCTCGATCTGTCCGAAGGCACGCTCTACCCGCTGCTGCACCGCCTGGAAAAGGCCGGGATGATCAAGGCCGACTGGCGCCACGAAGAAGGCGCCAGCCATCCGCGCAAATATTATGCCCTGACCGCCGCAGGCGCCACCGAACTGAAAGCGCAGGGCGATATCTGGCTCGACATGACCGACAGGCTGAACGCTTTTCTGAAAAGGGGGAAATGATATGGGCGCACAAGATAAAAGCGATATCGAAACCTGGCTGGGCTATCTCGAAGATGTGCTCACGCCCCTGCCCGCCAGTGAGCGCGAGGACATTGTGGTCGAGGCCCGCGCCCATCTGGAGGAACGCATCGAGGCCGGTTTGAGCGCCAGTTCGGCTCTGGCCGGTTTCGGCAAGGCCGAGCACTACGCCCGCGCCTTTCTGGATGATCACAAGCTGAATACCGCGCTCGACAGCAAGCGTAGCATGACCATGCTCAAGACCCTGATTTCGGTCGCCGGTCAAAGTCTGATCGCCACGGTGGGCCTGATCGGCTTTCTCGTCTTTGGCGTCACCACCCTGGCCGCTATCGCCTGCATCTTGCTCAAGATCGCCCGGCCGGAGATGGTAGGCTTGTGGATCGCCCCCGACGTTTTCGTACTGGGTGCCGCGACCACACGACCAGCCGCGCCAGAAATGCTGGGTAACTGGGTCTATGTGGTGCTGGCAGGATTGGTCTTTTTCGACGCCCTGCTGGCGCGTTTCAGCCTGGTGCTGGCCCTCAAGGGCCTGAAAGGCCAAGCCGACCGGGAATAATTTATTCAACAGAGGGAGGGGTATATGCGTAAATTTTTTCTGATGTTAACCGCCTTGATGGGGTTGGCCGCACCTGTTTGCGCCGAGGAAGCTGCAGGCGACTGGTCCGGGATGCTCGTCAATCTCCGCGTCGGGCTTCATCTTACCAAAGACTCCGATGGTCACTACGCCGGCTTCATGCAGAGCCTGGATCAGGGCGGCGTCAAAATCCCGCTTGATTCCATCGCCGCCACACCGGATACGCTCGCCTATCATGGCGTTAATGCCAAGCTCGGGGTGGATGGCCGCTACGAAGGACACTGGGACGATGCCCAAAAGGCCTGGGTCGGCAATTGGCGGCAAGGCGGTCTTGTTCCCCTCACCTTCAAGCGCACCGCGACCGCCGACATGCCCTTTGCCAGGCGTCCGCAGGAAGAAGCGATTGCGACGAACCCGCATCCCTTTCCCTCAGAAGACGTCGGGTTCGACAATGCGAGCGCCGGCGTGCATCTGGCGGGCACCTTCAGCAAGCCGGTCGGTGCCGGTCCCCTTCCCGCCGTCGTTCTGATCAGCGGTTCAGGACGAAACACGCGCGATGAAGAGGGTTACGGACATAAGGCATTTGTCGTGCTGGCCGATGCGCTCAATCGCGCCGGCATCGCTGTCCTGCGCTATGATAAGCGCGGCGCCGGCCAATCAACCGGCGACTATGACGCGGCCACCACGGCTGATTTCGCGGCAGATGCCGAAGCCGCCGTTACCTATCTCGCCAGCCGTAGCGATGTCGATCCGAAACACGTCGGCCTTGTCGGCCATAGCGAAGGTGGCATTATCGCCCCGATCGTGGCGGGTCATCTGCCTTCCGTGTCCTTCGCTGTGCTGATCGCCGGCGTTACAGTGCCGGGAGATCAGGCGGCTCTTCTCCAGCTTGAAGCGCTTGATCGCGCCAATGGTAAAAGCGAGACCGAAATCCGGAAACAACTAGCGCTACTCCAGCAGGCTTATGCCGTAATTCGTGCTTCAAAAAATCCGGAAGACGCCCGGACACAACTGACAACCGCCGCTCGCCCCCTTATCGAAAGCGGCGCCTACAGCCAGTCGCAGGCGGACGACACCATTGCTCTGTTCACCAGCCCGTCGCGGTACTGGTTGCTGCGCTACGATCCTGCGGTAGACCTGCAAAATGTCCACATCCCTGTTCTGGCCATTTATGGCACGCTCGATCTTCAGGTGCCGCCTGCCGGCCACGTACCCGCCCTGCGTGCGGGCCTGAAAGACAATCCCGACGTCACCATCGTCGAACTGCCAGGCCTCAACCACCTGCTCCAGCACGCGACGACCGGCGCACCTGCCGAATATGCCCGGATCGAGGAAACGATTGCGCCGGAGGCCCTCAAGGTCATCACGGAATGGGTGACGCGGCATACGAACCCCTAAGCGACCCGTGGACTCCCGCCGAAGCGTTGGCGGGAGTCGCTAAACTGACCGCCTGACCAGGCATATAGGTCAGGCGGTCTTTTTCCATTTGGCAATGGACAACCCAGATGGGTCTACCACATAATAAACTATCGCTATGGGGGAAAGCCACATGAAGACGTTATGGGTTCTGCTGGGGGTCGCCGCGCCCCTTCTGATGTCCACGCCGACATTTGCCGAAGAGGCTGCCGGCGCCTGGAGCGGCGCCATTGATAATCATCTGCTGGCGCTTATCAGGATAGATAAGGCGGCCGACGGCAGCTACAGCGGCACCTTCACGGATCATGAACAGCCTCTCGCAAAACCGGACGACCATGCGGTCACCAATGTCCCCATCGCCCATGTCGTAGCAACGACAGACCGACTTAGCTTCGAAGCGCCTGCGATAGGCGACGCCATTTTTGACGGCCGTTGGGATAAAGCGGCGCAGCAATGGGTTGGTACCTTCCAGTGGGGCAAGGACGGCTACAGATCGCAACTCAGACTAACACGCACCAACGCGACAAATCTGGCGGACAGCGTGAAGCCACGTGTTTACACAAGTGCAGCGGAAGAGCGCGACGTAATGGAAGCGCTTATTGAGGGTTATGTACAGGATAAGCGCTTTATGGGCGCGATATTCGTAAGCCAGGGCGATCATGTGCTGATTGATAATGGCTACGGATTTGCCAACCTGTCTGCTGGCACACCGAACACATCAGATACACGCTACCACATCGCCTCGATCACCAAGTCCTTCACAGCCACCGCCATACTAATGCTGCAGGATCGCGGCAAGCTTAGCCTCGATGATCCGCTCAGCAAGTACATTACCGATGCGCCTGCGGCATGGGACGGCATCACCTTGCGCCATCTTCTGGCTCACACCTCAGGCCTGGGTGACCACAATCCTCTGCTGGCAGGACATTTTGGCGAAGCTTTTTCTCCCGCCCAACTTTGGAAGATTATCCGTACCTTGCCGCTCGATTCCAGGCCTGGCGAAACATACCAGTACAGCAATGCCGGTTTTTCGATACTGGGCCTGGTTATCGAGAAGGTCAGCGGCCAGCCTTACGGCGATTTCCTGCATGACAACATCTTCATGCCACTGCACATGGACAGCACGGGATATAATCCATCCGCAGGTGCGAAGGATGCCATTGGTTATGAAATGGGCGATGACGCGCCTGTTGCCGCGGCATACCGGGATCTGAGCAATAGCTTCTCCGCAGGCGGACTGGTTTCGACCACGCACGACCTGCGGAAATGGCAGACCGCGCTTTTTGGCGAAAAGTTGATCTCGAAGACCGCGCTCACAGAAATGCAAACCCAAGGACTCGGCCTCGCACGCAATGCCTTGGACGGACACATGACTTACAGTCATAGCGGCCATCTGCCAGGCTATGTCAGCGATGCGGCATACCAACCAGAGAATGACCTTTCGGTCATCGTGCTCGGCAATCTCGATAACAGTTCTGCCGTCTGGATATCCAGAAGCCTCTTCACTCTCGCTCACGGCTTTCCAACAGAGGTTGTGCCCCTGCCCAAAGCTATCGAAGTGGCGCCGGACATCCTGAAGCAATATGTCGGCACCTATGTGCTGGCGGCAGGCTTCAGTCTCGCCGTCACGGTGGAGGGCGGGCATCTGGTGGTGCAGGCCGCAGGTCAGGACAAGGTCAGAGCCTACCCGGAATCGGAGACTATCTTCTTCGCTAGAACCGTCGCGGCCAAGCTGGAATTCACCCGCGACAAGGACGGGAGGAGAGGCTGCATCCTGCATCAAGGCGGCCGTGACATGCCGGGCGTCAGACAGTAGGCCTAAGCCTCCTACCGAGGCGTTGGCGAATGTTGCGAAACTGACCGCCTGACCAGGCTTGTAGGTCAGGCGGTCTTTTTCCATTTGGAAAATGGACAGACCAGATTAGTTTGCCATATAACAAATTACCGCTAGGGGAAAATCACATGAAGACGTTATGGGTTCTGCTGGGGGTCGCCGCGCCCCTCCTGATGTCCACGCCGACATTTGCCGAAGAGGCTGCCGGTGACTGGGGCGGTCTGTTGATGGGGCAGCTTCATGTCATCGTCCACATCAGGAAAGATGGCGGCCAGTACAGCGCCAGCCTGGAAAGCCCGGATCAGGGCAAGTTCGTCCTCCCGGCGGATACCGTGACGACCACGCCCGATCACCTCGCTTTCGCTATCGCCAAGATCAACGGCAGCTACGATGGCAAGTGGGACGAAGCGAAACAGGCCTGGATCGGCACCTGGACTCAAGGGCAGGCCATGCCGCTCGTGCTCAAACGGCTTGTCAACGGCAAGGTCGTCGCCGAGGCTCCCAAACGCCCGCAGGAAGAGGCGATCATGGCGGCACCGCGCCCCTACACCTCTACCGAGGTCACTTTTGACAGCGTGACCGGCGTCAGGCTGGCCGGCGCCTTCAGCGCGCCGGATGGCAAGGGCCCCTTCCCTGCCGTCGTGCTGATCGCTGGCTCAGGTCCGCACACGCGTGACGAGGATGTCGCTGGCCACAAGGTTTTTATGGTGCTGGCGGATGCGCTTAATCGTGCCGGCGTCGCCGTGTTACGCTATGACAAGCGCGGCATGGGCCAGTCCACCGGCGACTATGCCCGTGCGACCACGACGGACTTCGCCGCCGATACCGACGCTGCCGTCACCTGGCTGACACAGCGGCCGGAGGTCGATCCAGCCCATATCGGCCTCATAGGTCATTCCGAAGGCGGATTGATCGCCCCCGCCGTCGCCGTTCATAATCCCTCAGTCGGTTTTGTTGTCCTGATGGCCGGCCCTGGACTGCCCGGTGACCAGATCCTGCTGATGCAACAAGCCGCTATCGCCCGCGCCTCCGGAGAGTCAGAAACAAATATTGCCGCCAGCCAAAAGACGAATAAATCGGTCTTTGACATGATCAAATCGGCGCAAAGCCTCGAAGACGCCAAGACAACGGCGGCTGCGATGGCCGTCGAAATCGCCACTGATCGCAAGATACCCCTGTCAGAGGTTCAAGCCGGCCTCGCCCCGATCACAACCCCCTGGTTTTACGAATTCATCCTCTCCGACCCGCGGCCAAATCTTGAAAAGGTCAAGGCGCCGGTGCTGGCGATAGACGGTGCGCTGGATATGCAGGTGCCGCCAAAAGAGGATCTGGCGGCCATCAAAGAGGCTTTAAAAAACAACACGGATGTGACGACTATCGAACTCCCGGGGCTTAACCACCTGTTCCAGACGGCGAAAACCGGTTCACCTTCTGAGTATATGGAGATCGAGGAAACCCTGTCGCCGGTGGCCCTGAAAACCATCACTGACTGGGTGAAAGCGCACAGCCGCTAGGGCTTTTTCAGCTCGGCCTCCAGCCATTCCATATCCTCGTCGCTGAGGCCGAAATGATGGCCCGCTTCGTGGATCAGGATATGACTGACCAGTTCAGCCAGAGTGACCCCGCCATCGGCCCATTCATCGAGTATAGCCCGGCGGAACAGGTGGATCATCGGCGGCAGATCGCCTGTCACCGATTCAAGTCCAGCCGGATTACCGGTATAAAGCCCGGTCAGTTCGTAGGCATCCTCGATGCCAAGCACGTCGAGCATTTCTTCGGACGGGAAGTCCTCGACAATCAGCACCACGCCTTGCAGATGGCCCGCAAACGGTTCGGGCAGACGTGTGAGGGCTGCGCGCGCAATCGTTTCTATGTCGTCAAGTGAAGGCGCAAAACCGAACTGGCTCATTCGGCAGCGGTGTCTGTTGGGCCTTCAGGGTAGATTTTAACCGGCTTTTCGCCATCCCACTCAACCCAGTATTGGCCGAGACGACGTTTATGGTCGATGGCCTCTTTGACAGCCAGCTTTAAAGCAACTGTGGGATCAGTCATTTCATCCTTGGAAGCCGAACTATTCACGATAACCCCGCGAGTTTCAAAAGCCGCTCATAGCGCTCATGATGAAATATCTCACACTCATCATCAGCATAATTCCAAAAAACCAAAGGCGGATCATCTGCATCATCGTTCATATAGCAAACGCATTTCCGAACCTTCATTCTATATTCATTGAAGAGATTTCGCAAACTGCGTGGAAAACGACGCTCAATATCAGTAACGGGAATATCATGGCCACCATGCGCCACACGTTCAGCGACACGGGCCTTCGACATTTCAACACTTGGAAGTGCAATATAATAAAGATCGACTTTCCAGCCCGCCGTCTTCAGACGCTCGATCAGTTTAAGATAATTACGGCCTGCTAAAGTCGTCTCAAAGGCAAAATCCTGGCCAGCATCTATACAAGCCTCGATTTGCGCAAGAAACAATCGGCCTGCTTTTACCGCCTGCGTTCCCGGAGCAAAAGGTGACAAGCCAGACGCGATCATGTCCGCATTCAGAAAACGAGTAATCTGAATCGCCGGTAGATACGTAAGCGCAAACGTCGTTTTTCCCGCACCATTAGGGCCTGCAATGATCAGGCACCTGGGGCATGATCTAGGCTTCGATGTCTTCGGGCAGGCCGACCACATGGAAGCCGGCATCGACGTGAACGACTTCGCCGGTAGTCGAGAACCCGAGATCAGACGCCAGCCAGAGGGCTGCGCCCGCCACGCCTTCCATCGAGGTTTCCTGCTTCATCAGCGAGAACTGACCCGACTTGGCGTGGAGGCCGCGGCCGCCGGAGATACCGGCCAGCGACAGGGTGCGCATGGCGCCGGCTGAAATGGCGTTGACACGGATGCCCTTCGGCCCCAGGTCGCGGGCGATGTAGCGGGTCGAGGCTTCGAGTGCGGCCTTGGCCACGCCCATGGTGTTGTAGTTCGGTATAACGCGCTCGGCGCCGAGATAGGTCAACGTGATCAGCGAACCGCCATTCGGCATCAGTTCGGCGGCACGACGCGATACGTCGACGAACGAGAAGGCCGAGACGTTGAGCGCCAGCAGGAAGCCCTCGCGCGTGGTGTTTTCGACGAACGAGCCTTGCAGTTCGTTCTTGTTGGCGAAGGCGACCGAATGGATGACGAAATCGATCTCGCCATAGATCTCCTTCAACTTGGCGAAGGCGATGTCCATAGACTCATCCGAGGTCACGTCGCACTCGATCAGGTGCTTGACGCCGATCGATTCGGCCAGCGGGCCAACGCGGCGCAGCAGGCTTTCCCCCATATAGGAGAACGCCATGTCGGCGCCTTGCGCGGCCAGTTGCGAGGCGATGCCCCAGGCGATGGACTTGTCGTTGGCAACGCCCATGACAAGGCCCTTCTTGCCCTTCATGAGGTCGCCCTTGGGGAAGTTCCATTCGTCAGCCATGGGGTAGTCCTTATAAATCAGTCTGGGCCAAAGGATTTGCAGAGCAAATCCGTCTATAAATCTTCTTGAGAAAGTATGATCGAGCCGTTGGTGCCGCCAAAGCCGAACGAGTTCGACATGATGGTGCCGATCGGACCGTCATGACGCTTACGCAGGATCGGCATACCGTCGAACGCCGGATCGAGATTGTCGATATTGGCGCTCTCGGCGGCGAAACCGTTCTGCATCATCAAAAGGCAGTAGATGGCTTCCTGCGCACCGGCAGCGCCCAAGCTGTGACCGGTCAGGGACTTGGTCGAGGAAATCATCGGCATGTTGGCGCCAAAGACATCGCGCACCGCGCCCATTTCCTTCTCGTCACCCACCGGCGTCGATGTGCCGTGCGGATTGAGATAGTCGATCTTGCGGCCACGGGCTTCCGCCATAGCGATCTTCATGCAGCGCGCAGCGCCTTCGCCAGAAGGGGCCACCATATCATAGCCGTCCGAATTGGCGGCGTAACCGACCACTTCGGCGATGATGTTGGCGCCGCGTGCCTTGGCGCGCTCATATTCTTCCAGCACCACCATGCCAGCGCCGCCGGCGATGACGAAGCCGTCACGGTCGCGGTCATAAGCGCGAGAAGCGACCGCCGGGCGATCGTTGAAGTTCGACGACATGGCGCCCATGGCGTCGAACATGTCGGACAGCGTCCAGTCGAGCTCTTCGGTGCCGCCGGCGAACATCACATCCTGCTTGCCGAGCATGATCTGCTCTGCCGCCGCGCCAATGCAGTGCACCGAGGTGGCGCAGGCCGAGGAGATCGAATAGTTGATGCCGCGGATTTCAAACCACGTCGCCAGAACGGCCGACGGGCCGGACGACATGGCCTTGGGCACGGCGAATGGCCCGATACGCTTGGGCGAGGTCTTCTCGCGGGTGATATCCGCCGCCGCCACGATGGCGCTGGTGGAAGGGCCGCCGGCGCCGAAAATGATGCCGGTGCGCTCATTGGAGATATCGGACTTATCCAGACCGGAAGACGCGATCGCCTGATCCATGGCGATGTGACCATAGGCCAGGCCCGGCGACAGGAAGCGGGCGGCGCGACGGTCGATCAGCGCCTGCCAGTCATCGATTTTTGGGGCGGCGTGCACCTGGCACTTGAAGCCGAGACGTGCATAATCTTCGGCGGCGACGACCCCGGAGCGTGCTTCCTTCAGAGATTGCGTGACCTCATCGGCACCAAGGCCAATGGAAGAGACAATCCCCAGTCCTGTAATCACGACTCTACGCATGTAATATCCTACTCTTAGCCCTGTGGCGAATAACCAATGCGGCCCCTTATGCGTGGGACCTGCTGTGCCTAACCCAGTTCCTTGGCGTCAAACAAACCGACGCGCAGACCGGACGCCTGATAGATAAGCTTACCATCAGCCTCGACAACCCCGTCGGCGATGCCCATGATCAATTTGCCCGACATAACACGCTTCATGTCGATCTTGTAGGTAACCTTTTTCACGGCGTTCGTGACCTGGCCGGTGAACTTCACCTCGCCGACGCCAAGGGCGCGGCCACGGCCGGGATTGCCCTTCCAGCCCAGGAAGAAGCCGACGAGCTGCCACATGGCGTCAAGGCCGAGGCAGCCCGGCATGACCGGATCACCGATGAAGTGGCAGGCGAAGAACCAGAGTTCCGGGGTGATGTCGAGTTCGGCCTCGATATAGCCCTTGCCGAAAGCGCCGCCGGTGTCGGCGATCTGGACGATGCGATCGAACATCAGCATCGGCGGGGCGGGAAGCTGGGCATTGCCCGGACCGAACATATCGCCGCGTCCGCAGGACAGCAGGTCTTCATACGAAAAGGATGAGGGGCGTTCGGTCATCAGCAAAAAAGCTCCGCGGCATCGGCACGCCTCACTGTAGGCGCGTTCCCCATGCGTGTAACATTAAAAAATGATGCGTTACACGAGCCCGCGTCCAGGCTCAACCCTTTTGAGGCTTTTTATGGCCGGACCGCGCGTCTTTCTCATGCCGTTTCAGGCTTTATTTGCTGGTGAAGGGATCGGGGCGCTTGCAGACGGCCACGTCCTGCGTGCCCCAGAGCCCCTGCTCCGGCACCCAGCCGGTCTTGCCGGCGGCGGAGATCCGGCACCAGTTCTTCTTGCACTTGTCGAGCGAGGCCAGCGACTTCGGCCGCAGGATGGCCTGCGCATCGGACGCCTCATCGGGGCTCTTGCGCAAGGTCAGCTTCTGCCCCGCCGGGCTCATCACGTTCTTGGCCGTGCGCAGCATGGTGCGGCTGACCCAGGCGACATTGCCATCCGGATCGCAGATCAGGCGCCATTCGCGCGTCTCAGAAATGATCTGAACCGGCAGGCCCGATACACGATAGGTCCAGACGACGCGGTTCTCCTTGCTCGGCCCGTTGCGCGCATAGACCTCATTGCTTTTCAGCATGGCCCAGCGCGGCAGCGGCAGGTTGGACGGCGTGTTGTAGACCTCATCCTCGGCCATGGCCGCCACCGGCATCACGGCCAGCATAACAGCGCACATGGCAAGCCACAGCCCGGCCTTGCCGCCGCGTAATCTGCGAAAAGGCCAAAACACTTGAAAAGCGGCGCGCAAAGCGTTTATGTCGGGGAAACGAAGCGCGGCTTGGCCTTTGGCTTGGGGGTGACGCATATCGGATATAACTGTTACGGAGGAGGACGGCTGTAAGTGCGGCCAGGCCAAAGGCCGGTCGCGGCAAGCCGCCATGATGTCCCGCAAGGGTTCAGATTTGGTTAATGGAATGCTAACCGCGTTCCAAAGAAAAACGGGCGAACACGCCCGGCGGTGGGTAAGGCCTGAGGGAAAGGGTCCGAATTTGCCGACGATAACGCTTCAAAACGAATAAAGGCATAGATGAGCACTGCAAAACTCAAGGTCATCCTCACCATCAAGCTGCCCGACGCAGTCGAGACGCGGATGCGCGAGCTGTTTAACACCACCCTGTGGCTGTTCATGACGCCGATGCCGCGCGACCGCATGATCGAAGCTGCACGCGATTGCGACGTGCTGGTGACCTCGATCAACGATCCGATCGATGCCGAATTTTTCGCGAATTGCGGCGACCGCCTCAAGATGATCGCCAATTTCGGCGTCGGCTACGATCATATCGATATCAACGCCGCCACGGAACAAGGCATCATGGTCACCAACACGCCGGGCGTGCTGACCGAGGATACCGCCGAAATGACCATGGGCCTGATCATGGCCGTGTCGCGCCGCTTCGTCGAAGGCGCCGAACTGGTGCAGAAGGGCGAGTTCTCCGCCTGGTCGCCCACCTTCATGCTGGGCCGCCGCATCTTCGGCAAGCGCCTGGGCATCATCGGCATGGGCCGCATCGGTCAGGCCCTGGCGCGCCGTGCCCGCGCCTTTGGCATGAGCGTGCACTATCATAACCGCAAGCCGGTGTCGGCGCGGGTGTCCGATGAACTGGGCGCCACCTACTGGGACGATCTCGACCAGATGCTGTCACGCATGGACGTGGTGTCGATCAATGCGCCGGGCGGCGCCGGCACCCATCATCTGCTGAATGCCGAGCGCCTGTCGAAGCTGCAGCCGCACGCCATCCTGGTCAATACGGCGCGCGGCCAGATCGTCGATGAACGCGCCCTGGCCGCCATGCTGCGCAACAAGCAGATCGCCGGCGTAGGGCTTGATGTCTATGAACGCGAGCCGGCGATCAATCCGGAACTGATCGGCCTGCCCAACGCCATCCTGCTGCCGCATATGGCCTCCTCCACCATCGAGGCGCGTCAGGATATGGGCGACCGGGTGATCCTCAACATCAAGACGCATCAGGACGGCCACCGTCCGCCCGACCGCGTTATTCCGGCGATGCTGTAGGGGCGCCCGCAGAAAGGCGACGCCTTGCTTTTGCTGATAAAAAAAGTTTTTCACAGGTTTCCGCAAATAGGCACTTGCATTGAAAACGACCTTCCGTCTATAAGGCCGACCTCGCGGTGAGGCAAACACCTCACCAACGGATGCAAGCGGGCGTAGCTCAGCGGTAGAGCGCGACCTTGCCAAGGTCGATGTCGAGAGTTCGATCCTCTTCGCCCGCTCCAATCCTCTTCTTGAGGACATGGAACACAAATAAAAAGCAGCCCTCGTGGCTGCTTTTTGCGTTTGGGCCTAATGCTACATAAAGCTCAGCACTTCAAACAAAGCCGACTTGCCCGACGGCGCGGCCATGGCGGCGGCCTCGAAACAATCCAGCACATCGCCCAGGAAGACGATAAGCTCCTCCTCGGTTAAGCCCCGTTTACCCTGGCAACCCCATCGCAATTTTACACCCCGCCCCCTAGCTATGTCGGCTTGCATAAAAGGAGCGATAGATGGACCTCGATCAGGAGATAGACGGCGTATTCAAGAAGCTCGACCAGCGCGTGACCGATCCGGATGTGGCCTGCGCCGCCCTCAAGCAATTGATCCGCACCGATCTGCTCAACTTCGCAACAGGCCCGCAGATCGGCGACATGTACGAGTTTATCGAGACCCTGTTCCAGCAGGGGGTGGGCCTTTCCAGCCACCGTATGAAGGCCGCGCTCAAGGCCGAGGTGCACAAGATCCGCAGCCAATATGCGCGTAAACCCGCTGCCATCGTCTGGCTGTAGCCGCTCCCCTTGACATTTTATGGCGGGCTGGCGTTTAAGAGCCGCCATGCTCAGCCTTATAAGACAAGAAAAGAACCTGCTGATCGGCGCCATTATGGCCGCGATCGCCTTTTCGCTCGAACACACCATCCTCGAACTCGGACAGGTCGCGTCGCTCGTCGCCGGCCTGACCCTGATCGGCGTCATCATCATGGTGTCGCTACGCGTGGCCCACCATGCCGAGGTTCTGGCTGAAAAGGTCGGCGAACCCTACGGCACCATGATCCTGACCCTGTCGGCCGTACTGGTCGAGGTCATCATCCTGATCATGATGCTGAGCCATACCTCATCGCCAACGCTAGCGCGTGACACCATCTATTCGGCGGTCATGCTGGACATGAACGGCATTCTCGGCCTCGCCGCTATCCTGGGCGGCCTGCGCTACGGTGAGCAGCCCTACAATGTCGATTCCGGCAACACCTATGTGGTCATGATCATGACAGGCATGGGCGTATCCATGATCGTGCCGGAGTTCATTCCGCAGGATCACTGGCGCATCTATTCGGTCTTTACCATCGGCATCATGCTGCTGCTTTACAGCGTTTTCCTGCGCCTCCAGACCACGCGCCACAGCTACTTCTTCAGCTACAGCTATGCCGGCACCGGTGACGCAGATCATAAGCACACCGGCAGCGCACGCGTGTCCGGCACCTTTTTGATCATCGGTGTCGTGCTGATCGGCGCCTTGGCCGAGGTCATGGCCAAGACCATGGATACGGGCCTGAGCGGCACCGGCGTGCCGCCGATCGTGGCCGCCCTTCTGGTCGCTACGATCTCCGCCAGCCCGGAAATCCTGACCGCCCTGCGCGCCGCCCTGGCCAACCGCATGCAACCCGTGGTCAATATTGCGCTCGGCGCCTCGCTCTCGACCGTCATCCTGACCGTGCCGGCTATCGAGATCATGGCCCTGATGAACAACCAGCCGATCCATATGGCGCTGACGCCGGTGCAGACGGTGATGACGGCGCTGACGCTTCTGGTGGCGAGCATCAATCTCAACGATGGCGAAACCAACGCCATCGAAGGCGCCACGCACTTCGTGCTGTTCGCCACCTTCCTGATGCTGTCCTTACTCGGCGTGTAGTGGCCCGCCGCCGCCCATGCGGCGTTCCCTCACATAAAATGTCCCTAATTCGCCTCTTTGTCTTAAGCGGTTGCCATGCCACTGTGTTCTGGCCAGTGTGTTCCCGTCAGTGTATTCCGGCAAGATTATGCCGGTTGGCCCGTAGATGCAGGCACGGAACTTGCTGTCATACGGCTGACGGGTCGCGCCTGTAGCAGAATGGCGCGCCGGCGGTAGGGGTTTTGAGGTAGGGTTGTTGTATGTTGTTGCAGAATGAGCATGATCTGATCGCGCTGCTTGGGGTCGCGGCCTTCATCCTGCTCGCCCTGTCGATCATCGGTGGCGTCATCGCCTCACTGAAGTCGTTCCAGGTCCGCCAGTTCCAGGATCTTTTGTTCAAGGCCGAACGCAAGATCGACACCCTGGAACGCCGCATGTTCAACGTGCTCAATGCCGTGCCGGTGGCCCTTGTTGAAACCGATATCAGCGGCAAGTTCACCTTCGCCAACAAGACCGCGCACCAGCTTCTCGGCCGCAAGGATTCCGAGCTGATCGGCCTGCGTTTCCATTCCGCCACCTGGGGCATCGCCTATCCCGATGGCCGCGTCATTCCCGCCGACCTCATGCCGATCGCCCGCACCCTGCGCGGCCAGACGGTCAAGGGCTTCCAGCACCTGCTGACCAATCACGGCAGCCACGAAAAAGTGCTGGTCAGCGTCACCTCCATGCCGATCATGAACGGCGCCGGCGAGGTCATTGGCTCGACCTCGGCCATGGTCGAACTCGAAACCTCTTCCGGCGAGGGCGTGGACGATCTGAACGGCCTGTGGCGCGGCCACTGGTTCGCCGCCGCCACCCTGCCTTTCTGGGGGCTCGATACCAAGGCGCAGATCGTCGATATCAACAATGCCGCGCTCGATGCCTTCGATCTCAAGCGCGAGCAGGCGCTGGGCCAGAACTGGACGCAGTTCTTCGTCGATGACGCTGATTTCCAGAAAGCCGTCGATTATCTTGGCGAGTTGCAGGACGAAGCCTCGCCGCACACGCAGATTTCGCTCACCCTGACGCTGAAAGCGCCGGGCGGTGAGCCCCAGCCGGCCACGGTCACCGCCTGGCTGGTCCGCACCCACGAAGGCGGCGAACGCGGCCTGACCGTTATGGCCATGCCCGGCATTTCCGCGCCGCGCATCGCCCCTGTCTCCACGCTCAATGACGATGACGCGCAGGAATTGACCGACCACCGCCTTGCCGAAGACGCCCGCGCCGCGCTTGGCGTCGGCACCTGGCAGTATGATGCCGAGGCCGACACCATTGTCGAGGACGCCGGCATGATGGCGCTGATCGGCCGTGACTATGTCGGCGGCCCCACCCTGATTTCCGAGGCCGATCAGGCCTTGGCCAATGTCGCCTTCACCCAGCTTATGTCGGGCGAAAGCGATCATCTGGCGCTCGATATCCAGGTGACACGCAAGGACGGCTCAGTGCGCTGGATCGCGCTCGAAGGCCAGTCGAAGATGATGGACGGCAAGAAGCAGATCTACGGCGTCGCCTTCGATTGCACAGCATGGAAACAGACAGAAGCCCCTGCGGCCGCGGTCGAGCCCGTCATTCATACGACCGGCATAACCGAAGCCGAGCTTGAAGCCGCCGTGCTCAAGGCGCGCGAAGAAGCGCATGCAGCCGCCCTCACTGAGGCCCGCAGCCAGCACGCGGCCGAACTGGAAGCCGCGCGTCTCGCTGCCGCCCGTGAACATGATCTGGCGCTTGCCCAAGCTGTGGCCGAAGCTGTAGCCGCCGCCCGTGCCAAGGCCCTTGAAGAGGCCCCGACGCCCTATGAATGGCAGGCGCCGGTGTCCCTGCCCGATCCGGTCATCGTCCATGAACCCGATCCGCTGGTGGTGGCCGAGAACGCCGCGCTCAAGGCGCAACTCGATGCCGCGAAAAGCGATCTCGAACAAGCCGAGAGCCGCTGCAACGCGCTTCAACTACAACTGGATGAAATCATCTTCGCCAAGCCGGTGGCCGTGCCCGAGCCTGAGCCTGTCGATACGCAGCGCCTTGCCGAGATGAGCGCCGAACTGGACATGGCCCGCGCGGTGCAGGCCGCCCTTGAGACCGAACTTGACGCTTTGCGCAATGCACCGGTGCCGCAACCCAATTACAGCGAGCACGAAGCGCGCAATGCTCGCCTGCAGGCCGAGTTGGAAACCCTGCAAAAGCGGCAGGTCGAGTTGGCCCGCCGCTATCAGAACCTGGCGGAAACGCCGGCGCCGGAGCCGGATTACAGCCAGCACGAAGCCCGCATCCAGGCCCTGCAATCGGCGCTCGAACAGGTGGCCGCGCGTCATACCGATCTGCAGGCCAAACACGAGGTCCTGCTCAATGCGCCGGCGCCGGGGCCCGATGTCAGCGCCTGGGAGGCCAAGCTGGCCGCGGCGCAGCACGATATCGTCAAGTGGCAGGCGGCCTATGACGACGCGCAAGGCAAGCTGGCGGCGATGCCGGTGGTCGATCACGCTGCGCTGGAAACGCGCCTGAGCGATCTGGAGACCTTGCTTACCAAATCACAGTCCAAACAGGCCGAAATGACCGCCCGCGTCGATCAGCTTAACGAGGCTTTGAGCCATGCCCAGCGCTTTGAGACGGTGGGACGTTTGACCGGCGATGTGGCGCAGGATTTCGCTCAGATGCTCGGCGTTATTAATGGCGCGCTGGAAATCATGTCGCGCCAGGGCGATAGTCCGGAAAGCATCCGCCGTCTGTCCGAAGCGGCTTTGGCGGCCGGCAAGCGCGGCGAACGCCTGACCCGCCAATTGCAAGCCTTCCAGTCGGAAGAGCTCTAATAAATCGGTAGCCTTTGGCCGGGATCATCAAGTAAGATATAATCTCTTTGCACCTCACCGCCTTTTCGGGGTTTGGCGTCAGCGAAAGTATAGCTTTCGCAAGCCATGGGACCGCACGAGCCGCGCAGCGGTGAGATGTGGTGGTGGTGGGGTTTCTTGCTTTTACGCGCGCAGGTTCATGGCACGGTTCGGTTTCAAGGCAGAGGATTTGCGGCTATGGGCGCTGGTGACAGCGACCGTGCGGCCGCATAAGCCGACGCGCACGCCGGAGCTTAAAGAGGACGCCAAAACCGAAACGGTGCGCATTGCCGATATGCCGGGCGAAATGACCGCGGCCAAACCGGCACCAGTGCCGCTAACACCCTTCAAACTCGGCCAATCGCTGAAACCCACCGGCGGCTTCACCATCACCCGCGCCGCCGACTATGCCCCCGATCCGATCGAGCCGAAACGCAAGCGCCGCATCAGCCGCGAACGCGATCCGATCGAGGCCCGCCTTGATCTTCATGGCCTCAACGCCTTCGCCGCCGAAGCGCGTCTCAAGGCCTTTGTGCAGCAGGCCTATGCCAATGATTATCGCGCCATCCTTGTCATCACCGGCAAGGGTATATCGGAAACCGGCATCCTGAAACGCTTTGCACCGGAATGGCTGGCCGATCCGGCGCTCGGCCATATCGTCGCCGGCATCAGTCAGGCCCACGCCCGCCATGGCGGCACCGGCGCGCTTTATGTGGCATTGAAGCGGAGAAGCTAAGAACGCCCCTCCGTCACGGACAAGCCGTGACACCTCCCCACGGCAAGCCGTAGGGAGGAGGACTCCCCTCTCCTCCCTATCGAGCCTAAGCGAAGATGGGGAGGTGGCAACCCGCATTCGGGCTGACGGAGGGGCGCGCCTAAATCAGCCCCTTCTCGGTCGCCAGCGCCTTCAGCGACACCTGCGAACGCGGGCCATAGTGCCCGATCACTTCCGCCGCCGCCAGCGAGCCCAACTGACCACAGACCGTGACGTGCAGGCCTTGCGTCAGGCCGAACAGAACGCCCGCGGCATACTGATCGCCGGCGCCGGTGGTATCGACCACCTTGTCGACCGGTGAGGCCGCGATGGTGTGGATGTCATCAAGCTTGGCCACCACCGAACCTTCGGCGCCGCGCGTCACGAAGGCCAGTTCGGTCTTGCCGCGCAGGTAACGCAGCGCCTTGAAGAAGTCGTCGGTCTGGAACAACGCCAACAGTTCGGTTTCATTGGCGAAGACGAGATCGATATGGCGGTCGATAAAGGCCAGCAGGTCATCGCGC
Organism: Asticcacaulis benevestitus DSM 16100 = ATCC BAA-896; assembly: GCF_000376105.1. GTDB lineage: Bacteria > Pseudomonadota > Alphaproteobacteria > Caulobacterales > Caulobacteraceae > Asticcacaulis > Asticcacaulis benevestitus. Next base: position 55,903 of record NZ_AQWM01000005.1, read on the forward strand.
CAGCGGTTGACGACAAAGCCATCCGACAGGGTGATGGCGGTCTTGCGGCCTGAAGAGCGCGCGACCTGCGCCGCCTTGGCGAACGTCTCTCTGCCCGACGGTGTGTCGAAAAGATAGCCTTCCAGATAGGTGATCTGCGACGCCTTGATGATCTCCTCGTCGAGGTCTTTCGGGCTGATCAGGGCGGCGGCGCCCAGGAAGGTCGCCATGGTGCGCTGGCCATCGGGCGTGACATTGATCAGGCAGCGGCCGGTCGGGGTCGGGTCATCGTGCAGGACCGGGGTGCGGAACTCGACGCCCATCTTTTTCAGGTCCTTGCTGAAAAATTCGCCCAGGCCGTCATGCGCCACCTTGCCGACATAGGCGCACTTGGCGCCGAAGGAGGCCGCGCCGGAGATGGTGTTCCCCGCCGAACCGCCCGAGGCCATCTCGCTGTCGTTCATGGCTTCCGACAGACTGAGCGCGCGATGCGTGTCGATCAGGGTCATCGAGCCCTTGTGCAGATCGTGCTTGCTCAGGAAGCCGTCATCGGAAGGGGCGAGCACATCGACAATGGCATGTCCAACGGCGGTGATGTCATATTCGATGGTCATGGCGTGGGGCCTCAGAAATCAGTTGATATGGCGTAACCTAATGATCAATAAAGAGTCCATGAGCAAGCGTATTCTGATCCTGACACCCAATCCTGACCATCCGTCGCACCATGGCCGCTGGCCCTATGTGCTCGATGCCTACCGCGAGGCCCTGGCCGGCATCGACGCCGAGATCTTCGATCAGCCATGGTCCGAACCGATCGCGGAGGATTTTGACCTGATTCTGCCGCTGGTGGCCTGGGGTTACCATAACGCGCCCAACAGCTTTATCGGCGCCATGACGGCCATGGGCGCGGCCGAGCGCCGCGTCTTCAATCCGCCGGAAATCGTGAGCTGGAACGTCGACAAGCGCTATCTGCGCGATCTCGCCGAGGCCGGGGTGCGCATCATCCCTACCCTCTTCACCGAGGGCGTTACCGATGAGGATGTGGCGCGCGCGCGTGCCGATTTCGGCCAGAAGGCGCTGGTGCTCAAGCCAGCGATCTCGGCCGGCGCCAAGAACACCCTGATCTGGGAAGGCGAGGCGCTTTCGGAATTGAAGAGCGAGGTGCGCGACGTCGAGGACAAGAAACTGGCCGTTCCGGTCGGGCCGGCCATGATCCAGCCCTTCATGCCGGCGATCCGCTCCGAAGGCGAATGGTCGCTGATCTTTTTCGTCGGCCAGTTTTCACACGCCGTGTTGAAAACGCCGAAGTCCGGCGACTTCCGTTCGCAGCCCGATTACGACGCCCATCTGCGCGCCCTGACGCCGCCGCCGGAAGCCCTGGCCTTGGCGCAATCAGCCATCGACTTCATCGGCCGCGACCGCCTGCTCTATGCCCGCGTCGATATGGTGCGTGCCGAGGACGGCGGCTTTTGCCTGATGGAACTGGAACTGATCGAACCCGATCTTTACCTGACCTATGATCTTGAGGCCTCCATGCGTTTCAAGGACGCTGTCGAGAGCGCGATGCTGGTTTGCGGCTGTTCGAGCGATCACCATGTTCATTGAGACCGAGCGCCTGGTGCTGAAACCGCTGGCCGCGACCGATTACGAGGCCCAATGCGCCCTGTGGAGCCAGCCCGATGTCTATCGTTATATCACCGGCAAGCCGATGGACCGCGAAACGGTCTGGCTGCGCCTGCTGCGCGATATCGGTCACTGGCAGGTCTTCGGCTTCGGCAACTGGTCGGTGCGCCTGAAAGACACGGATCAGCATATCGGGGTGGTCGGCGTCTTCGACTACAAACGCGCCATCACACCACCACTGGAAGCGCCCGAATCTGGCTGGGTATTCGATGCCGGATTTCACGGCAAGGGCTATGCCTCGGAGGCCCTCAGCGCTGCGCTTAACCATGCCGATACAGCGCTGAACATGCCGCGACTCCAGTGCATGATCAGCTATGAAAACGACGCCTCGCTGAAACTGGCGCTCAAATGCGGTTTCAGGCCTTTGCGTGAAAGCGTCTTCCACGGCGAGACAATCGGTGTACTGGAGCGGCTCAGAGCAGAGGCGTAAACTCGACGCCGATCTTGGGACACAAATCCCGCACGATGCAGATTTCGCACTTGGGCTTGCGCGCCACGCACAAATAGCGGCCGTGCAGGATCAGCCAGTGGTGCGCGCGGTTCAGCCAGGGCTTCGGGATGGCCTTCATCAGTGCGGCCTCCACCTTGTCCGGTGTATTGGCACTGGCATCGACCAAACCCAGACGGTGCGAGACGCGATAGACATGGGTGTCGACCGCGATGGCTGGCTCGATATCCAGTTCATTGAGCACCACAGACGCCGTCTTGTTACCCACGCCCGGCAGGCTGAGCAAGGCCGCACGATTGAGCGGGATATCACCATCATACTGCGCCAGCAGAATGCGGCACATCTCCATGACGTTCTTCGCTTTGTTGCGATAGAGCCCGATGGAGCTGATCATCCGCATCAGTTTCTCTTCACCAAGCGCCAGCATATCCGCCGGATTATCGGCGATGGCGAACAGCGGCGCCGTCGCCTTGTTGACCGCCACGTCCGTGGTCTGGGCCGATAGCGCCACGGCCACGGTGAGCGTAAACGGGTTGACGAAGTTCAGCTCCGTCTTGGGTTCCGGCTTGTCCTGCTCGAAACGCTCGAACAACTGACGGATCAGTTCGGGATCAACCTTGCGGCGTTTGGCGGCCTTGGGCGTCGGCTTCGTGGTTTTCATCGGGCAACTTCAACATTACATAGGATCGGCACTATGCCCGATTCCGTGAAAGCTTGTCATGACCTCTGTTCTTTTCGTCTGCCTTGGCAATATCTGCCGTTCGCCGCTGGCCGAGGGGGTTTTTCGCGCCCATGTGGCGGCGGCGCGGCTTGAGAACCGCTTTAGCATCGATTCCGCCGGCTGCGGCGGCTGGCACAGCGGCGAATTGCCCGACAAGCGCTCTATTGCCACGGCGGCGCATCACGGCATCGACATTTCCGATCAGCGCGCCCGGCAAATCCAGGTCGATGATTTCGATCGTTTCGACCTGATCCTGGGGCTCGACCGTGACAATGTCCGCCATCTGCAATCCATGCGCCCGGAAGGCGCGCAGGCTCGCGTCGCGCTCTATCTCGAAGAAGCACTGGGCATCAAAAAGGATGTGCCCGATCCCTATTACGGCGGCAATTCGCACTTTGAAGAGGTCTATCAACTGTGCGACAAAGCCAGCGCCGGCTTACTAAAATCCCTGACGAGCAACTGAGGTTCCCATGTCTACCCCCGAAGAACTGGCGTTTACCGCCCGAGCCAAAGCGCATATCGATATCTGCAACGCACAGAGCGAACACGCCCACGCCGAGGATGTCGCGCTGTCGGCCCTCTATGCTGCGGCACGTTATGGCGCCTATCTCTGCCTCAACGGTAATGGTTCCGGTGAACAGATGGTGGCCCGGCGCGCCGAGGCCACTCTCATGTTCGAAGAACAGTTCCGCCAGATGTTTCACGATTGCTACGACGAGTTCGCCAGCAATTTCGAAACGGTGAAGTAGCTACAGAATATAGCGGCTCAGATCAGCGTCTGTGGCGATATCGCCCAGGCGCTTTTTGACGTACTCGGCATCGATCGCCACCGTCTGCCCTGACATATCGGACGCCGTATAGGACAGGTCCTCCATCACCTTTTCGATGACGGTATGGAGCCGGCGCGCGCCGATATTCTCGACCTTGGCATTGACCGTAGCAGCCGCCTCGGCCATGGCCGCGATGGCGCCGTCATCAAAGGTCAGGGTCACACCTTCGGTCAGCATCAAGGCCTGGTTTTGCTTGATCAGATTGGCTTCCGGTTCGCTTAAGATTCGGCGGAAATCATCCTGGGTCAGGGCCTTCAGTTCGACGCGGATCGGCAGGCGGCCCTGCAATTCCGGCAGCAGATCTGATGGTTTCGACACGTGGAAGGCGCCCGAGGCGATGAAGAGGATATGGTCGGTCTTGACCGGACCATATTTGGTCGAGACCGTGGTGCCTTCGATAAGCGGCAGCAGATCGCGCTGCACACCCTCGCGCGACACATCGGCGCCGCCGCGATCGGAGCGCGAGGCTACCTTGTCGATTTCATCAAGGAAAACAATGCCTTCGTTTTCGGCCAGTTTCAGCGCTTCGTTGGCCACCGAATCCTGATCGAGCAGCTTGTCGGATTCCTCGGTGATCAGATTGGGAATGGCCGATTTGACCGTCGTCTTGATCGTCTTCTTGCGGCCGCCCATGGCCTTAGACAGCATGTCGGAGAGGTTGAAAGCGCCGTTCTGTTGGCCGGGTATCTCCATCATGCCGACGGCAGGCCCCGTGTCGGTCAGCGAGATTTCGATTTCCTTGTCGTCCAGTTCGTTATTGCGCAGCTTCTTGCGGAAGCTTTCACGCGTTGCCGGCGCGGCGGTTTCGCCCACCAGCGCATCGATCAGACGCTCCTCGGCGGCAGCCTCGGCCTTGGCGCGCACGCTCAGGCGGTTCTTGTCCTTGATCATCAGCATGGCGGCTTCCACCAGGTCACGCACGATCTGATCGACGTCGCGGCCGACATAGCCGACCTCGGTGAACTTGGTCGCTTCGACCTTGATAAAAGGCGCCTGCGCCAGCTTGGCCAACCGGCGGGCGATCTCGGTTTTGCCGACGCCCGTGGGTCCGATCATCAGAATATTTTTCGGCGTGATCTCGTCGCGGATGCTTTCATCGGTCGCCTTGCGGCGCCAGCGATTACGCAGGGCGACGGCGACGGCCTTTTTGGCGTCGTGGTGGCCGATGATGAAACGGTCGAGTTCGGAAACGATCTCGCGGGGAGAGAAGGTGGTCATGTTAGGCACTCAGTTTCGGGTTACGGGACATCAGCGTGACGTCGCCGCGTGTTTCAACAATATCAAAGCCGGCCTTGCGCCAGGCCGATATGGCGCGGTCATTGGCGCTATGAGGATCCATCAGCAGACGGGTCGCGCCCCTGGCCAGCAGGTCATCGCCGAACTGACGCAGGATCTGCGGGCCAAGCCCTTCGCCGGTCAACGATACATCACCAATGAACATATCGAGGCCCAGCGCACCTTCCGGCTGATCGGGTCCGCAAGGAGAAGACTGGATATAGCCGATCGGGCTTTTGTTGCGTTCGATGATAAAAGCCGCGCCCTCGTCACTGCCGATCAGGTTCAGCGCGTCCTCGACCTCGTCCTCAGGCGTCGAGTCGCCTTGCGTCCACCAGGGCTGGACATGCGGTGACGCCATCCAGATCAGGAGCAGACCAGCATCGCTGTCCTTGAGGGGCCGGAACGTAATCACGCCTCCAGCTTCTCAAGGGTCAGGTGGTCATTGGTATAGACACAGATAGACGACGCGATCTTCATAGCCTTGCGGGCGATAAGCTCGGCATCCGGCTCATACTCCAGCAGCGCGCGGGCGGCCGACAAGGCATAGACTCCGCCAGAGCCAATGGCGGCCACGCCGTCTTCGGGTTCCAGCACATCGCCGACGCCGGTGATGGTCAGGATATGATCCTTGTCGGCCACAAGCAGCATGGCTTCCAGACGGCGCAGATAACGATCGGTGCGCCAGTCCTTGGCGAGATCGACACAGGCGCGCGCCAGTTGGTCAGGGAAGAGTTCGAGCTTGGCTTCGAGCCGTTCCAGAAGGGTAAAGGCGTCGGCCGTGGCGCCGGCGAAACCGGCGATCACCTTGCCGCCGGCCAGCGTCCGCACCTTGCGCGCGCCGCCCTTGACGATCGTCGGGCCCATCGAGACCTGACCGTCACCGGCGATGACCGTCTTGTTATTTTTACGCACGGCCACGATGGTGGTGCCATGCCAGTTTGGGAAGGGGGAATTGTGTTCGCTCATGCCGCCTTAATTGGCGCTTTTGCACTTGCAGTTCAAGGCCCGTGAGCGCATTTGACGCATTATGCTCCCCAACGAATTTACAGACGATGAAATCGACCGCTATGCCCGCCATCTGGTCCTCAAGGAGATCGGTGGTCAGGGACAGATGAAGCTGAAAGCCGCGAAGGTGGCCCTGATCGGCGTGGGCGGCATCGGATCGCCAGCCGCGCTTTATCTGGCGGCGGCGGGAATGGGTACGCTGGGCCTGATCGATGATGACGATGTGAGTTTGAGCAATCTGCAACGGCAGGTGCTGTTCGGTGCGCGCGATATCGGCGCCCCCAAGGTCGAGGCGGCCGCGACCCATCTCAGCGGTCTCAATCCGCATTGCGACTGCCGCGTCCATCGCCTGCGCCTGACGGACGAAAATGCCGCAGACGTACTGGACGGCTACGATATCGTGCTCGATGGCTGTGACAATTTCGAGACCCGCCTGCTGGTCAATCGCGTTTGCCATGATCTGAAAAAGCCGCTGGTGTCAGCGGCGCTTGGCCGCTTCAGCGGTCAGTTGGCCACTTTCGACGGTTCGCCCTGCTACCAGTGCCTGGTGCCCGAGATACCGCCCGATGCCGAAACCTGCGAACGCGTCGGCGTGGTCGGCGCTTTGGCTGGCGTCATGGGCTCTCTGGCGGCGCTGGAAACCATCAAGATCATCACAGGTGCGGGCGAAACCTTGCGCGGCAAGCTGATGATCTTTGATGGCCTCGACATGACCTCGCGCATTGTAAAACTGCCGTCCGATCCGGCCTGTCCGGTGTGCGGAAACCCGTAAAAACCCCACCGCCACGCCGCACTTGAGGCATGGCGGTGGGGTTTCTGGCTTCACTATTCCCGCCTTGCAAAAATTGTGTCATAAGAAACCAACTATATATACTTGGGAACGAAACGCGCAGGCCAACCGCTTTAGTGGATGCCGCCTGATGACGACGACAACCGGCCAGCTTATCGATAAGGATGGCAAGGACGCTCTTTACCCCACCGTGAAACACACGGTGCTGGAGGATATCTACGCCTTCGCCATCGGCTGCTCGTTCATCGCGTTGGGCATCGTCATGCTCAAGACGGCCGGGCTGACCACCGGCGGCGTGGCCGGCATCGCGCTTCTGGTCTCCTATGTCGCCCCCCTGCCGGTCGGCGTGCTGTTTATCCTGATCAATATTCCGTTTTTTCTGTTCGCCTGGCCCGCCATGGGCAAGCGCTTCATGATCAAGACGGTGATCGTCAATCTCGCCATCATGGGCATGGCCAGTTATGCGCCCTATGCCTTCAAGCTGGAAAGCCTGAACCCCTTGTTCGCAGCCCTTTTCGGCGGCACCATCATCGGCATGGGGATTCTGGCGCTGGCCCGCCATGGCGCGGGCGCGGGCGGCACAGGCGTGCTGGCGCTCTATCTGCAAAAGACGAAAAATATCAACGCCGGCAAGACGCAACTGGCCTGCGACGCCCTGATCATGGCGACGTCGATCCTGATCCTCAATCCGCACCAATTGTTGTTTTCGGTGATTTCCGCCGCCGCCATGAGCGGTGTCATGGTCGGCTTCCACAAGCCGGAACGCTATTTAGGGCGATAACTCCATAAGAAACTATTTCTTATGGCAAGGGCAAGTGCCCGCCGCTGCCTATGCAGCGAGCCTTGGGGGCGCTTGAGCGGCATCAAGCCGCCGCCACGTCCGACAGAAAGCGATCAACGGTCTGTTTCAGGCTTTCGTTCTTCTGCGCCACCGTGCGGGAGGCGTTCGCCACCCGGCCAGCGGAATCCGCCGTCTGTGCCGCTTCATCGCGCACGGAAGTCACGTTGTCGCTGACGATGCGCGTCCCTTCCGAGGCCCGCACCACATTGTGCGTAATTTCCTGGGTCGCCGCGCCCTGCTGCTCAACCGCGCCGGCAATAGCCGTGGTGAAGTGCGACACCTCGTCCATGGTGCGGGTGATATTGGCGATGGCCTCGACCGTTTCGCGCGTTGATGATTGGATTTCGGCGATCTGGCCCGAGATTTCCGCCGTGGCGCGCGCGGTCTGGGCCGCCAGATCCTTGACCTCGGAAGCCACGACCGCGAAGCCCTTGCCGGCGTCACCGGCGCGTGCGGCCTCGATCGTGGCGTTGAGGGCCAGCAGATTGGTCTGGGCGGCGATGGCCTGGATCAGGGCCACAACGTCGCCGATCTTGGTGGCGGCGCCCGCCAGGCTTTCCACCTTGGTGTTGGTCTCAAGCGTCACGCGCGTGGCCCCGGACACCACCTCATTGGCGCGCACCACCTGATCGGTGATCTCGCCAATTGAAGCCGTCAGTTCCTCGGCGGCGCTGGCCACGGTCTGAACATTACCCGAAGCGTCAAAAGCGGCCGAGCCGGCGCTGGTGGCGCTCGAAGCCGTTTCGGCGCTGGCGCGTGACAGGTCATCGGCGGTGGTCAGAATATCGTTCATGGTCTGGCCAACGCCTTCAAGCGCCGCTTTCATATCGGTGCGGAAGGCGCCGATCAGGGTTTCGGTCCGAAGCTGGCGCTGTTCGCGGCGCGCATCCTCTTCATCCTTGTGGGCGGCCAGGGCCTGACGTTCCTGGCCTTGTGTGCGGAAGATTTCGAGCGCGCGCGCCATGCTGCCGATTTCATTGTGCGCGGCGACATAAGGGATGGTGACGGCGTAATTGCCGCCGGCGATCTCACCCACCGTCTTTTCCAGACGCTGCAGGGGCTGCATCAGGCGGCGCGTCAGCAGGGCCGCTACGATCGAGAGGGCCACCATCAGTACGGCGGCCATGATCACCAGTTTCATCATCAGGGCATTGGCGGCTTCCTGAACGGTTGCCGTCTTTACCCCGGAGAACAGGATGCCGGTGACATCGCCCCTGGTGTTAAAGACCGGCGCATAGATGGTGTAGTAGGACGTGCCGAGGATATCGGCCTTGCCAAGATAGGTCTTGCCGGCCTTGATCGGCGCGAAAGCCTTGCTGTCCTGACCGAGATTGGTGCCGACGGCGCGGCTGCCATCGGGCTTGGTGATGGAGGTGGTGGTACGGATGAAATCATCCTGCGCCGGATCAAAGGCGAAAAGCGTGGCCTGCTGGCCGGAGACACGGGCGATCTCGTCGATCATGGCGTGATCGGTAAAGGTGGGGACCGTGTCCATAACCACCTTCTGCACATTGCCATCCGGCGCCCATTCGACGGACGTATCGGGAAACTGGCGGTGCAGGGTGGCACTGGCTACCCGCAGGGCGGAATGCTGATATTTCAGCGCCGTGCTGGCCGTATCCGCCCGCATCTGCACAACCACGACACCAACCAGACCGCACACGGTGATGGCGACAAACCCCACCATAAGCAGGCCTATGAGGCGCGCCATCTTGAAGCGGCTGAGCAGATTTTCCATGTCGGGGGTCCTGTAACACTGATACTATAAGGATACCCTTGGCAATTCATGCTTAAAATTGCTTTAACATCGACCTCAACCCCGCCGACTGTGGATAATTATTGCATCACGAGAGCGCGCAGCAAGGCGCCCTGATCGACATAGTTCAGCAGTTCGCCAAACGATGACTGTACGCTGCGATCACTCATCAGATCCTTCAGCGCTTCCTGACCAAGCGCATTGAAAGCGCCGGTGAGGCCCTCCTGTCCGCCGGTCGCGATGGCCGATCTAGCCTCGGCGGCGCAATCGCTGCTGATCAGGCGCGTCAGCAGCTTGCCGGTGGCCTTGTTGACCGCCTGGCGCTGAACATCGGTGATCGACGACAGATCGGCCACCTTCGGGTGGCGCGCCACGACCGTGAAGGCCCAGCGGATCAGGGTGGTGCGGTCCTCCGGCGTGGCCGAGCGCACCAGACAGGCCGACAGGGCCTGGCTGGCCGGATCGGGCGCGGCCTGCACAGCCGGCGCAGCAGTAACAAGCGCCAACGTAACAGCAAGGATTTTCACGGCGTATGTCATCTTCACCTCATGTCAGGATACCAGGATCTTCACTCTGACCGCGCAATGTGGCGGCGATTAGACATTTGCGGCATTATCCGCTATAGACCCGCTCACATCCCGACATTGCCTCCTTTGAAAGCCGCATATCTTGGCCCATACGCTCGACCTGTCCGTCAAATCCCCGTCTGCGTCGCTTGTGAACATCACCGGCCTGACGCGCGCCGGACTGGCCAAGGCCCTGTTCGAATCCGGCGTGGTCGAGGAACGCAAGGCGAAGATGCGCGCCACGCAGGTCTGGCGCTGGATGCACCATTACGGCTTCACCGATTTCGACCTGATGACGGACATCGCCAAGGAGCAGCGCGCGCTTTTCAAGGAAAAGTTCACCCTGGCGCGTCCCGAAATCTCTGAAAAGCAAGTCAGCCAGGACGGCACCCGTAAATACCTGATCCGCATGGCGCCGGGCATCGAGGTCGAGGCCGTCTATATCCCTGACGTCGGCCGTTCGGGCGCGCTGTGCGTGTCGTCGCAGGTCGGCTGTACGCTCAACTGCACCTTCTGCCACACCGGCACGCAAAAGCTGGTGCGTAACCTGACCGCCGCGGAAATCGTCGCGCAGGTGCAGGTGGTGCGCGATGATCTCGGCGAATGGCCGTCGCCCAAGGAAGACCGCAAGCTCTCCAACATCGTCTTCATGGGCATGGGCGAGCCGCTCTATAATCTCGACAATGTGGCCGACGCCATCGACATCATTTCCGACGGCGAAGGCATCGCCATTTCGCGCCGCCGCATCACGGTTTCGACCTCGGGCGTGGTGCCGGAACTGGAAGCGCTCGGCACCCGCACCCAGGCCATGCTGGCCATCTCGCTGCACGCCACCAACGATCCGTTGCGCGATGTGCTCGTGCCGCTCAACAAGAAGTACAATATCGAGCAGCTTATCGAAGGCATCCGCAACTATCCGGGCCTGTCTAATGCCCGCCGTGTCACCTTCGAATACGTCATGCTGAAGGACATCAACGACAGCCCCAACGAGGCGCGCGCCCTGATCAAGCTGCTGAAGGGAATTCCGGCCAAGATCAACCTGATCCCGTTCAACCCCTGGCCCGGCACCGATTATCTGTGCTCGGACTGGCGCGCCATCGAGTTGTTCGCCTCGATCCTCAATAAGGCCGGCTACGCCTCACCGATCCGCACCCCGCGCGGCCGTGATATTCTGGCCGCCTGCGGTCAGCTCAAGTCCGAGAGCGAAAAGAAGCGCGCCTCAACCGTGCGCCGCGAACAGCGCGAAGAAACTGCTTCAAATCAGGACAACGCGCCGGCCGAAGTGTCCCTGCCCTTCGCCCATCTTGCCGGTGGCATGTTCGACTAAGCGCTTGCCTTATCTGGATAATTGCGCCGTCATATAAATTTTATCCACAGCCGCGCCGTTGGACTTGATCTTGCAGGAAACTTACCCCTAAAGTGCGCTGGGCCGTTGCGATTGCAACGGGGCGCTGGATGAGCGTTTAGGGGACCAAGCATGACGCCGGATAGTTTTAACTTCAATTTCCTGTCGCCCGATGTGCTGCGACCGGAGATTCAGGCCTTCGCCACCGGCTTCCCGATCACGCTCGTCCACGCCGGCGTCACCCTGCTGCTGCTGCTGATCGGCGCCACGGTCTATTCACTGCTGACCCCCTACAAGGAAATCAACCAGATCCGCGAGGGCAATTCGGCCGCCGCCGTCGCCTTTGGCGGTGTCATCATCGGCCTGGCCATTCCGCTCGCCGCCTCGATGGCCGCCTCAACGTCCTTGCGCGAAATCGTGCTGTGGGGCGGCGCCACCATCGTGCTGCAACTGTTCGTCTTCCGCTTCGTCGACTTCCTGCTGACCGGCCTGCCGGCGCGCATCAATGAAGGTGAGGTCTCGGCCGCCGTACTTCTGGTCTCCGCCAAGCTCGCCGCCGCCCTCGTCCTTGCCGCCGCCGTCGCCGCGTAAATTCCCATGAAACTGGACTGGCTCCTTTATGCAGCGACCATCACGGCCCTGGTGGTCGTGACCGGCAAGTGGCACGAGGAATCGAACTCGCCGCCCGCGCCGCCGCCGCCGGGCATCGGTGAAATGTCGCTGTTCGCCAGTTTCACGCCGTTCGCTGTCTCCTCGATCATCAACCTGCCGGTCGATGACCAGAAGATCATGACCGGCACGGCCTTCGCCATCTCGAAAAATGGCGAATGGATCGTGGCCAAAGAGAGCGTCGGCGCCTGCACCCACCCCTTCCTCAATATCGGCGGCAATCTGGCCGTGCCCTTCAAGACGCGCGCCGTGCCGGGTCATGGTAACTATCTCATCGCCATCACCGAAGGCGCCGGCCGGCCGCTGCCGCTGATCGATCCGGCCAACGTTAAGCCGGGTATGCGCGCCTTCATGCCGGGCTATCCCGGCGGTCAGGTTGGTGAGGCCACCGGTCGTCTGATCGGCCGCACGGTCATCGAGCGTTCCAAGCGCGGCCAGCCGAATGAGCCGGTGCTGGCCTGGGCCAAGGCCGGTCAGACCGAAGACCTGAAAAGCGATCTCAACCAATTGGTCGGCGGCCCGGCCATCGATGACGCCTCGCATGTCGTCGGCATCACCATCAAGGAAAAGCCTCGCCGCGGGCGTATCTATACGGCGGTGCCTGAAACCGTGGCTGCATTTGCCGCCAGCACCGCGCGCGCGCCGGATTTCGACGCCGAGGCCACGATCACCAAGCGCAATTACGGTATTGTTTCCGATACCCTGCGACGTGAATACCGCGTAGCGCAGGTCGGCTGCATCATATCGTAATGCTGTCGGATTTGGGCTGATCGCGTGCTACGCCTTACAGATGAACGACAATCCTCTTGATCCCGAACACCTCGCGCATCTGGCCGAACGCGATCCGCGTCTGAAACCGCTGACCGAGGCTTTCGCCCATTTGCAGCACCGCAAGCGCCCGGGCGGTTTTCCGGCTTTGCTGGGGCTGATCGTCGAGCAACAGTTGTCGGTCAAGGCGGCGGACACCATTTTCGGACGCGTGAAGGATGGCCTTATCGAGGTCACACCACGGTCTTTTCTGGCGCATGACGAGGACGCCTTGCGCGGTTACGGTCTTTCGCGGCCCAAGATTGCCTACGCCCGCGCCCTGGCCGAAGCCTTTCACACGGGCGGCTTTGATACGGATACCCTGCAAGACCTGAGCATCGAGGACGCCGCGCAGCGACTGGTGGCGCTGAAAGGCATCGGCCGCTGGACCGCCGAAGTCTATCTGATGTTTTCGGAAGGCCGGCTTGATCTGTTTCCGGTTGGTGACGTGGCCCTGCGTGAGGCCGTAGGCTGGCTAGACGATCTGCCGGAGCGCCCGAACGAAGCCTATTGCGCCGAACGCGCCGCCGTCTGGTCGCCCTACCGCACTATCGCCGCCCACCTGCTCTGGGGCTGGTATGGCGCGGTCAAGCGTGGTGAGATGTCGCGTGAGCTATAGATTCGAAGGAAAACTATGGCGCTGGACTGGCGACGCGCCCGCCTCGTGGATTTTCATAACCCTGCCCGCCGAGGTCGCTTTTGCCATCAAGTGCGCCAGCGAAAACCGCCGCGCCTGGGGGTCTGTGGCCATTCAGGCACGCATAGGCACCACCGCATGGCGCACATCACTGTTCCCCGATAAAGCGTCAGGTGGTTATCTTCTGCCGGTCAAGGCGGCGGTACGCAAGGCGGAAAACCTCGGTGAAGGCGATGTCACCGAGGTCGAGGTGTCCCTCTAACCGATTGGCTTTATCTTGTTGTCCGGTGTGACTTCCACATCCGGCGTCAAGGCATGGCTATTGGCATCTTTCGGGGCGTCGAACCTGTGGTCCTTTTCCGGATGGAAATATTCCTTGTCCTCACCCGCCTGGTTCAATTCATTGGGCGAAAAGACCAGCTTACCTTCTCGGCTTTGCGGTTTGTCGCGGTCGGGAGTATCGCTGCCGACATGGAGCTTATCCGCCGGCAGATTGTTTTCCGTCAAGGTCGTGGCCTTCGAATCATGTTCCGCCGGAGGTGTCTTGAAGGTATCGGGCATCATGGCGCGTCTCCTTATTTTGGAGACCACACTAGCCCGAACCCTGTAAGAACGGCGTTCCGAAAGCTATGAGCGCCTGTAAGGGCCGTGTAAGGCTATCCGTTCAGGCCCTTGGCACCTTCGATCAGATCGGCCACCACCGACGGATCAGCCAGGGTCGAGATATCACCCAGTTGATCCGGCTGGCCCTCGGCAATCTTGCGCAGGATTCGGCGCATGATCTTGCCGGAGCGCGTTTTCGGCAGGCCGGGGGCCCACTGGATGACATCCGGCGAGGCCAGCGGCCCGATTTCCGAACGCACATGATCACGCAGCTCTTTTTTCAGGGCGTCGCTCGGCGCCAATCCCTGCTTCAGCGTGACATAGCACCAGATGCCCTGCCCCTTGATGTCGTGCGGATAGCCGACCACAGCGGCTTCGGTGACGCCGGAGTGACCGACCAGCGCGCTTTCGATCTCGGCCGTGCCTAAGCGGTGACCGGAGACATTGAGCACGTCATCGACGCGGCCGGTGATCCAGTAATAGCCGTCTTCGTCGCGGCGGCAGCCGTCGCCGGTGAAATACTTGCCGGGATAGGTGGAGAAATAGGTGTCGAGGAAGCGCTGATGATCGCCATAGACGCTGCGCATCTGGCCCGGCCAGCTATCGGCGATGCACAGATTGCCTTCGATGGCGCCTTCCAGCACCTGGCCTTCGGCATCGACCAGGACCGGCACGACGCCGGGCAGGGCCTTGGTGGCCGAACCGGGCTTGAGCGGCGTGGCGCCCGGCACCGGCGTGATCAGGTGACCGCCGGTTTCGGTCTGCCACCAGGTATCGACGATCGGGCAATTGCCGTTGCCGACGACGCGGTGATACCACAGCCAGGCTTCCGGATTGATCGGCTCGCCGACCGTGCCCAATACACGCAAGGATGTGCGCGAAGTCGCCTTTACGGGCTCATCGCCATGACGCATCAGGGCGCGGATGGCGGTCGGCGCCGTGTAAAAGATATTGACCTGGTGTTTGTCGACCACCTGCCAGAAGCGCGAATTGTCCGGATAATTCGGCACGCCCTCGAACATCAAAGAGGTGCCACCATTAGCCAGAGGGCCGTACACGACATAGGAGTGCCCGGTCACCCAGCCAATATCGGCGGTGCACCAGTAAATGTCGCCGTCCTGATAATCGAAGGCCGTCTTGTGGGTATAGGCCGCCCAGGCAAGGTAACCGCCGGTGGTATGGAGCACGCCCTTGGGCTTGCCGGTCGAACCGGAGGTATAGAGGATGAACAAAGGGTCTTCGGCGTTCATGGGCTCAGGCGCGCATTCGTCGGAAATCCCCTCCAGCGCCACGGCCACGCTGACATCGCGGCCGCCATGCGTGAGGTAATGGGCGTTGGTGTGCTCGACCACCAAAACGGTCTGGACATTGGGGCATTGCAGCAGGGCCAGATCGACATTGGCCTTGAGCGGGATGACCTTGCCGCCGCGCAGGCCTTCATTGGCGGTGACGACGACATCGGACTGGCAGTCCTGGATGCGGCTGGCGATGCTGTCCGGCGAGAAGCCACCAAAAACGATATTGTGCACGGCGCCGATGCGCGTGCAGGCCAGCATGAAATAGGCCGCTTCCGGCACCATCGGCAGGTAAAGCGTGACGCGATCACCCTTTTTCACGCCGTACTTTTTCAGCAGGTTGGCGCGCTTGTTGACCTCTTTGGCGAGTTGGTTGTACGTCACCGAATACGAAACCGAGGGATCATCGCCTTCGAAGATCAGCGCTACCTGCTCGCCGCGTGTGGCCAGGTGACGATCGATGCAGTTGACCGAGACGTTTAGCACGCCATCGTAAAACCAGCGGATACGAAAATCTTCGCGGTTGAACGAAACGTCTTTTACCTGACTATAGGGCTGGATCCACGCCAGGGCATCGCCGAGCGTTCGCCAGTGTGCGTCCGGATCTCTAGCGAAAAGCGCGTGCTGCGCCGCCAGACCGTCGGCGGTCAGGGTTTTCGGGCGGATGAAATCGGCGGGGACGCGAAAAAACGTGTCGCTCATCTGGCAGTTCCTCAAGGTCTTTTTTACTTGTGGCGAACCTTAAGGAAGGGGAGCCGGCAAGTCTATAAGACCAATCATAAATTTCTGATTCGAACGGGCGTTTAGCGCTAATCCATGGACTATTGGCGCGTATTGCGACACGCCGCCTTGCTCTTTCCACGCCGAGGCGCCTATGCTTGTTGCATCTGATATTTGCGGAGTTTCCCCATGCTTCTGGCCAAGTCCACCTGGCGCGAGATCGATGAGCGCCTGAAAAGCTCGCGCACCGTCATCATTCCCATCGGCTCCAACGAGCAGCATGGGCCCATGGGCCTGCTCGGCACCGACTGGATGTGTCCGGAAATCATCTCCCACGCGGCCGAAAAGGCGGGCAATCTTCTGATCGCTCCCACCTTCAATATCGGCATGGCGCAACACCATCTGGGTTTTGCCGGCACCATATCCCTGCGCCCCACCACCTTCATGTCGGCCATCGAAGACTGGGTGGATTCGCTGGCCCGCCACGGTTTCGACCGCATCTATTTCCTCAATGGCCACGGCGGCAATGTCGCCACCATCGAAGCGACCTTTTCCCAAATCTATTCCCACTATTCCTATTCCGGCAACCCGTGCCCGTTCATTCTGAAACTGCGCAACTGGTGGGATTTGCCGGGGGTCTTACGCCTGTGCGCCAAGCTCTATCCCAAGGGGCATGGCAGCCACGCCACCCCTTCGGAAATCGCCGTGACCTTTGCCGCCTATCCGGATTTCGTCAAGTCCGCCGCCATGGAACCGCAGATAGCCCCCGACGGCCCGATCCGTGATGCGCTCGATTACCGCGCCCGCTTTGCGGATGGCCGGATCGGTTCGGATTCGTCCCTGGCGACCATCGAGCAGGGCCAGCAAATCATCGCCGCCGCCGTCACCGCCCTGATCGACGATGTGGCGAAGTTCGAAGCCGAATAAAAAAGCCGTCCGGTCTGAAAGACACCGGACGGCTTTAAACTACTGCGAAAAGACGCCTATCCTATTCGGTGTAGTTGCTTTCAATCGACGCCACGATGGCGGCCGGGCGCACCAGCTTGGAAATTTCGACCTTGCCATCAACGACGCGGGCCGCGCCATCCACAGCGTAGGCGCCCTTGTCGTTGATATAGTTGTAGGTGAAGTTGGCGGTCAGCACGCCCTTGGTGACTTCGCAATCCTGCACCTTGATCAGGCGCTTGTGTTGCGCGGGGACCTTGTCGCGGATCTGCGAGGCGACGGCATCGGCGATGCTCTGGCCAGCAGCGGCTTCGGTCTTTTGTTCACAGCCAGCAAAAGCCTGTGCTGCGGTCAGGGAAAGCGCCAGGGTCAGGCCGGTGATGAGAAGGGGAGTCTTGAAGGACATAGGACACACTCACAGTTTGAGACAAAGCTCCATCTGGAACGATGGTAGCGCTCACATAGTGACTCACAATGACAACGCTGTCATCATGGAATATTGCGTTGCAACATTTTGTGATTGTATACGATTTATGGTGTGTTTTACGCTCGTTCGGACTTCAACGGGCGCGACAACAGAGCGTCGATAGCGGTGGCGACGCACATATCGCCGCTCAGCACCGCATTGACCGCTTCGCAGATCGGCAGTTCCGTCTCGAACTTGCGGCCAAGATCGACCACAGCCGGCGCGGACTGTACGCCTTCGGCAACCGATACCTTGCCGGCCAGGGCTTCTTCGAGCGTCTGCCCCTGCCCCAGCGCCAGCCCTACGCTCATATTGCGCGATTGCGGCGACGAGCAGGTCAGGACCAAATCGCCCAGTCCGCACAGGCCCGACATGGTCTCGAAACGCGCGCCCAGCGCCATGGCCATGCGCGACATCTCGGCGAAACCGCGTGTGATCAGGGCGGCGTGGGCGTTACGCCCCAGCCCCTTGCCCTCGGCGATGCCGCAGGCGATGGCGATAACGTTCTTGATGGCGCCACCGGCTTCGGCGCCGATCAGGTCGGTCGATTTATAGGGACGGAAGGTCGGACCGGCGAGTGTTGCGGCAATGCGCGCGCCCAGGGCTGCGTCCGCGCAGGCGATGGTAACCGCCGACGGCAGGCCTTGCGCCACTTCGCGGGCGAAGTTCGGACCGGCCAGTACACCGGCGACGGCTTCGGGCAGGACGGCTTCCAGAACCTCGGTCATCAGGCAGTCGGTGCCGCGTTCGACCCCCTTGGCGCACAGGACGATCGGCAGGCCGGCGCGGACATAGGGTTTGAAGGCGGTGAGCGTGGCGCGCATATGCTGCGCCGGCGGCACGGCCAGAATCAGGTCGCATTCCGCCAGATCGGCCAGATCGGTGGTGGCAGTGATATCGGCGGAGAGCGTCACACCACCGAGATAAAGGCTGTTTTCGCGGCTGTTGTTGACCGAGGCGACCACCTCGGCTTCACGGGCGTGCAGCAGAACCTGATTGCCGCCGAGCGTCGAGACCTGCGCCAGAGCCGTGCCCCAGGCACCGGCGCCGATCACGCCGACCTTTTTAAATGTCTGAACCGTCACGCTTTCGCTCCCTTGCGGCCGGAATATTTATGGATCGGCGCGTTGGCGGCGCTGACCTCATCGAGTGGCCAGCGTGGCCGCGCGATCGTGCTCATGCCCGAGGCTGTATCGGGGAGCGCACCTTTGCCCAGCTTTTGATAATGTTCAAGACCCGCCAGGGCGATCATGGCTGCATTATCGGTGCAGTATTTCAGCGGTGGTGCTTTCAGTGTGAAACCGTGCTTTTGCGCGATGGCCGTCAGGGCTGTGCGCAGCGCCTGATTGGCCGCTACACCGCCGGCCACCACGAAGGCGGGATCGGCAACATCAGTCTGTTCGCGGAAAAGCTTCATGGCGCGTTCGGAGCGCTCGACCAGTTGGCGGGCGATGGCCGCCTGCACACCCGCACACAGATCGGCGCGGTCCTGCTCGGTCTTGACGTGCTCGTAGGCGATCATGGCAGCGGCGGTCTTGAGCCCCGAAAAGGAAAAATCACAGTCCTTGCGGCCCAGCAGGGCGCGCGGCAGGGTGAAGCGCGCGGCGTCGCCGGTTTTCGCGCAGGCCTCAAGCGCCGGGCCGCCGGGATAGCCGAGACCCAGCACCTTGGCTATCTTGTCGAAGGCCTCGCCGGCGGCATCGTCGATCGTGGTGCCGAGGCGTTCATAGTCGCCGACCCCCTTGACGCTCAGAAGCTGGCAATGGCCGCCGGAGATCAACAGCAGCAGGAAGGGGAACGCGACGTCTTCGGTCAGGCGGGCGGAGAGCGCATGACCTTCGAGGTGGTTGATGCCGATGAGCGGCAAACCGCGCGCCAGGGCGAAACCCTTGGCGAACGACAGCCCGACCATAACGCCGCCGATCAGACCGGGGCCGGAAGTGGCGGCCACCAGATCAAGCGGCGGATGGCCGGCGTCTTCCAGCGCCTGACGGGCGAGATCATCGATGGTTTCGACGTGGCTGCGTGCGGCGATTTCGGGCACCACGCCGCCATAGGCCTTGTGCTGCATCACCTGCGAGTGGATCACCGAAGAGAGGACATGCGTGCCCGCGTCATCGCGGCGCACCACGGCCACGGCGGTTTCGTCGCAACTCGATTCGATACCCAATACGGTTATGTCTGGTGTCATAGTGGCTCTTAACACCCCGTCATATAGTCGCACGTCAAGTGTTTTGCATTGAATGGCGGCGATAAAGTGGTAGGAACCGCTTATGAGCAAACTGAAAATAGGTACACGCGGATCAAAACTGGCCCTGACCCAGTGCGGCTGGGTGCAAAGACAGATCGTCGCCGCGATGGGCGATGACCCGGCAAGAGCCGATGACATCGCGCCTCTGGTCATCATTTCCACCGCCGGAGACCGCATCCAGGATCGACGCCTGATCGAAGCCGGCGGCAAGCAACTCTTCACCAAGGAGATCGAGGACGCCCTTTTGCGCGGCGACATCGATCTGGCTGTCCATTCGCTGAAGGATATGCCGGCGGCCGAGATTCCCGGCCTGTCGCTGGGCGCCATCCCCGTGCGCGAAGACCCGCGCGACGCCTTCCTGAGCCCCAAATATACCAGCCTCGCCGACCTGCCGCACGGCGCGAAGCTCGGCACGGCCAGTCTGCGCCGACAGGCGCAAGCGCTGAACCAGCGCCCCGATCTTGACATCGTCATGGTGCGCGGCAATGTCGATACGCGCCTGAAAAAGCTCGAAGACGGCCTGTGTGACGCCCTGTTGCTGGCGTCTGCCGGTCTGAACCGGCTCGGCCTGTCGCACCACATCAAGTCCTATATCGACGCCGATCTGTACGCCTCGGCCCCCGGCCAGGGCGCGCTGGCCATCCAGTGCCGCACCGAAGATCTGGACAAGCCGTGGCTGCTGGCCCTGCACCACGAAGAGACGTACCTGCTTATTCACGCCGAGCGCGGCGCACTGGAAGCGCTCGAAGCCTCGTGCCGAACGGCGGTCGGGGCCTATGCCACGATCAGCGGCGACGAGATGCACCTGTTCGTCGAGGCCCTCAGCGCCGATGGCAAGACACGCTGGCAAAGGCGCGGCATCCTGAAACACCCGACCAGCCAGACCGCGCGTGACCTGGGCCTGCGCCTCGGCGAAGAGATCAAGGCCGAAGCGGGCCCCGACCTCATTCAGATTGGCGGCTGAAGTGACAAAATCAGCCACGCCACTCGTTTGGGTTACCCGCACGCCAGAGGGGGCACGACGGACGGCCCGCGCCATCGAGGCCAAGGGCTTTGCCACCTTTGTGGCACCTGTGCTCAAGATCCAGCCGCTCAAGCCGATCATCGATCCACACAGCTTCGATGCTCTGATCATCACCAGCCGCAATGGCCTCAATGCCTTTAGCGCGCTATGCAGCCGCCGTGCGCTCACCGTCTGGTGCGTCGGCGAATCCACCGCCGACGCCGCCCGCGAAAAGAAGTTCCAGCGCGTGATCTCGGCCGGCGGCAATGTCCATACCCTGACCGACCGCATCCGTGGCGAGGCCGACAAGCGCACACGCCTGCTCTATGCCGCGCCACGCGAACCGGCCTCGGCCATGAGCGAAACCCTGCAAGCCGAAGGCTTCCGGATCAGCGAAGTCGCGGTCTATGAGACGCAATACGTCTTGCCGCGCTTTACGCCCGCCGATCTGGAGCGCATGCGCTTTATTCTGGTCCAGTCACCCAAGGCCGGCCGCGCCATCGCCGAGGCGCTAATTGCCTATCACGATAAACTTTGCTTTCCCAAGATCACCTTTATCTGTATTTCTGAAGCGGCATGGCAGGGTGTGAAGCGCGGCTTGCGCGACAGTGCTGCACCGGAGATCAGGGACGCGCTTGAAGCGGGCCTGAACCGGCGCATCGCCGCCACCCCGACCGAAGGTGCCATGCTGGATGTGATGACAGACGTAACGTAGGGCAGATCATGAGCGAACCACTTGATTCCACACTCTCAGGTGAAACTCTCGACCAGGAGTTTGCAGCGGAAGACGCGCATCGCAAGGACGCCGCGAAAATGACGCGCGTGTTCCTGCTGTTCGCGGCCCCACTGGTTATCATGATCGCCATCGTCATAGCGGCGGTCGCGTTCAAAATGTCTCAGGATTCCAGGGCGATCGTAGCAACAGCGACGCCCGCCGCCAGCGCACCGGCTGTGGCGGCCTCCGATCCGCAGAAAGACGCTCAGATTGCCGCCCTGCAAAGCCAGATCGCCGCCCTGCAAGGCCAGCTTCATCCCGCTGAGGCCACGGCACCTGCTCAACCGCTCTATACCGCCGATCCAACCGCCCTCTCCCAGCTTTCAGCGCGTCTCGATCGCGTCGAGGCCAACCAGCAGGCGCTGGCCAAGGCGGCGGCCTCTGCCTTTGCCGCCCGCACCCTGCAGCAGGCCGCCCGCACCGAACAGCCCTTCCTGTCGGAACTGGCCGTGGTCGAAGCCGGCATTGATGATCCAAGCCTGGTGACGGCCTTGCGTCCCTACGCCGAAAAGGGCGTGCCGAGCGAAGTCACCCTGGCGGTCAAATTCCCCGCCGTGGCGGCCCGCGCCAACAGCGCCGTTCAGGCCGATGACGGCAAGGACGACCTCTTTAGCCAACTGAGACATGCGCTTGGTGGCTTTATCTCCATCCGCCGCACAGATGACATCAAGGGACAAGGGGCTGACGCCATTCTGCAACGCGCCGAAATCCGGCTGAACAACGGCGACCTCAAGGGCGCCGTCGCCTATCTCAACACCCTGTCGCCGGCCGCTCAAAAAGCGCTTTCGCCGTGGATCGATCAGGCCCGCGCCCGTGTGCTGGTCGATGACATCACGCGCCATATCTCGGAAAGCGCGCTCAATCGCCTGAGCCAGACGACCGCGACCGATACCCCCTTGCGCAACGGAGGCGTGCTTTGATCCGTTCGTTTCTGATCCTGCTCGGCATCACCACGCTGGTTGCCCTGACGATCGCCGGTATTTCGGACGCCGGCACGGCCAGCCTGAACTGGCTCAGCTACCGCGTCGATACCTCGGCGGCGGCGGCCGTCATTATCATCGGCGTGCTGGCCTTCTGCGCCGTCACCTTCTGGAACGTCGCTTTGTGGCTGTCGCGTTCGCCGCAACGCGCCGAGCGCGCCCGTGCCGCCACCCGCCGCAAACAGGGTGACGAAACCCTGACCCGCGGTTTCCTGAGCGTGGCCAGCGGTGATGGCAATGAAGCCCGCCGTCACGCCGCCAAGGCGCTCGATCTGTGTGATAATATCGTGCTGGTACGGATATTAAGCGCCATGGCCGCCGAAGAAGCCGGTGATGACGTCGCTACCAAAACCGCCTACAGCGCCATGCTCAATGTGCCCGAACTCAAGCTGGCCGGCCTCAAAGGCCTGATGCAACTGGCGAAAAGTCAGGGCGAAAAGGCCGAAGCGGTCAAGCTTGCCACCGAGGCCTATAACCAGCCGCGCCCGACCATGTGGGCCTTTGAGACCCTGTTCGAGGCCCGTCTTGAGGCCGGTGAATGGGCGGAGGCGCTCGACCTGATCGAAAGCGCGCTGAACCGCAAGCTGATCTCGCCGATCTTCTCCGAACGCGCCAAGGCCTCGCTGATGGCCGCGTCCGCAGCCCGCCTCGAAGCCTCAGAAGACGCCACCGTGCGTGATCAGGCGCTCGATTACGCCCAGCGCGCCGCCAAGCTGCAGCCCGGCTTTACCCCCGCCGCGCTGATCGCCGCCCGCCTTTTGACCCGCGCCAAGAAGCTTGGCCGCGCCGAGGATGTGCTCGAAGCCGCCTGGGGTGCCCATCCGCACCCGGCCATCTGGCTGACCTACCGCGATCTGGTGTCGAGCGAAACGCCGAAGGAGCGCGCACGCCGCCTGATCGGGCTGGTCGACCGCAATCCGAAACACCGCGAAAGCCGCATCCTCCAGCTCGAACGCGCCTTGCTTAATGCCGCCCGCCCCGAGATCACCGCTGCCATAGCGGCCCTGGCCGAAGACGCCACTGAGGACAAGCTGACCAAGCGTATCGCCGGCCTTATGGCGCGTGGTGCGCAGGCCCTGGCCGACATGGACTCAGCCCGCACCTGGGTGGCGCAGGCCGCCATGGCCAAGGGTGAACCCGAATGGTCGGATATTGATGCCGAAGGCAAGGCATTCGCCTATAGCGCTTCTGACTGGAGCGACCTGATCCTGACCTATGCCCGTAACGCCACCCTCGCCCATCCGCGTTATGAACGCGGTGAAAAGGGCCTGGCGGAAGTGCCGGATATGGCGTCGCGCTATGTGCCGTCGATGCCGTTTATCCGCGCCGCGCAAAAGCCGGCTGTCGGCAAGGTCAATCCTGTACCGCAGCCAGATGATCCCGGCGGTTTCGATGCCGCTATCAGCGGGCAGGATCTGGATGTGATTGAAGCTGCGCCCGGCAAGCCCGTCCGCACCCGCAAGGCCGCGCCCAAGGCGAGGAAATAGCGTCTGGCGTTTGCCTAAACCTTGCGCGCAGGCCTATCAGCATGCGAACCGACGCGATCGGTGCGACGACGCGATGGGCGCTGGCCCTGCATCGAGCGGCGCAGCGACAGCATGACCAAAGGCGCCATCACGAGTGCCACGCCCAGCGCGTCCGCCAGCCAGTCGGCGATATTGCCATCACGGCCCACCATAGCCTGAACCACCTCGACTAGACCACCAAGCGCCAGACAGGCCAGGGCCACATCCCACTTGCGGATCTTCGGCAGGGCCAGCAACGCCACCACCGTCAGGGCGTAGAAGGCCAGCGCATGGGCTTCCTTGTCAGTGAAGCCGACCTTTTGTTCGAGCCCGCTGAAAGGCCCAAACACCAGAACACCTATGGTTACGGTCAGAACCACAAGGCAGGTGCGGATCATGAAGGTCATGTTACGGGCGCGGGACAAGGCGAAACTCCATCTGTTTAGGGTGTCATCTTACAGACGGGATGCGAAAACGCGGTGAAGAGACGTGGTTAAAAAGAATTTTGCTTGCGCGCCTGTTTCGGGCGCGTAGTCTCTTGTGAAACATCTCCGGAGCCTTTCATGATCAAGCGTCTTCTTCTGACCGGCACCGCCGCTCTGTTACTTATGGGCGCCGCCCCGATCACCCAACAGGGAAGCGCCACGCAGGCCTCGCCGCAGGAGGTGCTCGACGCCGCCCCCGCCAGTGCCTGGACCGATGTACAGTCCGACGATCTGGTGATCATGACGCTGGCCGATGGCTCCAAGGTCAGCTATCAGCTTGCCAGCGCGTTCGCGCCCGTGCACGTCGCCAATATCCGCCAGCTTGTGCGTTCGGGCTATTTCGACGGTGCCTCGATCATCCGCGTGCAGGACGCCTATGTCGTCCAGTGGGGTCGGGCCGATGACGACAAGACCGAGGCCAAGGGCATCAATGCCACCCCGCCGGCCGAATATGAGTTCGCCGCGCCCGGCGCCTTCAAGGCCCTGCCCTACCGCGATGCCTATGCCGAAAAGGTCGGCCATATCAAATCCTGGCCAGTGGCCAGTGATGGCAAGACGAACTGGCTGATCCATTGTTACGGCATGATCGGCGTGGCGCGCGACGTAGCGCCCGACACCGGCTCCGGCACGCAGCTCTATACAGTGATCGGCCACGCGCCGCGTCATCTTGATCGCAATCTCGCCGTGGTCGGGCGCGTGGTCGGCGGCATGGAATTCCTCACCAACCGTCCGCGCGGTACAGAGGAGCTTGGCTTCTACAAGGACGACAGCCAGCGTATAAGGATCGTCTCGACGAAAATGGCCTCCGACCTGCCCATGGCAGAACGTCCGGCTTATCAGGTGATGGATAGCGACAGCCAGAGCTTCTCGGCGTGGGTCAAGGCGCGCGCCAACCGTTCGGGTGCGTTTTTTGTGCGTTCGGCCGGCGCGGTCGATATCTGCAACGCTCCGGCGCCGATTCGCCTGAAACCCATGTGACCCTATACTAACTGATTATACATATAACGATGCTACCTTGAGCTGTCATAAGCCGCATCAGGCGGTGCAGGGACTTCGGAGCTTCCGGAGCATGGTATAGCGTTGTTGTTGAAAATCTCGTCTTTAAAGATTGGCCATCTTAAATCTGCGGCCACGGCGCTGTTCGCATTGTTTCGCGTGCCGACCGACAATATGGAACTGGCGCGCGCGCAATACAGCGCCTTCACCAAGCAAATCCCTCTGCTTTATGTCCTCCTCTCTATCAACACGATCGCCGTCGCCTTTACCTACGCCCCTCTGGCGCCACCATGGCTTGGCATTTACATACCTGCCATGCTCTGCGTGCTTTGCGTGGCGCGCCTGATACATTGGGCGCGACAATCCAGGACCGAACTGGACGATGACAATGTGCTGCATCAATTGCGCCGCACCAACAAGCTGGCCATCATCATCGCCGCAGGCTTCACGGCCTGGGCCCTTAGTCTATATGACTATGGCGATGCCTACGCACATGCGCATGTTTCCTTCTACATGGCAGTTACCGTCATCGGCTGCATCTTCTGCCTGATGCACCTGCGCTCGGCCGCCATCTCGGTGACGCTGGTCGTTAACATCCCCTATATCACCTTCTTCCTGATGCAGCCGCAAATCAGTCTGAAGGCCATGGCGCTTAATCTCACCTTTGTCTGCGCCGCCATGATCACCGTATTGATGATCTATTCGCGTGACTTTGCGCGGCTGGTGGCGTCGCGCGGCGAAACGCACCGTCTCAGCGATGAAAACTTCCGTATTGCCAATCTCGACAGCCTGACCCAACTGGCCAACCGCCGCCTGTTCTTCGCGGAACTTGAGCGGCAATACGCCAGCGCTTTGATCGATGGTCGCGGCTTTGCGATCGGCATCATCGACCTCGATGGCTTCAAACCCATTAACGACACCTACGGCCACACCACCGGCGACCGCGTACTGGTGGAAGCGGCGCAGCGTATTCGACAGGCCTGCGCTGACGACCTCATCCTGGCCCGTCTCGGCGGCGATGAGTTCGGCTTCATCGCCAGCCGCAATCCCGCACCGGAAGACCTGCAGGCGCTCTCTGACAGCATCACGGGCCTGCTCCGCCTGCCCTTCAGCATCGGCAGTTCGAGCGTACAGCTCGGTTGCTCGATCGGTGTCGCCTTTTATCCGCAATCGGCCGATACGCCTGACGTGCTTTTTGAACGCGCCGACTATGCCCTTTACCATGCCAAGCGTCATCATCGCGGCGATATGGTCGTGTTTTCGGAGGAACATGAAGAAGAGATACGCAGTCACGGCATCATCGAACGCACCCTGCAAAACGCAGATCTCGACGCCGAGCTGTCCATGATCTATCAGCCGATAGTCGATACGACGACGGGCGAGACCATTGCGTTTGAGGCTCTGGCGCGCTGGCATAGCCCAACGCTCGGTTTTGTCGGCCCTGATCAGTTTATCCCCGTGGCCGAACGCGCCGGTCTGATCCGCCGCGTGACCCGTACCCTGCTGAAAAAAGCGCTGGCGGCGTTGAAGACATGGCCGGCTGATATGCGAATGTCGTTCAATCTGTCGGCGCACGACCTGTCCGATTCGGAGAGTGTCGTTCAGATCATCGCCCTGATTAATCGCTCCGGCATTAACCCCAAGCGCCTCGATTTCGAAATCACCGAGACCTCGGTGTCGCATGACTTCGTCCAGGCACGCGCCGCCGTCACCACCTTCAAGGCACTGGGTGTCGGCATTTCGCTCGATGACTTCGGCACCGGCTATTCGTCGCTGAGCCACGTCCACAGCCTGCCGCTCGACAAGATCAAGGTCGATCGGAGCTTCGTCACCGACATCAACACCAATCCAGTCAGTCTCAAGATCGTCAAATCTCTGACAGCCCTGTGCGCTGACATGGACCTGGAGTGCATCATCGAAGGCGTCGAGACAGAGGCGCAACTGGCCACCTTGATGGAACTCGGCTGCCGCAGGGTGCAGGGCTATTATTTTGCCCGTCCGATGCCGGAATGTGATGTGCTGCCCTATCTCGATCTGGCGACGGCGAAGCGCGCCTGAAATCTGCGTCTTCACGCGCCTTGACTTGATCGCCAAAGCGCAAGATCGGTCGAGCGTGTTATAAGCTTGTGCGGCTAGATGGTTCCGCCACGGAGACAAGACGATGACGGCGGTGCTTCACAACTACCATGCCCGGATGCAGCGGGTGCTGGACTACATAGACCAGCATCTTGACGGTGATCTGGACCTGGAAAGCTTGAGCGGCGTCGCGGCCTTCTCAAAGTTCCATTTTCACCGGCAGTTCACCTCAACCTTCGGGTTGTCCGTGCATCGCTATGTCCAGCTTGCCCGCATGAAACGCGCTTCGCACCAGTTGGCGAACATGGACGGCCAAAGCATCACGGATATAGCGATGGACGCCGGTTACGATGCACCGGACGCCTTCGCTCGCGCCTTTCGGCAAAGGTTCGGGCAATCGCCATCGTCCTTCCGGAAATCGCCCGACTGGGCGCCGTGGCTATCGGCCTTCGGGCCTCTCGACAACGCCAGGAGCAAGCTTATGCCGATCACCTATGACCACAACGACGTCCTGATCCGGGATGTTCCCCCCACGCCCGTAGCGATTTTGGAGCATCGCGGTGACCGGGCCACTCTCGAAGAGACCATCCAGCGGTTCATTGCCTGGCGCAAGGCCACCGGCTTGTCACCTGAAACGAGCCCGACCTTCAACGTTTTCCGTTCGGAGAGAACCCCCGCGAACCCGGCCGATTACAGCATGGATCTGTGTGTCGGGACGAATCTGCCGATCGACCCTGACGACGATATCATGAAGGCCGGTGTGATCCCCGGTGGACGCTGCGCGGTGTTGCGCGTCGTGCAAAATACCCACAACCTGGAGCCCGCCGCGCTTTATCTTTATCGCGACTGGCTGCCCGCCAGTGGCGAGGAGGCGCGTGACTTTCCGATCTATTGTCAGCGGCACTTCTCATTCGCTCCGGACAGGTCATCGCATGACGTGATCGTGGAACTTTTTCTGCCGTTGAAATAGCGTACTACATCTTTTGCGCGTCAGGATGCTGCTCGGCGCCGAATTTCTCCCGCAGTTCGGTTTTCAGAATCTTGCCCGTCGCGCTATGGGGAATCTCATCCACCACGATGAAATCCTCCGGAATCCACCATCGCGCCACGAACGGCTCGATGGTGGCGCGCAATTCCGCACCGGTGATCGTCTTGCCGGGATGCAGGGCCAGAATATAGCGCGGGCGTTCGCTCCACTTGGCATCCGCGCGGGCGATGACGGCGGCCTCACGCACGCTCGGATGCTGCAGCGCCAGGTTTTCCAGTTCGATAGAGCTGATCCACTCGCCGCCGGTCTTGATGACATCCTTGACGCGATCGACAATGCTCATGAATCCATCCGGATCAATGGTCGAAATATCGCCGGTGCGGAACCAGCCGTCCTTAGTGAACTGGCTGTCGTCGTCGAGATTGTAATAGGCCGAGATCACCCACGGACCGCGCACCTCAAGCTCGCCGCGCGCCTTGCCATCCCATGGCAGCGCCCTGCCCTCGGCATCGGTGATACGCATTTCAATGCCGTACGGGCTACGCCCCTGCTTGAGCATCAGCCCCATGCGCGCCTCTTCGCTTAGGGTTTCGTGGCGCGCATCAAGCACGCTCACCGAACCAAGCGGCGAGGTTTCCGTCATACCCCAGCCCTGAATGGCCAGCGCCTTGTGGGCGGCGAAGCGCTCAATCAGGGCTTGCGGACAGGCGGCCCCGCCGACCACGACGCGGCGCATCGGCGCCACCGACTGCTGGTGCTCATCGCAGAAATTGAGCAGGTTCATCCATATGGTCGGCACCCCGGCCGAAACGGTGACACCCTCACCGCGTATCACCTCCAGCAGGCCGGCACCATCAAGACGCGGCCCCGGCAAGACCAACCGCGCGCCCACGAGCGGCGCCGCATAGGGCACGCACCAGGCGTTGACGTGGAACATCGGCACCACCGGCAGGACGGTCTCGTTCGGCCCAAAGCCAAACATGCCGGGCTGATTGATCGCCAGGGCGTGCAGCACGGTCGAGCGGTGGCTATAGAGCACACCTTTCGGATGGCCGGTCGTGCCGGAGGTGTAGCAAAGGCCCGAAGCCGTCTTCTCGTCAAACTGCTCCCATGCGTGCACCGGTGATTCCGGCGCGATCAGGTCTTCGTAGCACAGGGCGCGATGCAGAATATTGCCCGGCATCTGCTCGCGGCTACCCATCACCACCACGCCCTTGACCGAGGGCAGGTTGATGATCATGGCCTCGACCAACGGCGCAAAACAGGGATCGGTGAAGATGTACTGATCCTGCGCATCGTTGATGATGAACTCGATCTGCTCCCTGAACAGCCGTGGATTGACCGTATGGCACACCATTCCGGCGCCGGGCACACCGAAATAGAGTTCGAAATGACGGTAATTGTTCCACGCCAGGGTGGCCACGCGATCACCGGGCTTAAGCCCCAGCGTCTTCAGCGCATTGGCCAGCTTGCGCGTGCGCACCGCCGCTTCGGCATAGGTGTAGCGATGCAGGCTGTGGTCTTCATTGCGCGACACGATCTCTGTGTTCGGATGATATCTCGACGCATAATCAAGGATGGAGGGGATGAGCAAAGGCGCATCCATCATCAGACCCAGCATGTCACGTTTCCCTTAATCTGTCATTTGCGCGGGTTAGCCCCGCTTTACGTGAAGGTTAACCTGAAGAGGTCGACTTGGGAAACGGAATCTTGCGCCTCACCTTGCGGAAACCATCCAGCCAGCCTTGAAGAACGAAGTTATATTTTTCCCGTGTGAAGACATGCCGATTCTAAAACGACCGCTCAAGTTGTTGAAATTTCAACAGTTATTACGCGTGAAAGTCTCACCCGCTAACAGCTTGTTAACCGTAACGCGTATACAAAAAAACGTCTCACAAGGCTGACGCCATCATAAAATACAGGGACAATGTTCCCAGGAACCAGGGATCATGTTTTTCTCCAAACAGGCCGCTACCGACGTTAAGGGCATTGTCGCCGCCTTGAGCGCCTCGCAAGCCGTCATCGAATTTACGCCGAAGGGCGAAATTCTGACCGCCAATGCGAACTTCCTGGAGGCCATGGGCTATCGGCTCGATGAGATCGCCGGCAAGTCACACAACCTGTTTTGCGACAAAGCCTACGCCGCCAGCGACGATTATCGCCGCTTCTGGAGCGATCTCAACGAAGGCCGCTTCCAGTCCAGTGTGTTCAAGCGCTTCGGTAAAGACGGCAAGGTCGTCTGGTTGCAGGCCACCTATAATCCGATCCGCGATATGACCGGCCGGGTTATCAAGGTGATTAAGTTCGCCTCGGATATCACCGCGGCGAAGATGACCGAGATCGACCAGCGCGGTAAGATCGACGCCCTGCAACGCTCGCAGGCGGTCATCGAATTCACGCCGCAGGGCGAGGTCATCGCCGCCAACGAGAATTTCCTCAATGTGCTGGGCTACCGTATCGACGAGATCAGGGGACGACCACACAGCCAGCTCTGCGAGCCGGCCTATGCTGCCTCCGCCGACTATCGTCGTTTCTGGGACGACCTGCGCGCCGGCAAGTTTCAGGCGGCGGAGTATAAACGTATCGGCAAAGGTGGCCGCGAAGTCTATATCCAGGCCACCTACAACCCAATCCTCGATGATACCGGCACCGTTGTGAAGGTGGTCAAGTTCGCCATCGACACCACCGAGGCGGTGCGCAAGCGCATGCGCAACGAGAACCTTGGCAACACCATCAACAGCGACCTCGGCAGCGTTATGACGCAAATGACCGAAGCAACGCAGATGACGTCATCGGCCACCACCGCCTCATCGGAAACCGGCGCGATCATCAATTCGGTGGCCGCCGCATCGGAAGAGTTGAGCCAGAGTGTGCGCGAAATTTCCAACAGCATGGGTAATGCACGCAACAGTGTGCAGGGCGTATTCCGCCATGCTGAAAATGCCAATCAATCAGCTGCTTCGCTCGATAAATCGGCGGCAGCGATGAACAACATCGTCACCCTGATCCAGAACATCGCCGGCCAGATCAACCTGCTGGCGCTCAACGCCACCATCGAATCCGCCCGCGCAGGCGAGGCTGGCAAGGGCTTCGCGGTCGTCGCTTCGGAAGTGAAGAACCTGGCCAATCAGGCCGCGGCCTCGACCAAGACCATCGCCGCCGAGATCGCCACCATGCAGTCGGTCACCGGCGAGGTGGTCGAAGCCCTCACCCTGATCTCGACCTCGATGAACGATGTGCTCGATAACGTCACCTCGGTGGCCGGCGCCATCGAACAGCAGGATGCCGTGACCAACGAGATCACCGCCAACATGCAGTCGGCCGTTTCGGCGATCGGCCAGATCAATGACAGCCTGGGCCACATCAACCACACCTTCCAAAACGTCGCCGAAGCGTCCGAAAAGGTGAAGGCGGATGTCGAGGTTCTCGTCGCCTAGACGCATGAAGACTTAAAGGGTTTCAACCGAACAGCGTCTTCAGAATATCCGTCGTGCGCTTGGCCGGATCGCGGCGGATGGCGACCTCTTCCGTGCCGACATAATGAAACAGGCCCTGCAGGGCGAGGCCAACGGCATAATCCCCCAGATAGGTCTTGGCGTCGGTCTTGAAATAGCTCTGCAGATTGTTGCGGCGGATGGCTCGGTCGAAATAATCAACGGCGCCGGTCGCCTGCATGGCGCTCTGCATCGGCGGCGTAAAGGCCGTGGTCAGGCGCGGCGTGGTCGTCTTTTTGAGATAGTCGGTGCCGGAGGTGTTGCCGCCTTTGACAATGCCGACCGCGTCCTTGATCGTCATCGACTGGATGGCATCGACGAACAACCCCTTGGCCACCGGCGCCGCGGTTTCGGCCGCGCGGTTCATGCGCAGGTGCAGATCATCGAGCACACTGGACTGACCGATCGGCTTGAGCAGCTTTTGAGTCTGCGCCAAGGTCTTCGGCAGGGGGATACGCACTGCGGAATCGTTCCAGTAGCCGTTGGTCTGCGACAATCGCGTCACGGCGGCTTCGGTGCCCTGTTTCAAAATCTGGCGCAGGCCGCTCTGGGCATCCTTGTCGGACAAACCCAGCTTGGCCAAAGCCTCTTCGGAAAGCCCCATCGCGAAGAGGCTTAAAGCCCCCGCCATCACATATCTTCTATCCATGCCCCGGCTCCCCTGTCTTAAGGGCGCCAAGGTGCGGCAGATTTCCGCCGTTCGCAAGTGTTAAGATCAGCGCTTCAGCAGGCTGAGATCGCGCACGGCGCCGGTATCGGCCGAGGTGACCATGGCGGCATAGGCCTTGAGCGCGGTCGAGACATAGCGTTCGCGGTTCTTTGGCGTATAGGCATCCTCACCACGATGTTCCTCGGCAGCGCGGCGCTCGGCGATCTCACGATCCGACAGCACCAGATGGATGGTGCGGTTAGGGATGTCGATCTCGATACTGTCGCCATCTTCCACCAGCGCAATCAGGCCGCCGGCCGCC
This sequence comes from Asticcacaulis benevestitus DSM 16100 = ATCC BAA-896, assembly GCF_000376105.1. Classification (GTDB taxonomy): domain Bacteria; phylum Pseudomonadota; class Alphaproteobacteria; order Caulobacterales; family Caulobacteraceae; genus Asticcacaulis; species Asticcacaulis benevestitus. Next base: position 88,811 of record NZ_AQWM01000005.1, read on the forward strand.
GCTTCCGGCGAAGCGTGACCGATGGAAAGGCCCGACGTGCCGCCGGAGAAACGGCCATCGGTCAGAAGCGCGCAGGCCTTGCCCAGACCTTTGGATTTCAGATAGGTGGTCGGGTATAGCATTTCCTGCATGCCCGGTCCGCCCTTGGGGCCTTCGTAGCGGATCACCACCACGTCGCCAGCCTCGATCTTGTTGTTGAGGATCGCCGTCGTCGCTGTGTCTTGTGATTCAAACACACGCGCCTTGCCGGTAAACTTCCAGATCGATTCATCGACACCGGCCGTCTTCACGATACAGCCCTTTTCGGCGATATTGCCGTAGAGTACCGCCAGGCCGCCATCCTTGGTGAAGGCGTTTTCGACCGAGCGGATCACGCCCGACTGGCGGTTGGTATCGAGATCATCCCAGCGCTTCGATTGCGAGAAGGCCTGGGTGGTGCGCACGCCACCCGGCGCCGCCTTGAAGAACTCGGCCACCGAGGAATCGTTGGAGGATTTGATATCCCAGTGCGCCAGCGCCGCCGCCATCGAGGGGCTGTGAATGGTCGGCAGTTCGCCATGGATCAGGCCGCCGCGATGCAGTTCGCCCAGGATCCCGACAATGCCGCCGGCGCGGTGAACGTCTTCGATATGCACATCGGCCGAGGCCGGCGCCACCTTGCAGATGCAGGGCGTCTTGCGTGAAATCCGGTCGATATCGGCCATGGTGAAATCAACGCCGGCTTCCTGGGCAGCGGCCAAGATATGCAGCACCGTATTGGTCGAACCGCCCATGGCGACGTCGAGCGTCATGGCGTTCTCGAAGGCTTCGCGCGTGGCAATGGAACGCGGCAGCACGCTGGTGTCATCCTGATCATACCAGCGCTCGCACAGATCGACGATGGTGCGGCCGGCTTCGCAGAACAGGCGCTCGCGGTCGGAGTGGGTAGCAAGCGTAGTGCCGTTACCCGGCAGCGAAAGGCCCAGCGCTTCGGTCAGGCAGTTCATCGAGTTGGCGGTAAACATGCCCGAGCACGACCCGCAGGTCGGACAGGCGGCTTCCTCGACCGCTTGCACCTGCGCGTCGGAAATGCGTTCGTCACCGGCCTGCATCATAGCGTCGACCAGATCGAGCGCGTGGGTTTTTGCCACGCCGTTCTCGTCGGGCCAGACCACCTTGCCGGCTTCCATCGGGCCGCCGGAGACGAAGATGACGGGGATATTGATGCGCAGGGCGGCATTGAGCATGCCCGGCGTGATCTTGTCGCAATTGGAGATACAGACCATGGCGTCGGCGCAGTGGGCGTTGACCATGTATTCCACCGAGTCGGCGATCAGGTCGCGCGACGGCAGGCTGTACAACATACCGCCGTGGCCCATGGCGATGCCGTCATCGACCGCGATGGTGTTGAATTCCTTGGCGACGCCGCCGGCCTTTTCGATCTCGCGCGCCACAAGCTGGCCTAAGTCCTTCAGGTGGACGTGGCCGGGCACGAACTGGGTGAAGGAATTGACCACCGCGATGATCGGCTTGGAGAAGTCTTCGTTCTTCATGCCGGTCGCGCGCCAGAGCGCCCGTGCGCCCGCCATGTTGCGGCCAAAGGTGGTGGTGCGGGAGCGTAAAGCGGGCATGGTCGTTACCTGTGTAAGCAAATATAAGAGAAACAAGGCTTTGCGGGATGGGCTCTATATAGGCTTCATGCGGTTTTAGGCAATGATTTTTGCGATGGCTTTGAGGTGGAGTGAAGAAAAGCGGTCCACAGATAAGCCAGATAAGCCCAGATGGTCAGAGCGTTTGGTAGGGGATGGTGACTCTTTGTTCGTGCCGTCCGAGCGCCAAAGGCGCTCAATAAGCTTTAGTCTTATTGCACCCAGCCACCTCCTAACGGGCTATCTGTGCTTATCTGGTTTATCTGTGGATTCCTTCTCTTTCTAAAAATCTGTGTCATCTGTGGGTGGCCTTACTTCACATCGTCGCGCCACATCCACCGCAGAATATCCGGCAGCATCGCGCCGCCGTGCTGGTCGGAATGGCTGCCATCGCCCCAGACATATTTCAGGTCATAGCGCGCCGGACCCAGCTTCCATGGGTCAGCATTGGCATTGGCCCATTCCAGTGACTTGACCATCTGCTGATTGGCCAGGAACCAGTTGCCGTGTTCGTTGTCGAGATCGTTCGAACCATCCTGCATGAAGATACGTAGAGGCCGGATCTTCGATTTGCGGATCAGGCCGGGATAGGTGTCACCGCCGGGAACAAAGGGCGTGGTCGCCGTCGCCGGATGCATGCCGATCGAGGTGTAGGAGCCGATCAGGCTGATGACATTGCCAAACGCTTCCGGGTGATTCCACGCCACGGTAAAGGCGGCCATCGCTCCAGAGGAGGTGCCGCCGATGATACGCTTTTTCGGATCAGACCTAAACACGTAGGTCTTCGCCACCTCGGGCAAAAGCTCCTCGATCAGCATCCGGCCATAGTCATCGCCCAGCGCGTCATATTCCTCGGCGCGATGATCGGGATTGCTCATGCCGAGATTATCCGGATAGTGTTCGCTGAGATTGCCGGGCGTGACAAAGACGCCGATCGTGGGCGGGATAGCTCCTTGGGCGATCAGATTGTCCAGCACGGTATTGACGCGCAGCGGGCCACCGGGATTGAGCGCGCGCTGGCCGTCCTGAAACACCAAGAGATTGGCAGGGCGTTTGGCGTCATAACCGGCCGGCACATAGACCCAATAGCGCCGCACCGTGCCGGGAAAGGCTCTGGCGTGAAACTCGACCGGCCCGATGACCTGGCCATGCGGCACCGCCTTCACCTCAGAGTCAGCACCGAGCGGATAATCACCCGGCTTTCGCGGCGCTTCAGCCATGGTCTGAGACGAGATAAACAGGCTCAGAATCGCAGCGACGATCAGTTTCATGGCGCTCCCTCTTATTTTTATAAGGCATAAGCATGATAGACCTCGCACCTCGCTTGGCAAGGGAGGGCGCTTTCCGCAGGGTTATGGTTATTTCTGCGTGGGGAGAGATTGTTGCGATTTTTCCGCCGGACTGCCGCGCTTTTTCGTGATTCAGCGCCTTAAATAGAAATAATCCGCCCGCAAATGCCCAATTAAAGGCAAATTATTTTGCTGCAATGCCGTAATAGCTTGAAATGCAGGAAAATTTTTCCAATTTTTCCTTTGCAATTTTCAAAAACATCTGACTATATGGCTTCAACGCACCCACACCGGGCAGCGCGGAGCGGTTCCATGACCATGGCCAAGGCCATCACCCTGAAGCAAGACAAGACGCAAGAGCTTATCGCTCTGGCTGTTTCTTTTGCCATGGCTGTCATCGTACTCGACCTCGTATCGCTGCTTATTGGGGGCGTAATTGTACGCCCCATGCTTCCGGAGTGGTAGCGCAGGTTTAAACACCCGCACTTTGAGGATCAACATCCTCCCGCTCCTGATCCGAGCGGGATTTTTTTCGCACATCTAAACCCAGACGCACCTGAAAAGAGAGTTTATCGTGACCATCCAGCCCCTGAGAAAGCAAGAGACCTCCGCTCCGTTTTACGGCGCCGGCGCACTTGTAGGCGCGCAAACGGGTGGTTTCGCGATTATGCACGGCACCCTGGCGCCCGAAGGCTGCGTCATCCGCACCGATATGTTCGAGACCGCGTTCGATTGCACGGCCCGCGTCTTCGGTCATGCCGAAGCGGCACAGGACGCGATCATGGCCGGCGACATCACCGATGGCGACATCATCATCATGCGCGGCGCCTCCACCGAGGCCCTGACGGCCATCAGCCGCTCGCTGGATATCATGGGCCTGGCCGAGGTCAGCATCATCACCGACAGCCGCGTTGGCCACGCCACCAACGGCTACATGGCCCGCGTCATCGCCAATGTCGCGCCTTCGGCCGCCGCCGGCGGCCCCATCGCGCTGGTGCGTGACGGCGACACCATCCACATCGACCTTGCTGCCCGCCGCATCGACCTGATGAGCGACGCCGCGGCCAAGGGCGCTCAAACCTTCAACGCCCATGCGCCGAAATCCTTCGCCCCCGGCGAACGTTACGCCCGCATGTTCGGCGCCTGATCCCATCCCAATCCTTCTACTTAAAAAGACTACGGAGCCTACTGTGAAGATCTATACGAATGACGACGTTTCCCCCGACAGCCTGAAGGGTGAGCGCATCGCCATCATCGGCTATGGCAGCCAGGGCCGCGCTCATGCCCAGAACCTGCGCGATTCCGGCGCCGACGTGATCGTCGGTGTCCGCGCCGGCGGTTCGGGTGAGGAAAAGGCCAAGCACGACGGCCTGCAAACCGCCGAGATCGCCGACGCCGTCAAGGACGCGACCATCATCGCCATCCTGACCCCGGACATGAGCCACGCTGAAATCTACTCGAACATCATCGAAAAGCACGCCCCGAAGGGCGCCGCCCTGCTGTTCGCCCACGGCTTCTCGGTGCTTTACGGCCGCGTCATCGCCCGCGCCGACCTCGACGTCATCCTGGTTGCCCCCAAGGGCCCCGGCGATCTGGTCCGTCGCGAATATCAACGCGGCCGCGGCGTGCCGTCGCTGTTCGCCGTTGACCGTGACGTCACCGGCCAGGCTTCGCGCAAGGCGCTGGGTTATGCCCGTGGCATCGGCGGCACCATCGGTGGCGTGATCGAGACCACCTTCAAGGAAGAAACCGAAACCGATCTGTTCGGCGAACAGGCCGTCCTCTGCGGTGGCACCACCGAACTGGTTCTGATGGGCTTCGAGACCCTGGTGAACGCCGGCTACCGTCCGGAAATCGCCTACTTCGAAGTTCTGCACGAACTGAAGCTGATCGTTGACCTGCTGTATGAAGGCGGCTTCGCCAAGATGCACTCCTTTGTTTCGGAAACCTGCAAGTACGGCGACCTGGTCTCCGGCCCGCGCATCATCAACGAAGAAACCCGCGAACGCATGGAAGAAGTGCTGGCCGACATCCAGTCGGGCGACTTCGCCCGCGACTGGATTTTGGAAAACATGGCCGGCCGTCCGCGCTACAACGCCCTGATGCGTCAGGATCTGGAGCACCCGATCGAAGTGGTCGGCAAGGATCTGCGTTCGCGCATGAGCTGGCTGCAGAACAAGGCCAATGTCGAGGCGTAAACATCGATAAAAGAACGTCAGGATTGATCGGGTTTCAATCCGACAGCGGCGGCGGACCTAGGCGGGTCCGCCGCCACCCTTCTTCTCTTCATGGGAAGAAGATCTACCAAGTCACACACACCGAGTAAGATAAGATGAGCAACCAACCCACAGGCGCCCAACTGGTCATCTCCACGCTGAAAGCGTTGGGGGTCGAGACCGTGTTCGGCTATCCGGGCGGCGCCATCATGCCCATCTACGACGCCCTGGCCGGTTCCGGCCTGAAGCACATTCTGGTCCGCCATGAGCAGGGCGCGGCATTTGCCGCTGACGCCTATGCGCGTTCGACCGGCGGCGTCGGCGTCTGCATGGCCACCTCCGGCCCCGGCGCCACCAACCTGATCACCGGCATCGCCAACGCCTATATGGACTCAGTCCCGCTCGTCTGCATCACAGGCCAGGTCGCCACGCACCTGATGGGCACGGACGGCTTCCAGGAAGTCGATATCCTCGGCATCTGCCTGCCGATCGTCAAGCACTCGTGGCTGGTCCGCGATGCCGCCGACATTCCCGCCATCATCGCCGAGGCCTTCGCCATCGCCGTCGAAGGTCGCCCTGGTCCGGTTCTGATCGATATTCCGAAGGACGTCGCCGCCTCGAAGGTCGAGGTCTCATCGGTCGCCACCTTCCCGACCTGGACACCGCCGGCCGCCGATCCGAAGTCGATCGAAGCCGCCGCGAAAATGATTGAAGCCGCCAAACAGCCCCTGCTCTATATCGGCGGCGGCGTTGAAATGGCCAATGCCACCCAGGAACTGCGCGATTTTGTCGCCCGCACCGGCATCCCCGTCGTCTCGACCCTCAAGGGCCTCGGCACGCTGCCGACCACGCACGATCTGGCGCTCGGTATGCTGGGTATGCACGGCACCCGCGCCGCCAATACCGCCGTTCAGGAAACTGATCTTTTGATCGCCTTGGGCGCGCGTTTCGACGACCGCGCCACCGGCAAGCTCAATGCCTTCGCGCCCAACGCCAAGGTCATCCATTTCGATATCGATCCGGCGGAAATCAACAAGCTGCGCCATGCCGATGTCGCCGTGGTCGGTGATCTGAAAGCCGCGTTGAAAGCCCTGAACCCCAAGGTGTCTGGCATCCAGAAATGGGTTGAGAAGTGCAAGGCCGACAAGTGGGAGCACCGCTTCAAGTACAATGCTCCCGGCAAGGGCGTCTATGCGCCCGGCCTGCTGAAATCGCTGTCGGAAAAGGCCGGCGACAAGTTCGTCGCCGCCTGTGACGTTGGCCAGCACCAGATGTGGGTGGCGCAGCACTGCGAGTTCGCCCACAATCGCGGCCACCTGACGTCGGGCGGTTCCGGCGCCATGGGCTATGGCCTGCCGGCCGGTGTCGGCGCCAAGCTGGCGCGCCCGGATCACCACGTCGTCACCATTTCCGGCGACGGCAGCTTTATGATGAACATTCAGGAGATGGCGACGCTTAACCGCTATAACATCCCCCTGAAGATCGTTCTTTTGGACAACTCCTCGCTCGGCCTGGTGCGCCAGTGGCAGGAACTGTTCTACCAGGAAAATTACAGTGAAATCGACCTGTCGGATAATCCCGATTTCGTCGAGGTCGCCAAGGCGTTCGGTCTCTCAGCCTTCCGCATCACCCATCGCCATGAGGTCGAGGGTGCGCTGGACAAGCTGCTGGCCGCCGAGGGTCCGACCCTGTTGCATGTTTTGATTGATCCCCGCGAAAACGTCTGGCCGCTTGTGCCGCCGGGCGCGTCGAATGCGGAAATGATGGAGGAGCGTTGGGATGAACCACTTGATTCATATTGAGCTGGATCGCCTGGAAGGCTCCCTGCTGCGTATCTTAGGGCTCGTGGAGCGCCGGGGCTTCAACATCGATGGCGCCGAGCTTTATGATCTCGGTGAGGACAAGCGCGGCCTGTCGCTGACGCTTCGTCCGCGTGAAGCCTCGCGCAATCTCGAAACACTTGGTCTTCAGATCGACCGCCTCTACGGCATCAGGCGCCTGAGCGCCGATCCGCGCGGCGTCACGACATCGGCCATAAAGAATAAGGTCAGCGCATGAACCCTCACGCGATGACATCAAGCATTGGGGATTTGGGGTATCGGGGCCGTGGTCGCGGCCCCGGCCAAGTATGCGGTTTTGCCACGCCTTAGCAAAACCCCTCTTTTTGGCGCCTGTGAAAAGGCGTACAGAGTTCCCCATTCGAACATATTCAAGATTGCTGAAACACATGACCAAACTCGCTGATAAAATCTGGATGAACGGCCAACTTCTCAACTGGGAAGACGCCAAGGTCCACGTCCTCACTCATGCCCTGCACTACGGCACCTCGGTCTTCGAAGGCATCCGCGCCTACGAAACCCCGCATGGCTCCGTCGGTTTCCGCCTGCGCGACCACTTGCAGCGCCTGGAAGATTCCGCCCGCATCTACGGCATCAACATCCCTTACACGCTCGATCAGATGATTGCGGCCTGTAAGGACACCCTGACCGCCAACGGCTTAAAGAGCGCCTACTGGCGTCCGGTCGCTTTCCTCGGTGAAAATGGCCTGGGCGTCACGCCGAAGGGCGACAACATCAAGGTCGATTTCGCCGTCGCCGCCTTCCCATGGGGCGCTTATCTCGGCGAAGAAGGCCTGACCAAGGGCGTCGACGTCTGCGTGTCGTCGTGGCAGCGCGCCGCACCGAACACCATCCCCAACGCGGCCAAGATGGGCGGCAACTACCTGTCGTCCTACCTGATCGGCAAGGAAGCGCGCGGCCGTGGCTATGCCGAAGGTCTGGGCCTCGGCACCGATGGCCGTCTGTCGGAAGGCGCTGGCGAAAACCTGTTCCTGATCATGAACGGCAAAATTCACACCCCGCCGGTCGCCGCCTCCATCCTGGGTGGCATTACGCGCGACTCGATCATCAAGCTGGCCAAGGCCGATGGCATCGAAGTCATCGAACAGGCCCTGCCGCGCGAAATGCTGTACCTCGCCGACGAGGTCTTCATGTGCGGCACAGCCGCCGAGATCACCCCGATCCGCTCGGTGGACGACATCCCGACCCGCGCCGCCGGTCCGGGCAAGGTCACCAAGCGCCTGATGACCCTGTTCCACGGCCTGTTCAACGGCACGACGGAAGACCGCTTCGGCTGGCTCGACCCGATCGAGGCCGCTGTTCCGGCTGAGTAAACTTTTAAAGTAAGAAACCCCACCACCGCATCTAGCCGAGCACGCTCGGCGTCGTGCGGTCCCCCTCCCCAGCTAGCTGGGGAGATATAGGAAAAGCTAATCTTATACCTCCCCGACTTGTCGGGGAGGGGGACCGCGCCGCCCTTGCGGCGTGGTGGTGGGGTGTCTTGCTTCCTTTAAATAACGAGACGAAACCATGACCGCCCAATCTAGCCCTCCAAAGTCGCTGTTTGAAAAAGTATGGGACGCGCACGTCGTCGAGCCGGAGGGCGCCACCAGCCCCGCCGTGCTCTATATCGACCTGCACCTTGTCCACGAAGTCACGAGCCCGCAGGCCTTTTCCGAACTGGAAGCCCGCGGCCTCAAGGTCCGCCGCCCGGACCGCACCTTCGCCACGTTGGATCACTCCATTCCCACCCTGCGCCCCGACGCTGACGGCAACCGCCCCTACATCACGGCACAAGCGGAGATTCAGGTCCATACGCTGGAAGACAACGCCGCGAAGAACGGCGTGCGCCTGTTCGGCTATGATGCCGAGAACCGCGGCGTCGTCCACGTCATCGGGCCGGAAATGGGTCTGACCCGTCCGGGCTACACCGTCGTTTGCGGCGACTCGCACACCTCGACCCACGGCGCCTTCGGCTGCATCGCGTTTGGTATCGGCACCTCGGAAGTCGGCCACGTTCTGGCCACCCAGTGCCTGGCCCAGCGCAAGCCCAAGACCATGCGCATCACCGTCGACGGCAAGCTCCAGCCCGGCGTGACCGGCAAGGACGTTGCCCTGACCATTATCGCCACGCTCGGCTTTTCCGGCGGCACCGGCTACGCGCTGGAATATGCCGGCCCGGTCATCGAAGCGCTCGACATGGAAGGCCGCATGACGGTCTGTAACCTCTCGATCGAAGCCGGCGCCCGCTGCGGCATGATCGCCCCCGACGCCAAGACGGTCGAATGGCTGCGTGGCCGCGAATATGTACCGCAAGGCGCCGACTACGATGTCGCTGCTGCTGAATGGCTCAAGCTAGCCTCCGACGAAGGTGCCACCTTCGACAAGGAAATCCGTATCGACGGCTCAAGCATCGAGCCGATGGCAACCTGGGGCACCTCGCCTGACCAGGGCGCACCCATCGTCAAGGGCGTGCCGGTGGCACACACCGAAGACGAAGAACGCGCCCTGAAATATATGGGCCTGAAAGGTGGAGACTCGCGAAGCGCCGCCAAGGTCGACGTCGTCTTCATCGGTTCCTGCACCAATGGTCGTATGTCCGACCTGCGCGCCGCCGCCGATATCTTCAAGGGTCGCAAGGTCGCCGCGGGCGTTCGCGCCCTCGTCGTGCCGGGGTCTGAGTGGGTTCGTCTTGAGGCCGAAAAGGAAGGTCTCGACAAGATCTTCACCGATGCCGGCGCCGAATGGCGTCTGCCGGGCTGCTCGATGTGCATCGCCATGAACGGCGATTTCGTCCTGCCGGGCCAACTGGCCGTCTCGACCTCCAACCGTAATTTCGAAGGCCGTCAGGGCCCCGGTTCGCGCACCGTACTGGCGTCGCCGGCCACCGCTGCCGCCTCGGCCATCGCCGGCCATGTCGCCGATCCCCGTCAATTCATGGCTCTGGAAAGCGCATAAAGATGAGCAATCAAGAATCCAACAACAGCTTCTCATCGCGCATCGTCGTTCTGCCGGAAGCCAATATCGACACCGATCAGATCATCCCTGCCCGCTTCCTGACCACGACCACCAAGGCAGGTCTGGGCAAGGTGGCCTTCAATGACTGGCGCTACAATGCCGATGGTTCGAACAAGGATTTCATCCTCAATACCATCGACGCCAGCGAGCACCAGGTGCTGGTGGCCGGCAACAATCTCGGCTGCGGCTCCTCGCGCGAACACGCCCCGTGGGCGCTGATGGATTACGGCTTCAGGGCCGTCATCTCGACCGAGATCGCCGACATCTTCAAGTCGAACAGCCTGAAGAACGGCCTGCTGCCGGTCGTCGTCGACAAGGCGACCTATGACAAGCTGCTCGCCAACCCGCAACAGCGCGTCACCATCGATCTGGAAACCTGCGCCCTGACCCTGGAAGACGGCACCGTCTTCACCTTCCAGGTCGAGGAATTCGCCCGCCAGTGTCTGCTGGAAGGCGTTGACGCCATGGGCTGGGTGCTGAAGCGCCTGCCCGCCATCGAAGCCTACGAGAAAGCCAACAACAAGGAAGCCGCATAATGGGCACTTTTAATATCGTCGTCCTGCCGGGTGACGGCATCGGTCCCGAAGTCGCCGCTGCCGGCGTGTCGGCCCTGAAGGTCATCGGCGAGGTCTACGGCCACACCTTTAATTTCGACGAAAAGCGCATCGGCGGCATCGCCATCGATACCGACAACAACCCCTACCCCGAAGACACCGACAAGGCCTGCCGCGCGGCTGACGCTGTGATCCTCGGCGCCGTTGGCGGTCCGAAGTGGGACTTAGGCAAGCAACGCCCTGAGCAGGGCCTGCTGGCCGTGCGCAAGGCCATGGGCCTGTTCGCCAATCTCCGCCCGATGGACGTCAAGGCCTCGCAGGTCCACCGTTCGCCGCTCAAGCGTGAGGTCGTTGAAGGCGCCGACATGCTGATCGTGCGCGAACTGACCGGCGGCCTCTATTTCGGCAAGCAGACGCGCACCGAGACCACCGCTACCGACGAGTGCGTCTATACGGTCGCCGAAGTCGAGCGCGTCGCCCGCGTCGCTTTTGAAGCCGCTCGCAAGCGCCGCAACAAGGTGACCAGCGTCGATAAGGCCAATGTCATCGAGACCAGCCGCCTGTGGCGCGAAACCGTCATCCGCCTGCACAAGGAAGAGTATTCGGACGTCGAACTGGAGCACGCTCTGGTCGATTCCATGGCCATGCACCTCGTCACCCGCCCGACCTCGTTCGACGTGGTGGTGACGGAAAACATGTTCGGTGACATCCTGTCCGATCTCGCCTCGGTGCTGCCGGGCTCGATTGGCCTGCTGGGCTCCGCTTCGCTGGGCGCCACCGGTCAGGGTCTTTATGAGCCGATCCACGGCTCCGCCCCGGATATCGCCGGCAAGGACCTCGCCAACCCGATCGGCACCCTCAAGTCCGTCGCCATGCTGCTGCGCTTCTCGCTCAATCTGCTGACAGAAGCTGACGCACTCGACGCGGCTATTGATGCCGTGGTCGAAAAGGGTGTTCTCACGCGCGACCTTGGCGGCACGGCTTCCGGTTCGCAGGTTTCTGCGGCGATCAACGCTCAAATTCGTGAAAGCGCCACAGTCGCCGCGTAAAGTCTTCGCATACCTCGCAAAGGTAGACTTGGGTTTCAGGGCTTCGGCTCTGGAACCCTTATTTTTGTCTGGCGAGCGGCAAGGACGCACGCTAACCTTGGTGCATTGCGCAATCGTGGAAGGGAGGCGAATGAAAGGTTTAGTTCTGTCAGCCATCGCTCTCTTAGGGCTGATTGCCCTGCCCGGTCAGGCGGCGCCACTCTGGCGCATGGTCGGCGATGAGACGACGTGCAGCGTCAGCCTGGAGCCTCAACTCGACACACTGATCGTGCTCGACAAGACGACACAAGGCGATCTCCGGCTGGCGATCACGGTGGATACCCTGAACCTGCCGCGTGACTGGTATACCCCCTTCGTCATCATGACCGAGGGCAGCAGTTTCAAAGGCTACGGCGTGACCGATGCAACCCAGGTGGCCCTGCCGGCTTCGCAGGACCTGGTCGATGCGCTCAGCCACGACAACACGCTGTTTATTCAGCTCGGAGGGGCTACCCTTGGCCCGTTCGATATCCCCGCCTTAAGCGCCGACAACCGCATATGCATTCTGGGCATGCCTAATCTGGAAAACTAATCGCTAAAGCCACTTCATCAAGGCCATCGATATCAATCTGCTTGAGGCGCGCCGTGTCGCCCGTCACCAGGGTAAGCCGTGATTTCGGCACCTTCAGGCTCTTGGCGAGAAAGGCGATCAGCGCTTCATTGGCCTTGCCTTCGATCGGCGCAGCGCGCACCCGAACTTTCAGAAAACGCCGCCCCTTGTCGTCCATATCCCAGCCATCGATTCGTTCGACCGACGACTTCGGTGTCAGGCGCACATAAAGCCGCATAAGGGCTTAGCCGATCAGTTGTTGCAGGGTCATGTAGGCCGGCGGCAGCAGATAGATCTGCATCCCCTTGATCACCAGAAAGGCGACTATAAAGCTGATATCGAGGCCACCCATCGGCGGGATCAGCATACGGAAGGGCGCCAGAATCGGCGTCGTGATCCGGTCAAGGACGTCCATGACCATGTACATGGCGCGGTTACGGGTATTGATGATGTTGAAGGCCACCAGCCAGCTCAGGATCGCGCTCAGGATCAACGACCAGATAACAAACGAAAAAAGCCCGTTGATGATAAAGAAAATAAATCCGGCCATGCGTGCGGTTGCCCCTGCGCGTTAAACTCATGTCAATATAGGGTATTTCCTAGCGACTACAAGTTAAGGAGCGCTTGACAGCGGTCAAACTTGCCTTAATAACACGGGACCGAAACGGCACGGGGCTATAGCTCAGTTGGTAGAGCGCCTCGTTCGCAATGAGGAGGTCTGCGGTTCGAATCCGCATAGCTCCACCACCGTGCCTTCGGTCCCACCGATCCCTATATCTGGCCAGGCCAATCCTCTTCGGCTTCACGTAAAACTGCACCGTATCACTACATACAGACGCGTGTGTCGAATTACGTTAACGTCAAGATTGATGACTTATTTTAAAATCGGCGTATGATGGCCGTTCGGTTCCACATCCATCTGGAGCACCCCATGCCAGAGTTGTCCCTGCCCGTTAGCCCTTCCGCCGCCTACGTCCCGCCCGTCAATATCAACATGCCGGAGTCGGAGAGCCGCTATCCCGGCATCTGGGAGTGGATGCCGGCTGAAGCACCACTTCAGGCCAAACGACCGCTTGGCGGCTCCGAAGGCGTGCCGGAAACGCAGCCAGATTCTGACGACCTGCTCAATATCGCCATGACGGTTATCGCCGGTATCGGCCTGACCGTGGCGCTGACCACGGCCCTGCGGATCATCTTCAGACGTTAAGCCGGATTTTGCGACAGGGTGATGGCGACCTTGTAGAGAAAATCGGAATTTTCATGCATGCGCTTATCCGCCAGACGCAGGGCCTCGGCGATGCGTTCGGGCGGCGCCGGGTGCCGTTCATCTTTCAGCCAGCGCTCGATCGAGCTTTCCGAAACGCCGATGGCTTCGGAGATCTGGCGGGCCAGCGAACCGCGCGGATCGGTGCGCCAGGCCAGATCGGCGATTTTGGCGAATTCGAGCGGGGTCAGCAGCGACAGGCGTGTGGTGCGGGCGGGTTCTTGCGGGGTATCGTTCATAACTGGAATCTCATAAGTTGCGGTCACCCATAAAGGGTAAGGCCGCGCTTAGGAAGCCCTCATTGTATCAGAAATAGTTGCCGACGGTTTCACAATGGACAACTTTCGGCGGTTCGATGAAAAAAGGACCGGCCAGGGCGCGCCATTGCTGGAAATTATCGCTGCCGCGGAAGCCGACCGTATGGGCCTCGACCGTTTCCCACAGGACACGCAGATTATAGACGCCCGGATCTTCGATAACCTTTTCGAGCGACATGCCATGGCAGCCGGCATCAGCCTTGAAATAGGTCGCGGCGGCGGCAACAGCGGCTTCAAACTCTGCAGACTTGGCGGAATCGATCCGCAGGGTGGCGATTTCAGTGATCATGAGGGCTCCTGTGGCGAGGCGCACCTCTATGTCATGGCGCGGCTATTTTCTCAAGCCGCTTACCAACACCTTACGCAAGGCGCGCCTGATCGCCAGCGTGTCCTTATCCGCCAGAGTCTACACTGAGCGTCAAACAGGAGGACATTTATGCCCGATCTCAAAGATATCAGCGATACCCAGCAGGCTGGTGCGCAAGCCCCTTATGCCGGTGATGGCACATCCTCGGCTGAGGTGGCTCAAGGCCATGGGCCCAGCGATCCCTTCGCGCCAGAGGGCACGGATGAGAAGCTTATCAAGCCCGATCATGTGGCGGATGAGCCGATCAGCGAGGCCGAGTCGGTCAAGGCCACAAAGGCCGCACTGGGCTACAAGACTGGGCACGCGACAACTCTGGCCATTGTCAGCACCTTTATCGAAGGTTTCCTCAAGGGATTTTTCCGCACCACGCCGCATAGCACCCATCTGCGGCGCGACAAGGAGATGCGAGACCGTCTTGATGAAGATCAGATCGACTCGATGATCGATGACAGCTTCCCTGCCAGCGATCCCCCCAGCAGCTATTAGAGTTCTGCTTTTCGCACAGGTGAATCATGGATTATGTCGACGCCCCCACCACGGCCGCCCCCTATGCGCCGCTGGTGAAAGATACATTGAGTATGAAGGCCGAGCGCCTGCTCATCAATTATCGCAATATGCCCAAAACCAGCCTGACCCTGGCGGGGTTGGCCGGTATCGGCGTTCTGGCCATTTTAGGTGGCATCTGGGCCGGAAAAAACCGTCTGTTTCCACACCCCAAAGAGTCGGAAGACGTTTAGCTTCGCGCTATATTTGCCTCGGCGCCATTGCAGGTGATGACGTGTTGCTGACCGATGAGTCGACTCATGATCGCGATGGCCGGATCATGAAATTCGGCGCCCTTCTCGCTGGCGCACAAATCCTTCAAAACCCATGGGCGGATATTCAGCTCAAACAAATCTGTCACCGACTTGAGCACGGAGGTCTCTGTGCCTATGCCGGCGATAAAGACTTCTTTTAAACCCCAGGTTTTTAACCGCACCAGCAAGGCTTCGGTAACGCAGCTATAGAGTGGCCGGCTGATAATGACGGCATCCTCGCGTGGCGTCAGGGCCAGTTCGGTCTCCGGGCTTTGTGGCGCCATGGATGCAGAGTTCAGCAGCTTGCGAAACGGCGACGGGTCGGGGTTGTAGAACTTGGTGAAGACGACATAATCAAACTCGTATTGCAGGTTCTCGAGCGCCGTCACCACATGCTCAGATTGTGGCGTCACAAAGCCTTTTTGCACATCAACGACAATCAAGACCTGTGACTCTTCAGACATGAATTCCCCTCTTCAAGGCGCTTAGAATTTAGCTCACTGGCTTATAGGGTTTCTAGGCCGCTTTGGATCAGTTCTTTTAGTCAACTTAAGCGCAGGATGACAAGCCTTCGAGACGTTTTTCATTAATAAGATGAAGCAGTTCGGCAGCAGCGCGTGCATCAGCCAGGGCGCGATGGTGGTTTTTCAGCTCGATATTGAACGCACGGCACAGATTGGCCAGGCCATAGGAGGCGTGGCCGGGGTAATGTTTGCGCATCGAGGCGCAGGTACACAGTTTGGGGTGGCGAAAGCGCCGTTCCAAGCGGCGAAACTCGCTGGCGATAAACCCATGGTCGAATGTCGCATTATGCGCCACAAATATGGCGCCTTCGATAAACATTGCGAAGTCATCGGCGATATCGGCAAATTTAGGCGCATCACGCACCATATCGTTGCTGATTCCCGTCAGTTGGGTGATGAACTGCGGAATACGTTTCTCCGGATTGATTAGCGACGACCACTCACCGATGACGCGGCCATGCTGCACCTTGACCGCGCCAATCTCGGTGACGCGATCATTGGGGGGCCGCCCGCCAGTGGTTTCGACATCGACCACAACATAAACCTGATCTGGATCGGTGCGGTAACTAACCCGGCAGATATCGGCCGCGAAACCCAAACTGCGCAACAGGTTCAGCCGCGCCAACTGGTGGCGGCGCACGCAGTCGCCCTCGCCCTTGATCTCGACAAAGCGCACCGCGTCGTCGCGGATCAGCACCAGATCGGGGAAACCATCGCGCAAACCATAGAAATCCTCGGCCATGTTTTGCAGCAAACCCGCCACAGCGTCGCGCGGGGCAGCGCTTAAGAAGGCAGTGACCAGGTCTTCCAGCCCCTTGAACCAGACAAACAGCCCGTTGCTCTCGCCATGATGACGCCGGATAATATCGCGCATGTAATCCGTCGCCTCACCTGCGCGCACCCACGCCAGTTTTTGCGCGATCTGATCGGCAAAGCGCGTGTGGAAGGTGCGATCTTTCAGGCTCTGTGGCCGGCAATCGAAATCCGAACCAAAGCTTGCGGCGCTTTCAAACAGTTCTTCCCAGAACAACAGGCCAAAAAGCACCGCCCACAGATCATTTTCGCTGTGCCAAGGCGTCCAGCCCTGTTTGGCATAGGCCTGCATGGCGGCGTATTCGGCATCGCCGCGGAACAGTTCATCGACCTCTAGCGTCTCGGCCGAACGCAGCAGATGGGTGAAGATACCCATGCGTTGCTGGCCAAACTTGCGGGCATAGAAATCGCTGGCGAAGATATATTCCTCATCATGCGCCGGGCTTTGCAACATGGCTTCGAGCCGCGCCTTGACCTCATCGGTGGCGCCCATAGCGTAGAGAAGGCGAACACCGCGCTCGTGGCTTTCGAAAGCACCGGAACGGGCATAGATGTCGAGCGCGCGAGCCGTATCCTTGCGCTTTTCAAACGCCAGGCCGATCTGGTGCAGCAGAGTATCACGCAAGGTTTGACTGGCCTCGCTCTCAGCCGGCGGCCATGCGTCCAGGCTATCAGCCAGCGCCGTGGCATCGGCCCCCTGCCTCAACGCCTGCAATTGCCGCGTATAGAAATAGCCGGCGCGCGCTGCCTGCAAGTTATCAAAGCGCGCCTGATAGCTGTCGCGCGCCTTCACCGACACCACGCCGAGATCACGCAGAGCGAAGCTGGTCATGTTGTCGCTTAAGCGACCGAAATAGAGATAGAGCAGGAAGCCGAGCGTATCCTTGTGTTCCGGCACAAAATGGTCCGAACGCAGGAAGCCGGAGGCAAAGGCGTCATAGGCCAGATGGGCCTGGATATGATCGGCAAGCCTTGGTTTTGACCAGCCGGACTTGACCTCAAGCCCATGGTCCTTCGCCAGATTCTGCAAGTCAGGCTTGGCGTGATCGTCGAGACAGGCGTGATAATCCTGCGCGCAAATCTCACGGATGAAGCCATGTTCGCGTAATTGATCGAGCCCGCCCCACAGGTCGCCGATCTCCTGATAGTCCAGGTCACCGGGCGAGAAGACCGCCTTTTTGCGGTTGACCATGCGGATATAGAGGCATTGCGCCCATTCATCCAGTTCTCCGAAACGGCTGATAAAGGCCTGTTCGTCTTCGCCCAGCATGGCGCCATAGACCGACGTCACGAAGCCGATCATCTCCAGAAAGTGATCGCGGTAATAGAGCGGCGGCAGGGTTATGAAGTCACGGGCCATAGGATTGTTCTATATATGTTCCGGACCAATAAAACAAGACGGACATGTCTCGGTTAACGATTGTACACGATTACAATTCGTGCTTTTCTCCTGTCACGCGACGACAGATCGCACCTACAGGCAGGAAGATACCATGACCCCTTTCATCCCTTCACGTCGGCATATGCTATTCGGCAGTGCGGCGCTTTTGAGCGCAGGCCTGCTGGCCGGCTGCAGCAAGGCCCCCGATACCACCGCGCCCAAACCAAAATCCGTGCTGGATACCTGGCCGGTCGGGATGCAGCTCTGGACGGTCGGTGCCGAACTGGCCAGGGATATTCCCGGCACGCTGAAAGCCATCAAGGGCGCAGGCTATGATGTGGTCGAGACCGCCGGCCTCCAGGGCAAGACGGCGCTGGAGTATAAGGGGCTCGTCGAAGCCGCCGGCCTCAAAATTCGTTCGGCCCACACCAACATGCCCAGCCTGATCGATCATATGGAGCGCGATATCGCCGATGCCCTGGCGCTCGGTGCCGAATGGCTGGTCTGCTCGTCACCGAAGACACCGACGCCCCTGCCCGCCGGCTCCGACTGGATCGTCGGCATGACCAAGGCCATGACCGCCGACGCCTGGAAGATGAACGCCGAGCATATGGCGAAGATCGCCCCGATCGTCACCGGCGCCGGCCTGAAATTCGCCTATCACAATCACCCGATGGAATTCAAAAATTTGGGCGGCGGCCAGACCGGCTACGACATCCTGCTGTCGGCTGCCCCGGCGGCGCAGTTGCGCGCCGAACTCGACATCGGCTGGGTGGCGGTGGCCGGCCTCGATCCGGTGACGACGATGAAAAAATACGCTGATCGCCTCGACCTGCTGCACATCAAGGACATGATCAAGGACGACAAGCAAGCTGCCGGTTTCCGCTCAACCGAAGTCGGTCATGGCATGATCGACTGGAAGCCGGTCTTCGCCGCCGCGCAGGAGCTGGGTGTGAAGAGCTATTTCGTTGAGCAGGAACCACCCTTCCTCAAGCCGGCCATCGAATCGCTGAAAGACAGCCGCGCCTTTATCGCCTCACTTTAACGATAGCTCAGGCTCAGCCAGACAGCGCGGCCAGTATCGTAGTTGATCGTGCCATCGTTGCTGCGCTGAATCGGCACCGCTGCATCGAGCGCATTATCAACCCGCACCGTCACCCCCATATGGGGCGTAAAAGCGTAACCGGCGGACAGATTGAACTTGCTGTAGGCCTTCAGCGGCAAGACATTAAGGTCATCCTCGAAGCTCTGGCCTTCAAACACCACATCGGCGCGCAGATCGACCTTGGCCAGCCGTCCCGTCATGCCGACGGACGCGCTGTAATCGGGCGCCTGCGCCGGTTGCTTGCCATTGACCGCGCCTGACGCACCGGCGACGCGGGCATGGGTCACGGTCAGGGAGGATGTCAGGCTTAACCGTTCGCCAAGCACATAGCGGCCTTGCGCTTCCAGACCATAGGCGCGGATCTCCCCGACATTCTGGCGCTGGCGATAGGCGCCGCCAGCCGGCACGAAACCCGCCAGCGGGAAGGTGCCAGGACCAATACCGAGCGTCACATTGGTGATCGGATCGGTCACCACATTGTAGAAAATATCGCTATCCAACGAGAGCCTAGCCCCAGCAAAGCGCCAGCCGAGTTCGGCGCCTGCCAGGGGTTCCGGTTTCAGGTCGGCATTGGCTTCGGTGATATCGTTGCCAATGCGGAACGGCCGGTAAAGCTCATTGAGGCTGGGCGGCCGGAAACCGTTATAGGCCGCCACACGCCACGTCGACTGCGGCGTCACCGCATAGGCCAGCCCAAGACGCGCCGAGGCGAGGGTCTGTTCCTTGCCCGCCAAGGCGAGATCGAGCACCGGCAGATGGGTGATCAGATCGGTCTCATAGCGATGCGCATTGCTTGTGCGCCACTGATCGACACGCAGTGCACCGGTCAGGGTCAGGGGGCCGCGAAAACGCGTGCCCTCGGCATAGACACCGATCAGGCTGTTCTCGCCACCGGCCACCCGATAGCGCGTCGGCGCGCCCGCCATATAGCGGTAATATTCGCGCGACTCGCCATCGCCCGTGCGGGCATCGATGCCGATCTCCCATTCTGATTTCGGTGTTTGGTGACGTATGGCGGCATTGAAGCCGTTGCCTGTGGCCGGTGTCTTGACCTGATCATTGGCCAGCGTTGTCGCGACGCGGCCCGCCTGCACCGAGACCGAGCGGTTGGCGAGATCGGAATCCTTGTGCCAGATTTGCAGACGATACCCGTTGCGCTCCTCTGTCGGAGCGCGGGTATAGGCTAGGCTGACCTGATCGCCTCTGGAGCGCGCCGTAGCGCCTTTGAGACCGGTCTCGCGGACGCTGTCATAGCCACCCGCCAGCAGCGACAGCTCGCCCTCGCCCACCGTCCACTGGCCATTGACCAGCACGCTTTTATCGCGGCCATGGGTCTCGACATCGGCCGCGCCGCGCTGGCTGCCGCGCACCGGCACATCACCGTGCAAGGTCTGATCGAGCAGGTGGATACCCAGACCGCCGACCGCAATACCACCGGCAAAAACACGACTGTCGTTATCGTTGAGACTGACCTCGGCATAGGGTTGCAGGGCCTGTGGCGGCACCAGTGACAGATCGACCACGCCGGTCAGCGCGCCGGCGCCATAGGCACCGCCACCGGCGCCACGCACGACGTGGGCGCTGCTCAAAGCTTCAGGCGGAAGCGCGGCCCAGATCACCCAGCCGCCGAAGGGGTCGTTCTGCGGAATACCATCCAGCGTCACCAGAGCACGGCCGGCGCCGGAAGGGGCGATGGCGCGCAGGCTCATGCCCTGCACGGTGGGGTTGGCGGTCAGGCTGGAGGAACGGCGGAACAGCGAGGCCTGCGCGGCGTCTTTCAAGGTCTGGTCCGCCGCCGCGCCGCGCTGGAGCGCATCGCGCGTGATATCGACACGGCTGAAAGCGGCATCACCCGCATAGGCACTGAAACGATGAGCGCGGACGATGACCTCGGTCGGCGCCTCCGCCTGCGCCATTCCGGCCAGTGCGATCAGGCCCAGTCCAAGGTATGTCATGCTCGTCTCCGCCGGTTACAGCGCTCCTCATCGCCGGAATAAAATAAGAAATCCACTCTATTCTCAAAGAAGGCTGGGTCTCAAAGAAGGCTAGGTCTCAGGGCAGGCTGTAGGCGATGATCTCGCCGCCCGGCTTAACCTTGGCGTTCTTGCCGCCGCCGGCGCTGATGACGACATACTGCTTCTTGCCCACGCTGTAGGTGGCGGGGGTGGCGATACCGGCCGCCGGCAGGGTGGTTTGCCACAACAGCTTGCCGGTGCGCTTGTCAAAGGCGCGGAACCTGTTGTCATAGATCGTAGCGGCGATGAAAACCACACCACCGGCCGTCACCACCGCGCCACCATAGTTCTCGCTGCCGGTCGTCTGATCGGCCAGTTCGGGATAGCCGCCGAGCGGGATTTTCCAGGCATATTCACCGGTGTTGACATTGATCGCCGACAGGGTGCCCCACGGCGGCGCGATGGCCGGATAGCCGTCCGGATCGAGGAATCGCGTATAGCCATCGAAGACATACGGGTCACCGTCGGTCGAAGGATAGGCCGGCGCTTCTTTCTGCGCGGTCTGCCTCGGATCCCCCTTGAGATAGCCGATGAGGGCGGCACGGTCGGCCGCATCGAACTGCGCAAAGGCCGGCATCCGTCCACCACCTACCGTGATCTGGCGTTCGATCTGCGCGTCGGTCAGGCGCTGCGCCACCCCGACCAGAGACGGAAATTCCGGTGGAGAGCCCTTGCGCTCGACACCATGACAGGTGGCGCAGGCGTTCTGATACAGGGCCTCGCCGCTGCGACCCGCGATCAGTGGTGGCTGTTTCTTGACCTTCAAAATCCACGCCATTTCGTTGGCGTTGACATAGAGCAGGCCAGTCTGCGGATCATAGGCCGCACCGCCATATTCGGCGCCACCGTCCATGCCGGGCAGCAGGATAGTGCCGCCGATCGAAGGCGGATCAAATGCCCCGCGCGAACGCACGGTGGCGAAGGTTTTGGCCACCGCCGCATGGGCTTCCGGCGTGCGCTGCGTCAGCAGGTCAGCCGTCAGGGTCTGGCGGGCGAACGGCTCGGGCTTAAGCGGCAAGACCTGCGTCGAGGAAGTTATCTCGCCGGGAATATCGGAGGCCGGCGGGCGCAATTCCTGCAAGGGATAGAGCGATTGGCCGGTCAGGCGATCGAGGATAAAGACCACGCCCGCCTTGGTGACCTGTGCCAACGCCGGCTTGCCGCCCACCGTGATCAGGGTCGGCGGGGTCGGCGGATCACGATCCCAGACGTCGTGTTTCACCAGTTGGAAATGCCAGCGCCGCTTGCCGGTAGCGGCATCCAGCGCCACCAGCGAGGTGCCGAAAAGGTTGTCGCCGGCGCGATCTCCACCGTAAAAATCCTTGTTGCCCATGCCGGCCGAACCGAGCGGCACATAGACAATGCCATTCTCCGGATCAAGCGTCAGCCCCGACCAGGCGTTGGCCCCCATGGCGGTCTTCCAGGCGTCCTTCGGCCAGGTCTCGTAACCGGCCTCGCCCGGATGCGGGATGGTGTGGAATATCCACTTTAGAGCGCCGGTGCGGACATCATAGGCGCGGATATGACCCGGCGTATTACCAGTCGAGCCCATGATGATCAGGTCCTTATAAACCACACCGGGCGTCACATTGCTGACCGAAATGGTGGACGGATCGCGGCCAAGGCCTGCCTTGAGATCGACCTCGCCATTATGGCCGAAACCCTCGATCAGCACACCGGTGCGGGCATCGACCGCCATCAGTTTCGAGCGGAAGGTGAAGAGGATGCGCTCTTCACGGGCGTTCGACCAGTACGAAACGCCGCGCAGGCGCTGCTTGGTGTTCACCACATCGCCAAAGGCCGGATCGAAAACCCATAGTTGTTTGCCTTTGGCGGCATCGAGGCAGAAGACGCGTCCCTTCGGCGATACAGCGTAGAGTTGGCCGCGAATGATCAGCGGGTTACCCTCCATGTCGGAGCCGCTGCCGCCTTCGCCGAAGCCATCGCCGGTATCGAAGCGCCAGGCCACTTTCAGGTTTTTGACGTTGTCGGTGTTGATCTGGTCGAGCGTCGAATAGTGCGTACCGTTGGCATTGCCGTGATAGACCGCCCAGTCAGCGCCGGAGGTCAATGAGGTGTCGTCGATCGGACGCTCGCCGGAACAGGCGGCGAGTGCGAACAACAGGCTCAGGCCAAGGGCTTTGGTTACGTGCATGGGCTTTCCTCCGCTGGCTATTTTGCCCGCTTGAAAGCCAGATAATCATGAGTTGTTATCGATTACAACTTTACGCTTTTAACCGGCGGCTTGCCGATCAGGTGAGCCAGCGATGACGCCGCCATCGGCTTGCCAAACAGATAGCCCTGCATGGCGTGGACACCCGCCGCCTTGAGGTGGCTGTGCTGGCTGCCGGTTTCGATGCCTTCGGCCACCACCTGCATCCCGAAAGCACGGCCGATGCCGGTGACGGCCTGGATGATCGCCAAAGCTTCCAGAGCGGGGCGCGGTTCGCCATCAAGCGCCATGACAAATTCGCGGTCGATCTTGATCTTGTCGAACGGGAAACGGTGTAAGGCCGTCAGCGAAGAATAGCCGACGCCGAAATCATCGAGCGCCAGCTTGATGCCCAGATTGCGCAATTCTTTGAACAGTTGCCGCACGCGGTCAGGCTCGCCAAGAAAGGCCGTTTCGGTCACTTCCAGCACCAGCCGTTTCGGATCAAAGCCGGTTTCATCGAGCAGCGCACGCACGCCAGCCACAAATCCCGGCTTGTCGAGTTCGATCGGCGAGACATTGATAGCCACCGGGATATCCCAGCCCGCGGCGATTTCCAGCACGCGACGGCGCGCGAAGGTGCCGAGGCGCGTGATCAGGCCGGAACGTTCGGCCACCGGTATAAAGACAGCCGGACCAATGGGCGCACGGTCACCGCGATGCCAGCGCATTAAAGCCTCGGCGCTGATGACCTCGGTACCGGTGCGGTCATAGATCGGCTGATATTCCATTTCGAAGGCATGGGCGGCGATATCGGCCTCCATTTCGCGCACCAGCGTCGCTTCGGGATCGTCCTTTGACGCGGCCACAACGGGCGCGGATTTCTTCTTGGTCTTGCTTTTCGCCGGTTCCGGCTTGGTGGGTTCAGATTGGGCCTCGCCCACTATCACCACGGCCAAACCGGCCAGCGTCCGTTCCACCCACGATGCGGCCAGGGCGATCTCTTCGGCCGAAACGGCACGGTGCTCGACGCGAATGGCGCGCTCAATCGCGCCAGCCACGCTGGAGACCGCCTTGGCGCCGATATTCATGCTCATCGATTTCAGCGCATGGGCCGAACGCGCCAGACGGTCCTCGTCGCCCTCGGCGTGGGCGGCCTGCATGGCGGCGATGGCCTGCGGACCATGGCTGCGATAAAGCCCGACAACACGGCGGACGAAATCACCTCGGCCCTTGTTGATGCCCTCTACCAGAGAGCCCAGCACGGTGCGATCGAACAGATCGGCGTCATCCTCCGGCAACACCAGAACCGCTTCCTCGGCCACGAGGTCGCCCACCGGCGCTTCACGCAAGGTATCCGGCAGTAGCGAGCGGAGACTCTGCGCCATATCTTGCAGGGTGAAGGGCTTGTGCAACACATCGTCCATGCCCGCCTCTTTCCACGCATGGGCGGCAGGGCCGATAATGCGGGCAGTAAGAGCCACGATCGGCAGGCGCTTATCCGTCTCTCTGGCGCGCCATTGCCGCGTCGCCTCAAAGCCATCCATCACCGGCATGGAACCGTCCATAAGCACCAGATCGAACGGTTCCGCCGCCATCTTCGCCAGAGCATCGGCGCCATGGACTGCCACGCTGGCCTGGATGCCGAAACGCGCCAGTGCCTCGATAGCGACTTCGCGGTTCAGTTCGTCGTCATCCACCACCAGGACTCGCGCCGTGGGATAGCTGGCGTCGACGCCTTCGGGATCTGCGTCGGTATCATGGAGTTTGAAATCATCATCATCGCGCAGACGCTCGATCAGGGTGTCGATATCACGATGACGTAAAGGACGCGGCAGGACGCAAGCCGCACGGCCTTCGCTGACCCATTGCCCCGCCTCGAGGTCGTCCGGATGGGCCAGCAGCA
This sequence comes from Asticcacaulis benevestitus DSM 16100 = ATCC BAA-896, assembly GCF_000376105.1. GTDB lineage: Bacteria > Pseudomonadota > Alphaproteobacteria > Caulobacterales > Caulobacteraceae > Asticcacaulis > Asticcacaulis benevestitus. The sequence continues at coordinate 113,633 of NZ_AQWM01000005.1, forward strand.
CCAGACGCTCCGGCGCCACGCCGGCATCGAGGGTCATGCGGCCAGTTTCATCGGCCAGCACAAGGCGTGGCTTATCGGGACCGAAGCGGACATTGGCCTGCTGGAAGCGCTGCATCACCGCGTCATGTTCCATATCCCCGCGCACGAAGACATGGACGACCGGCCGCACCAGATCATGAATGACCGGCGGCGCGCAGGTTTTCATGCTGTCTTCGAGTGCCGGCATCCGCACATGGACCTGCGTGCCTTGATTAGGTTTTGGCCCCTGCTCGCTGGTCACGGCGATGGCGCCGCCCATGGCCTCGATCAGGCGTTTGGACATCGACAGACCGAGGCCGGTGCCGCCGAAACGGCGCGTCGTCGTCTGGTCTTCCTGACTGAAGGCGGCGAAAATCGTACCCAGCTTGTCACGCGTGATACCGATGCCGGTATCCTTCACGACCAGACGCCAGAACCCGGATTTTTTATCGGGCTCGATGGCGATGATCACATGGCCTCTTTCGGTGAATTTCAGCGCGTTGGACACGAGATTGGAGACGACCTGTCCCAGCCGCACCGGATCGGCCGGCACCAGACGCGGCGCGTCCGGATGGGCATGGACCACCAGTTCCAGCCCCTTTTCACGAGCACGGTCCTGAAACAGCATGACCGTGTCATCGACCAGATCGAGGATATCGACCTCGCAGGTTTCGACCTCCAGCTTGCCGGCTTCGATCCTGGAAAAGTCGAGCATATCGTTGATGACCGCCAGCAGGGTGCGGCCCGACCTGGCGATGGTGCCTGCATGGCGTTTGGCGCGCGCTGACAAGCTTTCGGCGGCCAGCAGTTCGGCCATGACCATCACGCTGCTCATCGGCGTGCGGATTTCGTGGCTTAGGGTGGCGAGGAAATAGGACTTGGCGGCGTTGGCGGCCATCGCCTCGTCACGTGCGTCCTGATAATCGCGGGTCCGTTCGGCCACCTGGTTTTCCAGACCGATCAGATGCGCTTCCAGCTTGCCGTCGCGGATGCGGATGGCGTCGATCATGGCGTTGAAACCGGTCACCAGCGTGCCGATCTCGTCCCTGGCATCGACCTTCGCCTCAACCCGGCGCGAATAGTCGCCATGGTATGAGATGGCCTCCACCGAGGCGGTCAGTTCGGTCAGGGGCCGGATCATGGCGCCTTGCAAACGACGCACAATGTAAAGGGCGATGCAAAGCGCCAGGATCACCAGTCCGAACACACCCGCCAGAGCCAGCAACAGGGTGCGGGTAAAATCCTCCGAGCGGTGGATGATGACCACCTGCCCGATCTGGTGGCCGCCATTCATGACCGGTGCGTGGACCTGAATCGTGCGCGTCGTCACCAGCGCCATGACGCTGGGGTGACGGCTTTCGGCATCAAGCGCCACAGCGCCTTTCAGGCGCACGGCAGCGCCCATTTCTGCGATGACCGAGCCATCATGCGCCTCAACGCGGGCATAGGTGATACCGGGGGTGCGGGTGACAGAGCGCAAGGTATTGAAGGCGCGGCCGCGGTCGTTCATCGCCACGGCATCTTCGCTGCCCGAGGCCAGAACATCGGCCGCGGTCTTCATCACCGACCAGCGCGACTCGGCTTCGCGCGTGGTTTCGCGCACGATGAACAGGCCGGCGACCGGCAGGGTTGACAACAGCACCGAGCCCATAACGAGCCAGGTCAAACGTCTGGAAAGGGAGCGCCCACCGCCGCTGGCCGTCCGTGCTTTTGTCATATGGCCCACAACTCGATACCGCACCCAACTGTACTGGCAGCCCTACGTCACGGCGCAGGCGAAACCGGTCGCGAAAGCCGTGCGACCAACCTAACCCGCAAGTCTTAAAATCTGGCTGACAGGATTTCCCCGGAGCTTCGGCGACACAAAGGACAGCTTGCGGACTTGCCTCTGCGGCGTTAGCCTTGGGTTCGCCATTTGGAAAGCCGCATGCTCAATCCCAAATCTTCTCTCTCCGCCCTGCTCAATGCCGACATGCGCCCGGGCACGGTCGAATGGATCGGCCTGCGCTCACAACGGCGCGGCCCGCTGACGGTGGTTGGGACGGTGGAACTGGATACAAACACCGGTGTGATCGGCGATCACTACAACAACCCCAAACGCGGCACGCGCCATGTCACGCTGATCCAGCGCGAAGACTTAAGCGCCATCGCCAGTTACCTCGGCCAGGACGTCACGCCCGAACAGCTCCGCCGCAACATTGTGGTCAGCGGCATCAATCTGCTGGCGCTCAAGGACAAGTCGTTTCGGCTGGGCACGGCCCTGCTGGAAATGACCGGCGAATGTCACCCCTGTTCGCGCATGGAGGAGACCTTCGGCGTCGGCGGTTACAACGCCGTGCGCAGCCGTGGCGGCATCACAGCGCGGGTGCTGGAAGGCGGCACGGTCAGGCTGGGCGATGCACTGATGGCTTTGCCCTTGACGTAAGACCGTTACGGCCGCAATCATCCGTCTTCGGAGCAGGGGGCTGTCATGAGTGTTAACCGAAAAACAGGCCTGTGGGGCATCGCTCTTTACGGTGCGGCGATGAACTTCAGCATTCGCTGGCTGGCGACCGGTGCTGCCACCGGCCCGGTGGCCCTGCCGATCTGGATCGCCGCCGCCGTTTTGTTTCTCATCCCGCTCGTCTGCGCCACACTGGAGTTGTCCGCCCGCTATCCCGAAGAAGGCGCCGTCTATGCCTGGGTGCGCGAAACCCAAGGCCCCTTTCCCGGCTTCATGACCGGCTGGCTCTACTGGGCCTGCAATATCCCCTATTTCGCCAGTTTGCTTTTCTTCATCGTCAACCTGCTCGGTCAGGCGCTGCGCGGTATCCCAGAGTGCGAACCCGTTGGCGTCGTGATGGGTCAGCCGCTTGGCGCCTTCACCGCCGCCACGGTGATCCTGACAGGGGTAGCCGCCATGCACGCACGGGGCTTCGGTGTCGGTAAATGGCTGCCGATCGCCTCGGCCGCCGTCTCGGTTACGCTGCTGTTTTTCATCCTGTGGGCCGCCTTTTATCTCACCGATATCTACGGCCCCGCCACAAATTTCGCCGCCGCCGACTACACGCCGCCGTTCGACGCCAATGGCGCGATCCTGTGGGCCACCATAGTCTTCGCCTTTGGCGGCATCGAAGGCGTGGCCCTGATGCGCAATGATGTGAAGGGCGGGGTCAAGACCATCGTTTCGGCCCTGATCCTGATTGGCCTGCTGCAGACCCTCGGCTATGCCGGCGGCACCGCCGCCATGCTGGCCATCGTGCCTCAGGACGTGGCGTCGCGGCTCGGCGGTCTGCCCGATGCGCTCGGCGTGGCGCTGAACCGGCTGCACGTCCATGCCTGGCAACCCTATGTGCTGGCCGCCACCGCCCTGACCTTCCTTGGCGGCATGAGCGCCTGGTTCGGCGCGGCGGCCCGACTGCCCTTCGCTATCGGGGTTGACCGCATGTTGCCGAAGGCCATCGGCCATACCGACCCGAAGACCGGCGCACCGACCGTAGCCATCCTCATTCAGGCCGTGCTCGTCGTCATCATCATGGGCTTGAGCACCTTTGGCTCCACCCTGGCAGGCGCCTATGATTTCGTTGTCAGCATGGGCGTGCTAACCTTCATCATCCCCTATCTGTGGATGTTCATCGCCTATTGGAAAGCCCAAGATCAATCGGATCGCAAGCTCGACTGGCGCACGCCCGGCGGTAAAACGGGCGCCAGGGCCCTGGCGGTTCTGGGCTTAGTCGTAGCCTTCAGCGCCATCCTGGGCAGCATGGCCCCCAGCCCCGCTGAGGCCGATCCGCTCGGCGTCTTTCTCAAGCTTCTGATCGCCTCTGCGGTCCTCATCGCCATCGGCGCGGCCATCTATGCCGTCAACGCCCTCCGCAACAAGGGTCAAGCCTGAATGGACACCACCGACACCCCGCCCAAGCAAAAGGCGCCGGTCACCGCGCCGGCGACCTGGTATGCCGATCCCGCCTGCTGGCCGACCGAGCGCAAACACATCTTCGCCAACAACTGGCAGTTCCTGACGCATGAGAGCGCCCTGCCGAATGCGCGCGACTGGCGCGCCGATACCCTGGCCGGCTATCCGGTCATCATCGTGCGCGGGGATGATGGTGCCCTGCGCGCCTTCCACAATGTCTGCCGTCACCGCGCCGGACCGCTGGTGCGCGAAGACGCCGGCACCTGCGACGGGGCGCTAACCTGCCAGTATCATGGCTGGCGCTATACGCTCGATGGCCGCCTGCGCGCCGCCCGTGATTTCGGCGCAGCGTCCGATTTCGATCCGCGCGATTTCGGTCTGTTCCCGGTGCGCCTGCACATCTGGCGCGGGCTGGTCTTTGCCGGCATCGGTGACGATCTGCCCGATCTGTTGAGCCAGATGGCGCCGCTCGATGCGCGGCTGGGCGATGCCGACTGGTCAGGGCTCAGGGTCGGTTTGCGTCGCACGCATTTGCTGGAGTGCAACTGGAAGACCTATGTCGAGAACTATCTCGAAGGCTATCATGTGCCGGCCATGCACCCGACGCTCGATGCCGAGATCATCTGCGAGCAGTATAAGGTGACGGTCGATGGCAAGGTGGTGCTGCACGATGCGCCGCCGAAATCACCCGACGCGGTCTATGACGGCCTGTGGGGCTGGGTGTGGCCCAATATCGGCATCAATGTCTATAACCGCGGGCTGATGATCGAGCGCATGTCGCCGGTTGGCCATAAGCAGACGCAGCTCGATTATCTCTACCTGACGCCGGATGGCGAACCTGTGCCGGACGCCACCCTCGCCATGTCGGATCAGGTGACGGCCGAGGACAAGTGGATCGTCGAGAAGGTACAGGACAACCTCAATGCCGGGGTTTACGAGACCGGCCGGTTATCGCCTAAGCATGAGATCGCCGTGGCGGCTTTCCAGCAATGGGTCGGTGAATTTCTCACGCGTTAACCCATTGCCGTCAGCATCCCTTGTCAGGTTAGATCGCCCCTATTCGTGCCTTAAGGCCTTTCCGGGCTCCGAGCTGGCGGCACCAAAGGCCACGCCTGCCACCGTCACCAAGGCAATGGCCAGAGCGATGCCTGATGCTAATGGGAAAACCCATAACGGCATGGCAATAGCGTCGTCGAACTGTGATAGCCAGCGTTGAAGCGCCAGCCAGCCCAACGGCCATGCGATCAGGCCAGCGATGGCGACCGGACGCAGGAACTGCAACAGCAGTAACCGCACTACCTGCCCTGCCGACGCCCCCAGAACCTTGCGCACGCCGATTTCGCGCACCCTGCGGCCTGTATTGAAGGCCGCCATGCCATAGAGGCCGATACAGCCGATCAGGGCGGCGATGCCGGCGCCCATGGTGAACAGATTCGTGCGGTCGCGTTCAGGCTTGTAATATTTGTCGAGATTGTCAGCCGCGCTTGTTACGTCGAAGGGGACGGCAGGGGCTATTTGCCGCCACAGATGCTGCAACTTTTCGCGCATGGCCGGCGCAGACAATCCTTGATAGCGCACCATACCCACAACGGAATCGGAGGCGTGCGCATCGAATGCGTATAGCTTTGCCGGTATAGGTTCATTGGGATTATAAAACCGCATGTCTTCGACGATGCCGATGATGCGCACGGTGTGGTCGTTGAAACGTGCTATTTGATTAAGCGCCGCCTGCGGTGACGGAAAGCCCATATCCTTGGTGGTGCGGCGACTGATGACGACACTGTAAACACGATCTTTATCGCTCGTCTTGTCATCCCACATCTGGTCCTCGCCACGTTGCACGTCGAAAATACGCCCAACCAGCACTTTCGTGCCGAGAAGCTCGAAATAATCAGGACCTACAATGGAGGAGCTCACGGTCGGCGACTCGGTTGCGCTATCAACCTGGCCAGGCCGGACAATACTCGAATTGTTGATCATACTCGTGTCACCCGGAATCGCGTTGGCGATGGTGACATAACTGACGCCCGGCAAGGCGCGTGCTTCCACAGCAAAGGCGTCCCGTTGTGATTGAGTCACGGCGTTGTCGCGTATCGAATTGACAATCATCAGATTGCTCCGCTGAAACCCGATGTCCGCATTCTGGATGTGGTGAATTTGCAGCATGAAACCCATGATCAGGATAAACGCTACGGCCACGGCGGTGAACTGCACCATGGCCAGCCCCGTACGCAAGATGCCGGCCGTGCGGCCGCCGCCCGGTGTGCGGCTGGACGCCAGAACCTGGGCTGGCTTGAACGCGGACAAGGCGAAAGCTGGGTAAAGCGCGGCAATAAGACCCGCCAACATCACAATGGCCAGCACGCTCGCGATCCAGATGGCATCGGCATGGTAATCGAGCTTGAGGGACAGACCGCCAGCACTATTGAGCAGAGGTAAACTAAGTTCAACAAAAGACAATGCAACCACGAACGCCAGAAGCAGGGTCAGCAGGGCTTCCAAGATAAATTGCAGGCGAAGGACAAGGGGCGCCGCCCCGAGCGTCTTGCGTACAGCCACCTCCCGTGCCCGCAGCCCAGCGCGTGCCGTGGCCAGGTTGACATAGTTGATTAAGGCAAGCGCCAAGGCAACAATACCGACAACGCCCAAGGATATGACGGCGGCTTTCAGCTTAGGCGAAATCAGGTGCACGTCGGCAAGCGGAATGAGTTTTAGCTCCAGCACCTTGTGAGGCATGACGTCAGCGCCAAACGATTGCCCGGCCTGGCGATCGGTGAAGGCTGGAAACTGCGCCGCGAAGGCATAGGCTTCCGTTCGGTTTTTGAATTTGAGATAGGTCCCCACTTGTACCGATCCCCAGTGATGCCAGTTGTACTTAAGCGCTGTCCGTTGCGGCGTGAGAAGGCGCAATATATCGAGTTTCATCACCGAATTTTTTGGCAGGTCGGCAATGATGGCGCTAACGGTATAGTTCTTCAATCCCTCCTCGTCGTTTAGGATCATGGTGCGTCCAACGGCGTTCGTCACGCCGAAGTATTTGCGCGCCAGGCTGGCGCTGAGCACAACATGGGAGGGATCACTCAAGGCATTGGCCGAATTACCGTAGACGACGGGCACACCAAAAAAAGTAAGGAAATTGGCGTCTACCAGGTCGATCTGTTCGTTGAAGACATCGGCCCCTTTGTGCACGATGACGCTGTTAGGCCAGTAACGCGTGCCTTCGGTTTGTGGATAGGCCGTCTTAAGCTCCTCCAGTAGCCCGCCCATTGAGCCGTCGCCTGTATTATCCGTCATACCGGGGAAATGGAAACGCATGCCGATCGCATAGATTTGCGGCAATTTGGGGCTCCAGCTTTCATAGCTGGTTTCAAAACGATAGAAGAGACTGAGCGCGATGAAAACGGCGATGCCCAGGCTGAGACCCAGCAGGTTGAGCAGGGCATAGAGGGGATGGCGGACAAACGACCGGTAAAAAGCGGTAAAGGTGCTTTTCAACATCACAGCACCTGCGCGACGGAGGCGACCAGTTGGCCGTCGAGAATATCGACCTGACGCCTGGCCTGATCGGCGTGGCTCTGCGAGTGGGTGACCATGATGATGGTAGCGCCTGCGGCATTCAGGCTTTGTAAAATCTGCATCACCTGCGCGCCGTTTTCCGTGTCGAGATTGCCCGTCGGTTCATCGGCCAGAATCAGGTCGGGCGAACCGACAATAGCGCGGGCGATGGCGGCGCGCTGCTGCTGACCACCGGAAAGCTGGTGCGGAAAATGGCGGGCGCGATGGGCGATGCCGACCTTGTCCATGGCGCTTTCGATCGCCTTGCGCCGCGAGCCTTTCAGGCCGCTGCGATAGAGCAGGCCTAGTTCGATATTCTCGTAGATGGTCAGGTCGTCGACCAGGTTGAAACTCTGAAAAATGAAGCCCAGGTGCCCGGCGCGATGTTTGGCAAGCTGGTTTTCACTGGTCTTCGCCAGGTCCGTTCCATCGAACAGATAGGCGCCGGAGGTCGGGCGATCGATGGTGCCCAGGATATTGAGCAGGGTCGATTTTCCGCAGCCCGAAGGCCCCATGATGGCGACGAATTCCCCGCGCTTGATATGCAGCGAGATATTATGCAGCGCCGTCGTCTCCACCTCGTCCGAACGATAGAGACGGGTGATGTTCTGGAGTTCGATCAGGTTGGTCATTTTGCGCTCTGAGTTAAACGAAGATGTTGGGCTTTGAGGAAATTGGAGGTGCCGCCGGTGATGACGTGTTCACCGGGCTTGAGGCCGCTAAGGATTTCGACATATTCCGGATTGCGACGGCCGACGGTGACAACACGGCGGCTGGCCTTATTGCCGCTGCCATCCAGCACGAAGATCGAGGCGCCGCCGGTGTCATTGAGCCAGGCGCCTGACGGTACCAGCATGGCCTGTTGGGTGGCGCCAAGTGACAGGCGAACATCGATGGTTTCACCGCGCTTGAGATCGCTCGGCATGGCGTTATCGAATTCCAGCTCAACGGTGATGCGGCCATTATTGACCTGCGGGAAGATCTTGCTGATATGGACCGCGGCCGGCTTGCCATGCACATTGGCATTGGCTTTCAGGCCTGTGCTCAGGCGCGACAGATAGAACTCATCAACCTCGGCCTTCAGCTTGTAGGTGCCCTCAGAGTCGACCTCGCCGAGCGGATCGCCCATCTTGACGGCCTGGCCAGGCTTGAGGTTGAAATCGGTCAGGCGGCCCTCGACCGGCGCCGTCAGGTTGAGGGCGTTCAGGCCATTGCGCACCTCGTCACGGCTGCGGCGCAGGTCATTGGCCGAGGCGCGAATCTGCGCCGCCTGCGTGGTATAAAACTGTGCCTGCTGCGCCTGCGTCGCCTTGAGGGCAGCCAGGCGCTGCTTCTGGTAAGCCACCTCATCAATATAGGTCTGGACGGCGGCGTCATTGAGCACACCGTGGTCGCGCAGCATCTTGTACTTCACCATTTGTTCCTCGGCCCTGTGCAGGGCGTAGGCGACATCGGCGATGGCCTGTTCGCTGGCCTGCTGCGAGGTTTGCAGATTCATGAGCTGGTTGTTGGTGTCGCTCAGGCGAGCGGAGATATCGGCCTCGCGTGACGACACCTGAAGCGTCAGATCGGGATTGCCGAGCATGGCCAGCGGCTGGCCAGGCGTGACCATCGCGCCATCCGAGGCCACCACGCTGATGACGCGGCCATTGGTTTCGGCGGTGATATAGGTGATCTCCAGAGGCAGGACGCCGGCGCGCAGGGCGACATAGTCCTGAAATGCGCCCATGGTCACCTCGCCGGTATCGAGCGTATCGGCGGCGACCGTCACGGTGTTGGCGGCCGGCATGAAGACGAAGGCGGTCAGCGTCAGGGCAAGGGCGATGGCGGCGGCCGCGCCGATCTGCACAGGGCGGCGACGCCACCAGGGCTTGGTGAGCAGACGATCGGTGCGGGCTGTTTTTTGATGACTATCGGGCATGACAAGAGGCTAACACAGGTTTCGCCACAGACATAAACCACTCTTTTTATTTGACTTTCAGGCTTTTTGACCGCTTAATGCGGTATCATCACCACTCAAAAGTGTCCGTTTTCGAACATGTCCAAGCCGCCACGCACTGCTCTGTTTCTCGATGACGACGCCGATATTCTCGACGCCGCCGGGCTGGTTTTAACGCGCCACGGCATGACCCTGATCAAGGCGCAATCGCCCGAAGAGGCCCGCGAAAAGCTGGCCGCCACGCCGGTTGATATCCTGCTGCTCGATCTCAATTACCGGCGCGGCGATACCTCGGGCGAGGCCGGCCTCAATTTTCTGGCCGAGCAGATGCGGCTCACCCCGGCCCTGCCCGTGGTGGTAGTCACGGGCCATTCCGGCATGAGCATCGCGATTCAGGCCATGCGGATGGGGGCGCAGGATTTCGTCGTCAAGCCGTGGAACAATGAGCGCTTCATGGCCAGCATCCATGCCGCCCTGGCCGCACCGCGCGCGGTCAGTTCGCCCGTGCCGCCGGCCGATCTCAATCTGGAACGCTCGGAAAAAGAACTGATCAAGGAGGCGCTGAACCGCCACCAGTTCAATATCTCCCAGGCCGCCAAGGATCTCGGCGTCACGCGCGCGGCGCTTTACCGGCGAATGGAAAAGCATGGACTATAGACGCATCCTTCTTCCGCTGGCCGGTCAGGGCGGCGTCTTCGTACTCGGCGCCTTCGCCTGGCTGGCCTTCACCAAGGGGCTCTATGCCAGCGCCCTGGTCTGCGCCCTGGGGGCTATTACCCTGGCCACCATGGGACTGACTCACAACGCCTTCTCTTTCGGACGTGACCTGCTAAAACGCAGCCAGCCAGGCGCCACCTTCACCTCCGAACTGAGCCGCCGGCGCTTGCAGGTGCTCCTTGACCAGACCCCCTCGCCCCTGTTGCTGCAACCCAATAACGGCCAGTTGATCGCGGTCAACCGCGCCGCCCGGCAGTTGTTCGATGTCTCCTACGCCCTGCCAGTGGCGGCGCGCAAGGCGCTGCTGGGCGAGGCGACGGCTCTCGGATTGGCCCATATGAGCGGCCAGATCAAATGGAAGGGCCAGACCTTCGCCGTGCATCTGGCCGAGATGGAAGAAGAGGACGCCCTGTCGCATCTGGCCGTGCTGACCGATATCTCCGCCGATGTGCGTGCCGCCGAGGCCAGCGCCCTGCGGGATCTGCTGAAAGTGCTGAATCACGAACTGATGAACGCCCTGACGCCGGTGGCTTCGATGAGCAAGAGTGCCCTCGATCTGCTGGGAGATGACACGCCGGAATCTCGCGCTCAGGCGGCAAAAGCGCTGGAGCGCGTGGTGGCCCGCACCGAAGGGCTGACCGACTTTATCAACGCCTATCGCGCGCTCACCCGCTTGCCGTCGCCGGTGATCCGGCCGTGCGGGCTTGGTCTGTGGCTGGACGTGCTGACCGAGAGTTTTGAGGCGCAGTGGGCCGACAAGGGCGTGCGTTTCGAGTTGGAGACAGACGGGACTGACCTGTCGCTGCTGATGGACGAGGACCAGATGTGGCTGGGCGTCTCGAACCTGCTCAATAATGGTGCGCAGGCGGCGCTGGAAAAAGCTGATGCGCGCGTGCGTCTGCGCCTGAAGCGCGAGGGCGATGTGATGGTTTTCGAGGTCGAGGATTCCGGCAAGGGTATCCCGACCGAGAGCGCCGATCAGGTCTTTATGCCATTCTATTCAACCAAGGTGACCGGCACCGGCGTGGGGCTGAGCCTGGCGCGACAGATTGTTCAGGGTCACGGCAGCGCGCTGTTGCTTGTGCCAGTTCAGGAAGTGCGGCCTGATCCGCTGGGCGGTGCGTGCTTCCGGTTTCAGGTAAGGGTGGGGTAGAGGCTACGGTATCGCCCCGCTCCCCCGCTACAGGGGAGGGTGAGTTCTTTTCTTTATCAAACGCCCATGCGGTAAAGGTTCAGCCTTGAGTCGCGTGCTAGCCGGCTAGCGACGCGGGTACTAAAGTACCCGCTAGCGACGACTGCGACGCAATCGGCCAAGGATGGACCTTTACCTGGCGGCAGCGATTTCGGCGAGCACCGTCTCTAGGGTTTCGAGATAGAGCGGCTTGACGAGATGGTGGTCAAAGCCGGCTTCCTGCGTCAGGCGGCGGTGTTCGCTTTCGCCCCAGCCGGTCTGAGCGATAAAAACGGCCTTGGCCAGATCCGGACGTGATTTCAGCTCGCGGCACAGGTCGTAACCGTTCATGCCGGGCAGGCCGATATCGATCATGAAAACATGCGGCCTATAGTCCGCATAGGTGGCGATGGCTTGCTTGGCGTCAGCCGCCAGCTTGTATTCATAGCCGATCATCTCGACCAGCCAGCCGGTCGTCTGCGCCAGGGCTTCATTGTCCTCGACAATCATGATGCGCATGGTGTCAGCCGTGCCTGTTCCGTCAGCCATGGGTTGGTTCTCCCGCTTGGGCAGTGTGGGTAGGGGACGCTTTTGGCTCGGCTATATCTGCCAGCAGTTGCGTCAGCAGGTCAAGACTGACCGGCTTGGTGATGTGGTGGTCAAATCCAGCCGCAAACGCCTTCTGGCGATCGCTTTCCTGGCCCCAGCCAGTCTGGGCGATCAACACCTTGTGTTGGGTTTCCGGCATCTGGCGCAGGGCGCGGCAGACCTCATAGCCGTCCATGCCGGGCATGCCGATGTCGAGCAGGATGACGTCAGGCAGCAAATCACGGGCGATTTCCAGCGCCTTCGCGCCTTCGTGCGCCACGGTCGCCTTGTGCCCGATCAGATCCAGCATCCACAGACTTGTCTGGGCGGAATCGACATTGTCATCGACGATCAGCACGTTCAGCGGGTGGGCAGTTTTGCTGGCTTTTTGCAGCGGCTTACCGATGGCGCCGCCGGCTTCATCGACCAGCGGCAGGCTAACGGTAAAGGTGCTGCCCGTGCCCGACCCGTCGCTGAAGGCGCGACTGGTGCCGCCGTGCATCTCCACCAGCTTGCTGACAAGCGCCAGACCAATCCCCAGACCACCTTGCGAGCGATCAAGATGGCGGTCGGCTTGCGCGAACAGATCAAAGACGCGCGGCAACATGTCGGCCTCAATACCCAGGCCATTGTCGATGACCTCGATATCGACCTGGCCGTCATGCGGCTTGACGTTCATGCGGATATCGCCGCCTTCGGAGGTATATTTGGCGGCGTTGTTAAGCAGGTTGCTGATCACCTGCGCCAGGCGCGTCAGGTCGCCTTCGACCCACAGCGCCGTGTCCGGCATATCCAGGGTGAAGCTGTGCGTATTGGCGTCGATCAGGGGCTTGCTGGTCTCGATGGCGGCCTGCACCGCATCCTGCAGGCGCATGCGCTCCTTGCGCAGATCAATGCGGCCACGCGACACGCGCGACACATCGAGCAGGTCATCGATCAGCCGCACCAGATGGGTCAGTTGCCGGTCCATCATGCCGCGTACGGCCTCGGCACGCGGCCCTTCCGGCGACATGCGCAGGATCTGCAGACCATTACGGATCGGCGCCAGCGGATTGCGCAATTCGTGGGCCAGGGTGGCAAGGAACTCATCCTTGCGCACATCGGCCTCTTTGAGCGCCTGGGCGTTGTCGCGGCTATCCTTGAGCAGACGCAGATTTTCTTCGGCGAAGGTTTTCAGATTATCGCGCTGGACGGCGATCTGCCGGCGCTGCACGTACAGTTCCGAGAACACCGCCACCTTCGAGCGCAGAATATCGGCTTCAAGCGGTTTTTCGAGGAAGTCGACCGCACCCGCCTCATAGCCACGGAAACGGCGCGAGCGGTCGGTGACGCCGGCCGTCAGGAAGATGATAGGGATGCGGCGCGTGCGTTCGGAGCCGCGCATCATTTCGGCCAGTTCGAAGCCGTCCATCTCCGGCATCTGGACATCGAGCAGCGCCAGGGCGACCTCGGTCTTGAGCAGGATTTCCAACGCCTCGGTGCCGGAACTCGCCTTGATGAATTCCAGCCCGTCACGGCGTAGCACAGCTTCGAGCGCGATCAGGTTTTCCGGCAGATCATCGACGATAAGGATGGGAACGGGTATGGTGAAGGCCGGTTTCATACCTGCACCGCCTTGATCAGCTCATCGGCGATCTGTTCCAGTGTGAGGGATTCGGCCTGCGGAGACATGGCCAGCGCGGCTTCGGGCATGGCGCTGGCATAGGCCTGATCGGGGCGCTGCACCAGAGCGCGGCCACCTTCCTTGACGACCTGTTTGAGGCCGGCGGCGCCATCGGGATTGGCGCCCGTCAGGATAATGCCGATCAGCCCTTCACCGTAAACATCCGCGGCGGTCTCAAACAAAACATCAACCGAGGGGCGCGAGAACAGCACCGGCTCTTCGGACGACAAAGACAGACGGCGATCCGACTCAATCAGCAAATGATAGTCGGGCGGCGCGAAATAGACATAACCGGGCAGGATGTCCTCCTTGTCGTCAGCCTCGCGCACGGTCAGCGCGCACTTGTCATCGAACAACTTGGCCACCACGCTGTTGCGATCGGGCGGCAGGTGAATAACGATCATGATCGGCAGGGGATAGTCAGCCGGCAGGGTGGGCAGTATCGCCGACAAAGCCTTCAGACCACCCGCCGACACGCCGATCACCACCGCTTCGGGCTCAGTATGGCGCACGATAATATCCGAGGCTTTCCGGCTTTTCATTACGGTACTCATGTCACATCCCGTTTCTGGTAGATGCGCTCATCATGAGCAAAATCGGTGAAGGCGTCCGCGCTGGAAGAAAAGCGCAGGGTCTCCTTGGAGCCCAGCCCCAGGAAGCCCTTGCGCGCCAGCGAGCCCTTGAACAGGGTGATGGCGCGATCCTGAAGCTCGCGATCGAAATAGATCAGCACATTACGGCACGACACCATGTGTGTTTCGGCGAAGACGGCGTCGGTGGCCAAACTGTGATCCGAAAAGACGACATTCTTGCGCAGGGTCTTGTCGAACGAAGCGGCGCCATAGGCGGCGGTGTAATAGTCCGACAACGAACCCTTGCCGCCCGAAAGACGGTGGTTTTCGGTGAACAGCTTGATGCGCTCAAGGCTGTAGACCCCGGCCTCAGCCTTTTTCAGCGCGTCGTGATTGATGTCGGTGGCGTAGAACATCGTGCGCTCGAACAGCCCCTCTTCGCGGAAGAGGATGGCGAAGGAATAGACCTCCTCGCCGGTCGATGAACCCGCGATCCACACCTTGAGCGAGGGATAGGTCTTGAGGTGCGGCACCACTTTTTCGCGGATGGCCTTGAAATAGAGCGGGTCGCGAAACAGTTCCGATACCTGCACGGTCAGATAGGGCAGCATGGCGGTCATCATGCCGGGATCATGCAGCACCATGTCTTGCAAGGCCGATACGGTCTGGCAGTTGAAATGGTCGCGCGCCTGCAACAGACGGCGTTTGATCGACGCCATGGCGTAGCCACGAAAGTCATAGTGGTACTTACGGAAGATGGCCTCAAGCAGAAGCCGTATCTCGATGTCTTCCGTCTTTGGGGGCATTATCTCGGCATCCATACGCGCACCAGGGAAATGAGTTTTTCGACGTCGAGCGGCTTGGCCATATAGTCATTCGCGCCGGCGTCAATGCAGCGCTCCTGATCGTCCTTCATCGCCTTGGCCGTCAGCATGATCACCGGCAGCTTGGCCCAGTCACGGCGCTTGCGGATTTCGCGCGTCGCGGTCAGGCCGTCCATTTCGGGCATCATGACGTCCATCAGCACCAGATCGACGGCGTCGGGATTGTCCTTGCGATCATTGGTCTTTTCCAGCGCATCGAGCGCCTCGAGGCCATTGCGCGCGATGGTGACGATGGCGCCCAGCGGCTCGAAGATGTTGGTGACGGCATAGACATTGCGCACATCATCCTCGACCACCAGAATACGACGGCCTTCCAGCATGGCGTCCCGGCTCTTGGCCTTCTTGAGCAGGGTCTGTTGCTCGGGCGACAGTTCCGACACCACCTGGTGCAGGAACAGCGTCACCTCATCGAGCAGGCGCTCCGGCGACTTGGCGCCCTTGATGATGATGGACGAAGAGTAACGGCGCAGCTTCTGCTCGTCGTCGTAGGAGAGATCGCGGCCGGTGTAGACGATAACCGGCGGGAAGGCGTAGGCATCCTCGTGGCTGAGGGTTTCCAGTAGCGAATAGCCAGTGGCGTCGGGCAGGGTGAGATCGAGCACCATGCAGTCGAAGGTCTGGACTTTCAGCAGTTCGAGACATTCCGCCGCCGTGCCGACCGCGATGGTCTGGGTGTCGTTGCTTTTCAGCAGGCGCGCCACACTGTCGCGCTGGACCTCGTCATCCTCGACGATCAGGACACGGCGCATCTGCTGGCTCAGGCGCTCTTCCAGCGATTTGAAGGCGTCCACCAGTTCGTCGCGCTTGACGGGCTTCAGCATATAGCCGACCGCGCCAAGCGACAGGGCGGTGTGCTGGTAATCGCTGCCCGAGACGACGTGAACCGGAATATGGCGGGTGCGGTTGTCACGCTTCAGACGATCGAGCACCGACAGGCCGGAATGATCGGGCAGGCCGATATCGAGCACCACGGCTGACGGCGTATATTGCTGCACCATGTCGAGCGCTTCTTCCGCGGTGGTCGCCACCAGGCAAAGGAAGTCCTGATCATGGGCCAGGTCGTAGAGAATAGCGGCGAAGGAGACATCGTCCTCAACCACCAGGATAGTACGGCGCGACGGATCGAGCTTGTCGCGATCATCCTGCACCCGGCCCGGCTTGAGCACCGGCTTGGCCGTTCTGGCCTTGCTCTCAGCCATCACAGGTGACTTGACGTGAGGCGCTGCGGCGATCTCCAGCGTATCGTCGCGCTCGATCCCCGGCATGATGGCGCGCGGCACGACGGCCCCCGGATCATAGGCCATCGGCAGGGTGAGCGAGAAGGCACTGCCCTTGCCCATGGCGCTCTTGAGACTGATGCGGCCGCCGAGCAGGCGCGTCAGTTCCCGCGAAATCGACAGGCCAAGGCCGGTGCCGCCATACTTGCGGCTGATCGTGCCATCGGCCTGTCGGAAAGCGTCGAAAATGGCATCCTGATGATCGGGCGAAATGCCGATGCCGGTATCGGTCACGGTCATCACAATCTGATCGTCAGCACCCTTTGACAGGGCCAGTTCGACCGAACCGCTTTCGGTAAATTTGAAGGCATTGGACAGCAGGTTTTTCAGCACCTGTTCCAGACGCTGGCGATCAGCCTCGATGGCGTCGGGCAGATTCTTGGCCACCTTTACCTTGAAATCGAGCTTCTTCTGGCCGGCGATCGGATCGAAGACGCGCTGCATATCCTTGATCAGGCGACTGAGCGACAGGCTTTCAGCGCGGATCTCCATCTGGCCGGCTTCGATCTTGCTGAGATCGAGAATATCGTTGATCAGGGCCAGCAGGTCATTGCCCGACGACTGGATGGTCTGGGCGAACTTGACCTGTTCCTCGGTCAGGTTGCCGTCCGGATTATCACCCAGAAGCTTGGCCAGGATCAGCGACGAATTGAGCGGTGTGCGCAGTTCGTGCGACATGTTGGCGAGGAAGTCGGACTTGTAGCGGCTGGCCTGCTCCAGTTCCTGCGCCTTCAGCTCGACCGACTGTTTGGTGCGGCCGAGATCGTCCTTCTGCTGCTCCAGAATCGCCGCCTGCTCCTCAAGCTGGGCATTGGTCTGTTCGAGTTCGGCCTGTTGCTGCTCAAGGCGGAAGTGCGTCTCTTTCAGTGCGCGGCTCTGCTCTTCCAGTTCCTCGTTATTGACGCGCAGCTCCTCGCCCTGGCTTTGCAGTTCTTCGGACTGACGCTGGGTTTCTTCGAGCAGGTTTTGCAGATTGGCGCGATAATTGGCCGACTGTATGGCGATGCTGATCGATTCCGACACGCGCGCCAGCAGTTCCTGCGTGCTGTCCGGCATGGTGTGAAGAAAGCCCAGCTCGACAACGGCATCGACCACCTTTTCCGACCGGGCCGGCGCGATCAGCACATGGCGCGGCCGCCATTTACCGAGTGCTGCGCACACCGCCAGATGGCTTTCTGGCAGATCACGCAGCACCAGGGTCTGGGCCTCGGTGACTACCTGGCCCAGCAGACCGTCCTGCGTCCCGAATACAACCGGGATATCATTTTGCTCGGGCACACCGAAGGTGGCGACCCGGCGATAAACACCATCCACCCGCGCGAAGAAGGCGCCGGCATGGGCATGGGTATAGTTGGACAGATAGGTCAGGATGCTGTTGCCAAGCTGATCCAGCCGCTGCTCGCCCATCATGGTGGCGCTGACCCCCACCTGGCCAGCCTGCAGCCACTCTTCCTGTCGGCGCAGCGTCGAGGCACGCGTGATCATCCAGGTGATCAGGCCTGACAACAGAACACCAATCACAGCCGCCACGGTGACGCTGATCAGCGCCATCTTGTAGGCCTCGTTCATTTCGGCAACGCGCTGTTCGCGGCGTTGCGTCTCGACCGCCTGCATGCCAAAGACCTGCGAGCGAATCTGGTCCATATAGGCCTTGCCGCTATTCCCCCTGACGATGACCAGCGCAGGCTCGAAGCCTTGATTACGGCGTATTTCGATCGTGCGGGCCAACTCCCCCAGCTTGCCATAGGTGAGTTCGCGCAGACGCGATAACCGCACCTGCTGTTCGGGCTCATCGGCCAGCAACAGGTTGAGCTTGGTCAACTGATCGTCAACCTGCGCGACCGAAAGATTGTAAGGATCGAGATAGCTGTCCTCGCCGGTCAGGACATAGCCACGCTGGCCGGTTTCGGCATCCTTGACGGTCGACAACAGCTCGTTCAGCCCGATCAGAATTTTGTGTGTCTGCTGAACCAGCAGGGCGTCCTTCTGGACGGTCTGGATATTCGCGTAGGAAACGATGCCGCTGATGATGAAGAAAATACCCACCAGCGCCAGGCCAAGTGATACTGTCAAATCGGCGCGTATCTGGCGCCCTGGCCGCGTCGCAAAGTTTCGTAACATCAGCTTTCCAGTCCCCCGTATTTTTTCATCGCAGCAAGCGGCACAGAAATAAATTTCTGGCCGTCGTATATAAAAACCCTATGGAGCACGCCGTAAGCATCCAATAAGGAGCCCGTGGCTCCTTATAAAAATTCCATAAAGACGGTTGTATTTTAAAGGTTTTGAACGCCACTCAGCCTTTGCCAAACGGCAGGGCGCACGGTACATTCTGACCATGATAGCGAAAGTCGTAATCCTCGCCGGCGGAGAAGGCAAGCGCATGGGCGGGCACAAGCCCTTTGCGCCTTATGGACATTCGACCCTGATTGAAGCCGCTATGGCGCGCCTGAAACCGCAAACCCGCGAGATCGTTATCAATGCCGGTGCGCCGGGGACGCCACTTGCTCTGCCCTTATCCTGCCTGGATGCGCGCCTGATCTTCGATGAGCTCACAGGCCTTGGCCCCTTGAGCGGTGTTTTGAGCGCGCTCGACATGGCAAAGACCGACGGAGACACCTCGGTCATCACCACGCCGTGCGACATGCCGCACCTGCCGTTTGACATGGTAGCGCAACTTTTGGCCGCCCCGCCTGCCGATGTGGTCTATTTCAAGGGCGCGCGTGACTATCCGCTATGCGCTCTGTGGCAGGTTTCTTTGGCGGCGGACTTGCGCGATGCTCTGAAAAAAGCTGAAGGCGGTCTGGCAGTCATGCGCTTCCTGGCGACGCTGAAAACCGGGCACATCGCCGTGAGCGATGATGCGGCCTTCACCAATATCAACCACCCGCCTTTAGCCCCCGGTTAGGGACATAGGCCGTGCTGGCGCATGACTGCGTGCGGGCTGGACGAGACCGGCGCCGGAAATATAGAAATCGTGTGCTTTTGGCTTGTGCAATAAGGCTTCCGCCAAGGCTGCCTTTAGTCCGGCATCGCTTGCATCTTCGCGCAAGGCCGCACGCAGATCGACGTGATCGTCTTGGCCCAAACACATATAGAGCTGGCCGGTGCAAGTGATGCGCACGCGATTGCAGGTGTCGCAGAAATTATGGCTGAGCGGGGTGATCAAGCCCAGTTTTCCACCGGTCTCTTTGATGCGATAATAGCGCGCCGGCCCGCCGGTGGTATCACTGACGCCTTCGACCTGCCAGAAACTGCGCAAGTGCGCCAGCACGTCTTTCAGTGAGAGGAACTGCACCTCACGTCCGGCGACGTCATCGCCCAGCGGCATGGTCTCGATCAGCGACAGATCAATACCACGCGCATGCGCGAAGCTGAGAATATCCGGAATATCCGCCTGATTATCCTGCGCCAGGGCCACGACATTGAGCTTGATATGGAGGCCGGCCGCCTGCGCCGCCGCTATGCCGCTCAACACCCGTGCCAGATCGCCGCCGCGGGTCACCCTGCGGTAAACATCGGGTTTGAGGCTATCACACGACACATTGATGCGCCTGATCCCGGCCTCAACCAGGGCCGGCACAGCGCCTTCGAGCAGGGTGCCGTTGGTGGTCAAGGTGAGTTCCTTCAAGCGCCCGGTATGCACCTGCTCGCCGAGCCGGCGCAGGAAATCAAGCACGCCCTTGCGCACCAGAGGCTCACCACCGGTGACCCGCAGGCGCTCGACGCCACTGTCGATCAGGAACAGGCTTAAGCGTTCCATTTCCTCGAAACTGAGCAGGTCCTTGCGCGGCAGGAAGGTCTGCTGCTCACTCATGCAATAGGTGCAGCGCAGATCGCAACGATCGGTCACCGAAAGCCGCACATAGCTGAGGCGCCGACCGAACGCATCGATGAGGGGAGCACGCATGGACATAAAGCCAATCTAGGCCCCACGCGGTGTGTCCACAAGTCTTGCGCATCATTTTAGCTCAGATAGCGTCCGCCACCAGGTTACAGCGACAGGCTCAACTGCGCCTGCGTCTCTTCGGCTTTCTCTCCCAGGGATGACATCGACACGCCCAGCAACCGTATGCCCTTACCGACCGGGAACACACCTTCCAGCAGGACGCGCGTGAACTGTGCCAGTTGCTCACGGCTCGCTACCGGCACAAGGCCTGAACGACTGCGGGTGATGATGCGGAAATCCGAAAACTTGACCTTCAGCGTCACAGTCCGGCCTTTGATCTGCTTCGCCTCGACATAGGTCCAAACCTTGTCGATCAAGGGTTCCAGAAACCCCCAGGCGGTATCGAAATCCGTGGTATCGGTGAAAAAGGTATTCTCGGCGCCGATCGACTTGCGCTCACGATCGGGGCGCACCTGGCGATGGTCGATACCGCGTGAAATGCCATAATAGTATCGCCCAGACACACCGAAATGCTGTTCGAGAAAATCGAGCGACTGGGCGCGGATATCGGCGCCG
This sequence comes from Asticcacaulis benevestitus DSM 16100 = ATCC BAA-896, assembly GCF_000376105.1. Classification (GTDB taxonomy): domain Bacteria; phylum Pseudomonadota; class Alphaproteobacteria; order Caulobacterales; family Caulobacteraceae; genus Asticcacaulis; species Asticcacaulis benevestitus. The sequence continues at coordinate 134,374 of NZ_AQWM01000005.1, forward strand.
GTATAGAGACCGAGCCGGTTCATCTTCGCCGCCGTGGCCGGGCCAATGCCGTGGAATTTCTTGACTGGCAGGGAAGCGGCGAAGGATGGCCCCATGGCTGGCTTGATGACGAAAAGACCATCAGGCTTATTCTGGTCCGAAGCCAGCTTGGCGAGAAACTTGTTGTACGACACACCGGCCGAGGCGGTGAGCTGCGTTGCGGCGTGGATTTTCTCGCGGATCTCTTCGGCGATCTGAGTGGCAGAGGCGATGCCTTTCAGGTTTTCGGTCACATCGAGATACGCCTCATCGAGCGATAGCGGCTCGATCAATGGCGTATATTCGGCAAAGACCTCATGAATTTGCTTCGATACCGCACGGTAGGTCTCGAAATTACCGCGCACAAAAATCAGCTCCGGACATTTGCGCTTGGCCGTCACCGAGGCCATGGCCGAATGAACGCCAAACTTGCGCGCTTCATAAGAGGCCGCCGCCACCACACCGCGCTCCGAACCGCCGCCGACCGCCACCGGCTTGCCGCGCAATTCTGGATGATCGCGCTGTTCTACCGACGCGAAAAAGGCGTCCATATCGACGTGGATGATCTTTCTCTGCAGGGCTGGCTTGTGGTCGTCCATGGTCATTGACTTATGCCACACTCGGAACATAAAGTGAACATGCAAAATACTGCCAAAAACAGGTTGCGCCCTTATGGCATAGTTTGGCACCACATCGGGCAAGAGTTGCCAAGGCAACCTTAAAAGCAAGGGAGAATGCGTTATGACCATCTATGTCGGCATCGGCGGCTGGACCTACGAAGCGTGGCGCGGCCCCTTCTATCCGGACGGTCTGACGCAGAAACGCGAACTGGAATATGCGTCCTCCAAAGTGACCTCCATCGAGATCAACGGCACCTATTATGGCGCGCAAAAACCATCCTCCTTCCAGAAATGGCACGCCGAAACGCCGGATGATTTCGTCTTCGCCATCAAGGGCACGCGCTACGCCACCAACCGCAAGAACCTGGCGGAATCAAAAGAGTCGGTTGAGCGCTTCCTGAACAGCGGCATCAGCGAACTGAAGGACAAGCTGGGCCCGATCAACTGGCAGTTCATGGCGACCAAAAAATTCGATCCGGAGGATTTCGAGAACTTCTTTAAGCTGCTGCCGCCAGAAGTCGATGGCGTCAAACTCCGCCACGCGGTCGAGGTGCGACACCCCACTTTCCAGTGTGAAGAGTTTGTCGATCTGGCGCGTCGATACGGTGTGGCCGTCATCACCGGCGCCGATTCGGACTTTCCGGTCATCGCCGACCTGACCGCCGATTTCGCCTATGTCCGCATCATGGGCACCCGCGAAGACGAGCCGCGCGGCTATAGCGAGCAGGCGCTCGATGAATGGGCCTACCGCGCCCGCACCCTGGCCGAAGGGCAGATCCCCAATGATCTGGCCCATTACGGCAAGGTGCAGAAGCCGACACCGCGCGACGTCTACCTCTATGTCATCAGCGGCTACAAGACGCTCAACCCCGCCGCGGCCATGGGCCTGATTGAAAGACTATAAGCATGAAAAAGGTTGTCTGGGGCATTCTGTCGACCGCCAATATCGGCGTCAAAAAGGTCATACCGGCGCTGATGCGAAGCGATCTGATCCGTGTCAAAGGACTGGCTTCGCGCAATCTGGAATCGGCGCAAGCCGCAGTCGATAAGCTTGGTCTTGAGAGGGCTTACGGCTCATACGAAGACCTGCTGGCCGATCCGGAGATCGAGGTCATCTATAACCCGCTGCCGAACCATCTGCATGTGCCGATGACCCTGGCGGCGGCGCGTGCCGGCAAGCATGTGTTGTGCGAAAAGCCGATGGCGCTCAAGGCCTCCGAGATCGATGAACTGGCGAAGGTGAGTCCGCCCTCAAGCAGCGGATTGGACCGTCAGACGGCGGTAGGGCAAACTAAAAGAACCCACATTATGGAAGCCTTTATGGTGCGCCATTCGCTGCAATGGCTGGAAGCGCGCCGCCTGATCCGCGAAGGCGCCATAGGCCAGGCCCAGGTCATCCAGTCTCAGTTCAGTTACAACAACACCGACCCGCACAATATCCGTAACAAGGTCGAGTGGGGCGGCGGCGGGCTGATGGATATCGGCTGCTACCCTATCGTGGCCGGGCGCTTCTTTTTCGAAGCCGACCCCTTGCGCGTCATGGCGCTGATCAGCCGGGACAAGACGTTCGGCACCGACACGATCACCTCCGGCCTGCTCGATTTTGGCGCCGGTCGCCACCTGACCTTCGCGGTCTCCACCTGTCTGGCGTCGGCGCAATCGGTGACCGTGTTCGGTGACAAGGGCCGGCTTTCCCTGTCGATCCCATTCAACCAGCCACCCGAGGCACCACAGATCGTCACGATCGATGACGGTCAGACCCTGACAGGCGCCACGGCGGTGACGCACACCCTGCAAGCCTCCAACCAGTACACCCTGATGGGCGAGGCCTTCTGCCGCGCCGTACGTGGTGAGACCGACCTGCCCTATGGCATGGACGATGCGCGCACCAATATGAAGATCATCGATGCCTTGTTCCGCTCGGAAACCTCAGGGGCATGGGAAGCCCTGGACTAGCACCGCCGCCCTTTTACCTACGAACCTCATCGTTTCCTTACGACAGATATTTCACAGTCTTCCGTAGAAATATCTGTGGGTGATGACTTGCGGCTCCTGAGGCCACACGTGATGCGTGTGCAATGTTGCACGCCCTGACATCACCCTGCCCCAGCGGGCATGTTAATGGCCTGTTTCTTCTACGGCCATCCGTTGGTCGGCGATCCGAAACCTTTAACGGCGGCTTCGATATATGTGGTATAAAAACAAACGCTTCCTTCGACTTGCAGCGATCATGACTGCGGCGCTTGTGGCGATCATCGCCATCTGGCTGATCTTCTTCAATCGCCCGAAACCGCCGGAACTGGTCACCCAGGCCGCCACCATGGGTAATGTCGAGAAAACCGTCCTCGCCTCTGGCACCCTTGAGCCGTTCAAGCAGGTCAGCGTCGGCGCGCAGGTCTCCGGTCAGGTGACGAAGCTCGCCGTGGCGTTGGGCGATAACGTTCATACAGGCGACCTGATCGCCGAGATCGATTCCCAGACCCAGAAGAACAGCCTGCAAACCGCGCGGGCCCAGCTTAACAATATCGCCGCACAGCGCGCTTCGGCTCAGGCCACCCTGGCGCAGGCGCAAAGCAATTTCACCCGCCAGCAGACCCTTTATCAGGCCGATGCCGGCTCGAAGGCTGACTATGAAGCCGCCCTCGCCACGCTGAAAAGCGCGCAGGCCAGCGTTGATGCCGCCAACGCCCAGATCCAGTCCGCCAATGTCTCGGTCAATACGGCCAACGTCAATCTCGGCTATACCCGCATTCTGGCACCGATGGATGGCACGGTCATCGCCATCGTCACCAAGGAAGGCCAGACGGTCAATGCCAACCAATCGGCCCCGACCATTGTGGGCCTTGGCCAGCTCGACAAGATGACGGTCAAGGCGGAGGTTTCCGAAGCCGACGTTGCGCACGTCAAGGCCGGCATGGATGTCTATTTCACCACGCTTGGCGATCCCGACAAGAAGTATTACGCCAAGCTGCGCAGCATCGAGCCGGCGCCGACCACCTTCGATCCGGATACGACCACCGCCGCCTCGTCCTCGGCCATTTATTACTATGCCATCTTTGATGTCGATAATCCCGATGGCACGCTTCGCACCACCATGACCGCCCAGGTCGATATCGTCCTCGAGGGTGCCAAAAACGTGCTGACCATTCCTTCAGCAGCGCTTGGCCGCAAGGGTAAGGATGGCGGTTATTCCGTCATGGTGGCCAATCCGAAGGACAAGCACAAACGCCCCGAACGCCGCAAGATTACTATCGGTATCAATGACGGCACCAATGTGCAGGTGCTGAGCGGTCTGAAAGACGGCGAACAGGTGGTCATCGCCCAGGCGGCCTCGTCCAGCGGTTCCGGTGCCTCGTCTTCCAGCCGCAGCGGTGGCGGCAACCGTCGCAACGGCGGCATGGGCGGTCCACCTCCAGGCGGACTGTAAGGGACGCGCACAGATGAGTACCCCGCCCCTTTTGGAAGTGAAGAAGCTGCGCCGGGAATTTCCCGCCGGCGAAGGCACTATCACGGTGCTGCACGATATCGACCTGACCATCGCGCCCGGCGAAATGCTGGCTATTGTCGGCCAGTCCGGATCCGGCAAGTCGACCCTGATGAACATACTGGGTTGCCTCGACCGGCCGACCTCCGGTGTCTATGCGGTCGGCGGGCGCACCACGGCCGAACTTGGCCCCAACGATCTGGCCGAACTGCGCCGTGAGCACTTCGGTTTCATCTTCCAGCGCTATCACCTGCTCAATGACCTGACGGCCCTGGGCAATGTCGAGGTGCCCGCCATCTATTCCGGCACACCACCCGAAGCGCGCAAGGTTCGTGCGGGCGAACTGCTGGCACGGCTAGGCCTGAAAGACCGCACCGGCCATCGTCCCGGCCAGCTTTCGGGCGGTCAGCAGCAGCGCGTCTCGATCGCGCGCGCCCTGATGAACGGCGGCGAGATCGTGCTGGCCGATGAGCCGACCGGCGCGCTCGATACAGCCTCTGGCGAAGAGGTCATGCGTATCCTGAAGGGCCTGCGCAAGCAGGGCCACACCGTCATCATCGTCACGCACGACATGGAGGTGGCCGAGCACTGCGAGCGCGTCATCGAAATCCGCGACGGTCACATCATCAACGACCGCAAGGGCGCAGGTCATGGAGAGGTCGAGAACCAGGGCCTGCCGCCGATCACCGCCACATCGCAAGGCGGTTTGCAGGCCGTCATCGACAGCTTCAACGAAGCCTTCCGCATGGCCGTGCTGGCCATGAATGCCCACCGCATGCGCACCTTTCTGACCATGCTCGGCATCATCATCGGCATCGCCTCGGTGGTCTGCGTTGTGGCGCTGGGTGAAGGCTCAAGGCAAAAGGTGCTGGCGCAGATCGCCTCCATCGGCACCAATACGCTGCAGATCAATCCCGGACGCGGCTTCGGCGATACCCGGTCAGGTCGGGTGCGAACGCTTGTGGTGTCCGACGCCGATATTCTGGCCAAACAACCCTACGCCGACAGCGTGACGCCGCTTGTCCAGACCAACGCCGTTCTGCGTTCGGGGTCAATCGCCGCCAACGCCACCATCATGGGTGTGGGCGATCAGTATGACCGCGTGCGCGGCCTGACCATGGCGCAAGGCCGCTGGCTGACGAGCGAAGACGTAGACCGCCTGACGCAGGATGTGGTGATCGACGACAACACCTACAGCACGCTTTTCCCGACCGGGCAGGGCTCACCACTCGGCCAGGTCATCCTGCTTGGTTCAGTGCCGGCGCGCATCGTCGGCGTCACCAACAAAAGCTCCGGCTTCGGCGGGGGCAGCGGCGACGCGCTCAACATCTACATGGCCTATACCTCGGTCAACGCCCGGATGCTCGGCACCAGTGTGTTGCGCAGCATCACGGTGCGGGTCAAGGACGACACCAATTCGGAAGTGGCGCAGGAAGGCGTGACCCAACTCCTGACCCGGCGCCACGGTACGCAGGATTTCACCATCCTCAACACCGATGAAATCCGCCAGACCATCACGGCCACCACCAACACCCTGACCCTTCTGATCTCGGTCATCGCCGTCATCTCGCTGGTCGTCGGCGGCATCGGCGTCATGAACATCATGCTCGTCTCGGTTACCGAACGCACCGGCGAGATCGGCGTGCGTATGGCCGTGGGGGCACGCACCCGCGATATCATGCAGCAATTCCTGATCGAAGCCGTGCTCGTCTGCCTGCTCGGCGGTATCCTCGGCATCCTAGCGGCGCTCGGTTTCGGTGTGCTGTTCAAGATGTTTAGCACCGATTTCACGCTGATTTATTCGGTCACCTCGATTGTCGCCGCCTTCCTCTGCTCCACCCTGATCGGCGTCGTCTTCGGCTTCCTGCCGGCGCGCAACGCCGCCCGCCTCGACCCCGTCACCGCGCTTATGAGGGACTGATGACCTACTTTCTGAAGAACAGAAGCGTTTTGGTGCTGATCATGGCGGCCGGTTTGAGCGCCTGCGCCTCGACGCCCTATGAAACACCGCAGGTGCCGACGCCGGCGCAGTTCGCCCATGCTAGTGAAGGTATGGCCGGCGAGGGCAGCGCCGCCACCGCCATTTCCGGCGACTGGTGGACGGCCTTCAACGATCCGGCGCTCAATACGCTGATATCGCGCGTGCTGGCGAAGAACGACAACCTTGCCGCGGCAGCCCTGAGAGTCCAGCAGGCGCAACTCCAGGCCGGGCTGACGCGGCTCGATCAGGTGCCCGAAGCGTCCGGCAGCCTCGGTGCCTCAACCTCCGACAGCACCACCTATTCCGCCAGTGTCGGCGTCTCGTATGAGGTCGATCTGTGGGGCCGCCTCAGCGCCAACACACGCGCCGCCAACTGGGAAGCACAAGCCACCGAGGAAGACCGTCAGGCGGCGCAACTGGCGCTGATCGGCACCACCGCCGAGCTCTACTGGCGCATCGCCTACACCCGTCAGCAGATCGCGGTGGGTGAGCAGAATCTTGCCTCTGTCCGCAAGGTGCGCGATCTCGTCACCCTCCAGCACGATGCTGGTTCGGTGTCGGGCGTCGAGGTGGCCGAGGCCGATCAGAGCGTCAATGCGCAACTCGCCAGTCTGGCCGCGCTTGAGCAGCAACTGGTCGAGTACCGTTCGTCCGTTACTGTCCTGCTTGGCGGCGACATCTGGGACGCCAGCGCCGAACCGCAAAGCCTGCCAGATGTCCCGCTGCCGGAGGTACGCGCCGGTCTGCCGGCCGAGCTCTTAAGCCGTCGCCCCGATCTGCGCGCGGCGGAGTTGCGACTGCGCGAATCCCTGGCCGATGTCGATATCACCAAGGCCTCGCTCTATCCGGCCCTCACCTTGAGCGCCTCCGGCGGCGCCTCCAGCGCCGAACTCGGCAGTCTGTTCAGCACTCCGGCCGGTTCGCTGGGCTTAGGGCTCACCCTGCCCTTCCTCAACTATCCACGGGTGAAGCAAAATATCCGCATGTCGGAAAAGGCCTATGAGATCGCGGTCGCCAATTTCCGCACCACCTTGTTGCAGGCCCTGGCCGATACAGACAATGCGCTTTCCAACCGCACCCGTCTGGCGCAGCAGGGCGAGGCGCAGGCGGCCAGTCTGGCAGCGGCGCGAAAGGCCGAAGCGCTCTATGCCGTGCGTTATCGCACCGGTTCTGTGGCGTTACGCGTCTGGCTCGACGCCCAGCAATCGGCCCGTGCGGCGCAACTGAGCTATGACAACACTCGCCTGTCGCAACTGATCAATCAGTCGACACTCTATCAGGCACTCGGCGGCGGTCAGGACGGGGGGATGTGATCGTTTTCATCCTCCCCTCTAGCGCAGCGTACGGGGGAGGTGGCGGGCTTGTCCCGCCGGAGGGGGCGAACTGACTATGGCGCTGCCCCCTCCGTCAGCGACGACGCGCTGACACCTCCCCCGCTTTGCAGGGGAGGATCTAGGGAGATTACGCCCTTATAAAGGCCAGCAGGTCAGGATTGATGACATCGGCATGTGTCGTCAACATACCGTGCGGATAGCCCTCATAGATCTTCAGCGTGCCGTGCTTGACCAGCTTGATGGCCTCCAGGGCGGACGCCTTGTACGGCACAATCTGGTCGTCATCGCCATGCAGGATCAGCACCGGCACGTCGATAGCCTTCAGGTCGCCGCTCAGATCGGTTTCCGAGAAGGCCTTGATGCCTTCGTAATGGGCCTTGGCTGAGCCCGTCATGCCCTGACGCCACCAGTTGTCGATCACGCCGTCGATCGGTTTCACGCCATCGCGGTTGAAACCATAGAAGGGGATCGGCAGGTCTTTGTAGAACTGCGCGCGGTTATTGGCGGTCTGTTCGCGCAGGCCATCGAACACGCTGATCGGCAGCCCCAGAGGAAAGGCGTCGGTCTTGAGCATGATCGGCGTGACGGCGCTGACGAGAACGGCCTTCGACACGCGGCCATTGCCACCGAACTTCGCCACATAGCGCGCCACTTCGCCGCCGCCGGTCGAGTGACCGATGTGGACGGCGTTTTTCAGATCGAGATGTTCGACGACGGCATTGGCGTCGGCGGCGTAGGTGTCCATGTCATGACCTTCGCTGACCTGCGTCGAGCGGCCATGGCCACGGCGGTCGTGCGCCACGACGCGGAAGCCCTTGCTCAGGAAGTAGATCATCTGGGTGTCCCAGTCGTCGGACGACAGCGGCCAGCCGTGGTGGAAAACGATGGCTTGCGCGGTCTTCGGACCCCAGTCCTTGAAATAGATCTGGGTGCCGTCCTTAGTGGTGACATAGCTTGGGTTGGTCATGGTCGTAGCTCCTTTGGCGGGGGTATGCGGGGCGGGTTTCTTGCGGGCCTTGGCATCGGCGGCCATCGGCAAGCCAGCAGCGGCAGCGAGAGAGGCAGTGCCGATCAGCATGTCGCGTCGCCCTAAACCGGTCGGTTCATCGGACATAGATGTCTCCATGAATAAAATTGAGACGATAAATACTGGCGCAACTAAAGAACAAGCTTATGCGAACACATAGCGTGTATTAAATATGCCCTTATGACACGCATCAGGCCTAAATCCTGCATGCGCGCCATATCGTTATTAGATTTTTATTATTGATGCGGTCTTGTACAATAATGACCGACTTTAACGCTATTGCATACTAACTACTGAGCGCGCGCATCTTACGCCTGACAATCGCGGCGAAAACTGTCCTGGCGTGATACCAAATCTCTGCTTGAACTGGCGATTGAAGTGGCTCTGGTCAGCATAGCCGCACAGGATCGCCACCTCCGCCAATCTTACCCCGTCCTGCATATATTGTCGCGCACGATACAACCGATAGGCCTGCAAATAATCGTGAGGTGTCACGCCGATTTCGGCGCGGAACTGGCGCAACAGCACATAGGGATTGATCTGGACCAGCTCGGCCAGTTCCGGCAGGGCGATCTTCTGGTCGAAATGGTTGCGGATATAGTCGATGACCATGCGGCTGCGCCGGCTGCACGACTTGGCGGATAGTCGCAAGGCCTGGCCGCTGGTCGCGCGGGCGATGGCGCCCACCAGCCACAGCAGGTGACTGCTGCGCTCCAGTTCGCAACCGTCCGCTTCGTAAAGAGCATGTGTCCTGAACAAGAGCTCGGTGAGAGGCCGGTTTTCGATCACCGGGCGCTTGAAATCGAACGCCGGCAGCACATCATCGGCCAACTCATAAAGTTCGCGCAGGCGCTCCGGCCGGATATGTATCTCGCGGCATACGGCGCCTTGCGGATCGATATGCTCCATGCGGGCCGAATAGACCTGACCGGCATCGCGCAGGATCAGGCAATCGGCCCGTTCCTCATAGGTCTGGTTGTTCTGGCCGGCCGACCACGCCGTCCCCCTGAAGGCCAGGATGACGATCTCGTCGTGGAAAACCTTGCTGAGTTCCACGCCCTTGTCAGGCACAAGATCGAAACGCAGAAAGCTGCATCCCGCCGCCTGCCAGGCCGATAATTTATGCTCTTTGGGATGAACCTTAGCCGCCGCTGTCATGACGATGACTAAAATCCTCCCCATCGTAATCGTCAAGCTTCCTGATCCTGCTTTACACGCTTATTTTTAGCAAGTGCAGCATAGCAACCGCCCCCTTTCCGGGCCTTGCCGTCAAACGCCTTGTGCACATGCGAACGAACGTGCTATGCTTATACAGGTTCAGGGCGCGCATCCGCAGGCCCGATGAACCAAGGCCAATAGCGTCTGCCGCCATGGCAGATTTGGCCACGCTGAACCCCTGCAGCCTCCCTGCGGATTCACGCAACTGTGACAGCGCACTTATTGCAGTGCACCTCTAACCATACTGATTCTTTACAGGCGAACCGTCACTGTCGGTTCACAGCGCAAGGACGTGCTTACCTTGCCGCTCTCCTTACAATTGCCGTCCCATTCTCGTTCTGCCCCGCATAAGCTGGCTTCAGAGGCTTCTTCTGTACACTTGCTGCTGGGCGCCTTTTAACCCCCGGAGCGCCTCATGTTACAAGCCAACAGTTTTGAAATTGCCGGCCATCTTGAGGCGGAAACCGAAGGCTTGCCCCACAGCGTTCAGAGCGGTCTCAAGGTCATAGCCCCGCCGCGTTTGATGACTGCGGAAGATGTCGACCTGACCCACGCCGCCATCATTGGCAACTTTCCGCCGCGTCAGTGCGGTCTGGCCACCTTCACCCGCGATATGTACACCTGCCTGTCGAAGGCCCTGCCCGACGCCGACTGGAACGTCATCGCCATGAACGATCCGGGCGCGACCTATGACTATCCGCTCGAAGTCACCCATCAGGTGCCGCAAAACGACATCAAGGCCTACCGCGATCTTGCCGACGAACTGAACAGCAACGGCACACAGGTTTTGTTCGTGCAGCATGAGTTCGGCATCTATGGCGGCCCGTCCGGCGCCTATCTGATCGCCTGCCTGGAACGCCTCAATATGCCGATCGTCACCACCTTGCACACCGTTCTGGAAAATCCGAACGATGAGCAGCGCCGCGTGATGAACGACCTGATCCGCCTGTCCTCCACCCTCGTCACCATGGCGCACAAGGGCGCGGCCATTCTCAAGCGCGTCTACGGCGTTGCGGACACACACATCACCGTGGTGCCGCATGGCGCCCCGTCGCGCCCTTTGCGCAACACGAATGAATTCAAATCGCTGCTGCATCTCTCCGGCAAGAAGACGCTCACCACCTTTGGCCTTCTGTCGCCGAACAAGGGCATCGAAACCGTCATCGCCGCCCTGCCGGAAATCCGCAAGACCTCGCCGGATGTCGTCTATCTCGTCATCGGCGCCACCCATCCGCACCTGGTTCGCGACGAGGGCGAGACATACCGCGACAGCCTGAAACAGATGGCGAAGGATCTGGGCGTTGAAGACAATATCCGCTTCATCAACCGCTTCATCAATGACAACGACCTGATCGATATTCTGCAGGCTACCGATGTCTACGTTACGCCCTACCTGACCGAAACCCAGATCACGTCGGGCACCTTGTCCTACGCTCTGGCGCTCGGCCGCCCGACGGTTTCCACCCCCTACTGGCACGCGGTCGAAGCGCTGGCCAACGGTGTCGGCACCCTCTGCCCCTTCAACGACTCCGGCGCTTTCGCCACCGCCATCTCTGCGCTGCTGGGCGATGACAAGATGCGCTCAGATATGTCGATGCGCGCCTACATGGCGGCCCAGCCCTCGCGCTGGTCGGCGGTGGCGCAGGCCTATGTCAACCGCGCCCGTCACGACGTTATCGCGCACGAAGCACCCGCTGAGCATGACGCGCACGCCTTGCCGGCAGCGCCGTCCTGGGCCGCGATCCAGCGCATGACCGACGATTGCGGCATCTTTCAGCATGGCAGGTATCGCCTGCCCGATCGCCAGCATGGCTATTGCGCCGATGACAATGCCCGAGCCCTGTCTATGGTGGCGCGTCAGTCGAACCTCGGCCCTCTGACGGCTGAACAAACGCAACTGGCCTATCGCTACGCCGCCTTTATGAACCACGCCTGGAACGGCGAAGGCTTCCGCAACTTCATGTCTTACGGCCGTCAATGGCTCGATGACGGTGGCTTCGACGACTGCAACGCCCGCTCCTATGAATCGCTGGTCGATGTGGCGCGCTCCAGCCTGCCCGCCGATCTGCGCCAGTGGGCCTGCGATCTCGGCTATCAGGTCATGCAAAAGGCCGGCGCCTGGGCTTCGTTGCGCTCGCGCGCTGTCATGATCAAGGCCCTGGTCCGCACCTTCGGCGTCTTCGGCGATGCTCAGGACATTCAGGTCATGGTGCGCTATCTCACCCGCGATGTGCATGACCGTTACAAGAGCCACAGCAAGAACGGCCGTAGCTGGTTCGAGCCTGAGCTTTCCTACGATAATGCGCGGGTCTGTGAAGGCCTGATTGTCGGCGGCGCCTTCCTGTCAGAGCCAGACATGATCGCCGATGGCCTGACCGCGATGCGCTGGCTGATGCAAAAGCAAACGCGCGGCGGCGTGTTCGTGCCGATCCCCAATTCACGCTTCTCCGCCGATGGTCCCGATCACCCCCTTTACGACCAGCAGCCGCTGGAAGTCCTGGCCACAATCGACGCCTGCCTGAGCACCTTGCGCATTACCGGTGACGAGCACTGGAAGGCAGAGGCCTTGCGCGCCTTTGCCTGGTTCCACGGTGAGAACACTTCCGGTCTTTCCCTGCTTGATGGCGACGGCGGTTGCTATGACGGACTCAATCCGAATGGTCTGAACCTGAACCAGGGCGCAGAGTCGATCCTCTCCTACCCCATGAGCTGGGCCGCACTCAAGGCCGAGCTGTAAACTGCCGGCTTGGCCAACAATCCGTTTCAGGCGGGCCCTATAAAAGGGCCCGCCGCACGCGTTATACCTATCTGAGGACATCCTATGACCGATATGCTGATCAGCCCCACGATGCTGCGTTCCAACCCAGACCGCGTCGTTATCCTGCCGTTTTCGATTTCCAACAGCCCGCGCGACAGTGCCATGGGCACGATGTCGCGCGTCGGCCGCATCTGCGACGCCATCATCCATATGTCGGCCGAAACGGTGCGGCAGGAGCTGGAAATCGTCAACCGCGACTTCACCGGCCGGCATTGGCAGACACGCGCCATCTTCCTGGAACGCTTCAACGCCATACAGGCCATACAGGGCGGGATGGAGAATCTCGATGAGGATCATATGGCGCTGATCGGCGCCTATTTCTGTCACGAATACAGCTATCAGGCGGCGGCGGTCATGAACCCATCGGTCGTGCCCCACCCTGATCAGAGCAATAACAATGGCGGCACCAATTTCGTCATGTCGACCCGCACGGTCGGCGAAGGCCATATCTCGACCGTGTCCTTCCGCGAAGGCACGTTTTATCCGGATGGCTCGATGGAATTACGTCCAGAAGCCGATTTCGCCGTTGCCGCCAAACCGCTGGGCACTGCGCCGGTTGATGGCGCCGTGACGGTACACGGTCATCAGGCCTGCCCGATTTCCGAGACGGTGCTGTTTCCGGTCACACGCTCGCAAAGCAACGGCCTGGAAGACCTGCGCATGGTCAGGTTCCATGATGAAAGCGGCACCACCACCTATATGGGCACCTACACGGCCTATAACGGCAAGGAAACCGCCTGCGAATGTATGGAAACCTCGGACTTCCGTTCGTTCCGGCTGACGCCTTTCCGCGGCGCCGCAGCAGGACACAAGGGGCTTGGCTTTTTCCCGCGCAAGATCAACGGGCGCTGGGCGGCCGTCGGCCGGCTGGATCACGAGAGCGTCTTCTATCTGGAGAGCGACGACAAATACACCTGGAACAATGGCGACAAGATTCTGGGCCCCGAGGCGCCGTGGGAGCTGGTCCAGATGGGCAATTGCGGCTCACCGATCGAGCTTGAGGAGGGCTGGCTGGTGCTGACACACGGCGTTGGCGCGGTACGGCGGTATTCGCTCGGCGCCGCCCTGCTCGACAAGGATGATCCGCGCATCGTTCTGGCGCGTTCGAAGGAAGCCCTGTTGTCGCCTTCGGAAGACAACCGCGAAGGTTATGTGCCCAACGTCATCTATACCTGTGGCGCCCTGCGCTGCGGCGAATGGATCTTCATGCCCTATGGCGTGGCCGATTCCTCGATCCACTTCGCCTCGATCAAGATCAAGGACCTGCTGAATCATCTCGGTTACGAACCCGCGGACAGCCAAAAAAACGCAGCGGAGTAAGGACCGTTATCAAAAAGCCTCCCGACGAAATGCGGGAGGCTTTTTAGTCAGGCCTATTCGGCAAAAGGATCAGTGATCTTTTTCGGTGCCCGGCGTGTGGGTCTTGGGCATTTTGCCGTTTTCAATACGGCCTTCGTTGCGCAACTGACGCCCCTTGTCGGCCATCTTGTCATTGCCGAGGGCTTCGCCGAGCTCTTCTTCCGCAGCGCCCGTTGTTTCCTTGATACTGGCTTTAACCGTCATGGTGAATCTCCTGGATAAAGATGCGTCGCCGACCTTGGCGATCACCGAACCCTAGCCGCTTGAGCATAAAATTGACGCACCGGATGCGGCCTTGCACGTAAGGATGGGGTAAGCGCTTAAGAAAATATCCGGCGTTTATGCGTTCTTTATTTTCAGCCCATGGTGAGCGCATCGCTTCCTTAAAGATGGCCCGATAGTCTGAGCACATCACGTCCACAGCCGCTTATCTCAAGCCCGTCTCCGCCCCCCCAGCCCCTGGGCTTAAGACAAGCCCGCCGTGGACGTGACCCCCATTTTTCCTCCCCCCATTCATATCCTGTTTTTCTCGTAAGGAGAAATCCCATGCTGTCTTCCGCCACCAAAGTCGCCGCCAACGTCACCAAGAGCCTGGCCGAAAACGACATTCGCAACACCGCCCGTGACACGCTGCGCGATGTTGAGGATCGCGGCCATGACGTGCTCAATGACGTCAGTGGTTACGCCAACGAAGCCGGCCAGAAGGTGCGCAGCCTGTTCGATCGCACGATCGATAACAGCAAGAACGCGACCAGCAAGATTGAAAACGAAATCAAGAGCAACCCGATCCGCTCATCGGCCATCGCGCTCGGCGCAGGCTTCATTATCGGCGCGCTTCTGACCCGTCGCTAGGTTATTCAAAAGGTCAGACCGGCGTTTCCCCTGGCGCCGGTCTGACTTTTGAGCCGAATACATCCTGGAGCATAACGCATCACCGGAGACCGCACTTCATGTTTTGGATTTCACGAGTTTTCGAGCTTTTATCGGCAACGAAAAAGCTCAATGCGTCGAAAGCCTATCTCATGAGCGTGGTATCCGGATTGGTGGTTGTTATGCTTCTGGGCGTATTTGGCACCTTTCTTTTTGCACTGATGACCGGCCTGCTTCTGTGGCTGACCTATACGCAGATGCTGATAGCGGGCGCGGGCGTGCTTTTGGCCTGCCTTGGCACGGCCGCCCTCACCTTTATCATTCTGGGCATAGCAGCCACGATCGCCACCCGCATTTTCGGGCAGGTTCGGGAGGGCGTAGAGCTTATTTTCCGCAGCCAATCCCCAATTGTTGCCCCCGTGGTGGACCGTGTGACGAATGTGGCCAGCTCATTCCTGAATGGCCTGCGCACCTCGCATGGCGTCAAACCCGGGCACACAAAACGTTAAACGGCTACAGATTGCGCTTTTCGGCCTTATACTATCTTTATATTTTTACGATTGACACTTATTGCCCTATTACAGCCTGTAGGTTAGCCTGACCCTTAAATGTTTTAGCCTTGGGTGCGGCGGCAAACGTTTTTACAAGACTAATCAGTAATAATGGGGCGAGTTAAGATATAAATATCTTATAGCGCCATGAAAGTTGGCAATTTGCTATGAGAGCGCCGTGGGGAATAAATGTAAAACATTTGTACCTGGCCTTTTTCAGTCTGATTTCTATAGCTTTTTGCGCTTTCAGCATGATTATCTATAGCCAGTACCAAAAATCGCAAAATCTCAACGACTACATGCGCTACGAATATGAAAATATTCGCCAGACGAAAAACATTCTTATGGATGTGGTCGATATGGAAACTGGCGTGCGCGGCTATGTTCTTTCGGGTGACGGTCGCTATCTGGCGCCTTTCCAGCGCGCCGCCGACCGCCTGCCCGATGAGATTCGCGCCCTGCGCCAGGCCACCTATTACGAATCCAACGCTTTCGCCGAAACCAACAATCTGCTCGACCGCGTCGACAGCCTGCAAAAACTGCTGGAATCGCAGATGAATTACATGCGCGCCCACGGTCGCGGGCAGATCAGCATGAACGCGCTCGATATCCAGAAAACCCAGATGAACGAGTTGCGCAGCCTGATCGAAGCCAATATTGAACACCGCCTGTACCGTCTGGAAGAGCGCCGCACGCTGGTGGCACCGCACAAGACCAACTTCTTCTATATCGTCATTATCGGCACTATTCTTGGCATCGGCATTTTTCTCGCCGGCACCATCATCATCATCAAACTGGAAGCCGAAAACGAAGCGATCGAGGCGCGCAACGCTCGCTCCGAAATGCGTTTCCGGGCGGTGATGAACGGCATCAATGACGGGGTTTACGAGATCAATTTCGTCAACGAAACCATGTATATGTCGCGCGAATTCAAGGCGATGATCGGCTTTGGCGAGGGGGAACTGGGCGACAGCGTGCGCGACCTCATCGAGCGCATCCATCCTGATGACGTCGAGACCTATATGCAGGTCCGCCACGACTACATCATCAAGAAAACACCGATCTACAACAACGTCTTCCGCCTCAAGCACAAGGATGGCACCTGGCGCTGGGTCATGTCGCGCGGCATCGGCACCTGGGACAAGTTCGGCCAGATCCGCACCATGATCGGCACCCATACCGACATCACAGAGCAGAAGAACCGCGAAGAAGAACTGCGCCAGCTCAATGCCGACATGGAAGCCTTTACCTACATCACCTCGCACGATATGCGCTCACCACTGGTCAATCTGAAAGGCTTTTCGCACGAGTTGGGCCTGGCGGTGAAAGACGTCAACAGCCTGCTGGAACCGCAGAGCAAAAAGCTCGGCACCGAGACCTGGACGCGGCTGGAAACTATTCTGAAACAGGATATCCCCGAGGCGCTTGGCTTTATCGGCAATGCGGTCGATCGCATGGATACCCTCACCACCGCCATTCTCGATCTGTCGCGCATCGGCAAGTTCACCTACCGTGATGAGCTTGTGGACGCCCAGGTCGTCTTCGACAAATGTATGGGCGCGCAGAGTTACGAGATTTCCACCAAAGGCGTCGAGGTCAAGGCCTCAGGCCTGCCGCGCCTGATCACCGATCCGGTGGCGCTGGAGCAGATCTTCTCCAATCTGCTCGACAATGCCGTGAAATATTTACGACCCGATGAGCCCGGCCATATCGAGATCACCTGTCTGGAAACCTCACGCGATTACATCTTCTCGATCCGCGACAACGGCCGCGGCATCGATGCCGAGGACGCTGAGCGCGTGTTCAATATCTTCCGCCGTGCCCGCAATACCGGCGATGTGCGCGGCCTCGGCCTCGGCATGGCCTTCGTCAAGGCGACGTTACGCAAACTCAACGGCGCCATCTGGTTTGAATCCAAGCTCAATGTCGGCACCACCTTCCATTTCAGCCTGCCCAAACGCCACCCTCTGGCCGCTTCCAATGACCAGACCGGCAAGGAGCGCGCGGCATGATAAGCACCTATACCGAGCCCTTTTCAGTGGTCCTGATCGAGGATGATGAAGGCCATGCCAGCCTGATCAACCGTAACCTCCAGCGCGTCGGCGTGCTCAATCCGATCACACGCCTAAAGGATGGCACAGAGGCTATCGCCTATTTCTTTGGCGCCGGCGCCACCCCCGAACACCTCGACCGTAGTGTGGTGGTGCTCGATCTCAACCTACCGGATATTGATGGTTTCGAGATCCTGCGCCGCCTCAAAACCGATGACAGCACGAAGCGCATTCCGGTCATTGTGCTGACCACGACCGACCATCCGAAGGATATCGACCGTTGTTACGCGCTCGGCTGCAACGCCTTCATGACCAAGCCCGTAGGGTACGAGGATTTTTCCGAAGCCATACGTAAGCTTGGCCTTATGTTGACCATAGTTCGCGTGCCACACATTAAATAGTTCGCTTAAGCTTGCCCTTGCCGAAGACCTTTGGCCGTCGGAAATGTAAGATAAACAGGCCTGTAAGATACCATGCCCCATCCCGGTCACAACGATGCCAAGGCTAGCCCGCCCTCCATACAGAACATCTTGTATGTCGAGGATGATGATGCCCTGGCGCGCCTGCTGCAAAAGCGCATGGAACGGCTTGGCCTCAAGGTCGAGACCGCCGCAACGGCCGAGGATGCGCTTAAACTATTAAATCAGCGTGATTTCGATCTTCTGCTGGTCGATTACAACCTGCCAGGCATGAGTGGGCTGGAACTGCTCGACCATCTGGCCGAGATGCCCATTGCGCCGCCCGCCGTCATCCTGACCGCCGGCGGTGACGAGCGCATCGCGCTGGAAGCGCTTGAAAAGGGCGCCGCCGATTACGCGGTCAAGGACGTCAACCAGACCTATCTCGACCTGCTGCCCGCCATTATGGTCGCCGCCTTCACCAAGGAACGCCTGCTGCGTGAAAACGCCCAGCAAAGCGTCGAACTGACCGCCGCCAAGGAAAAAGCCGAAGCCGCCAATCAGGCCAAGAGCCGCTTCCTGGCCACCATGAGCCACGAAATCCGCACGCCGATGAACGTCGTCACCGGCCTCGCCACCGTGCTGTCGCGCACCCGCCTTGACGATGACCAGCGCAAGATGGTCGATACCCTGCGCAGCAATGCCGACCTGCTGCTCAAGCTGATCAATGACCTGCTCGATATCAGCCGCATCGAGGACGACCATATCGAACTGGAGGCTATTCCTTTCGAGGTCTCAGCCGTGCTGGAAGACATCCGCACCATGTTCTGGCAGGACATCGAGCGTAAGGGCCTGACCCTGCGCATCGATGACACAACGAACGGTGTCTGGCTGGTCGGCGATCGCTCCCGCCTCCAGCAGGTGCTCATGAACCTCGTCAGCAATGCGCTGAAATTCACCGATCGCGGTGAGATCGCCATTATCGCCACGACCGCGCCGGCTGAAAACGGCCACTACGCCCTGTCGATCAATGTCCACGATTCCGGTATCGGCATCCCGGCCGACAAGCTGCCGATCATCTTCGAGAAATTCACCCAGGCCGATGAAACCATCACGCGCCGCTTCGGCGGTTCGGGCCTCGGTCTTTCCATCGCGCGCTCGCTGGTCCAGCTCATGGGCGGCGATATCGAGGTGAAAAGCGATTCCGACGGCTCTACCTTCATGGTGTCGCTGACACTGCCGGAAGGCAAGCGCAGCGAAAAGCCAGTGGACGTCACGCCGGATTACCATCCAGGCCCCGCGCCCGATGGCCACAAACCCCGTGTGCTGATCGTGGAGGACTACGAACCCAACATCATGGTGCTGTCGCTGATGCTGGAAGAATTGGGTTACGACACCCAGGCCGCCACGTCCGGCGCCGAGGCCCTGGCCCTGATCAGGCATGCGCTCGATGAGGGGCAGGGCCCTTTCCACGCTATCCTGATGGACGTGCAGATGCATGGCATGGACGGGCTGGAAACGACAAGCTGTATACGGGAAAGCGAAGCCGAAAATTCCGGCCGGGTGCCGCGCCACACCATTATCGGCGTCACGGCCCATGCCCTCGCCGGCGACCGCGAACGCTGCCTGGCGGCCGGCATGGATGACTATATCTCCAAGCCCGTCCTGCCCGATATCCTGGCGCAAAAACTGGGCGCTTCGCGTACAATTGCGGCGGCATAAGTCTGGCCCCTTATGCTGGCCTTACAGGCGATCTCCGGCTTAAGCACTGAGCCTTTGCAGGCTTTTCCCTAAGGTGAAATCAAGTCCGCCATTTGCGGATAAAATTTTACCATCAGGAGACAAGCCATGCTCGATACAAGTGTCAGAACAAGCCCGACAAGCCAGGGTGTGACTGCCAGTGCCGATACCGCCTCAACGCCTGATTTCGGCGCACTCTCCGCGCTTTATGACGAAGATCACATCGCCTCGGTGCAGAAGGTTTCGCATGATCTGAAGCGGCTGCTGACCGGCTGCGACGCCGCCCGCCTCAAGACCGATGTCAAGGTGCAGGTTGCCCGCCTGAATGACTGGACCAACACCTATCTCAAAGGCCTTGAAGCGGCGCAAAAGATCAGTGAGGCCGGTTACGACACCCTGATTGAGGCGCAAAAAGAACTCGGCCTGTCGCTCGATGATTATCTGCGCTTTGAAGGCGAAGGTGGTAATGCGGCAACTGCCGACCAGGAGCGTCGTATCGAGGATATCTCCAAGGCCCTGCGACGTATCCACAGCTTGATACCTGCCGTTGAAGAAGCCTTCGCCACCAGCGGCCCAAACGATCCGGAAGAGCCGGAGATTCCGCCTCACGAGCCGGAAGTCAATCCGGAGCCCCTGCCGGACAGCAACCCCGAATTGCCGGCCGAAATTCCGCCTGTCAGCAATCCTCAATCCCGTTTGGCCTAAGTTTCCACTCCCATCAAGGAGCTCACCATGAACGCCCAGATCATTCCTTTTCCCGCCCCCAAGCCCGCGCCTGTACGTCAGGTCAGCCTTGACGGTGAGTATTTCGAAGATGATGTGCCGCCGGTACTCTTTGATGCCGACGAAGACGATGCCGAATTGGCCATGTATGTCAGCATTGCCGACAGCTGGAACGATTAAACCATGAATGACGCGCCGCGCAGTTCCTTTGGAACAACTCTGCTGCTTATTATCCTGCTGATCATTGTCGTGATCGGCGGTGTGTGGATCTACAACAAAAACCACGTCGTTACCGTTGGCGAACATGTCGGGGAAGCGATCGACGCCGTCCCCGCCAAGGTGAGCAAGGCGGCGGACGAGATCACCGACAAGGAGGCGCTCGACAAAACCGGTGAGGCCCTCAAGGACGCCGGCAAATCGGCCTCAAGCGCTGTTTCCAAAACCGGCGCCGCCGCTTCCAGAGTGGTTTCGGACACATCGGATGATATCAAGGCCGCATCCGATAATCAGAAGGAACGCAATGCCGAGGCGTCGCGCAGCCGGGCGGCAGACTAGTCCCCCTGAGTGAGGTACCACAGACCGAACCGCAGTTTCCCCTGGCTGGCGCGTTTGGTAACAAAAAGGGAGTAAGGTCCTGAAAGCCTTGCTCCCTTTTCCTTCGCATACATCTATAGATTTGCTGTCGTAAGCTATTGTTGGTAAGACATAACCATGACCCCTGCTGAGATCACCTCCCCTACGCACGACGAGATACGCGAATACCTGCATCGTCAGATGCTGTCGTCCGTCTCCCACGATCTCAAGACTCCGCTGGCCACCATCATAGGCTCGCTTGAAGTCATGACCATGCTCTATGACAAGCTGAGCGAAGAAAAGCGCAAGTCGCTGATCGGCTCGGCCCTCACCGAAGCTTTTCGTCTAGATCATTTCATCACCAATATTCTCGACATGGCCAAGTTCGAAGCCGATGCGGTCAAACCACGGTTTGAATCGGCCAAGCTCGGCAATATGATCCGTGACAGCCTGGCGCGTCTGGGCCCCCTGAAGACAAAGGGTGAAATCCAGATCAAGGCGCCGGATGACGGCAATGATGAGCTGACGACCGACCCTATGCTGGGTGCCCGCGCCATCGGGCTGGTGCTGCACAACGCCTTCAAATACGGCGCGCGCAAGGGCTCCAAGACAAATGAAGCCGTGCCGGTGATCGAGGTCGCCTACGGCCTCAAGGGCAATGAGGGGTTTGTCAGCATCCGCGATCATGGCGAGGGCATCCCCTTGAGCCAACAGGCGGCGGTTTTTGACAAGTATACGCGTCTGCAAAAGACCGATCAGCAAAACGCCAGCACCGGCCTTGGCCTGACCATCTGCCAGTACATCATGCGCCTCCTCGACGGCCGCATCGAATTGCATAACCACCCCGAAGGCGGCGCGGTCTTCACGCTTTACTATTCCAATAAAAAGACCGCCTGATTATCGGGTATTGCCAAACTAAAAGAGCCGGTTCTTTTCAGAACCGGCTCTTTTAGTTTGTGACCTTAAGCGCTTATAGCGGGGGATTGGCGCTGCGGCCGGTGATCATGCGGTAGACCAGGCTGGCCACGAACAGAACCACGAAGATCACTGCGATAAACTTGGCGATTTCAGCAAAGGTGCCGGCAAGGCCTGTAAATCCGAAGAAGGCCGCCACAACGGCCAGGATAAAGAATGTAACGATCCAGTTGAGCATAGCGTTCTCCTATTGTAGCCCCGCCGACTTGGCGTGAAACCTTAAGGTAACGCTATCGCTCTCCGCATAAATATACAAAGGCGAGCGCACCTTCAAGAATAAGGAACGGGTAAGTAAGAAGCCGCTGAATACGACGAAGCCCGTCATGATCATTCATAACGGGCTTCGGGGCGTTCGTCAGGGTCGTTTCTTATTCCGACCGGCCGTCCGAGCTTATGCTAAGCAAGCCATGCGGCGTATGAGCTAAATCAGTTCACCATGTCCATCCGGTAGCCGATGCCGGATTCCGATACTATCGACTTACCCAGACCCGGACGGGTTTCCAGCTTGTCGCGCACCTGGCCGATATAGACGCGCAGATATTGCGTATCCTCGAGGTGGGCAGGACCCCAGACTTCTTTCAGGATTTGCTTGTGCGTCAGCATACGGCCGCGGTTGACCAGGAAGAAGCGCAGCAGATCGTATTCCTTGGGCGTGAAGCCGACCCGTTCATCATCGATATAGACTTCGTGACGCACCAGATCCATGCGGATAGGGCCATGAACGATTTCCGGATCGCCGACTTCCTTGACTGCCGATTTGCGCAGGTTGGCGTTGATACGCGCGAGCAGCACTTCGGCTGAAAACGGCTTGGTGACATAGTCGTCGGCGCCGATATTGAGGGCGGGGGCCGCCTCCATATCCTCGGCGCGGGCGGTCAGAACCACGATCGGCACATTCGACCATTCGCGGATCTTGGTGATGACTTCCTTGCCGTCAATATCGGGCAGGCCTAGATCAAGCAGGATAAGATCGGGACGAACCGAAGCGCTCATACGCAGGGCCTGTTTGCCGCTATCACATTCGCACACCTTGAAGTCCGCCGCATCGAGGAAGATACTGAGCATCTTGCGGATTTCTTCTTCATCATCAACGATCAGAATGGTGTTTTTCTTTTCGAGCATGGGTATTCCGTGATCCTCTAATAGACGCCGCCGGACCCCTGAACTTCAGGGGATCACTAACTTTTGGTGTTCAAGCACTACTGTCAGAAAAATAAAAATTAAATGCTTGAGTGGGACTTATACGCCGCTTGCAGCGCTGTCGATCTGTCTCGCCAGCTCGATGTCGCCTTGGGTCAGGCCATGGGAATCGTGGGTCGTCAGGCGAATGGATACGGTATTATAGACATTGGACCATTCGGGATGGTGGTCCATCCTGTCGGCCACTTCCGCCACCTGGGTCATGAAAGCAAAGGCCTGGCGGAAATCCTTGAATTTAAGGTCGCGCGAGATGGCCTTGGCTTCGTCATCCAGCGTCCATTGCGGCAGATCGGCTGGCAAGGCGGACAGTTCGGCAGTTGTCAGGACAGGTCTCATCTGGGCATCTTGCGCCCCTTGGGACCATTTAGCAAGCTGCGGGAAAAGCCGGTTATGCGGCATCTTGCCACCGGTATCTTTAAGGGTTAGCGTCCTGCCAAATATAAAAGACGAGGGAGATGACCATGCGCCGCCACAAGCCCCTGTTCGCCGCTGTTTTCACGATTTTGATAACCACCGCCCCCGTCATGGCGGCACCGGCCAAACCTGCCGATAATGCGGCCTATGCCGCTCTGGTGCCGCAGTTCGTGCTGGTCAATGCCGACCGGCGCGACGTGCTGTCGCTCTCCGGCCCATGGCATTACAGCGTCGATCCCTACAAGGATGGCATGGCCGATTTTCACGGCAAGCCCTATGACGTCACCAAGGGCCGCGGCTCGGACGTCAATGTCGAACAGGCGATGAAGAACGATCCCGATGTCTTTTACGAATACGATCTGGCGCGCGCCCCCGTAGGCACCGTGCCCTCGGCCTGGATCGGCTACAGCCCCGAACTGCGCTACTACAACGGCCTGATGTGGTATCAAAAAAGCTTCGATGCGCCCGCGAAAGCGGGGGAGCGCCAGTTTATTCGCTTCGCCGCCGCCGACTACAAGACCATGGTCTATCTCAACGGGCACAGACTGGGCGAACACGAAGGCGGCTTCACCCCCTTCTCATTTGAAGTCACCGGCCTGTTGCGCCCCACAGGCAACAATCTGGTCGTCGCGGTCGATTCCGAGCGCACGCCGGATTCGGTGCCAACGCAGGTCACCGACTGGGAAACCTATGGCGGCCTCATCCGCGACGTGACGCTGGTATCGACGCCGCAGACCTTTATCGACGACGATTTTATCCGCCTGACCACCGATGGCCAGATCAAGGCCGATGTGGCGCTGGAAGGTGATGCCAGGGCCGGACAGGCGGTCGAGGTCAGCGTGCCAGCGTTGAAACTGACGCTGAAAGGCACCACCGGCGCCGATGGCCGCGTCTCTTTAAGCGCAGCCGCACCAAAAGGCCTCAAGCGCTGGTCACCCGACACGCCAACGCTTTATGATGTCACGGTCAAGGCCGGCGCGGACGTGCTGACCGACCGGATCGGCTTCCGCACCATCGAGGTCAAGGGTACACAGATCATCCTCAATGGCCAGCCGATCTTCCTGCGCGGCATCTGCCTGCATGAGGAAGAGTTCGGCCCCAATCCGTCGCGCCGCATCACGCCGGAGGCTTCGCGCGCCCTTTTGAGCGAGATCAAGCATGGCCTGAACGGCAACTATGTCCGCCTGTCGCATTACCCGCATTCCGAGGTCACGACGCGCATGGCGGATGAAATGGGTCTTCTGGTGTGGAGTGAAATCCCGGTTTATTGGGCGGTGAAGTTCGGCAATCCCGACACGCTCAAAACCGCCCAAACCATGCTGGCCGAGAACATTCTGCGCGACCGCAACCGCGCCTCGGTCGTCATCTGGAGCGTCGCCAACGAGACGCCGATCTCTGATGCGCGCAACAGTTTCCTGACCGCGCTCGCGCGTGAAGCCAAGGCGCTCGATGGCTCACGACTGGTGTCGGCGGCGCTGCTGACCGGTACCAAGACGATCGATGGTCATATCGACATCACCATCGACGATCCGCTGATCCACGAACTCGATGTCATGGCGGTCAACACCTATAATGGCTGGTATGGCAATGCCAAAATCGCCGATGTACCGGCCACCGTCTGGCATTCCAGCTTCAACAAACCGCTAATCCTGTCGGAATTTGGCGCCGAGACTTTAGCCGGCGTGCATGAACCGGAGCGGCAGGGTCGTTTCACCGAGGAATATCAGGCGAAATACTACGTCAACACCTTGGCCATGGCCGACAAGATCCCCTTCCTCGCCGGCCTGTCACCGTGGATATTGAAGGATTTCCGCTCGCCCCGCCGTCAGAACACCTGGCAGCAGGGCTGGAACCGTAAAGGTGTGGAGTCGGAGAACGGCGAACGCAAGCAGGCATTCTTTGTGCTGAGCGATTATTACTGGAAGAAGGCGGGGGAATAGGAAGAAATTTATCCTCCCCCGCTTCGCAGGGGAGGATTAGTCGTCTCTATCCCTTCAAATTCTTGATGCTGGTCGTGATGCTGGCCCAAGGGTCGGTGGGGTTATCGTGCTCGACATAGCCGTATTTGACGCCAATCTTGTGCGCCAGAGCCAGCACGGCGGCGTAATCGATCGTGCCTTCACCAACCGGCGCCATACC
This sequence comes from Asticcacaulis benevestitus DSM 16100 = ATCC BAA-896, assembly GCF_000376105.1. GTDB lineage: Bacteria > Pseudomonadota > Alphaproteobacteria > Caulobacterales > Caulobacteraceae > Asticcacaulis > Asticcacaulis benevestitus. Next base: position 159,867 of record NZ_AQWM01000005.1, read on the forward strand.
GCCATCAGCCAGTTTATCCTTGAGGTGCAGCAGGCGCACGCGGTCGCCGTGCTCATGCAGCACATGGACCGGATCGTGGCCGGCGAAGCTGGCCCAATAACAATCCAGCTCGAACGTCACCAGCGCCGGATCGGTGTTTTCAAGCAGGATATGGAAGGGCATCTCGCCTTCCGGCGTCTTCTTGAATTCAAAATCATGGTTGTGATAGGCGAAGCCCAGACCGCGCGCCTTGGCGAGTGTACCCCAGGCATTCATCTTGTCCGCCCACGCCTTCCAGCTCCCGCGGTCTTCTGCCGGCAGCCAGGCCAGCACGGCATAATCGGCGCCGAGCGCGGCCATATCATCGAGCGCGGCTTCCGGACGGCTTTGCCAGTCAGCCAGACCGATATGCGACGACGGCGCGGTCAGGCCGATATCGCCCAGCTTCGCTTTTAAGTCCTTGGCTGCCATGCCGCCGAAGCTGATGGTTTCGACCTGATCGAAACCGAGCGCCTTGACGCGCTTCAGCGTGCCGAGCGGGTCGGCGGCGAAGGCATCGCGCACCGTGTAGAGCTGGACACCGATCTTCTGATAGGGCTGCTTGATGGCGGCCGCGTGCGCCGAAGCGCCGACCAGACCCAAGGCCGAAAAACCGGCCAGCAAATGACGACGATTAAGTTCCATGATGTTTCTCCCGTTTTGCAGGTTAGAGACCACGGGACGGCAGCGCTGTCAAATGCTCAGAAGCGCCTTGTGATAGGCGCCGGTGCCGCAATGGAACACACGGTCTTGCGGCAAAACCTCTGACAGCTCGTAATCCGGTTCGGCCTTGAGCCGTTCATAGATCGGCGCGAAATCTGTATTGGCCATGTCGAACAGGGTATCGATCGACGGCATGATGAAATAGGTCTCCTGGAACTCGTCGATGCGGTAGTTGGTGCGCATCACGCGCTCCAGATCGAAGCCGATGCGATTGGGCGAGGCATCTTCCAGCGCAAACCGCGTCTCGGTAAAAGAGGACAGGATGCCGCCGCCGAAGACGCGCACGTCGTTTTTCTCCTCGATCAGCCCGAACTCGACCGTATACCAGTATAGCCGCGCGATCCGGTCCAGTTCACCGAGGCGCATCGCCTTCAATCCACCTTCGCCATAGGCCTGCATGAAGTCGGCCATGACCGGATTGACCATCATCGGCACGTGGCCGAAAATATCGTGGAAGACATCCGGCTCCTGCAGATAGTCGAGCTGGTGCGCGTTGCGGATAAACTGCCCGGCCGGAAAGCGACGATTGGCCATATGGGTGAAGAAGACGTCGTTTGGCACCATGCCCGGCACCGCCACCACCCGCCAGCCGGTGCGCTTTTCCAGCGCATCGGACAGGCGATCGAAATCGGGGATGGCGTCGGCGGTGATCGGCAGGTCGGCCAGCCCGTCGAGATAGTGCTGCGAGGCGCGGCCGGACACCAGCTTCATCTGGCGCTCAAAAAGCGTCTTCCAGGTGGCATGCTGTTCGGGGCTATAGGCTGCCCAGTCCTGATCAATAGTCCAGTCGGCACGTTCGGGCACATAGCCGCCGACAATACCGTGAAGGTCGGAATTCGGTTTCTCATCCTGCAAGTCCAACATGGGCGCTTCCTCTTTTATCCGAGTGTAGCGCCGATGTGGTTGCAATTGAAATGATTATTTCGTGAAGCCGTCAGCCACCACTGTCCGCGATCAGTTTGCGCATGGCGTCGAGATATCCGATATAGGCGGTGCGGCCGGCATCGCTCAGGGTCACCGTCGTCTGGGGCTTCTTACCGACAAAGGCCTTGTCTATGGCCACATATCCCGCCTCTTCCAGCTTGCGCAACTGTACCGAAAGATTACCGTCCGTCGCCTGGAGCCGGTTCTTAAGCAGGGTGAAATCCGCCGATTCGGCCGTCGACAAAAAAGCCATGATGCCCAATCGCAGGCGCCCGTGGATGACGTCATCCAAAGCCTCGATATTGAAGTCAGAATCTGGTTCTTTTGCCATGAGCTTACGCCTTTTCAGCGCGCATCAACACTATGCCCGGCACCATGGCGAAAAGGAACAGGCAACCGGCATAGGCCAACATCTGTATAGGTTGCCCCGCCAGCAGCGAGATCGCCGGTGCGGCAAGGAAACAGCCCAGACTAACCATTTTCAGCCAGCCCTGCCCCGACATCAGGGCGCTGACCCACCAGCCCATGCCGTACATCAGCAGGATAACCGGCGCTATCAGATAGGACATGGGCTCAACGGTTTTGTAGATATTGGCTATCACCGCGATGCAGACGATAAAGGCGACAATGCCCAACCCGACCGCCGACCAGGCCGAAGCGGTGGCGCGGTTTCCAACCGATCCCCTGACACGCAGCCGGTTAAAGCCGAAAACCGTTGCCAATATGCCAAAAAGCACACTGGCGCCCAGCCAGATAAAGGCCGACATCCCCGAGGATTTGGGCAGCCAGCCCATGATCATGGCATATTGAGCGATCGCTGCCGCACCGTAGAGCAAACCGGCCCAGAACAGGGTGGCGCCGTTTTTCAGCGGTCCGCGGCCACCGGCCTCCGCCAGGGATTTCATGTAGTCAATATCGGATTGCAGATTGGACATGGCGTGTGTTCCTAAAGAATTTAGTTGGCGTTCTGACGCAGCATGAGCGCAAGACCAGGCAGGACAGCGAAGAAGGTCAGGCAGACGGCATAGGCAAGCGATTGCTCCGGCTGGCCGGCAAGCAAGGCAAGCCCGATAGCGCCGGCGAAGCAGCCAAGCGACAGGAGGTTGGGCCAACGCTTGCCAGTCATCAGCGCCGCCACGCGCCAGCCGATGCCATAGATGGAAATGGCGACGGGCGAAATCACAAAGGCGGCTTCCGCACCGGCGCCGAACCGGACCATCATGATCATCAGGGCGGCGATAACGACGGCGGCGCCGATGATAAGGGTGCCCCAGACAGCGCGAAAACGTTTGACCGACGGCCGTTTCAGCACCAGCGGATCACTGCCGACCTTGAAGACAAAACCGAACATGACAAAAATGCCGCTCGCCCCCATCCAGATCAGGCCCATCATGGCGGGATGCAGCAATTGGACATGTCCGGTGAGGACAAGATACTGAGCAAGGCTGGCCAGTCCGTAGCTCAGACCGGCCCAGAACAGCATCCCCCCATCCATTACCAACATTTCTGAGGACGGGCTGGCAGATGTATCAGCCGTAAGGGAAAGAGATGACATCGAGGGCTCCTGGAAGAAGATTTTGATTTTGCAGTTGCGACCAAAATACATAAAACACTTTATTTTGTAAAGTTCTTTTTTGAAGCCGATTTATGACTCTTTTGTAATCTTGCCAAGCGCCACAAAGCGGCTAGTTTCACCTGCAATTTTCAGCATCCGAAAAAAGGTGGGGCTCCCCGATGCAAACTTCCCTCAAAACCTTATGTGTAACCACGGCGATCCTCTCCGGCCTCGCCCTTACGCAACCCTCCGCTTCCTGGGCTCAAATGACCACAGTCGCCAAAACCGTCGCCGACAATCCTAATACTGCTGCTAAGGATGCGCCCGATCCGCGCGCCTTCCTCGATGAGATCGACGGCGCGGACGCAATGAAATGGGTGCTGGCACGCAACCAGACGACACTCGACCGCCTGTCGAAAGACCCGCGCTTCGCTCAGAACCAGGCCGAGGCCCTCGCCATTCTGCAGGCCACCGACCGCATCGCCGTGTCGAACTTCGCCCATGGCGGTCTGGTACAGAATTTCTGGCAGGATGGCGAACATACCCACGGCATCTGGCGCCAGACGACCTGGGACAGCTACAAGACCGCCACACCCAAGTGGGACACCATTCTCGATATAGACGCGCTCTCGAAGGCCGAGGGCAAGAACTGGGTGTGGGAAGGCGCCAACTGCCTGGCGCCCGACTATACGCGCTGCCTGATCGAACTGTCCGACGGCGGTAAGGACGCCATCATCGTGCGCGAGTTCGACATCACCACCAAGAGCTTTATCAAGGGCGGTTTTGAGCTGCCAGAAGGCAAGCAGAGCATTACGTGGCGTGACGCCGATACGGTCTACATCACCCGCGAATGGCAGCCGGGCGATGTCACCGAGTCGAGCTACGCCTATATCACCAAGTCACTCAAGCGCGGTCAGTCGCTTGATCAGGCGGTCGAAATCTATCGCGGCGAAAAGACCGATGTCAGCGCCGGTCGCACCGTACTGCGCGATGTCAGCGGTGCCTATGTGATGGACTATGCCTATCGCGGGCTCGACTTCTTCCACAGCCAGCAACTTTTCTATGTCGGCGACAAGCCGGTCGAACTGCCCCTGCCACAAAGCTCGAACTTCGCCGGCTTCATGGACGGCCAGGCCATCTACACGCTGAAGGAAGACTGGACCTCGGCCGGCGGCAAGGCTTTCAAGAGCGGCGCCGTGCTGGTCTTCGATCTGAAAGGGGCCCTGGCCGCCCCGGCTAAGCTGGAGCCCACCCTCTTGTTCCAGCCGGACTCGCACCAGTCGGTCGAAGGCATCAGCCAGACGAAGAACCGCCTGATCCTGTCGCTGCTGTCCAACGTCACCGGCGAGGTGTGGAGCTATGAGCACAAGGCTGGCAAGTGGTCGGCGAAAAAGCTCGACCTGCCCGCCAATGCGGCGCTCGACCTGGCCTCGACGGACGATCAGTCCGATCGCGTTCTCATCAATGTGTCGAGCTTCCTGATCCCTTCGACCCTGATCAATGTCGATGCCGCGACGGGTCTCGTCGAAAAGATCAAGTCATCGCCGGAACGCTTCAACGCCGCCGGCTTGCAGGTGCAGCAATACTGGGCCACCTCGAAGGATGGCACCAAGGTGCCTTACTTCCTGATCGCCAAAAAAGACATCGCGCTCGATGGCACCACCCCGACCATCCTGAACGCTTACGGCGGCTTCGAGGTCTCTTCGACCCCCTACTATTCAGGCACGATCGGCAAGCTGTGGCTGGAGAAGGGCGGCGCCTTCGTGCTGGCCAATATCCGCGGCGGCGGCGAATTCGGCCCTGGCTGGCATGAGGCCGGTCTCAAGACCAAGCGCCAGAACATCTATAACGACTTCCAGGCGGTGGCCGAAGACCTGATCGCCAAAAAGATCACCTCGCCGCGCCACCTCGGCATAATGGGCGGCTCCAACGGCGGCCTGCTGATGGGCGTCCAGCTCACCCAGCGCCCGGATTTGTGGAATGCCGTCGACGTGCAGGTGCCGTTGCTCGATATGGTCAACTACACCAAGATGTCGGCCGGCGCCTCGTGGCAGGGCGAATACGGCGACCCGAACGATCCGGTCGAAGGCGCTTTCCTGCGCTCGATCTCGCCCTATCACAACGTCAAGGCTGGCGTCGCCTATCCGGAACCCCTGTTCGAGACCTCGACCAAGGACGACCGCGTCGGACCGGTGCACGCCCGCAAGATGGCCGCACTCTTTGAAGAGATGGGGCTGCCGTTCTACTATTATGAAAATACCGAAGGCGGTCATGCGGCAGCCTCCAACCTGCCGGAACGTGCCCGCAGATACGCCATCGACTATACGTATTTCATGCAAAAGTTGATGGATAAGTAGGTTCTGTAAAAGCAGAAACGACGCAAAGGCTCGCCGTCATCGGCGAGCCTTTTTTGCGAGCGGACTAAGCCCGTTGGCGCATCTCGTCTTTTTTCATCGCGTTGAACAGCCCGCTCTCAAAATCGACCAGAATGTCGGCGAACTCGATATCCTGCAACGGCTTAGCGCCCTTGCGATTAACGCGCGCCATGCGGTAGCGCCAGAACGAAGTGATGTGGTTGAGCGTACCGATCTTCAGGCCCAGTTCGAGAAACAACTCGGAACCGAACAGCAGGAACTGCCGAAACGGCTCCGGATCGCGCCGCGCCGAAAGGGCGTGATAGACCTTGTCGTAGTGGTCGAGGGAAGCACGTGCCTCCCTGATCTCCGCCACGATCGCCTTGGCGATACGCGGACGCGCCTTCTTCAGATAGGTACGCAGCGAATCGTCATGGCCGCCACTGGGGCGATAACCGCCGATGCCGGCCAGCACATCGCGCAGGCCATCCTGCAGTTCGGCGTGGCACCATTTGTAATAGAGAAAGCCACGCCAGCACATGATGCCTTCCTGAAACTCCTCGTCGCTCATGCGCAGGGTCCGCTGCAGCGGCGCCAGGGTTTGGGTCAGCTTGTCGGACAGGATCTTGTTACCCAGCTTGGTGGCGCCCTTGCCATCCTTGCCGCCGCCAAAAGCGACATTGACCAGCTTCTCGATCTCGCGCGCCGTAAAGGCGGTCATGGATCTTAGGTCGTGCGGTGAAATCTGGAAATAGACGCCGGAAGGATTGAAACCCGCCTTGTCGAGATGTTCACGCAACAAGAAGGGATCGAGCGATGGCAGATCATCGAGGCACCGCAGCACACGGGCGTCGCGGTTCTTGCCGATATCTTCGATACCGAGATAGCTGCGCATCAGGGTTTCATAGCCGGTCTGGCGCACGAATAAGGAGCGTCCGCCCAGGCGCAGGTCATAAGAATCGTAAGGCAGGATGATCTTGGTCACCGTGCGGCGGCCGTTGGGAAAGAGGTCGCGCTCGTCCAGCCGCAGGGTGTGCTTCATGATGAGGGCGCGGTTCAGCGCCGAGTGCTCGAACAGGGGCTTGGCGTTATAGTCGTCGCTGTCCTTGTAGGCCGTGTAGAGCTTGGCCAGGTTGAGGATACGGCACGATGACCAGGTACGGTTCAGATTGGCGAGATTGCGGATTTCCCGTGTCGTTGAGAAATCGCTTTCGCTGGCGGCCACGGAGATGCCGGCGCTGAAATCGGTGCTGGACTTGATCATCGGGTACGCACCTTCATCTGCCGCGACGACGCGGCATTACGGGATGGAAAAAGCGGTACACGACGACATATCCGACTCATGTCCGGGTATCGTATTGCGCGACCGCCATCAGCGAGTCTTCAAAATCCATAAGGATATCGCCATATTCGGCCGGCGTCAGACGTTGGGTCAGCATCTGCTGCCCCATCCGATACGACCAGAACGAGCCGATATGGCTAAGGATGCCGATGCTTTCGCCCAGTTCGTAAAACAGGCTGGGCCCATCGAGCAGAAAACGACGGAACGGGCCGGGGTTTGAGGCATCGACGAGCGCATGATAGGCGGTATCGTAAACACCGAGCGTGCGGCCGACAGCGGCGACGGCATTGACGATGCTTCGCGCCAGACGCGGACGCGTCTCCTTCAGGTATTCGCGCATGCCTTCATCGCAGGCACCGAGCGGCTGATAGGTGGCCAGGCCTTCCAGTACGCGGCGCATCTCTTCCTGCAACTCGATGTGACGCCACTTGAAATAGAGAAAGCCGCGCCATGAGAAAATGCCATCGGAGAACTCGTCGTCCGACATGCGCAGAGTCGCCTTCAGGGGCCACAGTTCCTTGTCGAGTTCGTTGGCGAGAATTTTGCCGGCCAGCTTGATAGCCGCACCGCCGCTCATCGAACTTGAAAAGGCGGTACGGACCAGGCGTTCGATTTCCTCGTTGGCAAAACCGATCATGCGCTGGATATCATAGGGCGAGATTTTCAGATAGCAGGCGCCGGGGCGATTGCCGTGGCGCGCCAGATGTTCGCGCACCAGGAACGGATCGAGCGACGGCAACTGATCAAGCAGCTTCAGCACCTGCACATCGTTGCTGGAGGCGACATCGTCGGTATTCAGATAGGCGCGGCAGAAGTGCTCGAAACCGATCTGGTTGACCATGATCGAACGACCACCAAGCTTCAGATCGTTGACGTCAAACGGCAGGATGATCTTGGTGGCGGTGCGGCGGATGCGCGTAAACAACTCGCGCTCATTGCTGCGCAGGGTATGTTTGACGAGGATGCACTTGTTAAGCTGGGAGTCGCGGAAAAACGGCTTCAGCTGGTAATCTTTTTCGCGCGCCGAGGTGGCGTAAACCTGCGACAGATTCAGGACGCGACTGGTCGAGGCCGTATCACCCAGATTGGCCAGGCTGCGGACATCGCGGTTGAAATTGGTCGTGCCTGGACCGGCAGTCTTATCCATGACAGCAAACGCATTCATTGTGACACCTTACGATTGGTTTTACGCTTGTTGACGAGAGTATTGAGATGTTTGACGATATTGACCGCTTCGTCCGGGTCGGCGTGCGGTGTTTCGTTAAGACGGATCAGAGCGTCGAGGTGAACATCGAGCACCTCCTCTTCAGCCTGCTCACCGAACAGGTGGACATAGGCATTCAGGGACTTGGTGGCCTGCTCGATCAGACGCATGCGCAGGTCATGCGCCAAGGTCTGCGTGTGCACCAGCCGCACGACCACCTGATTGATCTGATCGCGGTTAAGCTTCTGCCCTGGCGTTCTGCGCATCGCGCCGCGGAGAGCTTCGATCTCGGCGGCCATAGGATTTTGGAGGACTTTGGCGGCCTCATCGGCATCACCTTCACGACGCAGAAGGCCGGGATGCAGGGCCGACTTGCGGCGGCGGCGATCGGGCCCGACAAAATCTGGCGCGGCGACGAACTCGCGTTTCTTGACCAGGGCCGAGGATATCGCCTTCAACAGGGTGGAGGTCGAGAACGGCTTGACGACAAATTCGTTGATGCCGGCATGGCTGGCCACGGTAACGTCAAACACACGCTGGCGCGCCGTCAGCATAACAATAGGCAATTGCGGATTGGGGAAGCGCGGATCTGGCTTGAGCGCCGCCTGGCGAATATGGTTGACCAGCTCGATGCCGGACATGCCAGGCAGTCCCCAGTCGAGCAGCAACAGGTCGGGCCCTTGAGTCTGGATATGCTCGATCGCCTCTTCGGCGTCACGAGCGAAGCTGAGATTGCTGAAACCGGCGGCGCGCAGGAGCTCCATCACCAGACGGCGCGAGGCATCATTGTCCTCAACGATCAACAGGCTCTTCGAGGCGCAATCGATCTTGCGCAGCAGCCTTGAGGTCTGTGAATGCACTGTGCTCATATGTTGGATTTTTTGTCCCTTAACCCGTCACCGCAGCCACCCTAGCGCAAAGGCCTTAACTTGGAGTTGATTTAACGCATTGTTTTTATGGTTAATTTTTTGTTTACCCTTACGGTCACGCGCACAGATCGATTAAACCGCCCCTTAACCTAAGCGTGATATCCTTATGCATCATGAGACGCAGACACCTCCTTTTCCTGCTGGGCGCCTTTATCAGCGCACCGGCTTTCGCCAGTGAGCCCAAGAAAAAGGGCGGCGGCGCCGGCTATACGCAGTTTCCGACCATGACCGTCTTTACAGAGGCCAGTAAGCGTAAGCACGGCACGCTGAGCGTCGACATGGGCCTTTACAGCGAAGATGAAAAGCTGGTGGAGCTGATCAAACTGAACCAGCCGCGCCTGCAGGACGCCTATCTGTCACGATTGCAAGCCTACGCCGGTACGCTGAATGCGCGGTCTCTGGCCGATATCGGCTTCATCACCACCCAGCTCCAAAGCGCCACCGACGCCATTCTGGCGCGCAAGGACGCAAAGGTTTTGCTGGGCTCGGTCATGCTTAACTAGGCCAGCAATTACAATTTGCACGCAGGTGCGAAAGCGGCCATAGTTTTGCGGTATTCGACTGTCAGGGTCGAACTGTCTTCTAAGGAGACCCGCAAAATGACCACCCCCTCCCCCTTTGAAAATGGCCTGCGGCTGATGGCCGATCAGCAGCAGCGCGCCGCTCGCAGCCTGATCAACCTGATCGAAATGATCAGCACCACCTCGCACCGCTACGCGCAGGACACCACCGCCTTCACCCAGGAAGCCCTGGCCCTGATGAACGAGGCGGCGAAGAAACAAGACCCGTCGGCGATCGCTGAACTCCAGAAACAATGGGCCGCCACCTGCCTGAAATATGGTCAGGACCAGACCAAGGCAACCATGCAGTTCGTCGAACAATGCGGCAAGCAGGCGCTCACCGTCGCGGCGCATGTGCCACCGGAAACGCCCGCAGCAGCACCATCACCGGAAGCGCCGCCCGTAAAGGCGCCCAGACCCGCCCCGAAATCTAAAAAGACACAGGACTAAATATCATGACCGATCTCCACGGTAAAACAGCGCTTGTCACCGGTTCCACCAGCGGTATCGGCCTGGCGATCGCCAAGGGCCTGGCCGCGGCCGGTGCCAACATCATGCTGAACGGCATGGGTGATGCGGCCGCCATCGAGGCCGAACGCGCCGGACTGGAAAAGGACTTCGGCATCAAGGCGCTGTTCAATGGCGCCGACCTGACCAAGGCCGATCAGATCGCCGGCCTGATCAAGGAGATCGACGACAAGCTCGGCGGGGTGGATATCCTGGTCAACAATGCCGGCATCCAGCATGTCTCGCCGATCGAGGACTTCCCGCCCGAGAAATGGGACGCCATCATCGGCCTCAACCTGACCGCCAGCTTCCACACCACGCGCCTGACCTTCGCTGCCATGAAAGCCAAAAAATGGGGCCGTGTTGTCAACATCGCCTCGGCGCACGCATTGGTGGCCTCGGAGTTCAAATCGGCCTATGTGGCCGCCAAGCACGGCTTGCTCGGCTTCACCAAGACCATCGCGCTCGAAGGCGCGCAGTTCGGCATCACCGCCAACGCCATCTGCCCCGGATACGTCCATACGCCGCTTGTTGATAAGCAGATTCCCGACACGATGAAGGCGCGCGGCATGACCGAGGAACAGGTGATCAAGGATGTGATCCTGGCGGCGCAACCGACCAAGCAGTTCGTTACGGTCGAGGACATCACCGCGCTAGCGGTCTTCCTGTGCTCCGACGCCGGCAAGTCGATCAACGGCGCGCCCTTGAGCATCGATGGCGGTTGGGTGGCGCAGTAAATTCAGCCGTTTATTTCGCACTTACTAAATTTTTATGGAATCGCACCCCCACCCACAGCGCTTCCATACACCCCCTCCGCCATAGTCCATCACGTCTTGGTGAGAAGGAATCACAACTATGCGCAATACTGTTAAAATCATGACCGTCGCTGTCGCGGCTCTCTGTCTGTCCGTCGCTGCCTGCTCGAAGCCGGCGGAAACCACCACGGAAACCTCGACTTCGACCGAAGTCATGGCTCCCGCAACCGACGCCATGGCGCCGGCTTCGGACGCCGCTATGTCGGAAGCGGCTTCCGCTTCGACGACGACCACAACGACGACCACGTCGTCGCACTAACAAAGACTTCGCGACTGTACGGGTTGCACAAGCGACCCGTATAACGACACAGGTATCCCTGACTGTGGTCGCGTTTCTTACAAAAAAACCCTCTCGCTTCTGGCGAGAGGGTTTTTTACTTGGCAGATACTGAGATCTTTACTCGACCTCTGCGGCCACTTTAGCCAGCGTTTCGCGGGCGGCATCGGCGGCGCGCTGACGTTCCCACATCGCGTGATAGAGACCCCTGAGCGCCATCAGGTCGGCGTGCTTGCCGCGTTCGGCGACGACGCCATCCTTCAGCACCAGAATTTCATCGGCGCCAACCACGGTGGACAGGCGGTGGGCGATGACAAGGGTCGTGCGGTTCTTCGAGACGTCATCGAGCGAGGCCTGGATTTCACGCTCGGTATGGGTATCGAGTGCTGAGGTCGCCTCATCGAGGATAAGGATCGGCGGCGCTTTTAGAAGCGTGCGGGCAATGGCCACGCGCTGCTTTTCACCACCGGAAAGCTTGAGGCCACGCTCACCCACCTCGGTCTCGTAGCCCTTCGGCAGGGTGGCGATAAAGCCGGCGATCTGCGCCGATTCCGCCGCTTCCTCGACCTGTTCGCGTGACGCACCAAACTGGCCGTAGCCGATATTATAGGCGATGGTGTCGTTGAACAGCACAGTATCCTGTGGCACCATGCCGATGACCTTGCGCAGCGAGGCCTGCGTCACCGAACGCACGTCCTGACCGTCGATCTCGATAGAGCCGCTGGTGACATCGTAAAAGCGGTACAGCAGGCGTGACAGGGTCGATTTTCCGGCGCCCGAGGGCCCGACCACGGCCACCGTCTTGCCGGCCGGCACCTCGAAGGTGACGCCTTTCAGAATCTGGCGATCGGGGTCGTAGGAGAAGTGCACGTCCTTGAAGGCGATGGCGCCGTCACTCACCAGCAACTGAGCTGCGTCAGGCGCATCGATGACTTCGGCCGGTTCGTCGAGCAGCTTGAACATGGCTTCCATGTCGATCAGACCGGTCGAGATTTCGCGGTAAAGCGTGCCGATGAAGTTGAGCGGAATCGAAAGCTGGATCATGAAGGCGTTGATCATGACGAAGTGGCCAACCGTCTGCCGGCCTGTGGTCACTTCCCACGCCGACATCAGCATCACGATGGCCATGCCGATGGTGAAGATCACCGCCTGCCCGAGGTTGAGCCAAGCCAGCGAGGTATAGGTCTTGATCGCGGCCTTTTCGTATTGCGCCGTCGCCTTGTTGTAGCGGTCGGCTTCCTGCTGTTCGTTATTGAAGTATTTGACGGTTTCAAAATTGAGCAGCGAATCGATCGCCTTCGACATCGAATCCGTGTCGGCGTCGTTCATGTCGCGGCGGATGGCGATGCGCCAGTTCGAGGCCACGATCGAGAACCAGACATAGATGACGACGGTGACGGCAACGACGACGACGTACCAGATGTTGAACTGATAGACGAGGATGATCGAGGTCAGGATAAACTCGATCAGGGTCGGAATGCCGACCATCATGGTCAGGCGGATAATGGTTTCGATGCCGGACTTGCCGCGTTCCATGACCCGCGACAGGCCACCGGTGCGGCGTTGCAGATGGAAGCGTAACGACAACTGGTGCAGGTGTCCGAAGGTGCGGTTGGCCAGGCCGCGCACGGCGTGCTGCCCGACCGCGGCGAACAGGGCGTCACGCACCTGATTGAAAACGTTCGACAAAAGGCGCGCCACATTATAGGCGACCACCATGATGATCGGTGCGGCGATCATCAGCGTCCAGAAGCTTGGCGGAGCCGTAGTGACCGGCGCAGCCCCTGGTGTCAGCGCATTGACCGCCCACTTGTAGGTGAACGGAATGATGACCGTCACCACCTTGCCGATGAGCATGCACAATAGCGCGAAAATGACCTGAAGCTTCAGGTCGGCGCGGTCCGAAGGCCAGAGATAGGGCTTGAGAAACGCGAGGGTTTCGGAAAACTTGCCCTTGGATTTCGGCAGGGGCGCCTGAGCGGGAGGAGGACTCATAAAAAACGGTCTTTCGGCAGCATGTACAGCAAGCGCCCTATATAGGCCGCACCCCGACATTCGCCAACCGAATTGCCGACTATATTTCATGCAGGCTCGCAGCTTATCATTTCATTTGTATATGATATACGTATTGCGATATGTGAGGCCTGATATATTGCGGAGATCACCATGTCTGACACCCATACCCTGTCCCTCGACGACGCCTGGTCTTTGAGCGTCCGGATATTGGAGAGCAACGGTTTCTCGCCGGATCATGCCCGCGCCATCGCCCGCACCATCTGGCAGGGCCAGCGCGACGAATGCCATTCACACGGCCTTTATCGTTTGCTGGTCTGCACCCATACTTTGAAAACCGGCAAGGTATCGGCCAATGCCGTGCCGGAACTGACCGACGCGGCTCCCGGTCTGGTGCGCGTCGATGCCAGGGGCGCCTATTCGCTGCTCGCCTACGATACCGGACGTCCGGTTCTGATCGAAAAGGCGCGCAAGCAGGGCATTGCCGCGCTCGCCATCAATCACTGCTACCACTTCTCCGCCTTGTGGCCCGAGGTCGAGGCCATCGCCGCCGAAGGTCTGGTGGCGCTGGCCATGACACCCAGCCACTCATGGGTGGCCCCGCATGGCGGCACCAAAGGCGTTTTTGGCACCAATCCGCTGGCCTTTGCCTGGCCACGTCCTGAAGGCAATCCCTTTGTGTTCGACTTCGCCACCAGTGCGGCGGCACGCGGCGAGATCGAACTGCACCGCCGTGCCGGCAAGGCTATTCCCGAAGGCTGGGCGGTCGATAGCGACGGCCAAACGACCACCGATGCCGAAGCAGCCATGAAGGGCGCCATGCTGACCTTCGGCGGCCACAAGGGCTCGGCGCTTTCCGCCATGATCGAACTGATGGCCGGACCGCTGATCGGCGATTTTCTCAGCCTGGAATCGCAGGCCTATGATGCCGGCGCCGGCGCCACGCCCTATCATGGCGAACTGATCCTCGCCATCGATCCCAAGATCTTCATGGGCGCCGATCATGCCGTACACAGCCAGCGCGCCGAGGCTTTGTTTGATGCGGTTCTCGGTCAAGGCGCGCGCCTGCCATCACAGCGGCGCTATGAGGCCCGCGCCCGCAGCGAAGCCAGCGGCACGGTCACAATTCCGCAGGCGTTGTACGACGACCTACAGGCGCTGATCTCCGAAGATGAATAATCTTCGGCAAGGGTGACCACCCGTCGCCGCTCATGCGGCGAACCATGCGGCGCTTGAGCTGAAAAAAGAATACGGGTTGCTGCGCAGTGAGTATTAACAGCCATCAATGCCGCAAGCATCGCCTTCGATAATCGGATTTTTAGCGGCCTCCGCAGAGGCGGCTTCAAGCGTTTGCAGGAAGGCCTGAACGGGTTGCGCGCCGGAGACGGCGTACTTGCCATCGACCACCACAAATGGGACGCCGCGCACGCCGATGGCCTGCGCCTGGCGTTGATCGAGCGCGATCTGCATGTCGATCTCGGATGAGGTGAAGGCGGCATCGATATCGGTTGCCATCAGCCCAAGATCAGCGCCGATCTCATGCAGCACAGCGCGATCGAAGATGTTGCGGCCATCGGTGAAATAGGCGCGATAGAGTTGCGCCACGGCCTCCGCCTGTTTGCCGCGCCCTTGCGCCAGCGCGATCAGGCGATGGGCATCGGTCGTATCGCCAGAGAGTGTGCCCGCGAGATGAAATTCCAGTCCGGCATCGGCGGCGCGGGCCTCAACCTGCGCCAGATTGGCACTCACCTGCTGGGGCGTCATACCATACTTATGCTGCAGCATCTGGTCGGTCGGGATGACGGATTGTCCCGGTGACAGGCGGAAGGCGCGATGGGTAATCTCGGCCTCACCGCCCCACTGGGCCAGAGCGGTTTCCAGTTCCGCCTTGCCGATATAGCAGAACGGACAGATGACATCGGACCAGATTTCGATTTTCACAGCAGGGGCTCCATAATGACGTCTACTGTATGTAGTTGAGTTACAGTTTGATGCAAGGGACTAGCTCGCAGGTTTCGTCCGACAAGTGGAATCGTAGGCCTCAGCGTAAGGCTTATCGAAGCAATTAATCAGGCCATCAACAACATCCAGATTAGAAGGCCAGGTGATCGTTACCCCATATTTAGTCTTGAAATCCGCCGCCGCTGCATCCCAGCCATCTGGCTTAGGTTCGGCAGCTAACTTTGTCCGCGCCGCCAGAAGCGCCGGCTTGTCGTGCTTAAGAAAAGCGACCGTTGCTGCGCCGTAATCGCGCGTGGATGGGTCCGGATTATCCGCAGCCAGCAATGGAATAGCATTCCCATAATCACCAAATGACGCCCGCATCTGGCCTTCATGCCAATTTAAAATCCACCGATCATTCGCCGATAGCTCCGCGTGGGCAGCACGAAAATCACGAATGAGGTCGGCCGCGACGGGTTCGCATCCTTTGTTAGCGGCCAGCGGACGCCAGCCCCCCTGCATGTTCTGGTCAAACGCCTTGTAATCCAGTGACAGCAATAGCGCTTGATCGTAATTACAATCGGCCGCCTGTACCGCCGGCGCAATAACCAGAAGTCCCAATGCAACCAGAAAAGCCTTTAACATGATACCCACCTCCCAGCGCACTTAACTGGACGGATGTGACGGCATTATGGCTTAAGCCGGGTCATCCCGCATACGATCCCACCAGGTGAATTTCATCACCACCGAACACAGCGCCACCAGACCAAGCGTCCACCAGAACTTGTCCATCTCGCGGATGATCATGAAGATCGCCGAGGCGGTTATCGCCGTCTGCCAGATAACGCCGACAATCGAATTGAACATGTCGCGCGCAAAATCACGGTTTGGCTGAGCGTCAGGCTGATCCTGACGAAGCGCTGCAAGCACCGGTCCCCAGAAACCCCACGGACGGGTCTTGCGGTAGAATTCCTTGAGCACCGCCATATCGGTCGGCCGGGTCAGATACGACCCGACAACCGCCACCAGTGCGCACGCAATGAACAGCCATGGGAAAGCACGCAGCGGATCGATCACCATGCCGGTCACCTCCTTCGGCAGCGCCATCCACATGGCCACCACCACGCCCAGCGCCATGCTGGCGGCGTAGCCCGTGCCGTTCAGCCGCCACCAGTACCATTTGATAACGTTGGCGACCGTATAGCCGCCGTAGAGCCCAGTGGTGATCCAGCCCACCACCTGATCGATGGATTTCAGTTGCCAGCCGATAAAGGCGCCCAGCACGGCAAAGGTCAGGGAGGTGGCGTAGGACAGGTGCACCAGTTTCTTATCCGAAGCATCGGGGCGGATATATTTCTTGTAGATGTCGTTGACCACATAGGCGGGGGCTGCGTTGAGCGAGGCCGAATAGGTGGCCATAAAGGCGGACAGCATGCCCGCCAGCGCCAGCCCCATCAAGCCCGCCGGCATATAGTTGCGGATCACCCATGGCAGGATGCTGTCGATATCGCCGGCATAGGCCTGCCCGGAAGCGACGGCTGCGGCCTGCATCTGCGTCCATTGCGGCCCGATGAAACATAGCGCCAGAACCGCCATACCGGCGATCATCAGATAGCGCGGGAACAGCAGCACCACATTGACGAAACCGGAAATCTTGGCAGCTTCGGTCGGCGATTTGGCCGAGAGCAGGCGCTGCATGTCATAGTTGGGTGCAGGGCCCGACATGGCCTTGAAGAAGCCCTGAAAGGTCATCAGCAAAAAGAAGATACCAAACGCCGAATAGCCCTCCTGCGAGATCACCTTCACCGCGGTTTCGCCCACCACTTTTTGTTGCGGCAGAGCATCACGCGCCACGCCGGCCCAGTCGAGATTGAGATATTGCCCGAAGGTGACATCGTGCCAGCCCGCTGGCACCACGGCACGGATCATCTCCGGGGTCACCAGCGTCATGGCAATCCAGGCGATGGCGATACAGACGATCAGCTTGATAAAGAATTGCAGAATTTCGGTCATCACCACCGAATACATGCCGCCCTTGACGGAATAGACCGTGGTTAGCGCCACGACGATCAGGCCGTAGATCTTGTCGTTGATCATCGGCTCGGCGCTGAACCGGTAGGGAATGAACTCCGCCGCCAGCTTGCCAATCCCTAAGAAACCGAAGGCCAGCATCCCCACCACCATGATAAGGGCAAAGACGACATTGATCAGGTGCGAGGCGCGCGCGCCGGTATCCTCACCAAAGCGAAAACTGATCCATTCGGCACCCGTCAGCTTGCCCGAACGGCGCAACCAGATGGCCAGGAACGCCATCAGGAATATCTGGTTGAAGACCGGCCATAGCCAGGGAATAAACACCGATTTCAGGCCATAAACCACCAGAAGCCCGACCATCCACATGGTGCCGGCGACATCGAACATACCCGACGCATTGGAAAGCCCCAGTACCCACCACGGCAGCTTGTTGCCGGCGAGGAAATAACTCTGCAAATTACCCGAAGACAGCTTGGCCACCCAGAAACCAAGCCCGATGGTCAGCAGGATATAGCCCCCGACTATGGCCAGATCGATCGGTTGTAAATTCATGTTCCCTACCCCCTTATTCTGTTTATGTCGCGGGTCGTCTCAGTCTTCAGGCTCGCAGGCGTCGGTCCAGTTCGATCATCGCCCGGCCATTGTGATACGGGCATTTCCATATGCCCGCCTTGTAGATTTTTTCGCGCTCGGCCGAAGCGGCATACCAGGTCCATTCATTGGCGCCGCCCGCGCCATACTGCGCCTTGGTATAGAGCCACACCTTATCGGCGGCTTCCATCCAGGTCGTATCATCCGTCATCTGCCAGGCGTTGACAAAGCCTATCAGCGCCTCGGCCTGCCCCCACCATTCGCCATCGCGATCCAGATGGCCGTCATGGCTTGTCTCGTAAGCCAGCGCCCCTTCCGCGTTCAGACCTTCGCGCCGCGCGCTTTCCGCCAGGGCCAGCACCACCGGTCGCACCTGTGTACGTAAAGTCTCATCGCCCAGCACTTCGGCCGCTTCCCAGATCAGCCAACTCGCCTCGATATCGTGACCATAGGAGACACGTGTCGTGCGATCGGTCCAGTCCATATCGAAGAACAGTCGCAGATGGCCGTCGCGGCCTGTAAATCGTTCCAGCATCACGCTCAAAACGCGCCTTAGGCACGCCTCTGTACCCCCGCAGGATGCCACGGCGTGCAGGCGCGTATAGGCCTCCAGCACATGCAGGTGCGTATTCATCGTCTTGGGCGCGGCGACGTCTTTTTCGGAAAGGCGCTGATCGGACAAGGGCAGCCAGTCGCGGCTCAGGGCCTCGATATAACCGCCTTGCGCTTCATCCCAGAAGCGCGCCTCGGTCAGCGCCTGAAGGTCGCGGGCAAAGGCCAGTGCCGCCGCGTCCCGCGTGGCGTGATAGTATTCGGCAAAGGCGTAGATGGCAAAGGCCTGCGAATAGGCCTGCTTCTTGCTGTCGAGCGGTTGTCCCGCCGCATCGAGCAACCAGTACAGTCCCCCATGCTCACCATCAAGAAAACGCTCGCGGATATAAGCCGCCGCGCGATGCGCCAGATCGAGCGCACGCACATCGCCCGACCAGTCCGCCATGGCGCTGAAAAACCATAACAGCCGCGTGTTGAGGATCACGCCCTTCGGCGCCTCAGGCACAGGCTGGTCATCGGCGTCGATCTCACCCAGAAACCCGCCGCGCGCCTCATCGATCAGATGATTGGCCCACCAGTCGAGCAGACGCAAACCTTCGGCACGGGCGTCATCGCGCAGGCTCATCTGGCGGCCAGTAAAGAGGCCTTGTAGGCTTCGTTTTTGGAAATCAGATCCATACGCTGCTGCACGCACGCTGCCGAGGTCAGAGGATCGGCCGGCGTATTTTTGCAGTAATCGATCAGTTGCGCCACGGACGAGGTCGCCACATGCAGGCGCGTATCGGACGAGGCGTAGTAGATGAAGACCTTGCCATCCGCATCAGCGATCCAGCCGTTTGAGAAGGTGACGTTGGACACGTCGCCCACGCGTTCCTCGCCCTGCGGCGCGATGAAATGACCGCCCGGCGCATGGATGATCTTCCATGGCTGATCGAGCGCAGTCATGAACATGTAGAGCACGTAACGCAGGCCGGCAGCGGTGTTGCGCACGCCATGCGCCAGGTGCAGCCAACCGTCCGGCGTTTTGATCGGCGCCGGTCCCTGACCGTTCTTGATTTCCTTGATCGTGTGGTAGGCCTTGTTATCGACGATGACTTCCTTGTCGATCACCGCTTTCGTCATGTCGTCGGTCAGACCCCAGCCGATGCCGCCGCCCGAACCGACCGAGATAAAGCCATCCTGCGGACGGGTATAGAGCGCGTACCTGGTTTTTCCGGATTCATCGGCGACAAACTCCGGATGCAGCACCACATTGCGCTGCTGGCCGGAATGGGTGACGAGATCCGGCAGTCGCTCCCAGCTTACAAGATCTTTCGTGCGGGCGATGCCGCATTGCGCCGTCGCCGCCGACAGGTCGTTGGGCAGAGCATGGTCTTTGCGCTCAGTGCAGAAGAGACCATAGATCCAGCCGTCTTCATGCTGCGTCAGGCGCATATCATAGACATTGGTGTCAGGCTCATCGGTCTGCGGCAACACGATCGGCCTGGGCCAAAAACGAAACCCATCGACGCCATTGACGCTCTCAGCGATCGCGAAGAACGATTTGCGATCATCGCCCTCCACACGCACGACCACCACATATCGACCCTGCCACTTCATCGCCCCGGCGTTGAACGTGGCATTGATGCCCATCCGCTCCATCATGAACGGATTGGTTTGCGGGTTGATATCATAGCGCCATTCCAGCGGCACATGGGCGGCGGTGACGACCGGGCGCTGCCAGCGCTGATAGATGCCATTACCGGGCGCCAACAGGCTGTGATGCGGCGCATTGGGCGCAGAAACAAGCGCCTCAAATTCCGCCCGCAAATCCGCCAGTCGCTGTTGCGCATATACCGTCATTCGTCGTCTCCCGCTATCCGCCCGATTGTACCATGGTTCGGATTGGTATTGGGATGAGTAAATTTGATTTATTAAATGCGCAAGATTTAATCGACCGACCAAGCAAGGATCTGGCTGATCTGGGTCAGGCCGCGCCCGCTCTCTTGGCGCCACTCATCCAGCGCCGCCTGCACCTGCGCAAGCGCCCTTTTTGACGTCGGTTCGCCGTCGATGGTGCCCCAATGGTTCAAGGCCTTCACGACGCCGGGCGTCAGGATCAGGGCATCGACGCCCATGCGACGCATCATACGCTGTCCGGTGGCACCGCCCAGCCGTGAGCCGCGCATTTTTAGCTCCAGACATAGCTCGATATAGCGTTCCGGCGACCACGCCGCGAACCAGGCACCGGCCGAGCCATGCGTCTTGCCCATATCCGAAATGAAGCGTGCATTTTCCCCCACCGAACGGATTTTCTGTGCGTTGGCTACCAGGCCCGGCGCTTTCAACAGGTCATCGAGATCGTCATCCGACATGAAAACCCAGCGCGTTATGTCGAAACCGTCAAAGGCCGCCTCGAACTGCGGCCAGCGCTTGTCGATCAGATCCCAGTTGAAACCGGCTTCGAAAATACAGCGCGTCATCTGCGACAGCCAGCGCTCGTCAGGAATAGCCGCGACCTCCGCTTGTCCCAAAGGCTTTAACAGCAAGGCATCGAGACCTTTTTCATCGCCGGGCGACTGGCTGGCATGACGCGCCTTGGCCCGTGCCTCGATATCGACAAATGGCGTCACTTTATCTCTCCGGGGATATTTATTTGCGTGATCGGGGCACCGCGACCTTGCAAAAAGTTATGATATAACATATTTGCTCTTCACGGCCTTCCGCCGCCTACGGTATCACTGCTCATGCTGCACCTGAAGAAAAAATGGCTCGATATCGCCTCGTTGGGGCTGTCTGCCCTGTGCGTGGTGCATTGCCTTGCCCTGCCATTCCTCGTCGCCACCCTGCCCATGCTGACGCCCTTCACCGGAAGCTGGGTCCATGCCGCTCTGGTGCTGACCGCCGCCCCCGTGAGCATCTGGGCGATCCGCGCCTCGCACGTCTGGCGCAAGTGGCAGATTTCGGTTCCGATCATCGGTGGTCTGGTCCTGCTGGCCGCTGCAGCTTTCATACCGGCGCTTGAAGATGTTGAAGTGGCCATGAGCGTTATAGGCGCTCTGTTTATCGCCCTTGGTCACGGCTACAACTATATTTACCACCGCCCGGCGCACATCCATAACCGGGCCTGCGGTCACGCCGAAGGTCTGGCGGGAGAATAATTCGCCTCGTAGCGACAAATTCCCATCTTGACGGAAAGGCCTGAGCCTTTAAGGAACCCGGTAGTTTCATCCGTTGCGAAAAGACCTGCCATGATCCGTCACATCGTTATGTTTTCCTGCAAGCAAGAAGCCGATCGTGACACCATCTATCGCGGGCTTTCGGTCCTGACCCAGATCAGGCACGCCGCCTTGCTGGAAATCTCCTACAACGAAAAGATCGACCAGATCGCCAACGATATCGACATCATTGTCTATGGTGAATTCGCTACGATCGAGGACTTCCGCGCCTACAAGGCCGATCCGATCTATCAGCAGTCCATCGACCTGGTGCGTCATTTGCGCGATGTCCGCGTGGCAGCCGATTATACGGTCTCCAACGCCACGCGCGACGTCGTCACCGCTTAAGCCGGCGGGCGAAGGCGTAATCCCCCTTTACCTGACTTTGCTGGCGCGTCTATAAGTTCGGCAACCTGGGGAGACACTATGGCCGAACTTTACGATCTCAACGAACGCCCGGCCCTGGCGCCGCAGAAGCCTTTTCTCGGCAGCGATGACAATGTGATCCGCGCCCTGATTATCGTTAGCACCGTGCTGGTCGCATGGAAATTCTATGTTGGCCTGATCAGCCACGTCATCTGGGAAGAGGGCCACTTCGTCCTGTCAGGCGAATATTTAGCGCTTGGCTATCCCGATATTCCGGCCGGTTTCCCCTGGCTGGCGCGACTGGTTACTTCAATTTTCGGCTGGCACGTCCTGCCTTTGCGTCTAGTGGCCCTGCTGATCGCCACCGCCATGCCGCTGGCTGTTTATTTCATGGCCACGCCGATCGTCAGCCGACGCAATGCCTTGTGGGCGGCGATGATCGCCCTGCTGATGCCGCCGATTTCGCTCAACGGCACGGTTTTTTATCCCGAAGGCGCCCTGCAATTGCTGATGGCCCTGATGCTGAGCTGCCTGATCCGCGCCATTCAGCAGGATAAGCTAAAGTGGTGGGCTCTGACCGGCGTCTGTGCTGCGCTCGGCTTGTTGGTCCACTTCCGTTTCATGGGCCCCGGCCTCGCTGTCGTCGTCTTCATGCTGGCCAATGCGCAAGGGCGCACCCTGTGGCGCAAGCCCGGCGTCTGGCTGACCGCCGGCATCGCCCTGCTCGGCCTCGTGCCATCGCTAATCTATAATGCCGTCAACGCATGGCCGGCCATCCAGTTTCACGTCCTCAACCGGCCAAAGTTCCAACCTGATTTCGGTCGCGTCCTTGGCTATGTCGAGACCCAGTTCGTTCTGTGCACGCCAGTCTTCTTCGTCGCCATGGTGGTGGCCGCCAAAAACGCGCTGATCCGTGACCGCAACAAGCCGGAAAGCCTGCTCGGCTATCAGGCCGTGGTGATCTTCCTGTTCTATGGCCTGCAAACCATCGTCAACAAGAAGATCATGCCGCACTGGCCCTTCATGGCCTTCGTGCCGCTGCTGCCGTTTATCCCTGACCTGCTGGAGAACTTCATCGCCCGGGCTAGCACGCTCGGCAATCGACGCCTGCGCACGGGCCTGATCGCCACCGCGCCGGTCCTGACGCTGGCCATCGGCATCGCCGGCACAGCCTATCAGGTGGCGTGGAATCATTCGGCCGAGTTGCCCTACGCCCTGCGTGAACGTAACATTCTCAAGAACGAAAACTGGTCGCTGCTGGAGCCTGCCCTGGCCGCCGCCGACAAACGCGCGAAAGAACGCTTCGGACCCGATATCGCCTGGGCCGCCAACAGTCATATGAGCGCCGTCCATTTTGAGTTTCCAGCCATCGAAGGCGTGAAAGGCCGCAGGTTCTACACGCTGGATGATCCAAACGATGAGTTGACGCGCTTTGTCGTGGCGCGCCAGCAATGGGGTCTTGATCTGAACGCGCTCACCGCCAAACAAGGCGGCAAGGGCGTGATGATGGCGGTTCTCGAACCGTCCTATATATATCACGAACTCGATCAGATGAAGATGTACAGCGAGTTGTGCCGGCGCTTCGAGGACATAGAGCCGTTCCGCATCGTCAGCCTGCCGCCTTACAAGATGGCGATCGATTTTTACACGGCCAGGGTCCGCGCCACGCCGCTGACCGGTGATGCCCCCCCATGCGCCTTCTTCCCGCATGCCTATATCGCGCACCCGGAACGCGGCAGGTTCATCAATACGGATGACGGCGGCAATTACCATGGTGTCGCCGCTGATCCGAAAGGCGTCAATGCGGTTGATGTGATGCTGGATGGTAAGGTGGTGACACGCGCGCGTTACGGTCTTGATCCAAAGGAGTTCCGCGTGCCGGATCTGCTGAAGTACGATCCCAACTGGCCAAAGCTGCAGTATGATTTTCAGTTCCCAGAAGGCACGCTGAAATCCGGCGAACATGCGCTCGCTATCCGCGCCACACGTACGGACGGCACGACGTTCGATAGCGCGCCGCGGACCTTGTACGTTCGCTAAACTTACGGGGTTTGGGGTCCGCATCCCAAGCCCTTACTGATCAAATAAAAAGCCCGGTCTGTTTAGACCGGGCTTTTTATTTGAATAGAGGAAGATATGGGGCCACAGGCCCCAAACCCCATAACCTTAACCGAAACGGCCACCGATATACTCGCCAGTCTTGTCGACCTTTGGTTTGACGAACAGTTCTTCGGTAGGGCCAAATTCGATCATCTTGCCGAGGAACATGAAGCCGGTATAGTCCGACAGGCGCGCTGCCTGCTGCAGGTTGTGCGTCACGATAACGATGGTGTAGTCGCTCTTCAGCTCTTCCAGCGTATCTTCCAGCTTGGCGGTCGAGATCGGATCAAGCGCCGACGCCGGCTCATCGAGCAGCAGGATTTCCGGATTGACGGCGATACCGCGCGCCACGCAGAGGCGCTGCTGCTGACCACCCGACAGGCCGAGGCCCGACTTATGCAGTTTGTCCTTCACTTCGTCCCAAAGGGCGGCGCGGCGGATCGAACGTTCAACGATCTCATCCAGTTCGGCTTTCGACTTGTTGGAGTGCAGGCGCACACCGAAGGCCACATTGTCATAGATCGACATCGGGAACGGTGTCGGCTTCTGGAACACCATGCCAATGCGGGCGCGCAGGGCCGCGACATCCACCTTGGGTCCGATGATGTTTTCGCCCTCGAAATCGATCACGCCCTCGGCGCGCTGGCCGGGATAGAGATCATAGATGCGGTTGATCGTGCGCAAAAGGGTCGACTTGCCGCAGCCCGACGGACCAATCAGCGCCGTGATGGCGTGCTTCTTGACCGGCAGGTCGACATTGAACAGCGCCTGATTCTGGCCATAGTAGAAGCTCAGCTTTTTGCATTCGAGCACAAGGCTGCCTTCGGGCGGCGGAACGATAACGCTTTGAAAATCAGCGGAGGTCGTGTCGGTCATGAACTTATTCTCAAGTCAAAATGAAAAGGATTAGTGGCCGGCATTCTTGTCGCGGGCGAGCCAGCGGCCGAGGATATTGACACCCAGCACCGCAGCGGCAACCAGAAGCGCACCGGCCCAGGCCAGCTTGTTGAGGTCTTCATAGGGTGTGAGCGCGAAGTTATACATGGCGTGCGGCAGGCTTTCCATGGCTTCACCCAGATTGGCGGTGAAGAACTGGTTACCCAGCGCGGTAAAGAGCAGAGGTGCCGTTTCGCCGGAGATACGGGCAAAGCCGAGCAGACCGCCGGTCAGCAGGCCAGCGCCGGCCGCCTTCCAGATGATCTGGCGAATGGTGGTGAACTGCGAGGCACCAAGCGCCATACCGGCTTCACGCAAGGCATTGGGTTGCAGGTTCAGGATATCTTCGGTGGTACGTGTCACGATCGGCGTGGCGAGGATGGCCAGGGCCACGGCGCCAGCCCAGCCGGAGAAGTGACCAAGGGCGATCGGCGAACCCGAGACCAGCACCTGATAGACGAACAGGCCGATCAGGATGGAGGGCGCCGACAACAGCACGTCGTTGAGGAAGCGGACGACGTGACCATAGGGCGTGTCGCCGCCGATTTCCGCCAGCCAGGTGCCGGCCAGAACCCCGATGAATAGGGCGATGATCATGGCGACACCGCACATCAGGATAGACCCGACGATGGCGTTTCGCAGACCACCCGGCGAACCGGCGGCCGGCGTATCCATGGTAAAGATCAGCGGGTTCATGCCGCCGATACCCTGTGAGAACAGCGACCACAGTATGAGGGCAAGCGCGCCGAGCGCGATGACCGTGCCGAAGATGCACAGGCCGATGAAGACGTAGTTGGCGATTTTACGGCGAAGAGCGCGATCCATGGGTCTCTCTCCTAGTAGCGTTGCGAAGACAGCAGCCAGCGCGCAATGGCCAGTACCGTGAAGGTGATAAGGAAGAGGACGAGGCCGAGCGCGATCAGGGCGGAACGGTGCAGATCAGCGGCTTCAGCAAACTCGTTGGCGATGGTCGAAGCCAGGGTCGAGCTGGAGTCGAACAGCGACTTGGGGAATTTGTGGGAGTTACCGATGATGAAGGTGACAGCCATGGTTTCGCCGAGCGCGCGGCCGAGGCCCAGCATGACGACGCCGATCATGCCTTTTTGCACGTAGGGGATGATAACCGAGGTGGTGACTTCAAACGGGGTGGCGCCGACACCGAAGGCGGCTTCGCGCACCTGCGGCGGAATGGAGCGGAACAGTTCACGGAAGACGGCGGCCATGTAGGGCAGGATCATGATGGCCAGAACCAGCGAGGCGGTAAAGAGATTGGCGCCGTTGGGGATGCCGGCCACCATCTTGGCAAACCACGAGGTCGGGTCTTGCGAGGCGGCGATGATCAGCGGCGTTTGGATGGTCTTGGCGAACCAGGGGGCGAAAACGAACAGGCCCCACATGCCGTAGACGATGGAAGGGATGCCGGCCAGCAGTTCGACGGCGGTCGAGAGCGGCTGCGCGATCTGGCGCGGGCAGAACTGGGTCAGGAAAACCGCGATGCCGATGGCGATGGGCAAGGCGAACAGCAGGGCGAGCGCGGAGGTGATGATGGTGCCGAGGATAGGCGCGGTGGCGCTGTAGACGTCGGTGACCGGGTTCCACGGCGTATCGATGCAGAACCAGCTATTGTTGCCGACGGGGCATTCCTTGAACTTCAGGAAGAAACCGAAACCATATTCGGAGAGCGCGGGCCAGCCACCAACGATCAGGGTGCCGATCAGCGAGGCCAGAACCACCAGCAGGGTGGTGGCGGCGCCGAACGAGACCCAGCGAAAGATCGGGTCGGTCGGATCGAAGCGCGGTTTAAACTTGGTTTCAACAGACATAGTTCTCTTTGTCCCGGATGTGTTCGGTCAGGAGGCAGGCAAGTGTCGGGCTATAGCGCAAGGCTGGCAGCTTTACTGCCATTGATGGCCAGACACAAGTCAGGCGAGGCACAACCTTCAGGTCAGTCCTCGCCCATTTCTCGTGCTCTCATCAGATACCCGAAGCCAAGCTCCGGGCACCTGGAGGAGCGTCAGGCTTAGGGGTTCGGCGAGGTGTAGACGGCCTTGCCACCCGACTTGATTTGCTGCGCCCATTGCTTGCGCATCATCGTCTTCACGTTGGCAGGCAGCGGCACGTAGAAGAGGTCGTTGGCGTTGAAGTCACCGGCCTTGTAGCCGTAGTCGAAGAACTTCAGAACTTCGGCAGCCTTCGTCGGGTTGGCCTGTTCCTTGTACATAAGGATGAAGGTCGCACCGGTGATCGGCCAGGCATTGGCGCCCGGTTGATTGAGGACGAGCAGATAGTTGCCCGGAGCGTTGGCCCAGTCGGCGCCGGCAGTCGCAGCCTTGAAGGCGGCGGCGGTCGGTTGCGGCCAGGTGGCGTCCTTCGAGGCGACCAGAGCGTAACCGATACCGGTCTTCTGGACGTAGGCGTATTCGACATAACCAATCGAACCTGCGGTTTGGCGAACCAGGGCGGCAACGCCGTCGTTCTTCGCGCCGCCAACACCGGTCGGCCATTCAACGGCGTCAGACGCGCCGACATTGCTCTTCCACTCGTTGGAAGCGATCGAGAGGTAGGAGGTGAAGAGGAAGGTGGTGCCGGAGCCGTCCGAACGGTGAACGACGGTGATTGGCATGGCCGGAAGGTTGAGGCCGGCGTTCCACTTGGTGATGGCCGGATCATTCCACAGGGTGATCTTGCCGAGGAAGATGTCAGCCAGAACGGCGCCCGGCAGCTTCAGCTTGCCGGAAGGCACGCCCGGGATGTTGATGGCAGGCACAACGCCGCCGACAACGGTGGGGAACTGATAGAGGCCCGACTTGTCGAGTTCAGCCTGCGTCAGCGGCTTGTCGGAAGCGCCGAAATCGACCGTCTTGGCCTGGATTTGCTTGATACCGCCGCCGGAACCGATGGCTTGGTAGTTGAGCTGCACACCTGTGGTGCGCTTGTAACCTTCAGCCCACTTAGCATAAAGCGGAGCCGGGAAGGTAGCGCCAGCGCCGGAAATCGTGTCGGCAGCGGTCGCGGCCGAGGTCAGGGTAGCGGTCAGCAGCACGGCTGCGACGGCACCTTTAAAAAACTTGAACATCCATATCTCCTTGAAGGAAGTGTTGGCAGACTGTCTTGCTTTATGCACTAACCGCTTTTTACGACAGTTTTGTAACAGCCCGGGTAATTTAAAAAGACACTGTGTCACAAAGACAGGCTGCCGGAAGCCAACAGCCTGCCCTGTAACGGTTTTCTTAGTAACGCAACTCGGTGAAGATACCGATTTCGTTGAACTCGGTCGTGGTCTTCGCACCCTTAACGGTCGCGCTGCCGGCATAGGCATCGAACGAGTCATGCTTGGCGATCAGGGCCAGCGAGATACCCTTCATCGGCGACATCTGGACGCCGAAGTTGTAGTATTCGCCCTGGTTCCAGGGAGCCAGCTTCTTGGACGGCTTCACATTGTCGTAGCGACCGAAGATGGTGTACATCGGGGTCAGGCGATACGAACCAAAGGCCGAGTAGCCATCCGAGTCGTCAGCCTTGGTGTGACCGGCCGTCGTGTCGATGATGCTGGCGGTCTGCCAATCGGTGGCGGTGAAGTATTCAGCACCCACGCGGATACGATCGCCTGTATAGGCGGCCAGGGCGTTGAAACGCTGAGCGTTATGCGTGTCGACCTTGTTTTCTTTATAAACTGCCGGCGTCGTGCCCGAAGCCGGGGTCACGATGGTGGCGGCGCCATAGGCTTCGTTGCCGCGGGCACCGGTGTAGCTGCCGACAGCGAAGTTCCATTGATCGAACTTGGCGCTCAGGCGGGTTTCAACATCCATGCCGCTCGAACGCGATGAGTCACGGTAGCCCTTACCGTTGATGACCGAAACCTGATAGGCGTAGTAGGTGCCGAACTTGCCGGCTGTGTGAACGCCCCAGTCGGCCGAGGTGCCGAAGGTCGAACGGGCGCCGGTGTTGTTTTGCTCCAGCAGCGTATTTTCCAGCCAGCGGTAGCCATAGATGCTTTCAGCATAGGGGATCCAGGGCATTTCGTTGGAACCGAGCGAAACTTCAAAGGCGGGCGAGAAAGCAGCCTTGAAGTAGGCCTTCTTCACGTAAAGGCCCTGACCGGCAATCGAACCGCTCGTCTGGTTGACCGGCGACACGTCTGTTTGCAGTTGCAGCGAGTAGATGTCGTTGAACTTCTTGTCGACCTGGAAATAGACGCGCTTGACGTCAAAACCGAAACCGTTCTTCGCGCCCGACTTGGCGCCGTTGACTTCCAGCGAGCTCGACGACACGTCGAGGTACATGCGGCCACCGACGGTGATGTTGTCGGTCCAGCTCTGAGCGGAGGCGCCGGAAACAGCGGCGATCATCGCGAGCGCGGCGCTGGCCACGCCAATGACGAGAGACGATTTTTTCATGTGAATGAACCTTGTGCGTTTTTTAAATGTGTAATTTCTGGGGCCGCTTTGTGGCCACGCTCGCCGCAATAGGCTCCGTGTGTGACGGTCGCATGTAGGTTGTTTGACGGTTATGTGACACAGGCCTTTACGGCAGGTTTACAATCGTGATGGATTGAGAGTGCGTGAAAAAAGCCACATCTTCGCGCTATGGGCGTGTCCTTAGACAAGCCACGTGATTCTTTTACAGCGCGATGTAACCCGATCGCGGTTCCTGGCGTATAACCAGCAACAGACCCAACGGAGTTGCCCCATGTTACGCCGTCATTTCCTCACCCTCACCGGCGCTGGTGCGCTGACCACCGCCTGCTCGCAAAGCCAGGCCGAAACCATAGCGCCGCTGAAACTCAGCGACGCCGAATGGAAGAAGCGCTTGCCGCCCGCCGCCTATAATGTGCTACGTCATGCCGCCACCGAGCGCCCCGGCACAAGTCCTCTGCTTAATGAGCACCGCAAGGGGGTTTTCGCCTGCCTCGGTTGCGACCTCACCCTATTCACTTCGGACACCAAGTACGATTCCGGCACTGGCTGGCCAAGCTTCTTCAACGCCATTCCCGGCCATCTGCAGACAAAGACCGATTTCGCCATCGGGATTCCGCGTACCGAATATCACTGTGCGCGCTGCGGCGGCCACCACGGCCACCTGTTCGACGATGGTCCCCGCCCCACCGGCAAACGCTATTGCAGCAATGGCGTGGCGCTCAAGTTCATTCCCGCCTGATAAGGAGCCGATCATGTTACGACGCTTATTCCTGACGACCCTGCTGGCGCTCAGCTTCACCTGCAACGCCATGGCCGCCGACAAGCAGGTGGCGGTTTTTGCCGGCGGCTGTTTCTGGAGCACGCAGAAAGCCTTTGACCATGTAGCGGGCGTGACCAATACGCGCGCCGGCTTCATGGGCGGTGCCGTGAAAAATCCGAGCTACGAGGAGGTGGTGCGCGGCGGCACCGGCCACGTCGAGGCCGTCGAGGTCACCTATGATCCCGACAAGGTGAGCTATGATCAGTTGCTCGATACCTTCTGGCATTCGACCGATCCGACGACGCAAAGCCGTGTGATCTGCGATGGCGGCGAGCAATACCGCACCGCGATTTTCACCTTCTCACCGGCGCAGCAAGCGGCGGCTGTGGCTTCCAAACAGGCCGTCACGCAACAGCTTGGCAAACCGATCCGCACCCTGATCGTCAGGTCCGTCGATACCGGCCTGCCTTTTTATCCGGCGGAAGACTATCACCAGCATTACTGGCAGACCCACAGCGCACAGTATGACGGCTATTATCGCGGCTGCGGCCGAGGGCCGGCGCTCAAGAAGCTGTGGGGCAACAAGGTATCACACTAATTAGAAAAAGCTCCTCGGCGAAGACCGGGGAGCTTTTTATTAGGCTGACTTCAGTATCACCTTGCCGGAGGTCAAGCCATCCGCGCTGGCCGTGACGGTAATGCCACCGACGCCGGTCACCTGCACGATGCCGCTGCACAGGCCGTTGAAAGCCTTGCGCTGTGACTCCTTGTCAGCCTCGTGGCTGTTCGGATTGCCATTGCCGACGCCGATCACCGCAGCCGGTCCCGATACGGTAAAGGTGATCAGATTATCCGCCTTCGGCACCGGACGCCCCTTGGCGTCAAACACCTCGGCCTTAAGCACCGCGCAGTCCATGCTGTCATTTATGAGCGATGTGCGGTCGGTCCTCAGCACGATCTTCGCGGGCGCGCCGGCCGTTTCGCGCTTATCCTTCAGAATGACCTTGCCGGCCTTATAGGCGAAGGCCTCGATCTTGCCCGGCTGATACGGCACGGTCCATTCGACGTGAAAACCCTTTACGACAGTTTTGCGACCCGCCGATTTGCCGTTGACGAACAGTTCGACCTCATCGGCATTCGAATGCGCCCACACGGAGATGTCCTGCCCCTCCTTGCCCTCCCAGTTCCAGTGCGGGAAGAGGTGCAGCAAAGGCTCAGGCCGCCACCAGGCGCGGTAGTACCAGTAATTATCCTTTGGGAAGCCGCAGGTGTCGAGGGCGCCGAATTGCGACGAGATGCTCGGCCATGAGCTATAGGGCGTCGGCTCGCCGCGATAATCGAAGCCGGTCCAGATAAAGCCGCCGGCGATGAAGGGCTGACGCTCGAAATGCGGCCACCAGCCTTCGGCGGTCGTGGCCCACCACGGCGCGGTCGTATCATAGGCCGGCACGATATGGGCGGCGTCATCCTTGATATATTCGCCGCGTGTCGAAACGGTTGAGGCCGTTTCGGTGCCGATGATCGGCATGTTCGGGAACTTTTCATGGAAGCCGTCAATGACCTGATCACGGTAATTGAAACCGATAACGTCGATCACCTCAGTGATGCCCTCGCCATAGCCATTATCCATGGCGGCGGTGATCAGACGGGTCGGGTCAAGATCATTGCACAGGCGCTTCATGGTGCGGGCGATATGCGCGCCGCGCTCGGTTCCCTGCTGAGGCTCCTCATTGCCAATCGACCACAGGATGACAGACGGGTGGTTGCGGTCGCGTCTGATCAGGGTTTCCAGTTGCGCCAGGCCTTCCGGCGACGAGGTCATCAGGCGCGTTTCGTCGATGACCAGGATGCCCATCTCGTCGCACAGGTCGAGCAGTTCGGGCGTCGGCGGGTTGTGCGAGGCGCGATAGGCGTTGCAGCCCATGTCCTTCAGTTGCTGCAACCGCCAGCGTTGCAATGCGTCGGGGATGGCGGCGCCGACGCCAGCATGATCCTGGTGATTGCAGGTGCCCTTGAGTTTGACGGATTTACCATTGAGGAAGAAGCCGGTCTGGGCATCGAACTTGATATCGCGGAAGCCGAAGGGGGTTTCTAGGTAGTCTAATTTTAAATTCCCTTGGACAATTTCAATACCCAAAGCATGCAGAAATGGGTCTTCAAGCGACCACAAGTGAGGCGTCCGGATTTTAAAAGTCTTGGTAACTTCAGTTTTCGCCCAAGCTTCAATCGTTACATCTGATGAATAGGTGAGGTGCTGCGGCAAGTAATTGCCGCTTTCTGAGTGGTCATCAACACCATAAATCAACATGACATTCTTCTGGCTATCAGAATCATTTCTGACCGTCGTCGTCACCTCGACCGTACCGTCCGTCTTCGCCCGCACACAGACGCCGTATTGCGGGATATACACCGGATCGGTCTTGACCAGCCAGACATGGCGATAGATGCCGGCGCCTTCATAAAACCAGCCTTCCCCAAGTGAGGCATCGACACGCACCAGCACCGTATTGGGCTTGTCATCGGTGTTGAGGAAGTCATTCAGTTCGACACGGAAGGGCGTATAGCCGCTCTCATTGGTGCGGACGATATAGCCGTTGACGATGACCATGGCGTCACGGAAAACGCCGTCGAATTCCAGTGATATCCGCTTGCCCTTATCGGCAGCATCGAGCGTAAATGTCTTCCGATACCAGCCGACGCTGGTTTCCGGATAGTCGCGGCCCAGCGGCTTGTAACCGTGATTGGCGGCCGGATCCCAGACCGAACCGTGATCGTCCGGCTTGAGCGGTGTTTTCGGTTCCCTATGCACGAAGGGGAGCTCCACCGCCCAGTCGTGCGGCAGGGTGACCGGCCGCCATTGTGAGTCGTCGTAGTCCGGCTTGGTGACAGGCGTAGCGTCGGGTCCCTGCTTGGCATAGGTGCGCTGATCGCTGCCAAAACCGAAATCCTTCTCGGCATCGTTGAGGTGGCCAAAGGCGAAGCGCCAGCCGGTGTCGAAACGTAGGCGCTGACGTGGAGACTTGACCTCTCCCGTCACAACCGTTTGCGCCTGTCCTGCGCCAGCCTGTACGGCAGCGAAGGTGGCGGCAGCGCTGGCCAGAAGATGGCGGCGGTTCAGCTCCAGCATATCGGCGTTTCCTTTTTTGAGCTTTAACAACAATGATGACCGGATCTCGATAAGGTCAAGACCCGGCCATTGGATAGTTTGTTAAGTAAGAAACCCCACCACCACGCTCGAAGACGGGCGCGGTGGTGGGTATCTTCTTTAATACTTGAACGTCAGGTCGAGCAGGTAGCGCTTGCCGTAAAGGTCATAGCGGCCCAGACGGTCCTCGACATTGTCGTTATAGGTACGCAGCGGCGTATCGAGCAGGTTGTTGGCCTGGAAACGCACCTGGATCACCGGGTTGATCTGGTAGCTGACGCTGAAATCCATGGTGGTTTCGGGGCGCACGCGGATGAGTTGCGCATCGTTCCAGCCATAGATGGCGGTGTAGGTCGAGTGATACTTGGTGCCGAGGCGGGCATCGATGCCGTGATCGGAATACCAGAAATCGACCGCCGCGGTATCACGCGCCAAGCCGTTCATCGGCAGGTCGTTCGACATTTCTTTCAAATCGGAATCGACATAGGCATAGTTGGAATAGATGCCGAAGTGATCGAGACCGATAAAGCCGAACGAGCTCTGGAAGGTCAGTTCCACGCCGTCTATGCTGCCGCCCTTATCGGCATTCACCGGCGACACCAGGGTATACGGATTGCCGTTGATCGTTTCCTGACGCGTGGCGTAGCCGATGAAGTTACTGACCTCCTTGTGGTAGGCGCTGATAGCGAACAGGGCGTCCTTATTGAAGTAGTTCTCGTAAGAGATATCGATCTGATTGGCTTCAAACGGCTTCAGATACGGATTGCCCGCCGAACCGGTATAGGGCGCGGTCGAAGA
Organism: Asticcacaulis benevestitus DSM 16100 = ATCC BAA-896; assembly: GCF_000376105.1. GTDB lineage: Bacteria > Pseudomonadota > Alphaproteobacteria > Caulobacterales > Caulobacteraceae > Asticcacaulis > Asticcacaulis benevestitus. Next base: position 193,926 of record NZ_AQWM01000005.1, read on the forward strand.
CAGGCTGCGCGTGATGATCATGTCATTGAGCGGCGGACGCGAGATCACCTTGGCGGCCGAGACTTTCAGGAACTGGCCGTTGCCGAAATCGAAGCGCGCGGTGGCCGAGGGCAACACCTTGGAATAGCTGGTGCCGCCGGTAACCGGCGTGGTCACCATGGCCTGCACCCAATTGCCCGGCGTGGCCTCATACCAGTTGCCGGCGATGGTGGAAGATCCGGCGGAATCGGTTTCGACGTCGATGACGCGAAGGCCGATATTGCCGTCCACCGCGATGCCGGCGATGGTGGTGGCGTAGGTGCCCTCGATATAGGCTTCCTTGACCTTTTCCTCGACCGTATCGGTGATCGGGGTCGTCTTCGGATCAATATCAAACGTCGTGCCGTAGAGGTGCGTGGCCAGGGCGCCGAAATCACCGGTCAGGACGGTCGGGATGTTGAAGTTCTTGAACTGATAGGATGTCAGCAGATAATCCGGCAGGGCGCCGATGATCGGCGTCACCTTGCCGTCAAGCTGGCCCAGCGCCTTGGTGCGATCCGAAACGCGCGCACCAAACAGCAGGCCGGTGAAGAGGCCGCTTTCGAAATGGCGTTCGGCGTCCAGATGCAGGCTCTTCAGTTCGTCGGTGACGGCGCCGAGCGTGGTCTGGCCGGTTTGCGCCGTCTGTGTGTTGCTTTCCGGCGACGAAGAAACGGTGATGACCGGCTTGCCGCGGAAATCATAGGTCATCAGGCTCGGCCAGTAGGCGAACTCATTCGCGGCCCACAGGTTATAGCGCTGCGCCTTGGAATAGGAAGCATCGGCTGAGAGCGTCCAGTGCTCCAGCGACCACTTGGCGTTCAGGCCCTGCACGATGAGGCTCTTGTCCTCGGTGTAGCGCGCCACGACGGATTTATCACCGGCCCAGGCGACCGAGGCCGAGACCACATCACCGTTGTCGTTGATGACCGGCGCATGGCCGGAAGCCGTCGCGCCATCGACGTAGTTTGACAGGTTGCCGCCGTCCCAGTTGCCCCAGGCACCATCGCCATACCAGGCCTGATCCTGCAATTCGTTGATCTTGATATCGGAGTAGAGCAGGTCATAGCTGAGCAGGAAATTATCAGCCGGCTTGAACTGCAGGCCAAGCGAGGCGCCGATACGCGATTCCTTCAGGCGCTTGGCCTCGGCCTGCGCGCCCCACGGCGTGTTGTACTTGGTGGCGTCACCAGCAATGACCGCGCCAGTGTTGGCGCCGGCATTGTAGCCCCAGCCCTGCACCGACTCGTAGCCATTTTTCTGGACCTGCGAGGTCAGGCCGAGCACGGCGGCGAAGCGGTCGGAAAAGCGGTGCACGAACGAGGCAGAGGCGCGATAGCCCTGACCATCATAGTTGGGAAATTCCGAACCGCCGTCATAATACACCGGGCCGGCGCGCAGCACGACACCGGGGCCCTTGTAATCGAGGGGGCGGATGGTTTGCAGATCGACCGTGCCGGAAATGCCGCCGGAGATCAGCCTGGCTTCCGACGACTTGTAGACCGAAGCGCCGGAGACGACTTCGGAGGGATAGACTTCCCAGCGCACATTACGGTCGGGTTCGGACGACGCCACTTCGCGGCCATTGACCGTGCCCAGAACCATGCGCGCGCCCAGACCACGGATCGAGGCCTGGCTGTCATTGCCGCGATCACGCGACGCCATGACACCCGGCAGGCGGTTGAGAGTTTCGGCGATGGTGACATCCGGTAAAGCGCCGATGTCCTTCGAGGACACAGCTTCGACGATGCCGGTGTTGCGGCGCTTGACGTCGAGCGCATCGCGCATCGACTTGCGCATCCCCACAACGACAACTTCCTGCGGATCGGCTTCGGGCGCTCCGGCCATGGCGTCGGACGCGCTCGCATTGGCAGCACTGGCGCGCACGATCACAGCGGAGGTGCCGTCATTGGTCTTGATGGTGAGGCCGGTATTGGCCACCAGTTGTTTGAGGGCTGCATCGCTCGTCAGACTGCCGGAAACAGCATTGGTGCGCACGCCCTGCAGATCCTGCGCAGTGGCCAGCACCTGCAAACCCGATTGTTTGACAAAGGCCGGGATAGCGGTCGCGGCGTCCTGCGCCGGGATATTATAGACTTGCGTTTGGGCCGCAGCGGGCTGAGCGATCATGACGACCGCCGCGACCGAGCCCATAAGGGCGGCACGAAGTCCGTTATTCCAATGTGACATGTGATGTTCCCTGAATCTTATATGTATCGCATCTTGGTGGTGAGGCGCTTTGCGCGCCTTCTGATAACAAGATGTGCGGCCCGTATTTTTCCGCCGCAATTATAGTATAAATTTTACAGGGCGGTCGCGTTTGTGCCAATTATGATACGGTCGTCCTGGATGGAGACCGGCACATTGAGCGCCGCATGGACGGCGCGGGCAAAGGTTTCCGGCTGATCAACCTGAAAACCACCCACCAGTTGCGAGGCGCCGAGCGCCGGATCGGCCAGCACGATCTGGCGGGCATTGTAGCGGTTGAACTCCGCCACGGCATCGCTCAGGGGTTCGGAATTGAGAATGATTTCGCGCTCACGCCAGGCCAGCCGGCGCTCGACCTCATCGGGACGGAAATTGACGGCGACGACCTCCGGCTTTTCGGTCACAAAGGCCTCGTGGCCGGCGGTCAGGCTGACGCGGCCGTCCTTGTCGTTGACATTCCAGGCCTCGACCGTGCCCTCGGTCACCAGCACATCGACACCCTCCTTGCGGCGGCGAACGCTGAACGCCGTGCCGACGGCGCGCACGCGGATATCGCCGGCCGACACCACGAACGGCACGTCCGGATTCTTCGCCACCTGAAACCACGCCTCGCCCTTGACCAGCGCGACATGACGCAGGCGCTCGCTCATATCGACGTCGATCTGGCTGTCGGTATTGACGGCGGCGATCGAGCGGTCCTTGAGCGGCACCTTGCGTAGTTCGCCAAGCCCGGTGGCGAAACTCAGACGATGGCTCAGCACATAACCGACACCGCCCGCGCCGGCCACCGAGGCCGCCATGGCGCCGCCCAGCACATAACGCCGATTGACCGCCGCACGATGCGCCTTCACCTTCTCTTCAAGCGCCCGGCGCGAATGTAGCGTATCGCCATGCGTCATCACCTGCGCGCGATCGAGCATCATCCAGGCCGCCTCAGCCCGCAGGTAAGCCCCCTGATGGCGCGGATCGGCGTCATGCCAGGCCTCGAACTCGGCCCGCACCCTGTCGTCACAATCACCATTCAGACGCGCCACCCATTGTGCCGCCTCATCATTAATCGGCAGCATAAAGCACTCCGAACTCGGGCGGCTTAGGCCGGCGAACCGGCACATCGGGCACCACCGCCTCAGCCATGTGGCGCAGGATCAGCACAAGCCCCTTGGCGGTTTCCTTCTCAACGATGTTCTCGCTGATGCGCAGCGCTTTCGCCGTTTCGGCCTGCGACAGGCCATGCACCTTGCGCAGTTCGAACACCTGCCGGCAGCGCTCCGGCAAGTCACCGATCAGGGCCAGCACGCGTGTCAGCTCGGCGCGCGACGAGGCGGCGCTTTCGGGGCTTGGCCCCAGATCGGCCACCCCCAGTTCATCGAGGTTCTGTACGGTCATGATCGACACGATCTTGCTCTTGCGCACCTGCTCCAGCAGGACATTGCGCGCCGAACGGAAGAGATAGGCGCGCGGGTCTTCGATATGGTCAACGCGCTCCAGTCGCAGCAACCGGCAATAGACGTCCTGGACAATATCATCGAGCTCATGCGCTTTCACACCCAGCCTTAACAGCCAATGGCGCAAATCGGACTCATGCGGCAGGATCTGCGTGCCGACAAAAGCCAGAAGGGCCTTGCGGGCGTCTCCGGTTTTAACGGTCATAGCCTGACCGCCTTATCTGTGATGTTTGGCATCCTGTCGCCGCTCCCCATGTTTGTTCTTATTCCGGGCGTGCACTTTCCCGCACGCACCGGCTTTTGACGATTTATAACACAGGGAAACACTTCCGCCAGCCAATTGTACTATAATATATGTTTCAAACTAGCTGTGTGGCGCCTCTAACACAACCGGCCCACCGGTTTTTGGCACCGTCACATCAAAGGCTTCGGCAGCATCGAGCGCCTCTTTCGTGGTCGCCGTACCGACAACGACATGACTTTCCGGCCGCAGCCAGGCTTTGTAAACGAAACGATCAGCATACTTGCGCATGGTCACCGCCACGCCGCCGGTGAAATCAGCGGTGAGATATTGCGCGGTCTGGCCGTGATCGGCCACGCTGAAGGTCATCTCGACCGGCCAGACATAGCTGGCTTTCGGCCATTCGAGCGCCGGCAGCGCCTGCCCCTTGAAATCGAAGAAGGCGGCATTTTCCCAGTTCGAGCCCTGCGACCAGCGCGTGCTGCACTTGGTTGAGACCCACGCCGGCTCCCAATAGACGACACCGCTGCCGCCATTATCGAGCGTCAGTTGCATCAGGTCGTGCATGTAGCTGAGCTGGCCCTGCGGCGTCACCGGATAACCCGGCAGGGCCGAGTCCGAACCGAGCAGATTGCCGGCCTGATCGCCGAAATCGTCGGTGAAGGGATAGGCGGTTTCGACCACCACAACGTCCTTGCCGAAGGCGGCGCGGCTGCGGCGGATCGTATCGGCCAGACCCTCGACACCCAGCTTCGACCACTTGCGATAATAGCTGATGCCGATGATGTCGTAATCGGTGACGCCGGCTGCGGTGGCCGCCGCAAACCACGCCTCGACGTTTTCCGGCTGGGCGATATGGATCATGATGTTTGGTTTTATAGAACTGTCAGCAGAAGCATCGCGCACCGCCTTGATACCGGCGTTGAACAGCCGGGCATTGCGCGCCCAGTTGATCGGCAGCTTGGCGCCTTCGAGCGAACTGACGATCTCGTGGTTGGTCTCATTCCCCACCTGCACCATATCGGGCATCAGGCCTCTGGCTTTCAGCGCGTTCAGGGTATCGAGCGTATAGCGATACAGCGCCGCTACCTGCTGATCCTCGGTCATGCCGGCCCAGGCGGCCGGTGCAAGCTGCTTGTCGCCGTCGGCCCAGTCGTCGGAATAGTGAAAATCGAGCAAGGTTTTCTGGCCATTGGCTTTCGCGGCCTTAAGCGTGATCTCGACGTCTTTCAGATCGGAATAGTGCGTCCATTTGGCGTCGTTCCACAGCCGGACGCGGACGAGATTATGCCCTGACTGCGCGAAGATGGCGTAGGCGTCCTGGTGTTTGCCCTGATAGCTGTAGGTCGCGTCACACGCTTTCATTTCGTTGACATAGGACAGGTCAGCGCCGAACCAGTAGTCGCGCGCCGAAACGGACGTTCCGGCGGTGAGTATGGCCAGCGCGGGGATAAGACAAAGGAGATGTGGTTTCATATCAGCTAAGATGCATGGGCGGGCTTTTTCCGCCACACACTTTAACCTTAAACCTATCCCCAGCTTTCGGTGAAGCCCTTGCGACGGGCCGCCACCACCGGTTCGCGCGGCACATCGATATGCGCCTTGGGCCGTCCCAGATGGAAGCCCTGGCCGTAGCCGATGCCCATATCGCTGCACAACTTGGCCATATCCTCATCCTCTATCATCTCGGCGATAACGTCGGACTTGAGTTCGCGACACAGGTTACTGACCGAGCGTATCAAGGCGCGCTGGCGCGGATTGTCGCGCGCATCCTTGAGGAAAGGTCCGTCGATCTTGACGAAATCGACGTCGAAATTGCGCAGATAATTATAGGTGGCGGCACCGGCGCCGAAGTCATCGAGGCAGACCTTGAAACCGCCGCGCCGCAGCCAGCGCAGGAAGGTGCCGGCCGCCTGCAGATCGTCAATGCTGTTAGACTCGCTCAGCTCAAACATCAGACGGCGGCTGATATCCTTATGCGGCGCCACAAGCTGACGCAGGTTTTCGCGGAAGGCCTCGTTCTGTATCGACAGACCGGAAAGGTTGACGGCGATGGTGATATCCTGTCGCTCGTCGAGCTTGTCGATCGCCTTGCGCACAACGGCCAGGTCGAAATCCTGCACAAGACCCAGTTGCTCACTCAGGCGAATGGTATCGAACGGCGCGCGGCCGTCGGTGAAGCGCAGCAGGGCTTCGTAATGGTGCGTGGTGCGATCGGCCAGACTGACCACCGGCTGATAAAACAGGGCATAGGTGTTGCTGTCGATCAGGTTGCGGATCGAATCGAAGTGCTTGACCGTCTCGGCCATGGCTGTTTTCAAACCCTGCGCCAGCGAACTGATCGGGCTGCGTTCCGGCTTGCAGAAGTCGGTCAGCACATATTGCAGCGCCTTGGCGATGCTCTCCTGATCGAGATTACCGGTGGAAAGCTCCAGATTCATCACGGTCGGCGCCAGACTGTTTTCGGCCAGACCGACGGCTACAGCCGCGGCCTGAATTTCCTTCGACAGGGCCTCCGGACTGGCCGCCTCACCCTTGCCGGACGGTATGTAACTAAAGGCCTCGTCCGACAACTGCGCCGCGGCCGTGCCGTTCATCGACTGCGACCGCAGAACCGAACTGATCTCGCCCAACAGCATGTCGGCCTGGGCGGCGGGCAACTGACGCATGGCGTGCGACAGACCGGTGACGCGTACCAGCTTCAGTTCGCGCGGTGCGGTTTCGCCCTTGATGCCGATTTTCTTCTTGGCGAAGGCGGAATAGCCCTCGAGATTGAGAAGACCGCTGATCGCGCTGCGGTCCGTGGCATTGACCATGACGCCGTCAGACAGCACGGTCAGGCTGATAAAGGTATGACCCTTGCCGCTGCCGAGATAGCAGGCGCCCATATTGACCAGCAGCGCCGGTCCCTGATCCTGATTCAGGCTGAGGCTGCACGGTTCGATGCGCCCCACCATCCGCGCCTTGGTCAGCAGACGTCGGGCAAAGGCACGATCGGCCAGGGTGAAGATTTCACAGACATCACGCGCCACCACGTCCTGCGCCAGACCGCTCAACAAGGCCTGCGTGGCGCCGATAGTCTTGACGATACAGAAATCAGAATCAACTTCGATCAGAAGATCGGCCGCGGCCAGTGAAAAAGCAATATAGCGATCGCGTTGCGTTTTGAGGTCTTCACTCATACCTGGCCCTGCATCTTCGACCGTACTTCTGACAGGTCTGTTTTGGCAACCTAGCGCCAAAGTCTTAAAATTGGCCTTATCAACAGGTTATCTCGTTAGCTCAAACAGCGATGCCGCCCATGCCAGGATGAAACGCATCCTGGAATGACTTAAATTTCCAGCTTCATGTCGGCGAGCAGGGCGCGGAGATATTCGCGGTTGATATAGTGCTCATCGACCGGCGGGTGTTTGGGCGCCACGGTCGGCGCATAGGCCGGCGGGCGCGCAGCCGGCGCAATATCCTCGACGCGCTGACGGGTCAGGGTGCTCATGCGCGGCGCGGCCTTAACATCAGGAGCTGTAACCGGCGCTTCTACCCAGTCCATCGGTATCTCGAACCAGACATTCGTGCCTTCGCCCAGGTGCGACACCACGCCGATATAACCGCCCAGCAGGTCGATAATAGCCTGAGCAATCGACAGCCCCATGCCCTTGTGTCCGGCCTTGAAAAGCCCTTTCACGTGCGCTTCGTCCATACCCGTACCGGTATCGCGCACACTGACATGCAAGTGGGTATCGACCATGAGGGTGACCGGGTTTTCCGCCTGCACCTGACTGGCGGTGACGCTGATCACCCCGCCTTCGGTATGACGACAGGCATTGTCGAGCAGATGGTGCAACACCTGCTGGACGCGCATGACATCGAAGCGCGCCCGCGTGCGGTCAAAATCGACGAAATGCGCGCTGAGCCGCGTCTGCAGGGCTTGCGCCGTCGCCGCGAAATCATCGACCGATTCCTTGATGATCTCGGCAACATCGACTGCCTCGTCATCCACGGACTGCGCATCCAGCAAACCTTCGAGCGCATGCGCCGAAACGAGCAGGTCGCGCGCATAGGTGGCAATATCGGGATGCGTGCCGCCCTGGCTATCAAGCTTGCGCGCAAAGCTCACAATGTCTTTTAGCGGCGCCCGCAGATCCTCGGTGACCTCGTTCAGAAAAGCTTCCTGAGTGGGCAACTCCGGTGTGATGTCGCGCACCACGGCGCACAGGCGGGCCGCCTGGCCATCAGCATTATAATCGACGCCGCCCTTGATGCGCATCAGCCGCAGCGCCTTGTCGGTGGCGCGCACAATGCGCACCTCGACATCAAAATCCTCATCGCTGTTGACGGCGCGCTGGAAGCTGTCGATCAGCAGGCCGCTGTCTTCCGGACGATAGATATCAAGCTGGCTGGCGACATCCGGTGCATAGCTTTCCGGAGAAAGACCGAACAGGGTGTAGAGCCCCTTCGACCAGGTGACCGCGCGGCTTTCCAGATCGATCTTCCAATAGCCCAGCCCGGTCATGTCGGCCGCCGTGTCCATGCGGGCCTGCTGAGACTGCAGCTCATCCAGCATGCCATCGCGCGCCTCTGCCCCCTTGGCGAGCGCGATCAGGGTGGCGACAACGTGGGCGAACTGTTCCAGCAGCACCAGTTTGCGGTCGTCGAAATCGAGACCGGCCTGCGGAGCGCACAGGCCAAGCACACCCATGACCCGGCCCTCATAGACCAGCGGCATATCGACATAGAAGCGCAGGTTCGGCGATCGCAGAACGGCGCTTTCAAGGAAGAAACGCGAGTCGTGCGTAGCGTCCTCCACCAGCAGGCTGACGCCGGGGATAAGCTTGCGTTCGGTAAAGGCGAAGTGGTCGAGGGCATCGACATCGGGAAAGCCGTGCACCGCCAGAGTGACCAGCCCATCGCCCTCAGAGACCTTCAAAAAGGCCAGCGGCAGACCGAACAGAGCCGAGGTCAAAGCGCAGACCGCTGCCCCGATGTCAGTATAGGCGGGATCAGTCCGCGCATTCGCATGGGGCATGTACGCAGAGTTTGCGGGTGATCGGGACATGGCTAACCTCAGGTGTGAACCGGACGTTAACCACAAAAGTTTACACATTGGTAAACAAGGTTAAGACTGGGGGTAAACAAGGTTAAGACTGGGGGGCAACAAAGTTAAGACGCCTTGTCAGCCTCCCGGCCGTAATAGGTCATAAAGACATCGATGGCGAGGTCGATCTGGCGATGCAGTTGCGCCTCGGTCGGGTGGCTTTTCAGGTTCATCAGGCGCTTGAAATGGCAATCACCAAAGATCAGCGTCTTCAGCACCATGGTCGCTTCCAGAACATTGGGCGCGTCGATCTGTCCCTTGTCATGCGCCGCCTGCAACAGCCCCGTCAGATTGGAACGGCCCTGGCTCTGGATGACATTATGAAACATCTCGGCCAATTGCGGATTGCGGTAGCTTTCCTCGATGACGAGTTGGAAGGTGCGGATCGCTTCATCGGACATGACGGCCGTCAGCAGTTCACGTCCCATAAGACTTAAGGACGCGCGCAGGTCGTCCGATCCGGTATGCGCCAGAATGAGATCGGCCATCTGCCCGCACTGTTCGCGGATAATCGCCTCGAACAGGTCTTCCTTGCTGTTGAAATAGGCATAGAGTGTCGCCTTCGAGCCGCCGAGACGGGCTGAAATCATCGACATGCTGGCGCCGGCATAGCCAACCTCGTAAAAAACACTGCGTGCGACCGAAATAATGCGCTCACGGCGCTCATCACGGAAGTTCTTGATTGGCATTTCCATAAAAAATTGTACCATACCGTACAGTTCGTACTTGACTTGAGTCGGACTATAGCGCAGAGAAAACAAACTGTACAGTACGGTTCACCTTTTTGTGTTTCAGGACCTCCCCCTATGCACGCCCCTGCCTATAAAATATCGCCGCTTTCGCTGAGAAAAGCGGCCAGCCTTAGCGCCCTCGCGGCCTCGGCGCTTCTCCTCGCCAATTGCGCCTCGGTGCCTGAGTCCCGCACCATCCAGCCGCTGGAAGCTGCCAATGTGGCCGCCTCGCAAAGCCTGACCTCGCAAGCTGGCGAATGGCCAGTGCAGGCCTGGTGGCAAGGTTTCAACGATCCGCAGCTCAACGCCCTGATCGAAGAAGCCTTCACCAATGCCCCCGACATCCAGACCGCCGATGCGCGCCTGATGAAGGCGGTGGCCTCCAGCGAACAGATCAGCGAGGCGCTGAAGCCCAGCCTGTCGTTCAACGGCTCGGTCTCCGAAACGCAGCAGAGCCTGAACATGGGTTATCCGGCGGCCTTCCGTGATTTCCTGCCTAAGGGCTATCATCCCCTGACCCGCGCCACCATCGGCGCCAACTATGATCTCGGCCTGTGGGGCAAGGCGAAAGCCGCTCGCAAGGGCGCCTTTGCGCAAGGCAAGGCCGCCGAGGTCGAAAGCATCGCCGCGCGGCAGGATATCGCCGTCGCCGTGGCCCGCGCTTATGTCGAACTGGACCGTTTGTACCAACAGCGCGATGACCTCGCCGCCGTCAAGGCCAACAGCGACTCCCGCCTGCAACTGATGCAGGCCCGCGCCACGCACAATCTGGAACCGAAGGACTCGGTGCTGAATAATGCCGACGAGCAGACCCGTCTCGCTGCCCGCCTCTCCGGCGCCGAAGCCGCCATCAAGCTGCAAAACAACCTGATCGCCGCCCTCGTTGGCACCGGTCCGGATCGCGGCCTGACGATCCAGCGCCCGCATCTTGCGCCCGTCACCTTCGCTACCTTGCCTGCCGACGCCAGTCTTAATCTGCTCGGCCGTCGCCCGGATGTCGAGGCTGCCCGCCTTCTGGTCGAGGCTCAGAGCCAGAATATCAAATATACTAAGGCCGACTTCTACCCCGATGTGAAGTTCAATGCGAGCTGGGGCATCCAGGCGCTCGACTGGAACGGCCTGACCCGTCATGACTCGATCCTCGGCGATATCGGCCCGGCCATCAGCCTGCCGCTGTTTGCCCAGGGCCGTCTGCGTGCCCAGTATCGCGGGGCCGAAGCCGATTACAATCTGGCGGTTGCCAACTACAACAAGACACTCGTCACCGCCCTGCGTCAGGTTTCCGACGCGGCGATCACCACCCAATCGACCGCCGAGCAGATCACCGAGGCGCAGACCCGTGTCGACAGCGCCAAGGAGGCCTACAATCTGGTCAATCTGCGCGTCCAGCGCAACCTGTCCAGTAAGCTCGACCTCATCGACGCCCAGGTCAAGCTGACCTCGGCCGAGCTTGACCTCTCGGACCTGACCGCCCAGGCCTATAACAATCGCATCAGCCTCATCGCCGCTCTCGGCGGTGGCTTCCAATCGCACTAAGCACACGAAGTTAGCATCATGTCCGATCAAAACAATTCCGATACGGCCCCTGTTCCCGGCGCCAGCGCCGCATCCGCACCCGTCACCTCGAGCAAACGCGGCCCCATGTTCGCCATCTTCGGCGGTGTCATCGTTGTGGCCGGTCTGGCCTTCGGCGCTTACAGCCTGATCGAAGGCGGCAAGACGGTCGAAACCGACAACGCCTATGTCGAAGCCACCTCGGCCGCTGTCACCGCCCAGACCGCCGCCACGGTCAAGACCTCGAACATCCATGAAACCCAGGTCGTCAAGGCCGGCGACATACTCGTTGTGCTCGATGACACCGACGCCAAACTGGCACTTGCCGCAGCTCAGGCCCAGCTTGATCAGGCCAGGCGTCAGGTCGGCACCTATTACGAAAACGACGCCACCCTGAAGGCCCAGGCCGACGCCAGCGCCTCACAGGTCAACAGCGCCCAGGCCGCTTACGATAACGCGCTCAAGGCCTATAATGACCGTAAGACCCTGGTCGGCATCGGCGCCGTGTCCGGTGAAGATCTGCAAAACGCCAAGACCACGCTCGATCAGGCCCAGGCCGCGCTCGCCACGGCACGCGCTCAGGCCGCCGCTGCGGTCGGTCAACGCGCCTCCAACACCGCCCTGATCTCCGGCGTCGGCGTCGGCGAAAATCCGCAGGTCGTCAGCGCCCGCGTCAGGGTCGAACAGGCCCAGCTTGATCTCGACCGCACCGTCATCCGCGCCCCGATCTCCGGCGTCATTTCGCGCAACACGGTCGAGGTCGGCCAGCGCGTTCAGGTCAGCCAGACGCTCATGAGCATCGTGCCGATCACCGACGCCTATGTGAACGCCAACTTCAAGGAAGTGCAACTTGAGAAGGTCCGTATCGGCCAGCCGGTTCTGCTGACGGCCGACACCTACGGCGGCAGCGTCAAGTTCCACGGCAAGGTGGCCGGCCTTTCGGGCGGCACCGGTTCGTCCATGGCCATCATCCCGGCCCAGAACGCCACCGGCAACTGGATCAAGGTGGTTCAGCGCCTGCCCGTTCGCATCTCGCTCGACCCGACAGAACTGAAGCAGCACCCGCTTCGCGTCGGCATGAGCATGAAGGCCAAGATCAGCGTTAGAGACTAAGCCTTAAGAGCCCCACCGCACCCCGGCTTACCGGGGAGGTGTAAAACATGACGCCCTGTACCTCCCCACCTCTGGCGGGGAGGGGGACCACGCCCGCGAGGGCATGGTGGTGGGGTTTCTTGCTTAAAGTTACGCGAACCAAAACCCTATTTTTGGAAAGTTGCGCCCTATGTCCAGCGCCGCCACCGCCGACACAACCTATAAAGAGCCCGTACCGCTGACCGGCATCACGCTGTGGCTGTGCGGCATCCTGCTGGCCATGGCCAATTTCGTCGCCATTCTCGATGTTTCCATCGCCAACGTTTCGGTGCCCAATATCGCCGGCGCGCTCGGCGTCTCGACCTCGCAAGGCACCTGGGTCATCACGTCCTACGCCGTCGCCGAAGCCATCGCCGTGCCGCTGACCGGCTGGCTGGCCATGCGGTTCGGCACCGTACGCGTTTTTTCGGTCTCCCTGATCGGCTTCGGTATCGCCTCCTTGCTGTGCGGCATTTCGCCGACGCTTGAAACCCTTGTCGCCGCCCGCATCGTGCAGGGCTTCTGCGGCGGTCCGCTCATGCCGCTGTCGCAGACCCTTCTGCTGACCATCTTCCCGAAGAAGCTGCAACCGGCCGCCATGGGCATCTGGGCCATCACCACTCTCGTCGCCCCTGTTGCTGGTCCGATGCTCGGCGGCACCCTGTGCGATAATTTCGGCTGGGGCTCGATCTTCCTTGTTAACGTGCCCGTCGCCATTGGCGCCGGCTTCCTTGTCTGGCGCGTGCTGTTCAGCCAGGAAACCAAGACGGTCAAGGCGCGCGTCGATACAGTGGGCCTCGGCCTGCTGGTCCTGTGGGTTGGCGCCCTGCAACTGATGCTCGACCTCGGCAAGGAAAGAGACTGGTTTGAGTCGCCCTTCATCATCGGTCTGGCCCTGACAGCCCTGCTTGGCTTCATCGCCTTCCTGATCTGGGAACTGACCGATGCCAACCCGATCGTTGACCTGCGCGTTTTCCGGCACAGGGGCTTCTCCATCGCCATGGTCTGTATGGCGCTTATGATCGGTTCCTTCTTCGCCATCAATGTCATCGGGCCGCTATGGCTGCAGAATAATCTCGGCTGGACAGCGACCTGGGCCGGTAACGCCACCGGCATGGTGGGGGTGCTCGCCATCTTCGCCGCCCCCATTGCCGCACAGTTGGCCGTCAAGGTCGATCCGCGCCGCCTGATCTTCTTAGGAGTAGGCTGGCTGGCCATCATCACCTTCATGCGCGGCATGGCCACCATGGATATGAGCTTCGGTCAGATCGCTTTCCTGATCTTCCTGACCGGTGTCGGCATGCCCTTCTTCTTCATGCCGCTGATCCAGATTTCGATGGGGTCCGTGAACCCGGAAGAGACCGCCAACGCAGCCGGTCTGCAGAACTTCATCCGCACCATGGCCGGTGCCGTCGCCACGTCCTTCGTCGCCACCATCTGGGAAAACAATGCCACCAAGAATCATGAGGGCATTGTCGACAGCATGAAGGGGATTCAGCGCACGATCGACCAGCTTATGCAGGGCGGGATGTCACACACGGCCGCCGTAGCCACCATCGATCGGATGGTCAGTGGTCAGGCCCTGATGATCTCGACCAATGGGGTGTTCATGGGCGCCGCCTGCCTGTTCGCCGCGTGCGCCCTGATCGTCTGGATCATTCCGCGCCCCAAAGGACCGGTCGATACATCAAACGTGCACTGATTGTTGCACGACAAGCTTTCGAGGCTCGCTTCCCCCGGTGGAGCCTCGAAATAGCGGAGAGGCTCGTGACCCCTCGCGGCCTCTCCGCGCCTTTTTACCTCTAGACAATAGTCATCTGTCGAATGCGCCGGTTTCAATAAAGTGCAGCACCTGACGGTGAACGACGGGAGCGCTTGGCATGAAGCTATGGGTGACCGACAGCACAAGGTGGTCTGTCACGCCCTGCCATTGAGTACGCTCGACAGCAACCCGGCCATCGTGTGCGCCCCGGATAAACACCATGCCAGACAGATAGGGCCAGCCAATGGTGCCGGCGATAACACCTAGAGCATTTTGCGACCTGTTTGACTCTTGGGGTTTCCAAAAGACTCGAATAGTGATTCAAGCTGGAGGCCGCGGAGGAGGCGGCTTTCATGAG
>NZ_AQWM01000006.1 GCF_000376105.1 Asticcacaulis benevestitus DSM 16100 = ATCC BAA-896
CTATCAAACGCGAACTGAAACGCAGAAGTGCCATCGAGCCTGTCATCGGGCACATGAAAGCCGATGGAAAACTCGAGCGGAACTGGCTTGCCGGAGCACATGGCGATGCGGTCAATGTCCTCCTGGTGGCCGCCGGCCATAACATCCGTCTCCTCTTGAACTGGCTGAAGAGTTTTTGTGCCTTCGTCATGGCCCTGTCCATGGCGGTCACGAAGACAAAAAACTATGCGGACTACAGCCAACTTGCCGCTTGAGTTCAAAAACTGAATTGTTCACGGGCGACTAGCAAGGGCAAGGCCCACCGCGCGCATGCCCTCAAGCAGCGAAGCGATAGGGCTTCGCAGGGGGCGCGAGCCTGTGCGGCGCTTGAGCACACGAAAAGAGCCCTTCGGCCAGGGGAAACCGAAGGGCTCATGAACAAGATCAGCAGCTTAGGGGGGAGCTATTGCTTGATCTTGGATATCTTGGTGCCTTCGATCGAGACACCGGCCATCAGGCCCTTTTGATCGAAGACGAAGGCATAGGCATCGTCTTTCAGGGTCGAGGTCGACAGATTGCGGGCCACGCCCTCATCGACCACAACCACGGTCGGGCCCACGCCGATTTCAAGACCTGAGCTTTCCTTAAGGTATTTCACCGCGTTGTCAGACATCAGGAAAACGGCGTAACCGTAGGACTGCGCGCCGGCCTGAAGCCCCCAAGAACCGGAGAAGGAATTGTAATAGTCGGCCACGCCGCCATCGGCCAGCAGTTCGCCTTCACCATAGGCGCCACCGAAGACCAAACCGGCCTTGACGATGCTGGGGAAGATCAGGATGGCCTTGGCGCGCGAACCAATCAGCTTGGCGGTCGGGTTGCCGGCATAAAGCGAATTGAGCGCGGCTTGTGAGTCAGAATTGATATCGGCCTTGCTGGCGGCTTCCGCGACCTGCGGAGTTAGCGCGGGGACCATGGCGGTCGTGGTCAAGGCCAGGGCGAGCGTAAAGCCGCTTGCGGTCAATTTGGGAAACTTGAACATTATAGCACCTCAGATAACGGAGCGTGATCGCCCAGTGAGGTCTATCTAGCGGCGTCACCCGTTGCGTTGCCATGCGGAGGCAACGGGAAAAACATCAGGATCACATAAGCTCGCTGGCAACCTCGCCTCACGCCAGCAGGTTGCGATCGATTTCCGCGATGGTCTTAACGCCCGTGAGCGCCATGGCCGTGCGCATTTCCTTCTCGATCAGGCTCAGCAGGTTGGTGACCCCCGCCTCGCCACCGGCGGCCAGCGCATAGATATAGGCGCGGCCCAACAGCACACCCTTGGCGCCGAGCGCCAGCATCCGCACCACGTCGAGCCCCGTACGGATACCGGAATCGGCCAGAAGGGTTAAATCATCGCCCACCGCGTCGGCGATCGCCGGCAGGGCCTTGCAGGTCGAGAGCGCGCCATCGAGCTGACGGCCGCCGTGGTTCGACACCACAAGGCCGTCGGCGCCGAATGTCACCGCGTCCTTCGCGTCTTCCGGATCGAGAATGCCCTTGATGATCATCGGGCCTTTCCAGACGTCACGAATCCACTCCAGATCCTTCCACGAAATGCTCGGATCGAAATTGGCGCCCAGCCAGCCGATATAGTCCTCAAGCCCCGTGGCCTTGCCGAGATATGTCGACACATTGCCAAGATCGTGCGGCGTGCCGCGCAGGCCCACATCATAGGCCCATTCCGGCTTGAACATCGCCTGCACCATGCGGCGGATAGGGCCGAAATCACCGCTCATGCCCGAGTGCTTATCGCGGTAGCGCGCGCCCGGCACCGGCATATCGACCGTAAAGACCAGCTTGGTGACGCCCAGGGCCTGCGCGCGTTCAAGCGCGTGTTTCATGAACCCGCGGTCCTTCAGCACATAGAGCTGGAACCAGATATCGCAGCCAGACTTCTCAACGATTTCCTCAAGAGGGCATAGAGAAACCGTTGAAATGATATAGGGAATGTTCGCCTTCTTGGCGGCTTTCGCCACCTGTACTTCACCGCGCCGCGCGTACATGCCGCCCAGTCCCACCGGCGCCAGCGCCACCGGCATCGCCATCTTTTCACCGAACAACTCGGTCTCCAGCGACAGGTCGGCGACATCGCGCAACACGCGCTGACGCAGGGCCAACGACGACAGGTCGCTGACATTGTTGCGCAGGGTCATCTCGGCGTAGGAGCCGCCGTCCAGATAGTCGAACAGAAAGCGCGGCAGTTTGCGCCGGGCGGCTTCACGGTAATCGGTGGCGGCGGAAATGATCATTGAAATCTCGATGCGGACGCAGAAACAGGGGCCGGAACAGGCGTTGTGGCTGACGTCATATGCCGCGCGGCATCAAGTTGCAAGGTCAGGTCGGCATAGGCGGGCATGGTGCGCAGAATATGACAGGTCAGGCGCTCGTAAGACTGGATGAAGCGCCCAACCGCCTCATCACTCATAAGGTGCGTGCCGGTGCGCCCTTCGGCCTGCAACCGGCGGCGCAGGCTGTTTTCCTGTTCGATTCGCCAGTCGCGGACGATTGCGAAACCGGGCGCCGCCAGCAGCACCAGCTTGTCGATATGGCCAAACAGGGTGGCGTAAGCGCCTTTCAGCGCTTCATTGACCACACTGCGCCAGACGCCATTATCGTTGCGCTCCAGATCATTGACCGGCGTCGCCAGATCCTCGTCGGCCTGCGGACGCGCCCCAACGCACCAGCCCTCGAAAATGATGATGTCCGGTGCTGTTATCTCCGGCCATTCTTCTTCCGGCACGGGTGAGTCGGTCGCCTTGTCGAAGCGCGGCAGGCGCGTTGGCTGGCCGGACAGCAAGCCTTTGAAGGTACGCTCGCCTAAGGCGACATCATGCGTACCCGGCACGCCGCGCGTGGCGAACAGCGCAGAGATATCGACCGGACGGGCTTCGCGCGCCAGATAGAGATCGTCGAGCGACAGCAGCGCCACGGTCAGGCCCCTGGCTTTCAGGCGGGCCTCAAGCCCCTCGCTCAATGTTGATTTTCCGGAGCCTTGCGCCCCGCACACGCCGAGCACAAGGGGTTTTCTGGCCGTTTCCAGCCAGTCCACCACCTGCGCGGCAACGAGATCAAGCAACCCGATCACGCACGGGCTGACCGGCAAAGAAAAGATCAACATTGACAGCCGCCCGCATCCCCATGGCCTCGCGCGTCTCGACCGTGGCGCTGCCGAGGTGGGGCAACAGCACCGCGTTTGACAGGTCGAGCAAGGCCGGATGCACCACCGGCTCGGCCTCATAGACATCGAGACCCGCCGCCCAGATCGTGCGGGCTTTCAGCGCTTCGGCCAGATCGGCCTCATGCACCACCGAGCCGCGCGCCGTATTGATCAGGATCGCGGTGGGCTTCATCAGCTTAAGCAGACGCGCGTCGATCATGTGCTTTGTCTCAGCCCCGCCCGGCGTATGCAGCGACAGGACATCGGCCTCGGCCGCCAATTGGTCGAGCGACGGCACATAGCGGGCCTCCAGCGCGGCCTCGATATCGGTGGCGGCCTGACGACGGCTGTAATAGGCGATCTTCATGCCGAGCGCGCGGGCAGCTTTGCGCGCGGTCGCCTGGGCGATGCGGCCAAAGCCGACCAGACCCAGCGTCTTGCCTTCCAGCGACTGCCCCATCAGCGCCGTCGTGCCCCAGCCCTTCCACTCACCGGCGCGCAACTGGCGTTCGCCCTCAGAGGCGCGGCGCGAGGTCATCAGCATCAGCATCAGGGCGATATCGGCCGTGGCCTCGGTCAGGACGTCGGGCGTGTTGGACACTGTGATGCCGGCGGCCTTGGCGGCGGCGACATCGATATTCTCATAACCGGCACCATAGTGGCCGATCATCTTCACGCGCGCCCCCGGCACACCGAAGACGGCCGCATCCATCGGATCCCCCAGCGATGAGCACAGACAGTCATACGCCGTCATCGCCTGCATCAGTTCGGCGTGCGTCAGGGGCTTGCCGGTGTCGTTGACGGTCGCGTCGTAGTGCGCCTGCATATAGGCCTGTGCGCCGGCGGGCCAGGGACGGGTGATCAGGATCTTGGGACGTGTCATAAGCGAATCTTTCGGTTTTTAAGTCTTTTAGCGCCTGTTAAAAACCGGCGCACGCTTTTCCTGATGAAAGCGACTGTCGCGGCACGTTAAGGTTTTAGCGCAAAAACCGTCATTTAACTGCCAAACGGCTGTCATCAAATCCCCCTAAGCGCTGGTTTCATCGGAAACAGCGGGAGCCTTATGGGGATGGTCAGCCGCCGGAAAGTTTTGTTCGCCGTGGGCACGGTCGCCGCCGTGCCTGCCCTTGGCGCCTCCGCCTTGCCGGAAACACCCTCACAGGTCCGGTTCGAGCATGGCGTGGCATCCGGTGATCCCCTCATCGACGGCTTCATTCTGTGGACTCGCATCAGCGGTCTGGAACGCGGCGCCGATATCACCTGGCAGATCACCAAAGACGACAGCTTCAACACCGTAGTGGCCGAGGGCAAGGTCTACACCGACGCCGGCCGCGACTATACGGTTAAGGCCGATGTGCGCGGCCTGACGCCCGACACCGACTATGTCTACCGCTTCCTCGCTGGCCCGATCCCCTCGCCGGTCGGCCGCACCCGCACCCTGCCGCTGGAAACCGACAAGGTGGTGCTGGCCGTGGCCTCCTGCGCCCTGCATCCCAACGGCTATTTCAACGCCTATCGCGCCATCGCCAACCTGCCGCGCGTCGACGCCGTGGTCCATCTTGGCGACTATATCTATGAATATGGCGCCGGCCTGACCGATTACGGCATGGGCAATGGCCGCATGCTGATGCGCATGCCGGAGCCGGCGCACGAGATCGTCACCCTGGCCGACTACCGGATGCGCCACGCCCAGTACAAGCGCGACGAGGATTTGCAGGCCGCCCATGCCCGCGCGCCGTGGATCTGCGTCTTCGACGACCACGAGATCTGCAACAATCCATGGCGCGACGGCGCCGAAAACCACAATGCCGGCGAAGGTGACTGGGGCGTGCGCAAGGCGGCGGCGCTCAAGGCCTATTCGGAATGGATGCCGATCCGCGATCCGGAGCCCGGCCGCCTGCGCGAAGCCATCTATCGCAGCGTCCGCTTCGGCAAGCTGGCCGAACTGGTCATGCTGGAAAGCCGCCTGCTGGCGCGCACCAAGCAGCTCGATTACGCCGAAGACCTGACCTATATCGACGGCAAGCCCGACAAGACCGCTTTCCGCACAAAACTCAACGCGCCCGAGCGCGAACTGCTGGGCGCAGAGCAGCGCGATTGGCTGCAAAACACCCTGACCACCTCGGTGCATGATGGCGTGACCTGGCAGGTGCTGGGCAACCAGATCGTCATGGCCAAGGTCAATGGCCCGGATATCGTCAAACGGCTCGGCCCTGATGCGATAGCCGCCATGCGCAACCTGGCCCCCGAAGGCGCGCGCCAGAAGCTCGACACCTTCGTGGCCCTGTTCGACAGCGCCGATCCCCTGCCGCTCAATCTCGATGGCTGGGACGGCTATCCGGCCGAACGCGAGCGCGTCTACGCCATGATCAAGGCGGCCAAGGCCCGCACCGTGGTCGTCTCCGGCGACAGCCACTGCGCCTGGGCCAACCAGCTTCATGACGTGACCGGCCAGACCATGGCCGTTGAGCTCGGCGTCACGGCGATCAGCAGCCCGACGCGTTGGTTAGATTCGTGGCTGCCAGACCTGCAACTGGCCGAGACGCTGGCCGATCAGAACACCGAGGTCGTGGCCGCCGATGACGCCTATAACGGCTTTGTCCGCCTGACCCTGACGCCCGATGAGATGACGGGCGAATGGATGTCGGTCAGCACGATCACCTCGCGCACCTTTACCTGCTTCCCGCAGCGCCGCTTCTCGGCAAAGGCGAAGGATCTGGTGCTGAAGCCCGGCGCTTAACCGGAGCCAAAGATAATCCAAAAGCCCGGCGAAACCGTAAGAAGGGCATGAATACACCCTTGAACGGCAACGCGGTTATCATTGGCGCCAGTGGCGGTATCGGCAGTGCGCTGCTGGAAGCCCTTCGCGCTCGGGGCCATTATGATCTGTGTCTGGGCCTGTCCCGGCATTCCGGTCCACCGCTCGATCTGACCGACGAAGCGAGCATCGCCAGCGCCGCGCAATGGGCGGCTTCGCAGGGCGATATCCGGCTGGTGATCGACGCCACCGGCTTTTTGCATGACGCACACTTCGAACCGGAAAAAAGCTGGCGGTCGCTCGATCCTGAGCATATGGCCAGATCGTTCGCGCTCAATGCCATCGGCCCCGCCCTGCTGATGAAGCATATCCTGCCCCTCCTGCCGCGTCAGGGGCGCGCCGTCTTCGCCACCCTGTCGGCGAAGGTCGGCAGTATCGGCGATAATGAACTGGGCGGCTGGTACAGCTACCGCGCCTCGAAAGCCGCGCTTAATCAGTTTGTCAAAACCGCCGCGATCGAATTGCGCCGGCGCGCGCCACAAGCCGTCTGCGTGGCGCTTCATCCCGGCACGGTTCAGACCCACCTGTCGGCGCCTTTCCACAAGACCGGCCTGGACGTGCGAGCACCCCTCGATGCCGCCACACACCTGTTAGCGGTCATCGACGGTCTGAGCGCCGAACAGACCGGTGGATTCTATGATTATCGCGGCCAGTCCCTGCCGTGGTGATCAAAAAGGCGCTGCTGCGTGGAATGCGACGCACGCGGCGGTGACGGGGTGCGGCAGGCTCAGGCGTTCGGCGTGGAGCAACAGGCGCGGGCTCAGGGCTTCGATCTCCGGCGGTGCATAGAAATCATCGCCCAGAATCGGGTGACCGATCGCCATCATATGCACCCGCAACTGGTGCGTCCGCCCGGTGACGGGCTCCAGTTCGATCCGCGTTGTGCCCTCCCCGCGGCCGAGGATGCGGTAGCGTGTCAGCGAGGGCTTGCCGGTGGCGTGATCGACCATCTGGCGCGGGCGATTGGGCCAGTCCTTGATCAGCGGCAGGTCGACCTCGCCATCCGCGCTGAGGTCACCCGCCACCACCGCGATGTAACGCTTGTCCACCTGACGGTCAGCGAAGGCCTTTGAAAGCGTGCGGTGGACCTCTGGCCCACGCGCAAACACCATCAGCCCGGACGTCGCCATATCGAGCCGGTGTACGGTCAGGGCATCAGGATAGAGGCTTTGCAGGCGCGTGATCAGGCAGTCCTTATGCTGCGGCAAGCGTCCGGGCACACTTAAAAGGCCCGCCGGCTTTTCCGCCACCAGCATATGATCGTCGGCATAGAGCACGCCATCGCTCACGACAGCGCCTTACCCATGCGGACGATCGGCAGGCTCAGGCCACCGGCCATCTGCGCTTGCGTCGTCTCGATCGGTTCGTAGCCATAGGCCTGATAGAGCGGGATGCCGGTCAGGGTGGCGCCCAGGTCAAAGCGCCGGAAACCTGCCGCTTCCGCGGCGGCTTCGCACGCCGTGAGGATCTGGCTGCCCAGGCCGCGCCGCGTCCAGCCCGGCTTGACGAAAAAAGCCCGGATCCGGGCCGGGTCGACCTTGGGATCTAGCGTATTGTCCTCGCGGCCGGCCAGCGCATCGGCGCCATAGAGCGTCCGGCGATAGCTCCAGCCGCCACAGGCCACGATCTGGCCGTCCCTCTCGATGACAAAATAGGTCTGGTCGAGGATCAGTTGCGTATCGACGCCAAAGACCGTGCCGAGCGCGGCCTGACGCTGCGCTTCGGAATAATCATCGGCCTGCAGCACCATGACCGACTCGTTGATCAAGGCCTTAAGGGCCGGAATGTCCGCCATTTGCGCGGGTCGCAACGACATGACCGAACCTAAAGGCTGAGCCGATAGGCCTTGTCCGCCAGCGTGCTGTCTTCAAGCCGGGCGTCAGCGATGATCTTGAGCGCATCCTTGGCGCGGCCGGATTCGATGATGCGGCGGCCTTCCCTGACGCGGGTGCGCGCGCCGGTCTGTTCGTAGCCCTGATCATCCATCAGGAACTGCATCGCGTCGAGATCGGAAATAGCCGCATCGCTGAACAGTTCGAAATTCTTGACGAAGCAGGACTTGCCGATGGATTGCAGGCTTTTGCTGAGTTGATGATCTTCCATGGTACGCGTCCTTGTTTACGGCAGATGGAGCAGTATCAGAGCCACCAGCGCAGGCAAGGCCTGAATGACGAGGATCGACTTTTTGACGGTAAAGCCGCCATAGAGCCCCGCAACGATCACGCAACTCAGGAAGAAGACCTTGACATAGAAGCTGTCATGGCCAGCCAGCAGTCCCCAGACCAGGCCGGCGGCGAGGAAACCGTTATAAAGCCCCTGATTAGCCGCCAGCTTGGCGGATTCGGCGGCGAACTCCTTCGTCAGCCCGAAGGTCTTGCGACCGAACGGCGTCTGCCACAAAAACATCTCCAGAATCAAAAAGCCCAGATGCAGGACAGCGACGAGGCCGACGATAAGATTAGCGATGGTGTGCAAGTCAGGCTCCCTTGAGTGTTGACAATAGGGTGCCTCCGCCCTTGCAAAAGCGCAAGGAAGAAAGCACTTTAAAGCCTACAGACCCAGGAGCGCCCCATGACCGACATCTACAACATCCCTCTGAAACGCATTGATGGTCAGCCGACCACGCTCGAAGGGTTCAAAGGCAAGGTGCTGCTGGCGGTGAATGTCGCGTCGAAGTGCGGCCTGACCCCGCAATATGAAGCGCTCGAAGCGCTTTATCGTGAAAAATCGGGTGATGGGCTGGAGATTCTGGGCTTCCCGGCCAACAATTTCCTCTCCCAGGAGCCCGGAACTGACGAAGATATCGTCAGTTTCTGCTCGACCACCTATGACGTCACCTTCCCCCTGTTCAGCAAGATCAGCGTCGTCGGCGCCGACAAGCACCCGCTCTATGATGTCTTCACCAAGGCCCAGCCGAACGCCGTCAGCGCCGGTCCGATGCGCGAACGTCTGGAAAAGTTCGGCATCCCGGTCAGTCCGGAAGGCGAAGTGCTGTGGAATTTCGAGAAGTTCCTGATCGGCAAAAACGGCGACGTGGTCGAGCGTTTCGCGCCCGACGTCACCGCCGATGATCCGCGCTTGGTTGCCGCGATCGAGCGCGAACTGGCGAAAACCTAACGCCGGAAATGAGCGCTGAAGGTCGTGCCGTCCGTCTCAGATGAGGTAACGCTAATCGTCCCGCCATGGGCCGTGACGATTTCCTTGGAGATATAGAGCCCCAGGCCGAGATTAACCGACAAGGCGCCATGGCCGCTTTCGTCATCGGCGTGCGGTTCGACGCGCGTCAGCGAGCTGAAGATCGTCACCATGTGCTCCGGCGAAATCGGCACGCCCTCATTATGCACCGACACCACCACTTCGCTTTCCAGCCCCTCGACCTTGATGGTCACTGGCGCGTCGGTGAAACCATACTGCACCGCATTGCCGATCAGGTTCGAGAAGACCTGTCCGATACGCGCCCGATCCCAGATCCCTTCAAGACCGCCCGTAATTTCCAGCGTAAATTCCCGATTGGGATGGATGGCCCGCGCCTCATCGACCAACATCTTGCTGATATAGCCCATATCGACCGGCTCCTTGATCAGCGGCAGGCCTGATCCCAGACGCGCCCGCGTCAGGTCGAGCAGATTGGTGACGATATCCCCTGCGCGCGACGTTGAATCGGCGATTTGCGACAACAGCATGGTCTGACGCTCATTGAGCTGGCCGATCTTCATGGCCAGTTGCGCCGACATTGAGATGGCGCTCAAGGGATTGCGCAGATCGTGGCTGAGTATGCCCAGGAAGAGATTCCGCGACATTTCAAGCTTGACCGAATAGTCGCGGATCGATTCCGTCAGCGCCTGATCGACCGCCTCATTGAAACGGATCATGTCCTTGACATCGACCGCGTTCATATCGCGGTCCATACCCCAAAGTTTGAGCACACTGGCGCGCAGGGCCCGATATTCCGAGACCATCTGGTCCATATTGAACCCGCCGGCGTGGCGCAGTGAGGCGTGCGTTTCGGCGGCACTCGGATAGAAGGTCCGCGGCTTTTCGCCATGCGACTTTCTGATCTGCTCGGAATCCGTCTGGGTGGTTTCGATGTCCTCGACGATAAAGCCGAGAATTTGCCGGATATGATTGCGCAAGGCGAGCGGCGTCATGCTGCCGGCGGCCGGCACGAACGTCTTGGCGAAGTTTTCCCACTCAGCAATGATAGGTGCCGTATTCGCCCTGATAAACTCAGCCAGTCGCATGTGGTTTCCAAAAATTTTGAGAACGTCTTCAGTCATGACAATCCTGAAAGTTTGTGTTCAACCTCAGATATTTTCAATTTTTTACTAAAGATGAGCCACACTTACAGTCGATAAAACTGCACAATCCGCCGATAAAAGGCCCTCAAGGCTCATCATTCGCATCTTATTACTGCGATAGATACCACAATATTTGGTTCTTTATTTT
Source organism: Asticcacaulis benevestitus DSM 16100 = ATCC BAA-896 (assembly GCF_000376105.1). Lineage (GTDB taxonomy): Bacteria > Pseudomonadota > Alphaproteobacteria > Caulobacterales > Caulobacteraceae > Asticcacaulis > Asticcacaulis benevestitus. The sequence goes on from NZ_AQWM01000006.1 coordinate 10,449, forward strand.
ACCGCTCTAATTGCAGGTTGATTGTGCGATCATCCGCCATATATGAGCCTTATGACCCATTCCCTGCCTGTCCACACGCCGCCCTCGCCGAAGCACCTTGTCCTTCTGTTTCACGGCGTTGGTGCCCTGCCGCAAAATATGGTGACGCTGGGCCAGACCATCGCCGAGGCGGATCCGCAGGCCGCTGTGATCAGTGTCGCCTCTCCTGATCCCTCAGAGACGGGCGGAGGCTTCCAATGGTTTCCGGTGCGCGGCGTCACCGAAGACGATCGACCGGCGCGCGTGGCTGCGGCCATGCCGGGCTTTGTCGCCTGCGTGCAGGCGTGGCAGGCGAAAACCGGTGTCGACGCCCACGCCACCACCCTGATCGGCTTTTCGCAAGGCGCCATCATGGCGCTGGAATCTACGCAGCTGCCGGAGACGATCGCCGCTCGCGTCATCTCCCTGTCAGGCCGCTTCGCCGCGCCGCCGCGTGTCGTACCCGCCTGCCCCATCCACCTGATCCATGGTGATGCCGACCCGATCATCGCCGCCGCCCACGCGCAGAGAGCCTATGACGACCTGATGGCGCTCGGCGCACACGTCACACTCGATATCCTGCCAGGGTTAACCCATACCATAGATTCGGCGGCCACCCGCCTCGTCCTTGGCTATCTCAAACGTTCTGCGGCATAAGGTCCACGCAAGGTCATTTTGTGCGAATAATTCGCATTGCTAGTTGACCGCCTCACAGCACCTGCTAAGAAGCGCGAATTGCTAATCATTCGCATTCTTAATTATGCAGGAGTTTTCTGACATGACCGCCCTTCGTTGCAACCGTCTTCGCATCTTGCTGACAGCCACCTCGGTGTTCGCCATGATGGCTATTGGCGCCGCCCACGCCGAAGCGACAGCGGACGCCTCGGCCGACAGCGAAGCCAGGGAAGTCGTCGTCATCGGCAAGCGCGTGATCAAGGGCTCGGCCGGCGCCACGGGTCTCGACCTGTCCTTGCGCGAAACGCCACAATCGGTCACCATCGTCACCGCCGCGCAGATCAGGGACTTTGGCCTGACCGATGCCAACCAGCTTCTGGCCACAATCCCCGGCATCAATGTGGAGGCCGACGAAACCGACCGCACCTATTACAATTCGCGCGGTTTCGACATCATCAACTTCCAGGTCGACGGCGTGGGGCAGCCGCTCGACTGGGGCCTGCAGGTCGGCGCACTGGACACCGCCCTTTATGAGCGTATCGAAGCCATCCGCGGCGCCACCGGCATGCTGACCGGCACCGGCAATCCGTCGGCCACCATCAACTATATCCGCAAGCGCCCCACCAAGGCGTTTCAGGCTTCGGCCTCGGCCAGCTACGGTTCGTGGGACAACAAACGCGTGACCGCCGATGTGTCGGGGCCGCTGAATGAGGGCGGCACGGTCGCCGGACGCTTTGTCTACGCCAAAACCAACACCGATTCCTATCTTGACTATTACGGCGTCGACCGCAGCGTCTATTACGGCGTCCTGTCGTGGGATATCACGCCGAAGCTGAAGGCCACCGCCGGCTATTCGCAGCAGGACAACCTGGCGGACGGCGTCACCTGGGGCGCCCTGCCCCTGACCTATTCCGATGGCACGCCGATCGACTATGATGTGTCGGCCACCTCGTCGGCGCCGTGGACCTATTGGAATACCCACGACCATCAGAGCTTTGGCGAACTGTCCTATGGTTTCGACAATGGCTGGACGATCAAGGGCATCTATACGCGCAAATCCTATGACGAAGACGCCAGGCTGCTGTATCCGTCGGGTACGCCCGATCCCGATACAGGCCTGGGCGTCGTCGCCTACAGCGGCATGTACCCGTCTATCATCAAGCAGGATATGTTTGATGTCGTGGCCAGCGGCCATGTCAGCCTGTTCGGACGCGAGCATCAGGTCGTGCTCGGTGCAAATTCGACCCACGCCGCCAGCTACAAGTGGGAGCGCTCGGCCGACCTGCCCAGCTACGCGCCGATTGTGGACGGTCACATCACGCCACCGGCGCAACCCACCTACCCTGATGCGTACCTGTCGGAGCAGATCAAGACCGACACAACCCGCATCTATGGCGCCATCCATCTGAACCTCAGCGATAAACTGACGGGCATCGTCGGCTTCAATGCGGTCGATCTGAAAGCGGTCGGCGATTCCTACCGTGTTTCGCAGGACCGTTCGGAGAACAAGGTCAGCCCCTATGTGGGTGCAGTCTATGACGTCAGTGAGCACGTCTCGCTCTACGCCAGCTATACGGACATCTTCGATCCGCAATCGCAAAGCGACGTCAATTTTGTCCGCTTCAATGCCGCCACAGGTAAGAGCTACGAAGCTGGCGTCAAATCGGAAGGGTTCGACAATCGTCTTTACGCCACCGCTTCGGTCTTCAAGTCGGAACAATACGATCTGGCTGAGTTTACCGGCTACCTGCAAAATACGGATGCCAGTCTTCCCGGCTACACGACCAAGCCTGAGCTTGTCGGCAAGTCCTATTATACCGGCATCGACACCTTTGTTGAAGGCTATGAACTGGAAGTCGCCGGCAAGGTCACGCCGCAGTGGAGCCTCAATGGCGGCTGGACCAGCCTGTCGATCAAAGACCGTGATGGCAACAATGTCCGCAACTATCTGCCCCGCCAGACGCTCAAACTCTCCACCACCTACAGCCTGCCGCAATACCGCGACATGAAGCTGGGCGCCGCCGTGCGCTGGCAGAGCGATGTGTCGACCACCAGCGCGGGCACGCTCTTCACCCAGGACGCCTATTCCGTGATCGATCTGATGGGCAGCTTCCGTCTGACCGACCATGTGCGCGCTTCGCTCAACCTCAAGAACGCTCTGGATGAAAAATATTTCGGCGGTCTGCAGTGGGATCAGGCCTTTTACGCCGCGCCGCGCAGCGTCATGGTCACGCTCGACTGGACCTACTAGACCTTCAAAATCCGTAAACCACGCCACCGCATGACAACCTCATGCGGTGGCTTTTTCACATTTACCTTATGACTTCATTACAGGTTTCCGACCTCTCCGGCATTTCTAAAAAGCCCGCAGCCACCCTAACCTGACCTCACAAGTCAATTTCAGGAGGTTACAATGGGTAAAGGCATTTTGCTCTGGCTGCTGGGGGTTCCGATCCCCGTCATTATTCTGCTCGCGCTTGTTTTCCGTTGATCGGGGGCTCTCGCATGGCTTTCTCAGATCCCCTCACAACCACGGACGGCCCTAATCTGGAATCGTCCAAATCCGGCATCCACTGGGGTTCAATCCTCGGCGGAGCCTTTGTCGCCGCCGCCATATCGCTGATCCTATTGCCGCTCGGTTCGGCGCTCGGTTTCGCCTCCGTCTCGGTCTTCAACGCCACCGAAGCCAGCCTCGTCACCTTCACGGCTGGCTGGGCAATCTGGCTGGTCATCATGCAGTGGGTATCCTCCGGCATCGGCGGCTATATCGCCGGCCGTTTGCGCGTCAAATGGGCCGATACGCACAGCGATGAAGTCTTCTTCCGTGACACCGCGCACGGCTTTATTGCCTGGTCGGTCGCCACCGTCTTCACCCTGGGTCTGGCCGCCATCGTCGCCGCCGGTGCGCTCACTACCGGCGTTCAGGCCACCGCTACTGTCGCCGCCGGTGCGACCGACGAAGTCGGTTACTACACCGACAGCCTCTATCGCACCACGACCCCTTCGGCGACAGCGCCCGCCGCCGATATCACCGCCGAAACGACGCGCATTCTCGTCAATGGCGCCAGGAACGGCTCCGTGCCTGCGGCTGACAGAGCCTATCTGTCATCTCAGGTCGCCGCCCGCACCGGCTTGTCGCAGGCCGAAGCACAAGGCCGCGTCAACACCACGCTGGCTGAGATCGACGCCGCGAAGCAAAAGGCTGCGCAAACGGCAGAAGCCGCCCGCAAAACCTTGGTCGCCTTCCATATCGGCCTGTTCCTTTCCCTGCTCATTGGCGCCTTTATCGCCATTGTAGCAGCCGCCCTCGGCGGTAAACTTCGTGACAATTATTAGGAGATAGCGATGAGCCTTACGCTCGAAGAGATCAGCAAGACCATGCGCCATATCGATCTGTGCATGCTGACGACCAAGACGGCCGATGGCGCCCTTGAATCCCGCCCGATGAGCAACAACAAACTGGTGGATTACGACGGCGACTCGTACTTCTTCGCCACGGCGGACAGTTCAGCCGCGCAGGAGATCACGGCCGATCCACAGGTCAATATCGCCTTCACGCAACTCCCTTCCCTGATCAGCGGCGGCTTTTTCCTGTCGGTGACGGGCAAGGCCGAACTGATCGATGACAAGGCTTTGTTTGAAAAGCACTGGGTCAAGGATATCGAGGTATGGTTCAAGGACGGTATTGATACGCCGGGCCTGCGCCTGATCAAGGTGAAGGCCAAGGTACTGAAATACTGGCACAATTACGAAGAGGGCGAACTCTATCTCTGATCGCGCGTCGTTACGCCGATGAATCCCCAAGGCCTCCTGACATACGCATCGACTCCCGCTATATTCAGCCCATGCATATTCAGCGCCTGCCTCAAGACACCATCAACCGCATCGCCGCCGGCGAGGTCGTCGAACGCCCCGCCTCCGCCGTCAAGGAACTGGTCGAAAACGCTATCGACGCCGGCGCCCGCCAGATCGACATTCGTGCCGATCTGGGCGGGCTGTCGCGCATCCTGATCGAGGACAATGGCTCCGGCATGGGCGCGGAGGATCTGGAACTGGCGATTGAGCGCCACGCCACCTCCAAGCTCAAGCCGCAGGCCGACGGCACGTGGGATCTGCTCCATATCAAGACGCTCGGTTTCCGCGGCGAAGCCCTGCCCTCCATGGGATCGGTAGCGCGGCTCAACATCACCTCGCGGCCACGCGATGGCGAGGCGCTCAATATCCGCGTCGATGGCGGCGCCATTTCGCCGATCCGTCCGGCAGCTTTCGGCGGCGACCACGGCACGCGTATCGAACTGACCGATCTGTTCTACGCCACGCCGGCGCGTCTGAAGTTCATGAAATCCGAGCGCGCCGAGAACATGGCCATCGCCGAAGAGGTCAAGCGTCAGGCCATGGCGCATGAAAATGTCGGGTTTTCGCTCGAACTCGACGGCAAGAAGCAACTGAAACTCTTTGCCGAACAGGCCGGCTTCGAAGGCCGGCTCAGGCGCCTGTCCGCCCTGCTTGGCGCCGATTTTTCCGATAATGCCCTGCTGATCGATCAGGTCCGCGAAGGCGTGCGGCTGACGGGCTATGCCGGCCTGCCGACCTTTTCACGCGGCAATGCGGCGCATCAGTATCTCTTCGTCAACAATCGCCCGGTGCGCGACAAACTGCTGACCGGCGCCCTGCGTGCGGCCTATGCCGATTTTCTGGCGCGCGACCGCCATCCGCTGGCGGCGCTGTTTGTCGAGATCGATCCCGAAGACCTCGATGTCAACGTCCACCCGGCCAAGACCGAGGTGCGCTTCCGCGATCCCAACCTGGTGCGCGGCCTGATCATCGGGGCCCTGAAGCACGCCCTCGCCTCAGCCGGCCACCGCGCCGCCACCACGGTGGCCCACACCGCGCTCAGCGGTTTCCGCACCGATGTGCAGCCGCTGCTCGGCCTTAACCGCCCCTATAATCCGGTGTCGGCGTCGCAGATCGCTGCCGTGCGCCCGTATATGACGCCCTATATGCCCGATGAGGTGCCGTTTTCGCCGACCGCGCGCGTCGAGACGATGCCCCCATCTTTTGACGCCTATCAGGGCGTGGCCGAATCCTATGCGCCGGTGATGGAAGCCCCACTCGACGCGCCGGCTCCATACGCCCCCACGCAGGCCGAAGCCTTCCCGCTCGGCGCGGCACGGGCGCAGATCCACGAAACCTATGTCATCGCCCAGACGGCCGATGGCCTGGTCATCGTCGATCAACACGCCGCCCACGAACGCTTGGTCTATGAACAGATGAAGGTGGCCATGGCCGCCGGCAACGTGCAGAGCCAGAGCCTGCTCATCCCCGAAATCGTCGACCTGGAGCGCGAAGAGGTCAGCCGCCTGATGGCGCGGCGCGAAGATCTGCTGGTCATGGGGCTGGGTGTCGAGGCCTTTGGGCCGACCAGTGTGCTGGTGCGCGATATCCCGACCCTGTTGGGCGATTGCGATATCGGCGGGCTGGTGCGTGATCTGGTCGATGACCTGACCGAACACGGCGAACTGCTGGCGCTGAAAGAACGGATGGCGGAAATCTGCGGCGATCACGCCTGCCGCCACAGCGTGCGCTCGGGCCGTCGCCTCACCGCCGATGAGATGAACGCCCTGCTGCGCCAGATGGAAGCCACGCCGCATTCCGGCCAGTGCAATCACGGCCGCCCGACCTATGTCGAGTTAAAGCTCAAGGATATCGAGAAACTGTTCGGACGGCGCTAAAGCCGTCATAGATAAAGCGCAACACCTTACGGTCTTGCGCTTATCGTCTGTCAGCGCTTGGCCATTAAAAAAGCCTGCAATCGCCGGATTGCAGACCCCAAAGGTTTAGTGTGTCAGATTAAGGATGATCAGGCCCAGGCCCATCACCACGCCCCAGACCTGAACGCTCAGGCCAGCCACCAGAAGCAGCTTCAAGCCGTCGGGACGACGCTTCGATGCCCGCGACTTCATGGCTTCTACAGTTTGAATTTCCATCACTTGACCCCTAATTTGAGCAATAGTTCTAACTGGCGATGAGCAATTTTTGTGCCTTGTTACCGGCCTTGCCTGTCTTTTACGCCTTGTTAAGGACATATTGTGGATAAGAGTTAAGAACCGTCAATAGAGAATTTTTAACGGTGCGTTAAATTTACCACTTTGGCGCTCTTTATGGGCATTTTATATAATGAATTCCGTAATTTACGGACCATGAATTTTTTTCTTCAGAAATAAAACCTGCGCTGCGCCATAGGTTTTTTCGTTGATTTTTTGCCACACGTCTGTGACAAAAACGTCCTCATCAGAGGCGCGTTCGAACACGATCAGCGCGTCTTCCGTCAACCAGTTACCATCGATCAGAGCAGCCAAAGCCTTCTCCCCCAAGCCTTTGCGATAGGGCGGATCAAGGAAAACAAGATTGAAGGCCTCGGCTTGCGACCCCGGTCGCAGGCCAAGCTGGGTGGCGTCCCGTCTGTGGACGCGGGTTGTGCCAAAAAGACCGAAGGTTTCGACATTGTCCCGGATTGCACCACGAGCCGCATCGTCGGTTTCGACAAACAGGCAGAATCGGCCGCCACGCGACATGGCTTCAAAACCGAGCGCGCCCGAACCGGCGAAGACGTCGAGCACGCGCGCGCCTTCGAGGTTGGGCGCCCAGTCGGCATGGGCCAGGATATTGAAAATGGCCTCGCGCGCACGGTCGGAGGTCGGGCGCGTGTTCTGCCCGTCCGGCGTAACGATCGTACGCCCCTTGAATTGACCACCGACTATGCGCAACGGCTGACCCCTTAGCTATCGCGGCGGGGCTTGAAGGGCGGGCGACCCGCGGAAGGCTTGCCACCGGAAGGACGATCGCCAGACGGACGGCCCTTGAAGCCACCGCTGGACGGACGATCACCCGAAGGCTTGCCCTTGTAACCGCCGCCGGCAGGCCGAGAACCTTCGTTCCGAGGCTTATCGCCGTAAGACTTGCGCTCACCGCCCGCAGCCCCGTCACGCGAAGCGTAAGGCTTTTTGAACGCCGGCTTGTCACCGGCCGGACGGTCACCATAGTCACGCTTGGGGCGATCGCTGTAGGCGCGTTCGCCACCGGCATTGTCACGCGAAGCATAAGGCTTCTTGAACGCAGGCCTGTCGCCGGCCGGACGGTCACCGTAGTCACGCTTGGGGCGGTCGCTGTAGGCGCGTTCACCACCCACAGCACCGTCACGCGAAGCGTAAGGCTTCTTGAACGCAGGCCTGTCACCGGCCGAACGGTCACCTGCCGGGCGGTCGCCATAGTCGCGCTTCGGACGATCATACGACTTGGCACCCTGCGGGCTGCCCTCACGGTTCGGCTTCATATAGGAGCGGCGCTCGCCACCCTCGGCGCCTTCACGAGCGGCGTAGGGCTTCTTGAAGGCCGGCTTGTCACCGTAAGGTTTGGCACCTTGCGTACGATCACCGCGCGGCGCGAAATCACGCTTCGGTCGTTCCTCACGCGCACCGCCGAACTCGCGCTTGGCGCGTTCATAGGCACCCGCCTCACCCGCCGGCACACCGTCATCGCTGCGCGCCGCATAGGGCTTCTTGAAGGCCGGCTTATCGCCATAGGACCTGGATTGCGGCCCATCTTGACGAGAATTGGCACCGTAGTCACGCTTCGGACGATCCTCGCGCGGTGCGCCATAAGTCTTGCGCTCACCACTGCCTTCAGGACGCGGCGTCCAGGCTTTCTTCTCTCCGCCCTCGGCGCGGTCACGGCCTTCCGGACGTGGCTTCCACGTCTTTTCACCACTCCCGGCGCCACCGAATTCGCGGCGCGGACGGAACTCGCGTTCCGCCGCCGGATTGCGGTCACGGGCCTCGCCGTCGCCTTCAAAGCGCGGACGCTGATCGAAATCGCGTTCCTTGAATTCACGCTTTTCGGCCACTTCACGCGGCGTCCAGGGCTTGTTGCCACCTGGTTTATCACCAAACTTTTTGTCGCCGAACTTTTTGTCGCCATAGGCGGGCTTGTCACCAAAGCGCGGCTTCTCGGCGAAGCGATCACCACCGCCACGACGACCGGCAGGCGCGGCGCCACGTTCGGCGCTGCGGCCAGGACGCGCCTGGGTTTGCGAGGCGCCTTCGACCGGCAGATTGCGCAGTTGCACCACATCGGCCAGCATTTCACGGATGACGCGCGGGCCGATTTCCTCGACCTCGCCCGGCTCCAGATTGCCGAGCTGGAACGGACCATAGGCCAGACGGATCAGGCGGTTGACCTTGAGACCGATCGATTCCAGCACGCGGCGGACTTCGCGGTTCTTGCCTTCGGTGATGGCTACCGTGATCCAGCAGTTGGCGCGGCCATCGGCCTTTTCGGCCATCTTGTCCAGCGTGGCCTCGATCGGGCCATAGATGACGCCCTCGACGGTCGTGCCGTCGCGCAAACTATCGAGACGGGCCTGCGTGGTGTGGCCAAGCGCACGGGCGCGATAGCGGCGCACCCAGCCGGCGGAGGGCAGTTCCAGCGCACGGGCCAGTTCGCCGTCATTGGTCAACAGCAGCAGACCTTCGGAGTTGAGATCGAGGCGACCGACTTTCAGCACGCGCGGCAGATCGGCCGGCAGCTTGTCGAAAACGGTCGGGCGGCCTTCGGGGTCGCGTTCCGTGGTGACCAGACCGACGGGCTTGTGATAGCGCCACAGGCGGGTCGGTTCAGCGGCGCCGATCACCTGACCATCAACCGTGATGACATCCGTACCGGAGACCAGCACAGCCGGGGTTTCCAGGATACGGCCATTGACGGCGATCTTGCCGAGGCCGATCAGGCGCTCGATTTCGCGGCGCGACGCCAGACCGGCGCGCGCCAGAACCTTGGCGATACGCTCACCGGAACCGGCGGCATTGTCTTTCAGCGATTTGGCAGGCTTCTTCGGGCGCTCGGGCTTCTTGCCGGCGGCTTCGCGGGCATCGCGCATTTCCTGCGGCATGTAACGGTGACCGTCAGCGATTTCCTGCATTTCCTTCGCGTGCTGCAATTCTTGCGGCGTCAGCTCACGGGGGGCTTCAGGTTCGAAATTGTCAGGCTGAGCTGCGGGTTCGTTACGCTCTCCAGCGTTACTGTCTTGGGTCACGGTCGATCTTTCTAAATTTGCTTGACGCCTGTGCGTTGGGCCGTCTTTAAGTCCGTATGACGCAAGACGATGAATCCTTCATGCAGGAGGCGCTGGAAAAAGCGCGCGAGGCGGCCTTGTCCGGTGAGGTGCCGATTGGCGCTTTAATCTTCGATCCGTCAAGTAAAACTGTGTTAGCGACTGCAAGAAATTCACCGATTGCGCTGAATGATCCGTGCGCCCACGCCGAAATCCTGGCCTTGCGCGAGGCCGGCGCCAAACTTGGCAATTACCGTCTGACCGATCTGTGGCTCTACGTCACGTTAGAGCCCTGCGCCATGTGTGCCGGCGCCATCAGCCACGCCCGCATCGGCCGGCTGATCTATGGCGCGCCCGATGCCAAGGGCGGCGCCATCGAGCACGGGCCGAAATTCTTCGCCCAGCCGACTTGTCACTGGAAGCCCGAGGTCACCAGTGGCGTTCTGGCCGAAGACAGCGCTACCCTGCTCAAATCGTTTTTCAAGGCGCGGCGAAAAACCTAAGCCACCAGCTTCGCAAGACGCACCACATCCCCGGCCAGGGCGCGCACCATCCAGTTCTGTACACCAGTGACTTCCGGCAAGGACTGCCAGACGATGGCTGCCTTGTCTTCATACGGCTCACCGCTGCGAACGGCTGCGATCAGATCCAGAAGGGCGACGCAGAAGACTTCACGTCCTTCCCGCGACTCATGCCGCCATTCGACCCGCAACAGTAAACATACCGCCTGGGCATGTCGCACCAGCCGGACCAGCTGGCCGGACGGATCGTCCTCGGCATGGCCTTTGCCGTTGTCTCGGTGCATCTGGCCGAGGTCCAACAGGGCGCGACGCAGTCTGGTATCGGCCTTCTCAGAGCGGGCATCTGGTATGGCCGCAGCGTTCAGATTTCCAATCATCTGGACCATGATCTGCAAGGCCTTGTCGGCAACGGTGCGTTTGTGCGGTGTCGGCAACACCATCACCGAAACGGCTATACCGATACAAGCGCCGAGGGCCACCACGATCGCGCGACCTATAGCCGCCTGCTCCAGTCCGGTCGCCGGTCCAGACGCGGCCCCCAACATCAGCACAGCGGCGATCAGGGCCGAGCGGAATTCGGAATTATAGGCGGTCAGGATGGCCAGTGGCACCAAACCGATGAGCAGGCGCATATATTCATTCAGGCCAAACGGATGCAGCGCAGCCGCGACAAATGAGAGGGCGATTCCGATAAAGGTCGCCAACAGCCGCATCAGGCCAGCCCGCAAAGCCCCCTGGCTATAGGGCCGCACCACGATCAGGGCGCTGAGCACAGCGCTGAAGGCGTGTCCGCCAGGCAGCAGGTGGCCGGCGAACAGGGCGAGCATAGCGGCCAGTACTAAGCGCGCCGCGAAAGCGCCCTGAGGCCCAAAGAAAGACCCTGATAATTGAGACCATGAAAAGGTTGTCAGTCCGCCCGTCATCCCATACGGATAACCGGTCATACGCCATTTGCCAAGGAGCCTCTTTATGTCCGGCGCGACTCGTTTCAATCTCGGCCCTTTGCAGCCGCTCGCCGATGAGATCACTCGCGAAGCCGGCATTGTGTGGGCAAAGCTCAGCGAACATCCCGACATGATGGCGAATATTGGCTGGGCGGCGCTGATCTTCGCTATTACCCTTGTGCTCTCCGGCATGGCGTCGGATGGGGTCAAGCGCGCCTCGCGCCGGCTCGTGCATAAGGATGGTGACCGCACCCTGCTGGAGTTTTTCTCGCAGGTGGTGCGCTGGCTGATCCTGGCCGTGGGCCTCGTGGCGGTGCTGAACCGGCTGGGCGTCCAGACCGCTTCGCTGCTGACCGTGCTGGGCGCCGCCTCTCTGGCGATCGGTCTGGCCTTGCAGGGCACGCTCGGCAATGTGGCCGCGGGCCTGATGATCCTGCTCAACAAGCCTTACCGCATCGGCGATACCGTCCATGTCGGCGAGATCAAGGGAACGGTGCATCGCCTCGGGCTCTTCGCCACTGAGATCAATACCGGCGATAATGTCCGGGTCTTCGTGCCCAACACCAAGGTGTTTTCAAACGAAATCTACAATATCAGCACCAATGCGGCGATGAAGATCGAGCTGGCGTTTGAAGTCCACCGCGACAGCGATCTTCCGGCGGTGCTTGCCTTGCTGACCGATATCGCCAACCGCCAGCCCAGCCGCCTGAGCCTGCATGAGCCGGTGGTCGGCTTTCAGGACTTCACCAGCAACGGTGTCATCGTCAAGGTGTTCATCTGGGTGTTGCCGGCGCAGGCCTTTAGCGCCCGCACCGCGCTGGTGCTCGATATCAAGAAGCATCTGGATGCGGCGGGTGTCGAAATTCCCTATCCGCACCAGATCGCGCTCAACAAATAATCAGAACTTGTAGCGCAGGCCCAGTTCGACCACGGGATAGGTCTTGAAATCCTTGATATCGTCTTCAAGACTCTTCCGCTCGTTTTCCAGCGCCGCCTGAACTTCCGGCGTGTCGGCATAGATGCTGTTGGAGGTCAGGGTCACGCGCGGGCTGCCCTGAAAATAGGCGCCGGCTTCCAGGTTGATCTCCACCTTACCTATCGGCCAGCGCGCACCCAGGCCAAGATAAGGCACGGTCTTGTCGAAGGTGGCGCGGCCTTGCAGCGTCCCCACCTGGGCTTCGGTCAAGGGCACCCCGCCGACGATCACCGTTCCTTTGGCGCGGCCGGTGGCCACAACCTTGTTGTCGTTCTGATAGACGCCCGCGGTGACATAAAGCGGCCCGGTTTCGCTGAAGCGGTAATCGAGTTGCGCGCCGTAGGAGGCCAGTTTCAGGTCGCCTTCATAACGGATATCGTCGGTGGTGTCGTCGTAACCAAAATTGGCGCCATTGGCGATGGCGCGCGCCGTGAAGTGCGGGCTGAGCTTGACACCAAACTCGACACCGCCGCCGAGTGTACCGGCGCGGACGCCGACAAAATCGGCTTCGACCGCGTGAGCGGCGGCCGGCGCCAGCGCCATGAGAGCTAGGGTGGAAATGAGGAGATGACGCATGATAAGCTTCCCGATTGTGAATTTCGGTCAGCTATAGTGATGTCAGCCGCTACCTCACAAGGCGATTCGGGTGCGAAAAACATCAAGGATGTGTAAGACTTAAATAAGGCCCTTGCGGCCGATATCATAGAAACGCTGGGCGCGCTGCTCGATCAGTTGATCCTCGGTGAGGAAACTCAAGGCCTGCAATTCGCTTTCCAGCACATCGCCCAGTCTCTCGATCATGTTTTCCGGATCGGAATGCGCGCCGCCGGCGGGCTCCTCCACGATGCGGTCAACAATGCCCATCTTGAGCAGGTCGGGCGCGGTGATCTTCATCTGGTCAGCGGCTTCCTTGGCGCGCGAACCATCGTGCCACAGGATCGAGGCCGCGCCTTCCGGCGAAATCACCGAATAGATCGAATGTTCGAGAATCAGCACGCGATTGGCGGCGGCCAGAGCGATGGCGCCACCGGAACCGCCCTCGCCGGTCACCGTAGCGATCATCGGCACCTTGAGGATCAGGCCCTTTTCGGTCGAGCGCGCGATGGCCTCGGCCTGACCGCGTTCTTCGGCGCCAATGCCGGGATAGGCGCCGGCGGTATCAACAAAGGTCAGGACCGGCAGCCCGTATTGCTCGGCCATCTCCATCAGGCGCACCGCCTTGCGGTAACCTTCAGGACGGGCCATGCCGAAATTGTGCTTCAGGCGCGTGGTGGTGTCGTGGCCCTTTTCATGGCCCATAACGACCACCGACTGACCGCGGAAACGACCGAGGCCACCGACGATCGCCTGGTCATCGCCAAATTTGCGATCGCCGCGCAGCTCAACAAAATCCTCGATCAGGCCGCCGATATAATCGACCAGATGCGGGCGCTCGGGGTGGCGCGCCACCATCGTCTTTTGCCACGGATCAAGGCGCGAATAGGTCTCACGGCGTAAAACCTCGGTGCGGTCACGCAGGGCGCGCAGTTCGACATCAAGGTTCGCACCGCCGCTTTGCGACAGTGAGGACAACTCTTCGATCTTGGCTTCCAGGTCCGCAATCGGACGTTCGAATTCGAGATAATGTCGCATCAGGTTGCTCTAGTATGCCCCAAGTGAACGCGCGCAGCGTTAGAAACCAATACCGAATTAAGGGCATCACCCTTAAACGCCATTTCTTTTAGAAGAGTGGCCGTTTAACAGCAAGTCGTGATCCGTCAAAGGAGATTTTTTGCATCCGCTTGTCGGCAAGCCTGAACCAGCCTATAATATTGTCATGAATGCGAGACGTCAGATCAACATAGGGAACTTGAGCGTCGGCGAACGTCTTGACCTCATAGATGCCTTATAGGGCAGCCTCGAAGATAAGGACATTCCGGTCACGGACATGCAAAAGGCCGAGAGCGAGCGTCGCCTGCAGTCTTTCGATGAAGACGTCAAAAATGCCATGCCTCTGGAAGCCTTCAAAGCCGAATTGAACCAACGCGCAGGCTGATGCAAATCTTTATCATGCCGGCCGCGCGACATGAAATTGACAGCGCTTTTGACTGGTATGAACAGCAGCGTACCGGATTGGGTTTGCGGTTCAGTCAAGATATTTATGGACAGTTGAACAAGGTCGCCGCCAACCCGTCGCGTTTTCCATTTGTGACTGGCGATGTAAGACGCGTACGACTTCTTGACTTTCCCTATGGACTATTCTTCCGCGCGCATAACAACGGGCTTTACGTACTGGCTTACCCGCACAGCCACCGCAATCCAATGGTCTGGAAAAACCGTATTTATCCCTTGCCCTTGCCGGCGTATTGGGCCAGCGGATGATGGCTCTCGACCACCTCACGCAGGCGCTCGCCGGCCACATGGGTATAGATCTGTGTCGTTGAGATATCGGCGTGGCCCAGCAGGGTCTGGACCGTGCGCAGATCAGCCCCGCCCTCCAGCAGGTGAGTCGCAAAAGCATGACGCAGAACGTGCGGCGACACGCGGGCGCGATCAATGCCGGCCTGATCGGCCGCCTCATCGAGCAATTGCCCGACCCGCCGGCGCGTCAGATGGCCTTCGGCGCCGCGCGAGGCAAACAGGAACGGATTGGCCTGATCCTTCGATTGCAGGAAGGCACCGCGAATATCGAGATAGGCCTTAATGGCCAGCCGCGCCGAGGGATTGAGCGGCACCAGCCGTTCCACCCCGCCCTTGCCCTTGATGATCAGGAAGGCGGGATCGCGCTGCACCGCATCAAGCCGCAGGCTGACCAGCTCGGAAATGCGCATGCCCGACGCATAGGCCATCTCGATCAGGCATTCGAGGCGCGTCGCCTGATCCGGATTTTTCGCCTCGCAGGCCGTAATCAGGGCCTCCACCTCAACGCGCGACAAGATCTTGGGAAGGCTCAGGCCCTTCCTGGCGGCTGCGATCTTGCGGCTGGGGTCCGCGCTGCTGAGGTTCTCCGCCACGCAAAAACGATAAAACTGCCGCACCGCCGAACGCTTTCGCTGTGTTGTGGCCGGCGACAGGCCGCGTTCGCTCAAAATCGTGAAATAACGCGCCAGATCCGCCTCACCCAAACCGAGCAGGCCGGTTGGTGTCACCTCCAACGTCTCGGCCAAATCACTCAGATCGCGGCCATAGGCTTCCAGCGTTGGCTTCGCCGCATTGCGCTCCACCGCCATCATCTGCAGGAACTGTTTTACCGGATCGAAACGGGCGTTCGTGGTCTTTGGCATAGTGTTGGGGCCAACTCTCATAAGGTTTCACGTAATGACTCTGGCAAAGTCACCCTAATATCGTGTAAAGCAAACCCTATGACCGCCGAGCCTGAGCCTTCCGCGACTGATTCCAGTACGCGCCCCGTCTTTATCCTGCCGAAAACCGTTGCGCTGGTCGGCCTGATGGGCGTGGGCAAGACCACCATCGGCAAGCGCCTGGCCGACCATTTCGGCCTGCCCTTCGTCGATGCCGACGAGGAGATCGAAAAGGCCGCCGGCATGACCGTCGCCGACATCTTCGCCAACTATGGCGAGAAGGGCTTCCGTGACGGCGAGCAGCGCGTCATCGCCCGTCTGCTCGATGGCGAACCGCGCATCCTGGCCACCGGCGGCGGCGCCCTCACCCATCCGCTCACGCGCGAACGCCTGAAAGCCAAGGCGATCACCCTGTGGCTGAAAACCGATCTCAAGGTGCTGGCCCGTCGCGTCGCCAACCGCCCGCACCGCCCCTTGCTCAAAGACCGCAACCCGATGGACGTCCTGAAAGAACACGTGAAAACCCGTTATCCCCTTTATGAAATGGCCGATGTGACGGTCGACACCGGCGATCAAAGCCACGTCAAATCGCTCGATCAGGTTTTGAGCGCCCTTCACGCATACGTCACAGGTGGACAATGAGCGACTATCGCCGCATCCCGGTTTCGGGCGAAGGCTTCAAGCCCTATGACGTCATCGTCGGCGCCGGTCTGCTGGAAGACGCCGAAGCGTGGGTCGGCCCGTTCCTCGTCAACAAGCGCGTGGTCATGGTCACCGATTCGATCGTCGGCCCGCTGCATGCCGACCGCATTCTGGCGCAGTTCGAAGCCGCCGGCCACAAGACGCACAAGATCGTGGTGCCGGCCGGCGAGGAAAGCAAATCCTACGACGGCCTGAAATTCGTCGTCGACGCCATGCTTGACTATGGCCTTGACCGCAAGGATGTGGTGATCGCGCTGGGTGGCGGCGTGATCGGCGACCTGACCGGCTTCGCCTGCGCCATCTATATGCGCGGCATCGACTTTATCCAGATCCCCACCACCGTGCTGGCCCAGGTCGATTCATCGGTCGGCGGCAAGACGGCCATCGACCACGAAAAGGGCAAGAACCTGATCGGCGCCTTCTGGCAGCCTCGTCTGGTGTTGTGCGATCTGGATATCCTCAAAACCCTGCCGGCGCGTGAAATCAAGTGCGGTTACGCCGAGATCATCAAGTACGGCCTGCTCGGCGACAAGGCCTTCTTCGACTGGCTGGAAGCCCATGACAGCGACGTTCTGGCACTGGAACCCGCCGCCATCCTGCACGCCGTGGCGCGATCGGTCGAGATGAAGGCCGAGATTGTCGCCGCTGATGAACGCGAAGGCGGCCAACGCGCCCTGCTCAATCTGGGTCACACCTTCGGCCATGCGCTCGAAGCGGAGGTTGGTTTTGGCGATACCCTGCTGCATGGCGAGGCCGTCGCCATCGGCATGGCGCAGGCCTTCCGTTACAGCGCACTCAATGGCGAATGCACCGAGGAAGAAGAGGCGCGCGCCGTCGCCGCCATCCGCCACGCCGGCTTGCCGACGCGCATGTCCGACATCCGGAATGAACCTTTCGTTGCCGACCGCCTGATCACCCATATGGGCCATGACAAAAAGGCCGAGGGCGGCACCCTGACCTTTGTTCTGGTCAGCGGCATCGGTCACGCCTTCGTCGCCAAGAAGGTCAGCGCCGAACTGATCGCCGAATTCCTCGTCCTCGACGGCGCCGTTTCTGCCGTTTCCGCGCCCGCTTAAAGGCCACATCCCATGCTGATCGCCGCGCTGATAACCCTCATTCCGGTCCTGATCGTTATTCTGGGGGTGTCCGCCCTGTTCAGCGCCGGCGAAACCTCGCTGACCGCCGCGTCGCGCGGCCGGATGCACCAGCTTGAGCGCGACGGCGACAAGGCGGCCAAGCGCGTCAACAAGCTTCTGACCAATCAGGAAAAGATGATCGGCGCCATCCTGCTGCTGCAGAATGTTCTCAATATCGGCGCGGCCGCCATCGCCACCATCTCGATCGACCGCGCTATCCCCGGCCCCTGGGGCGCCGCCATCTCGACCGGAGTCATGACCGTGCTGGTGCTGGTGTTCGCCGAGGTGCTGCCGAAGACCCTGGCCATCATGCGCCCGGAAGACACCGCGCGCTTCATGTCACGGCCGGTTATGTGGATCGTGATTGCCTTTGGGCCGGCGATCAATGCTGTACAATGGTTCGTGCGCGCCGTGCTCGGCCTGTTCGGCGTCAAGCTCTCGATGGAGGTTGACGTTCTGGCGGCACACGAAGAGATCCGTGGCGCGGTCGAATACCATCACGACGAAGGCGCGGTGAAAAGTGACGATCGCAATATGTTCCGCGGCGTGCTCGATCTGGCCGATCTTGATGTCAGCCAGATCATGGTCCACCGCAAACAGATCGACATGATCGACGCCGATTTGACGACGGCCGAGATCATCGAGGCCGCGCTCAGTTTCAGCCATACACGCGTGCCGCTCTACAAGGACAACACAGAAAACATCATCGGCGTGCTGCACGCCCGCGACCTGATGGCGGCGGTGACGCGCTCCAGGGGCGACGTCAACAGCGTCGATGTCATGGCGATTATCCGCGAACCGTGGTTCATCCCCGACACCACCAATCTGAAGGATCAGTTGGCGGCCTTCCTCAAGAAGAAGTCGCACTTCGCCCTGGTGGTCGATGAATACGGCGCCCTGCAGGGTCTGGTGACCCTGGAAGATATTCTGGAAGAGATCGTTGGCGAAATCGACGATGAGCACGATGCCGTGCTGACCTCGCTGCGCAAGCAGGCCGATGGTTCGATCCACGTCGATGGCGATATGCCGATCCGCGATCTCAACCGCGCTATGGACTGGGATCTGCCGGACGACAACGCTGTGAGCGTGGCCGGACTGGTCATCCACGAGGCCCGCACCATTCCCGAACCTGGCCAGACCTTCATCTTCTATGGCCGCAAGTTCCAGATCATGCGCAAGCAACGCAATCAGATCATGGCGATCCGGATTTCGCCGGTCTGAGATCACCGAGGGGGACTATGCGCCAGTTCACAATAAACTGCGTTGTCTTGCTCGCTTTGACGACGCCGGTGATGGCAGCGGCTACCTGCAAGCCATCGCCAAAAGTCTCCGCCTATCTCAATACGCAACCAAGCTGGCATATCAGATCACACCATCAATTAAGCTCTGATGATCGGACCCTATGGCAGCGTTATCGCCCTGATTCCTGCCTGGGTTTGGCGCAGGCAGACTTAAGCGGCAACGGCCATCTCTCCTCTGCACTGGTGCTCGAAAAAGGAGAGCAGACCCGGCTGATCATTCTGCTGGAACGCCAAGGTAAACTGGAAGAAAAGCCAATAAAGGCCCAAGGACGCTATGTCGTCCATACTGCGCAGCCCGGCGTTACCTATGAATTTAAGACCCGCAAACGCTATGACTTGAAACATCAGTCCTTCGTCTTTGAGGTCATGGAAGCCCGCGCAGAGCAATATTACTGGCGCGATGGCAAGCTCAGTTCCATCCTGATCACCGATTAAAACAAAACCCGCCGGATCGCTCCGGCGGGTTTTATCTGTCTTAGAAGTACGTCTCCGACTTGGGCCGACCATCATAATGATCGTCATCATCCGGCGTCGACGGTTCGGGATCGTCTCTCCCCTCAGCCTTGATATTAATGAACCGGCCAAAGAAGTTCGACATCTTGTCGACCAGCTCATAAGCCACCGGCACGAACAGCAACGACAGCAGGGTCGAGGTGATCAGACCGCCGATCACGGCCACGGCCATCGGCTGACGGAAGCTGTCAGACCCCAGAGCCACCGGCAACATGCCGGCACCCATGGCGACCGTGGTCATCACGATCGGACGAGCGCGCTTGTGGGCCGATTCGATCAGGGCCTCAGCGCGCGACATGCCTTCCTTCATCGACATCATGGCGTATTCGACCAGCAGGATCGAGTTCTTCGCCGCAATGCCGGTGAGCATGATCAGGCCGATCAGGGACGGCATGGACATGCTCATGCGGCAGGCGATCAGGGCGATAAACGCGCCCCCGAAGCACAAAGGCAAGGCCAGCAGGATGGTGATCGGGTGGCTGAACGAACCGAACAACAGCACCAGAACGACATACATCAGCAAGATGCCGGTCAGGATGGCGATGATAAAGTTCGGAATCATTTCCGCGAAGTCTTCGTTGTTCGGATTGACGACGATGTGGACGCCCGGAATCTCGCCAGCCTTGATCTTCTTCATGACCGGGGTGGCCAGAACCGCCGCATCCGCGATCCCATTAGGCACGCCGTTCAAGTCAGCATTGACCGTGGCCGAACGGGTCCGGTCGATGCGGTTGATCGCGATAGGACCGGCGCCGAAGGTGATATCCGCCACCGCCGACAGCGGCACCGAGGTGCCATACTTGGTCGGCACCATCAGGGTTTCGAGATTGGTGACGTTCGTGCGGGCGTCTTCCTTGAGCAGGACACGGATCGGAATCTGGCGGTCGCCGTCATTGTACTTGGCCAGGATTTGATCGATATCGCCCATGGTGGCGACGCGCGCAGCGGAAGAAATGGTGTTGGTAGAAACGCCCATCAGCGCCGCCTGGTCAGGCTTGGGCGTGATGATGATTTCCGGACGCACCAGATTATCCGCCGAGTGGACGTTGGTGAGAGAAGGCAGGGCCGACATTTCACGCAGCAATTGCTGGGAGGTGGTGCGCAGCAGTTCTTCATTATCCGAAGCGAGGATATAGGCCACGCCGGTGCCGCCGCCGCCATCCTGACCAAAGCTGGTATGCACGCCAGGATAATTTTTCAGCGTCTCGGAGAACTTCTGCTCGAACTGGGCCTGAGACAGCTTGCGCTTGCTTTTCGGTACCAGGTTGATGGTGATCGTGGCGCTTTCCATGTTTTCCGTCACATAGGTGCTGGAAACTTCCGGGTGCGACTTGAGGTCGCCTAGGATGCGCTTGACCACATTGTCGGTTTCCGCGAGCGTAGCCCCAGGCGTCAGTGACAGGCTCATCACCGAGCGGCTTTCGTCGCTGGCCGGGATGTTGTCGCTCGGAATGGTGATCAGCATACCCGCCGATCCGATGAAGAACAGGATCGAGCAAACAACGACCAGAATTTTGTGACGCAGGCAAAAGCGCAGCATTTTCAGATAAGTCTGCATCCAGAAGGGTTCGTCATCCTTATGCTTGGTATTGGTACGTAGCAGATAGGCGCCCATCAGCGGTGTCAGGGTCCGCGCCACGATCAGCGAGAAGAAGACGCTGACGCAGGAGGCGATGGCGAAGCTCTTGAAGAACTGGCCAACGATGCCCGGCATGAAGCCGGTCGGCGCAAACACGGCGATCAGGGTCGCGGTGGTCGCCACGACGGCCAGGCCGATTTCGTCGGCAGCCTCGATGGCCGCTTGATAGGGCTTCTTGCCGGCGCGGATGTGCCGAACGATATTTTCGATTTCGACGATGGCGTCATCGACCAGGATACCGACCGTCAGCGACAGCGCCAGAAGAGTCACCACGTTGAACGACTGGTTGAAGATGTGCATGACGAAGAAGGTCGGCAGCAGCGACATTGGCATGGCGATGGCGGAGACGAACGTCGCCCGCCAGTCGCGCAGGAACAGCCAGACCACCAGCACGGCCAGGGCCGCACCGATCAGCAGGGCTTCCATCGACGTATCGAAACTGCGCTGCACCTCGTTGACGCTCGATGACACCTCCTCGATCTGCACGTTCGGGTTAGAGGCCTGCAAGGCCTTAATGGCTTCGCGGACGCCTTCGGCAACGTGGACTTCCGATGTGCCGCGGGTGCGCTGGACGCTGAAGCCGACGACCTCATTGCCATTGTGACGCGCCCGGACGCGGGGCTCGGACCAGGTGTCGGAGACCGTGGCGATATCCCCGAGACGGACCGTGCCACCATTGGACAGTGTGATGCGCGTATCCGACAGTTGCTGGATGCTGTCAGCGCCGCCAACGGTACGGATCGTCTGTTCGGCGTTGCCGGAATTGAAGCGGCCGCCCGGCATGTTGACATTGAACGAACGCAGTTGCTGGCTGACATCGCCGGCGGTCACGCCCTGCGCCGCCAGCTTGGACGGATCGAGTTCGATGCGGATTTCACGATTGACGCCGCCATCGCGGGTCAGACCGGACACGCCCTTGACCGCCAGGGCCTTTTTGGCCACGTCGTTATCGACATACCAGCTCAGGTCTTCCGGCGACATATTGGCGGCGCGGATGGTGTAGCTCAGCAGGGGCTGGCCTTGCGCGTTCTCGACACGCGAGACGATGGGGTCCTGCACATCGGACGGCAGGTTGCCGCGCACGCCAGCCACGGCGTTGCGCACGTCGTTGGTCGCTTTTTCAAGATCGACGTCAAGCTGGAAGGTCACCAGGGTCGTGGAAGCGCCTTCATTGACGATGGACTGGATATGGCGCACGCCGCCGAGACCTGACACCGAGTCCTCAACGATGCGCGTGACCTGATTTTGCAGTTCGGTCGGCGCCGCACCCGAACGGATAACGGTGACGACCACGATCGGGAAGTCGATATCCGGCCAGTTGTTGATGCGCAGTTGCTGGAATCCGAGGATGCCGGCGACGGTCATCACAAGGAAAAAAACGAGCGTAGGGATGGGGTTGCGGATCGACCAGGAAGAAATCTGGAAGCCGCCCCCGCCTTGAGGTGAGGCTGCTTGAGATGACATCTTAGTGCTCTCCACCGGTTTGCGCTGCCGTGGCCTTCACGGCATCACCGTCGTTCAGGAAGCCTGCACCCGTCGTAATGACGCGATCACCGACCGAGACCCCATCACGAACGATGATGTCCTTGGTGGGCGTCGTGGGCCCGACGGTGACCTTGCGCAGATGGACCTTGTTGTCCGAACCGAGCAGATAGACCTGCGGCACGTTTTCGTTATAGACAATGGCGCTTTGCGGCACGAGCATGACGTTCTGCGCGCCGGCATTGATGGTGCCGGAGGCGAACATGCCGGGACGCAGGCCCGATGACCATGGCACGCTGATGCGCGCATAGCCCAGACGGGTGGAGGGATCGACCATCGGCGTGACGATACGGACCGTGCCACTGACCGGACCGGTCGACTGGCTGGTCACGGTGGCCGGGAGGCCAGCCGAAATGCCCTTGAGGTCGGTTTCGACGACTTCCATGTTCAGTTCGATGCGGCCATCACGGACAATTTTGAACAGTTCTGCGCCTTGCGAGATGTTCTGGCCGAGCACGGCGGTACGGTGCGTGATGATGCCTGAGACCGGCGCGCGCACGGTCGCCATATTGACCTGGGTCTGGGCCGTCTGCATGGCGGCCTCGGTGGTCAGCTTGGCGGCTTCGGCGTTATCGAGCGCCGCCGCCGACAGATAGCCCTGCTGGAACAGGGTCTGGGCGCGCTGATAGGCCTTGTTGGACTGGTTATAATTGGCCTGCGCCTGCTTGAGCTGGGCTTGCAGCAGCACGTCGTTCATTTTCAGCAGGGGCTGCCCCTGCTTAACGGTCTGGCCTTCATCGGCGAGCAGGGCAACGGCGGTCAGGCCGCCGGTTTCGGCGCCAACAGCCACTTCCTGCCAGGCGCTGACCGTACCGGTACCGCTAACAAGAACCGGCGCGTTATCGTTACGCACCATGGCGAAATTGACCACTGAGGCGTGGCCTGCCGCAGCATGAGCTGCCGGCTTGCCATCCTTGGTCTCGTCCTTCTTCTTGCCGGAACAGGCGCTGACGCCCAAAGCCAGCACCAAAGTCGCCACCCAACCCGCCACCATCAACGGCGACCGGTTTTTTAAACCGCCCGACACCCTGAAATCACCCGTCATGCCCATTGATCCTACTTTTATCGCTTCGCCCTTATGGGTCGAAAGTCGTTGTTTCTTACGCTTTACTCTGATGTGCAGCCCGTTGTGAGTCAACGAAGCGCTACATTACAAATCTTTCATCACGCGCACAGAACAAGACGAATGCACCCCGCACATTCGTGTCACATTTCGCTATAGCACAAATCGACAGAAAACTGTCAGTAGCCAAACAGCATCATCGCTTGAAATGAAGGTTAACAGCGGCGATAAGTTTTTAAACCTGAGTGCAATTTTACAATATTGCCGTCAGGTTGGGACGAAATGCTTAAGGAGAGCGCGATGAGATGGCAGATGGGGCGACGTGGCGGCGTTGAAGAC
This sequence comes from Asticcacaulis benevestitus DSM 16100 = ATCC BAA-896, assembly GCF_000376105.1. Classification (GTDB taxonomy): domain Bacteria; phylum Pseudomonadota; class Alphaproteobacteria; order Caulobacterales; family Caulobacteraceae; genus Asticcacaulis; species Asticcacaulis benevestitus. The sequence continues at coordinate 34,208 of NZ_AQWM01000006.1, forward strand.
CGTCGCGGTGGCGGGGGCGGCATGGGACCGGTCGCCGGCGGCGGCGGTGTCGTCCTGGTGGTCGTGGCCCTGATCGGTTATTTCGTTTTCGGCATCGATCCGCAGCAGATCATGAGCGCCGGCAGCCAGATCGGCGGCTCGCAACCGGTGGCGGAGAGCCAGGCCAGCACCGGCACGCCCTCCGATGAAGAGGGCCAGTTCGCCGACGTCATCCACACCTCAGCCAACGACACCTGGGCAGAGCTATTCAAGTCGGGTGGCGAGCGTTACCGCCCCTCCACCATCGTGCTCTACAATCAGGGCACCCAAACCGGTTGCGGCTATGGTGAGGCGGCCATGGGCCCCTTCTATTGCCCCGGCGACGAGAAGGTCTATATCGACCTCAATTTCTTCCGTACCCTTGACGGCCAGCTTGGCGCGCCCGGCGATTTCGCCAAGGCCTATGTCATTGCCCACGAAGTGGGGCACCACGTCCAGAAGGTGCTCGGCACCAGCGACAAGGTGGCCCGCGAAGAACAGCGCCTGAGCAAGACCGGCGCCAACGCCCTCTCCGTCAAGCTCGAACTCCAGGCTGATTGTTACGCCGGTGTCTGGGCCAAACAGTCGAACGCCAAAAACAATTGGATCGAGGCCGGTGATATCGACGAAGCGCTCGGCGCCGCCACGGCGGTAGGTGATGACACCTTGCAGGAACGCGCCCAGGGCCGCGTGGTGCCTGACAGCTTCACGCACGGCTCGTCAGCTCAGCGCACGCACTGGTTCAAGGCCGGCTTTGCCAGCGGCGATCCGAACTCATGTGATACTTTTTCTTGAGCTCAAGCGCCGGACTAGGCGTCCCCCATGGCTTACGCGCACCATTTTTTTGAAAAGAGTTGGCGCGGCGGCCAGTCGGCCTTGCCAAAGCGCGTAATTCACGCTTTGGAATTGTAAAAGGTATTCAGTGTCTGCTTCTCCCATGCTTCCTGACCTTCCCATGATCTATGTTGATGCCGACGCCTGTCCGGTCAAGGACGAGGCGATGCGCGTCGCCGCCCGCCACAAGCTCATTCTGACAATGGTCAGCAACGGCGGCATCCGTCCGTCACGCGATCCTTTGGTGCGGGTGTTCACGGTCGCCGAAGGGGCTGACGCCGCCGATGACTGGATCGTCGAACAGGCGCGCCCGAACGACATCGTTCTGACGGTTGACATTCCGCTGGCCGGTCGCGCGCTCGATAAGGGCTGTCATGTGCTGGGTTTTACCGGCAAGCCTTTCACCCAGGAGAGCATCGGGATGGCGCTTGCCATGCGGTCGCTCAATCAGCACCTGCGTGAAACCGGCGAGAGCAAGGGCTATAATGCAGGCTTTAGGCCGGCGGATCGCTCGGCCTTCCTCAATGCGCTGGAAAACCTGATCGTCAAGGCTAAAAAAATCGTCGCCTAACCGTCAGCCACCTGTGACACGGGCGCTTTCGGCGACATCAGGGCGGCTGTCTTCATGCTGGCATGGGTAACGCCGGCCAGACGCGCCACCGCCATCTGGCGGTAATTGTCGAAGCCCTGCACCATGCAGGCCCCTGCGGACAGCTTGGCCGCGGCGGCCAGACTGCTGAGGTAGTCCCGCATGCTGTCTTCGTCACGCTTGCCGCCGTCGTATTCGATACAGACGCCCGACAGACCACATTTGGCCAAGGTGGCGATCATCTTGCGATCGGCACTGACCGAGCCCACCACCGTCATGCAGAAAGGCTTGATCATCGAAACAATTTCAAGCACGCGGTGCGGCGGCACGCCATCGAGCCCACGCACTTCGAACAGGACTTTCAAACCCATTTCAGCGGCGGCCTTCTGAACCTCCAGCGTGATTTTCTGACGCGCCCGCGCCGAGGCGAAGGTCGAGAAAGCGGCAGGCACCACCATCATCATCTTGCGCTGTTCGGGCGTGCGCATCTTCAGCAGCTTCAGGCCCTGGTCAATATTCATGATATCGACCATTTCACGCAGGCCCCAATCGAGATTGGACAGCGCCTTGCGATCCAAAAGCGTGTTGTCGACGGCTTCCATCACCATCGATTCCAGACGATGACCGATCAGGATCATCTTTTTCATCTCGAACAACGGCTCGACCGAGCTGGCAACCTTGAGATTGCGCCCGCCGAAATTGAGGATGCTGGCCACCATCACCGGCCGCTGCCCGTTATTGGCATTACCGTCATCGGACGGCCCGTGGCCGCGCGCTTTCAGCGGTCCATTATCGGCCGATTGCAGATCGAAAAAGGTCTTGAGATCGACTTTCAGCAAGGACAGGCGATCGACATCCTCGACCAGTACAGCGTAAAGCGGTACTTCAATGGCCGACATGTCACCCACGAAGAAATTACACAGTTCGTGCCACACCTCGGTCATGAACTGCGCGCCTTTGCGTGAGCCCACCTCGGGTAAAATCCCCATCCACGAATCCTCATGGATAGGAATGCACCAGTTGGGTTCAGGGTGAACACGCTCAAAAGCGTTTTTCAGGTGGCCGAAGACCAGTTCGGCCTTGCTGTCCCACTTGGCGCCGAGACGGACAATCAAGGTATCGAGTTTGAGCAGAAAGGCGTGACCGGTTGAATCAGCATGGGTTTCACGCAGGCGTTCCACGATCACGACGGCATCATCATGCTCCAGCATGAAGGGTTCGCGGTCGTCACGCAGCGGACCGGCAGACTGGCCCCTTAAGGCTTCCTGATGCAAATCGGACATGGATGCACTTTTAGTTATGGGTACGCACTATTCCATAACCCTAAAGCCGTGCCATTGAGACAAGATTAACAGCCGCGCCTTTCGGGAACAAAAAAGCCTTACACTACCGTTACGTGCGTGCCGGGTATTATTAAGCAAGTGTTCACCCTGTCGGGGCAAAGTCGGCGCAAACCTGTGATTCTGCTGCTTTGCCGGATTCGCCATCTGACTGGAACCTGACACGCCCTTGCCCGCCCTGCCGCTTGCCCAAAAACCAGTTGTCACGACCGATGCGCCAGAGCCTGCGCGTCTGGCGGCGCCGCGCCCCGTGGCCGCCACCGGGCGTGATTTCCATATCACCGGTGACAGCATCGTGGCGCGCAAGCCCTTGTGCGAGACGGCTGAAACCGAGCGCGTTCCGGGTGGCGACCTTATCCGCTCTGATGAGGATCTGGTGGTGCGCCTGTGCCGCATGCCGGTCAATCTCGCCGCGCCGCTGCTGCGCGCCTCCCTGCCAAGCCTGACGCCGCAAGCCCTGCTGGCGCTGATTGTCTCCACCGGCGAGGCGCACCATCTTCTGATCGCCTGCCGGCCCTACCTTGACTGGCGTGTCGTCAAGGCGCTGTTGCGCACCCAGTCCGACAAGGTGCTGATCGCCCTCACGACCAATCCCACGCTCGATTTCGACGATGACGATCAGGCCTTCATAGCCCGTCGCGGGCTTGAAAATCCGGTGGTGCGCGCCGCCGTTTTCGGCCACCAGGGCCTCATCTTCGCTAAGTCGCAACTCCGCCTGCAGCGCGGCGAGGACGTCAGCCACAGCAATCTCAAACTCATCGCCCTGTTGCGTGGTGGCGAAACGGCCGGCTTTGTACGCGAACTGGCGCGGCGCCTGAGCCTCGATACCGCCGCCCTGAGCCAGGCCCTGACCACCGCCTCGCCTGTACCGCTGGCGCTTGTCATGTGCGCCGCCGGCCTCGACCGCGCCCTTTTCCAGCACCTGCTGTCGCTGTGGCAAAAGGCCTATGGCGGCGAACCCTACATGGCGGAAAGTCAGCGCGCCCTGATCCTGTCGGTTTTCAACCTGACGCCGGCCACCGCCCGTCAGAAGTTAGCGGTGCTGATGAATCCGGCGCACTGATTTCCTTAGACTTATCCGCCTAAAACAGCGTAGATAGATGGAAAATCCAACCGAGCATCGGTGAATATGTCCCTACGCCTCGATTTCACCGCCTCCGATCGTCCCGAAGCGCAAGCCGCCTGCGCACGGCTGAAAGCGCTCTATGGCTCGGCCGCCAGTCCTGACGTTGTGGTGGCCCTGGGTGGCGATGGCTTTCTGCTGCAAACCGTCCACCGCTATCTGAAAGACCAGATTCCGATCTTCGGCATGAATCGCGGCAGCGTCGGCTTCCTGCTCAACGATTATGCCGAAGAACGCCTGATGGAGCGCATCCTGAAAAGCGAGAGCACGCTGATCACCCCGCTCAGCATGACGGCGCGCACCAGCGCCGGCACCGAACATACGGCGCTGGCCTTCAACGAAGTGTCGCTGCTGCGCCAGTCGCATCAGGGCGCCAAGCTGCGCATTATGATTGATGGCAAGGTGCGCCTTGATGAGCTGATATGCGATGGCGCCATGGTGGCCACCCCCGCCGGCTCGACCGCCTATAATCTTTCCGCCCACGGCCCGATCATCCCCCTCACCGCCAAGGCCCTGGCCCTGACGCCGATCAGCGCCTTCCGACCCCGGCGCTGGCGTGGCGCCATCCTGCCCCATACGGCCAAGGTCCGCATCGAAGCGCTCGAAGCCGAAAAACGCCCGATCAGCGCGGCGGCCGACACCTTCGATGTGCGCGATGTCATCAGCGTCGATATCGCCGAAGCTGAAGACCTGAAGGCCACCCTCCTGTTCGATGCCGGCAACGGTTACGATGAACGCGTGCTGGCGGAGCAATTCGTCAGCTAAAAAAGCCAGCGCATTAGCTGTTCTTAAATCACCTGCGTGTAGGGTGGGCCTTACTTAATATCCGCGCAGAAGGTCTTTCCCGCATGTCCATGCCTGAAAAAGCTCAAATTATTCAAGTGCCGAACACCCTTCGCGCCAAGGTTGGCGGTCGTCTCGGCGCGCTTGATAATGAAGCCATCGCCAAGGCCGAGGCCGCGCTGGCCGATCTTTCGACCCATTTTGAAACGTGGCTGATGGACGAGATCAAGAAGCTGGAAGACGTCCAGCTTGTGATCAAGGAAGAGGGCCTCAACCCGATAAACGCCGATCAGCTCTTCTATCGTGCCCACGATCTCAAGGGCCTGGGCACGACCTACGGCTTCCCGCTGATCACCCGCATTTCCGGCTCGCTGTGCAAGGTGCTGGATGAAGAAGACAAACGCGCCATTGCGCCGTGGAAACTGGTCGAGGCTCACATGGACGCCATCCGCGCCGTGGTGCGTGGCCAGATCAAGACCGAGGATCATCCGGTTGGCAAGGTCCTGACGGAAACACTGGAGGCCCGCGTCAAGGAACACCTGGAAGCCCACAACCTGATGACGACGTGATCATCGGATAGCAGATACGAAAAAGGCGGCCCTCACCGGCCGCCTTTTTTTCTTGTCTCAATTCCAGATCTTCTCAGATTTGGCAAGGGCGCCTTTCTTTCTGAAGAGGGTGGCCCGCCCGAGCCTTTGCGAGGTCAGCCCGCCGATTTGATCCCTTCATCAGATCGGCAAGACTAGCAAAATACGCGAGTTAGAAAACCCGCGCGGCGCTTGAGCGCATAAGTCAAGCGGCCTTAAGCATATCCGTACCCGACGCTTCGCTCACCCTGGTCCAGCGGCGCCCGCGGGAATCGCGATCAAGACGCTCATACAAATAGATCAGGTCTTCGCGTGGTGCGAAAGGCGCCTGCGTCAGGAAGCGCTCGATCAGGCGCTCCTGCATGCGCAGCGGATCGAGATGACCGGCTTCCGCCTGCAGACTGTGGTAAATTTCGATCGCCATGCGGAAGGTCTGGAACATGCGGGCCGGCAGCCCGGCGCGATCATAGATGGCGCGCAGGCCAAGCGACCCGGCATCGTGCACCATCAGCCATGTGCGTTCATGCGGCACGCCGGACAGCTCGGCCAGGGCATGTTCGAAGAAGCCCATATGGCCGCGCACCAGAGCGCGCAGGATCAGCGATGGCGTCAGGCGTTCCGAGGCCATGAGGTGACGCGCCAGACCTTGCGGATCAAAGCTGGCGCCGGCCTGATCGGCCATATCGACCGTGGCGCGTTCCCGCGTGGCCGTGACGATTTCGATGGCCGTTTCCGGCTTGATGGCGTGATGAGAGATCAGCTGTTCCCGCAAGGCGGCGCTGACGATGGTGACCAGGCGTTCGCTCACCGATACCGGCAGAACCTTGCGATTGATCAGCACGCTGTGCACCACTTCCGACGTGCCGAAGCGGTCCATGACGCGGTTCATGCCGCCATCGGAAAACCGGGCATTGTCATTGGCGCAGGCGATGACCACCGCTTCCTCGACGCCACTATCGGCCAGCGACGCGGTGACGACTTCGGATAGCGTTTCGCGCTTGGCGATAGCGACCTGACGCACCGGACCGCCGGAGCGGATGATATCGGCAAGATCCTCATCGCTGAACAGCGGCGAATACGTCAACACCGGCACGGCGACCGTGACGACATCCTGCGCCAGCTTGAGCGCTACATCGTGGGGTAACAACGCCGACGTCCGCAGGGTGACGGCCAGGGCGCGGCGCACCAGTTCGGCGGCGTCCTGCGCCAGCATACGGATGATTTCCTGCGCGGCCAAACGGTCGCTGTCCGTCAGTGCTCCGCGTTCCATGACGCGGCAGATCTTGTGGGTGGCGACGGCGCGATCATCGGCATTGTCGCTGCGCACCAGGCGCTGGATATCCGCCTCGGAAACGGCGGGGCGCTGAGTAAGGTTATAGCCTGACGTCATGCGGGCGAATCCTTGAAGAAGCTTAGAGAATTCTTGCGAATCCTCAACCTGTGAAGTGTCGCGCGGTAACCCTAACGAAACCTTTACTCCCGGTGTTATCCCTCTGTTTACCAACAAAATTAGCCTGAAAATACGGAATCGGCGTCACGCAGATCTCTTAAAGGTTGTTCTATTGTTCAAAACCGCATCAAAAATTTATATTCAGCTTCTGCAGGTAACCGTGCGGCAAGGTCTCTGTGCCATGGTGGCGGCATGAACAGTCCTCAGCGTACCCCAACCGAACCCGCCTCGCCCTTGCCGCGCCACGTCTCGCGCGACTCCGTAGTGCTCGATTACGGTCTGCTGGCCCAATGGCGGCTGTCGCCCTATGCCCTGGGCTTCTTCGGTATAGGCCTGCCCCTGTTTATCTGGGCGGCGGCGCTCGCCGTTTCCGGCTGGCTTCTTGCCATATATCTGATGGTGTTTCTGATCAACTGGACGGTCTTCATGATCATGAAGAACCAGTCCGCCAAGCGGATGACCGCCACACCGACGCCGGATCCGGCGCTTCGCTATACCCTGATCCGCGAACGTCGCCTGCGTCAAGGCGCGGCCGGCGCACTGTGGACGCTGACACTGCTGATGATTTCCCTAAGCGTCAGCCTTAGCGGCCAGGGCCAGCATAACGAATTCATGCTGATGATCTGTGGCGGCGCGGCTGTCGGCGTCATCTTCTTCTGCGCACCCGTCCTGCTTTTTCTGCTGATCTTGGGGCCCATCGCCGTGGCCGGCCCGATATTTGCCATGTATCACCTTCATCCCGGCGGTGAACTGAGCCAGTTCATGACCGGCGGCATGGCCCTGACCCTCGCTATGGGCTTTGTACTCAACCGCCACATGCAAGAGCATTACCTGCTCCAGCATGGCCAGCTTGAAGCCGCCTCTGAGCGCGAATCCGCCCGCGCCGAAGCTCATGCGCTCAATGACGCCAAGATGGCCCTGATGGAAACCCTGTCACGCGAAGTCCAAACCGGCCTTACAGGCATCGAGCAAAACCTGCTGCAGGGCCTCACGCACCTGTCGCGCGCGCCGGCGCCGCGCCAGTATGTCGATGCCGCTCTGAACGAGGTCGGGCACCTGCAATCGATCCTGGTCACCACACTCGATAACGACACCGCCGCCGCCGGTCAGATAGAGATCGACGTCAGGCCGCTCGATATCGACCTGCTGGCCCAGCGCATGATCGGCCAGTTCGCCCCCCTGGCACACAGCAAGGGCCTGAGCCTCAGCTATAACACATCCAGCCTCCCGGAAGGCACCCTGCCTGGCCTGAAGGGCGCCGCCCTGGGTGACGAACATCGCGTCGAGCAGATCCTGGCCCACCTGCTCAGCAACGCCCTGCTCTACACGCAACAGGGCCGCGTCGAACTCAAGCTCCTGTTGCTGCCGGAAGGTTTCCTGCGCCTCGAAGTGGTCGATTCTGGCCCAGGCCTCAGCCCGGGCGAACTCGAACAGGCCTTTACACCCCATGCCCGCATACTGCGCACCTCGTCCGGCCAGTCAGGCGCCGGCCTGGGCCTTAGCCTGTCGCGTTCCCTGAGCGCCCTTATGGGCGGACGCACCGGCGCGGAAAGCACGCTCGATGTCGGCTCGAAATTCTGGCTCGACCTGCCTTACGATTCCGGAGCCGTGCCACCGCCACGCCCCGTCGACTCGGACGACGCGCCAAGGGCTGCTCACGATCACAGCCTGCGTGTCCTGCTGATTTCCAATGACAGCCTGCGCTCGGCACTACTGCGCGACTCGCTCGAGCATCTCGGCCACAAGTGCCTGACCTCGACCTCTCGCGAGCGCGCGCTTACCCTGGCCAAGAAGGCGCCGATCGACGCCTGCCTGATCTCGACCGGCACCCTTGATGTGCTTGAAGACGCCGATCATCGCGGCACTCTGGAGCGTTTCCTGAACAGCCTGCGCCAAACGCAGGAAGACGCCCGCCTCACTATCGTGGCACTGCTGCCCGATGGCCAACAGGCCGAAGCCCTGCACGATCTGGGGGTGACCTCGCTGCTGATGCCGCTGAACCGTGAGGCCCTGTCACGCGCGCTAGCGCAAGCGCCTAGCCTGGCCTAAACCAACTCAACCCAGAAGGTTTCCGAAGGCCTTGGCGTAGGCGTTATCCGGGCTCTTGCTGTCCGTGCCCTCTTCCTCGCCCGGCCCGAAGGCCGCCATCAGTTGCGTGGCGAAGAGCATGCCCTTCTGGCCGTCGTCGCTGCCGAACATCATGTCCAGTATCGCCTGATCCGAACGCACCTTTTCCATCCGCGACGCGATCATAAGACGCCCGTCATCCGTATCGACAGGCGCTGTCGCCGGCACCGCCATGGTCGCCGAACCGCCGGTTTTGGTCAGGTTAGCGATCACATCGCTGACATTCAGCGCGCGACCGGCTTTATAGAAAATAGTGTGATTGGCGCGCGCCGCGCCGGGAAACAGGTTGGCGGCAATGGCTGTGGGGCGCTGCTGGCTGGCACTGATCAGATTGGCGGCGCCTGCGGGGCCTAAAAAGTGCGCCGCGTACAGCTCGCCCTGCGTCGGGTCACGGCCAATGCGGCCCTTGAGATAGGCGGCGTGGCCGGCGGTCAGTTCCGCCCCCATGACGGCGCTGGCCATCGCGTCATAGCGCAATCCCAGCACCTGTTTGCGCGCAGCCGGATCATTGACATGGTAGCGGCCATCGCGGCCCTTGGTGATCTGGTCGGCAAAGGCGCCATAGCCATGCTTGGCGCCATGCGTCTTGACCGTACTCAGCCAGGTCTGTTCGATGAACTGGAACAGACCCGCCGCCGACGAGGTCGGAGCCTTGGCGCCGGGATTGAGCGAGCTTTCGCGCGTCGCCGTCTTGACCAGATAGTTGAAATCGACCCCCGTGGCGTCAGCGGCGCGTTGCAGCGCCCCCATGACGCCGGTGCCGACACGCTCGGCGCCACGCGTGACCGTATCGGCGACCTGATCCATACGGTTCAGGAAGGTGGGCGACGGGGCATCTGTGGCAATAAACGTACGCATGATACAAACCTCACATAGGCAGATTTTGCCCTACACGTGGTTAATATGCGCTTAACTTTGGTTAAAAGCGGTCCGGACGGTAGATGCCTTCATCGGGCGAGGGCTGGCCTTCGATCAGCGCCAGAATGATTTTGGCCGCGAACGGGGCGAAAATATAGCCGTTGCGCCGCATGCCCGTGGCAACCAGCACGCCCGAAGCCGGGTCACGCCCGATCAGCGGCCAGCCGTCCGGCGTGGCGGCGCGGATGCCGGTACGCGGCATGGCCGTTCCAATGTCAATGTTCATATCGGCAGCACGACCAATCAGAGTTTCGACCACATCAGGCTCGACGCGCAGGTCCGCCTGCCCCATCTGCATGGTCGCGCCAAACTTTGCGATTCGTCCGTAATCGGCAAGATAGCCCGTCGCCGACCGCAAAACGCCAAACCCGCCCCGCCCTTCGATATCGAGCAGATGGCCCTTGATGGGCCTAAGTGCCGAAAGCCCGGGGATGCTGTCAGCCAATACCTTGCTGTCATAGCCAGCCGCCACAACAACCGCGTCGGCCGTCAGGACCTCGCCGCTATCAAGCCTTACCTGAACGGCCGAAACCTCTTTGACGCTCGCTCTCAGGCTTACACCGCCGAGCGCATCCAGATGAGCAGCTAAGGCTTCAAGCATTGGCCCGGCTTCCACCAGCCATTCATCATGGATCCTGGTAGCGCTGGAAGCCTCCGGAATTGACTTCGCAAGGACTGAGGCATGGTTCGCGCCCATTGCGGCGAGTGTATCCGCCGATGCGGCAGGCGTATCGCTGATATAGATTGCGTCGCCCGTCTGGGCCTTCACCAGAGCCTGTTGCAGCGCTTCCGGCCATAGCGCGTTAAGATCTAGCCAGGCGCCTTGTGCGTCCTTGAAACGTCGATAACTGAAAGCCGGATCGGGATCGTTCATCGCCTCCATGGCGGGCGCGATCATGCCGGCCGCGACCCCCGAAGCGGTCGCCTCGATATCATCGCGCGTGATCAGCGTGACCTTGTGACCGGAGGCCTGCGCCGCCACGGCGATCGTCAGGCCGACAATGCCGCCACCGACGACGATCAGGGAATGAGAAGGGCTTTGGACCATGACTTCGACCTACGCGATTCCACTCTGTGGCGCCATGCGACACGACAGCTTTTTACGCGCTAAATTGTCCGGGAAAGGATCTTGTGATGGTACCGCCTCTCAGGCTTGAACTGAGGACCTCCGGTTCCACAAACCGGCGCTCTAACCAACTGAGCTAAGGCGGCAAACCATCACGAGGGGCATCCTCTAATATGGCCGTAGCCATGGATCAAGCCTAAAAGTATGAAATGGCGCAATTCTTGTGGATTTGCGCCACGCCAGCTACTTGTAGCCCTTGGCGGCGATATAGTCCTGCAGGTCCTTGATCCGAGTCTTATCGGACGGGTGTGTCGACAACAGCTCCGGCGGCGCGCCTGAATTGAGCGCCATCATGTTCTGCCACACCTCGATGGCGGCACTCGGACGATAACCGGCCTTGGCCACCAGATCGACACCGATACGGTCGGCTTCAGATTCATGCTTGCGCGAATAGGGCAGCAAAAGACCAAGCTGCGCGCCAAGGCCGCCATAGCTGGAAATCGCCTTTTGTGTATTGCCCGAGGTCGCGCCAACCGCCGCACCGAGCACGCCCTGCGCCGCCATCTGTTGCGACGCGCGCTCAGCGGCGTGCTTGCCCAGAACGTGCGCCGTTTCATGGCCGATCACAGCGGCGAGCTGATCGTCATTCTTCACCACCTTGAACAGGCCGGTATTGATGCCGACCTTCTTTCCGGGAATGACGAAGGCATTGGGCTGATCATCCTGGAACAGCACATATTCCCAGCCGCTGGCGCCAAGTCCTGACGCTGCGGCGATTCGCGCCCCTACAGTCTGGATACGTTTGTTAAGTACCGGGTCCTTCGAGATTTTCGCCGTCTTGAGCTGTTCCTGCCAGGCGGCCGCGGCGCTTTGCTCCAGAGCGGCGTCATCGACCAGCAAAAATTGCGAGCGGCCAAGTGTCTGGTTGGTTTCACAGCCACTAAGGCTCAATCCGGCCACCATTACGATTAATCCTGCAGCCGACAGTTTTCCCAAGCGTCCCATACTATTCCCTTAGCCTTTGACAATGCAGAGCAACCATAGCCCGCGTTTTGTAAAAAGCATATCCTGAAAATAGGACACATTTCGCGCAGGGAAAAGCCCTCCGGATAGGGTCCGAAGGGCTTCTGCACCTCTTAAGGGGCCGCTTAGTTCAGCGACCATTTCACCGTCTGACGCAGCACGGAGCCGATTTTGATATCGCCCTTGCTGGTATCAACGCGCCCCTTATCCTGAACCATGTTGACGGTGGCCTTGCCGAACCCGTAATTGCCGGGGATTTCCGACAGGGCCGAGCAACGCACGCGGCCGGCGGCATCAAGCACGGTACATTCAACCGTGGCCGAGCCTTCGATCTCGTCATTGAGCGCACGAGGCGGATAATAGGCACCCAGGGCATCGGCATCGGGGAAGCGCGACCAACGTGCCGCCACATAGACAGGCTCATTCGAGACCACAGGGCCTGGCAGGGTCGGCTCGGCGGGCAAGGTCACCGGCCCGGGGGCTGTGGGCGTCTTGTTGACCACCGGATCGACCGGCAGGGTTTGAATATCGTCCGGCGCCGCGGTGACCGGTGTATGCGGCGTGACCGGGTTGTTATGGGCTGTGGTCGGGGTTGGCTTCGGCGGCTCGGGCCTGATCCGCTCCATGGTCATGTCGATAGGCTTGTCGATCTTTGGCGTTTCAAGGATCGGCGGCATACCGAAGGTTTGATTGAAGATACAGTACAGCAGCACCAGATGCAGCAGCACAGCAAACAACACACCCCAGTAGAAAGATGGCGGCAGCTTTTTAAGTTTCGGATTGTCAAATATAGGCGAGTGAAAGCCGTGGACAGCATCTGTCATAATAAATCTCCTCCATGATTATAGTATCACGCAGAAGGTTTTACAGCTTTCGCATCGGCACCAGCCGCCAACAATGCAAAGCTGTACACACCTGCATCAATGAGTAGCGCTTGATTACTTTTCTTGTCTTGAAGGGAGCATACTACCATCTCTGCCTTCACGCAATTGACAAAATTGCGCCCTCCCCGCCCCCTCTCAAGCACAAAAAAAACGCTCCGGACCTGAGCCCGGAGCGTTTCTTTGTAAGTCATAACAGATGGTTTAGCCCAACTGCCACTTGTAGGTAAACTTCTTACGATCGCCTTCTCTAAGTTCACCACCGACCGAGCTAGGCTTGACCTTGGCGTACTTGACGAAAAGCTTAACCGTAGCAGCACCGAAGCCATAGCCCTTGGGGCTTTCGCTGATGATGTTACAGCCCGTAACCCGACCGGCGGCGCTAACGGTGCAATCGATCGTGACCGTACCTTCAACTTCGTCACTCGCGGCGCGATCCGGATAGGAATCGGCCATTTGATCGGTGCCGGGATAGCTCCAGTCACCCGCCACGTAGCGAGGACCAGCAGCGACCACCGGAGGCGGCGTACCTGTGTTCATCGCCGCAGGAGGTGCCGTATATTCCTGGCGCTTTTCCTGCGGAACAGGAGGCACCGGAATGGGCGGCGGCGGTGTTACGCTTGGAATAGGCGGCGTCTCGCGGGGCTGAACCACGGGAGGCGGCGGCATCTTCGTCGGCGGAGGCGGAGGTGGCGGCGGGGGGGGAGGCGGAGGCGGTGCGACCAGGTCGACATTCACCTTCTCATCCGTAAACTTCTCCATCTTCAGCTCAAACTTGGTCTGAAGAAGATAGTAACCCACGCCTATGTGGATAGCAGCGGCGACACCAACACCGACCCAGAGAGAGGCAGAGCCTTTTTTCTCGGGCGGATCAAGAATAGGGTCCCGTTTCCTATGGGGAGTTTCTTCCATAAATAGACCCTCTTACTTTGCGTCGTCTTCGCCCTGAAGAGCGACACTGTAGAAACCATTGTCCTGCAGCTTATTCATCACCTTCATAAACTCGGCGTAACGCGTTTGTTTATCAGCGCGGATGAAAATACGTTCTTCTTCGGGGTTACGTGCACCGACTGCCTTCTTGAGGTCATCCCCAAGGGCGTCGAGCGACGTAGGATCGTTAGCGATATACACGCTGCCATCTTTTTGCAGCGAGATGTATACCGGCTTCGGCGGGTTTTCGATTGGCTTGGCGACGGCTTTTGGTAGCGTCACTTCTACCGACACAGTGGCGAGCGGTGCCGCCACCATGAAGATAATAAGCAAGACAAGCATAACGTCGACGAACGGGGTAACGTTGATTTCCGCGTTGGCTTCGACGTGAAACTTCGAGCCGCCACCACCTGATAGCTTGGCTCCCATATCGCTTACGCCCCTTTGTCGAGTTGACGCGACAGAGAGTTCATCAGTTCGGAGACGAATTGCTCTGAACGGGTGCCGTAGTTCGTGATGCTGGTGTTGAAGATGTTGTACATGACAACAGCCGGAATAGCGGCGATCAGACCCAGGCCGGTAGCCATGAGGGCTTCAGCGATACCAGGCGCCACAACGGCCAGGTTGGTCGTGTGCGACTGGGCGATACCGATGAAGGAGTTCATGATGCCGTAAACCGTACCGAACAGACCGATGAAGGGCGAGGTCGAACCGGTCGAAGCCAGGAAGGACAGACCACCCGAGAGGCGCTTGGCCAAGCCGGTTTGAACAGCGGCAACCGAAGCTTCGGCGCGGTGCAGAACGGCGTCGCGGTGTTCGCCCGAGATCGACAGGCCGGCTTGCTTAGACAGTTGAATTTCTTCGGTGGCGACAGCGGCCATATCGGCCAGCGGGTTGCCGGCGAATTCGTCGGAGACAGCAATGCGATTGATGTCAGCGATCGAACGGGCGCCACGGTAGGCTTCCAGGAAGTTCGTGGTGACGCGGTTAAGGCTGGAGAAGTCCATCAGCTTCATGATGAGCAAAATCCACGAAATCAGCGACAGAACCATCAGCAGGCCCATGACGAGCTTAACGACAACCGTCGCGCCCATGAACATGCTGACGAAGTCAACGTTGGCGGCTGGCATGTGCGGCGTCGAGGCGGAGCTTTCTTCCGTCGCAGCGTCAGCAGCGGCGGGCGCTTCCGGGGCGGCAGCCGAGGCGGCAACCGAGGTGGGTGCCGTAGCCGCAACGGCCATGGCGGGAGCGCTCATGAGAAGCGCGGCAGCGCCGAGCAGAGCAATGAGCGGATTAGATTTCTTATGTTCGAGCATTTTTCGCCAATTCCTGAATATGGACTTCACCCACCAAAGGGTTGACCAAGGACTAAAGGGGAAGCGTTTACCCCATGTTAAAAACAACGAGACCCAACTGAAAGTTTTGGCCGGAGCCTTCAACTTTCAACAGGCCTCTCATGCCTGAGCGCTGCGCGCACAGAATCTAACGTCTGCATCACACGTGCTTCAGCACAAACTCAGCCAATATGAACCAAAATGGTCCTAAAGGCGACCGCTTTGTTACAGGCTGTTACACCCGTGACGTGGCGGTTTGGGCCTAAATGATCCGGCTAATCCTAAAACGTCAAGGTGTCAGTTACAGACTTTTCACGACGATGTGACTTATAAGGCGCATCGCTTAACAAAAGCGCCTCTAAAAGTTCAAACATGTCCGATAGTTAATCTTGCAAAGACAGCCCAAAAAAAAATACCTGAAGGGCAAAAAAAAATTAGCCATAGCGCTGAAATGACACGGCAAAACGCCTGACAAGAGAATCTAAAACCCGTTTCGTTTGTTAAGATCCCCGCATTCTCGTGTTAGCGCTCCCAGATATGACGCCAAAAGGCAAAACGCACACCGGACAAGGCCCAGGACAGGCGTGATAGCCAAACCTGCGTCAAATAACGCAGTTCGCGAAGTTTTCAGGGCTTTAGCCGGTAACCTATGCCTGGTTCCGTGACGATAAAGCGCGGATTGAGAGCGTCGTCCTTCAGTTTTTCGCGCAGGTGCTGGGTGTGGATTCGCAGATAGGTCTGGCTGTCCTGGGAATGCTTGCCCCAGACTTCATTAAGAAGGGCGCCGTGGGTCAGCACCTTGCCGGAATTGCGCGCCAGAACCGCCAACAGCTTGTATTCGATCGGTGTCAGGTGGACATCCTCGCCATCCAGCCGCACCCGGCGCGCCGCCGCATCAATCGAAAGACCATCATAATCATAGGTGAAGGGCGCGTCGCCCTGAGGACGGTTGGCGTGACGCAGCGCCACCTTGATGCGCGCGATCAGTTCGCCGGCAGAGAAGGGCTTGGTCAGATAATCATCAGCGCCTAGTTCGAGCGCCTCGATCTTGTCACTCTCCTGCCCGCGCGCCGACAGCACGATGATCGGGATACGGCCCCATTCGCGCAGTTGACGGATGATGTCCATCCCATCCATGTCGGGCAAGCCGAGATCGAGCAGAATCACATCCGGGGACTGCGAACTGGCCTTTTGCAGGCCCGCCTTGCCGGTTTCGGCTTCGATGACGGTCATGTCGTTGGCGCCCAGCGTCGTGCGCAGGAAACGGCGGATATCATGCTCGTCTTCGATGGTCAGGATACGGGTCATAGGGCGCTTTCAGGCAGGTTGCCCTCAGGCAAGGCCGGGGCGATCGGAAGGGTAAAGATAAAGCTGGCGCCATGGCTGCCGGCGTTTTGACCAAGCGTACGGTTGTTTTTGGCATAGATCATACCGCCATGCGCCTGCACAATACCCCGGCAGATGGCGAGGCCCAGGCCCGTGCCGCCGGAGCGGTCCGAACGCAGCGTCTGCCCCTTCTGGAACTGCTCGAAGATGCGCGCTTCGTCGCCGTCCTTCAGGCCGTCGCCATCGTCGGAAATGCGCACGCGCAGGCGATCGGCGTCTTTTTCAACGTAAATATCGAGCCGGCCATTCGTCCGTGTATGCTGAAAGGCGTTTTCGAGCAGGTTGATAAAGACCTGCTCGATCAGGCCGCCATCGATCATCACCATCGGCAGGTTGCCCGATATGTTCGTGCCGATCGTCCGATCCTCCTTGGTGGCCTGCACCTGACCGAGCGCGGCGCCGATGATTTCCTGGATCATATAGGGCTGGAAATTGAGCTTCATATGGCCGGAGGTGATCGCCGCCATATCGAGCAGGTTGCCAACGAACTTTTGCAGCCGCGTCAACTGGCTCCAAAGCCCGGTCAGTTCATCCATCGCCTTGCGCGGCAGTTCCTTGCGCATCCGCAACAGCGTACTGACCGAATTGTTCATCACCGTCAGCGGCGTGCGCAGATCGTGCGACAGCGACGACAGCAGCACATTGCGCAGTTTTTCGTTCTCGGACTCGACCTTCGATTCCGCCGCCTCGTCCGAACGGCGCGTGCGCTGCAAAGCGCCGGCGATCAGGCTGGCAAAGGCCTCGAATTGCAGAATCTCCGCGCCGTTGAAAGGATGGCCGGCATCGCGCGCCGTCAGACCCAGCACGCCGAAGGTTTCCTTTTCTGCCAGCAGCGGCAGGTAAAGTCCGTTGGCCGACGGCATGGTGTCGGTATCACGCCCCGCCATCAGGCCATTGGCCGACACCCAGTTGACCGCCCCCATCTCGCGCATATCGGTGGTGATGATACCTTGAGGATAGGGTTGCAGGCCAGAGGGCGTGCGGACAAACACCGTCACGTCGAGGCTGAAAGGACCGCTGAGATGACGAATCGCCACCTCGCAGATGGCATCAATACCGCGCACAGCCGACAGGCCGCGTGTCAGACCATAGAGAATCTGGGTTTCGCGTTCACGGTTGCTGACAAGCCGGGCATGGCGCGACAGCCGCGCCGTCAGCGAGCCCACCACGAGTGAGGTCACCAGCATGAAGGCGAAGGTGACGTAATAATAACTGTCGTAGAAATTGAAGGTGTAATAAGGGTCGGTAAAGAAGAAATTGAACGCCGGAACGCTCAGCATCGACGCCAGTATCGATGGCCCCAATCCTAACCGCGCCGCCACAATGACCACCACGGTCAGGTAGATCATGGCCAGATTGTTCGAGGGCGTCACCTCACGGAACGGGAAAGCGATGGCGGTGCCGAGCGCCACCCCGGCCGTCGCCAAACCATAATCGAGCGGACGCGCCAAGAAGGGTCGGATGATCGCCCCCGCCGTCACAGGTTCGCGCGCCGTCCCCGTCGCACCGTGCACCACGGTGATCTCGATGCCGTCGCTGGCCTCGATCAGGTGTTGGGCAAAGGTGCCGCGGAAGGGCCGCAGCCACCATTTGGGCCGGCGATAACCGACCACGATGCGCGTAAAGCCGTTCTGCTGCGCATAGGCGAGGATATCCTGCGCCGGCCGCATGCCGGACAGGCGCACGATCTGGGCGCCCAGGCTTTCCGCCAGCCGCAGATATTGCTCGATGCGGGTCCGGCCCTTTTCATCGAGCCGTTCGTGGCGCTCGCTTTGCAGATAGACAGCGTACCACGGTGCCCTGCCCCGCGTCGCCATCCGCTTGGCATGACGAATCAGGCGGGTGGAGAGCGGGTCCGGTCCGATCAAAAGCATGATCTTCTGGCCGACCTGCGCTTCGTTTTGCCCCATGGCGGCATTCAGTTCGTCGCTCTGGGCGTCGACGCGCTCGGCGGTGCGGCGCAGCGCTATTTCACGCAGGGCCAGCAGGTTGCTCTTCTTGAAGAAATTTTCGGCGGCGCGTTTGTTGGCGCCTTCGGCGACATAGACCTTACCCTCGGCCAGACGCTTCAGGAGTTCATCGGACGGGGTATCGATCAAAGCGATCTCGTCGGCCGAATCGAAAATGGTGTCCGGCACCGTCTCCTTGACCCAGATTCCGGTCAGGCGCGCCACCTGGTCGTTGATGCTGTCAAGGTGCTGCACATTCAGCGTGGTGTAGACATCAATGCCGTTATCGAGCAGTTCCTCGACATCCTGCCAACGCTTGGGGTGGCGGGAGTTTGGCGCATTCGTGTGCGCGAACTCGTCCATCAGGATCAGCGATGGTTTGCGCACCAGGGCGGCATCGAGATCAAACTCATGCACGGTAACGCCGCGATGGTCGATGGCCTGCAGCGGCAAAACCGGCAGGCCTTCGACCAGCGCTCTGGTTTCGGCGCGGCCATGGTGCTCGACGACGCCGATCATCACGTCACGCCCTTCCGCCTGACGCCGGCGCGCCTCGGTCAGCATGGCGAAGGTCTTGCCAACGCCTGCCGACGATCCAAAGAAGATCTTCAGATGGCCGCGCGCACGCTCGCCCTCATCGTTGCCGATAAGGGCGAGCAGTTTGTCAGGGTCGGGTCTTATGTCGGGACTCACTTAAGCTTTCCATCAAGCCTCAGATTGAGCTCTAACACATTGACGCGCGGTTCGCCCAGAATGTTGAAGGTGCGATTATAGGACGACTTGCGGATCAGAGCTTTCACCTGATCGTCGGTCATGCCGCGCGCCTTCGCCACGCGGTGCGCCTGATAGAGCGCCGCCGCCGGTGTGATGTCCGGATCGAGGCCGGAGCCGGACGCGGTGACCAGATCGACCGGGACCGGCGCGATATTATCCGGATCGGCGGCCTTCAGCACGGCGATGCGCGCCTTGACCGCGTCCATCAGCGCCGGATTGTTGACGCCGAAGTTGGAGCCCGAAGACGCGCCGGCATTATAAGGCGCCGGGCCGGTGGCCGACAGGCGGCCCCAGACATATCGCGGCTGGTCGAAGTTTTGCCCGATCAGGCGCGAACCGATGACGCGGCCGCTTTCGTCGCGGATCAGGCTGCCTTCGGCCTGGCTGGGAAAGCCGAAGTGCAGGATGCCGGTGGTCAAGAGCGGATAGCCGACACCCAGCAGGAGGGTGAGCAGGACCGTCAGGGTCAGGGCCGGCCGCAGGTTTGAAACGAGGGTTTTCATTAGACTGTTCCTTTTAAGTAAGAAGCCCCACCACCACATCTCACCGCTGCGCGGTTCGTGCGGTCCCCCTCCCCGGCAAAGCCAGGGAGGTATAAGGTTTTCGCCTTCTTGTACCTCCCCGACTTGTCGGGGAGGGGGACCATGAGCAAAGCGAAATGGTGGTGGGGGATCTTTCTTCCTTTCTAAATTATGCCAGATCTAAATTATGCCTGGCCGCCGCGCTCAAGCAGCGCAGCGGTAGCGCAACTAAAATCTGTTGGATTGGCTAAGCCAAGCCAACAGCCGCGAGCGCCATATCGATCAGCTTGATGCCGATAAAGGGCGCGATGATGCCGCCGAGGCCATAGACGAACATATTGCGCGAGAGCATTTTGGCGGCCGGTTCGGCACGGTATTTGACGCCTTTCAGGGCCAGAGGCACGAGCGCGATAATGATCAGGGCGTTGAAGATGACCGCTGCCAGGATGGCGCTTTGCGGCGAGGCCAGGTGCATCACATTGAGCGCGCCAAGCACCGGATAGGTGGTGGCAAACGCCGCCGGAATGATGGCGAAATACTTGGCCAGATCGTTGGCGATTGAGAAGGTCGTCAGCGAACCGCGCGTCATCAGGAGTTGCTTGCCGATCTCGACGATCTCGATCAGCTTGGTCGGATCTGAGTCAAGATCGACCATATTGCCGGCTTCCTTCGCGGCTTGAGTGCCGGAATTCATCGCCACCGCCACGTCGGACTGGGCCAGCGCCGGGGCATCGTTGGTGCCATCCCCCACCATGGCGACCAGTTCGCCGCCCTCCTGCATCTGCCGGATATACTTAAGCTTAGTCTCCGGCGTCGCCTGGGCGAGAAAGTCATCGACACCCGCTTCGGAGGCGATGGCGGCGGCGGTCAGGGGATTGTCGCCGGTGATCATCACCGACTTGATGCCCATCTTGCGCAGGTCGGCCAGTCGCGCCTTGATACCCGGCTTGACGATGTCCTTGAGGTAGACCACACCCAGCACCTGATTGCCCTCGGCGACAGTCAGCGGGGTGCCACCCTGGCGGGCGATATCCTCGATCATAACCGTCACTTCATGCGGCACAGAACCGCCTTTCAGGGCCACCAGCTTGGCAATGGCGTCGCCGGCGCCCTTCAGGATATGACGTTCATTGATGACGATTCCCGACACGCGCTGTTCGGCACTGAACGGAATGAACTCGGCCTTGAGCGACTGGATATCCTTGTCGGGCAGGCCAAACAACTTGCGCGCCAACACCACGATGGAGCGGCCTTCCGGCGTTTCGTCGGCCAGCGATGACAGCTCGGCGGCTTCGGCCAGTTGTTGCTGGGTGACGCCCGGGCCTGCGAAGAACTCGACCGCCTGACGGTTGCCGAAGGTGATGGTGCCGGTCTTGTCAAGCAGCAGGACATTGACGTCGCCGGCGGCTTCGACGGCGCGGCCGGAGGTGGCGATGACATTGGCCTTGATCAGGCGCTGCATCCCCGAAATACCAATGGCTGACAGAAGTCCGCCGATGGTGGTCGGGATCAGGCAAACCAGCAGTGCGATCAGGACGGTAATCGTGATGACCGTACCGGAACCAGCGCGCTCGACGCCGAACAGCGAGAACGGCAGAAGTGTGGCGCAGACCAATAGGAAGATGATGGTGAGCGCTGCCAGCAGGATCGACAAGGCGATCTCGTTCGGCGTCTTCTGGCGCTTGGCCGATTCGACCAGGCTGATCATGCGATCGAGGAAGCTTTCACCCGGATCGGAGGTGACGCGCACCACGATCCAGTCAGACAGCACGCGCGTGCCGCCGGTGACGGCATCGCGGTCGCCGCCCGATTCGCGGATGACAGGCGCCGACTCACCCGTCACGGCGCTTTCATCGACCGAGGCGATACCTTCAATGACCTGACCGTCGGACGGCACGAAGTCACCTGCCTCGACAACGATGATGTCGCCTTTGCGCAGGGTATTGGCGGCGATCGACTGGAACTTGCTGCGATCCGTGCCCTTGACCAGCTTCTTGGCCGGCACATCACGGCGCGATTTCTTGAGCGAGTCGGCCTGCGCCTTGCCCTTGCCTTCGGCGATGGCCTCGGCAAAGTTGGCGAACAGGAGCGTGAACCACAGCCAGAAGGTGATCAGACCGACGAACCACAGGGGCTGGCCGCCACCGATCACGCTGTCGGGCTTGACGAGCATGACGGCGAAGATGCCGGTCGTGATGATCGAGCCCACGAACACCAGGAACATGACCGGGTTACGGGCCTGATAGATAGGATTGAGACGGAGGATTGAGTTCTTGAAGACGGAGCCGAGGTCGGCTC
The DNA here is from genome assembly GCF_000376105.1 of Asticcacaulis benevestitus DSM 16100 = ATCC BAA-896. Taxonomy (GTDB): domain Bacteria; phylum Pseudomonadota; class Alphaproteobacteria; order Caulobacterales; family Caulobacteraceae; genus Asticcacaulis; species Asticcacaulis benevestitus. The sequence goes on from NZ_AQWM01000006.1 coordinate 56,139, forward strand.
CCTCAAATAATCCAGTCTTTTTGGTTGATGTAGCGGACATGGGATTAGCCCTTGATCATATTGAAGTGTTCGACGACCGGGCCAAGCGCGAGCGTGGGCGCATAGGTCAGGACACCGACAATAAGGATGACGCCCACCAGGACCGCGATGAACAGCGGGGTATGGGTCGGCAGCGTGCCGGCAGACACAGGCACGGTCTTCTTCGCCGCCAGCGAACCGGCGATGGCCAGAACGGGGATGATGATGAAGAAACGGCCGAACAACATGCAGAGACCGAGCGCCGTATTATAGAAGGGCGTGTTGGCACTGAGGCCGGCAAAGGCCGAACCATTGTTGTTGGTGGCCGAAGTGAAGGCGTAAAGCACTTCGGAGAAGCCTTGCGCGCCGGGATTATAGATGCCCGCCTGCCCGTCCTTGCACATGACCGCGACGGCGGTGCCGATGAGGACGAAAACGCACGGGGCCAGCATGGCGACCGACGCCATCTTGATCTCGAACGCCTGGATCTTCTTGCCGAGATATTCCGGTGTGCGCCCCACCATCAGGCCGGCAATGAACACCGACAGGATGACAAAGATCAGCATGCCGTAGAGGCCTGAACCCACGCCACCGTAGATGACTTCGCCGAACTTCATCAGCAGCAGCGGCACAAAACCGCCCATGGGGGTAAAGCTGTCGTGCATGGCATTGACCGAGCCATTCGAGGCCGCCGTGGTGGCGGAGGCCCAAAGCGCCGAATTGGCGATGCCAAAGCGCGTTTCCTTGCCTTCCATATTACCGCCAGCCTGAAGCTGGCTGGCGACCTGATCGACATGCAGGGCATTGAAGTGCGGATTGCCCGATTGTTCGGCCGAGACGCACAGCAGCACCAGAGGCACGAAGATGACCGTCATGGCGGCCAGAACGGCGAAGCCCTGACGCTTGTCCTTCACCATCACCCCGAAGGTATGGCAGGTGGCAGCCGGAATCAGCAGGATGGCCAGCATTTCGAGGAAGTTGGTGAGAGGGGTCGGGTTCTCGAACGGATGGGCGGAGTTGGTGTTAAAGAAACCACCGCCATTGGTGCCGAGCATCTTGATGGCTTCTTGGCTGGCCACCGGCCCCATGGCGAGGGTTTGATCAGCGCCTTGCAGGCCGTGCGCGGTGACATAGGTGCCGAAATTCTGGATGACGCCCTGCGAGCCCAGAATGACGGCGAAAACCAGGGACAGAGGCAGGAGCACATAGAGATTGGCGCGGACCATATCGACCCAGAAGTTGCCAATGCCTGAGGCCGACTTGCGGGAAAGTCCGCGGATCAGCGCGATCATAACCGCCAGGCCGACGGCCGGAGTGACGAAGTTCTGTACGGTCAGGCCAACCATCTGGCTGAAATAGCTCATGACGGCTTCGCCGACGTAGGATTGCCAGTTGGTGTTGGTGACGAAGCTGACGGCCGTATTGAACGACAGGTCCGGCGTCAGGCCGGGCAGTTTCTGCGGGTTAAGCGGCAGCAGGTTCTGGAACACCAGCACGGCATAGAGCAGAACGAAGCTGATGGCGGAGAAGACCAGCGTGGCGATGGCATAGTCTTTCCAGCTCATATCCTTGTCGCGATCAATGCCGCTTAAGGCGTAGAAACCGTTTTCCAGCCAGCCGAGCACCGGCGACATAAAGGTCTTTTCACCCTGGAAAACCTTGGCCATGTAGCCGCCCAGCGGCACAACGCACGCCAGCAGCACAGCCATATAGAGGGCAAGCTGTAACCAGCTGTTGCCCGTGATAAATTGGGACATTGTGGCCTCGATTTAAGGGAAAATTTCGGGTTTGATGAGGGCGACCAGCAGGTAGCCCAGCAGGGCCACGACGATGACCCCGGCGCCGATATAGAGCGCGGTCATTGGCCGCTCTCCCGCAGGCGTTCGCACAGGCCCACAAAAAGGGCGCAGACGACGAAAAACGCCACCCCGCCCGCGAGATAGATAAAAGTCATGACGAAAGCCTCCTGGAGGTCTGATGGACTGCAGGTGCTTTAGACGCGATCACATATAGGTAGTGTATAAAGCCGGATCGGCCGCGTATAGATTTTGTATAGGTCTCACGCGCCCTGTGCTGGCTTCAGACACGATATCCCTGTCTGTCCCGTCAGGGGACAACCGCATAAAGGCTATGATGCGTGATAATGAACAGGGTTTTGCCGTCGGCGCCACCAAAGAGCAATTGCAACGGGCGCGACCACTCCCAGAAGCCACAGGTGACGTCCGCGCCATTTCAATTGCCGTACCTTCATCACGTCTTCCTTTGCGCGCCCGAATGATCGAGCCATGTTATGTCATCCAACAAACTGGTTCAGCACGAGAACGCAGATCAATCCGACAATGCCCACGAGCCCCTCCATCAAGGTCCAGGTTCTGAGGGTGTCCCTGACCGACAGTCCGAAATATTCCTTGAACATCCAGAAACCCGAGTCATTGACGTGGCTGAACATCAGGCTCCCCGCCCCTACGGCCAGAACCATCAGGTTCGGGTTGACGCCCGACGACGCCACTAGAGGCGCCACAAGCCCGGCCGCCGTCAGCCCTGCGACGGTCGCCGACCCCAGCGACACGCGGATGGCGCCCGCGATCAGCCAGCCCAAAACAAGAGGCGGCAGAGGCAGGGTTTGCATAACACTTCCGAGCACCGCGCTCACGCCGCTGTCGATGAGAATTTGTTTAAGTGCGCCGGCGCCGGCAATAATGAGCAGGATCGGCGCGATTTCACGCAGCGCGCTCCCCGATTTTTCCATCAGGTGTCGGAACCCTGTTCCCCGGCACATGCCCAGGCTGAGACTGGCGACCATCACCGCAATCAGCATGACGAGGATAGGATGGCTGATAAAGGCGACAAGGGGTTTGTAAGCCTCCGCCACCAGCCCTGAATAGCTGAGCGCGGTGGCGCCGGACAATAGGACCACCGGCAGGAGGGCTGTGCCGAACGCATTGAAAGCACTTGGCAGATCCTGATCGCTTACAGGGGGGCTTACGAACAATTCAGGCGGCTGAGCGGCAATTTTCCCGACCGTCATGGCAAAGGCTGGCCCCGCGATCAGCACCGTCGGGATGCCCACAGCCAGACCGTAAAGGAGCGTCAATCCCATGTCGCCCCCCAGCATGGGCACGATGGCGGAGGGGGATGGATGCGGCGGCAGGAAGCCGTGGGCCACCGACAGGCCAGCCATGAGCGGAATGGCGAGCCACACCAGTGACTTGCCCGACTGCCTGCCGAGCGAGAAAACCAAAGGCGCCAGCAACACGAAGCCAACATTATAAAACAGCGGGATGCCAACCACAAAACCCGTCAGGGCCAGGGCGAGGCTCATGCGCGATGCGCCAAAGGCCTTGATCAGCACGGAGGCTATTTTTTGCGCCGCGCCGGAATCAGCGATCATTTTACCAAAAATGGCGCCCAGGGCCAAAAGCACGGCCAGCGACCCAAGCATATCGCCAATGCCTTTTTCAATCGACTTGGGGATGGTATCCAGGGGCATCTGCAAGAGTACCGCCGCGCCAATCGACGCGATCACAAACGCCAGGAGCGGCTGCATCTTGCCCCATCCTATCATGGCAACAAGACTCAAGACCGCGATCACCACGGCCGTCAGTTGCCAGACCGTTCCTGAAGTGTCTGTGGCGATGGAGGTGATCATTCAGGCGCTCGCTATTGGAAGTTCAGAGGCGTTGCAGGCGGTTAGTATGGGGCGGCGGCAAACCGCCAGACAAGGGACCTGACGTGATGAACGGCCCCATGCCCCGATCGAGGGGATAACTTTCATGACGTACAAAAAATATCTGGCGCCCCAGTCTTTACGTCTGGAGCGTCAGACAGCCATCAAACAGAAAGGGCATGCTATCCGCTTGCCCCATAAGGTCAATCTCCACTCGATCCCTGCAGCGACGGCAATTGCACGATCGTGGTGAAAATGTTGGGCTGCGCCTGGTTGGCTATATCGGTCGCACTGATGGACGTCGTCGGTGTGGGCGCCTTGAAACCACGCGATACGATGCGGGAGGCGGTCACGACAACGACCGTGCTGTCATCGGCGTTCGCGTCTGGCGCGGCAGCGTCAGATTGCTGCGCGTAAGCACACCCTGTGGCCAGCGCAAGCGCTACAACCGAAGCTGAGGCAAATTGCAGCGAACGTTTCAGCAAATGCGTGGACATCCCCGGCATTTCACAAACCGGATTCCGGGTTACGCGTGTCTTCGTCAAAGTGGTTTCCTTCCCCTTGCCTTTTGGCAATTTTCATTTACGGCGCGCTGGCGGCTGACCGGATCTGAAGACCCGCTCGCGTCCGTTTCAACACCAGCTTCACCGGGCATTATGCCTGACCATAATGAGGGCACTTTCCAACCGCAACAGGCATTAAGACAGACATATCAAAATTGTCATAACGTGGCGCATTTACAACAAAGCGCGTCATATTACCTCTGCGAAATCCACAGAAAAGCCTTAGATTTCAAAACTCATGATAAAATGATCATTTACTTACAAATCATTAGAAGACCTGCGAACCTGTAAACCCCGGCGAAAAGCGCAAAATGCGCCGCCACTGCCTCGCCTGACGTTAAATCGCCACCCCCTCAATATAGGTAAGACATAATTCACTTTAAATCGATCAATCGGCTTAAAGGTCTTGTTCCTGATAGCTAAACCCGTCGAAATCGGCCGCCAAACCTTCGCCGGACATGTCCTGGCACGCCATCCCGACAAATGTACCGGTGAAATTCGGCAGGTCTTGCGGTCCCGCTTCATCCGACAGCTGGGACATGTCGAGCGCCTGACCGAACCACGTCCAGGCGTCATTACCGGCTTGGCGAAAGCCGAAGCGCAGCCGTTCATTGTCAACCCTGGCCACGATCTCGACAGGGCCAGGCGCCAGGGGATAAAGGACCGGCTCGGCAGGCATAACTTCCGCCTCCGGCACGCAGGACATAAGACGTACATGCCGCCCGACGCCCTCATCGTAGGTGACACAACAATAATGGTATTTGGCGGCGTTGTAGTAAACGACCAGCCCGGCCGACTGCTGAAAATTCCGCGGCTCATACTCCAGCACCGTCGCCGCATCGAAACAAAAGTCTTGCACGCGGCGGGCCACAAGCGCCTGCTCGAAATAGCTGCCCAGACTTTCACGCCCGTAAAGACGCAAGAAGCCCGGCCGCTCCGTCAGACTAAACAGCCTGCCCGGGTAAGGCGACCGCAACCATTGAAATTCAGCCGGAAGGTCGGCAGCCTCAAAATCCTGCGTGACGCTGTCGGATTCAGGCGATACCGATGCAGCTTCCGGGCTTTGAGCGACTAGCTCAGGCGTGCCCTTGCCATCACAGGTCTCCAGCCAGCCATCGGCGCGCCAGCGCATCGGCTGAAGGGCGGTTTCGCGCCCCATGACACAGTGCCGGCGACCAGGCAGCGGGCGTCCGCACAGATAGGCGATGACCCAACTGCCATCCCTTGCCTGAACAAGATCGCCATGTCCTGCCCTTTGCAGCCCGCCCTCCGGGCGCCCGCGGCTTGTCAGGACAGGACCATGCGGACAGGTTTCGTATGGGCCATAGATCTGACGTGACCGCGCCATCGTTACGGCATGCCCCCAGCCCGTCCCGCCCTCCGCGACAATCAGGTAGTACCAGCCGTCGTGCCGGAGCAAATGCGGCCCCTCGGTGAACCCCAGCTCGGTCCCGGCATAGACTATACGGCGTTCGCCCGTCAGCTTTTTTTCAGCCCGACTATAGGGCTGCAGCACGATGCCGCCAAAATGTTGCCGGTCGGGACGATGGTCCCACAGCATGTTAAGCAGATAGGACTGGCCGTCATCATCATGGAACAGGGACGGGTCAAAGCCGCTGCTGTTGAGCAAGACAGGGTCCGACCACGGCCCCTCCACCGAACTGGCCGTGATCAGGAAGTTCTGAAAGTCGCGCAGCGCCAGCCCGTTGGCGCCGCTGACCGTGGTGCGCCCGTATCTCAGCACAACCGAATAGACCAGGTGGAAAAGACCGTTGGTGTAGGTCAGGCACGGCGCCCAGATTCCGCAACCGTCCGGCACGCCCTGTAAATCCAGCTGGGAGGGACGCTGCAAAGGCCGGTTGACCAGGCGCCAGTGCGCCAGGTCACGGGAGTGGTGAATCTGAATGCCGGGAAACCATTCAAATGTAGAGGTGGCTATAAAATAGTCCTCCCCGACCCGCACAATGGAAGGGTCGGGATTGAAGCCCTTGAGAACAGGATTACGAATCATGCACCGGCCTCCGCGCTGGCCGGCCTTGGCTTGATCAGAAGCCAGAGCACGGCGGCGCCCACCAGATCCAGTCCGCCAATCAGGATGAAAAACGGTGCATAGCCGATCTTTGCAACGAGCAAGCCAATGGCCAGGGATATCAGCAGCGCGCCAAGATTGGCGGCGGTGCCGACCATGCCGGCGACCGTTGCAACCTCGCCGCGGGGAAACAGGTCCGAGGCCAGGGTAATGACGTTGACGGACAGGGTCTGGTGGGCAAAAGCGCCCACGCACAACAGGGCAATCGCCATATAGGGGCTCGCCACGTAGCCGACAAAGGGCACGCACGTCATCATGCACGCGCCAATCGTGAAGGCCCATCGCCGCGCGTTAATCAGGCTAACGCCCATGTTTTGAATCCATAAGGCCAGCGCCGGACCGAACAGGCACCCCAGGTCCGCTGCGGCGAACGGCAGCCACGCGAACAGAGCGATATGCTTCAGATCAAAGCCGCGCACCGAACTCAGATAGAGCGGCACCCAGAAAACCAGCGTGCCCCACGTCGGATCGGCGAGAAAACGTGCAATCGCCATCCCCCAGAAATTTCGCTGCCTCATTATGCGCAAGGGCGACGGCCTTTGTGCGCGGGTCTCCAACTCGCTTTCCTGACCGGCTTTTATGTAATCGTGCTCCGCCGCGGACAGCCGCTTATGCCGATCCGGCGATTGATAACAGACGTACCACAGTGCTGCCCAGATAAGCGCCAGTCCGCCGGAGATGATAAAAGCCGCCTGCCAGTTGTATTGAAGAATGGCCCAGGCCACCAGCGGTGGCGCCAGCATGGAGCCAAGCGACGCGCCAATATTGTATATCCCGCTGGCAAATCCGCGCTCCTTGGCAGGAAACCATTCCGCCACAACCTTCAGCCCACCCGGCTGTGCGATTCCTTCGGCGAACCCCTGCAGACCGCGCAGGAAGGCCAAACCCTGCCAGTTGCCCGCCAGGGCATGCGCCATCGTGATAAGGCCCCACGCCACGGCGAACAGGGCCAGTCCCAGCTTGAGCTTCACGATATCCAGTATGTAACCGGCGATCGGCTGCAGCATGATGCCAAATTGAAAAACGCTGGTGATCACCCCGTAATTCTTCTCGGTCATGTGCAGCGCGACCATCATGGTTGGCGCGGCAACGCTGAGCGCACTTCGGGTCAGGTAGTTGATGATAGTACCCAGCATGACCAGGCCTATGATTCCCCACCGGGTCATCCCTGCGTATTTCGTCATTCCGTCTCCCCTAGGCTTTAACGGCGCCGGCAAAACACAGTCCGTATCCGGCTTAAAACTATGCCAGACGGGAACCTATGTTTAATTTCGGAATTTTCGCCGTTTTCGCTGCCCTGTTTTGATTACGGCTATCACATTATGTCAGTCCTTATCAAGAGCGGTACATCAAGTTTAGAACCCTAAAAACCGCCCTACACAGCAAGCAAAGCCGCATTACGTCCCCCAGACTCACCACCAATCATACGTCAAGCGATACACTTCCGATCGAAACGCTATATATTTATCAATATTTTATTGGTAAAATGAAGAGATAACCCCAGGCGCCACATCAGGAGCAGACGCAGACAATCCCAAAAGCCGAACCTGAAACGGCGCCACCTCAAGGCTGTAAAAGTCACATAAATAGTCTTACATAATAAAATGGCACGCTGCGCTGCTGCCCACGCGCGGTCTTTTCATACCCATCAATCAAATATAGCGTAAGAGTTAAAAGATGAAGAGAGAGCCACACATGCACAAGCCAGGCCGCGAACGGTTGGCAGCCGTCAACAAGCGGGATGGGCTGGAGTCTAGCAAACCGGGTGAATTGCATACGCAGTTAGCGCAAAAGCTGGGCATAGATATTCTGGGGCGAAAGTGGCTGCCGGGCGATATCCTGCCGAGTGAAGTCGACATTGCCAATACCTACGCGATTTCAAGACCGGCTGTAAGAGAAGCCATCAGAACACTTGCCGCCAAAGGCATGGTCGAACCCAGACGCCGACGCGGCACATGCGTGACCGAGCGCGCGAAATGGAACATGCTGGATCCGGACGTCCTCAGTTGGATGTTTGCGACCAAGCCCGACGAAACGCTTGTGAAAAACCTCTTCGAGATGCGCCTGATTCTGGAGCCGGCCGCCGCCCGGCTGGCGGCGCAAAGACGAACCGATGCGCATTTGGAAGCGATGTCGAACGCCCTGAAAATCATGGGACGGGAGACGCTTTTAACAGAGGTCGGACTTCAGGCCGATATCGACTTCCACGCGGCGCTGATGGCGGCGGCGGGAAATGAACAGCTTGGCGCTTTAAACGCCTCCATCGGCGCTACGGTCGCCCTGTCAAACCGCTACAAGATCGCACATGATATTTTGGGCCGCGATCCGGTGCCGGCGCACATGGCCGTGTATGAAGCTATTTTGAACCGTGACGCAGAAGAGGCGCATTGGTGTATGCAATACCTCGTAAGACTGGCGGTCAAGGACCTGCTGCATATGGATGCGATCGAGGACTTGCGGACGGAAACGATTATCCCATAACGCCTTGAACTTGCCGCGACAGCTTTAAAGATGCGCCGTTGCAAAAGCGGAAGACAAGAGCCGCTAAACTGCGCATTTAAGGCAGTACCAGCACGTGTAGAAACTTGTGAAGGAGAAGTGGTGCTGGAGCCGGATTCAAAGCGATATACAAGAATTTGTTTTTATTGCATAAATTGCGACTTAACTGGTTCCCTACCCGCACCTCAACCCGCCTGCCGCAAGATTTAATCCACAGGTTTAATTTGGCTCATACCCACTCCGATTGGATGACCAGGCCTGCAGCAAGTTAACGCTCAGTTTAACTTATTTCCGAACAAATCACGCAATCCAAACACTGACGCCGTAAAACTGCTTTTGGCGTAAGTGAAACTGAAGGCGTCGACGCCGTAATAGCCTGCGCTCGCATAGGACGCAGGAGGTGGCTTTGGGCTGGTAACGAAGGCCTTCGCGACCGGGAAGCCGTTGAAGCTACGAGTCACGATGTCGGTCGACCGGTGGCAGTCCCTTAGTGGGAACTCGTCATGTTCGTAAAAAGGCGCTGCCCGACACGCTCAGTACCGAGGACACACGCGAGTCGAAGCTGGCAATAAACCTAGCAAATCCGATATCCATAAACAATCTTTTGAGCAAATGTGTAGACCATCTCGCTGGTCTCTTGGGCGGCGCGAACTCCGGCCGACCTAACCTCAGGTCGTTAGGAGGACCCTTAACGCATCGATGGCAAGTCTTCGCGAGGACAAGGCGTCTTTCTCGGCGTCTGGCATCTCCGCCAAGGTCCGGCTCTCACCCTCAGGAATGAAAATAGAATCGAAACCAAATCCATTTGCGCCTCGCGAAACCTGCGAGACGGTTCCCTTGACCTCGCCGGTGACCACTTCCGTGCGCTCGCCATCGCAATAACCGATGGAGGTCGAAATGAGCGCGTCAGGCGCAGCGCCGGGTGGAAGCATACGGTGCAGGATTTCGTTGCCGCCAGCCTTGAGCGCCCAGGTTATCAGCGCGCCGGGAAAGCCGTTCAGAGCGACGAGCCCCAAGGACGTGTCGTCGACAATGACCGTACGTTGCAGGCGCTGGTAAGCCTCCTTGGCCTTGAAAAGCGACACCGACTTGGTGTCGAGCGCCTGTATCTCAGTAAGGTCGATCGCGACGGCTTCGACCGGTCGACCCAACATCCGCTCAAACTCCCGGACCTTTCCGGCATTGGATGTGCAAAGTACAATCGGCACGTCTGAATGTTCCATCAATACCATCCTCGTGAAATGATCCGGTAAACACGCTCTTCGACCGACGCCAACAATGCGGCCACCTCCCGCTTAGGCAGGAACGCGTTTTTGAAACCGGCTTTTACTATTTGTAGGACCTCCCAACGGGTCAGCCCTTGGCATAGGCGCGCTGCAGTGAGATATTCGGAGGTCAAAGTTCGTCGCCCGTCACGGTGAATGTATCGATTGTCGGTGGAGATCGCAACCTCAAGACCCTCCCGAAGATAATCTCTCAGCGGGTAGACGCCACCGGGGTTTAAGATCTCGCCTTGCGGATTGGTCTGGGCGGGAAAAAAGCCGTTGGTGAACACATTGCTGTTGGGACACATCTCCATGCAGATACCTTCGGTGACGCAGTATCCTAGAAGGCGTTTATCATCGCGAAGTTTTAGCCCATGCCCAATGCGCCGGGCGTGCAACTGATAGACCGCCTGCCAGATACTAGCAGCGTCAGCGGCCTCACCGGCATGGATGGTGATGGGTGAGGACAGCACCGCGAGCGGCTTCAGAACCTCAGCCATCCATTCGGCCGGCTTCGATTCATCGCCCGATATGTCGAACCCGACCACACGGCTGTGGCCCCACCAGGTCCCTGTCACGTCCTCAGGTCGTTGCTGGAGATAATATTCGAGCAGCGCGACAGAGTCTCGTGTCGGACCTGCGCCTTTGTGGCGTTTGCCGGCAAGCAGCACGCTGGTACGCACCAGGGGCAGGTTCTGTTCCGCGACCACTGCCGTGTACGTCGCTCCCATACCATTGAAATGGATGCCGCACTTGATGAAGAGGGATGCGAGATCAAACCCGCGACATAACAGGTCCGTTGCACCGAACTTCGTCATGCCGCAACGCGTGTAACCGGTCGTCTCGCACCGGACCTCGCTGTAGATCACATTGTCGACGGCATTATCGAGCGTGAAGGCGAACGCAGCCACCAGCAGGTTTTCCGGATATTGAAAATGCTCGGAACCAAGGAGGTCCGCTCCCCAAAGATATCTCTGCAACCCCATGTCGTGTGCGCTGGCACGTGTCGATGAGATGTCTGGCAGTTCAACATATTCGCTTAAAGGGAGACGCGGGACCTTGAGACGGTCGTTTGGATCATGCTGCCAATGGCCGAGCCCTAAGCGGCCGGCCAGTTGCTCGACATTCCAGGTTGCATCCTGGTCAAGATGGTCGCAGATATGGAGTTTACGGATATTCTCCGTCAGTTTATGTGCCAATTTCTGGCGATCGAAGCCGGCAAATTTGTGACTTTCAATCAACCACTTGCTCGCCATCCGGCGTAGTTGTTCGACCTCGATCGCGGTTTTGCTTACGGCGACCTCGAACGACGTCGCCAAACTGTCTAGCGTTTCCTCCGCCCCCTCGTAGCGCTTTTTAAGCCCTTGATGGGTCGCCGGATCGTTCCAGCTGCGCAACATTTCACCGAGCTTGCTGTTGACCTCCTGAGATGTCCGTTCCAACTCCTGTCTTGCATCGAAAAGTCCACCTTTACTCCGTTTGGCCGCCATCCGTTTAGCGTCACTAGGGTTGGCTTTCGATATTTCGCTTAGCGCCCGGAAATATTGCTGTGGATGCAAGATCAGATTGTCTTGCTCAGCGGAAACGCTCGGTTGTTTTCCCATCAGAGCGGCCACTAGCGCCGTCATTTCAAAAGCGCGGATGGGATCGCCGGGTTTGCGTAGCCACGAAATAATCTTATCGCCAAGCGCAAAGCGCGGCAGGGCGTCCGGCGTGTCTTCCGCGAACAACGACGCCGCAAGCGCCAGGCAGACCATTTGCGGAAGCCTTTGGTCGGAGGCTTTTCGAAACCATTCGGCCAGGATAACGGCCAATGCCGCGCGCGCCGCTGGCGCCTGAGGGGGCAACGCTTCAACCTTGACGTCATACGCTTCGAAGTAGTGCGAGACCGTGTTCAGCGCCAGGGCATCGATCGCGGCGTAGGAAACGCATGTGCCAATATGGCAGTGAAGATCAGCCTTCGGCAACTCACGGATCCAGCGCTCCTCCCGGGAATCGTGTTCGCCGGTCACCTGGCTAAGGTATTCGCCGCGGACATAACCGGCGCCTTGCTGGACCTGCAACTTACCTCGGATTTCCGGTTTCAGGGCTGAACCCGCCCGGAATGAAGAGGTTAGACGCGACTCCGCCCTATGTTTGTCGCGGAAGGAAAGCGCTTGCTGCATTTGAAATGGCAGCTGATATATCCGCTCCTTCAGAACATATGCCTCGGCGCCCAGGTTCAAGGTCTGCTGGATGTCGCCAGAGCTTTCGGTATGGGTGAAGATGATGATCGGTGGACCATTGGTGCCAAAGACCCGGTCGATGAATTGAGACAGACGGTGAACATAGGGCGGCCCGACATAGTCCTGCCGCGAGTCGACCTCGACCAAAATGATGTCATAGTCATCAATCTGAGCTTTTCGAATTTTGCGATCCTTGCCCGCTTCGGCGAAGGTCTCAACCTTAATCCCGTCAAGAAGCGTCGCATCGAAAAAGGTCAGATCACCGAAGCCATTCGAGAACGGCGCAATGCCGGGACCCGCGACATCGAACTGATCCGACCAGTTTATCAGTTCCAGCAGGTCCTTCAGCTTTTCAGTGACATGGCCGCTTCCCTCGCTTTTTGAGACCAGACCGCCGTCATAACGGGCCGACGTCAAGGATTGGTCGATCAACAAGATTCGACGCGGTCGCCCGAGCGGTCCAGGCTTTGCCGCAAGTTGGCTCATGAACGTCACCACGCCGGTGCTGAGGAGCCGGCCGATGTCGCGGAGCAGATCATATTGTTGAAGCTTGGACGCGAGCTTCAAAACCTCTTTTGGCCTTTTACTTCTCGGTTGACGCAACCATTGGTTCAGGCGCGAACGAAGGCTGTAAGTACCAGCGCTCATGTCATTAGGCAGTCCGGCCATCAGGGTTGAACGGTCTTTATTACCGATCACTTCATATGCGCGTTCGGCCGACCGCTTGCCCAGTTGATAGACGGCGTTGACATTGCTGAGCAACTCGCGATGGCTTCCCAGAAAAGGTGTGATCAAAGCCCCTTCGCGGGCTTGCATGAAACTGAAAAGGTCCGTTACGGATCTGCGCAATTGGATAAGCCCAGTCTCGAGAGGCTGCTGGATTTGGGAGGGCGACGTCCCTGCCCTGCAAGTGGCCGCCCCCCCCAAGTCTCGCAACTCGAGCAGAAAGCTGGAAATCGCTGAACGGACGTAAGCAGGCGTAGGCGTGTCGCTTTTTGGCGCATTTCCCTTTGGCGGTTCGACCGCGCTGACATACATGGCCAGACGCGCACTGACGAACATTCGTATATAGAGCTCGATATCCTTTTTGATCGAGTAGACGGATCCCCGCTCCTCCTCCCAGGCGCCGATCGAAGCAGAATTGCCTACGAAAACCAGTCGGTGCACTGTGCCGCCTTCAAGGTCAGACGCCCCGAGGGTTTCGCGAAACGTCTGATCGTCTCCGGCAAGAAGGTTTTCGAGCGCCTCCAGAAGGCGCACAGGCGCAGCCTTGCCTGGAAACACATCTATGACCCAGACCTTTAGCGTCTTACCGTAGAGGGGGTCGATGTTTGGCCACTCCGTCTCCTTCGATAGGACTTGAACGGCCTCGTTCAGATACTGGACGAGAGTCGCTTCCTGCCTGAAACTCCCGGTCAGGGCGGGCCATGCTTCAAATATCAGATTCATTCTGGTATCTACCTCGGCTCGATCTGCCTACGGACGATGCCCGAAAGCGTAAGTGCCGTGATGGACGTTAAAAACCAGCCGAATAGAGTCGCGAGCGCTTTGAAAGTCAGCCAGAACAGACCGGCCCGGCCAGAGAAATCGCATTTGTTTGTCTGATTAAACTCTATGGCCGGCACGATCATGTCCAAGGCGTAAAGTCCGGCACTGATGCGATCACCACACGGTATTTCCGCCGCCTGCCGGGCGTTCACAGGCGGATCGACTTCAAAATAGTCTTCGGCCCCGCTGGGGGTATGCACTTCGGCACGAAACCGGTTTACGGGCGCGCCCTGAACGACCAGGACGTTGGGCCTCACCCCTACCCCCGCCAGACCGATGGCCACGCCATGGCCGAGATATTCGGATAGAAATTCCACGCCACGCTCCGTCGCGTTAACCCAGTTCCACGAGGTGCGAGAGAAAGCTATATCCCCCAGGACGCCATTGGCCTGTGCCACAAACACCGACACAAAGAGGCTGTACACAACGTACCAAACGATGGCTCGGCCGGGTCTGAGACCGAAGCCGCAAATGACCTCGTAAATCAGGTTTATCACACTGAGCGGCGCTCCCCGCAGACGTCCTTCAATCCGGATTTTTTCCATTAAGACATCGTTGGCCTCCTTCATCAGTCCGTTATTTTTGAGAACCTGATAAAGTGTGGTGTAGGTGTCGGCCTTGTATTCGGCACGCAGCGCTTTGTCGTCACTAAAGTTCGTATACTGACGTTGCAGCCACTTCAGGCGACCCTGCCACGTATCGGGTCCACTCCGGTTCAACGGCTCTTTCGAGTAGGGGCTGGTGCTGGAGCCAGGGTCCTGGCTCACGACAAATCGCCCATAGGTGAAGCCTTCAAGCGCCAGCAGAAATTTCGAGCCGTACCCGCTTCCATCGCCCGGCCCGTCGACCACGACGTTTGCGCTTGCATTGGTAAAATCGATATTATACTCGTTCGCCTTCTGCCCAGCATCGGTAAGCCTGATCGACAGGGCGCTCGACACAGATACGCCTCGTGCCCGCAGCCCTTCGTGCAGTTCGGCAAAATAGATATCCAGGTCACCGTTTATTTTCGTACCGGAAATATTCACCCGTCGTTTCGCGCTGAACGGCCGCTCGTGCGGTGCGGAGTTGCTTTTGTGGGCCATACGAAGACGGAAATTGCCATTGACGACAACATTGCGGGCGTCCATTTCGCCGAGCAGTTGCGCACCCGACATGTCGAAATCAAGGCCAATTTCTGAATTGGCTATGGTGAGCGTATCCCCGCAGAGGAACACTTCATTAGATGGCGAGGGCTGGCTGCGCATCTGACAGAAGCCCGCGACATGCAGTCCTTTTGCCTGCAGGCCGGCATCAAGGACGGCGCAGTCGAGATTGAGATCGCTCTGTATCCGCGCGCCGTCGAGCAGGAGCAGTTGGCTCAGCTCAAACCGCTCCGTTCTATTGGCATTGTCCATGTGAACATGCCGGGTTGCCAGGAGATCACCGCCAATGGTGGCCGTGGAAGCGCTGATCGGTCCAAGAACAGACGCGCCGCTGAAATCAACACTTCCGTCGATCTTTGCCCCATTGAGCTGAATGCTGCCGCTACAATGGAAGCGCTCAATCGTCTCTACGCCCGACTCGCAGCCATCGGCACCGCAAAACAGAGCATTGCTGCCGACGCGAAGATAGTCCGCCTGGATATCGCCATCCACCTTTGCACCGCGCATATTCAACGTATTGCCGACCGTAACGCCGGACAAATCAATCGTACCTGTGGCTGAAAACGGCTCTATATGGCCCTTCTCAAGCCGACGGGCGCAAATAGCCAATTTGCCGCTGATCCGCGCGCCATCCAGGTCCAAGGAAAAAACCTCTTCCTTGGTCACATGGGCGCCGTGCATTTGCACAGAACCATCAATATTGGCCCCGGACAGGTTCACGCCGCCGATTGCCGAAAAACGCGGGAACAGCCTCAGGTCCCCGCCGGCCGTGATGCCCGCCAGGTCGAGCGCATAACGGGAACGCTCCTCATATTGTATGAAATGACCACGGGCCGGTGTGCATACGAGCTTCGCGTTTCTTGCCTCAATACCGTCCTCGATATGGGCACCTCGCAGGGATATGCGGCAGCAGCCCTGGCCTTGCGCACCCTTGACCGTTCCGCACGATCTCACTCCCTCCACATCCAGTTGCGAACCGATAATGGCATCGTTTGCGCGTAGGTAGGACAGTTGGGAATTCCGAAGGCACAGGCGGCGGATCCGGCACGATAACATGGATATCATGCAGGGAATGTAACAGTCTTCCAGGGACAACCTCGGCAGAGGGTCGCCATTGGCGAAACAGCCGTTATCGAGCCAAAGCTCCCCCACGATGTGGGCGTTGTGAACCTTAATGCCGCTGCCCAGAACGCGTATATTGCGCGACACGCCGTCTATTGAAACCGGCAAGCTCATCAGAATGCGTTGCAAGATTTCGGCGCGAATGCTGACCTGCGGCACTTCGTTTGAGCCTCGTGGATACCTTACGGCAACGCCCTCTTCGATCGCTTCCACCAGCTCAATTTCAAAAACTGACAATTTTGGCGCCATAACCCCTCCGATCCCTGAAGAAGTTAACCATAGGCCATTCTGCAATGCACCCATAAAGAACGCCGGCACATGAGAGACACCACCTAGTGTTGCATATCAGCCAAACCCGGATTGGCTTTAAGGATCAGATTATCCACCGAGAGACCTGGTCGTTTCCACGACCTGTAACCAAGGAGTCGGATTGCAACGTTTATCGCATTCTCAGACATGGGGCGCTCGCCCGTTCGTATTGACGGGAACTCATATTTTTCCTCTCCCGTGATTACACGTATCGCCAGTAAAATCGCCTTAGACTGTCGTGACAGCGGGACAACGTTCTCGATCCCCACCTTCATCTTGGACGCCGGTATCCGCCAGCAGTAGTTGTCGAAATCAAATTCGGGCCATTCCGCATGCCTAAGTTCCCTTGGTCAATATGCGCGGCACTTTCGACTATAGTATTCACAATAGGTGGGTCGGCACTCTTTTGTTGCATTTTAGTGACCGGCAATAAAAAGTGGCATTTTCAACTTGTTAACCACCAGCCTTCTGATAACATCGCTATCTGCAATTGAAGAGATGTTTGAGGGTGATCTGAGGAAATGGCGGCGGTAGACGATCAAGATTCATCGGAGCGGCAGGGGAGCACGCCAACGGCAGACCTGATTGCTGAAAAAGGCTGGCGACGTAAACTCGAACTGATTTTCGACAATCAAGACTTTATCGCGATGCTCGCTTTCATCTGCGCAGCCATCATGTTGGTCGTCGCCCATAAGCGCCTGTTCCTCTATTGGCGGAACGCGCCCAATTGCCGGTCATGTCTCATCTGGGCCCAAGCAAGGTGAACCTAGGCTCTGGCGATCGGGCCCTGGCCGTGGGCGGCGCCTATGTCGGAAAATACCAGTTGATCCTGCCCAAGGAGTTGGTCGCCAATGTAGATTAGGCCCCAATATCAAGACCAGGTGAAACTGCTGCTCGAGATCCTGCCCTTCGTGGCGGAAGAGGCGTGTTTCGCGCTCAAGGGTGGGACGGCTATCAACCTCTTTGAATGGGACCTCCCGCGCCTGTCTGTCGACATCGACCTGACCTATTTGCCGACTGGGCGCCGCGAAGAGGCTTTGGCCTCGATATCGGAAGCCCTTGGCCGCATTAAGACTCGGATTGAGGACAAGCTAAAGCCGACACGCGTTACGCTCGTCCCTCAAAAGGATGGCCTGGAAGCCAAGCTTCACCGCCAGCGGCTCCGCACGCAAATCAAAGTCGAGGTCAACCCTGTTTTCCGAGGCCACCTCCTGCCAATTCGGTCCACATCATGTTCGGAAAAAGTGCAGGGCATGTTCGGCCGATTTGTCGAAACTCCGGTCGTTAGCCGCGGCGAATTGTTCGGCGCAGTGGCTAGGACCGCCTAAAATATCGACACATCTTTTTCATACGTCGATATAATTCGATAATTTCGACACATCCTGTTGACGTGTCGATGGTATCGACATAACTTGACGATGTGTCGAAATATCAGAAAAAATGAACATGACTGCAAAAATTTGGCATCCCGAACAACCCTATAATGATCTGCCTCTTTTGCCGCCCCCGGTCGAGATTGTCGAAACGCGCGCCGTGCTTAAGCAGTGTATTGCCGCCCGCGCCGCTTTGGGGGAACTAAAACAAGCGGCAGAGCTAATTCCCAATCAGGCCGTGCTAATCAACACGCTTCCCTTGTTGGAAGCGCGCGCCAGTTCGGAAATTGAAAATATCGTCACGACAACAGATGAGCTTTTTCGCCATGTTAACCGCGACGACGCATCGGCCGATCCAGCGACCAAAGAAGCATTACGCTATCGCCGCGCCCTGGCAGAAGGATTCAAGGCTCTAAAAGGCCATCCCTTGACGACACGAACAGCCGAGCAGATTTGCAGCCTGATCAAAGGCGTAGATATGAGTGTGCGCCGAGTACCGGGCACCAAGCTTGAAAACAACGCTACAGGCGAGATCATTTATACCCCGCCCGAAGGTGAGGGCAGATTGCGCGACATCCTCGCCAACTGGGAACGGTTTCTGCACAACGAGACCGACATTGACCCGCTTATCCGCATGGCGATTGGCCACTACCAGTTTGAGGCGATCCATCCGTTTACGGACGGCAATGGCCGGACGGGACGCGTAATCAACAGCCTTTTTCTAATTGAAGAAGACCTCCTGACCCTGCCGATACTGTATCTCAGTCGTTACATCATCCAGAATAAGCCGGACTATTATCGGCTCTTGCTGGCGGTAACGAAGTCTCAGGCTTGGGAGGACTGGATTCTATATATCCTGAAAGGCGTCGAGGAGACGGCGATATGGACTATTGCCAAAATCGCAGCGATCCGAGAATTACAACAGGATACGGCGGTGTTTGTGCGCCATCGCCTGCCTAAGATTTACAGTCATGAATTGGTCAGTCTCATATTTGAACAGCCCTATTGCCGGATCGCCAATGTAGTCGAAGCCAATATCGCACAAAGGCAAACAGCGTCGGTCTATCTGAAACAACTCGTCGATATCGGCGTGCTCTCTGAAGTGGAAACCGGCAAGGAAAGGCTGTTCATCCATCCAAAGCTGATGAGGCTATTAACCCGTGACGGCAACGATTTGGGCCGATATGACGGATAGCTCCGAAGTCAGGTGACACGTCCAAACGTTTAATAAGCCGAGCCGTTATTAAACGAAAACGCCATTTCGTTTAAGAACGAGTCTGGCATTAATTCGGTCGTTCGGGGACATTATATAACCTACGAGTAATATAATTTTTTACAATATAACATATACATTATTGAAAGTCCCTAAAATCTGGAAATGCCGGGTCGGTATTCATTTTCCGAGTTCTCGCAGATCACGCCATCCGCCTGGGTCCGCAATCCACTGATTGACGCTCGACTCACGCCACCCGGCGCCGTGGACACTGATCTTCAGTTGTGACGGAAATGTTCCCTCGGTGATCTTGCGATAGAGGGTCGATCGGCTGAGACCTGTGCGGTCCAGGACGGTTTTCAATCGTATTATACGGTCGGCTTGGGACATCATGGACTTCTCCAATTTCACACGAGATGCGCAGGCACCTGATAAGAAAATTGATAGAAATCTCGTGGAAATTCAAGACACAGGAGGACCAGATGGGGCTCCCTGTCCTCACATGTCCCTCCCTGACCTCCAAAAGGGTACAATGTCGTAGAGTATCGTAGAATTGCAAAGGTAACATTGCCGTGAAACATCTTCCCACAACGTCCCACCTTTACATGGCCTACCTTAGACGGCCTGAGTTCAGCTATATCGGCTGAGTGTCCAGCCCGGCGAGATGTCGTTCGCAGGCGACTTTGACAGCTTCCTGAAGGATCGACACCCGTTCCACCAGCCAGTTGAGTTCTTCATCCGTCACCTGATAGGCGGCAGAATATCTGGCCTCGACGTAGGCCCTGCGCAAGCGGTCGAACGCCTGACGATGGAGCCGGTTCTCGGACGGCCAAATGCCTCTCAGATGGTCGTCGAGATTTTCGGCCTGAGAACGCAAAACGGTGATCCGATGACTTTTCGGAGAATACAAAGTCACCGTGAGAAGTAGGCAGTGATAAAGACGCTCAACTGTCTGGTGAAGGTCGAATGCGGCGTCCTTTTGAAAGCCACGCTCCATTGCGACCTTGGCCAAATCAAACCGATTGTTAGCGCTGGAAAACCACTGGTCGAAATACCCCTGTGCTTCTGCCCCAATCTCAATCGACGTCAATGCTTTGGGCTTGGCGAACGGATGTCCCGGCGCGTCGTAAAGCAGGATACCATCCCGGGCGATGTCCGAGAAGAACGGCCGCCCTCTAGCCAACTGATCGTTCACGTCGTCCAGACCGTGCACGATGAAGTTCACCGGCGTCTTGATATGCTGGGTAACCGTCAGTTCCTGGATGAAGTGCTGATCCGCCTTGTCCCAATAGGTGTGCAGGTCGGTAAAATCTTGGCCATTGACGACGACCAGCAGGTCATAATCGGAGCGATAGCCACTCAGGCGATCTTCGACCCAGTCGCCACGGGCATACGAGCCAAACAATATGACCTTGAGGATGCGCCCTGCCTTGCGCTTTTGGGAGAGCGCTGTCTTGGTCGCATCCTCAAACTCGTCGAACAGGATCTTTACGACGCGTTGCAGTTCGCGTCGTTTCGTATCCGGCAGGTGGTCGAGTTTGTCGGTTTTCATGGCGGTCTCTGTGTTAGATTCTTTGTGCACCACTTCGCTTAATGGATCAATGCAGTGGTATTTCATTCCTGTCGTGCAGGTGGCCAGACTGCACAGCCTTAGGCGTCGTCGCACCGTAAATACCCATCCGTCAGGGCGCAGGCGCGCGCTGGGACGCAAGTTTCTTCGTCCACAGCGTTGCAGAACATGACCGTTGCTGTGACAAGACGCTGCATGGCTTTGGCTGGCGACAGCTTCAGGTGTTTTGCGATCTCGCTTGTCGTCAGGCCCTTGACCCGTCGCATAAGAAAGACCCGACGATACAGTGACGGCACACGATCAAGAGCACTGAGTAAAATGTCATTATCCGCCCGCCGTTCCGACCGTTGCGGCGCATCGACCGGTGTCGGTGCGATATAGGCGTTGATCGACGGCTGGAGGCGTCTGACCTTCTGTACCGCAATGTCAAAGACGAGGCGCAGCATGTTGCGGCGTGGGTCTGTAATGTATTCCCAGTGGTCACAGCTTATCAGCTCGAACTCTGCCTGCGAGACAATGCGCCGCGCCGCTCCCGTGCTGTCGCTCAACCGCCTTGCCAATGACATGTATTCCGCCTGGTGCGGTGACACATAGTCATGAAACCAGCAGAGCTGCCGTCCCATAAGCGCTTCCGTGAACCAGTGTGGTCTTGTGCCTTCCATACCCATTGCCTTGACCTCCATAAGGCCTGCACTCAGGTGTCAGGCCCGCATCTGCGTTGGTGACGGGGGAGTTGGAAAACCGAGTAAGCCCGATCCCTTTGGCTTTTAGCACTTGCGTGCCTGGACATTCGCCAAAAGCTCCCCCGTCATGAGATTCAACGCGCGATCTACCGGACAGCAGACGGGCATTATCCGCACACTGTAGTGGCAAAATCTTACGGCTCATAGCGGAAGTGCAATCGTTTTGGACGATCAACAAACCAGCTTACTAACGGGGTTTCCACGCCCCAGAGCTGCATGCGGCAACTCCAGAATCAACCATAACGCAAGTTGGCCGCTGCCGCAATCGGAACTGCCCGCATTCATTTTGACACCGCGTCACCGTGGCGCAATGACATCACCGCCTCCCCTGTCATTCATTGTCCGTAAGCGGGCAGTCTCCCGCTTACGGACATGGTGGCCCCTTGTCGGGCTGGCTGTCGTGGGTCAAGCCCTTTACCGTAGGCGGATTTACCGGCTCTATCGGTAAATCCGGGGCTTGAGGCGCGACAGACGGCCCGGCACCTCACAGGCAGTTTCCAAGAGACTGACCTGCGGTTCTTTACCGTCGACGCCGCTCATAACTTCGATGCGCGTCACCTGCCCTCGCCGCACTCTCTTCCGCCTCGGTGTCAAAGGCCCGCTTTCCCGTTCTGCGCCAGACCTCGATATTGGCTGGCCCTTCCCCGCCCTTGAGCTTCGCAGCCAGGGTGAGGAACGCCCCGTACAAAACCGCACGATCATCGCTGGTCAGATCGTCCAACTTTGCCTTGATGACCAGGCCACCGAGCTCGATCAGATGACGGGTCCGTTCGCGTCGCTTCATCACCCACTCTCGCGTGTCAGTTCTCGCTTGGCTTAAGTTCAAACGGTTGCGCAAGGCCGTCAGCTTCTGCTGTCGCCGCAGGGTTCGATTCAGGTCTGTCGCTAGCTTCCCCCTCACCGCCTCCCCTAAAAAACGCTGCCCCCACTTTGCGCAATCCCTCCTTCCGTTCAGCCTTGGTGTCTTTCACCATGGCCAGCAGTCCACCGGCCAATGTGTCGATGTCGAGCGTGTCGGCACCAGTGGCGATGACCAGCTCGCCCAGTTGTTTTACCTTTCTGTCTTTCAACGTTCTGGCGCGATCGTTCAGTGCCTTCAGTTCCGCATCGAAGTCCCTCGGTTTACGCATAGCTGTCTCCGTCATTTGAACTTGAGACCATTATAGGATAGGCTGCCTGGATATGCTCCAGTGTTACCGAGACCGGGTGAGACAGCCCGGTCCATCCCGAGATTTAATCTTGGGAGGGCGCGCTTATACGTCGTGCCGACGTAGGCTTTTAGGCGTAATTGGTATGTCGCCATGGCGATATATCATCTCTCCGTCAAAGTGATTTCCCGAGCGGCCGGCTCCAGCGCCGTAGCCTCGGCTGCCTATCGTTCGGCCTCGCGGCTGTACGATGAGCGGCTGGATCGCGCTCAGGACTTTACCAACAAGACCGGCGTCGTTCATTCCGAGGTCATGCTCCCCGACAACGCACCACCCGAATGGTCGGACCGTGAGCGGCTGTGGAACGACGTCGAGGCCTTCGAGAAACGCAAGGATGCCCAGCTCTCCCGTGAGGTCGAGTTCGCCATTCCGCGTGAGATGAACCAGCAGCAGGGCATCGACCTCGCCCGCGACTTTGTTCAGCGTGAGTTTGTCGATCAGGGCATGGTGGCTGACCTCAATGTGCACTGGGATATCGGCACCGACGGCCAGGCCAAACCGCACGCCCATGTCATGCTGACCATGCGCGAGGTCAGCGAAGACGGCTTTGGCCCCAAGGTGCGCGACTGGAACCGCGTCGAGTTGGTCGAGCACTGGCGCGAGGCCTGGGCCGAGCATGTCAATCAGCGTCTTGCCGAACTCGATATCGACGCCCGTATCGATCACCGTACACTCGAAGAGCAAGGCATCGACCTGGAGCCACAGGGCAAGATCGGCGCAGCGGCACGGCGCATGGAAAGCCAAGGTCTTGAGGCCGAGCGCATCGAGGATCACGCCGATATCGCCTACCGCAATGGCGAACATATCCTCGCCAACCCGAAGATTGCCTTAGACGCCATCACCCACACCCAGGCGACCTTCACCAAGCGCGACCTGGCCATGTTCGTGCATCGCCATTCCGACGGCGCCGATCAATTCAACGCCGTCATGACCGCCGTACGGCAATCGCCCGATCTGGTCGAACTGGGCAAGGACGGGCGTGGCGATGAGCGCTTCACCAGCCGCGACATGATCGAGACTGAACAGCGCTTGCAACGGGCGGCGGACCTGATGAAGGCGCGTGAGCATCATCGCGTATCAACCGCCAACAGAGAGATGGTTCTAGGCCGCGCCGAGGCGCGCGGCTTCACCCTGTCAGGTGAACAGAATGCCGCATTGGCGCATGTCACCAAGGCCGATGGACTCAGCATCGTTGTCGGCTATGCCGGCACCGGCAAGAGCGCCATGCTGGGCATAGCTAAAGAGGCGTGGGAAGATGCCGGCTACACCGTCAGAGGGGCTGCCTTGTCCGGCATTGCTGCCGAGAACCTCGAGAGCGGTTCAGGGATTGCGACACGCACCATTGCCAGTCTGGAGCATCAATGGGGCAAGGGCCGTGAAGTTCTTACAGCACGTGATGTCCTGGTGGTCGACGAAGCCGGCATGGTCGGCAGCCGGCAGATGGAGCGCGTGCTGTCCGCCGCGGCCGAGGCCGGGGCCAAGGTCGTCCTGGTGGGTGATCCCGAACAGCTCCAGGCGATTGAGGCTGGTGCGGCGTTCCGCTCGATCCATGAGCGCCATGGCGGCGTCGAGATCACCCAGGTGCGCCGTCAGCACGAAGACTGGCAGCGAGACGCCACCCATCAGCTCGCCACTTGCAAAACGCAAGTTGTGCTAAATGCCTACTACGATCATGGCCATGTTCACGAGGCGGAAACGCGCGAGGAGGCTCGCAAAGACCTGGTCGAGCGGTGGGACAAGGATCGGATTGATAACCCCGAAGCCTCACGGCTGATCCTTACCCACACCAATGACGAGGTGCAGGTATTGAACGCCCTGGCGCGCGAGCGACTTAAAGCCAGAGGTGAGTTGAGCGACGACGTTGAGGTTAAAGTCGAGCGTGGCGATCGCACCTTTGCAGCCGGAGACCGGGTCTTGTTCCTCAAGAACGAACGCGGGCTTGATGAGCATGGCGGCGTGAAGAACGGCACCCTGGGGAGGGCGGAAGTTGTTGAGCCAAACCGCATGTCTGTACGCCTGGACGATGGCCGGTCGGTGGCGTTTGCCCTGAAGGACTACAATGCCATTGATCACGGCTACGCCGTCACCATCCACAAGTCCCAGGGCGTCACGATTGACCGCGTCCATGTTCTGGCCACACCCGGCCTTGATAGCCATTCGAGTTATGTCGCCCTCTCCCGCCATCGTGACAGTGTCGACCTGCACTATGGCAAAGACGACTTCGACGATCTGAACCGGCTCGGCCGTACCCTGTCGCGTGAGCGGTCGAAGGACATGGCGCTGGACCACGACGGCGCCAAAGACTTCGCCGAGCGGCGCGGCATCAGTTGGCGCGAACGTGTGGTCGAGATCATCCGCCAGGTGCCGGACAAGGTGCGCGGTCTGTTTGACGGTTTGGACCTTGGCCAGCGATCCAAGACACCACAACTAAAGCCTAACGATTACCGCGAGGACCGCGACGCTTTGCGCCGCAGCGCCATCCAGCGCCATGCCGGGGCGGTCAACGATATCTTCCGTATGCACGACAAGGATCTCCCGGTTCTGCCGCACCAGACGACCGCCCTTGAGAAGGCCCGTGAGGAGTTGAATGGCTTTGATAAGCACGCGTCACATGACCTGGAGCAAGCCTATCAACGTGACCCGTCCATGGCCGCCGAAGCGGCGGGCGGCCGTATCCAGCGCTCAGTCCAAACCTTGCAGTTGGAAACCGAGATCAGGGCCGCCCCCGTGAAACGGGCCGATCGCTTCGTCGATGACTGGACACGGATGAACGCACGCCGGATCGGGGCGGAACGGTCTCGTGACACCACTACGGCCAACCGCCTCCGCGATCAGATGGGCGCCATGGCCAAGTCATTGGAACGCGACCCGCAGATGGAGTCGCTCCTGCGCAATCAACGCTTAGCCCTGGGCCTCAGTCGTAGCGGCACCGGATGGGATATGGAGCGGAAACTGTCGAGTGAGCTTGGCGCCAGCATCGGCCTTGAGCCTTCACGCGGCATCAGCATTGGAATGTAGCAGAAAGGAAAACAGTCATGACTGAGAATACGGATATTGAAGCAGAGCCAAAATCTCCGGCAGAAGCGTTCGAGGACTTGCGCCGCGAGGTGGCGTTTATGCGCAAGGTGATCGAGCGCATGGCCGACGACCACCGCGCAGCGCCCAATTACAGCGAGACGCTCGGCAGCATGGCGGATTGTCTGACGGCGGCATCGGCGTCATTGGACTGGCTGACACAGCGCCCCATTGTGAAGACGACCGCTGAGCAAATGGCGCAACAGATGAGCAAGGCCGGGAACGAAGCGCGCGCCGCTGACCAACAGACCATCGCGGAGGCGGCGAAAGCCTTAAATGACACCAACCACGACCTGTCCAGTTGGATTGCGAGCGCTCGAAAGGCTGACGATCAGGACCGTGAAGTCTTGCGGTTCAGTGCCATTGCGGTGGGCGTTGGTGCTGTTGTCGCCATCGTACTGACGATGGCATGTTTGAGGCTATTCCCCGAGCATGGCGCGGCTTGGCTTTTAGGTAAAGATCGGTTGGAGGCTGGCCAGCAATTGATGGCTTCGGCCGATCCAGACCAATGGGCCGCAATACAGGCAGCCGTCAACCTGGAACGCGACAACCATCAGCCAATCGTTGAATGCCAAAAGAACGCTGAGCGTACAGGTAAAGACCAGCGATGCCGTGTGACGGTGAAGGCAGCTTCCAAGCGATAGAATGTATTGCCATGCATAGACCAATGTCGTTCGGTTAACTGTATCGGCAATCGCCAGTCGGTTCTATACCAGCCACGCTTGCCGTTCAGTCCGTTAAAATGGCCATAACATCATGTACCTCGTGCCCTAATGGCCGTGACAAATGCCTTAACTACCCCTAGTTGTTGTCAGTTCTCGATGGAAATTAACATACAAGGCCCTGATCGGATGACCGAAGAGAAAAAGAAGACAGAGCCACCCTTAGCTTTAAGTATGAGCTTTGATGAGGCTTTGGCGCGATTCGCGGTTACGAAGCCTTTAGAGGTTTCCGATAGCGTTGAACGTGCCAAAACAAAAAAGCCGCCACAGGATTTTACCCCGCGACGGCCGGTTAAGAAAGCTCCTCTACCCATTAAGACAGAGCCGAAAGAGCCTAAAGCTCCTACGGATTCCTAGAGCCGCAGCATCGGGGGTGTTGGCACACGAATTCCAATTTTCCGAAGCGGATGCGTGTGTAGGCGCGGACGATATGGCATGCCTTGTAGGCCATGGCAGTTAGTTCCCGATGACGTCATGTCATCAAGAGCGTTGCAAAGATTGAAGACTTGGTTTACCGTCGCCGCAGGGACAACGAGGCTCCAAGTCTCCTTTTCCGGTGGTCGCTCTCTACACCATGTAGGCCACCAGAACCCGAATTTTAGGCCGCAGACCCTGGCAGGGGTTTTGCGGCCTTACTTTTTAGGCCCTTACATATTCGGTTTACCATGCTTCGCTGCGGAGTCAATCGGCCAATTGCTTTTTCCGCTTGTAGTTTTCCGCTTTATCCGCTTCTAGATTGCTAATTCCAATAGCGCGTGCTATTTGGCGTCATTAGCAATCAGCGGAGAGATCTAAATGGCAGAGGCAACGACTAGAGTAAGAAGCCCAACCTACCCTAGCTTTTCGGTCGAAGAGGCCATTGAGAGGGCGCAGAAAATTCATTCAAAGGACCGTCGTAGCCAAATCAGCAGAGAGGTTGTCGCTGCCCATATGGGCTATAGTGGATTGAATGGGGCTGCCGATAAAGCCATTTCCAACATGATGCAGTATGGCATGCTGGAAAGGGTTTCTAAGGGTGAGCTCAAGCTTACGGAACTCGCAGCGGACATATTGCACCCGGACACTCCAGAGCAATATAGAAGCGCATTGCGCCAAGCGGCGTTCATGCCGCCATTGTTTCAGACTCTGAGAACCCGGTTTAGCGAAGACCAATTTTCCGATGCTGCGCTGAAGTCATATTTGATGAAACAGGAGTTCGCAGATGGGGCAATCAACCCCGTGATTAGGTCCTATACAGATAATTGCGCCTTCTTAAAGCGAGAGAACGCTTACGAAAGTGATGGTATTGGCGAATCAGTAGATGTAGAATCGCCCGATCAGCGCAATGAAATGATCGTGACGCCAACTAGGGAGGTTGCCTACACGCCATATCAGGCCGCACCCACGAGTAGCAGCATAGGAGTTCCGGTGATGGTCGGTGAACAAGTACTTTATTCCGAGGTCGCAGGCCCTTCAAACTATCTGAAATTGATCGCTAGCGGCGAGCCAAATGAAGATTTGATTGAGGGGATCGAGAGTTATCTTTCCCGTCTTAAGAGGCGGATTCAGGCGTCAGCCAAACTAGCAGCCAGTCCCCCCGAAAGACAACTGGACCTAGACTAAGCGGCGGCTAAAAAGGTTGATAGGAAGTAAGGCCCGCTACGGCGGGTCTTTTTATGCCCGCCCTTCGTATTGGGTCAAGCACGTATATAGGCCCCAAAAATTTCCTGACTGGTATGCGTTTTAAATGCTCGCGTTGCTGCCATTTATGAGTTTACGGCCTAGCTGCCACTTGATTACCCTAAGGTTCGAAATAGCACCACTCGATGCCTGAACCCAGCCCATGTCAACGTCTTGCAATCCGTTGCAGTCGGTGGCCGCGTCCGACGTTTCAGTTATTTTGCAGAATATGTTTGAATTTCCTGGTCAGTGATTTGAGGAACCGCGCCGCAAACGAACGCCGAGAGGCTGACTGTTCGCATCCCTTTTATTCCTATACCTTTTTGAGGCAAGAAGTCCGCTTTAGGGTAGGCACGAGCAATCTGTGTAAGCAATATAGCCTCGTCGTGATCGTCGTAGCGCATTACATTACGGTTGACATTGCCATACCCGCCAAATTGGTTTTTCCACGTGCTGAGAGGCAGGATAAGCACTTCACTGATGCCAAATTCATCCGCTCTGGAACTTACGAAATTGGCGAAAGTTTGGGCGTACGCCCGCCGCTCAATCTCTCCAGCCCCTTCACACCACAAAACCCTAAGCTGTTTCCTTTTGCCCTTTGGCGAGATTGCTTGTGGCGTAAGAATTGACTGTTGCTTGAGAGCATTATCAACTTTGAGATTAAGCGTCGCTGCCGAAACAGGAGCAGGATGGCCGAGGTAAAATCCGCCTCCGAAAACCGATCCGGCCCCATTGAGATTAGGCTCGTCTTCCTCTGCGTTGGCAACATGCAGATCTGTCAGCCGCTTATCAGCGGTTAACATGATCGTCGCGATGTCACCCCCGCGCGTAATTTCTTCCGACAAAATCCGCCCGTAAGTATTGGTGTCTGAAGCGGTTTTCGTCGGGAGCGTACGGTACTGAATTAATATATTGCGCCGTGTGCGAGGATTAACGTCTTCATTGCTGTCGGAATTTTTGAACGCGTAACTGTCGATGAAAGGATTATTCCGGCAATTGTCTAACGCGATTACGACAGCAACGTCTTCCCGTTCAGTAAGCGAGTTGAAGAGCTCTGATATCGGATTGGCCACGAGATTAGCTGTGGCGACCTGCGCCCGCGTTGTATTTGATTTCCACGCGGAACTGATAGCGGCCTTATCAGCTAGGACGGGCATCAAGAGAATGTGTCCATAGCTCTGAATGCCGTGACCAGTAAAATAGACGAAGACAATTGAACCTTTCGGTAAGGTCTTCGTCAGCGCTCCAAAGTCGGTCAACTTCTTAGAAAAACCATCCTTTTCAAGGTTGCAATACATATAGATCTTAAAGTCCTGCTTTCGCAATGCCTGTTCAACGTCAAGAAGGTTGCGCTCAGGCTGCTCATCCTTACAGGTCTGGTCGAGATCGTCGTAGAACGGCGATGTGCCGAGCTGATCAGCTGGATCTGGTATATTGTTTCGATTGTAATCCCAATCGCCAATTAGCAAGGCGACTTTAGCTGGGGCAGGTGTTTGAGCGTAGCCGCCCCCCGTGAGTAAAAGAGAGGCCAGCAAGGCGCACGTCGTCACCAAGGTGCCGAGAGTTAAGTGTCGCATGTCTTTGTCCCACCAGGGAGTTGCTATGAGATTTATGAAGGTGTAACCGTGTACATCCGCAATTGTCCGGCGACTGTCGCGTCTGCAAGGATCGTTTCATAACTGACCCATGCAAACCCGGCGTCACCCCACCAAGTATCCCACGAGTTCATTATTTCGAAGGCGCCCTTGGTATCATCGTAACCAGTAATCAGCATGGCATGCCCGCCGACAATGGGACTATTCACCGCTCTATAGACCTTCCCCTCAGGTTTGGCCCATTGCAAGAAATCCCTTCGCACCTGAATGCCTAGGATAAGCGGCACACCTGAGGCTAAAGACGTTTTCGCGTAAGCCAGATCGGTTGCCACTTTCCAGCCACTGATGACTCTATTGCCGCGCGCGACGTTATCTTCGTCCAGCTTCGGTAGGCGTGAGCACGTCGCTGGATCATAATCAAATGCAACTTTTGGCAAGATACCAAAACCCTGCAAGTAAGAGAGCGCGGTTTCGATATACATGCCGGTGCCGCAATTGATAGGCCAATGATTTGTTACACTATCGATCAGCATTCCGCGGTTATAGACGAACGACGGACTAGTCAGTACAACGTTTTGATTGCGACGGTTAAGCAGGCAACTGGCCAATCCGTAGCCTACTGACCATCCAACACAAGAGCCTTGTTGCCCCTGATTTCCAACCGGCGGGGCCAATGCGCGTACGGAAGCGATCGGCGGGTTCACCCCCTTTGAACCAAGGGTCTTTGGCAATCTCGACATCTCATCCGCCGGGAGAAAGTTTAAACCCAAGGCGGGCGTAGGATTTTGAGCGGATGCCTCACTGAATAGGCCCGCACCAACCGCCGCCATCGATGCGACGAAAAGACGTCGTTCCATTACCGCCTCCAAGTTGTGTGAAATTCTGAGCATTATGTAACTTCAGATTATAGAGGCAACAATATTTGACACTGGTTGTAAAGCTGCGAAAAATAACAACGTTCCTACAATTAACTCTTTTTTGCTAGATATGACAAATTTAACACAACCTATAAACGCATAATTGACCGCATGAAGGTGCGATACAATTATCACACGAAAATTTAAACGGTGAAAACCTATTGCGGTTAAACCAAAACTCACAAATGCTGGCAGACACATGGAGGCTAAAATGACGATGAATTGGAAAATTGTTGTAGCGGCGACAACAGCGATAACAACCCTGACGGGTTGCCAGGCTTTCAATTTCGCACCGCCAAATCTGGCCCGCGAGTATCTGGAGACGGATAACAAACTCTGCCGCGTGCCACCAACGACCATAGAAAGTTCGCTGAAGTGCCTGGATGTGTTGCAGGTCGGATATCACAAAGCGGCCGATCAGCTTGCCAACGGCGTTCAAATCCTCGACCTGCCGATCATCGCTTTCGGGTCAAGTATTCTCCACTCGTCTGTTTTCTCTAAAAACCAAAAGGGCGTGAAAGACGGCTCAGTCGCCATTGCGACTCTGCTCGCCGGACGTCAATACTATCAAGTGGCATCGAGACGAGTAACGCTGCTTAAAGCGGCCGCATCTCTACAATGTATAGCCGGTGTCGGAAATAAGCTCCGCGGCCTTGATGACCTTCACCTGAAAACATGGAAAGAGGCCTATGCCTGGAGCGCGTCCCAAAGCACCCCCGTCGCCATTTCAATAAATCATTATGCGCCAATGGTAATAAATGCTCATATTGAAATTGGAAACGCAGTCGATTCAACGCAAAACAAGCTCCAACAACAGTGGGCAACGCCAACGGAACCCGCCTTCGCGGATATGAACGCATACTACAAAGCCGTGTCCGCCGAATTAAAATCTAACGAAGAAAGTGCGCGAAACGCTGCGCTGACAGCCACAAGCGCTTCTATTAATTCGCCTATGGGATTTGCGCCTCTAAGCAACGGAGGCAAAGACAGCACCTATGCTAACCTTATCTCAGACGAGGCTTTCTTGCTCAATTTGAGTAACCTACACATCTCACTGGACGAATGTCAGAAACTGAGTGAATGAGGGCGTCGAGAACGCCCACACATCTTGCCGATTACACTTCAAATGGCCAAAGGTATTGAACCGCACCGCGCTTGCCGGCGGCCCTAACTCGCGAGTGGATAGGGGTATGACAAAAAACACAACGAACGAAATTTCCATTGAGATCCGCGTACGATCTGTACGGATGGTTCTCCAGCATGAAGCCTCTACCCCTTCGCGATGGACAGCCATCTTGTCGGTTGCTCAGATGATCGGATAAGCGCCAGGCACTCTGAACGAATGGGTCAGGAAGACGGAGGCCGATACCGGCAAGCGCCCTTGAAAAGGCCAAACTTGGAGACCTGCTAACCTTGCTCTTTGGCAATTTTTAGAACGTCTATGTTCTTGAAGTAGGGCGATCTGAAGAACATCCATAAAATTTCCAAAATTGGGATAGCAAACGATACGCCTGTTAGTAGCCCCATGAATGCGTCTTGGTTGGAAGAGAAGCATTTAGGCTGGTAAACAATCCACAAGCCGAAGCACGTGCTCCACTCAGGTGACGATTTAAAGAGAGTCCAGATCAGCAATCCGATCACAATTAGAAAAAAATAGCCAAATCCGAGCTCTGTTAGGACTTTCAGAGCGATTTTACGTCTGGGAAGCGGACAATGCCAACCTACGTGATACTGAGCAATTTCCTTCGCGGTTCGGTCGCCACATTCATCATTCAGTATTGATTTGATAATACTTTTCTCGAGCGTTGTGAACCTCATCATGTTTGTATATGCCTTCGATGCGCGAACAAAAAAATGCCCGATTACTATCAATAGCACCGCGAGCGCCCCGACCGATGGCTTGTCGGGAAATTTTTCGTGGGACAATACCAGTGCAAGTGCACCAGTCATCAGAGACACTGCCCACGCGACAGTGGTGTTAAGGTAAGAGACATTTGTGGCAGCAGTTGTAGCCAAGGATGCGTAATATTTATCTTTTATCCAATCCTGTATAGTTCCATTTTGTGTCGGATTGTTTGCCATATGAATCACCAGTGCAATTTTGAGTGAGGCTAAATGAATTCAGAACCAGAGATTGATCTTGATTGCGCTTTTTGTCTAGAAGGCAAAAGTGGATGCCTTGAAGATAGTTTGCTGCACGCGTTCGGGGCACCGCGTTTCCGACGGATTTTGTGGGAAAATAGCCTGTTTTTTTGCGTGCCCTCACTAGGGCCAATAACTTTTGGTCATGTTATGTTGGTATCGCGCAAGCACTACGATTGCTTACGAGACACACCAGTTGACGTCTCTCAAGACCTAGTCAAAGCTGCACTAGAGGTAAGAAATCGCCTTCAGGCCAAATTAGGCTGCGAGGTTTTGATATTCGAAAACGGAGAAAAGACGGGTGAGCAAAGCAAGACGTGCATTTCGCACGTGCATATTCACATAGTGCCAATGCCGCCTTCCGTAGGTGGCCGCAAAGCTTTGGCCGATACTAGTTTTACGTCTTATAAAGCGCCAACGGCCGGATATCTCAGCCGCCTGCCCCGCGATCAAGACTACTCCATCCTAATAGATGATGAAAATAGTGGAAATATTTATGTCGATAAATCAATTCCATCGCAGTACATGAGGAAGATCTTAGCTGAGATGTGGGGCGTACCTGAGCAATGGAATTGGAGAGACAATCCAAACCTAGGTGCTCTGAAAAAAATGATCGATGAATTGTCAGATTTTTTGTAGATAAATTTTTCTATCTTAGAAAATTTAATTTTTCTAAGCTATCAAATATTTCCTTCGCGGTTGAAATTCCAGTTAAAGCTGTAATTCCTATATTTTCCAACCTTTTAGAGGTTAATTCATCAATACCTATAGATGTTGCAAACACGTATTTAGTTATAGGGATTTCCATATACTCTTCTGCAAACTCTTTGTGTGCCGGCAATGTTTTTATAAAAACCCCCATATTCTTTAGTTTGAGTTTGATTTCAATGAAAATTTTTTGCCTCGAGTATCCACCTAGGGTCGGCGAAAATAGAATGTCGGGCTTGAACTGATTAGTAAATGGCTGCATTTCGGCGGTAACATATTCGACAGATACGTCGCCATGTTTACGAAGAAGACTGGCTAACTCCGTCACGAGCTCCAACTCAGGGCTTCTGTTCTCTTCCATCTTGGCTTCCGAACTTTAAATATTAAACAGTCTACCGGCCAAAGTGGAATGCGGTCCGCTGCCTTTCCAATGTCCAGCCGGGTCCTTGCCCTCGTCGTGCGCGTTGTCAACAGCGCATACTACCAAATGGGCAATGCGCATGCCCGGGACCAGTAGGATCTCTTTCACCGCTCGCGTCTCAATTTCCAGAATTAGCTGTTGAGGGCCATCGCGCCCAAACCCGGCACCGACAAAGTGACTTATCGCCACGCTTACTCCTAGACGTGCCAGATCAGAAGTACCAGCTAGGAACGCACAGAAGCCGTTAGAAACGCTTATCGATTCCATCGTATAAGACAAAATTACTTGGTCTTTTTTGACCAACATTTTGCCATCTACCAAAGGCTGTCGAATAATTTCTGGATACTGCTCTTGTCTATCGACGGCCATACGTTCGACCGGATCAACCAGATAGTAATCCTCGGCTAGGCGCAAGCCGATACTTGAGTTCGAAATAAGTTCCGGATCTAGCGGTTCGACATAAATATTTCCCGAACCTATGGCTTCAATCAAGTTTTGCTTTGATTGGATCATGTTCCGCTCCTGTTCTTATGGAACTGTTTCGATTTTCCTCTCAACAATATCCTGATCACCCCGCCGAATATCAAAGTCATCGCTGTCAAAATCCGCGAATACCGCCAACTTTGGGTGGTGGACAGTTAAAGTACGGGCCATTTGCTGAGCGACCCATCGCAAAGTGGGATGCACAGTTTTTCTTGAGCGAAGCTCAGATACATAAACCATTTGCGGCAAACTATATCTCAAATGGCATGACACATTCATTCCCAATGGCAGGTAATATTGAGCCTCTTCGTCTCCGAATTGCAGTTCACTGCGCAGGGATTGCAATTCCCGGATCTGATTTGCGACAAAATCTTTAGCTGACTGTTGAATGCCTTTGGGCAGTTGATCAAAATACCAATTGTGAAAGCCTAATCGGTCGGTTAATAGCGGAAATGCACAATAGCCGTTGCGATGGCGCTGCAAGTCTCTGAATGAGCCAAAATCGAGCAAGAATTTACAATCGTAAGATCCAAATCGCTGTAATTCTCTAGGAAGCTGGGCGCTTCTCGGACGTTTTGATATCTCAAACAGAACTGTTCGCTCTAGTTCCGAATTATTGATGTCCATCGAATAAATAAACTCAGAATTCGACGTGGGAACATCCAACGCAGTGTCATATGCCGATTTTTTCGCAGCGTTTAAATTGTACTCTAATACTTCTGTTTTTTCTTGATGAGAAAAACTGCTCGGATACTTATTTTGCAATGCTTCAATGCATTGTCCGGCAATCAATTGAACCTCAGCCAAAGGATGATGCGCTAACAGAGCAAGGTTCTCAGCAGCTTGCCGGAAATTCGTGGTCCAAGAAAATTGCGTCGAAGTCCCTGCAGGTAAGAAGCCCCTTGCGATATCGAACGCTTTAGCCTGTATGGCTTTTTGCCATACCGTTTCCTTCTGACCTGGCTCACGGGGGAACCGTTGGCTGAGCTCTTCGATCAGCGGGGCCTGCAAATCCAAATAAAAGCGTATCCACTTTTTCTGAACCTCTCCGCACCGCGGGTCATCAATAGGGCTCACCAACTTCTGCTGCGCAAAATCGATATACCGCGTTGAGGATTCTTGACCAGAGTAAAGGGGATTATTCTGAAAAGCTTTGCAGGCCAGCATCGAAGCCCCTTCAATGAAGAGGGTAGTCACGCCACAATCGCCAATTGAAGCGTGGCCGTAACCTACGTAATAGCTTTCCATGAATTTCTTCGCGCCACGTTCAGCCACCTTCACAGCGTGTGCGTCAACACTTTCACCTGATCGGCTATAGAGCGCTTGCAACATAGCAAGAGCTTCCGGTTCGAATTCATCGAAAACGCGTATCTTCATGTAGTTCACCATTACGTATGCCCGCCGGCGGCTGTGCCGTTTAGAATCAAAGATTATATCACCATTGCTGAAGGTCTTCCAGACTGACTGACACAGCCCCTATCTTGCTAAAATGTGCCCTTTTGTCGAGCTGCCCTCGCGCAATCTGTCCAAATAATCTGACCACCATTGCGCCATAGCCACTCGCTCAGCCCAATATTGGCCCCGGTTGTAACTGCCGCGCACCTTGTTTTTATCCTGATGGGCCAGCGCCGCTTCAATCGCGTCGGGCTGCCATTTCCCCGACTCATTCAACAAGGTACTGGCCGTACTTCTGAAGCCGTGGCCGGTCATCTCGTCAGATGTATAACCAAGGCGTCGGAGCGCTACGTTTATCGTATTTTCAGACATGGGGCGATCGCCCGTTCGTATTGACGGGAATGCATATTTTTCCTCACCCGTGATTTCACGGACCGCCAGTAAAATCGCCGTAGACTGTCGAGAAAGCGGGACAACGTGCTCGATCCCCATCTTCATCTTCGATGCCGGTATCCTCCAGCAGCACTTGTCGAAATCAAATTCGTGCCATTCAGCATGCCTGAGTTCCCCGGGGCGCACAAAGACATGCGGAGACAAGCGAAGGGCTGCATGGGTGGTCATGTGCCCCTCAAAAGCTTCAATATCCCTCAAAAGCCCTCCCACTCCCTCTGGCGTGAGGATAGCGGCACGATGAACGACCTTAGGAGATTTTAGTGCACCGCCGACATCCGCCGCAGGATCAACCTTGGCACGTGCCGTCCATATGGCATATTTGAAAACGCGGCTTGCGAAAGATCGCGCACGTTTTGCGCTTTCGTAATTGCCTCGTTTTTCAATTTTCTTGAGGGCCGAGACAACTTCATAGGGTTCAATTTGTGCAATCGGACGGCTCCCCAAGTCTTTTTCCAGGAGCGAAGCCAACCAATTCGTTTTCTTTCTGGTTGCCTCGGCGATACCATCAGCTTCCAGCTTCTCGATATATTCTTTGGCGACCCCCATGAACGTACTGTTCGCTAAGATTGAGGCAGCGATCAATTGCCGCTTGCGTTCGAAGCTCGGATCAACACCCGTCGCAAGGACCTTTTTAGCCTCGTCGCGCCGCCCCCTTGCAGCCTTCAGACCGACGTCTGGATAGCTGCCCAGGCTGAGCATTTTTTCCCTACCCATAAACCGGTATCGAAACCGCCACAGTTTGCTCCCTGATTTAGAGATTACCAGGAATAAGGCGCCCCCGTCGGCAAGTTTGTAATCCTTGTCTGAATTGGGCTTAGCGGCTTTGATAGTTAGATCGGAGAGAGACATGTGGGTAGCGTCCAAGGCGTCCTCGGCGCTACCCACAAATTGTACCCAAAAATCGTCGGATCTTCTGGTATCTCGTGGGACGCCACAGGACTGTTGAGCCCCACAATACCATATTCTATAAGGGTTTGCTAGATTTTGGGGGATGTCTTGGGAAGAGGGAATGGTGCCTGGAGCCGGATTCGAACCAGCGACACGCGGATTTTCAATCCGCTGCTCTACCAACTGAGCTATCCAGGCCTTCAAACGAGTGACTTTAAATCAGCGTCACCTCGGTCGGGAGGCAGGTCTATAGGTGAGCTAAATCGGCTTGTCCAGCCGAAAAAGGTAAGGATTTCCGAAAAATAGTCATTCATCCCCATCATCGTAGGGCAGATGCAGCGAAGCGGGGGCTGCGCCCTCGTCTTCCTCGCTGACGGTAAGGCCGCCGGCACCATCAATTACATAGTCGCCCTTCAGCCAATGGACCAGATCGACATCGGCGCAACGCTTGGAACAGAACGGCGCATAGCTGGGCGCGACGCTGACCACGCCTTCGATGGCCTCGCCATAGGGCTTCTGGCAGCGGGTGCATTTACGGATCATACAATAACCTCGGACTTGGCGGCCGCTTCCAGACGCAGGATCGCCGACAGCGGATCATGGGAAGCCGCCAGCAGCGGACGGATAATATCTAGTTTGCCAGCCGGCGCGCGCAAGGTCAGCAAGCGCCCTGGCTCGCTCTGTGCGCGCTTCACGGCCTCGCGCAGCAACCTGTGCGCGGCACGCAGGTCAGGCTTGGCGTCCATTAGCGGACAGGCGCCCCACGGACGGACAAATTCAAGCGTGCCGAACTTGCCAATGGGGCCAATGATAAGGCGATCGGCCTCAGCGCCGAAGCCGGATTGCAGAAGCTGGCGCAGACGATCGGCGTCATGGCGCTTGCCGATCAGGTCGATCACCACCAGACCCGCCAGACCGGACAGGCGCAGACGGCGGGCGATATCGCTGGCCGCGCGTTCATTGCAGGCCTTGGCGAAGGCCTTGGGCGTGGCCACGCCCTCCCCGCCGGCTGAATCGACATCACACGCGATCAGGGCGCGGGTGCGTTCGACGCTGAGATAGCCGCCTTCGGGCAAAGGGCCCGATGGATTGAGCGCCGCGTCTTCGGCCTCGTCCAGCGCATCCGGATCATCGACGGCTTCAACAGGCAGGTCACCGAAAGCGGCCGTGGCGCGGGCCAGCAGGCGCTCTCTCAGACTCAGCACCGGTGACAGGCGGCGCAGCGAACCTTCGGCAGAACCGATCAGATTGGCGCGGGCCAGTTTGTCTTGGCGGGCCTCGGCGATGATGGTGACCTCAAGGGCGGCACCTTCATCGAGCTTTGCCAGCGCCTCCTGCGGGGCATCCAGCACCGCTTCGGCGCCATCCGCAAGGGTTAGGAAGGCGACGCCGCCGGCCTTGCTTTTCAGACGCGCTACCGAACGCACACCGAGCAGATTGAGCGCGGCGTCCTGGTCATAACCTTCGAGATAGATATGAGGCCGGCCATCAAGGCAGATGGCGCCGCGCGCCAGTCCGAAGCGGCTCTCGTAGTGGAGCGTAATCACGCCTTAAGACCCGCGCCTTCGAGCAGGCCCGAACCTTCGAGAAGACAGCGTGTCTCGTAGAGCGGCAATCCCATGACGCCGGTATAACTGCCAACCAGATGGGTGACAAAAGCGCCAGCGAGGCCCTGGATGGCGTAACCGCCTGCCTTGCCAATGCCTTCGCCGCTGACCAGATAGGCGGCCGTATCGGCGGCGCTCAGGCGTTTGAAGCTGATGCGCGTCTCGACAAGCCGTGATGACAGCTTGCCCGTCGGGTTCACCACCGCCACACCGGTATAGACGCGGTGACCACGGCCAGACAGCAGCTTGAGGCAGGCGGCCACATCCTCGGTGGTTTCGGCCTTATCGAGCACACGGCGGCCGACGCAGACCACCGTATCGGCGGCCAGCACAAAGCCGGGCGTCGAGCTGGCTACGGCCTGAGCTTTCGACACAGCGAGACGCAGCGCCAGTTGCGCTGGTGTTTCATCTTTAAGGGGAGATTCGTCTAGATCCGCCGCAACGATCTGATCAGGCACAAGCCCGATCAGAGCCAGAAGGTCGCGACGGCGCGGGCTGGCGCTGGCCAATATGAAAGGAGCGCGCTCAGCCACGATATCAGGTTTACTTGAAGCGGTAGGTAATACGACCCTTGGTCAGGTCATAAGGCGTCATTTCGACCAGAATGCGGTCGCCTGCCAGCACACGGATGCGGTTCTTGCGCATCTTGCCCGCGGTGTGGGCGATAATTTCGTGGCCGCTTTCTTCCAGCTTCACGCGGAACGTCGCGTTGGGAAGCAGTTCGATCACAGTACCCGGAAATTCTAAAAGCTCTTCTTTTGCCATACGGCCTCTCTGTTGTGACGCGGCAGTCTCATAAAGACTCAAACGGCGCCAAAATATGCGATTGCGCCCTTTATACCCAAAGGCCAGATGTGGAAAGCCCTAAAACGAAAGCGCCCCTTGCCACAGGGGCAAGGGGCGCATGCGATGAAGCGTTCCAAGGAGGGGGAAACTAGAACTGCTTCACGAGGCTGAGGGTAGCCGTATCAGCCGTACCCTTATCGCTCTGGAAGTCCGAGCGCGTGTAATCGGCGCGCACGGCGTATTCCGGATTGATGTGGTACTGGCCACCGACACCGTATTCGAGGGCCGTACCCTGCTCAAACTTACCCGCCGAGGCCGGGGCCTTCAGGTCGGTATCGGAAACGCCGACACGACCGATCAGGTCAAAGCTCGGCGAAACCGGCAGATAACCTACGCCGTAGACGGCGGCCTTGTTGGTCAGCTTGAACTTGTTGCCGGCAACCTTGTCGTCGTTGGTGCCGAAAGCGGCTTCACCTTCAACGCCGAAGTGCGGGGTGATCTTGGTGCCGACGCGGGCATTGACGCTGCCGAGATTGGTGCCGGTCTTGTCATTGTCGGTTTGCGAATAACCAACCGAACCGTACACCTTGCCCACGTCCTGAGCGGAAGCGGCGGTGCCGATAGCCAGAGTAGCGATAGCAGCGGTAGCGATAAGAAGGGTCTTCATAATATGTGCTCCAAAGTTGAACTGGTCACGCATCGGGGAGGATGCGGGCCGACGATCATGTTGTCGTCTGGAGCTAATATGGCGATGCGAACGGGCCTTCGTGGGGCGATTACAGGGTCTTTTTGAGGTCTTTGCGGCCGATTAAGGCCATATGAACACGGTCCGGCCCCGTACAAGGCGAACCGCGTTTTAATCGTCCGCATTCAGACGTAATTCAGCCCTATTGATGAACCAGTATGAATGACAAAAAAGTAATGAAAACATAAGTCTAGGCAAAATGTGCCCATCAGGGACCGATCTTAGCTGCGCACCAAGGCGTTCACAAGTGTGAATAGACGCCGCCCTGTCTCGCGGTCAAGAGCTACCTTGCCCTTAAGGCGCTCAGTCAGAAGCTCAGCGCCTTCATTGTGGACACCGCGACGCCCCATATCGATCGACTCGATCTGTGCGGGCGTGGCGTTTTTCAAGGCTTCGTAATAGCTCTCGCAGATCATGCGATAATCGCGCAGCATGGTTTTGAAGGGGGCCAGGGACAGCATGATCTTGCGGGCGAAGTCAGGACCGGTGATATCGAAGACCAGCCGGTTGTCTTCCAGAGCCAGCCGCAGATCGAAGGGGCCTTCCGAACCGGCTTCGACGGCGCCTTCAGGCTCGAAGCTGTTCTTCTCAATCAGATCAAACATCGCCACCTTGCGCTCGTGCTCGACCTGATCGGAAGGGGCGCTCAGAGAGGCTTCGTCGATATCGATACGGGCAAGGCGCATGTCATGTCTTTCAGGCAGTTAGGCAATCAGGTCAGAACGCAAAGGATGCGCGACTCACTCTGTTTTGGCAAGCGCCCTAAACCTCAGAGTTCGTGAAGCGGCGTGCTCTTGGCGCGGCGCGGCGCGGCCAGATCAAGCAGCAGGACATCGAGACACTCGACCTCAAGACGGATATCCTTGTCCGCCCCGCCGGCAAAGCGCAGCGTCAGGGCGAAGGCGGGCGCTTCCAGCGCTTCGGCGGATATATCAAGCAGGCTCAGCGCACCGAGGGTTTGCGTCAGATCGATGCCACGCCGTTTGATGGCGGTGACATCGCTGATGCGCAGAACCGACGGCGCTCGCAAGGGCGTGGCACCACCGGCTTCGTGGCAAAAGCGATTCATACGCAGAGTCAGATGGCGGCCCGTGGGGTCATAGGCGATATCGCCGACACGCAGAGCCCCATCCTGCACAATGGCGGAGATCGCCGGCAGGTCATCGGCCTCATGCGCGATCAGGCGCAGAGGCTTGGCAGGCACCTTACCCCATCCCAGCACATTTTGGCCAAACAAACCCATCTATTCGTCTTCCATGATGGGCTCATCACCCTTGAGACGCTTGATCACCGCGCCACAGGCCGACAGCTTGCCTTCGAGATTTTCAAAGCCACGATCCAGGTGATAAACGCGATTGACGATGGTTTCGCCACGCGCCGCCAATCCGGCGATCACGAGCGAAGCCGAGGCGCGCAGATCGGTCGCCATAACCTGTGCGCCACGCAGCTCGCTGACGCCATGGACGCGGGCCTCATTGCCGGTGACGCGGATATCTGCGCCAAGACGGCCCAGTTCCGGCACGTGCATAAAGCGGTTCTCGAAAATGGTTTCGCGGATCACGCTCTCGCCCTCGGCAAGGGCCATCAGCGCCATGAACTGCGCCTGCAGATCGGTGGCAAAACCGGGATAGACGTCGGTCGTGACATCGACGGGGCGGATCTTGCCCGAACGCCGGATAGTGACGGTATTATCGCCGCGCTCAACGTCGCAACCGGCTTCGACAAGCTTATCGAGCAGGATGGAAATAAGTTCGGGCCGTACCTTGGTCAGGCGCACTTCGCCGCCCGCCATGGCGCCGGCCACGGCATAGGTACCTGCTTCGATACGATCGCAGATGACCGACCAGTCGGCGCCCTTGAGGCTGGTGACGCCTTCGATAACGAGGGTGCTGGTCCCTGCTCCGCTCACCTTGGCGCCCATGGCGTTCAGGCATTCGGCGAGATCAACGATCTCGGGTTCGCAGGCGGCGTTCTTCATCACGGTCGTGCCGTGAGCCAGGACGGCGGCCATCAGGGCGTGCTCGGTGGCGCCGACGGAGACGAACGGAAACTCGATCTCGGCACCTTTCAGGCCACGCGGCGCCTGGGCGAAGACATAGCCTTCGTGCATATCGATATGGGCGCCGAGCGCTTCCAGCGCCTTCAGGTGCAGATCGACCGGGCGGGCGCCGATGGTGCAGCCGCCGGGCAAGGACACCTTGGCGTGGCCGGTGCG
The DNA here is from genome assembly GCF_000376105.1 of Asticcacaulis benevestitus DSM 16100 = ATCC BAA-896. Classification (GTDB taxonomy): domain Bacteria; phylum Pseudomonadota; class Alphaproteobacteria; order Caulobacterales; family Caulobacteraceae; genus Asticcacaulis; species Asticcacaulis benevestitus. Next base: position 98,507 of record NZ_AQWM01000006.1, read on the forward strand.
GGCGATCAGAGGCCCCAGCACATTGAAGGAGGCGCGCATCTGGCGCACCAGATCATAGGGGGCGAAGGCCGAGGTAATTTCAGGGGTGTGCAGCAGGGTCTGCGGACCGTCCGGCCCATCCGATTCGGCAATCTGGGTGCCGAAGCGTTGCAGCAGGCGGCCGAGCAGGCGCGTATCGGCCAGACGCGGCATATTCGTGAGTCGCACGGGTTCGGAGGTCAGCAGCGACGCAGCCATCAGCTTGATGGCGGAGTTCTTAGCGCCTGAAACGGGGATGTCTCCGAAGAGCGGGTGGCCGCCCTCAATAGCAATGCGATCCATAATGTGTCCGTGACTCGAAACCAATGTCCGCAAACTGCGGATAGGCGGTTCTACATGACATTAGGCCCTGCGCAACACCCCGTCCGTCTTTACACGTCGTTTTGAACCGGTTTTTCGGCAATATCACCGTCGCTCCCGGTTGATGACACGCTGGCCGGTGCATTGGCGGCCTTCCGCCGGCGCAGGTTTTCACGCAAGGCCGCCTGCAAGCGCTCGGCCTTGATCTCGGCGTGAGTGCGCTGCGTACGTTGGGCGGCTGGTTTTTCCGGGGTATCATTCATGACGGGATGACATTTCACTTCGACTTGCAGGCTCTGACTTAAGAAATCAGGGGATTAATTGCAAGCACGGCGATTTTTCGCGTTTGTTCGTCACTTTTCGCTTTGTCTTCGGCAAAACTTTGGCTATAGCCCCGCCCTCGGTTACTTTTTGTAGTCGGGCCGCGTTAGCTCAGTGGTAGAGCGCATCCTTGGTAAGGCTGAGGTCGAGAGTTCGAGTCTCTCACGTGGCACCAGCGGGGCCCCTGTTTTAAAGACAGGGGCCCCGACCACTTTATCCCGACATTTTTAGCTTTGGCTCAATATGAGATCGCCGACGGCGAAACTGACATTGATGCCCGCCTCGACCGACTGCGTACCGCCGATCAGATCAAGTCAGCGCGGGTGCTTAACGCCGCAGATCGCTGGTGGCCTGGTAAAGTTCGGTATCGAAGCCGCACATATGGCGCAGATGGTTCGAGGTCTCCATCTTGCGGCGGAAGGTCGCTTCGCTCACCTGTGTACGAGCGGCTTTGACAGAGGCCGGGGGCGGATGAAGTTGAAATCAAAGCGGAACATAAGCGACTCCTCGTCACAAGCTGAAACATAGCGTAACAATGCGGCGATAGCGCGGCGATATTCGTCTTTGGCCTTCACAGCAAAAAGACGATAAAAAGCCCTGTGATGTTATCGCTTGAGGCCGATGTGCGGGCCGCGATCACCAAACCACCAGGCCAGGGCGCTCGAAGCCGCGAACGTGACCGCATTGACGAAGGTCAGGATCACCGCCTCCGAGGTCGACGCCGGCAGTTTGGACGCCATGGCGCTGAAGAATAGTACGGTAAAGATCAGCCAGATCAGCACCGTCAGCACAGGACGCGCCAGACCGCGCACCGCCTCGACCCAGGGATAGCTGCTGCCGATACGAGCATCTGCGTCAATAGAGGCGCGTAAACCCGTCCATGAACCCTCCAGAGCGCTTCTTTCCAGTCCCTGCGCACCAAGCTTCAGTTCGTTTTCGGTTTCCTCGGCACGGCCTTTGATCTGCAGGGCCTGCAAATCGGCCTCATGCGCCCACAGGTCTTTTTCGTGCGCCATTTCCAGCGTGCGGTCCTGGCGTTTCTCGCGCATCTCGAAAATACCGACCAGACGGCCAGCGCCTGAGCCGAGGGCGCCGAACAGCCCCCAAGGGCACCGCTGCCGGTCAAGGATAGGATATCCATCGTGTCATGCCTCCATTGCTGTAATCCCATTGCGCCGGACGGGTGCGCGGCGGGGTCAGCCGCCGACGATCCAGGTGCAGAAAATTCGTGCCGTAACCGAAACCGGTAAATCCCGCCGCCAGAGCTTCTTTGCGCAAGGCGCCGCGGCCCGGTCACCCCATCCCGCCACGTCGATATCGACCGCGAGAGCAACGCGATGCTGCGACAAGGGCGCCCCGCCGACCACTGCGTTATGCAAGGCGCAGCGTCGTGCTGAATTGATGCGTAAAGGGAAGCCGATCCTGACACGTACCGCTTCCAGCGCATCGAGAAAATCCGGATCGTGATAATATTCACCGCCGCAGAATTTACCGCAACGGCAGGCCAGTTCGAGCGGCGTGAAATGTGGCCACACCCAGCGATCAGGCTTGAAGGCCGAGGCTTTCGGATAAAGTCCCCGCTCCATGTCAGCCCACCAGAAGCGCCGGCGCCGTGCCGGAAAGGGCGGTGTAGACCTGCGCGCTTTCATCGGCCGGCAAGGCGGCATAGGTGAAGGCGCGATAATAGCCGGTCCCGGTCGCGGACGTCGCGGACGCCGAATCGTGCCCCATGGCAGCGCTCACGGCCATATTGACCGCGGGCGCTGCATTGAAAGCCGCCGCCAGCCAATAGATGCCGGCGCTCAAGGGCTGCGAAATGGCCAGCGCCAACGCGCCTGCCGTCGTGGTGGTCAGTGTGCCGGCATCGACGACCAAGCCCCCCGGAGGCCCCTGATTATCGGCATAGATACCCAGGCGAACATTCCCGCTCGGCCCCGTCGTCACCCGCACATTCAGCGCCACGGCTGTCAGATCATAGGGAACAGCCACCGGCACGACATAGAGCCGGTTGGCGGTCACCGCGGCATTGCTGGTGGTCGTCATGCCGATAGGCCCGACGCGTTTGCCGCCCGCGCCGAGCGTGCTTTTCATCGGCCAGGCCGGCGGCTGAATGCCCCAGCGCGCTGAAATCTTGCCATTGTCGGCGGCGGTCAGGGCGGTCGTACACGCCGCACCATCGGGCGATACCTTGAGGCGAAGCGTGTTATCCCCGAGCAGGCCCAGAATGGCGCGCGAGCTATAGCCCTTCTGGAGGAGGATTTGCGCCGTATCGCCATCGTTTTCCTTGTTAAGGCCCAGGCTGATATCGCCGCTGCCGCCCTCAGACGCCGGTTTGGCGCTTAGCAGGGCCACCGCCCCTTTGACGGCCAGCACATTGTAAGCGATGGGGTGGACGCCCCCACTCGACGGCATCAAAGTGCCAGAATGGTCATTGTGGACCAAGCAAGAGAGGAAGCGTCCGTGGAAAAGTTTAACATCGTTGGTCTCGATTTGGCAAAGAATACGATCCAGGTTCATGTGGCGGATTTCAAGGGCGCCGTTCTGCTTCGTCGTAAGATTTCCCGTAGCCAGTTGCTTCCCTATCTTGCGGGCTTGGAGCGATGCATTGTCGCTATGGAGGCCTGCGCCGGCGCCCACTGTTGGGGACGGGAGATCGCGAAGCTGGGACATGAAGTCCGCCTGCTTCCAGCCGTTTACGTCAAACCATTCGTAAAGCGACAGAAGAACGACGCGGCCGATGCCGAAGCCATTTGCGAGGCAGCGATGAGGCCGACCATGAGGTTCGTTGCAGTCAAGAGTGACATCAAGCAAGCGGCGTCTATGATTTTCAAGGTCCGGGATTTGTTTGTCCGCCAGAAAACTCAGTTGATAAATGCTCTTCGAGGGCACATGGCTGAATTCGGGATTTACATTCCTGCTGGTCCGGCCCACGTCGGCAGCTTGATCGCCAGGCTCGATGATCCGGCGTGCGACCTGCCAGAGCTGGCAAGGGCGACCTGCGCGCCTCTAGTTGAGATGTTGGGGCAGTTAAAAACCAAAATTAAACAGCTGGATGCGGAGATCGCACACCGTGCCAAAGAAGATGATATCGCGAAGCGCCTGATGACCATTCCCGGGATAGGACCAGTCATCGCTACGGCCCTTGAGGCGTTGGCTCCGCCTTCAGCGAGTTTTACAAAGGGCCGCGATTTTTCGGCATGGTTGGGACTGACGCCCAGGCAGAATTCTACGGGTGGCAAGACGAAACTCGGCAAAACATCCAAGATGGGCCAACGAGATTTGCGCCGATTATTGATCATCGGCGCGGCATCCGTTGTCCGATGGGCTGCCCGCCATGGCGCTCCCGAGGGATCTTGGCTAAGCCGTATGTTGGGCAAAAAGCATCCCATGCTTATTACGGTTGCACTTGCCAATCGAACGGCTCGTATAGCCTGGGCGTTGATGACGAACGGTGGGATATACAGTGCCAATGGTCCATTGGGCGTCAGTGCGAAATGAAATTTAGTCGGTGACATGGGCACATGATCAACGACTAAATAATGTGGGCAGGGTCAAAGGAGATTAAGGACAAGCGGTCGACTAGACAGGTCAGGAGACTCAGACGCCGGAGGTGCACATCGAGTGCGGGTAAACGTATTGGACCAGATCTGCGAACTTCCATAAGGGCCCGCGACGTATGAAGGTCGCATCTTGAGGCCGGACACACGTCAGCACCCGACCATATTGTTCATGATCAACAGAGATTTTGCTTGCATTTTAGGGGGCGTCCACACACGTCCGGCGCGGTGCCGACGCCAAGACCCGTCAGGTTCGACAACTGTCGCAGCACGTCCTCAAACGGCGCCCAGCCTGTGGCGGTACGGATCAGGAAGATGTGCTCGTCGCGGATATGGACGATGGCGCCCTCCGGAAAGATCACCACCTCCCAGGTGCCGCCCTCCGCGCGCAGAAAACTGCCGGCCGTGAAAAGGCTCCAGAAGGCGCCCGTCGGGCTGGCCGGGAGGATATAGCTGTCGCCATCAAGCGGACTGGCGGGTTGAGCGGCTGTGGTGCGGCTCATCACCTGCGCCTGCACCAGCGCTTCCAGTTTCATCAGCCCGGCGTTCATGACGATGCGCTTCTGGCGGTGGTCGCCGATCAGCGGCAAGAATAGTCTCGGGGTCGTTTCGCTCACGGCTCACCTTCGCTTTCAGGGTTAGGCCCGAAAGCATGAAGGCTTGGAAGACAGTGGGGATTATTTAACCCAGATAAACGATGCGCTTCTTGCCCTTGGTGGCGCGCATATCGGCAACATGGCCCTGATGGCTGCCGTCGCGCATGGCATCCGCCGCCGTGCCTTCAACATAGGTCGTCAGCTTGATGTCCTTCTGGATCAGGTGCGCGGCGTAAAGATGCCCCTGAAAGATGGCGTCAATACCGCCGGGTATAAGGCCAAGCAAGGCGCCGGCGCCGGGTATCATTTTCACCACATCCTCGACCGTTGTCAGGCCGCTGTCGATCAGCAGAATAACCAGCGAGGTGGCCAGCGTGCCAGCGGTGACCCGTGCGCGCAGACCTTGCGTGAGGAGGATAAGCCCTGCCCCCACCGAATAGACCGTCGACAAACCAGGGATAGGCAGCAGCGCCAGTATACCGTCGAGGCCAATGATATTGATGGGGCCAATGCCGATAATTCGGTCTGACAGGCGCTTGACCGTCTCGACCGTGTCATAGATACGATTGATATCGTCGTGTGTTTTTGCCAACATGCCCCTTGCCCCCCGAAACGAGACTATTTACCCTGTTTTTAAGGTGCGGTGCGAACACCGTTCTTGTCAATACGGATTAGAAAACACCGCCCGATGCGCCTGTTCAAGCAGCTTTGTTCGTTCCTATGTATCTGTATCAGCCTGGCAGCCGTGGTGGCGGCCAGCCTCTGTGTAACCAACTCTCATCATGCCTATTTCTATCTGCTCGATATCTTCACCCTGCCCGTGCTGTCCGCCACTTTGGTCGTCACCTTGGCCTTTTACTGGGCAAGGCAAACGTGGGCCGGGCATATTGGCGTACTGGCTGTGCTGATGGGCTTGTGGGCGCTGGCGCCGCAGGCCTTCATCACGCAAAAACCCGCCGATAAAAGCGTGCCGCCCGTCAGGCTGATGTTCGCCAACCTCTACATCATGAACAAGACGCCGGAGCATTTGAAAATCTGGATCGATAAGGAGAAGCCGGACATTATTGCCAATGTCGAAAACTTCCGCATCACCGCCGAAAACCTGACGCCGCTGTTGAAAAGCCAATACCCTTATCAATACAGAGACTGCGATGCGGTCGTGTATTCGCGTTATCCCATTGCAGGTGATCGTCATGGAAAGACGCGCTACAGTTTCGATCAGGTCGATATCCAAACGCCGCAAGGCCTGCTGCATGTCGCCATAGTTCACCTGTGCCAGCCCACGCCCCTGGATCATACCTGCCAGGTGTCACAAACGACGCGGCTGCGCACGGACTTAAGGCCGGAACAAAACGCCAGGACCGTGATCGTCGGCGATTTTAACAGCGATCTCAGCGCCTATCTGCTGCAGGACTTCGCCCGCGAGCACAACTTCCGCCCGCTGGCAGCACCAACCGGCACCTGGCCAGCCCTACTGCCCGGTGTTTTCCGCATCGCCATTGATAACGCGTTCGCCGGCTCAGGTTTAAGCCTGCAAAGACGCAAGGTCGGTCCGGACAATGGCTCGGATCACCGGCCGATCGTCATCGATATCTACCCGGCGAAACTCACCCCTTCTTCACAGGCTTCCTGACCGCCGAAACCGCCTTGGCGATCGGCTTGGGCTCAACCTTCAGCGTTTCTTTTACAGCGCTCTCACTGGCCTTCACGGCGTCTTCAGCCGCCACCTTCAAAGTGCCCGCTTCCACCACGACTGCATCGGCGATAGCCACCGGCGCCTCAATCACCCGGTCCAGCACGACCTCGGGCTCCGGCATGGCCTGAACCGCTTCGGCAACCGCTTCTTTGGCGGCTTCGACCACGGGCTCTGTGACGGCTTCAGCGGTCTTGACCGCCTCGTCCTGAAGGTTAGCAGCCGCCCCCCACACGCCATTAAAACCAGGCCACCTACCGGCCAGCGGCATATCCTTAAGCAGGCCTTCGCTCTTGGCGAGGTTTTGCGTCATCGCCCAGGCGCTTAAGCCAAAGCTCGATGCTGCCCAGAACGGCACCCACATCGGCGACAGCGCGCCCACCCAGAAGTTCATCACCTTCTCCGATGCCGCCTTCATCTCTTCGGGCGTGGCGACGGGCGGGAATTTCGGCGTTTGAAAATCGGTCATGCTCAACATCTCAGCCTCTGTATGGTGCGGGTTAATATTGCGGCGCAACATAACACATCGCACCGGACTCGCCAATCAGGCGTATGATCACAATATCCTGACAACCGCCTTGCCGTCAGCCTCACCAAAAGTCCTAACCACGTCCTCGGAAATGGTTTTGAACAGGGGCAGGAAACCCGCCGGCGGATTGATCGCCACCAGAGCGCAGCCGTTCATCTTCATCGGGTTCCACAGCAAGCGCAGACGCAATTCCGACACCAGAATTTCAGGCGCGCCCTCCAGATCGCCTTCGCTGACCTCGCGCTCCATATGGCGCAGCCACGAATCGAAAGTCTCCAGATCTTTGAGCGGCAGCCAGATCAGAAAGCGCGCCTCTGGCCGCAGGGTCAGGACGGCGTGGACCGTTTTGGTGATGCGATCATAGTCGTCCGCCTTCTCAAACGGCGGATCGATCAGGTAAAACAATTCCTTGTCGTCCTGCGACGCCTCGACGGCGATAAAATAGCCATCCGCCTTGACCGCCTGACCGCGCGGCTCGATGCGCTCCTGTAACAGCTCAAAATCATCGGGCCGCAGTTCGCAGCCGACATACTCATCCCCCGTGCGCTGGTGATCGAGCACAAGCGTCGGCGATCCCGGATAGATACCGACGCGGTCCTTGAACCCCGCCTTCAGGTTCTTGGCCCTGACATAATCAGCCAATGGCTTGAGGCTTTCCGGTACATCGCGGCTCATCAGGTACTTGATGCCAGCCTCGGCTTCTTTAGAGCGCGAAAAGTCCGGATTGGAAAGATCATAGTAGCCAGCGCCGGCATGGGTATCGACCACCATCAGCGGCTTGTCGTCCTTGCGCATCAGGCGCAGCAGGGTCAGGACCGCGGCGTGCTTGGCGAGATCGGCGAAATTTCCGGCGTGAAAACCGTGTCTGTAATTCATACGCCAGCCTTAGAGCGGCGCGCGCTTCTGTGCAAGAACAAGAAGACTGTGACCGAACAGCCCCGAACGTTCGACGATCAGGTTCGGAAGCGGATATACAACATAACGCTTGATCTGCGCCAGTGCACCGCTCAGGGCGCGTGTCACTACATTCCGCCCGAAAATTTTCACCATAGTACGGCGTATGCCCAGACTGATAGCCACCCCGTAAGGCGGCGGAGATCCTATATAGCGAACGTCGAAGCCCGCCATTTCCATCAACCGTGTCAGGCTCGACTTGGTAAAATGGTTGACGTGCTCCGGGAAAACCATGACCTGCGAATTCACGCCACGCACCTGCCGATCGAGCGAATTAAAATTCGGAACGCCAATCATGACCAATCCGCCCGGCTGGATCTTGCCGTGCAACTGCTTGGCAAAAGCGAGTGGTTCCAGCAAATGCTCCATCACGTCGAACATAGTCAACAAGGCAATGCTATCATCGGCAAACTGAGCCAGGTCGCCATCGCGGACATCGATACCAAAGAGCGCCGTCGCCGTTGCGCGCGACTTGGCGCTGATTTCGACGCCCACGGCGTCAAAACCGAGATTTGACAAGGCCTTCACGGTCGAACCGGCTCCCGCGCCATAGTCGACTGCCAGACCGGACTGCGGGGCGTCGCTCACCGAGGCGACGAACTTTCCCACCATTCCCATCTTGTCGGCAATGACCGCTTCATAGTCGGCCGGATTGTCGGAGCCATAGGCGTAGACTATAGCCGAGCCATAATATTCGTTTAGATAATCATTGGTCAGGCGCGGCGCCATATAAACGAACCCACAGCCGTCACACCGACAAGCAGCGCGCTCAAGGCCCTCAGCCTTTCCCAATGGCAGCACGCTATGATTTTGGCTTCCGCCACACAAGGGGCAGGCGGTCACGGTGCTGTCCGGATGATCATAGCGCATAGCACTTCGTATTGTGATTCTTGCTTTTGTCGAACAGTTTGCCTGCTGCGCTTTACGCCTCAAGTCCCAATTCTTTTCGTGTCTTCCTGGGCAAGGCACTGGCGATGATGTCGTAGGACGCCCGCACATGGTCCATAAGATCCGCATACGCGATATGAGTGGCCTGAATCCACGTCATGCCACGCGAAGCCAGATAGGGCGCAGGCCGGCATCCCTCGGCATCGCTCAAAATTTCGAACCCGATCGGGGTCACCTTGAAACTGACCGAAAGCCCTGCGCTGTCACTCCAGCCGGCGATAGCAAACACCTTACCACCTACCTTCCAGACATCCGCCTCGCCCCACTGCACCACATGGGTCGAGTGCGGCAAGGTCGCGCAGAAGGCGTTGAAGGCGGCGGTGTCCATTTTATGTCATGTCGCTATTTCAGGGGCATCTCGCGGGCGATTTGCAGCGTATCGGCCAGCAGCGATTCCGAGGTTGGCCAGGCGCCGGCGCCCTTGCCCGTCACATACCACGTCTCATCATTATCCAACTCGATGATGGCGCGGTTCTGTTCACCACGGGCACCGACGAGATAATGATCGGCATCGAGCACTTCCAGCTTCATCGAGCCTTGCAGGCCTTCCGGCGTCGGGTAGGCGCGCGCCACATAGCGCAGGCCCTTGCCCGCAGGAATAATCAGCGAGTCCTCGGTGATCTGGCCCACTTCAATATGCTTGGGCGACTGGCCGGGGAAGGCGATGTCGCGCAGAAGTTTCAGCTTGGCGCCGACATCGGTGCCGTCGAGATCGGCGGTGGAATCCGGCTCGGCGAAGCCCAGACGGCGCGCTTCATCCATGGCGGCGTCGAAGGTCTTGCCGGCTTCGACCTGATCGATGACAAAGTTCGACGTGCCGTTGAGCACCCCGGCCAGCGACTTGACCTTATGGCCGGCGGCGACGGCGCGTTTGAGCGCCTCGATGATCGGTGCCCCCCCGCCGACCGAGGCCGAATAGGTCAGCATGGCTCCGGAAGCCTTGGCCGCCGCGCGCAGCTTGTCCGCCGAAGCTGCCACCGCCTGCTTGTTGGCGCTGGTGACCGACACGCCGGCTTTCAGGAAGCCTTCGAGCAGTGCGGCCGAGGGCGATACGCCGGTGCCGATATCGACAAACACATCGACATCGTTGCGCACGAACGAACGCGCATCAGAGGTGAACTTGGCGGCCAGCGGATGATCGCGGCGCTTCGAGGCATCGCGCACCAGAATGCGGTCGACCTCGATCAGTTCCGGCCATTCCAGGCAGCGCTCGAGGAATTTCGAGCCAACCCCGCCGGCGCCCATGACCGCGATGCGGATCGGGCGCTTGAGGACAGGCGCCTTGCGATAGGCGGTCGTGGTGCCGAGGGTGGTTTCGTACCCCTTGGCAAGGCCCGCGACCTGTACCGTCAGGCCGTTATCGGCGGCGAAGCGCATGGCCTTGCCCTGCACCACAGGGAAGGCGATCTTGAGGGCTTCGTCCCAGCTTAAGGATTCGTAGGGGCGGACGGAATCGCCGACCGTGGCCGGATCGCCGTCATAAACCGCGTCCACATCCTTGATCAGGCGGGCATCGACGCCGAGCGCCTGGGCGATATAGACCGCCGTCAGGTCGGAACCGCCGCGGCCAAGCAGCACCGGCTCGCCGGCAGCATTTTCAGCCACATAGCCCGGCACCACGACCAGATCGACCTTTTCCAGATCGTTTGTCAGAACTTCAGCCCTGATCGACACAGGTGTGGCGTTGAGGTGCTCCCCCTCGGCGATCAGTCCGATCTCGTTGGCCGAGCGGAACTGCGTCACGATGCCCGAACGCTCAGCAGCCATGGCCAGCAGGGTGGCGGCGCGCATTTCGCCGGTCTCCACCAGATGCGGTGTGGCCGAAGACACCGAGGCCTGCGTGTAGCTGCCAGCCAGGCGCAAAAGCTGATCGGTCTGGCCCTTGAAGGCCGAGACCACGGCGATCACCTTGTGGGCGTCACGGACATAGCGATAGATTTCCGCCACGGCGCGTTGCAGAGCGCTTTCGCTCGTGAGAACCGAACCACCGAATTTAACGACGAGGACAGACATAATTCACCCGTTTCAGACCAATTTGCACGGTCGCTATAAGACTTTGACGCCGGAGCCAAGAAAAAACGTCTTTAGCGTTGAGATTCTTAAGCCCGGTTTCAGCCGCAACCTCTTTGTCAACTTGACAAAATGCAGCACCGGGTATGTCCTGCCCGTATGCCGGAATACGCTAGGATCATTCATGATATAGATTTGGACGATGATTTCATCGACGTTATTATAACGCTCGAAAAATCCCTCGGCGTTAAATTTCATGATGAAGCTTTTGCGCGCATTCGCACCTTGGGTGAGTTGCATGATCTGGTTTGTCAGGAAGCCGAGAAGCTTAACAGAGGCGGCAACAAATGCGCGACCAGCATGAGCTTTTATCGCCTTAAAGCCGCCATTCAACGCACCGGATTGCCACGCAGACTTTCACCATCAACACCGTTGCGAGCTTTGACCGACCTTGATTATAAAGCCGTCACCCGCCGGCTCGCAGGATGGTCAGTCGCGCATCTATCTATAAGTGCCTTCGGATGCCTGATAGCTGTAGTGCTTGTTTTAGCGATAAATATCCCTGTGTTTTTGGCATTCGGTGGTTGGGCGTTTTTAACAGGCTTATTGAGTGCCATCTTTCTGCTTGCTATCGCCGCGCGCTTTTTCCCGGCCCGCTTGCCTGAGCAAAAGACGGTCGGCGAACTGGCTTCCAGTCTGGCCGCCAAAAATCTGAAACGACTTGCCGAAGAGGGCGCGGCCCTTGCACCGCAAGCTGTATGGAAGGCGCTTACTCAAATCGTGGCCGATCAAATGGGTGTTGAACCCAAACGCCTGTCCCGCGAATCCCGCTTTATCTGACAAGCACTTACCGTTATGAGCGGTTTATGAATAACCGTCCCGCCCTTCTGCAAGCCTATGGCCTTCTGATCCTCACCAGCCTGATCTGGGCCGGTAACAGCGTGGCGGGCAAGATCGCCGCCGGTCACATAGATCCCATACTGCTGACGGCTTTACGCTGGTCGATCGCGGCGCTGATCATCACCGCGCTGTCGGTCAAACACCTGAAAGCCGACTGGCCGGTTATCGTCAAACACTGGCCGCTCCTGATGGCCTATGGTGTCAGCGGTTTCTCCCTGTTCAACATCTTCCTGTATTCGGCCCTGACGCAAACCAACGTCATCAATGTGATGATCGAACAGGCCGGCATCCCCTTCATCATCTTCTTAGGCAACTACCTGCTGTTCCGCACCCGCGCGACGGTGGCGCAACTGATCGGCTTTGCCCTCACGCTGTTCGGCGTTATCCTGACTGCCACCCATGGCGACATCGCCCAGTTGCTGCGCCTCCAGTTCAATATTGGCGATATCATGATGCTGCTGGCCGTGCTGATCTATGGCGGCTATTCTGTCAGCCTGAAATGGAAGCCCGTCATGCACTGGCAGAGCCTGCTGGCTATTCCCTGCATCGGCGCGGCCATCACGTGTGTGCCGGTCCTGATCTGGCGCTACCTGACGCACCCCTTCCCCGCCCCCGATGCCACCGGCTGGGGCGTGGTCGTCTACGCCTCCGTCTTCGTGGCCCTGATCGCCTCGGCCACCTATATCGCCGGAATCGAGCGGATCGGCGCCAACCGCGCCGGCCTGTTCATCAACCTGCTGCCGATCTTCGGTGTCTTCCTGGCGGTCATTATCCTGCGCGAACCCCTGCACACCTATCATCTGATCGCGCTTGGCCTGGTCAGCGCCGGCATCTTCCTGTCGGAGTGGAGCCGGCTTAAAGGCGCTTCGAAGCCTACCTAGAGAGCTCCGTCGGGCGGATAAGAGTCGGGTTGATAACAGTCGGACGAATACGCGTCGGACGAATATGCGTCGAACGGACAGGGTATTCGAGGCGATCTGGACGCGTCTGATATCTGCGTACAGGCTTGCTATTCAGTTGGGTCAATATTTCACGGCGCATCTCGGCATATTCCGGGGTATCGGGTAACAGATCACGCAACGTGACTTGAACCTGCACCCTGTTCATCTGTCGGCCGCGCGTACGAATGGCATCGGCGCAACCGCTCACAATCCAGCTATACAAGTTCGACCGGCGGAGCAAAGCGCGCGTCCCGTCACTCTTAACAATCATATGACCGGTACCGTATCCGGACGATTCAGCGAAGCAGGCGACGTCCATATCGATGGGATCGTCACGATCCATGCGGCTGAGCGACACGACACGAGGCATGGACGCATAATTGATATAGCCCTCAACGCTTGGGCCATCGTCCATCGCCTGCCTGACCAGGGATGGATCAATATCAACGCCATCATGTTGCAAGCTGACGATCGTCATTTCAATGGCCTGAAGCTTTGCCGAACGTATGCGGGCGCCTATCGAAGGCGCGCCAGGCGTTACGGGGGGAAATTGCGAGTCGGTGGGCTTCACGACGGCCCCCATACCCTTTTCTCGCATCTTTTCCGATGAGGACGGAACCAGACCGACCGCAGCAATGGCGATACCAGCACCTGCGCCCAGCACGCCAAGCGCAATCCACGCATATTTAAACGGCATATCCCCTCCTGACACCTATAAGAAGATACCGTAAAAAGTTTAAGGCGAGCTTGATAATATCGGTTAACACAACCCAGAACTGTGCATTTTCTCGCGCATTCCGCGCCGAAAATCAGCTCTATGCCTCACGCGCCCTAAGCATACATCTTGACGGGACAGCACTTTTTCCGCATAAGCGAACCACTCATCGAGACCAGCCGAGGGAAAGGCCCGACGACGCTGGGGCAACCGCTGCACATGCAGTATGGTGCCAACTCCTACAGGGCTGCCCAAGCAGTTCGCATCTCTTCGATGCGAGTTGCGGAAAGCATAAAAGCCCTGACAGATGAGAGGATGACAATCCCCGTGCGAAAGTGCGGAGCGGTGTCTGCTCTCGACTGGTCCGGTGAGATTTTGTAGCGACCGGACACACCATGAACGTCATCAATTTCACCGCGCCCGACCTGATCGGCACCGATATCACTGCCCCCCTGCCCGCCGATTTCCGACTGCAAAGCGGCATGAAGCTCGAACAGACGGACGTGGTGGCGCGGCTCTATGGCCCGAAGGATGCGCCCGTGGTTGTGGCCGCCGGCGGCATCTCGGCCGGTCGTGTGCTGTTCGCCAAGGAAGACGCTACCGATACCGCGCCCGGCTGGTGGGAAGGCGTCGCTGGCCCCGGCGAAGCGCTCGATCTCAACCATTATCGCGTGCTCTCCATCGAGTTCGCCCCGCGCCTGCCGGCCTCGCACATCTACACCATCACCACCCATGATCAGGCCAGGCTGGTGAAGTTGCTGCTCGACCAGATCCATGTTGATAAGATCTATAGCTTCATCGGCGCTTCTTACGGCGCCATGATCGGTCTGGCTTTCGCAGAATTGTATCCCGATGCGGTCGAGCGCCTGTGCGTTATCTCGGCGGCGCACCGCGCGCACCCCATGGCCACCGCGTTCCGCGGGCTGCAACGCCGCCTGTTGAAATTCGGCGCCGAAAACGGCAAGCCGGCCGAAGGGATTTCGCTGGCCCGCCAACTGGCCATGACGACCTATCGCTCAGACGCCGAATTCTCCGAGCGATTCGATGGTCCGCCGCCCGCCATCGCCGGCGACTACTATGTCGTCTGCCAGTACCTGCGCGCCCGTGGTGACGCCTATTCCGCCACGGACGTCAACCGCTGGATCTCGATGTCAGACAGCCTCGACCGCCACCGCGTCGATCCGGCGAAGATCAAGGCCAAGGTCTTTCTCGCCGCCGTGCCGACCGACCGACTGGTGCCCTATGGCGACATGAAGCTGCTGGCCGAAGCTCTGCACGACAGCGTCTTCATCGACTTTCCCTCACTTTATGGTCACGATGCTTTCCTAAAGGAAATCAAACTTGTGTCCGATATCGTTCGCACCTCACTAGAAGCATAAAATGTCCAAAAACTATCTCAAAAACGCCAAGCTCGGCACCAAGGTCATCAATATCGGCATCGATTCCGATCCGGCGCATGGCGCGGTCATGCCGCCGATCTATCTGACGACCAACTACACCTTCGAGGGCTTCGGCAAGAAGCGTTCCTACGACTATGCCCGCTCCGGCAATCCGACGCGCGAAATCATCGCTGAGGTTATCGCCGAGCTGGAAGGCGGCGTTGGGGCGGTCATGGTGGCTTCAGGATTAGCGGCGCTCGATCTGCTGTGGCAGGATCTGCCCGGCAATAAGCGCGTTGTCGTGCCGCACGATTGCTACGGCGGCACCCAGCGCCTGCTCAATGCCCGCGCCAAACAAGGCCTGATCGATCTGGTCTATGTTGATCAGGGCGATGACGCCGCTATCGAAGCTGCCCTTTCCGAGCCGACCGCCCTGCTCCTGCTGGAAACGCCGTCCAACCCCCTGATGCGCCTGATCGATTTAGAGAAGCTGATCGCGCTGGGCCACAAGTGCGGGGCGAAGGTGGCGGTCGATAACACCTTCCTGTCGCCCGCCCTGCAAAACCCGATCAAGTTCGGTGCTGATTTCGTTGTCCATTCGACGACCAAATATATCAACGGCCATTCCGATGTCATCGGCGGCGCGCTCGTCTGCACTACCCCAGAAGACGTCACCACCTATCGCTGGTGGGCCAACTGCGTCGGCGCCACGGCCGCGCCGTTCGACAGCTACATGACCCTGCGCGGCGTCCGCACCCTGTTCGTCCGCATCCGCCAGCAGCAACAATCGGCGCAGGCGATCGCCGAATATCTGGCCGGTCATGCCAAGGTCAAAGCCGTCCATTATCCCGGCCTGCCGTCGCATCCCCAACACGAACTGTCCAAAAAGCAACAGGCCGGCCCCGGCGCCATGATGAGCTTTGAACTGGCTGGCGGTGTCGAAGCCGTGAAACAGTTGTTCGATGTCATCGAGCTGTTCTCCTTGGCCGAATCGCTCGGCGGTATCGAAAGCCTGATCGTGCATCCGGCATCGATGACCCACGCCGCCATGTCGCCGGCCGCCCTGGCGACCGCCGGCATTACCGACGGTCTCCTGCGTCTCAGCATTGGTCTGGAAGATTCCGAAGACCTGATCGCTGCCCTCGATCGCGGGCTGGCGCAAATCGCCTGATTGTCATAGACTTCCCTCAAACAAGGGAAACGCACATGACCAAAATGACACGCAGAATGGCGCTGCTGGCGGCCGGTATCACCGCCGCCGCCAGTGTGGCGCCCGCCAGCGCGAAGACCGACATAAAGGCGGCGCTGCGCCCCTTCGCCTGCAATCTCGACACCTGGTATAATGACGTGCCGTTCAACGAACGCTTTGCGCGTGCGGCGGCGGATGGATTTATCAATGTTGAGTTCTGGCCGGTGCGGCGCGAAGGTCTGGACGCGCGCAAGGCCCGCGCCCTGCTCGATGCCAACGGTCTGACGCTGACGCAATACGCACCGACCGCCCCCAATTTTTCGGACCCGGGGCAGCACGACGCCCTGCTGGACATGATCCGCCAGGCCATCAGCGATTCCGCCATCATGGGCAATAAGCAGATCACACTCGTCGGGCACCACATCGTGGACGGTATGCCCCGCGAGGCCATGCTGGCTGGCTATACCGCAGGCCTGATGCGCATTGCGCCCCTGCTGGAACAGGCCGGCCTGATGGCGCTGGTCGAGCCGTTCAATACGGTCAATCATCTGGGGCATCTGCTCAACGGTTCGCGCCCGGCCACCGCCATGCTGCGCGCCGTCCATTCGCCGATGATCAAGCTGCAATGGGATTTTTATCATATGCAGCTCGAAGACGGCGACCTGATCGAAAAGTTCACCGCCGGCATCGATCAGGTTGGCTATGTTCAGTTGGGCGATGTGCCTGGCCGCCATCAACCCGGCACCGGCGAGGTCAACCATGTCAACCTGCTGAAAGCCATCCGTGCGGCGGGCTACAAAGACCCGATGGGGCTGGAATATTATCCGCTCGACAATGACCACGGCCGCGCCGTCCGCGATGCCGTGGCCCTGTCGTTAGCGGCTAATCTTTAGATACGCGACAGCTTGACGTCAATATTGCCGCGCGTCGCGTTCGAGTATGGGCAGACCATGTGGGCGTCGGCAATCAGCTTGTCGGCGACGTCAGGCGCCAGGCCCGGCAGCGACACCTTCAGTTCCACCGCGATGCTGAAGCCGTGTAAAATCTTACCGATCGAAACGCTCGATTCGATGCTGGTATCGGCCGGCACAGCGATCTTCTGACCGGCGCCCACCGCCTTGAGCGCGCCAATGAAACAGGCGGCATAGCCCATAGCGAACAGTTCTTCCGGATTGGTGCCCTCGCCGCCGGCGCCGCCCAGTTCCCGCGGTGTCGAAAGCTTCAGGTTCTGGTTGCCCGAAGTGGCGGTGCCTTCGCGGCCGCCGGTGGCCTTGCCGTGTGCGGTGTAGATCGGGGTGATAGTTTCGATGGTCATGATCAGTCTCCTTGATAAATTTCAATAACGCACAATTATATTGCACACAATTTGATGTCAAGAAGATTGTGCGCTATCTTTCTCAAAATTTTGCGAGTCACCCATGCCCGATACCTCCCCACCCGAACTCAAGCTCGAAACCCAGCTCTGCTTCTCCGTTTATTCGGCGGCGCACGCCTTTGCGCAGGCCTATAAACAGCACCTGGAGCCGATGGGCCTGACCTATCCGCAATATCTCGTCATGCTGCTGCTGTGGGATCAGGATGGTCGCTCGGTCAACGCCCTGGGGCAGCCCCTGCACCTCGATTCGGGCACATTAACCCCCCTGCTCAAGCGCATGGAAAAGGCCGGCTTCGTGACGCGCCAGCGCGACGCCCATGATGAGCGCATCACCCGCATCTACCTGACACCACACGGAAAATCCTTACAAGACAAGGCCCGCGCCATTCCCGAAGCGCTGCTGTGCGCCTCAGGCCTAAACCTCGACAGCCTGTTCGACCTGCGCGACCAGTTAACCGAGGTCGGTCGAAGCCTACGAGAAAAATAGCCGTACCTTCGCGCCTCAAAAATAAGTCGGGTCCGTAGAAAGCGGCCACTTGTCAGCCACATTCAATTGTCCTACAAAACCTCCAAACCCAAAAATGGGCCTTAGGGAGATCCACTATGCACCACCGCGCCATGTCACGGACCAAATCCGTGGTCATTTCCTTGTCAGCCATGAGTTTACTGGCTTTTGGCTGGGCCCATGCCGCCACGCCGACCTCAAAGCTGACCGTGGACACCACCAAATCCGGCGCTGTGATTGATCGCAATATCTTCGGACAATTCGCTGAACACCTCGGCACCGGTATCTATGGCGGCATATGGGTCGGCACGGATTCCAAGATCCCCAATACCAACGGCATCCGCAACGACGTCGTGACCGCGCTCAAGGCCATCAAGGTGCCGAACGTGCGCTGGCCCGGCGGTTGCTTCGCCGACGAATATCACTGGGAAAAAGGCATCGGCAAGGGCAAGCGCCCGGTCACGCTCAATTCCAACTGGGGCGGCGTGATCGAGCCCAACACCTTCGGCACCGATGAATTCATGGAATTCACCCGCCAGGTCGGCACCGAAGCCTATGTCTCGGCCAATGTCGGCTCGTCCACCCCGCAGGAAACCGCCGAATGGCTGGAATACATGACCTCGGAAAAGGAAACGAGCCTGGCCATGGCGCGCCGCGAAAATGGCCATCCTGCCCCCTATTCGGTCGCCTTCCTTGGCATCGGCAATGAAAGCTGGGGCTGCGGCGGCAATATGACGCCCGAGCACTACACCGACGAGTACCGCCAGTTCTCAACCTACGCCAAGAACTACAATCCGGCCCAGACCGGCGACAAGCGCATGAAGAAGGTCGCTTCCGGCGCCAATGTCGACGACTACAACTGGACCGAAGTGTTCATGAAGAACAAGTCCGGCGATGTCGATGCCCTGTCGCTGCACTACTATTCCGGCTTTGAAGCCTGGCCTCCGTACCAGCCGGCCTCGGGTTTCGATGAGACCGAATACGCCAAGGTGATCAAGACCGCGCTGCGCATGGAAGACCTGGTCAGCAAGCATTCGGCCATCATGGACAAGTACGATCCGCAGAAGAAGATCGCGCTGGCGGTCGATGAATGGGGCGCCTGGTACAAGGGCGAACCCGGCACCAATCCGGGCTTCCTCTATCAGCAAAACTCGCAACGTGACGCCATCCTGGCGGCGGTCTCGATCAACATCTTCACGCGCCATGCCGATCGCGTGCGCATGGCCAATATCGCCCAGATGATCAACGTCCTGCAGGCCATGATCCTGACCGATGGCGACAAGATGATCCTGACCCCGACCTATCATGTCTTCAAGCTGTACGTACCTTTCCAGGACGCAACGGTTATTCCCGTGACCTATGAGGCCGGCACCTATACCCGCGGCGGCATCACCCTGCCACGCGCCGACATCATCGCCGCCCGCGGCAAGGATGGTAAGGTCTACCTGTCGATCACCAATATCGACCCGACCCAGCCGCTTGAAATCGACGCTTCCGTGCTCGGCCTCAAGGCGAAAAGCGCGACCGGCGAAACCCTGACCGCGCCGAAGATCGACAGCATCAACACCTTCGATAATCCGAATGTGGTGACCACGAAGGCCTTCTCGGCCACGGCCAGGAACGGCTCGCTTATCCTGAAGGTTGCGCCGGAATCGGTGACCGTGGTGTCGCTCGATTAAGCCGTAAGCCTTGCAGACAACAGAGCCCCGTCAGTTAGGCTGGCGGGGCTTTTTCTATGGTCAGCGCCAAAGTTCGGAGTCATAGTCCGCACAACACATCCGGGGACTAAAATGAAAAAACTATCCGTCGTTATATGGGCCGCAACTGCGCTTATGATTTTAAGCGGTTGTTCCAAACAGACGGCGACAGAAGAAAGCTATGCCGACGAAAAAATGAATGTGAATATTCAGGCCGTAGATGCCGCAGCATCGGCCCCAGTTCACTCCACTGTAACCTCTGCCCCCCCCCAATTGGCCTACGATTATGACTACGGCTTTTCCTCCGGCACCAAAGGCGTAGATGCCCTGATCAATGCCGATCAGAGCGCTTGCGCAAAAGCAGGTCAGGCGGCCTGCCAGATGATCTCAATGCGCGCCGATAATAATCCGGGCAGCGGTTTTGTGCGCAAAACCCTGGAACTGCGTGTTACGCCGGAATGGATGAAAATCTGGCAAGGCCAACTCAGTGCCAATCTGAAAAATTCAAATGCTCATATCTTTTCCCAGAATGTAACGAGCGAAGATCTCAGCCTGCAGATCGTCGATACTGACGCCCATTTGAAAAACAAGCTTGCTCTGCGTGATCGTCTACTCAACATCATCAAGAACAATCCGGGCAAGATCGGCGATCTGGTTGAGGCCGAAACCCAGTTATCGCAGGTTCAGAGCGATATTGATTCGGCGCAATCAACACTGGCTGTGCTTCAAAAGCGCGTCGCCACCACGCACCTGACCCTCACCTACCAGAGCGAGGCCGCTGCGGCGTCACACAATACCTTCTCACCGGTTACAGACGCTTTCCGCAACATCCTCAACAACATGATGATCATGCTTGGCATCATCATCAGTGCAGCGGCCTTCCTGATACCGCTGTTGATCGTGATTGTCCCATTGATCTGGCTGTTCGTAAAATGGTTCAGGAAGCGTAAAGCCAGCAAGATCGGAAAGGCTTAACCCTACTTCACCACCTCAATCGCCGGCAGGCTGTTGATCGGCTCCAGCGTGATATTGCGGAAGAAGGTCTCGGCCCCTTCCGACTGCAACTGGATGGCGCCGTGGATCAGCGGTTCGCATGGCGCGGTGTCATTGGCCTTGTCGCACAGGCCCCAGACCTCCATCACCGGTACGCCATTGACCACATGCACCGCATGGTTGGCGAAGACGTAGAGGTCGAGCGTATTCCATTCGCCGACCGGCTTATCCGCATTGCTGTTGTTTTCGATGTTCCACAGCGCGGTGTTGCCGACCGCGCTGCCCAGCGGCGCCCCCGGCATAAAGCGCTGCTTCGGATCGATGATCGAGGGATCAATCGCCACGCTGGAGTCGACTTCCAGACCGTTACCGACCGGCACCACCATACCGACGCTTCCGGTCATGATCTCGAACTCGACCGACCGCGACCAGGTGCCCCACACAGCGCCGGGCTTGCCGTGGGTATGATACAGGAGGCCGTTGTTCTCCGGTTCATTGAGGCGCGGCGCATGGCGTTTGCCGCTCCACTTGTATTCCAGGCGCAGGTGATAGTTCTTGAAATCGCCCTTATGGACAAGGCTACCCCAGGTTTCACCGCTCACCCGCAAGGCAGGCGCGCCGTCTTCGTTCACCACCGTGAAGATCGACCCTACGCCACCCGGCCCGATCGGTTTGTCGTCACCGGCATTATAAGTGCGCGACGGATCGGGATAGCCCAGCCAGCCGGTCCAGTCGTTGAGATCCTTGCCATTGAATATCGACACCGCCGGCCCTGTAGCCTTTGGAATGTTCTTCAAAACAAGCGTTTGCGGCTTGAAGACGGGCGCTTCCGCATGGGCGGCGGAGACGGCGAACACCGCGCAGGCGGCGGCGATAAGGCTGGCTTTGAACATGGATCTTCCCGAATATATTCTTATAGTTTGAGGTCCGACATCATCACAGTGACGGCCTGACCGCGCAGCTTGACACGGTCCCCCACCACTTCGCATTGCAGGTGCGCGCCGCGTCTCGGATAGGCTTGATAGTAATCGATTACAGGCTTTCCGGTCAAGGCGGCATAGAGCGGCGCCAGCATACAGTGCATCGAGCCGGTGGCCGGATCTTCATTAATGCCCATGTCCGGCGCGAACAGACGGCTGACCACGCCGTAAGGCTTATCCGCATCGGCAAAGGCCGTGACGATCAGGTGGCGATCGGTATAGGCCGTGCCCTGATAGGCGGTCAGCTTGCTGAGGTCCGGCACGATGTCACGCACCGTCTGCTCGCTGTCCATGAAGGCGATCAGCGCCGGCCCGCCATAACAGCGCAGCGGCGCCACGCCCAGCACGGCCTCGACCGCTGGCTCAACCGCAATCTCATGCGGCGGATAGGACGGGAAATCCATTTCCAGCCGATCCTCAAAGCGGCGCACGGTCAATGCGCCCGACAAAGTGTCGAAACGCAGCACGTCGGCCGCCACACCGAACTCATGGAAAAGCGCATGGGCCGAGGCCAGGGTGGCGTGCCCGCACAGCGGCACCTCCATGGCCGGCGTGAACCAGCGCAGACCAAAGCGCGAGGGATCACCGGTGCGCAGCAGATAGGCGGTTTCCGCCTGATTGTTCTCCATGGCCAGCGCCTGCATGAAGTCCGCGTCCGGCCACACGGTAAAGGGTTCGACCACACAGGCGGGATTCCCCTTGAACGGTGCTTCCGCAAAGGCGTCGATCAGATATTGTCGCATGGGCTTCCCTGACGTAGGTGCGATGTGAAGACGAACGCCCATTTCCGGGCGCCTTACAGGAAGCTTAGTAGCATCGGATCGTCCGGTGTCGCCAGTTATGAGACCACTGTCGGCTGGCGCAATCAGCTAAATTTCGCCAGAACCTTGCCGACCTTCATCTTCACGCCGTCACCGTTGACGTAGTCGCCCGCCTTCATGCCATCAGGACAATCGCCAAGACGCTTGCCGTCGGTCACCGTGATCTGGCGGCCATGACCGGCAAAGGCCGGCGAATAGCGCGTTTCGGCCGTTTGGTGGAACGCCTCGTTGCCGATGATGTCGACATGGATATGGCTGGTCAGCGTGGTGTCGTTGACCTCACAGACCGTATCGATATCGGCGCCGGAGGCCAGCCGCACCACGCTGCGCGTCATGCACGACAGGTCATTCATTTCCGGTTTACCGAGCAAATCCTGCCCGATCACCGCCAGACGTTCGCCCTGATCTTCATCGACGCAGATCCTGGCTACCGAACTGCCGCCCAGTTGCGGCAGGGTCTGCGTCAATTGCCACAGGCCCTCACGCTGGCTTTTGCGCGGCGGTGGCGTTTCGCTGCTGGCCACGCTTTCCGAAGCCTGCTCCGCGGCGGAGTCGTACGTGGACGACGCCGATTGCGCGGTCTCGCTGCCGGAAGGTGCCACGGGCGGCTTGTCGGGCTTGTCACAGGCCACCACCGCCAGGCACGCCAGAAGAGACAAACTCAAAGAAACGTGCCGCATAATGATCATGTCGCGCTGACGCCCTGGCGATTACCGTTGGTTGCCGGGGTGATAAAGCCCCTTTTCATGCCGACCGCACAAATGACCAGACTGGTCGGGAATACATACACAAGCGGCTTCATCAACACTCTCCCGTAACGCCCCTTCAACCTAGTTTTGAAAATATAAAGACGAAATTAGGAAGTCGATCCGGTGATCATTCTGCTGGATTGGCCGGCAGCGTCCAGTCGATCGGCGCATGGCCCTTTGCCACCAGAAAATCATTGGCGCGCGAGAACGGTTTTGTGCCGAAGAAGCCGTTATGGGCTGACAGCGGCGACGGATGCACCGACTTGATCACCAGATGCTTCGTGGTATCGACAAAAGCGGCCTTTTTCTGTGCGTAAGCGCCCCACAGGATAAAGACCACCGGCTGCGGCAGGTCATTGACCGCGCGGATCACCGCATCGGTAAACTTTTCCCAGCCCTTGCCCTGATGCGCCGCCGCCATGCCCATCTCGACCGTCAGCACGCTGTTGAGCAGCAATACGCCCTGCTTTGCCCAGTGCTCCAGAAAGCCGTGCTTGGCCGGCGCGATGCCGAGATCGCCCTGCAATTCCTTGTAGATATTGACCAGGGACGGCGGAATACGCACGCCCGGCTTGACCGAGAACGACAGGCCATGCGCCTGGCCTTCGCCATGATAGGGGTCCTGCCCCAGGATCACCACGCGCACCTTATCCGGTGGCGTCAGGTCCAGCGCGCGGAAATAATCGGCGCCTTTAGGGAATACGCGCTTACCTGCCTCACGCTGCGCACTCAGGAAGGCTTTCAGCTCAACCATGTAGAGCTTTGAAAACTCCGGCGCCAGAAGCGCCTTCCAGCCGTCGTCAAGCTTGATATCATTCATGGTCGCGGTCCCGTTTTTAACGCCGCGCATGGGGCCGCGACTCTACGCTTTAGTCAATCAGGATTTGGTGCAGGTGCCGGTGATCTTGCCGGTGACGTGGATCGTGGCGTCCTGACCCGCGCTGGCAGCGACGATATCACCGCTGAAGCTCTGATGATCGCCGCTCACCGTCAGTGAACCATTGCCCTTCACGGCGGCGCAATCCGTGGTCCATGAGACGTTCGCGCCTTCATTGCTGAACATCTGGCCCTCGCATTGCGGGCCGGTAACGCTGACCGGCGGAGCTTTGAGGTCTTCGATATTGGCGCAGAGACTAGAGGTGGTCGTGGTGGGCGCCTGGCCCGCCAAGGTCGTCTGGGTGGTGACTTCCCACATCGAATCGGGCCCGGGCAGCGCTGCCGGCTCACTGGCGGGGGGCACGACATCAACCACAGCGCGGGCGGCTGTCGGCGGCGAGATATCAGGCTGGGTCTGATCGAGAACGGCAGGGCCGGCAAGACCCAGTATGAAGCCGGCGGCAGAGGCAAAGGTCAACGCGATCGTGGGACTCATCACAATGCTCCTGTAACAGCAAAAGCCCCCGAACACTATTGTAGGCCACTTTCTCAACCAGGCAAGGAATATTGCTTTCAAATATTTGATATTTATAGATTTTTTATTCTCACTTCGCAGTCCTATCAAGACTGTCCGCGCGCAGACTTATCAAGTTTTGTTTTTTTGTTCCGATCCGGATGCAAATGAAACCGGCGTATATTGTATCAGATTAGCAAGCGTGTATTGTCACACTTCTAAATCATAACTCCCAGACCATAAGGCCTTCCCGTCGTGACACTTCGCTCCCTCCGTCCCTCCCGCGCGCTCCTCACCGGCCTGGTCTGTGTTATGCTCGCCGGCAGCCCCGCCCTGCCCGCCTTTGCCGATGACAAGCCCAAGGCCGAGCCTGAGAAAACCGCCGATAAACCCGCCGATAAACCCGATGGCGATAGTTTCCCGGCCCTGCCGGACGACAAGACCATCCGCCAATCCATCCAGCTCGATGGCAAGGCGCTGAGCTATGACGCCACCGTCGGTAAGATCGCCGTGCGCGACGCCAAGGGCAAGGTCATCGCCGAGGTCGTTTACACCGCCTATATCGTGCCCGGCAAAGATCCTAAAAGACCCGTCACCTTCGCCTTTAACGGCGGCCCCGGAGCCTCTTCCGTCTATCTCAATATGGGCGCCATCGGTCCGAAGCGCGTCCAGTTCGGCGATGCCGGCGACTCACCCTCCGATTCCAGCGTCACCACCGACAATCCGAGTAGCTGGCTTGATATGAGCGATCTGGTTTTCATCGATCCGGTCGGCACCGGCTATTCACGCGCGCTGGAAGAGTCCGACGCCGCCAAGAAGGACTTCTTCGCGACCGAGGCCGATATCCAGTACCTGTCGCGTGTCGTCTACGACTGGCTGGTCAAGAACGGTCGCCTGCGCTCCCCCAAATACATCATGGGCGAAAGCTACGGCGGCTACCGTGCCCCGCGTATCGCCAACACCCTGCAAACCCGCATGGGCGTCGGTGTTTCCGGGCTGATCATGGTGTCGCCCTATCTCGATCCCGCCGCTGTCGGCTCCGAAACGGCGCTGTCGCCGCTGCCATGGATGATCAACCTGCCCTCCATGGCCGCCGCCAATCTGGAAAAGCACGGCAAACTGACGCCGGAGGCCGTGGCCGAGGTCGAGCGCTATGACCGCACGCAGTTCGTCACCGATTTCCTCGCCGGCCGCTCCGACCCGCAGGCTGTCAGCCGCCTCGTCAGCAAGGTGTCTGAATATACCGGCCTCGATCCGGCGCTGGTAGCCCGCATGGACGGCCGGATCGACACTGGCACCTTCCTGCGTGAAAGCCATCGCAATGAGCGCAAGATCGGCAGCGTCTATGATTCCAATGTCACGGCTTTTGACCCCTTCCCCGAAGCCCCCAGTCAATTGTCGGGCGACCCGATCCTGAACGCTCTGATCGCGCCCACCACCAGCGCCATGGTCGATTTTGTCACCCGCGAGGTCGGCTGGAAGACCGAGGCGCATTATGAGGCCCTGTCCTATGCCGTCAATGAAGCCTGGGATCGCGGCGCCGCCGACGACAAGCCGGTCAGCGACCTGCGCCAGGCCATCGCCAACGACCCGAAGATGCAGGTGCTGATCGTCCATGGTTATAACGACCTGTCGTGCCCCTTCTTCACCTCACGCCTGGTCATCGACCAGTTGCCGACCTATGGCGGCACCGCCAAGGTCAGGCTCGCCGTCTATCCCGGCGGGCACATGTTCTACAGCCGCACCGGCAGCGCCACCGCCTTCAAGACCGACGCCAAAGCCCTTTATACCCGTTAGGAATTAGAGATGACCTTCCGCACCCTCACCTGCGCCGCTGCCCTGCTGTCGCTGGCCTTTGCCGCCCCCGTGCTGGCCAAGCCGAAGCCGGCTGCCCCTTCCACCGCCGTCACCCCCATGACGCCGGATGTCTTCGACAGCTATGATAAGGTTCGTCCGGACGCCGATTTTGTCCGTCGCGTCATCATGGTGCCGATGCGCGACGGCACCAAGCTCTATACCGTGATCGTGTTCAAGAAGGGCACGAAGGACGGTCCGATCCTGCTGTCGCGCACCCCCTATGACGCCAAGTCCACCATGGCGAGATCGGCGAGCCAGACGATCAAGGAAGTCCTGCCCGCGATGTACGATCCGTTCGTTGACGATGGCTACATCATCGTGACGCAGGATATCCGCGGCATTCATAATTCCGAGGGCGTCTACGTCATGAACCGCCCGCTTTCGGGTGCACTCAACGACACCGGCATTGATGAATCGACCGATGCCTACGACGCGATCGACTGGCTGTCGAAGAACATCCCGGAATCGAACGGCAAGGTCGGTATCATCGGCTCGTCCTATCTCGGTTTCACCTCCCTGCTGGCCGAGATCAACCCGCATCCGGCCCTGAAAGCCGCCGTGCCGCAAAGCCCGATGGTCGATGGCTGGAAGGGCGACGACTGGTTCCACAACGGCGCCTTCCGCGTCAACAGCCTGAGCTATGCCCTGGGGCAAAGCACCGGCAAGGCCGATGCCGGCGCCGACATACCGGATGGCGTGGGCGACGATTATAATCGCTATCTCGAAGCCGGTTCGACGGGCGATTACGCCCGCAAGTGGGGCATCGACCAGGTGCCCTTCGTGCGCAAGCTGATGGAAAATCCGGCCTACACAACCTTCTGGTCGGGCCAGGCGGTCGATAAGTGGATGGCGGCCGCGCCACTGAAAGTGCCGACCATGCTGGTCGTTGGCCAGTGGGATCAGGAAGATTCCTATGGCGCACCGGCGGTCTACAAGGTCATGGAGCCCAAGGACACGAACAACGACATGGTGTCTCTGGTCATCGGGCCGTGGCGCCATTCCGGCGTCAACCACTATGGCTACGACCTCGGCGCCCTCACCTTCACCGGCGACACCGCGCATGAATTCCGCGTCAAGTACATGAAGCCCTTCTTCGATCACTATCTCAAGGGCGCACCCGATCCGAAAACCCCGCCGGTCCTGACCTACGCCACCGGCGCGAACCACTGGAACGAGTCGCCGAAATGGCCGATGGGCACCCTGACCCCGCTCTATATCGGTGAAAACTTCACCGCCAGCTTCACCAAACCCGCCACGGATGGCCACGACAACTACGTCTCCGATCCGTCGAAGCCCGTGCCCTTTATTCCGCGACCGATCAGCATGGCCGATTCCAGCCAGTGGAAGCCCTGGCTGGTCCACGATCAACGCTTTGTCTCCGATCGTCCGGATGTGCTGACCTATACCTCCACCGCGCTCGACAAGCCGGTACATATTATGGGCGCGCCTGTGGTCGATCTCTACGCCGCCACCTCCGGCACCGACTCCGACTGGGTGGTCAAGATCATCGACGTCTATCCCAACGAGTCGCCGGAAGGCGCCGCGCAAGGCTCCAAGCCCGGCATGGCCGGTTTTGAGCTGCCCATCGGCATCGAGATTTTCCGCGGCCGGTACGTGCACGGTTTCGACACGCCTCAGGCCCTGACGCCCGGCAAGATCGAGCAGTACAAGTTCGAACTGCCCAATGTCGATCACGTCTTCCTGCCGGGACATAAGCTGATGATCCAGGTGCAGTCATCGCTGTTCCCGCTCTATGACCGCAACCCGCAGACCTATGTCGACAATATCTTCAACGCCAAGCCGGCGGACTATAAAGCGGCGACCGAAAGCATCTATCGCACGCCGACAGCCGCCTCAGCGGTCTGGCTGCCGATTGTGAAGGAATAGCAAGCCCCCCTCTCCCCGCTTCTTGCGGGGAGAGGGCTGGGGTGAGGGGCGGTTGTAAAGCTAGCAAGACGCCCCTCACCCGCCGCTAAAGCGGCACCCTCTCCCCGTAAACAGGGAGAGGGGAATTATTGCAGAGTCACAACCGGCTGCTTCTTCGCCGGCAGGCCCGCCTCATACTTGGCGTGTTCCTCGTCGCGTTCCGCCTTCCACGCCTTGAGCAAGACGGCGCGGCGCTTGGGGTAGCGGTTTTCCAGCGGTGACCACGATACGATACGGTCGGCGCGCAAGTGGCGGAAGGCTTGCCGCATCTCGCACCACACCACGACGATGCGAATATGTTCAAAGAAGCCCAGCGCCACGGGCCAGACCACGCGGTCAGTGGTGACCTCCTTCAGGTCGGTATAGCGCACCTCGACGCGGCATTCACCCCGGATGGAGGCGCGGATATCACCGAGATCGATCCGGCTTTGCGGCGATGACCAGCTTGGCACCACCAGCAAACCAGAAGTCTCAATCTCATCGGCCAGATCCTTTGGCAGCACGGCGGTGATCTTGGTCAGGGCGTTCTGCGCCGCCTCCCCCAGACGGGCATCGCCCCGGTCGGCCACCCAGCGCACGCCCAGCACCAGCGCCTCCAGTTCTTCCTGGCTCAGCATCAAAGGCGGCAGCATATAGCCCGGCCGCAGCACATAACCCACGCCCGGCTCGCCTTCGATATGCGCGCCCTGCGCCTGAAGCGCGCCTATATCGCGGTAAAGCGTCCGCAGCGAAATATCGAGTTCGCGCGCCAGTTCAGCGCCGGCCACCGGATAACGATGGCGTCGCAACAGTTGCAAAAGGTCAAGCAGGCGGGTGGCGCGCGACATGATGGCGTCCTTGGTCAGGTAGGTTCTCGAATACGCGGCACTGATGAAACCCTAGCATCCCCCTCATGCCAAGTTCTGTCAGCATAAATCCGGCGACGCCGCAAATATTGTGGATACTTGACTTTAGGGCAATATCATACATACTGGTTGGTATGTCAGTCTCAGCCCCCCGCCGCGCACCTGTCCAGACCCGCGAACGCCTGATGAACGCAGCGTTCGAGGAGGTGTATCACAATGGCTTTCAGGGCAGCGACCTCAAGGCCATCCTCGCCAGGGCCGGTGTCACCAAGGGCGCGCTCTATCACCATTTCGATGGCAAGGAAGCGCTGGGTCATGCCGTCATCGAGCACGTCATCGCCCGCATCACGCAGGACAAGTGGCTGGCCCCGCTCGATGATGTTGATGATCCGATCGACGCCCTGCTCGGCATTCTCGACGACACCGGCACCTCGGATGCCGAGGTCAACGGCGGCTGTCCGCTCAACAATCTGGCGCAGGAAATGTCGCCGCTCGACGAGGGTTTCCGCCGGCGCCTGTCGGAGATCTTCACCAACTGGATCGGGGGTGTCAGCGATGCTCTGCGGCTTGGCCAGATCAATGAAAAGGTGCGCAACGACATCGATGCCCGCGACACAGCCACCTACCTCGTCGCCACCTACGAAGGCTATATTTCCCTGGCCAAGACCGCGCAGGATAGCCGTGTCCTTATCTCTGGTATGAAGCAGTTGCGCCTTTACCTGGAGTCGTTGCGCGCCTGATCAATCGCACGTGAATTGACGCCGAGGTTTACGTGAGCGTAAATGATTACGCTTGACCCAATTGGTTTCACTTGATACCTTTCGGATATAAGTCGTAAAGACAGGGAAACGCCACATGATGACCTCCGCAGGCGCGAAATTTCGCGCCGCTCTGGCCGCTGAACAGCCTTTGCAGGTGGTCGGCGCCATCAATGCCAATCATGCCCTGCTGGCCAAACGTGCCGGCTACAAGGCCATCTATCTGTCGGGTGGCGGCGTGGCGGCCGGATCGCTGGGGCTTCCCGATCTTGGCATCAACACGTTGGATGATGTTCTCACCGATATCCGCCGCATCACCGATGTCTGCGACCTGCCGCTGATGGTCGATATCGATACCGGCTTTGGCCCCTCGGCGTTCAATATCGAGCGCACCATCAAGTCACTGATCAAGTTCGGCGCCGCCGCATGCCACATTGAGGACCAGGTCGGCGCCAAGCGCTGCGGTCATCGCCCTGGCAAGGAGATCGTTTCGACCGCCGAAATGGTCGATCGTGTGAAAGCGGCCGCTGACGCCAAAACCGATCCCGATTTCTTCCTGATCGCCCGCACCGACGCCATTGCCGTTGAAGGCGTGGAGGTCGCCATCGAACGCGCCATCGCCTGCGTTGAGGCCGGCGCTGACGGCATCTTCGCCGAGGCCGCCTATGATCTGGACACCTATCGCCGCTTTGTCGATGCCGTAAAGGTGCCGGTGCTGGCCAATATCACCGAGTTCGGCAAGACGCCCCTCTTCACCCGCGAAGAACTGGCCTCGGCCGGTGTCGCCATCCAGCTCTATCCCCTGTCGGCCTTCCGCGCCATGAACAAGGCGGCGGAGAACGTCTATACCGCCATCCGCCGCGACGGCCACCAGAAGAACGTGCTCAATACCATGCAGACCCGTGAGGAACTGTATGACCGCATCGGTTACCATGCCTTTGAAGAGCGCCTCGACGCGCTTTTCAACACCAACAAACAAAAATAACAGGAACAAGGAAATGCCTCATGGACGGAGATACACCGACGGGCTTTAGGCCCAAAAAATCCGTGGCCTTGTCCGGTCAGATCGCCGGCAATACCGCCCTGTGCACGGTCGGACGCACCGGCAATGACCTGGCCTATCGCGGCTACGATATTCTCGATCTCGCCGCCACCTCGGAATTTGAGGAAATCGCCCACCTGCTGATCCACGGCAAGTTGCCCAATCTCAGCGAACTGGCCGCCTATAAGACCAAGCTCCGATCCCTGCGCGGCCTGCCCGCCACGCTGAAGGCCGTGCTGGAAAGCCTGCCCTACTCCACGCACCCGATGGACGTGCTGCGCACCGGCGTGTCGGTCCTTGGCTGCCAGTCGGCGGAGCGCGAAGACCACAACCATCCCGGCGCGCGCGACATTGCCGACAAGCTATTGGCCAGCCTCGGCTCCATGCTGCTCTACTGGTATCAGTTCAGCCATAACGGCAAGCGCATCGAGGTCGAGACCGACGATGACTCGATCGGCGGCCACTTCCTGCATATGCTGCATGGCAAGCCACCGCCGGAGTCGTGGGTGCGCGCCATGCACACCTCGCTGATCCTCTATGCCGAACACGAGTTCAACGCCTCGACCTTTGCCGCCCGCGTGATCGCCGGTACGGGTTCGGACTTCTATTCCTGCATCATCGGCGGCATCGGCGCCCTGCGCGGCCCCAAACACGGCGGCGCCAACGAGGTCGCCTTTGATATCCAGAAGCGTTACGACAATCCAGACGAGGCGGAGGCCGATATCCGCGCCCGTGTTGACCGTAAGGAGGTCATCATCGGCTTTGGCCACCCGGTCTATACCGTGGCCGATCCGCGCAATGTGGTGATCAAGGAGGTAGCGCGCCGCCTCTCTGCCGGGCAAAATTCCATGAAGATGTTCGCCATCGCCGAGCGGCTGGAAAGCGTGATGTGGGACGCCAAGAGGATGTTCCCCAATCTCGACTGGTTCTCGGCGGTTTCCTATCACATGATGGGCGTCCCGACCGATATGTTCACGCCGCTTTTCGTGATTTCGCGCACCTCCGGCTGGTCGGCGCACATTATCGAACAGCGCCAGGACGGCAAGATCATCCGCCCCAATGCCAACTATACCGGCCCGGAGGATAAACCCTTCGTGGCCCTGAAAGACCGTCCTTAAATTAAGGAAGGTTTATCCACAGATTACACAGATTACACAGATTTTTCTGAGTTTAATGGCTATCGCAGTTTATGAGATTGAAAAGGCGCCTCGCGCCAACAGGCCCTGATAACAAAAGCGGATTTGACCACTAAGGCTCTGAAAAATCTGTGTAATCTGTGTAATCTGTGGATCACCTTTCTTGTCTTCCCTCAAGAAAGCCCACCATGTCCGCCCATATCCCTAACGAACGCCCCGCGCCGGACAGTGTCCTCACCGACATCGTCGATTATGTGCTTGATTATGAGATCACCTCCGACCTTGCCTATGAAACCGCGCGCAACTGCCTGATAGATACCCTCGGCTGCGGACTGGAGGCGCTCGACTACCCCGCCTGCACCAAGCTGCTGGGCCCCATCGTCCCCGGCACCGTCGTGCCCCACGGCGCAAAAGTGCCCGGCACGCAGTTCCAGCTCGATCCGGTCCAGGCGGCGTTCAATATCGGCGCCATGATCCGCTGGCTCGATTTCAACGACACATGGCTGGCGGCCGAATGGGGCCATCCGTCCGATAATCTCGGCGGCATCCTCGCCACCGCCGACTGGCTGTCGCGCAAAGCCATCGCCGCCGGGCGCAAGCCGCTCCTTATGCGTGATGTCCTGACGGCAATGATCAAGGCGCACGAGATCCAGGGCTGTCTGGCGCTGGAAAACAGCTTCAATCGCGTCGGTCTCGATCACGTCGTGCTGGTCAAGGTCGCTTCCACCGCCGTGGTGGCGCAGATGCTGGGTCTCGACCGCGACGAGATCATCAACGCCGTGTCACTGGCCTGGGTCGATGGCCAGGCCTTACGCACCTATCGCCATTCGCCCAATACCGGCTCGCGTAAAAGCTGGGCTGCCGGTGACGCCACCTCGCGCGCTGTGCGTCTGGCGCTCATGGCGCAAAAAGGCGAGATGGGTTATCCGTCGGTGCTCACCGCTAAGACCTGGGGCTTTTACGACGTGCTGTTCAAGGGCCAGCCGTTCAGGTTCCAGCGGCCCTATGGCACTTACGTCATGGAGCAGATCCTCTTCAAGATCAGCTTCCCGGCCGAGTTTCACAGTCAAACCGCCGTTGAAGCCGCCATGATGCTGCATCATAAGCTGGCTGCGCTTGGCAAGACGACCGAAGACATCCGGCACGTCACCATCCGCACCCACGAGGCTTGCATCCGCATCATCGACAAGAAGGGGCCGCTCGATAATCCGGCCGACCGCGATCACTGCATCCAGTACATGGTCGCCGTGCCGCTGATCCATGGCCGCCTGACCGCCGCTGACTATGAGGACGGTGTCGCTGGTGATCCGCGTATCGATAGCCTGCGTGACAAGATCACTTGCGTCGAGGATACCACCTTCACTGCCGATTACCACGATCCCGACAAACGCAGCATCGCCAATGCCCTGACCCTGGAACTCAACGATGGTAAGGTCTTGGATGAGATTGTGGTGGAATATCCGATCGGCCACAAGCGCCGCCGCGCCGACGGCATACCTCTGCTCGAAGTCAAGTTCCGCACCAATCTCGCGCGCCGTTTTCCGTCAAAACAACAGGCGGCCATCCTCAAGGTCAGTCTCGACCAGCAGGCGCTGGAAGCCATGCCCGTCAACGAGTATGTCGATCTGTATGTGATCTAGTCGCCCAGTTTCATTTGCCGAGATTAAGCGGCATGGCGAAGACCTGCGTCCAGTAGGCGCGGAACTCGGGCGGCACGCCGGGCACAGGCTCGTCGTCCTCCTGCCAGGCAACCGCGATGCCGGTTTCCCGGAACGCACACATCAGGATGTTATCCCGGTGGCCAGGACTGTTCATCCACGCATCGACCACCGCTTCGGGTACGTCCGAATTGACCTCGATGTTTTCGCCAACCATCTGGTAGACATAGCCGGTATCCCGGACACGGCGGCCGGGCGTCGAGCCATTGGGCGCGGTATGGCTGAAATAATGGCGCTCCACCATCTGACGGCTCTGGCGCTCAGCGGCTTCTGTCAGGCGCGCCTCAACATGCAAGGGCTGGCATCCGTGCGCCGCACGTTCGGCGTTGATCATCTCGAGCACTTCGGCCTCGGTGCTGCGCGGTGCTGCCTGCGCCGCAGTGGCACATAAGCCTGCCAGCAGAACAACAGCGGATGATAGTCGGCGCATGATATGTCCCAATCCTGATTGGCTTTGACCATGCGCCGGCTTCGTTAAATTTTTTCCAACCGAATGGGTTATGCGGCGATTAAGGATGGCCTATATCAGCGCCATGCAGATCAGACTCGCCACCACCGCCGACCATGACGCCATCTGGGCCATCCTGGAACCCACCTTGCGCGCCGGGGAGACCTACACCCTGCCGCGTGACTGGGACCGCGACACCGCCCTCACCTACTGGTTCGCCGCACCGCATCAGGTTTTCGTGGCCGAGGTCGATGGCACGGTATTGGGGCACTATTTCCTGACACCCAATCGACAAGGCGGCGGCGCCCACGTCGCCAATTGCGGTTTCATGACCGCGCCTTCGGCCACAGGCAGGGGCGTGGCCAGCGCCATGTGCCGGCATGCTGTGGCGGTGGCCAGGTCGCAGGGCTTTCGCGCCATGCAGTTCAATTTCGTCGTCAGCAGCAATGAACGCGCCGTCGCCCTGTGGCAGCGCATGGGTTTCGAGATTGTGGCGCGCCTGCCGGGCGCCTTTGCGCATCCCGAATTAGGTTATGTTGATGCTTTTGTGATGTTTCAGGATTTTTCCGGTCACGATTGATCAAATTTTCGCTGATCTGGATGCCGCTGAAGTGAGGAAGCGTTAGTTGGCAAGAGGCGGCGGCTGTGAAATGCTCAGAGCCTGGCTTTTCAGGAGTACGCCTCATGACCCTCAATCCCTTTAATGAAATCGCCCGCCACGCCTTCGTGACCGAGCAGATGCAAGCGTTCAAGGTCGGGATTCGCGAAGGCCGCGCCGCCCGCGAAAAACTGCAGGCGCGCATTGAAGCCATGACCTCGGTACGCTTCGGCGAAGACGATAAGGTGGCGCTGCGCGATTACCTGCGCAAGCTGTCGTGGATGTACCGCAAGGGTGAGATCGATCAGCGCACCACCGAACAGGGCCTGAACAAGGTGGTCATGGCCGCTGCCGCCAACAGCCCGGACGTGCTGCATTATATCCGAGCTTAAGCGCCGCCGAAATCTTAAGACCCCCTGCGTATCCGTTCCATCATATAGGAGAAGTCCTGCGCCGCATGGCCCTGACGGCACAACGCCTCATAGAGCGTATGCGCCTTGGCGCCGAGCGGTGTGTGGGCGTCATTCTGCGCCGCCGCCTGCATGGCAAGGGTCAGGTCCTTCAGCATCAGCGACGCGGCGAAACCCGGCTGATAATCGTTATTGGCCGGCGAGGTTGGCACCGGCCCCGGCACCGGACAATAGCTGGTCATCGACCAGTTCTGACCCGACGCCTTCGAGGCAATGTCGAAAAATACCTGATCATCGAGGCCTAGCTTTTCCGCCAGGGCAAAGGCTTCACAGGTGCCGATCATGGTAATGGCCAGCAACATGTTGTTGCACAGCTTGGCCGCCTGCCCCGCGCCCGCGCTACCTGCATGGATCACCGCCTTGCCCATAGCTTGCAGGATCGGTTCCGCGCGGGCAAAAGCCGCTTGCGGGCCACCGCACATAAAGGTCAGGGTGCCGGCTTTCGCCCCCGCCACACCGCCCGAAACCGGCGCATCGACCATGGCGAATCCGGCGCTTTCCGCCTGTCCGGCCACCTTGCGGGCGCTCTCAACATCGATGGTCGAACAATCGATCAGCAGCGCGGAGGGCTCTGCCTGTTCCATCACCTGCGCATAGACCGCCAGAACGTGCTGTCCTGCCGGCAGCATGGTGATCACGGCCTCCGCATCCTGACAGGCCTCGTTGAGCGAGGCCGCACCGATGCAGCCCTCAGCCACCGCCTGCGTCATGGCCGCTGCGCTCAGGTCATATGCGCGCACCTCATGCCCGCCCTTGACCAGATTGGCCGCCATGCCCGACCCCATATGCCCCAGGCCGATAAAGGCGATTTTCATAGCGCAAGCTCCTCGTCCACGGCTGCAAACATCGCCTCGACCATCTGCGGCGTGACACCCGACAGACTGGCCGGCGACCACGTCGGTGCATTGTCCTTGTCCTCGATCACCGCCCGCACGCCCTCGGAAAAATCATGGCTGCGGATGATATGACAGGCGATGCGGTATTCCATACGCATAACGTCTTCAAACGATGCCATGCGAGCCCCTCGCCGCAACTGTTCGAGCGAGACGCTGAGCGACAAGGGTGAGCGGTTCTTGAGGATATCGGCCTGCGCGGTAGCCCAATCGTCATCGGCCATTTTCAGCGCCAGACAGATGTCGGTGATCGTGGGGCGTGAAAAGCAATGATGAATGACATCCAGATGTTCGGCATAGCCGGCCCTGACGGGCATCTGCGTATAGTCGGCCAGGACATCATCCAAAGCTTCGCCCGCCAGTATCCGCGCCTTCACATCCGGCAGGTTTTCAGAGGTAACAAGGTGCGTAGCTAGGCCGGCCGCCACAACATCCGAACCTTTAAGGCGCGCACCCGTCAGCGCCAGCCAGATACCGAGTTGTCCTTCCAGCCGCGGCAGGAACCAGCCGCCGCCGACATCCGGGAACAGGCCAATACCGGTTTCCGGCATGGCAAAGAGGGTGTTTTCGGTAGCAATGCGATGCGAGCCATGGATCGAAATACCCACGCCACCACCCATAGTCACGCCATCCAGCAGAGCAACATACGGCTTGGGGAAGCGCTTGATCTGTGTGTTGAGGCGATATTCGATGTTGAAAAACGCTTCCCCCGCCTTGCCATCGGCGCGACCGGACTGCGCCACCATGCGGATATCACCGCCGGCGCAAAAGCCGCGCGTGCCCTCGGCATGATCTATCATCAGCACGCGCACGCCATCATCGGCAGCCCACCGGGTGAGCGCATCGCTCATCGCCTGACACATCTCCGTCGTCAGGGCATGCAGCGCCTTGGGCCGGTTCAGCGTAATCCGGCCGACACCGTTTTCTACACGGACAGATACGTCCATCACGACCCTTTCAGCATATCGCGCGCAATAATAACACGCATGATCTCGTTGGTGCCTTCGAGGATCTGATGCACCCGCAGGTCACGCACGATCCGTTCGACGCCATAGTCATGCAGATAACCATAGCCGCCATGGATTTGCAGGGCCTCATTGGCGATTTTCGAGCACGTATCGGTGACAAAGCGCTTGGCCATGGCGCACCATTTCGTCGCGTCCGGCGTGTGATCATCCAGCCGCGCCGCCGCCTCATAGAGCATCGAGCGCGCCGCCTGTAACTCGGTTTCCATATCGGCCAGCTTGAACTGCGTCACCTGAAACGCATTCAGGTGTTGGCCGAACTGACTGCGCTCAGAGGCATAGGCCATGGCACGATCCAGCGCATCCTGCGCACCGCCAAGGCTGCAAGCGGCGATATTGAGACGTCCGCCATCCAGCCCCTTCATGGCGAATTTGAAGCCCTGCCCTTCATCGCCAATACGATTGTCTACGGGTATTCGGACCTGATCGAACATCACCTGCCGCGTCGGCTGGGCGTTCCAGCCCATCTTCTTCTCGACGGCGCCAAAACTTAAACCCGGTGTCTCTTTCGGCACCACAAAAGCGGAAATGGTCTCATCCGTTTTGGCCATGACGACATAGATATCCGAGACGCCAGCGCCGGAAATAAAGGCTTTCGAGCCATTAAGTACGTAAGCCTCCCCCTCTCTCACCGCGCGCGTTTTCATGGCGGCGGCGTCGGAGCCGGAACCCGGTTCGGTCAGGCAGTAGCTCGCGACCATCGCCATGCTGGTCAAGGGCGGCACAAAACGCGCCCGCAACGCATCGGAACCGAAGCTGTCGATCATCCAGGTGCACATGTTGTGGATCGACAGAAACGCCGCCGTGGCGATGCAGCCGCGCGACAACTGCTCAAAAATGAGCACGGCATCGAGCCGCGACATAGCCGCCCCGCCGTGCTCTTCGCCGGTATAGATGGCGGCGAAACCCAGCTCCGCCGCCTCGCGCATCACATCCACCGGGAAATGCTTTTGCTCATCCCACGCACCGGCGAAAGGCCGCAGTTTATCATAGGCGAAGCGCCTGGCCGCCTCGCTTATCATCGCCTGATCGTCGTTGAGTGGCATGATCGTCCCTGCTATTTAGTCCGTTTTTCGGATCGTTTAAGCCGCCTCGGTCACCCTGGCGCGCGCGGCCGCGATCTTATCGCGCGCCATCGCATCGGCAATCACATTGGTGAGTGCGTTGGCGCTTTTTGCCTTGGTGAAGATATCAAACAGGCGCGGACCGATGGCGTCGACCTGTGCCAGAATATCGGCCTCATCGTTACGGCCAGAGATTTCACCGGCCACCATGATGATGCCGCCGGCATTGATCACATAGTCCGGCGCATAAAGGATGCCGCGTTCACCTAATATGCGCCCCGCCCCCGCAGTCAATAATTGATTATTGGCCGCGCCGGCGACGATGGTGGCTTGCAGACGGCTGGCCACATCCTCGCTGATCGCGCCCCCAAGCGCACATGGTGCCACCACATCGACCGTCTGCAACAGGATGTTGTTGACCGATACGCTCTCGGCCGCGAAGCGATTACAAACCTCTTCCACCCGCTCCGGATTGATATCGGCCACCACAAGCTTGGCGCCGAGATTGAACAGTTCTTCGCAGAGATAGGTGCCGACATGCCCCAGGCCCTGCACAGCGACCTTGATACCGGCGAGATCGGAACGGCCGAGCTTGGCCTTGACCGCGGCTTCGATACCGACGCGCACACCACGCGCCGTGAAGGGCGACGGATCTCCGCCAGACTTGCCCACGGCGGCATCCAGCCCGGAGACATAGCCGGTGGTGCGCGCCACGATCTTCATGTCAGCGACCGAAACCCCGACATCCTCGGCGGTGATATACTGACCATCCAGGCTATCCACGGCGCGACCGAAGGCTTCCAGCACGGCTTCGCGGCGTTCAGCCGGCACAGGTCCTAAAATGACCGCCTTGCCGCCCCCCATCGGCAGATTGGCCATGGCGTTCTTGTAGCTCATGCCGCGTGACAGGCGCAAAGCATCGCTGAGCGCGTTCACCCCGCTGTCATAGGCCCAAAGGCGGCAACCACCGGCGGCCGCGCCCAGCGCCGTGGAATGGACGGCGATAATGGCTTTCAGGCCAGAGGCGGCATCCTCCACCATGAGGACTTTGTCGTGGGCGTCATAATCGGGGTGGTCAAACATGTAGCAATACTTTCGTTTCAGTCGTTAGCGGGGTAACAGGTTGGGCGGCCTCAAATTGCGCGATGAGGTCGGCTTTTTTGACGTTGGCCTTGTCGAGATTGGCCAGCTTGATGTGGCCGAAGCCACGGATCTCTTCCGGCAGTTTGGCAAGCGCCACCGCCAGATCGAGATTATGAGGACGAAGATCGCGCGCCAGACGTTCGATCAGATGCACGTAGTCGGTGATGAGCTGGCGCTCGGTGCGGCGCTCATGGGTGTAACCCAAAAGATCGAATGGCGTGCCGCGTAAGGCCTTGCCGGCCTTCAACATAGCGAAGGCCTTGAAAACCCACGGGCCGAATTTACGCTTCTTCGCGCCCATCATGGGCGGCGCGAGGTAGACAGATATTGCCTTTGTATCTTCAAACTGTTCGGCCAGGACTTTGCGGAACTCCGGATCGCAATAGAGCCGCGCCACTTCATACTCGTCTTTGTAGGCCATCAGTTTGTAGGCGTTGCGCGCCACGGCCTCGGCAAGGCGTGGTTCGCCTCTCACCAGATCAACCAGAGCCCTGTAGCGCGCGGCATAGGCGGCGTTTTGATAGTCGGTCAGATCGGTCATGCGGGCGCTGACGAAGCTATCGAGATCAAAGACGGGCGTCTGCGCAGGCGCCGCTTCCAGCCGGCCCTCTGCCCAGGCACGCCCCAGGGCGAAAGCACGCAGATTGGCCGTCACCGCGGCGCCGTTCAGGGCGATGGCGCGTTCGACCGCCGCCAGTGACAAGGGCAACACGCCGGCCTGCCAGGCCGCGCCCCACATGATCATCAGGGCGTAGACCGCATCACCCATATAGGTGCGGGCAAGGCCAGCGGCATCGAAGGTCTCCAGCGTGCGCGCGGCGTTGCGCACCTTGCGCACCATGGAAAGCTGGTCGAACACGGTGTTGGTGTTGAGCGTGAACTCGCCGCTCGGTGTCAGGGCGCTGTTGAGAAAGCCTATGGTGCGGTCCGTGTTCAACAGCGGCAAGCAGGCCTTGCCATGCGCCGTGATCATGTCGGCGGCGATCATGACATCGGCCTCACCGAGCGGGATACGACCGCCCGGCACCATCACGCCGGGGGCGGCAAAGCGAACGTGAGCATCAACCGCGCCACCACGCTGCGCCAGGCCGATCTGATCGACGCAGATCACTTCCACGCCGTCGATATGCGCCGCCATGCCGATCATGGCCGACAGCGAGGTGACGCCCAGCCCGCCGATACCGGTGAGCAACAGATTGTAGGGCTGCGCCGTCAGCGGCATCGGCGTCGCCTCAGGCAGATCGTGGATCAGATGATCGATGGCAGCGGGCTGCACCTTCTTTATCTGCGCGCCTTCCAGTGACACGAAGCTCGGGCAGAAGCCTTTCACGCATGAGGTATCGAGATTGCACGCCGACTGGTCGATCTCGCGCTTGCGACCGAGTTCGGTTTCCTTAGGCCCCACCGCGATGCAGTTCGATTTGACCGAGCAATCACCGCAACCTTCGCATACCTTGGCGTTGATAAAGATGCGCTCTTTCGTCTGCGGCGCTAAGCCACGCTTGCGGCGGCGGCGCAGTTCGGTGGCGCACATCTGATCATAGATCAGTACGGTGGTGCCGTGCGTCGCCTTAAGTTCGGCCTCGGCCACCTCAAGCTGATCGCGGTGATAGAAGCTGACCTTTGACGGCATCTTGGGATGATTGCGCCAGCGATCAGGGTGTGGCGACACGAGGATGATCCGCCGGACGCCTTCGGCCGCGACCTGCTGCGCCACCGTCACCGGATGCAGCACGCCATCGACATGCTGGCCGCCGGTCATGGCTACGGCGTCGTTATAGAGGATCTTGTAGGTAATGTTGACGTACGCCGCCACCGACTGGCGGATGGCCAGCAGACCGGAATGAAAATAGGTGCCGTCGCCCAGATTGGCGAAGATGTGGTGCTCGTCGGTGAAAGGCGCCTGCCCGACCCAGGTCACGCCCTCACCGCCCATATGGGTGCAGATTTCCGAATGACGATCGGGGATAAACTGCACCATGTAGTGACAGCCGATTCCGGCTGTGGCGCGTGAGCCTTCCGGCACGGTGGTCGAGGTGTTGTGCGGACAGCCGGCGCAGAAAAACGGCTTGCGCGTATGAAGCTGGACGACGTTTTCCTTGGCAATAGCCTGTTCGGCATAACGGGCGATGATCGCCTGACGCGCCTCGGTGCGGGCTTCCGCCGGCAACACCGCGAACAGGGC
This sequence comes from Asticcacaulis benevestitus DSM 16100 = ATCC BAA-896, assembly GCF_000376105.1. Taxonomy (GTDB): domain Bacteria; phylum Pseudomonadota; class Alphaproteobacteria; order Caulobacterales; family Caulobacteraceae; genus Asticcacaulis; species Asticcacaulis benevestitus. The sequence goes on from NZ_AQWM01000006.1 coordinate 140,196, forward strand.
CATGGCGACGCTGACCGTATCAAGGTCAAGCACATCGCGCACCACGTCCTTACCACGCACACGCGGTCGGCGCGAATCCGGCAGGCCGTAGAGCGCGTTCTTGAGCTGGTATTCGATCAGGTTACGGCGTTCCTCAACCACCAGCACGGTTTCCAGCCCGTCGGCGAAGGCGAGCGCGCCCACCGGATCGAGCGGCCACACCATGCCGACCTTCCAGATACGCAGGCCCATCCGGCGCGCCCCGGCCTCATCGATCTGCAGCAGGCGCAGGGCATCGAGCACATGCAGGAAACCCTTGCCGGAGGTGGCGATACCCAGACGCGCGCTCGGCGCATCCTGCATCAGCGGATTGAGGCCATTATGACGAGCGAAGGCCTGCGCCGCCGGCAAGCGGAAATGACGGTGCAGCACTTCCTTTTGATCGGGCGTATGGTTGAGGCGGATATTCAGCCCGCCTTCCGGCAGGTCGAAATCCGGCAGGGTGGTTTGCCAGCGAAGCGAGTCGATATGTGCCGAGGTCGAGGCGTCCATCAGGTCGGAAATGGTCTTGATGCCGATCCAGCAGCCGGAATAACGCGAAAGCTGGATCCCCTTCATGCCGAACTCGATCACCTCATCAATGGTCGATGGCGACAGGGTCGGCATTTCGGCATCGGCGAAGGCAAATTCCGACTGGTTCGGCAGGGTCGATGACTTGCAGTTATGGTCGTCTCCGGCCAGGGCCAGCACACCGCCGAGCGCCGAGGTTCCGGCGAAGTTGGCATGTTTGAACACGTCTCCGGTCCGGTCAACACCCGGTCCCTTGCCGTACCAGAGGCCAAACACGCCATCCTTCCTGTGCCCGTTAAACAGTGGCACATGCTGAGTTCCCCACACCGCCGTGGCGCCCAGGTCTTCATTGATGCCGCGCTGGACGACGATATCATGGTCATCGAGGCGCTTTTGTTCCTGCGCCAGTTGCATATCGTAGGAGCCCAAGGGAGATCCGCGATAGCCGGAGATAAAGCCTGCCGTGTTCAGCCCGGCCTGGCGATCCCTGTCGCGGATCAGCATGGGCAGCCGGACAAGCGCCTGAACGCCGGTCATGAAAGCCCGGCCGGATGTCAGTTCATATCGGTCGGCAAGGCTTACCTCGGCGCGCATCAACATATCCCTGTGGCATAGTTATTTTCTAATGATACTAATCCTGAAATGTGAGAAAGTGCTTCCGAACTGCGGATGCGTAATCCACGTTTTCAGCTATAATTTCTGCAATTACAAAAAATGGCAGAATAAAACTCTGGTGCAGGGCAATATAAGCGAATGAACAAGAGCAAGGACCACCGCGCCCTCGATGAGATCGACAAGAAGATTCTTCGCCTGTTGCGCGAAGACTGTCATCTGACGACGCAGGAGGTCGCCGACAAGGTCGGGCTGTCGCAAACCCCCTGCTGGTCGCGCATCAAGCGGCTGGAAGAAACCGGCGTGATCACCGGCTATGTGGCGCTGCTCAATCCGGAAAAGGTCGGCAAGCCACTCTCTGTCATCGTCGAAATGACGCTGGAGCAACATGATGACGAGAAGATCGAGAACTTTTCCCGCCATATCGCCACCCTGACCGAAGTGACCGACGCCTATCTCACCACCGGCGAATACGATTACGTCATCATCGCCGCCGTGGAGGACACCGAGGATTACGAGGTTTTCCTGCGCAAGAAGCTGCTGAAATTCCCTGGAATCCGCCACACGCGCTCGACCTTCTGCCTGCGCCGCCTCAAGCGCGATCCATCGCCGTCACTCTAGGCTACCCGCCTACCAGAGAATTATAGCCGGACGCTTCCCGCGACGGTTGATCTTTGCTAGGATGGACGTCTGTTTCAGCAAAGGCGCGCAGATGACCCCACGTTCCACATTCCTGATGGTTGCCGGCGCGTGTGCCGCGCTTGCGCTTACCGCCTGTTCGACCTTCCCGTCCGGCAAGACAGCCGAAGCGGCACAAACCCTCATCGGCACCTGGCAACTGGTGCAGTTCCTGCCCAAAGGCAGCGCAGCGCCGGTCAAGCCCGATGCCGCCGACCGTTATGAGATCACCTTCGTCGATAAAGGCCGCGTTGCCCTCAAGGTCGACTGCAATCGCGCCACCGCGATCTGGGAAACCACGCCGACCGATGGCACCCACGGAACCTTAACCTTCGGGCCCATGGCCATGACGCGCATGGCCTGCCCGACGCCGGCGCTCGATACCGGCTGGGAACTCAACGCCAATTCCGTTGCTAACTACGCCGTCGCCGGTGACAGCCTTGTGCTGGGCCTGAAAGATGGCAAGGGCACCTACGAATGGGCGCGCAAGAAAGACTAGACTTTCGCCACTGTTTCCAGCGCCAGGGCATGCAACGGACCGCTGAGCAGATCGGCCAGCGCCTTATTGACCAACTGGTGCTGGCGCACGCGCGGCAGGCCATTGAAGGCCTCTGATACGATGCGCGCCTTATAGTGATCGCCGTCCCCGGCCAGATCGGTGATGGTGATTTCCGCGTCCGGAAAAGCGGCAGCGATACGCGCCTCAAGATCGCTTTGGGCGATGGCCATGGCAAAACTCCTCAATTAACTGCCGGTGGCTTAGCCGGTTTTGCACCGCTTGGGTAGCCTCCCCAACCCTGTCCGGGATATTACCACGCACGGTCTGGCGCCATGGATCTTCGTGCGCACGCAAATAAGCGTCTTTGCGATCTAAATTTTTCGCCTCCTGCAAAAGGCGAAAAAGGCAATCAACGGCAAAATATTACATCAAGACAACACCACGTTGTGTCAAAATATGAAAAATTATTCCCGCAAATTCATACACTTATAATAATAAGCAGCCTTGTATTTTCATTTCAGAAAACACGCCTCCTTCGTGCTCAAAGCGCGTTTTCATCCTAAACGCGCAATTAACCCATAGCGTTTAGGATAAGCGCATTGTTCAAAGGAGTAAGACATGCGTACCCCCAGCCGCCGGACATACCGGAATGTTTGCCTGGCCGCCGCCAGCCTGCTGACCCTCAGTGTCGCCGCCGCACCGGTAATGGCCAAGCCCGCCAAACAACTGACCCAGGCTGATATCCACGATCTGATCATGGCGGAAGCCCAGAAGCTGATCGCTATTCAAAAATCCGACGACGCGGCTTCAGAAGCTCAGAAGCAGGCGCAGATCGATGCCCTTCAGGCCGAAGTGCGTAACCTGGCCGATCAGTTGCGTACCCTGCAAGCCCAATCCCAGACTCAGGCCCAGACCCTGGCGGTCGTAACCGCGCCTAAGCCGGCGCCGGCAGCACCGGCCGCCGCCACGGCTTCGGTCTCCATCAAGAACGGCACCCCGACGTTTGCCTCCAGTGACGGCGCTTTCACGCTCAGCATCAATGGCAATATCCAGGCCGACGCCGCCAGCTACATGCAGGACGACAATCTGCCTGCCGCCATTACGGGCGCCGCGCGCGACCTGAACAGCGGCACCAATTTCCGCCGCGCCCGCCTGGGCTTCAAAGGCAAGGTGTTCAAAGACTTCGACTACAACATGGTGTTTGATTTCGGCGGCGCCGGTGCCGAGGATGTCGGCCGCATCCACGAAGCCTGGATCCAGTATTCCGGCTTCAAGAACGCCAAGATCCGCGTGGGTGAATTCGCCCCTCTGGCCGGCATGGCCGACGCCGCATCACAAAACGCCTCGGCCTTCATGGAACGTGCCTCCTCGTCAGAACTGGCGCGTAACTTCGCCGGCGGCGACACACGCATGGGCGTCGGCATCTTCAATACCTATGATCGCTGGCTCTATTCAGCCGCCCTCACCGGCGGCACGGTCTCGGCGCTCAATACCGCGGCGAGCGGTTTCAACACCGTCAACAACGACGAGCAACTGGGCGTCGTCGCCCGCGTGGCCGGTACGCCCATCAAGGGCAAGAACTCTCTGATCCACGTCGGCCTCAACTACAACGCCATCATTAATCCGGGCGATGCCGGCGCCAGCGCCGCCACGCGTTATCCGGTGCAACTGCGCGATCGCCCCGAACTCCGCGTCGACGGCACCCGCCTGATCGATAGCGGCGCGATCAACACCCAATCCGCCTCGGCCACCGGCATCGAGTTCGGCGCGCAATACAAAAACCTCTACCTCGCGTCCGAAGCCTTCCAGTACAAGATCAAGCGTCTCGGCGCGGCGGCCGGTGTCACCGACCCCGACTTCACCGGCTGGTATGCCGAAGGTGGTTGGGTCATCACCGGTGAAACACGCAAGTACAACACCCAGACCGGCGCCTTCGATGGCATCGTGCCGGCCCACAACTTCGATCCGAAGACGGGCCAGTGGGGCGCCTTCGAACTGGTGGCGCGTTACTCGACCCTCGACCTCAACTACCACGCCGACGCCCTGCTGGCGGCCGACCGCGTGCGCGGTGGTCAACAGGACATCACCTCCATCGGCCTGAACTGGCAACTCAACCCTGCCATCCGCTTCGTATTTGAGGGGCAGGACGTCAAGGTTGAACGCCTGAACGCTGCAGGCGCCTCGATCGGTCAGGACTACACGACCATCGCCGCCCGCGCCCAATTCAGTTACTAATCGCGGGCTACAGCCCACGATTAGCTTTCTTTAGCTCAAGCGCCGCATGGCTTAACGCGCAAACGTGCGCGGCGGGCGCTTGCCCTTGCCAAGGTGCGGTGAGATAATCACCGCACCTTGGATTTATTTAGAGCCAGATTCCCATGACGATCAGACGCAGCTTCCTGACCGGCCTCGCCCTGCTGGCGCTCATCATGCCTTCAATAGCCTCGGCAAAAGATATTCAGGTCGCCGTGGCTGCCAATTTTACCGACGCCGCCAAGGAAGCCGCCAGCGCTTTCGAGAAAAAGACCGGCACGCACGTGAGCTTGAGCTTCGGCCCCTCCGGCGGTTTTTACAGTCAGATCCAGCAAGGTGCCCCCTTCGACGCCTTCCTGAGCGCTGACGCCGAGCGCCCGACCAAACTCGAAACCGAAGGACTCGGCATCAAGGGCACCCGCTTCGTCTATGCCTACGGCACGCTGGTGCTGTGGAGCGCTACGCCCGGTTTTGTCGATAGCAAAGGCGCGGTCATCGCCAAGGGCAAGTTCGAGCATCTCGCCATCGCCGACCCGGCCTCGGCGCCTTACGGCGTCGCCGCGGTCGAATATCTGAAAAAGCGCGGGCTGTATGACGCGGTCGCCGCCAAAATCGTCAAGGGCAGTTCGATCGCGCAGACCTTCGGCTTTATCGATACCGGCTCAGCAGAACTGGGCTTCGTCGCTCTGTCGCAGGTCTACAAGTCGGGCAAGGGCTCGCGCTGGATCGTGCCGGCGGGTGATTACACCCCCATGGATCAGCAGGCCATCCTGTTGAAAGACACGCCCGAAGGCCGCGCCTGGCTGGCCTTTCTCAGGTCACCCGAAGGCGTCAAAATCATCACATCCTACGGCTACAAGGTACACACATCATGATCGACCATATGGGACTGCTCGTTTCCGACCGCACACGCAGCAAGGCTTTCTACGCCGCCGCCTTCGCGCCGCTTGGTTATACCGCGGTCATGGACGGCCCCTACGGTACCGGCTTTGGCATAGGCAAACCGGATTTCTGGCTACAGGACGGTGCGCCGACCGACCACCTGCACGTGGCTATCAAGGCTGAAAACCGCGCCGCCGTGGATGCCTTTTACAAAGCCGCCATGGCCGCCGGCGGCCGCGACAATGGCCCGCCAGGCATCCGCGAGCACTATCATCCCAACTATTACGGCGCCTTCGTGCTCGATCCCGATGGCCATAATATCGAAGCCGTCTGTCACAAGCCGGAAGCATGAACGATATCGGCGGCGCCATCTGGGTGACGGTCAACCTGGCCGCCACCACCACGCTCTGCCTGCTGGTAATCGCCACGCCAATCGGCTGGTGGCTGTCGAGACGCCGCAACCTGTTCAAGGATATCGTCACGGCGGTCATAGCCCTGCCCATCGTCCTGCCGCCGACGGTGCTGGGCTTCTATCTGCTCGTGGCCATGGGTCCGAAAAGCCCACTGATGGACCTGCTCCACCCCTTCGGCGTCCGCACGCTCAATTTTTCCTTCGCAGGACTGGTTATCGGTTCGATCATCTATTCCCTGCCGTTCGCCGTGCAGCCGATCCGTAATGCCTTCGAAGCCCTGGGACAGCGCCCTTTCGATGTCGCTGCCACCTTGCGCGCCTCCAAACTCGACACGTTTTTCAATGTCGCTCTGCCTATGGCGCGCAAGGGTTTCCTGACCGCCGCCCTGCTCGTCTTCGCCCATACGGTGGGCGAATTCGGCGTGGTGCTGATGATCGGCGGCGCCATTCCCGGCAAGACCGAGGTCGTTTCGATCCGCATCTGGCAACTGGTCGAGCAGATGGACTGGCCGAGCGCCCACCGGCTGGCCGGCGGCCTGTTGGTCTTCGCCTTCGCGGCTCTGCTATCGCTGCTGGTGATCGACCGCCGCTGGAGCGCCCAAAATGACGCATGACATGATTCACGTATCGCTGAAAGGCTCTGCGGGTGCGTTCGTTCTCGATGCGGCGTTTTCCGTGCCGGCGCAGGGCGTCACCGCCATCTGGGGACCGTCGGGTTCGGGCAAGACCACGCTCCTGCGCGCCATCGCCGGCCTGACGCGGCTGGAGGGCCATGTGAAGATCGGCGCCGATATCTGGCAGGATGGCAGCACCTTCGTGCCGGTCCACAAGCGCCGTGTCGGTTATGTCTTTCAGGAGGCCTCGCTGCTGACGCACCTCACCGTGCGCGCCAATCTCGATTTCGCCCTCAAGCGCAACGGCGGCCACACGGTCGATTTTGCTGGCCTGGTGGCGCGGCTGAAACTGGAGGGCTTGCTCAAGCGCTCGGTCACCCAACTTTCCGGCGGCGAGCGCCAGCGCGTCGCGCTGGCCCGCACCCTGCTCAGCGCGCCGGAAATTCTGCTGACGGATGAGCCTTTGTCCAGCCTCGACAGCGAGGCCAAGGCCGAGATCGTGCCGATGATCGCCAGCCTGTCGCGCGATACCGGTCTGCCCGTATTGTATGTCAGCCACGATGCCTACGAGGTCGAGCGCCTGGCCGACCGTACCCTGCGCATGGCCAGGGGGCGGATCATCGACGCGCCGGCGACGACCTTCGACACCTCGCTCGATGGCCTGAGCGAGGCGCAGGTGCGTGCCCTGGCTGAGGCGGCTTTGAAGGCCGGTATTAAGGTTTAAGGAAATCCACAGATTACACAGATTACACAGATGGCGCTTCGCGCCTAAGAGAAGGCCGCCACGTTCGGCCATGATCCACCTGAAAATCTGTGCTTATCTGGCTTATCTGTGGACCACTTCCCTTACTTTCAGATACCGAGTAAACCCGCCGGATCGGGACAGATGCGTTTCCACTTTTCGCGCTCGCTCTTGCGGAAGACGCCGGGATAGTCACCCGTCTTGCCCTGCATATCAAGAATGACCTGAAAATGCAGATGCGGCGGCCAGTCGCCGTTGACCTCCGCCGCGCCAAGCCGCGCGATCTGCCGCCCGCTCGTCATCCCTTGCCCCACCTCCAGCCCCCCAAGACTGTCGCGGCTCAAATGACCGTAGAGCGTATAGAATGTCAGCGCCTCAGTGACCGCGTGTTCCAAAATGATCGTCGGCCCATAGTCCTTCGGGTTGGCATTATCCTGAAAGCTGTGGATGCGCCCGTCCAGCGGCGCGAAGACCGGCGTGCCGGCCACGGCGAAGATATCAAGGCCCAGATGGAGGGTCCGCGCTTCAGCGCCTGCCGCCGGCGTGAACACCGGACCGGAATAGATGGCGCGTTCCTCATCATAACCACCAACCTTCAGCCGCGGCGTCTCGATCACATGACTGCCCGGCAAGTCATCGGTCAGGCCCAACTGGCGCGCGCCTTCGGCATCGAGCCGGATCGGATCAAAACCGCCGTGCAGCCCCGCCATGAGCTCGGCACGCGGCGCGGCGGTCTTCAGCCAGTCAGTATAAAGCGCGTAGGTCATCGCCTGAGCCTAGCCCAGACTTGAACCGCCGTCGATAGCGCTGTAGGAAGCGGCATGTCCTTAAGCAAAACATATGATGGTGATGAGCCCGTACGGGTCAACAAGTGGCTGGCCCAGACCGGCGTCTGTTCACGACGCGAGGCCGATGCCCTGATCGAGAGCGGCCGCATCAGCATTGATGGTGTTGCCTTCACCGATGCCGGCCGCAAGATCGAGCGCGGTCAGACCCTGACGATGGACCAAGGCGGTGCCGAGGTGCTCGATTCGCGCATGACGGTGATCTATCACAAGCCCATCGGTATCGTGTCCGGCCAGCCCGAGCCCGGTGAAACCCCGGCTGTGCGCATGATCAAACGCGCCAATGTGTTCGGTCCGGCCAATGTCTATCCGGATCAGGATACCAAGCTGGCGCCGGTGGGGCGGCTCGATAAGGATTCGCGCGGCCTGCTCATCCTGTCGGGCGATGGCGTGCTGGTGAAGGCCGTCATCGGCCCCGAAAGCGATCTAGAAAAGGAATACCACGTCCGGGTGCGCGGAGAGATTTTCGAGGAAAAGCTGAAATGGCTGCGCCACGGCCTTGAACTCGATGGTCGCAAGCTTCGCCCCGCCAAGGTGGTGCAAACCGGTGAGCAGACCCTGACCTTTATCCTCAAGGAAGGCCGCAACCGCCAGATTCGCCGTATGTGCGACATGTGCGAACTGCGCGTCACCGATCTCTATCGCCCGCGCATCGGCGCCGTCAAAATCGGCAACCTGCCCGAAGGCCAGTGGCGTGTGATGACGCCCGAAGAACGCACGGCGCTGATCAAGGGCTAACAGCGTCGATGTAGCGGAAGGTCAGCGACAAACGGCGCTGACGCGGCACGATCAAGCCCCCGACCTTATCGGTTTTTCGCCCGACAATGCCATGCATCCAGGTGTCGCGTGCCTCACCCCGCATGATCAGCAGGCTGCGCGGATAGAGATATTGAGTGCGCGTCGGATGCCCCATGCGGGTGAAGTCCATCATGATCGGCGAACCGAGACTGACGATAGCCACCGCCTTGATGCGCTCGGTATCGCGGTCCTTATGCGCGCCGATCCCCTGCCCCGGATGATATTCGTTGATCAGTGCGCGCTCCGGCACGCCCTTGAAGATGCCATCCCGATGCAGCCGCTCGCCTAGCCAGCGCAGCCAGTCCGGCATGGGCTGTGGTTGATATTCGCCCGGACGACCATAGGCGCTGTCATCGGGCTTCCACCCGTACCATTGCCGCCGGCGCAGCAACTCCATCGACCACGGCTGCTGGTCGATCCACGCGATCAAAGCCGCTTCCTCCGCCGGCGTTATATAGTCGTCCCGATAGGTCAGGCCGGAAAGCAGCGGTTCTTCAAACAGGGACAGGATCGACATAGCGTCACTTTATATCAAATAGAACATAAAGTGAACATTAAAGGCAACCGGTCGAACAGTGTAGCGGGCCTGCGCCAATGGCGAAGCAATTATGGTTTTACTTTCGCAGCATAAGGCGCGACACCGGACGCTTCCTTACACGAGGCTTTCATGTGTGAACTGCTGGCGATGAGCGCCAATGTACGTAACCATCCGGCCTAGGCCGCAGGTGTCTCGCGCCTGAGTCTCCGGTACATTCGGCGGGTACTGCGCATCTGCTCGACATAGTGATCGCGTCTATCGGCGAGCATCTCCCGGACATTTTCTATGCCCTCTTGGGTGAACATGATGATCGGGATGCTTTGTTCTGTGACGGGGTAAGCATTGTAGGCGGTGAAGCAGCCGTGCTCGGAGAACATGTCACTGGAGACCTCGCGTATCAGATCCTGATTTTCGCCCAGCTCGATGGCCACGTAC
>NZ_AQWM01000007.1 GCF_000376105.1 Asticcacaulis benevestitus DSM 16100 = ATCC BAA-896
AGTGACGTGTCGGCTGGCAGGGTGGCAAGCCAGTATTTGAGCGGCGCTTCATCGCCTTCAGGCCATTCGATCAGCAGCCATTCCTCAGGGCGGGGTTCTGTCAGGTTATAGTCGCGGGAGGCCNGGTGCAGCCAAAGAGCTGTAAAGCGTGAACTCAGGTCCACATTCGTACCTTCTCGCCAGCAGACCGTTTTCCAGGCCTCGGGCGGCAGCTCCCGTGCCAGCGCCTTGGCCGAGATGGGCGCGTGGTCGGGATTACGTTGCAGCAACGACGGTGGTCGTCCCCGGCCACTCCAAGGTTTTGGAGGCAAAGGGGCTTGCCCTGGACGCCAGACACTGAGTGTCGGCTGTACACCCACGACATAGGTGAGGCCAAGCGTGGTCAGGCCAGCGNGGAAGCTGCCATCCGCTCCGTAGCCAGNGTCAGCCAATACCACCCCAGGCGCAACACCGGCAGNCTTAGCGGTGCGGACCTGATCAAGTGCGATAGCTGGCTTTGTTTGGAAGCCTATCTCCTCAGGGACCTTCACTTTACGCCGCCGCTCTGGATCATCGCACCAAGTCTCAGGCAAATAAAGCCGATAGGCGATCGGTAGGCTGGCCGCAGCGTTCGCAACCGACAGGCTGACGGCGACCTGACAGTTATCCTGCTTGCCGAGTTGACCACAATATTGTCGCGCTACGCCCACTGAGTGCTTGCCCTTTTTGGGAAAGCCGGTGTCGTCGATGATCCAGGCCTTAATCGGTCCACGCTGCTCGATTTGCGGAAGCACCCTCTCGCGAACCCGCGCCAAAAGCGCCTCGTCCGACCACGGTGCCTGCCCAACAAAATGCAACAAAGATTGGTGTTTCGATGAAACTCGCGAAGGCGAAGTCACCGCTGCCAACGGCTCAACGCTCTTTCGTTCAACGGGCAAAAGCAGTCCAAGACAGTAATCCTTCAACGGAACTGCACGGTCAGCATGGCCGATTACATCAACCAGGCTATGGACAAAATCCGAAAACGCTGTTTCACTTATACCGGTAATTACGCCACTCATACAGCTTCTCCTGCTGACTATGAATCGCTCTGGCTAACATATTTTAAAACAGCGCGAATCCCGTATTTTATGACTCAGTAAGATTAGGGCTTTCCGAAAAGTGCTCTAAGGCTTAAGGCCGCACCGTCGCCGGGTCCATGACCTTTCGCACCTTACCGGCGTAGCTGGCGCCATCGACCGGCTGATATTTGAGCAGTTTAGGCAGGTCATTGCTCATCAGCGCCATATCACGATCCCAGTCGCGGTCCGGCATACTGAACGCGCGCAGATTGGCGCTGGCGGCCTGAAAAGCGACCACAACAGCCACCGCAGTAACGGCGATAAAGATCAGGCGTTTCATCTCGAAAATCCTCAGAGGAGGCGGGCGACGGCCCAATGCCGCCGCCCGTTACGCTTCACAGTGCAATACCCCCCGTTTATCCGGACCGATATTCTGGCCCCCCAGACTCCGGAAGTACGTGTGAACTAAGCCCTTTCTCATGGGGGCGAACCATGATATGAACATCGTTCACAACATCTGTATAGCTCTACCTTGAACGTCGTTCAAGCTATTTTGTGAACTTTGTTCAAATTTATTGAGAATCGTTGCCATGCCCACCAAAACCCCTGTTAAAGCTTCGGCAAAACCTGCCAGCGCGACCACCGCCGATCGCCGTCAGGCGCAATTGGGGGCTTTGATCTCCGCTGCGGAAAAGCGCATCTGCGAATCGGGCACGCATGGCCTCAAGGCGCGTGATCTGGCGGCCGATATCGGCGTGGCGCTGGGCGGGCTCTATAATATCGTGCAGGACATGGACGCTTTGTTGCTGCTGGTGACGGCGCGCACGCAAGGCCGTCTGGATGCCGCCTTCGCGCAGCAAACGGGGCATTTGCCGATGACCAGCCGCACCGAGGCCGTAGAGCGCCTGGTGGCGGTGGCAGAGACCTATCTCAGGTTCGCGCGAGAGAACCTGCCCCTGTGGCGGATGATGTTCGAGGTGCGGATATCCGCGCCTTTGCCGGAGTGGGCCGCGCAGGATCAGCTTCGTCTGTTCCGCTATGTCGGGGAACCGCTATCGGTCGTCATGCCGCATCTGTCCGCCGAGGCCCTGACCGTCCGCGCGCGCACCCTGTTCTCGGCCGTGCACGGCGTCATCTATATCGGGCTGGAGGAACGCCTGATCGCGGTGCCTGCGCAACAACAGGCCGAGGAGATTAGCTGGCTCGTCCGCTCGGCGTGCGGGGTATCCTAAGGCGCATGGAGGAAGCCCTTATTTTCCGGCGCGCACCAGCTTGACCACGTCGGCCGTCTTGAGGATCTGCGGCAGCACCACAGGCTCGGCGTTATTCGGCCCGTAATAGACATAGAGCGGCACGCCCGAACGTCCGAACAGAGTCAGGTAATGGGCGATCTCGGCGTCCTGATTGGTCCAGTCGCCGACCATATAGACCGTGCCGGTGTCATTGACGGCTTTTTCAAATTCCGGCGTGGTCAGGACAAGGCGTTCATTGACCTTGCAGGTGACACACCAGGCGGCCGTGAGATCGACAAAAACCGGCTTGCCCTCGGCGCGCAAAGCGGCCAGGCCCTCGGTGCTGAACACCTTATGCGCCATCAGTCCGGATGAGGCCGACGGCGCCTTTTCAGCACGCGGCAGCGAGGCCGCCAGCCCGCACAGCACAAGGCCGCCAACCAGCACCACCGGCTTGATGAATTTCGGCAGCGGGCTTTTCAGCACAGCGATAACGACCAGCACCAGCGCGAAGGCCAGCAGGATCACGCCGTAAACCTGCACCTGCTGGGCGAACACCCAGATCAGCCACACGCAGGCGGCGTACATCAACAAAGACAGGGCGTGTTTGAGAATATCCATCCACTTGCCGGGCTTCGGCAGGGCCTTGGCTACGGCCGGCACCAGGGTGATCAGATAGGTCAGGACCACGAACGGCAGGGCGAAACCGACGCCAAGCGCCACGAAGATGGCAAAAGACACAAGCCCGCCTTGCGCCAGCGCCACGCCGATGGCGGTGGCCATGAAGGGCGCGGTGCAGGGTGCGGCGACGACCACGGCCAGCACGCCGGTCAGGAAGGCGCCAAGACGTGGGCGGTTGGCAGACACCTGAAGACCACCAACGGCTTGCAGCGATGCGCCGACCTCGAACAGGCCGGACATATTGAGCGCTACCAGAAGCATGATCAGGCTTAAGCCTGCGGTGACGTAGGGGCTCTGAAGCTGAAAACCCCAGCCGATCGACTGTCCGAACAGACGCGCCGCGGTCAGGATCAGGGCCAGACTGACGAAGGTAATGATTGTGCCCGCGCCATAAAACAAGGCTTCCTGTTGCGCCAGTCCTTTATCGTGGCCGGAACGCGCCAGGCTGAGCAACTTCATGGAGAGCACCGGGAAGACGCATGGCATTAGGTTGAGGATCAGTCCGCCGACAAAGGCGAAAGCCATGGCAATCAGCACGCCGGTCAATGTGGTGTCGGTCTGGCTTACCGGTGCCGCGCCAAGGCCATGCACCGAGGGCGACAGGGGGGCGCGCGTCAGCGTAACGCGATAGGCCTTGCCGTCTGCCAGTTTAAGCACACCTGAAAGCACGCCATCGGGCAGGGCCGCGCCCGCCGCCTTGCCGCTCAACGAAAAGCCGGCCGAGCCTGTGTCCAAAGCCTGCGGTGATGCCGCCGCGATGACATTGCCCTGCTCGAAGAAGAAATAAGCGCCTTGGGCTTTGATATCCTTCACGGGGAAACCGAGTTCCACCTGATCGCCACGCAGATCGACCGTCGCTTGTGCACCGAATGGCGCGGGCATGGCCTGCCTGGCCTTGTCAATGACCCCGGCATCCGGTCCCGGTTTCGGCGCACCCACCTTAAGATCGAGGCTGACATCGAGGCTTTCGGGGATACAGACATCGGCGCAGACGAGGAAATCGACATGGGCCTTGATCGGCAGTGTATCGCCCGCCGTCAGTTTCGAACCGTTGTGGGCGGGGATCAGCAGGACGGTCTGGCCGTTGAAACCGTAACTCACCAACCCAAAGGTCGGCAGCAGTTCCGGCGCGGGGAATTGCGCATCCGCCACACTCAGGCCATCGGGCAGGTTCCATTTGAAACGCGGCGGCAGGCCGGTATCGCCGGGATTGATCCAGTAGGTATGCCAGCCAGGCGCAGGCGTATAGTCAAGCGCCAGAGTGATGTCGCCATTAGGCGCCACGGTTGCCGATTCCGCGATCAGACGGGCGGTGATATGGGCGGACTTGCCCTCTTCAGCCTGCGTGGGCAGAGCAAAGGCCAGCAGGAAAAGACAGACGACAAAGCGAAGAACTGAAGACACACGCCACCCGTTTAGAATTGGTTTCGTTTCTCTATACGTCGGAAGCGGCCGTTTGGTGACACAAATTTTCAGCTACAAAGCGCGAAAATCGCACTTCCTGTAGCGACAAGACATCGGCGCGTAAAAATGTGAGGTTTGAGACGAGGTCTTGGCCAAAAATCGCGTTTTTACATATCCAGGTCCAGCTTGCGGGCGAGCGACAAGACCTCGTTGCGCAAACTGCCATTGGAGCTCGACATCAGCTTGTTGATCGCCTTGTTGGCGGCCTCACGATCGCACGACAGGATCATGCGCTTCACCTGCCCCAGACCGGCGGGCGGCATGGACAGGCGGTCAAAACCGAGCGCGATCAACACAAAGGCCTCAAGCGGACGGCCGGCAATTTCACCGCACACCGATACCGGTGTGCCTGAGTCTCTGGCGGCCTTCTGGATCATCGACAGCGCCGTAAGGAAGGGCGGCGACAACGGATCGTAGCGATCCGACATCTTCGGATTGGTGCGATCGGCGGCGAAGAGATACTGCATCAGGTCGTTGGTACCGACCGAGGCGAAATCGACCAGCGGCAACAGCGCATCAAGATGGAACAGCAGCGAAGGGCATTCGATCATGGCCCCGACGCGCAGAAGCGCTGGCAGCGGGCGCCCGCGTCGCTTGGCCCAGGCGCATTCCACATCGACCATCTCGCGCGCCTGACGGAACTCATCAATCGAGGCGACCATGGGGAACATGATACGCAGTTCGCGACCGCGCGCCGCCGTGATCAGGGCGCGAAGTTGCATCCGCAGCAAGGCCGGGCGATCGAGCCCCATGCGGATGGCGCGCCAGCCAAGCGCCGGGTTTTCCTCGCGCTCCATCTCCATATAGGGCAGGATCTTGTCACCGCCGAGATCGAGCGTGCGGAAGGTGACAGGACGGTCGCCGGCGCCATCCATGATGCGCTCGTAAAGCTCGGTCTGGCGCTTGAGGCGCGGCAGATCGTCCGACACCATGAACTGAAATTCGGTGCGGAACAGGCCGATGCCCTCGGCGCCGGTCTCATTCATGATCTCGATATCAAATTCGAGGCCCGCGTTCATCAGCATGGTGATGCGGTGGCCATCGCGCGTGACGGCCTCGACATCCTTGATCTTGCTGAATTCGGCGCGCTGCTGAGTGCGGACATCGATACGCGCCAGGGCGGCGTCGATAATATCCGGCCGCGGCCGCAGATAAGCCTCGCCAGTTTCGCCGTCGACGATGACCTGATCGCCCTGTGACACGCGGTCACGCAAGGCTTGCAGGCGGCCGACACACGGGATTTGCAGGGCGCGCGCCACGATGGCGGCGTGGTTCGAGGCCGAGCCCTCTTCGAGCAAGATGCCCTTGAGGCGGGTGCGATCGTATTCGAGCAGATCGGCCGGACCGAGGTCACGGGCGACCAGGATCGAGTTTTCCGGGATTTCGCGCGCCGTGGTGATGACGCCGGCCAGAACGCGCAACAGGCGATTGGCCAGGTCTTCGAGATCGTGCAGGCGCTCGCGCATATAGGCGTCGCGGGCGTTGTTGAGCTTGGCGCGCTGTTCGTTACGTACGCGATCGACCGCCGCCTCCGCCGTCAGGCCGTTGCGCACGGCCTCGGTCAGGTTGCGCACCCAGCTCGTCGAGTGCGCGAACATGCGGTAGGTTTCGAGCACATCAAACGTAGGCCCGGCAAGGCCGTGCGTGCCTTCGAACATGGCGTCGATCTGCTCACGCAGGGACACGATGGCATCGTTGAGGCGCACCTCCTCGACCACCGAATCGTCGCTCAGTAAATGATCGGAGGTGACCGGCACTTCGTGCAGGATGACCGTGCCGATGCTGATGCCGTCGGCGAAAATCGAACCCTTCAGACGCTCCGGCTTCTGCGGCGCGAGTTCGATGTCCTTCAGTTCTTCGAGCCCGACCAGCTCGCCCGCCGTCACGATCTCGGACAGCACCATGGCGATGATCTGAAGGTCTTCGACCTCATCTTCCTCGTAGCGGCGGGCAGCCATGTTCTGCACGACCAGCACGCCGATGGTGCGGCCACCGCGCAGCAGGGGCACGCCCAGGAAGGATCGATACGGATCTTCACCGGTTTCGGGACGATAGGAGAAGCTCGGATGCGCCGGGGCATCCATCAGATTGAGCGGTGCACCGGCGCGCGCCACCTCACCGACCAGACCTTCTGAGAGACGCATCCGCGTCTTGTGGACGGCCTCTATGTTCAGGCCCTCGGTGGCGAAAAGTTCGAGTTCTTCAGATGTGCGGCGCAGATAGATAGAGCACACCTCGGCCACCATGGAGGAGGCGATGATGCGCACCACCGTATCGAGACGCGACTGGGCCGACTGGCCCTCTTCCATCGTTTCACGAATCTGGCGCAGCAGGCCGCGCTGGCCGCGCACGGCGCCCGGCATCTTCGGAATTTCCTCTAGCGGCCCCAGCTTGCCCACATCACGTCCCCTTTGGTGCGCCACATGCGGCACCACAATCCATACCCTAGTTTGGGACTTCTTGTGCGCGCTGTCTAGCGGCTGGCGTTACGCCAAGGCAAGTCACGAACCGGTTACAATCACATTGGTTTAACAGTATGATACAAATAGAGGAAAGTCAGGCCGCGCGCAGGCTTTTGACAAAATTTTGCACTTCTTTTTGCAGATCGCCGGCCTGCTCGCTCAGGTCTCCGGACAGCCCCATCAGTTGCGTCGAGGCGGCTCCGGTCATTTCCGCCGCGCGACCAACGCCAAAGATGTTTTCGGTCACCTGATGCGTGCCGTCTGACGCCTTCGCCGTATTGCCGGCGATCTCATGCGTCGCCGCCCCCTGCTGCTCGACCGCCGAGGCGATATTGGCGGAGATATTGCGCATGTCATTGATCGTGGCGACGATCTTGCCAATCGAACTGACCGTGCGCTCAGTGGCCTCCTGAATCTGATCAACCCTGTCACCGATATCCTTGGTGGCGCTTGCCGTCTGCGTAGCCAGGGTCTTGACCTCGGAGGCGACCACGGCGAAACCCTTGCCGGCCTCGCCGGCGCGGGCGGCCTCGATTGTGGCGTTGAGCGCCAGAAGATTGGTCTGGGAGGCGATATCGTGGATCAGCTTGACCACGGCCCCGATACCCGCCGCCGCTTCGGAAAGGGCGCGGATTTCAACCTCGGTATTGCCAATCTCATCGGCGGCCTCAGTGGCGACCTGCGCCGCACGCACCACCTGAGCGTTGATCTCATGCACCGAAGCAGCCATTTCCTCAGTGGCGGCGGCGACGGTCTGGACGTTGCTGGCGGCTTCCTCAGCCGCGCCGGTGACGACCTGCGCCTGACGCGAGGTCTCCTCGGCGGTCGCGGAAAGACTCTGCGCCGCATCGGACACTTCAGAGGATGAACGGACGAAAGAGTCGGCAAGATTAACCATCTTGCCCTGGAACGATTCGACCACATGGCGTTCGCGTTGCAGGCGCTGAAGCTCGGCCGCCTTGGCGGTTTCTGCTGCTTCGCGCAGGTTCACGGCCTCTTCCAGTCCCTTGCGGAAGGCTTCGAGGGTGCGGGCCATGCCACCCAGTTCGTCCTTGCGTTCCTGACCGGGCACGGCCACGTCAAGCGTGCCCTTGTCCATAGAGGTCATGGTGGCGTTGAGGTTCGAGAGGGGGCGGACGATGCTTAAGCGCGTCACCATCACGGCGGCCAGCATGACAAGAACCAGACCGAACCCGACGCCGGCCCAGGTCGTAACGATCGTCTGGCGCGTGTCTTCGCCCGCGGCGGCGGACGCGGCGGCATTGGCCGCGATGGTTTCATCGACCACCACAGCCATGGTCTTTTCCAGTTGGGCTATGGCAGGATCACACTTTGACTGCATCAGGCGCAAGGCGGTGACATCATCGCCCTTATCGGCCAGGGCCTTCGTTTCGGCGCAGGTTTCGTCAATGGCGGTGTTATAGCTGGCCTGAATGCCCTCGATGCGTTTCGTTTCTGCGGGCAGAGCCTTCAAGGCCTCGCTTGTTTCCTTGGAAAAAGAGCTTTGCGCCTGCTTCAACTCACTGTTGGCGTTGGCGATATCGTTGGGATCACTCGACGACACTAGCTTATAGAAGGCCGTCTCGACGCGCAGGATGTTCTTGCTGGCGCGCTCCATATCCACCGAAGCGACACCCGGCCCGGAGATCACAGCGCTGTAATCGGCGCTGATGGCGTGCATACGGGACGTGGCGAACGCGACCGCCAGAATGGCGACCAGACCCAGGCAACCCAGCAAGCTCAATATCTTGCCAAGCATGGGCATATTCTTCAAAGACATCCGAAACCCCTTACAACTCATACTGTACGCCCGGCGATCTCAAAAAGCGCCTCATCCCGGCACGCGGGATTGCCTATCTGAACGTTAGAGGCTCAAAGTTGTAGCAAACTGTTATTAACGCTCGCTTAACCCAATAAACAAAGGTTTTATATTACCGTTCAATAAGTATGGTTCCTTTTAAGAACTGACCTTAAGGAGAAAGAATGCTCTTTAAGCCGCGCGGTGTTGCGCCACGAAAGCCTGCACCTCTTGCTGCAGATCTGCTGCCTGATCGGTCAGATGGCCGGACAGGCCCATAAGCTGGGTACTTGCCGCGCCGGTCATTTCGGCCGCGCGCCCAACGCCGAAAATGTTCTCGGTCACGGCCTGCGCGCCATCGGCGGCCTGCGCCGTATTGCCGGCGATCTCCTGCGTGGCGGTGCCCTGCTGTTCCACGGCCGAGGCCAGTATCGTCGAGATGCTGCGAATATCGCTGATGGTTGTGACAATCTTTTCGATAGAGACGACGGTGCGTTCTGTAGCGCTTTGAATTTGCTGCACCTTGTTGCCGATATCCTTGGTAGCCTGAGCGGTCTGGGTGGCCAGCGCCTTGACCTCGGAAGCGACGACCGCAAAGCCCTTGCCGGCGTCACCGGCGCGCGCCGCCTCAATGGTGGCGTTGAGAGCCAGCAGATTGGTCTGGGCGGCAATGTCGTTGATCAGATTGACCACTTCACCAATGCCCTCGGCGGCTTCGGCAAGAATGCGGATGTCCGCCTCGGTGCGGACGGCCTCGCTGGCCGCTTCATGCGCCACCTCGGCAGTGCGCCCCACCTGTCCGTTGATCTCACGCACTGACATGGCCATTTCTTCGGTGGCGGCAGCGACGGTCTGGACATTGATAGCCGCCTCTTCGGCGGCGCCCGAAACGACGCCCGCCTGCCGCGAGGTTTCCTCGGCCGTGGCGGCCAGGCTCTGTGCAGCATCGGAAACCTCAGCCGACGAACGAACGAAGGCATCGGCCAAGGCCCCCATGCGACCCTGGAAGCGGTTAAAGGCCTCAAGTTCGCGCTTCATACGCGCGGCGGCGGCCTGCTCTCCGTTGCGAGTCGCTTCGCGCATCTCTTCAGCTTCGATCAACCCCTTGCGGAAGACCTCGACCGCGACGGCCATCGCGCCCAGTTCATCACGGCGGCTCTGTCCTGCAACCTGCGTATCGAGCTGTCCGTGAGTCAGGCTCTGCATGGTGTCCGTCAGGGCGCGGATCGGGGCCACAATCCCTGAGCGGGTCAGCCAGACCGCGAGGCCAAGCACAAGCGCCAAGCCTGTCAAAACGACAGCATAGGTCACGATGATGATTTCGGCGGTGTCCTTCGATGTCTTGTCGCTGATAGCGTCCAGATGAAGGACCGTATCGTCAACCACCCTTGTGACGCGGGCTGAGATGGCCTTCAACTCGGGGTTACAGCTTGTGTTCATGGACGCGGCGGCCTGTGCATTGGCAGCAGGATCAAGCGAGGCCGCCTCTTGGATGGTCGCGGCGCAAGCCCCCTCCAGCGCGGCATGCAGCGCGGCTTTTATGCCTGTCAGTTCCGCCGCCTCATCCGGCAGGGTCGATACGGCGGCATCGAGATAGGTATCGAACTTGGCTATGGCGGCGGCGCGATCGGATTCCGCAGTAGCATTATCGGTCTCGGTCACCGCCGTGGCCTTCATATAGAGGGAACTGGTGATCATATTGACCTGACGGTTGGCCCGCGCCATGGCGACCACGCCTTTTTCCGGCTTGGCGATAATCTCACTGTAACGATCGTTGATAACGCGCATCCTGGAGGTGGCGAACACGGTGGCCCCGAGACTGACCAGCCCCAACAACATCAGAAGTACGACGATCTTACTGATCATGCGAAGATTATTGTACATATGAACCATCCCCCAAACGCCTTATGCGAAAAGACCGGGGCACAGATAAGCGGTATCGGGTTAATTGTAACTTAACTCATCACACATTGTTTTAAATCATGAAAAACCCCGCCGGCCCACGCAGCGGGGTTGTGTTGACACAAGAATATGTTCGCCAAAGCGCCCCTCCGATCAGGCGCCGATTTTGTCGAGGCCATAAGCCGCGTGCAAGGCCCGCACGGCCAGTTCGGTGTAGGCTTCGTCGATCAGGACCGAGATCTTGATTTCCGAGGTCGAGATGACCTGAATATTGATGCCCTTTTCCGACAGGGCGCGGAACATGGTCTCCGCCACGCCGGTGTGCGAACGCATGCCAACACCGACGATCGAAATCTTCGACACGCCCTCGTCCACCTTGAGGTCGTCAAAACCGATATCGGCCTTGGCCTCGTTCATGATCTCGGCGGCGCGCTGCGCATCACGACGACCAACGGTAAAGAGCTGGTTGGCGTAATCACCGGAGCGCTTTTCCGACTGGACGATCATGTCGACATTGATATTGGCGGCGGCCAGACGACCGAAGATGGCGGCCGAAACGCCGATCTTGTTGGGCAGGCCCAGAAGGGTGATCTTGGCCTCATCACGGCTGTAGGCCACGCCGGAAACGATATGTTTTTCCACGATTTCTTCCTCGTCGCACACCAGGGTGCCTTGATTAAGGTTTTCGCCGGGTTCGACGAAGGATGAGAGCACGCGTACCGGCATGCGGTAGGCCATGGCCAGCTCGACCGAACGCGTCTGCAGCACTTTGGCGCCGAGCGACGCCATTTCCAGCATTTCCTCGAAGGATATCTTATCGAGGCGCTTGGCCTTGGCTTCGATGCGCGGGTCGGTAGTGTAGACCCCATCGACATCGGTATAGATATCGCAGCGGGTAGCCTGGGCGGCGATCGCTACGGCGACGGCGGAGGTATCCGAACCGCCGCGGCCAAGCGTGGTGATGCGGCCATCATCGCTGATACCCTGAAAGCCGGGAACGACGACGATCTGGCCGGAATCCATGGCGTTGATCAGGTTATCGGCCGGGAAATCGGCGATGCGCGCCTTGGCGTGCAGCATCGAGGTCTTGATCGGCACCTGCCAACCCATCATCGACCGCGCCGGATAGCCGAGATTGCGCAGCGTGATGGCCAGCAGGCCGGCGGTCACCTGTTCACCCGAAGCCACGACCACATCGTATTCGTCGTCGCTGTCGGCATGGACTTCGGCGGCCTTGCCCGTGGGCTGGCCCGCGCCATCCGTCCAGGCGACCAGTTCATTGGTCTTGCCGGCCATGGCCGACACGACCACCGCCACCTTATGACCCGCGTCAACCTCGGCCGCCACCAGTCTTGCCGCCCTGCGGATGCGTTCGAGGTCGGCCATGGAGGTGCCGCCGAACTTCATCACTAACCGCGTCATTTCGCCACTTTCTTTCTGACGGACAGGGTTCTATCCTTGTCCTGACTTATTGCGCGGCCTAATTAGCGGTTAAGCCCCTGTGCCGCAAGGCCGATTCCGGCGACAAAAGATGAGAAATAGGCAGTCAAAATGACCGAAACGCTAAACATTTTGGATTCAGGTTCTGCGGCCGGCTTCAGCATCGACGAGGGCGAGGTTTCACGTTTCTCCGCGCTGGCTGCCAAATGGTGGGACGTCAAAGGGGAATTCGCGCCCTTGCACCGCTTCAACCCGACCCGCGTGAAGTTCGTCCGCGAGACCTGCCTTGAGCACTTCGAACGCAGTTTCCGTGAGCGCGCACCGTTTGGGGGCTTGCGCCTGCTCGATGTTGGCTGCGGCGGCGGACTGCTGAGCGAGCCGATGCGCCGCATGGGCTTTACCGTTACCGGCCTCGACGCCTCGGAAAAGAACATCGGCACGGCGTCGGCCCACGCCACTCAGGGCGGGCTCGATATTCGTTACCTCAACCAGACGGTCGAGCAACTGGCCGCTTCGGGTGAGCCGCTTTACGATGTGGTGCTGACCATGGAGGTGATCGAGCACGTCAGCGATCCGGAAGCCTTCCTCAAGACCTGCGCCGCGCTGGTAAAACCAGGTGGTCTGCTGTTCGTGGCAACACTCAACCGGACGATCAAGGCGCACGCCCTGGCCATTGTCGGCGCCGAATACGTGCTGCAATGGGTGCCCAAGGGCACGCACGACTGGAACAAGTTCCTGATGCCTGGCGAGATCGCATCCTTCCTCGATGGTACCGATCTGGTGCCTGAGCCGCCCGTCGGCGTCACTTATAACCCGCTGACGCAGGAATGGGCCTTGTCGGAGGATACCGATGTGAACTACATGGTGGTCGCGAAATATCCGGTTACGGCCGCGTTTTAAAACCGTAAACAAGACACCCCACCACCACGCCTTTCTTGCGCGGTCCCCCTCCCCGGCAAGCGGGGAGGTATAAGAGATTTTCATGACCACACTCGTCAAAGCCTGGACCGGCGCGCAGCAGCGCCTCAAAGCCGCCTCGATCGATTCCCCCGCCATCGACGCCCGCCTACTGCTGGAGGCCGCCACCGGCGCCACCCGCGCCGATATCCTCACCGATCCGTATCGTGAGTTGACGCAAGAGCAGGAAGCGACACTTGACGGCTATCTCGATAAGCGCATCAAGCGCATGCCGGTGGCGCGCATCCTCGGCCGCAAGGGCTTCTGGAAACTGCTGTTGAATCTGTCCGAACATGTGCTGATCCCGCGGCCGGAAACCGAGGTCATCGTCGACATGATCCTCAAACGCAGCCTGCCCGGCGACAGCTTCCAGCTTGCCGACCTCGGCACCGGCTCGGGCGCCATCCTGCTATCGGTGTTAAGTGAGCGCCCGGCCGCAAAAGGGCTCGGCACCGACATCAGCGAGGATGCCCTGGCCGTGGCGCGCGACAATGCCGCCAATCTCGGCCTGACAGGTCAGACCGCCTTTCTGCGCACCTCGTGGGGCTCAGGCCTGCAGGATGAAACCTTCGATGTCGTGGCCTCCAATCCGCCCTATATCCGCTCCGATGTCATCCCCACGCTCGATCCGGAGGTCAAGAATCACGACCCGATTCTGGCGCTTGATGGTGGTCAAACCGGCCTTGAGGCCTACGAAGTGCTGGCGCCGGAGATTTTCCGCCTGCTCAAACCGGGCGGCATGGCCTATCTCGAAATCGGTTTCGACCAGGCGACCGACGTTGAAAACCTTATGAAAAATGCGGGTTTTGATGACGTGACGACCTATCTTGACCTATCCAATCTGCCGCGTGTCGTTACCGGACAAAAGCCGACACAAAAATTCCGCTTGGCATGACGCTTCAGAGAGGTTAGACATATTCCTGTCTTCCTCCCTTCGTGAACACGCCCGACTTAATCTTTAAGCGGCATTATCGCGCCAGGGGACTGTGAGAGCGTGAGGTTTCGGGTCAAAAAAAGCATGACCCCCGCGCATCCTTTAAAGCCAAGACAATTGCAAGGTTCCTTATCGTCCGGTCCGCTTTGACGATGTCCCTTGAAATTCTAAGCACATATCGCCGCCTGCATCACATCGACAGGCGGAGCGTAAGAGAGACGATAAGACCACATGAAAGATTTCAGGGGCATGAAACGGCAACGCAGCCGTAGCAACCGCAAACCCGCTGGTAATTCGAACAATCCCAACCGTGCCTACGAATCGAATGGCCCGGAAGGTACGAAGGTCCGCGGCAACGCCCAGACCATCTACGAAAAGTACCAGCAATTGGCGCGTGATGCGAACTCGTCCGGCGACCGCGTGCTGGCCGAAAACCATCTGCAACATGCCGAGCACTATTTCCGCATGATCCGCCAGATGCAGCCGACCCGTCCGGTGTCGGAATTCGTGCAGCGCGATCCGTTTTCCAACGGCTTCGACGATTACGATGACGAGATGGACAACGACGGCAACGACGATGAAAATACCGTCGTCGGTCCGGAAGATCCTCAGCCGAGCTTCGACGAGCCGCGCTATGAGAACCGCGACAACGGCAACAACCGCGATCGCAACAACAACCGTGATCGCGATAACCGCAACAATCGTGATCGCGATAACAACCGCAATTTCAAGGATCGTGACAACCGCGAGCCGCGGAATAACGAACCCAGAAACGAACAACGCTCGTTCGAGCCGCGCAACAACAATCAACCGCGTGACAATGCGCCCAGAGATAATGCGCCGCGCGATAACGATCCTCAGTTCGATGAGAACGGCAATCGCCGCGAGACCCGCCGCGAACGCTATGAGCGCCGCCGCCAGCAGCGCTTCGCCGAGCAGGAGCAGATTGTTAGCGCACCCGCCAGCTTGGCGCCTTCGGAAGACGCCTATATCGCACCGGCCTTTATCGCCTCGACCCAGCCGCTCGGCGCCCCCCCGCGTCCTACGCAGGTTGAGTCAGCGCCTGAGCCTACCGCTGATGCGGCACCGGTAAGAGAGAAGCGCGAACGCAAGCAACGCAGCAACGCCTCGGCGGATGCCGCGCAACTGCCGGCCTTCCTGCACCGTCCCACGCCGGTGAGCGCAGAACCTGCGGCCTCTGTTGCCGAAGAAGCGCCCGCCAAGCCCAAGCGCGCGCCACGCAAGCGCAAGGAAGACGCCAGCGCCTCGGAAGAGGCCTGAGATTAAAAAAAGCCTCCGGTTTCGCACCGGAGGCTTTTTTTTTAATTCAATTTCTTGTCGATCGCCGGCGGAATGACCGGCACAACCGGCTGCACCTTAGCCTCTTCGACCTTCGGCTTGAAAACCGGCAGGGCCGCGACCGGCACACCGT
Organism: Asticcacaulis benevestitus DSM 16100 = ATCC BAA-896; assembly: GCF_000376105.1. GTDB lineage: Bacteria > Pseudomonadota > Alphaproteobacteria > Caulobacterales > Caulobacteraceae > Asticcacaulis > Asticcacaulis benevestitus. The sequence goes on from NZ_AQWM01000007.1 coordinate 15,343, forward strand.
CCTCGACCAGCCCCCTCACCTCGTCCGGCGTCGCTTCGCCATAGATCGGCCGGTCGGGCGCCATGCCCTGATGGATGTCACGCGCCTCATCGGCAAAACCGTCACCGACATAATCATGCGTGGTCTCGACATGGCGACGCAGACGATGCAGGGCCTCGGCCACCGCCTGTTGCGCTTCGGCCAGAGAGCCCGGCGCGTCCTTGCCCTTGGTGGTGCGCACCATCGGCGCCATGATCGCCTTGGTCACGGCCTTCGAACCGCACATCGGACATTCGACAAGGCCTTGCGCCACCTGTTCGTCAAAACCATTCGACGATGAAAACCAGGCCTCGAACTCGTGCTCAACGATGCATTTCAACGCATAACGGATCATACGGAAAAATCCCGGTCGTGGCGCAGCGATGGCAAGGCCTGACGTGCGGCGGCGACCTCACCGAAATCGAGTTGCGCTTCCAGCACCGCCGGACGATCATGGTCAAGCCGGGCGATGATCTCGCCCCACGGATTGACGACGAGCGAATGACCATAGGTGACACGGCCATCGGCGTGTGATCCGCCCTGCGCCGGCGCCAGCACGAAACAGCCGGTTTCGATGGCGCGGGTGCGCAGCAAAACTTCCCAATGGGCGCGGCCGGTCGGCACGGTGAAGGCTGCGGGGACGGCGATCATATTGGCGCCGGCCTTGGCCAGCGTGCGGTAAAGATGGGCGAAACGAACATCGTAGCAGATGCTGAGTCCCAGACCTCCCCACGGCGTCGTGGCCACCACCGCCTGCTCGCCCGGTTTGACCGAGGCACTCTCGCGATAGACCTTGCCGTCGGGCGTATCCGCATCGAAAAGATGGATCTTGTCGTAGCGCGCCACGATATCACCATGGGTATTGACGAGGAGCGTGCGGTTCACATTTCGCATTGCACTACCGCTATCGCTGCTTGAGTGCTCCCTCTCATCCACGCCGGATTTCACGATCGCCGAACCGATCAGGATCTCAACGCGCATCTGTTTGGCCAGATCGCGCACGCCTCGGATAAAGACATCCTCATCCTCGCCGGTGACCACCAGCGCCTTCTGTTCCTTGCGCGCCTCCATTAGGTTGGCGCATTCAGGCAGCAGGATGAACTGCGCACCATTGCTGGCGGCCTGCATCAGCAGCGGACGCGCGTGCTCCAGCGCCTCGGCCGGATGGGCCGGGGTACGCGTCTGGATCAGCGCCACGTTGAGGATATCAGCCGACATCAGGCCGCCAGCAAAGGATCAAGTGCGCCGCGCGACTCGAGCGCCATCAGGTCATCACAGCCGCCAACATGGGTGTCGCCGATAAAGATCTGTGGATAGGTCAGGCGACCCGAACGTTCGTTCATTTCAGCCCGTAAAGCGGGATCGTGCGAGGCGATGATTTCGTTGAACTCGACACCCTTCTTTTCCAGCAACGCCTTGGCGCGCTCGCAATAGGGACAATAGGGTTTGGTATAGATATCGATCTGGGGCATGGACTCTACTCTGAAAGAAAAATACTTTTTTTAATATAGGGCAAACAGCGCAGAATTAAAGAGTTGAAGACAGAACCGCCCGCGCCAGTACACAGACATCGACACGTGCCGCGCCGCCTTTTCAGCAGGGTTTCCGTGCAGGCCCTGAGCGTGGCGCCGGTGGTGAAAACATCATCGACCAGCACGATGCGCTTATCCCTGATCTGCGCCACGCCACGCGGGCTGAGCGCAAAGGCGCCGCGGACGTTTTCCCAGCGCGCTTCCGCCCCCTTGCCAAGCTGATTGGTCATGCGTGTGCGTTTCAGCACGTCGCCGAGATAGGTGCGTTGCAGCCGCCGCGCTACCGGCCGCGCCAGCTCGGCCGCCTGATTGTAGCGACGATGCAGCAGGCGACGCGGATGCAGCGGCACCGGCATAACGATATCGGCCGCCAGAATGACATCGGCGCCGGCGCGTTCCAGCCAGCGCGTCAGCATAGGGGCCAGGTCAAGCCGGTCGCCGTTCTTGAAGCCTAGGATCAACCCTCTGACGGCCTCATCATAGATACAGGCGGCACGCGCCTGTGAGAAAGGGAAGGGCTTGTCGGAACACGAACTGCACAACGTATCGGCGCCAAGAAACAGACCGCCTTCAAACGGACGGGCGCACATGGCGCAGCCGTCGTGATCGAGAAAACGCACACGCGACCAGCCTTCGCTCGCCAGTCCGGCCCCCATCAGCGGCAGAGGCGCGGCCTCCTCATGGTTATCGAAGCTGTGCGGGGGAAAGACGGTATCGAGCATATGGCCCAGCGAAGCGCGCACATGCGACAGGCTCATCCGGTCATCGACAAAGGCCTTAACCTCGGAACGAATTTGGCCTAAACGGGAGGTCAGTCGCATTCCGAGTGCCCCATATGTCCGTTCCCCCCCGTTTATTTGACCGCAACCTTCTGGCATCCCGTCTTGATCGCGCGGCGGCCGGTTTCGCGCAAGCACAATTTTTACGCGACCGCGCGGTTGAAGATACCATCGAGACGCTGTCGGCCATCAACCGCCAGTTCGATGTGGCGCTCGACATGGGCGCACGCGACGGCAGCTTCGGGCGCGCCATCGTCGGTACGCCGGTAGCCGATAAGATAGGCTTCCTCATCGAGGGCGAACTGTCGCCGCGCCTGAGCGCACAACAGAGCGGCACCGCCCGCCTGATCATGGACGAGGAAGCCCTGCCCTTCGGCGATGACAGCCTGAACCTGATCGTCAGCAGCCTGGGCCTGCACACTGTCAACGATCTGCCGGGCGTTCTGGTGCAGGTGCGACGCGCCCTGCGACCAGACGGTTTGTTTATCGGCACGCTGTTTGGTGGCGAAACGCTAAAGGAACTGCGCGGGTGCCTGATGGAGGCCGAGCTTGAGGCGCGTGGCGGCTATGGCCCGCGCATCGCGCCCTATGCCGAAAGCCCCGACCTGATCGATCTTTTGAAGCGCACAGGCTTCAACATGCCGGTGGTCGATTCGGACCGCGTAACGGTCTCCTACGCGCATCCTCTGCGCCTGATGGCCGACCTGCGCGCTATGGGCGAGAGCAATGTGCTGCACCAGCGCCCGCGCAAGGGCCTCAACCGCGCTATTATCGAGAAGACCTGCGCGCTCTATGTCGAGCGCTTCGCCGACGATGAGGGCCGCGTATCGGCCACCTTCGAGATCATCACCCTGTCCGGCTGGAAGGCTCACGACAGCCAGCAGAAACCGCTACGGCCGGGGTCAGCCAAGATGCGCCTGGCTGATGCTTTGGGGGTGAAAGAGGGGAAGCTATGAAATCCGATGATCTATGTGCGACAATAGCGCTAAGAGCTTGTGTTTAAGTCTTCGAATGCATGAGTAGAAGATGCTCGAACAGACTGGCACTTGCTGGCGCAGAGCTCATTGCACAGACCATCCAGGTGAAACCTACAAAGAAGACTGAGCGTCTTGTGCCTTCATGTCCGCATTAGACTTGATAAGTCTGTGCCGCAGACTTTCGCCACGTGAACCAGTGATATCGTGAATGCGCCAGCCGCCTTTGACCTTCACCAGATCATAGACCAAGGCGAGAGTCGATGGCGGCGTAACCCCACTATCGCTCAGGACCACACGGGCCTGTGCAGACGTCTGGGTGAGGTTGATAACCTTTATGTCTGCCGTCAGCTTTCCATAATCCTGACAATCACAAATCGGGTCGGCCTCGATAGCCCCAGTATACCCTTCGTTCAGACGCGCATCTTCCTGCATAAGCGCCACCATGGAGGGGGCGAACCAATCCGCAGCGCGCACCCCCATCGGACTCCAATCGCTGTCGACCGTATAATGATCATAGAGCGCTGTGAGAAACGCCTTAGCCTCGACCGCATCCGGCGATAGCTTGGCCAAGGGCGTATCAACAGGTAGACGTCCAGACAAAGCAAAGCCGCCGGCCACAACGAGCCCGGCAACACACACCAGTCCTGCAATCAATGATGATGTTTTCATACGTCCCCCCAAGCGATTAAACCTAGCGGATCATTGCCGTTTTGGCCAGATCCTTGGGGCGAGCCTTGTGCGTTTGTAGCAGGTATTGAGGCCCGCGACCGCTCCCGCGGCCTCAGATAAAATCGCGCAGCCAGGCGACCAGCGGATCGTCGGCCGGCGGCATGGGGTAGTTGCCCATATCGTTGGGGCGCACCCACTTGATCGCCTTGTGCTCCTTGGCTTCCGGCTCGCCTTCCCAGCGGCGGATCAGATACAGCGGCATCAGCAGGTGGAAGGTCTCGTAGGTATGCGAGGCGAAGACAAACGGCGCCAGACAGGCCTGTTTGACCGTGATGCCCAGCTCTTCTTCGAGTTCGCGGATCAGGGCGATTTCCGGCGTCTCTCCCGGCTCGACCTTGCCGCCGGGAAACTCCCACAGACCCGCCAGTTGCTTGCCTTCGGGGCGCTGGGCGATCAGCACACGACCATCTGAATCAACAAGCGCGGCGGCAACGACGAGAACGGTTTTCATGAAAGGCTTTCCTGACGGTTTCAGCCCTTTTGAAACAAAAAACACATCAAGGCAAACAGTCTCAGTCGAGATAGGTCACGAACTGATCGGTGACATAAAGGCGCGCATCGCGGATAGCGTGCCGCCGCTGTTCCATTTTCGACAACGAATCCGGATCGTTTCTGAAGTCGTCAAAGGCCTGCATGTCTGGAAACTGGAGAATATGGATTTCGTCCGGATCGCCGGGGCGCGGTGCGGAAGGGTGCGAGGCTGAGACAATCTGCCCGCCATGGCGGTAGATAAGCGGCACCATTTCCGCCTCGTGCGCCCTGAGCGCCTCAATGCCACCATCGCCCACATAAAGAAGCACCACAATCTGGATCATACACGCACCCTTTACGCAACTCTTTGATAATCATTGTCTTTATATGACGCATCACTTTCGAAATCATAAACACGCTTGCCTTGCAGCCGTCACGGGTTCATGATCATCACCATATCAGGGGGATTTATCATGCTGCGCGCGTTTATTCTGTCACTGGCTATGCTGTTCGCCATGCCCACTCTGGCGCATGCCGAGGTATCGGAAGCGGACAAGAAGGCTATAGACGTCAAGGTCGACGCCTTTTTCAACGGCTTGAATGCCGGCAAGACGGAAGAGGCGATGGTGACGATCTTCCTGCCGCGCATGACCGACAAAAAACTGGAACTGCAAAATCTGGCTGGCCAGACCGACATGGCAGTTAAGTATGCCGGAACGCCGGTCAAGTGGGTCGTCATGGACCAGAACGCGTTGGCGGACATGCTCGTCTACCGCAAATATCTTGTTTACAGTGACGACATGCCGTTCAAATTCACCTTCGTCTTTTTCAAGACGTCAAAAGGCTGGTTTGCACAGAGCGTCAACTTTTCCGATATCAATCCAAGCGATCTGGAGAAATAGTGGGCAACAAGACGGCCGCCTTTAAGCGGCCGTTATGCACCTACGACCGGTAGTCGCCGTTGATGCTGATATACCCGTGGGTCAGGTCGCACGTATACACATGCGCCATGGCGCGGCCGACACCGATATCGACGCTGATTTCCAGCTCGGCGTTCTTCATATAGGCACTCATCGCAGCCTCGTTGTAGCTCAGCGACACGGCGCCATGCTCGGCCGCCACCAGATCGCCGAAGCGGATGGCGATGCGGTCACGATCCACCGGCTCTTCGGTCTTGCCGACGGCCATGACGATCCGGCCCCAGTTGGCGTCTTCGCCGGCTAGCGCCGTCTTCACCAGCGGGCTTTCGGCGATCGACTTGGCGATCTTGCGCGCCGAGGCCGGTGAGGACGCGCCGGTCACATTGACCTTGACGAACTTGGTCGCGCCCTCGCCGTCACGGATCAGTTGTGTGGCCAGAGAGTGCATGACCTTTTCCAGCTTGGCCTTGAAATCGGCCAGGCGCTTGTCACCCGCACGGGAGATTTTCGGTGCGCCGGCCGCGCCGGTAGCGAACAGCAGGCAGGTATCGTTGGTCGAGGTATCGCCATCCACCGTCACCGAATTAAAAGTGGTGCGAGTGTAGAGCGCCAACAGGCTTTGCAGCACGCCGGGAGACAAAGTGGCGTCCGTAGCAATGAAAGCCAGCATGGTGGCCATGTCGGGCGCGATCATGCCCGAGCCCTTGGCGATGCCGTTGATACGCACGGTGACGCCATCGATGACGGCCGTTTCCGAGGCCCCCTTGGGGAAGGTGTCGGTGGTCATGATGGTGGCGGCGGCCTCAGCCCAGGCATCGGCGCGCAGGTCTTTTTCAAGATCGAACAGGCGCGCCGCGATCTTGGAATCATCGAGCACCTGCCCGATCACGCCTGTGCTGGCCAGCATGATGTCGCGCTGGCGGCAATCGATGCGGCGGGAAAGCGCCGAGGCCGTGCGGCGGGCGGCGTCGGCGCCGGGCTTGCCGGTGAAGGCGTTGGCGCAGCCGGCATTGCAGATCAGGGCGCGGACATCGCAGCCGTCATTGGCTTCCAGTTGTTTCTTGCACCAGTCGACCGGCGCGGAGCCGATGGTGTGGCGTGTGAAGACGCCGGCGCAGGTCGTGCCCTCGACGAACTTCATCAGCAGCGTATCCTTGCGGTCGTGCTTGTAGAAACCGGATTGCGCGGTCGAAAGCTGGACACCGCCGACCGGCGGCATGGGCGGAAAGGGCACGGCCAGGGGCGAGACGGCGAGACCGGGCTTGCCGGGTGCGGCGGCCTTGGGGGCCTCTTCGGTGGCCGTATGCGTCAGGTTGGCCACGGCGTCCGCGCCGGTCTGGACCGCGCGTTTGACCGCGTTGGTGAAAGGATCAAGCGCACGCTCAAGCCCCTGCGCCGCCAGAGTGGTGATCTTGGGGGAGGAAGGAGTTTTGGACACGGGCGGCTTGGTCACAGGCGCGGCTCCTGAAGTAAGGAAAAACAGTCCTGCCCCTTACCAGACCCCCACCGCTTCGCCAAACACTTTAGGCACTTTATCAGGCTCAAAACGCCGTGTCAGCGGCGGACGGCCCTAACCCTTATGTCCAGCGCTGGCAGGCGGGAAGAATTTCTTGCCCGCCGGCAGGGGCGGATCGGCGGCGATCAGGCGTGTGGACGCATCAGTCGCCTTGCCGAGCGGCTGCGAAAGCGCCACGACCTTTTTCTTCGCCGGCACTGCCGACGCGCTTGAACTCTCGGCTGAAGCCGAAGCGCCATCATCCGACATGGCTTCGGCAGACGCCGGCGCCGAGTCCGGCTCCTGCTGGCCGCCGCCGGTCGGTTTGGCGATCAGGAACTCAACCTTGGCCTTCTTGCGCAGCGAATTGAGCATGCCGGCGACCTGGTTATAGATCAGGTAACGCATGATGATCGGACGCTCTTCCTCAAGCGTCGGCACCTGTTCGGGACGGCGATCCTCAACGCGCAGCAGCGCCCAGCCGCCATCGGTCTGCACCGGCCCGACCGTATCGCCGGCCTTGGCTGTGGCCAGCACGCCCTTATAGGCCTTGGGCATGATATCGGTAGTAAAATACCCCATGTCACCGCCATTGAAGCGCGTGGTCTGGTCGATGGACTTCTCCATGGCCATGGCCTCGAACAGAGCGCCGGCCTGAATGGCCTTGAGCGCGGCATCGGCTTCGGCCTTGCTCTTCAGCAGGATCAGGCGCGTGCGGATTTCCTCGGACTGCTTGGAAAGCTGCACCTGCTCGTCATAATGTTCCTTGACCGTCTTTTCGTCGATATCCCGGTCGATGCTGTTTTCCACCAGCATATCACCCAGAATGCGATCGTGGGCGGCGCGCAAACGGCGCTGCGCGGTGGTCGATTTTTCCAGCCCCTTGGCCATGGCGGCCTTGGCCAGCAGGCGCTGGTCGATCACCTCTTCCATGGTACGGGCAAAAAGGTCGGAGGTAATATCGAGCGGTTCGCCCGGCCCGATCTGGCCTTGTGCGATGGCTTCGGCGCGCACATCCGAGGTCCAGATGGTTTCGCCGTCGATGCGCGCCACGGCGACATCGCCCGGTTCCGGCGGCCGTTCGTTGCTGACTGTGGTCTTGTTACAGGCGGCAAGGGTAAGAGAGAGCGCCGCGATCATCGGAATAACCGCCAAAAGCGAAAGGCCGGACCGTTTCTTCATAAATCTTTCCCCAACTTAGGCCCTCCGCCGGGCTCCAGATTGACATACACTAACGGGCCGCTTAAGTCAGTGCCCGTGCTTGAAAAGCGCAGATCGAGGCCTATTTGACGTAACAGTCGTTTCTTTCAGGTTACGAACCCGTCAATTAAGTAGATTTCGCGCAGCTCACACAACTCTCTACATCCAGCAGGCTAATCCGGCGCATATATGTCCGGGCCTGTGAAGGTTTTATATTTAAGGTTTCTCATGCTGGCCATCGCCAAAATGCTCTTCGGCTCCTCCAATGACCGCAAGGTCAAGTCCATGATGACGCGGGCCGCCCGCATCACCACGCTGGAGCCCAAATACAAGGCGATGAGCGATGAGGAACTGCGCGGCCAGACGCAGATTTTTCGCGATCGCCTGTCCAAGGGCGCCAAGCTTGATTCGCTGCTCGATGAAGCCTTTGCCGTCACCCGCGAAGCCGCCTGGCGCGCTATCGGTCAGCGCCACTATGATGTGCAACTCGTCGGCGGCATGATCCTGCATGACGGCGGCATCGCTGAAATGCGCACCGGTGAAGGCAAGACCCTCGTCGCCACCGCGCCGGTCTATCTCAACGCACTGGCCGGCAAGGGCGTCCACCTGATCACGGTCAACGACTATCTCGCCAAGCGCGACGCCGACTGGATGGGCCGCGTCTACCGTTTCCTGGGACTCTCGACCGGCGTCATCGTCAATGGTCTGAGCCAGGGCCAGCGCAAGCAGGCCTATAATGCTGATGTCACCTACGGCACCAACAACGAATTCGGCTTTGATTATCTGCGCGACAACCTGGCCTACCAGACGCAGGAAATGGTCCAGCGCGGCCACAATTTTGCGATTGTCGACGAAGTCGATTCGATCCTGATCGATGAAGCCCGCACCCCGCTGATCATCTCCGGCCCGACCGAAGATCGCTCAGAACTGTACAAGATCCTCAACGCTATCACCCTGGAACTGATCAAGGATCCGGATACGTTCGAACTCGACGAAAAACAGCGTCAGGTGCTGTTGTCCGAAGCGGGCTCCGAGCGTCTCGAAGAAATGCTGGAAGCCGGCGGTCATCTGGCGGAAGATTCGGCCGGTCTCTACGATCCGGTCAATATCTCGCTGGTTCACCACTCCAACCAGGCCCTGCGCGCTAATACGTTGTACCAGCTCAACAAGGATTATATTGTCAAGGACGGCGAGATCATCCTGATCGATGAATTCACCGGCCGCATGATGACGGGCCGCCGCCTGTCGGAAGGTCTTCACCAGGCTATCGAAGCCAAGGAAGGCGTCGATATCCAGCCGGAAAACCAGACCCTCGCCTCGGTCACCATCCAGAACTATTTTCGGATGTACGGCAAACTGTCGGGCATGACCGGCACGGCCGCAACCGAAGCGCAGGAATTCGGCGACATCTACAAGATGGATGTGTTAGAGATCCCGACCAACCGTCCGATCAAGCGGATCGATGACGACGATGAGGTCTATCGCACCGAGGCCGAAAAATTCAACGCCATCGCCGCCCAGGTCGCCTACTGCTACGTCAAAGGCCAGCCGATCCTCGTCGGCACCGCCTCCATCGAGAAGTCGGACGACCTGTCGAAGTTCCTCAACAATTACAGCTACAAGGTCGAGCAGTCGCGCGAATTGCGCGCGTCGTTCGCCAATGCTGACAAGAAGGACATCGCCAAGGCCGGCGACGACGCCTACGATATCGTCTACAAGTCCGGCAAGGGCATCCCGCACAGCGTGCTGAACGCACGTTTCCACGAGCAGGAATCCGAGATCGTCGCCGACGCCGGCGTGCCGGGCGCCGTCACCATCGCCACCAACATGGCCGGCCGCGGCACCGACATTCAACTCGGCGGTAACGTCGACATGCGCGTGCAGAAATGGATCGCCGAACAGGACGCCGCCGGCATCGAGGTGACGCAGGACGCCCTTCTGGCCAAGCGCGCCGAGATCGAAGCCAATATCAAGGACCTGAAGCAGCAATCCCTGGCCGCCGGTGGTCTGTTCGTGCTCGGCACCGAGCGCCACGAAAGCCGCCGTATCGACAACCAGCTCCGTGGCCGTACCGGCCGTCAGGGCGACCCCGGTCAGTCGAAGTTCTTCCTGTCGTGCGAAGACGACCTGATGCGCATCTTCGCCGGCGACCGTCTCAACGCCATGATGAAGAGCCTGGGCGTCGAAGAAGGCGAAGCGATCACCCACAAGCTGCTCAACGGCGCCATCGCCACCGCGCAAAAGCGCGTGGAGCAACGCAACTACGAAATCCGCAAGAACCTGCTCAAATACGACGACGTGGTCAACGACCAGCGCAAGGCCGTCTTCGAGCAGCGTCAGGAATTCATGGATTCGACCGATCTGTCCGAACTGATCAACGAATTCCGCACCGACACGATCCACGATCTGGTCGAACGCCACATGCCGCCCAAGGCCTATGCCGAAAAGTGGGAAATTCCCGAACTGAAGGAAGCGATCCTGTCGCTGACCGGACTTGACCTGCCGCTCGAAGACTGGGCCGCCGAAGAAGGCATTGCCAACGAGGAATTTGAAGAGCGCATCCAGAAGCTGGCCGACGAGAAGATGGCCGAGCGTCTGCGCCTCCTGGGCGACGACCAGATGAAGGCGCTGGAAAAGCAGTTCCTGCTCCAGATGATCGACATGCACTGGCGCGAACACCTGATGCACCTCGATCACCTGCGCGCCGTCATCGGCCTGCGCGGCTACGGCCAGCGCGATCCGCTCAACGAGTACAAGACCGAGGCCTTCACCCTGTTCGAGACCCTGCTGACCAATCTGCGTCACTCGGTCACGCGCTGGTTAATGACCATGGAAATCCGCTTCGAACAGCCGGCTGAAGAGATCGAGCCTGTGCCGGTGGCGCCGGCCCTGCCGCAACAACCCGATTCTTCTTTAAGAATGAGGCAGTTCCAGGAAGTCCACCTCGATCCGAATACCGGCCTCAACGAGCGTGCAGCCAAGCTGACCGACGATCTGACGTCGGAACAGCGCGCCGCCCTGCCGCCGCAGGCCCTGCCGGCCGGCTGGGAACAGACCTCACGCAATGGTCTGTGTCCTTGTGGCTCGGGCAACAAGTTCAAACACTGCCACGGCACACTGGTTTAAAAACAAAAAAAGGGGCGGCGGTGAAGACACACTGCCGCCCCTTTTGCCTTTCAGCGTATCCCATTTGGATTCCGCCATTGCCATGACCTGTGGATAGCGTTAACCTTAAGATGTGACCAGTGATGTAGCGGAGGTGGGCCGTGATCAGCCAGATTTTCAAGGCAATGATGTTGACGGGTGGCCTGGCTGCCCTGGCTGCGCCGTGTATGGCGCAGGATATCGCTGACGCTCATCCGTCCAACCAGTATGCCCTCGCCGCCGGCGATGTGGCGACCTCTGCTGTCGCCCAGCTCAATGATGCCGCCGAAAACTCCAGACTTCATGAAAAGGTCGAGCTTTACAAGCAGTTGATGGAGCTGAACGGCGTATCGCGCAATGTCCGCCAGGTCATCAGCAACACCAAGATCGCCACGCGCCTGATCGTGATCGATCGCGCCGGTCTGACCACCCTGACGCCGGAACAGGACGCGCGTTACAACAAGATCGCCGACGGTATTCTGCTCGATACGCAAAACACCCTGATCGACAATATCGCCATGGCTCAGGCGCCCGCCTTCAGCGCGGAAGAAATTCAGCAGCTTATCACCGCCAATGCGTCGATCGCAGCTGCCAAATACAATGCCGGCAAGTTCATGGGGCAGGACGAAGCCGCCACGCAAGTGCAGAACTATATGATCGAGGCGGTGATCAAGATCATAAAGACCTTTACTGAATCACAAGCCAGCTAAGGCAGCAGCGAAGTAACAAGCTTTTGGGGGATATGGGTGTTGCTGACTTTTCGAACTTACCTGCTGGCGGGTGTGCTGGCTCTGTGCGCCGCCTCCGCCTCGGCGCAAAGCCCTCTGACGTTAGAACAGGCCTCGCAACTCAAGGCCTATCTCAAGGATAGCGCCGCCCTGCATAACCGGGTGGCTGCGCCCCTGCCCTCCGCGACATCCGTAGCCCTGAATGACGCCTTTCTGGCGGTTGTTGGTCAGGCCCAGGCCGCCGCGCCGGTTCTGGCGGCCTCCGCCACGCCCGCCACCGGCGATACGGGCGCCGCCCTTGTCACGAAGCTACCGAAAAGCAAAGGCATGCTGGCGATCCTCAATCTTGGCGCGCCGGCCTCTTCGATCTCCGGCATCACCTATGGTCTGTCTGCCGGTCAGGGCGTGGCGCCCGCCGTGCCGGTCAGCGAAACTTTCAACCATGATACGGCGCTGGCTGTCGTGGCGGCCATGAAAACTCCCGGCAACACCACCGCCGAGGCCGCTGCCGCCTATGCTGCTACGCCCGCCATCGATGCCGAACCTCTGCTGGAAGAGCGCATCGCCCTTGTCCGCGCCGTCTACCGCATCGATGGCACCGAAGAGCTTATTCGCCACTTCGTCGGCACCCAACATATGCAACTGATCGTCGGCGAGGTGGCGCGGCATATCGATTTCTCCAAACTGTCTGAGACCGACAAGTACCGGCTGGCCGCCATTGCCGCCGTGGCCCAGACAGATCTGGAAGACAAGATCATCCGCATGAACGCACTCGTGCAGGCCCAAAACATGTCCAAGGCCGATCTGCTGCAACTGCTGGCGGCCTATGATAACGATGCCCAGCGCAAATTGACCGACCTGCGCCTGCATGATGATGGCAAGGTCGATCGCGCCGCCGAACTCGATATCCGCCTGGCACAATATCAAATCACCAAGGCCTTCGAGAGCGGGCAATAAGCCGCTTGCCGCCGCGGGGAAACCGGTTAAGACTGATCGACGCTCGTAGGTTTAACCGTTCATGACGTGTTGACCGCGCCTGTCAGACATGGGTTACCTCACATGAAACTTGCTCACCTGCTTACCGCAACCGCCCTGATCGCTGCCTTCAGCCTGCATCCGGCCACGGCCCAGACTGTTTACACCGGCGACCGCATGGATGGCGCGGCGGTGATCGACCGGTTGGACGTCAGCGATCTGCCAGCAGGCCTGACGCGGCTCTATTTCCGCGTCACCGACACCTCGATCGGCCAGGGCTGGTTTGTGCCGGTCATCGTCGTCAAGGGGGCGAAGCCAGGGCCGAAACTGCTCCTCACGGCGGGTATCCACGGCGATGAGCTGAACGGCATCGCCGTGCTGCAAAAGCTGGCGCACGATCTCGACCCGCAGACACTTTCGGGCACCCTAGTCGCCATTCCCGGCCTCAACACCCCCGGCCTGTTGCATTCAACGCGCGGCTTCACGGCCGACGAGATCGGCACCAATGGCGATAATCTCAACCGCACCATGCCGGGCGACACTGAGAACGGTGGCCCGTCATCGCGCTATGCCGGTCGTCTGTGGAAACAGCTTTTCATCGGCAATGCCGATTTCGCCGTGGATCTGCACACCCAGTCGCGCGGCGGCGCCTATCCGGGCTATGTCTTCGCCCAGACCAGCGCGGCGCGCAAGATGGCCGACGCCCTGCGTCCCGACGTTATCGGCATGGACGCCGGCATCGAAGGCACGGTCGAGAACATGCTCAATCCGGCTGGCATTCCGGCGGTGACCTATGAACTGGGCGCGCCCGAGACGTTCGACGCGGCCATGGTGGCGCGCGCCTTGCGGGGCGTCCGCAACCTGATGATCGACAACAAGATGCTGACCGGCCAGATGGATCTTAGCGATCCGGCGCCCTTCGTCGGCAATGTGGTGACCGATATCCACAGTCCGCGCGGCGGCTGGGCGCATGTCGCGGTCAAGCTGGGCGACAAGGTGAAAAAAGGCCAGACGGTCGCGGTCGTCGCCAATCCGTTCGGCGACGCCATCGCAACCATCACCGCGCCGATCGACGGTCAGGTTCTGTCGCTCAGCACCGATCCGCGCACCGAACCTGGCGATATGGTGGTGCGGCTGATGAGCTGGTCGGACTCAGGCATCTGCACCAGGGACGGCTGCCCGGATACCGCGCAGATGGTCAAGGCGCATTAAACTTTAGCGTTTTGCTCGATCAGAAGGTTTGAGGCGGCGTCGAGCTGCGCCTTCATCTCCTTCATCAGTTCACCGCGTTTCAGTCCGGCTGGCAAAGGTGGCAGGAATTCGAACACCACCGTGCCCGGCTTACGATCAATGCCATGCGCCGGCCAGAACTGGCCACTGTTCGTGGCCAGCAGATGACACGGCACGTCGAGATCGCGGTAGAGGGCCGCGACACCCGGCTTGTAGTCCGAATCCTGGCCCACCTCGGCGCGCGTGCCTTCGGGAAAGATCACAATCTGACGGCCGGCCTTCAGGCGATCGCGACAACGCGTCACCATGCCCTTGAGCGCCTTGGCTGCGTCTTCGCGGCGGATCGGCACCATGCGGGTACGCGCGGCGTACCAGCCGAGAAACGGCATATATATCAGGGATTGCTTCAGCACGTAGCAGGTATGCGGCAGGATGGTGAACGGCGCGATGGTATCGAGCATACTGAGATGCTTGCCGGCCACCAGAGCCGCACCGGCCGGGCGATGCTCAAGCCCGCGGAACTCGACCTTGATCCCGACGATCCAGCGCGCACCGAACAGAACCGTATGCGCCCAAAGGCGGATCACCCACATGGACGCCGCCTGCGACACCAGCAAAAGGGGCGAAAAGCCCAGACCGATCAGAGCCATGGAGCCATACAGCCACAGGATAAAAAGCAGCGAGCGCACCCGCGTTACAAGCGATGTCATCAGGATGTTTTACCTGCGGCGACCGGGGCATCAGGCGCCGCTTCTGTTTCAGAACCCGCCTTCGGCGCGGGCGTGCTGCCCTTGTCACCGAATTTGCGCGACACGCTGAGAATGGCGTCGCGGCCCAGGATGGCGAGATATTTGCAATATTCCAGCACGATGAGGCGCTGGCCTTTGCGTGATTTCCACCAGCCGCGCGCCACCAGATCGGGCGTCGTCACCGGATAGGCGATCAGCTTGGTGCCCGGCATGTCGGCCTTAAGCTCCAGCAGCGAGCGTGGCATGTGATAGTCGGAGGTCACCACGATCAGGGTGTAGAAGTCGTGGCCGCGCGCCCAGTCGGCGATCTCCTTGGCGTTGCCCACGGTGTTCTCGGCCTCATAGCCAAGATCGACGCAACACTCATAGAGACGCTTCGAGCCTTCGGTGACATTGCGCAATTCGCTGCGCTTGACCTCGGGATTGACGCCGGAAATGAACATGCGCGCACCCTTGCGGCGCTCCAAAAGGCTCATGCCCTGCTTGAGGCGCTCATCGGAGGCGCCCGTCAGCACGACGATGGCGTCCGCCGGTTCGGCGGGTTCGAGCGCGGGCGTGGAATCAATGACGCGGTCGGCGAAGACGAACAGGCCCGCCGTCCACAGCAGCAGGACCACGAACAGGGCGATCAGGGTGCGCATGTGCTTAAGAATGATCCACCCTCCCTCTAGACAAGATCTTGGCCCTCTAAACGTTATTGGCCAGAAGCCGCAACGTGACCATCCGCGCCGTGATCGCACCAATTAGCGCCACCAGAAACGGACATGGAATTAATATTAACAGGTCAAGCCATGAAAAGGGAAGAGCTATGGCGAAGCTTTGTGATGAGCCAGTGGTTTTTATGATAGCCATGGCGCCCGAAGCGATGGTGGCGCCGAGCAATCCGGACTCGAATGTCATGCGTGCAAAGCGCCACTGGAAGCGTTCGGCGATGAAAATATCGCTGGCACCGCACAGCGACAGCACCTCGACGATATTGGCGCGCGCCGTCAGGCCCGCCCGTGTGGCGAAACCGATCACCGCCGCCGTGGCCGAGAAGATGATGAGGAAAATACTGAGCGCGATCAGGCGCATGATCATGGCGCTCTGCTCGATATCCTTGAGCCAGGTCGAGTGATCATCAAGGCTGGCGTCGATTTCTGCGTTCTCCAGCGCCTCCATCATAGCCTTCGGCGTGGCCGGATGGCGCGGATCGAGCGTCACCTCGACCAGGTTGGGGATCGGCAGGTCATCGATGATGGCGTCACCGAGCCACGGCTTGATCAGTTCCTTGGCTTTTTCCGGTTCAAGCGCCGTTACCTGCCCCACGCCCTTGACGCCGGCCAGAACCTCCGCCGCCTTGGCCGCCGCCACTGAGCCGCTTTCCAGGCCGGTAGGGCGCACCTGCACGGTGACCTCGGCGCGGATATCGCGTGACCAGCCGTGCGCCGCGCGATCAGAGGCCATGACGACCAGCGCCGCCATGCAGGCGAGGAAGCACAACACGCCGATGACATAATGCAGGGCGATCTCGCGCTGATCCTGCTGCGGCAGCAAGCGATTGGCCCGCATGGCGCGCAGGTGTGTGACGAGCGGCCCGATCATTTCGCATTCCGTGTTAAGTCGGTCTTTGTCAGGTCGCGCCGGTGCAGTTCGCCATTGGCCAGCTCCAGCACCGGCATCCCCGAAGCGCGCACCAGACCTTCATCGTGCGTGGCGATCAGCACCGTGGCGCCCAGTCGGTTCAGTTCGATGAACAGACGCATGATGCGCAGGCCCATGGCGTAGTCGATATTGCCGGTCGGTTCATCGGCCAGAATAAGCGTCGGGCGCGTCACCACCGCGCGGGCAATGGCGAGGCGCTGCTTTTCTCCGCCGGAAAGCACATGCGGCATAGCGTCGAGACGGTTTTTCAACCCCACCCAGTTGAGCAGTTCGGTAACGTCGTCGCGATAGCTCTTGAAGCTTTCGCCATGCACGAACAAAGGCAGGGCGGCGTTATCGAAAACGTTAAGATGCTCAAGAAGGCGGAATTCCTGAAACACGATGCCGAAGCGACGGCGCAATTGGGCCGTCTGGGTACGGTCGCCGGTCCGCACGGTCTCGCCGAACAGCTCGATCGTGCCGATGGTCGGCTTCTGCGCCAGATAGATCATTTTCAGCAGCGAGGTCTTGCCGGCACCCGATGGCCCGGTCAGGAAATGGAATGATCCGGCAGGCAGTTGAAAGTTCAGGTTTTTCAGGATCAGGTCATCGTCATTGACGCCAAGCGACAGCGCCTTGGGCATGCCGAGGTCATAGCCAAGCGACACGTCGTGAAAGCTCACGACGATCTCTTCATCGGCGGTGGCCCTGGTCTGGCCGGATGTCCGTGAGGTCTGGGGACTCATACGCGGGCGAAGCTGTTCTCTCGTGGTGGGGCTTGATCAGTTGTTAAGACTTTTGCGGCTAAAAGGTTAAAAAACCCCAAGATGGTTAACACGGGTTTTATGTACTGATTCGCCTTGTTCCCACGGTTTTTGGGTCTGATTAAAGCTGCTCATGATCCTTAGTTGTCCTAATTGCGCGACAAAATACACCCTGTCTGAGGCTCAATTGGGGCCCAGGGGGCGCACCGTGCGCTGCGCGGCCTGCAAAACAACGTGGCACGCCGAGGTTCCCGAAAAGCCGATCGATCTTTCCTTCAACGATATGAAGAAAAAAGAAAGCGTCGAAGACCTGCAAAAGGTCAAGGCCAAGAAGCTTCCGCTGAAATATCGCGCCATCCTCGAAGACAAGAAACGCCTCAAGGCCCTGACCGCTCAAGCGATGATCTGGGGTGGCATGGGCGCGGCCTTCGTGGTCATTCTGGCGCTCGGTTTTTTCCTGCGTGTAAATATCGTTCAGGCCTTCCCCAGTGTTGCCGGCGCCTACGCCATGGTCGGCATGAAGACCAACGGCACCTATCTCGATTTCGGCGCTGCCGAGTTCGACCGCGGCGTCAAGGCCGGCCGCTTCATCATTACGGTCAAGGCTCAGATCAAGAACACCAGCAACAAGCCGGTGCCGGTGCCGCCGGTGCGCGTCAAGCTGTATGACGACACCACCCAGCAGTTTGATTCCGTGCTGATGCCGTCAGGCGGACTGGTGGTCGAGCCGCACGCCACGCGGACGCTGGTCTTCGATGTCAGCGATCCGACGAACAAGACGGCATCGCTGGCGATGGATTTCGATCTCGTCGCCATGAAGAAGATGAAGAAGGCCGGACCAAACCTTCGCGTTACGCCGACGGATCATGGTGAAGGCGGCCACGGTGAGGCCGCCGCGGCCGCGGATGCCGGTCATGAAGCCGCCGCCACCGCACCTGAGCCCCCCCACGAACAGGCACCCACCGCCGATGCGCATGGCGCGCCGGCCGAGAACCACGCGGAACCTGTGTCGAACCATGCCGCCCCGCCGCTGCGCAATACAGCTCCCGCTGAATCGGCTCCCCATCATTAAATTTCAGTTTTCAGTAGAGAGTAAACGATGACGCTCCCCGCCGTTCTGCTCAGCGAAGAGGAAGTTCAGGGCCGCGTCACCGCGCTGGCCGAGCTGATGAGCGATTACATCAAGCCCGATTGTGTTGGCATCTGCTTGCTTACCGGCGGCATCTGGTTCGCCGCCGATCTTAGCCGCGCACTCAATCGCGCCGGCCGCGACATCGCCTTTGATGCCCTGTGGCTCTCCTCCTACGCCGACAACCATGAAAGCGGCGCCATGCTGATCCGCGCGCCTTTGCAGCGCTCGGTCGAGGGCCGGCAAGTGCTGATCATGGACGATGTGCTCGATACCGGCGCCTCGTTGAAAATCGCCTGCGAAATCGCCCGCGAGGCCGGCGCGTCCCAGGTGCTGACGGCGGTTTTCGCCTGCAAGCCGGATCCTATGAAGGATGGTAAGGCGCGTGACATGGAAGCGGACTTCTCTGCCTGGGAAGCCCCGGCGCGCTATCTCGTCGGTTATGGTCTGGATGACGGCGGCCGTTTCCGCGCCCTGCCCTATGTCGGGGTTATGGATTAGGTTTTAAAAGTAAGAAACCCCAGCACCATCTTCGCTTCGCTCTAGGTACAAGGTTCCCATTTTCTTATACCTCCCCAGTTTACTGGGGAGGGGAACCGCGCCTCACTTGAGGCGTGGTGGTGGGGGTTCTTGCTTACTTCTCCGCCATACTCAAGCTGGCGAAAGTCTGCGGCAGGTTGCCAAACAGGGCAAAGCCGCTGGCCAGGCGCTCGACCGGCACCGGCCCCAGGATCAGAAACCCGAGAAGGGCCGCGGCCAGCGCCACATAGCGCAGGGCGAGCGGATCGGACGCCGCAATGCCCGCCTTGGCCTTGCCGATTTTCAAAGGCGGCTGCCTCTTTTCATGGCGCATGGCCAGCAGGCGCTCCGGGCGCAGGGCGTTATCGACTGCCAGCCGCGTGTTGATCTCCGTAAAAGTCGGCATACGGAAGCGCAAGGCAGCGCGCACCGACGCCACCACCGCGAGGACGAGACCGGCGCCCAGAAGCGCCAGATGCGCAAGTCTCGGCAAAGGCGCGAACAGCCCCCATTGTCCGGCCACAACGATCAGCAGGACCAGCAGCACATAGGGGAACAAAAACGGCAGAACCAGACGCTCCCAGATCATCGTCATCTTCGTAAAGAAGAGCCCGCGATTGAGTGGCGCCAATGGTGATTTGTTGCTCGACATAAGTTCCCCCAAACTCTTTCGCTTTAAGCCGTCTTCACCTTCGGCGCCGGCGTAAACCAGGCCGGTATCGGCTCACGCGCCATCATCTCATCATAACTCGGCCTAGGGCGCACGATCGACCAATCGGCGTCACGCACCAACACCTCAGGGGCGAGCGGACGCGAATTATATTCGCTTCCCATCACCGCGCCATAGGCCCCGGCGCTCATGAAGGCGACCAGATCGCCGGCCTTCATGACCGGCATATCGCGGCCACGCGTGAAGGTGTCGCCGGTTTCGCAGATCGGGCCTACGACATCATATTTGGCCGTCTCGTTACCGGGACGGGCGACGGGGCGGATATCGTGGAAGGCATCGTAAAGCGCCGGACGAAGCAGGTCGTTCATCGCCGCATCGAGCACCAGGAACTGCTGGCCGCTGTCTTCGCGCTCATGGACATGGATGACACGCGAGATCAGCACGCCGGCATTGGCGGCGATCAGGCGGCCAGGCTCGAAGGTATAGCGAACCCCCAGATTGCCCACGGCCAGCGCGGTCATGTCGGCGTAATCGGCGATGGTGGCCGGTTCTTTCTGGTTGAAATAGGGCACGCCCAGGCCACCGCCAAGATCGAGGCGCTCGACGCTCAGGCCGTTGGCGCGCAGTTGTTCGACCCAGCCGCGCATCCTCGTGAAGGCTTCCTGCAGCGGCTTCAGATCAAGGATCTGGCTGCCGATATGACAGGCGATGCCCATGGGCGCGAGATTGGGATGACCGGCCGCGCCGGCATAGAGCGAAAGCGCTTCTTCGGCCGAAATACCGAACTTATCCTTGGCGCCGCCCGTGGTGATCTTTTCGTGACCGCCAGCGCCCACGCCCGGATTGATGCGGATAACAAACGGCGCGACCATGTTCAGTTCGGCCGCCACGCGCGCCAGACGCTCAAGCTCCGGACGCGACTCGACATTGAGCTGATAGATGCCGTCTTTCAGCGCGAAGGCCATTTCCGCATCGGTCTTGCCGACGCCGGAAAAAACGATGCGATTGGCCGGCACGCCGGCTTTCAGCGCCTTGCGGATTTCGCCCTCGCTGACCGTATCGGCGCCGCAGCCCTGCGCCGCCAAAGTGGCCAGAACGCCCATATTGGAATTGGCCTTCATGGCGTAGGCCACGAGCGGCGCTTCATCACGCGGACTGCGCAAGCCCGGCTTCGATGACAGCGCGTCGGCGAAGACGTTATAATGGCGTTCCAGCGTGGCCGACGAATAGACATAGAGCGGCGTGCCGACCGTATCGGCCAGCTCGGTCAGGGAGACCTGCTCGCAGTTCAAAGCATCGTCGTGGTAGTCGAAATGGTTCATCTAAGGCTTTTTACTTAACGGGCGGATTGTTGAAGCCGGTATTGTTGCCCATGCCTTCGAGCGGGGCGTCCTGCATCTTCTTGTTGCCGGTGTAGGGACTGGCCATGCTGTTCTTGGCGTCGGCATCCGGCAGGGCCCGTTCAGTTTCGCGCGAGGCTGAGCTATCGGTGGTCAGGGTGATACCGCCGTCAGGGTTTTTCGAGGCCGACCACGAGGCCTCAGCCTTGCTGTTCATCACCGGCGGCGCGGTTTCCAGATCGCCCAGCTTGCCGCAGGCGCCAAGAAGCGACGCGCCGATCAGGGTGGCGCCGAGCGCGGTGATCATCACGAGGCGGGTTTTTGTAGGGTGGCTCATGAACGGAGATCCTTCCAGCGCTGGATTTGCAGTCGAACCTGATCCGGCGCAGTGCCGCCGTAGCTTTGACGGCTGGCGCAACTGGCCTCAGGGGTTAAGACCTTATACACATCATCTGTGATCCTGGCTTCCAGATTTTGCAGATCGGACAGGCTTAGTTGCGCCAAATCCACACCCTGCGTTTCGGCCAGCTTCACCGCCGCGCCGGTAATATGGTGAGCGTCGCGGAAGGGGATGCCAAGGTTGCGCACCAGCCAGTCGGCGAGGTCCGTGGCGGTCGAGAAACCGGCGCCGGCGGCGGCGGCCATCCTCTCGCGGTTGGCCTGAAGATCGAGTACCATGCCGGTCATGGCGCGGATGGCGAGATCAAGCGCATCGAAGGCCTCGAACACCGGCGGCTTGTCTTCCTGCATATCCTTGGAATAGGCCAAGGGCAGGCCTTTCATGACCGTGGACAGCGCGATCAGCGAGCCGGTGATGCGGCCGGTCTTGGCGCGCACCAGTTCGGCGGCGTCCGGGTTGCGCTTCTGCGGCATGATGGAGGAGCCGGTCGAGAAGGCATCACTCAGGCGGATAAAGTTGAAATAGGGCGTCGTCCATATGACGATTTCCTCGGCCAGGCGCGACAGGTGACCGGCGCAGATGGCGGCGTGGCTTAAAGATTCCAGCGCGAAATCGCGATCGGACACGCCATCGAGGCTGTTGCCGGTAGGGCGATCAAAGCCGAGCGTTTTTGCCGTGTCATGGCGGTCGATCGGGAAGGGCGAACCGGCCAGAGCCGCCGATCCGAGCGGATTTTCGTTCATGCGGGCGCGGGCATCGACGAAGCGCGAGCGGTCACGGCCAAACATCTCGACATAGGCCATCAGGTGGTGGCCGAAGGTCACCGGCTGGGCGGGCTGGAGGTGCGTGAAACCCGGCATCAGGGCGTCAGCATACTCTTCCGCGCGCTTCAGCAGCGCACCTTGCAGGTCATAAAGCTGCTGGATGGTGATATCGACCTGATCGCGCACCCACAGCCGGAAGTCGGTCGCCACCTGATCGTTGCGCGAACGGGCGGTATGCAGGCGGCCCGACACCGGCCCGACCAGCTCACGCAGGCGGGCCTCGACATTCATATGGATGTCTTCAAATTCGGCGCGAAAAGGGAAAGTGCCGTCTTCGATCTCGGCCGTGATGGTTTCCAGCCCGTTCAGGATGATTTGGGAGTCGCCAGAACTTATGATACCTTGCTTGGCGAGCATGGCACAGTGCGCCTTCGATCCGGCAAGGTCTTGTTGCCAAAGGCGTTTGTCGACATCGATGGAGACATTGATGGCTTGCATAATCTCATCGGGTCGGGCAGTAAAACGACCGCCCCACATTTTTTGCCCCTGTTGCGGGGTCCCTGTGGTTGGGCTTTTTTCGGCGGATTGATCGGTCATGACAGAACCTAAACTGAATGAGAACGGCCAGCCGCAGCCGCAGTCCCCGGCGCAAGCTGATATTCAAGGGCAACCGGCCACAGGGCCAGTCGTGAAGCCTATAGACGAGCCGGTCGCAGAACCCAAGACGGGGGACACAGAAAAATGGCGCGATACGGCGATTGTGCGCAAAAGACGTCGCCCGCCTCTGGCGGTGGTGATCGTGGTGTCGGTCGTGGTGCTGACCCTCATTGGCCTGATCGGCTGGCGTTTCCTGGCGCCCAAGGCCGCACCTCTGGCCGCCCTGACCGCCGCGCAAAGTCTCGCCCCCGTTGAGACCGCCAGGGGGCCGCTGGCCGTCTACGCCAAAGGCGCCATGGCCAAGCTGGTGACCTATGAAACGCCGCAGACCATCGAAAACATTTTCTTCCTCGACCGCGAGCAGAAACCGGTGCAACTGACCGATTTCAAGGGTCAGGTCGTGGTGCTGAACGTCTGGGCCACCTGGTGCGCGCCGTGCCGCTTCGAGATGCCGACCCTGGCGCATCTGCAGACCCTCTATGCCGGAAAGGCGGTCAAGGTGCTGCCTTTGAGCGTCGATCGCGCTGAGGATTTCGCCGCCGTGAAATCATTCATGGACGTGCAGCAACCGCTGGAGGTCTATGCCGACCAGAATTTCCAGGCGCCGTCGAAATACAAGATTTCCGGTATGCCCGGCACCCTGATCCTCGACAAGCAGGGCCGCTTGGTGGCGCGCCTCGATGGCGAGACGAAATGGGACACGCCGGAGGTGCAGGCCTTGCTGGATAAGCTGCTGGCTGAGTAGGCATGATCCGTCCTCAGCAAGTGCCTTTCGCCCTCGTTCTGTTTCGACTGGTGACCGGCCCTGTTATAGCCATTCTCTGTGGGTTAAAGCCGCCGCTTACGCCCATTATCTGCACGGTGCTGCTGGCGCTGGGCGTTATCTCCGACATCTTTGATGGTGTGATCGCCCGACGTCTCGACTGTGTCACCCCTGCCCTGCGCCTGTGGGACAGCCGCTGCGATGTCGTCTTCTGGCTGTGCGTAGCCGTTGGCGTCCATCTGCTCTATCCGCCCCTGTGGCAAACGACATGGATCATGCTGGCCACGCTTGGCACCATGGAACTGACGACGCACCTCATCAGCTATCTGCGCTTTCGCCGCGAAGCCTCAACGCATCACCTTTTGTCGAAGATATTCTGCCTGTTTCTGTGGGCGCTTCTGTCGCAGATGTTCCTGACCGGAGAAGCCGGCTGGTTGTTCTGGCTCACGCTCGGTGTGGCTATAGTATCGCAGGCAGAAGCGATGCTGATTACGCTCGTAATTCCGCACTGGCAGGTCGACACGAAAAACCTGAGTACAGCTCTGAAATTACCTAAGGCATAAGCAAAATAGCTACTTCGCCAGCCTCATCCAGGGCCCATAGGTCAAACACCGCCAGCCCCACTCGAACGGACCATAGCGGAATACCGACATCCAGACCGTGCTGACGACAAGCTGGCCGATCCAGATGCCCACCACGATTGGCACTAGCGCCGCGTGGTTCATCTCGCCGAACCAGCCACCGAATCCCAAAATGCCGCGCCCGCCGTAGAAAAGCCCCGTCATGATCAGCGACTGCATCAGATAATTGGTGAAGGCCATGCGCCCGGCGCAGGCCAGCGGATATAGCAGCCATGCGCCCAGCCGCATCCGTCCCAGCAGGATCAGCGCGCTCGCATAGCCCAGCGCCACCGGCACGCACAGGAGATTGTTGGCCACGGCATAAAGACCGAAAATCTGCGGAAACGGAAAAGCCTGCTTCATGATCACATAAGACTGCCAGCCGATCAGGCACAGACAGATGGCCGCAACCGTCATCAGGATCATATAGGTCCGCGTGCTGGCGTCACCGCTCAGAATGCCCGCCTTGAACAGGCCAAGGCCCACCATCATCAGGCCCAGGGTCGTCGGCATATAGCCCAGGATCTCGGCGAATTCGCCCTGCGCCCACACCTCGGCATTCTGCGCCAGCGAGTCGAAGAAGCCGCCGCGCATCCGGGCGATCAGCGGGCCAAAATCAGCCGCCGTTTCCGTCGCCACATCGCCGGCCAGTTGATGCCAGATATTCGGTCCGAGCAGCAGCGCCTCGCCTGCCAGAAACAGCAGGCCGCCCCAGATCAGCAGCTTGCGCGCCGAAGCGTCCTGCCAGCGCCAGAAGACAAAGCCGGTCAGGGCATAGGAGAGCAGGATATCGCCGTGCCAGATCAGCGCACCATGGATCAGACCAAACACCACAAGCCATGACAGCCGGCGGAACAAGGCGGTGCGGTAGGCAGGTTGGGCAGAATCACGGTCGCGCCCGACCAGATAGAGACTGATCCCGAACAGCAGGGTGAAGCCGGTGATGAACTTCTCTTTGAAGAAGGTCTCGGTCAGCCACCAGACGATCAGATCGTCATGGCTGAGCGGCACCGGCGACAGGCGCGGCAGCACATAGACATCGAACGGCTGGGCGAAGGTAATGGCGTTGACCAGCAGAATGCCGAGGATGCTCAGGCCGCGCAGGTAATCGAGCGACCTGATGCGCGCGTTCATTGCGCTTGGGGCATGCGCTTCAGCGCCAGGCTTTGCAGCAGGATCGCCGAGGGCACGGCCAGCGACATCTGAGTCAGGAACAGCATGATGCCGACCATGGAGAAGGTTTTGAGCAGCTCAGCACCCCAGCCATAGCCATCGACGAAGACCAGCTTGATCAGGGCGGCGGCCGTGCCGAGCGTGACAACAAACAGGGCATACATCAGCACGCCGAGCGTGGCATGCAGGCGCGACGGCGGCAGCGAAATCTTCCACATCACCAGAACACAGACCATCCAGGTCAGGGCCAGGGTCATCTGGCGCTGGGTTTCCTCGACGGCGTTGGGATCGCCCCACAACACGCGGGTGACAAACCAGCACAAGCCATGCAGGCACAGGGCCGCGATGGCGGATATGATCATCCAGCGCATTTCAGGCTGGCGATAGCTGAGCCCCGGAGTGTTCATGTCTAGCGCGTCGGCACCGGCTTTTCGCCGCGATAATCATAGAAGCCGCGCCCGGTCTTGCGGCCGAGCCAGCCGGCCTCGACATATTTGGTCAGCAGCGGGCACGGGCGGTATTTCGAATCGGCCAGACCGTCATAAAGCACGTTCATGACAGCGAGAACGGTATCGAGACCGATAAAATCGGCCAGTTCGAGCGGGCCCATTGGATGATTGGCGCCGAGCTTGAGCGCCGTATCGATGGCCTCGACCGTACCTACGCCTTCATAGAGCGTGTAGATCGACTCGTTGATCATCGGAATCAGGACGCGATTGACGATAAAGGCCGGAAAGTCTTCGGAATTGGCGGTGATTTTGCCAAGGCTCTTAGCGAACTCGACGGCGATTTCGTAGGTGCCGGCATCGGTAGCGATACCGCGGATGATCTCAACCAGCTTCATGATCGGCACCGGATTCATGAAGTGCAGGCCGATGAACTTGCCGGGACGGTCGGTGGCGGCGGCCAGGCGAGTGATCGAGATCGACGAGGTGTTCGATGCCAGCAGGGCTTCGGGCTTCAGGTGTTCGCACACCGCCTTGAAGATGGCGTTCTTGACCTCTTCGCGCTCGGTGGCGGCCTCGATGACGAGATCGCAGTCCTTCAGGTCCGAGATGGCGCCGGCGGGCATCAGCTTCGAAAGCGCGTCGGTGGCCTGAGCGCTCGTGATGGCTTCCTTCTCGACCAGACGGTTCAGCCCTTTTTCGGTACGGGCAAGCGCGGCCTTCACGGCATCGGCGGAGGCATCATAGAGCAGGACATCGTAGCCGCCCTGCGCACAAACCTGGGCGATCCCCGCCCCCATCTGGCCGGCACCGATAATGCCTACGGTTTTAATGGTCATGCTGTCCGCCTTACCTGAATCTGTCGTTCATATGGAGATAGTGCGCAGCCCGGCGCAAGGCAATACGGAAAAGGGATGCGCCACAAACTTGTCCCTCCCCGAACACGTCGGGGAGGGACAAAGAGAGTTAACCCAGCGCCTTCATCAGATCGGGCACGGCGGTTTTGTAATCGGCCACCAGACCATAGTCGGCGACCGAAAAGATCGGCGCTTCCGGATCCTTGTTGATGGCCACGATCACCTTTGAGTCCTTCATGCCCGCCAGATGCTGGATCGCGCCGGAAATGCCGACGGCGATATAGAGCGCCGGCGCCACAACCTTGCCGGTCTGGCCAACCTGATAGTCATTGGGGGCGTAACCAGCATCAACCGCGGCGCGTGAGGCACCAACAGCCGCGCCGAGCTTATCGGCCAGCGGATCGATCACGGCGTCGAATTCTTCTTTCGAGCCGAGCGCACGACCACCGGAGACGACAATCTTCGCCGCGCCCAGTTCCGGACGGTCGGAGACGACCTTCTCTTCCGAGATAAAGCGCGTGCCGGCCTTGGAAGCTGGCGCGGCGACGGTTTCGACCGTCGCTGAACCGCCTTCCGCTTCCGCCGCCGCCTTGAAAGCGGTGGTGCGGACGGTCATGACCTTCTTGGCTTCCGAAGTCTGGACGGTTTCCAGCGCGTTGCCGGCATAGATCGGGCGCACGAAGGTGTTGGCGTCGACCACTTCCATCACATCGCTGAGCAGAGACACATCGAGGAGCGCGGCGACACGCGGGGCGAAGTTCTTGCCTGCCGACGAGGCCGGAATGGCGACGACGTCATAGTTCGCAGCGAGGCCGGTCACCAGGGCGGCAACGTCTTCGGCGATATCCTGCTTGAGGTCGGCCGACTGGCTGAGCAGCACCTTGCGGACGCCGCTCAGTTTGGCAGCGGCATCGGCGATCGATTGCACGCCGTCGCCATAGACCAGCACATCGACATCGGTGCTCAGTTGCAGGGCGGCGGTCAGAGTCTTGTTGGTGGTGTCGCGGAGGTGGGCGCCGTCGTGATCGGCGATAACGAGAACGGCCATATTACAGAACTCCTGCGGACTTGAGATTGGCGACCAGTTCGGCGGCGTCGGCCACCTTGATGCCGGCGGTACGCTTGGGCGGCTCGGTCACTTTCAAAACTTTCAGACGCGGCACCACATCGACGGCGTAGTCGGTGATCGCCTTGATCTCCAGCGGCTTCTTCTTGGCCTTCATGATGTTGGGCAGCGAAGCATAGCGCGGCTCATTGAGGCGCAGATCGGTGGTGATGACCGCCGGCAGCTTGACACCGAGGGTTTGCAGACCGCCGTCGACCTCGCGGGTGACGTGCGCTTCGCCGTTTTCGACCACAACCTTCGAGGCGAAGGTGGCTTGCGGCCAATCAAGCAGGGTGGAGAGCATCTGGCCAGTGGCGTTGTTATCGCCGTCGATGGCCTGCTTGCCCATGATGATCAGGTCGGGTTGCTCAGCCTCGGCCACAGCTTTCAGCAGCTTGGCGACGGCCAGCGGCTCGATATCCTGATCGGTCTGGATCAGGATGCCGCGATCGGCACCGATCGTCAGTGCGGTAATGATGGTGTCCTTGGCCTGCGCAGGCCCGATGGACACCGCCACGATCTCGGTGGCAATACCCTTTTCCTTCAGGCGGACGGCTTCCTCGACCGCGATCTCATCGAACGGGTTCATCGACATCTTGACATTGGCCAGATCGACACCCGACTGATCCGCTTTCACGCGAACCTTGACGTTGTAATCCAGCACCCGCTTCACCGGGACCAAAATCTTCATGGCATTTAACCTCTGCAATAATTTTTCCGCCTGCCCTGAATAACGTCAGGAACGGCGTGATCGGTTGGCGACTAAGTGACGATCCGCGTTCGCAAAGTCAATCTCCCAAAGCCGCTTTCGGGGACTTTTGCAGGCGCTTTCGCCATCGAAAGTGGTGATTTTCAATTGCCCTCATGTCGCGTTTGGCGCATAAAGGAGTACACCCATCTTTACGTTCGCGTCAAGTTACACTTATCAAAACGCTCCGGATCGCCCATGCCCAGCCAGATCGGCAAACTCAAATATGTGTTCGTGCTTCTGCTCGGCCTCATCAGCGCCAGTATCCTGGCCTATAGCTGGCTTTACAGCATCCCGAACAAGAAGTGTGAAGCGGCCGAAGGCTGGTTCTCATGGAAGTATCGCAAATGCTATGCGCCGATCGCCATCTCGACCATCACCGGCCGCAGGCCGGGCGAACCGGTCAAGGTCGATTTCCACGACGATGCACGCAAGGCCAGCAATGCCCGCGCCGTCAGGCAAGCTGATGCTCCTGCCGAAGCCGCGACCGCTTCTAAATAATCAGGGCCTTGCAATGTCGCATTTCAGGACAGGCACCTTGGCCTGCGCCTGATCGATGCGGGCGCGATAATAGCCGCACGTCACCTGATCATCCTTGGCGCCGACCTTGGTGACGCTATAGCCATCGAGCAGCACCATGGCCTCTGCATTGGTGACATCGCTGAGCCCCGCCTTATCGAGCTTGCCGAGGAAATGCACCTTCGGCGTGGCAAGATTGGCGACGACCTTTTCCTGACCCAGGTCGATCTGGCGAAGCTGGTTGGCCTTGGGCCGCGCGGCTTCGGTCGGGTAGCCATAATAGGAAACGTCGAGCACCAGGTTCGTGCCCTGTGCTTTCATGCGCGCCAGGGCGGCAGGGGTGATTTCGAACGACGCGTCGAAAGCGCTGGCCGGGTCCGGCGCGAAATCACGTCTGGCACTGCCGCCATCGGCCTTGTGGCCGTCACAACCGATAAGCGTCAAACACGAAAAGGCAAAAAGCGTGGCGGTGAAGGTTTTCGACATCGTTTCCTCAAAAGCTATTTAGATGGCACCCATAGCACATCGGCGCGCCCCTGATCGTTAGCATGGCGCGCCAGCACGAACAACAGGTCGGACAGACGGTTGAGGTATTTGACGACCTCCGGCCCGACCGCTTCACCCTCAACTTTTAAAAGCGTGACACAATCCTGCTCTGCCCGGCGGGCGATGGTGCGCGCCATGTGGAGATGCGCACTCAGAGGCGATCCGGCGGGCAGGATGAACGACGTCAGAGGCGCGATCGGCTCATTATAAGCATCCAGCGCCTCTTCCAGCGCGGTTACCTGATGCGCTTTGATGCGGATGGGGGGCCACGAGATATCATCCGAAGGTGTGGCGAGATCGGCGCCGAGATCGAACAGGTCGTTTTGCACCCGCGCCAGCAGGGCATCAAGGTCAGGCCGGGCGGCGCTATAAAGCCGCACCAGTCCGATAGCAGCATTGGTTTCGTCCACGCTACCGATCACGACCAGACGCGGATCATTTTTCAGGCGGCGCGAACCGTCGGCAAGACCTGTGGTGCCGTCGTCACCGGTGCGGGTATAGATTTTGTTGAGCTTGACCATGCGGCCTCAGTAACAGGCAGCGCCGGATTCGCCAAATCTCATTTGGACAGCAGCTTTAAGAAGAATGCTGTGTCGCCCAGACGGTCAGGAGCAGCAGGACAATAGCGACGGCCTGCAACAGCACCCGCAGACGCATCAGCTTGTTGGACCAGTTTTCACGAAACGTACCGCCGCGCACGAGGCTGAATAGGCCGATCCCCAGAACGACCAGCACAGAAAACATCGCCACGAGGGCCAAGGGAAGCAGAATGTCGCGCATGATGCTCTATCGCCTTTTTATAGCCAAAAGTCGAGATTTTTATAGAAAGCCACGACGGAACTCGTATTGCCGATCGTTAAAAGCCTTGGTTTGTGCGTACTTCATGACAACGTATAAAATAACACTAGCGTCCATTGTAATAGGCCAAACCGTATACTAAGTAGGGAGCAAGGCCGGATAGCCCTTCCCTATAGGTAAACTTTTTGTGTTTCGAGTAGAAGCGTATGTATGAACTCCCCAAGACTTTAGCCACCCCCGTGAACCGTGAGGAGGCACCCGTGCCGCTCGGCAGCCGCGCCAAATCTAAAGAACGTAATCGCCTCAAGATTCTTGACTCGGCGACCCAGCTTTTCCGCGAACGCGGCTTTGAAGCGGCGACCCTGCGTGACATCGCGCGCGGCGCAGGTCTTTCAACAGGCGCCCTGTTCGCAAATTTCGCCGACAAGAACGAGATTTTCCTGACGGTGATCGAGAGTGAGAACGTACGTGTGGTCAGCGCCATGCGCGAGGCCCACGATGATAAGCTCGATCTGGTGTGCCGCCTGCACAAACAACTCCTGCGCGGCTACGAAGTGGCCCAGAACAATGCCCGCCTGATCCTCTCGGCCTTTGTCATGAAATGGAGCCAGGGCGCTTCGAACGTCAACGACGTGGCCCGCATGAGCGACATGATCCGCTTCGTCCTGCTCGATACGCTAAAAGCGGCCCAGGCTCGCACGGAATTGCCACAAAAAGCCGAACTCGACTGCGCCTCGCTGATCCTTGAGGACCTGTGCTTCGCCAATATGCGCCGCGCCTTTCAGGCCACCGATGAAACCGGCGGCTTCGATCTTGACGCCATGAGCAAGAACCTGACGATTCAGGTCAATATGATTGTTTTGGCGCTGAAAAGCGCCTGATCTTGACCTAAATGGCAGGTTTCAAAACGGCGGGCATCTCTATGTCCGCCGTTTTTGTTATCCGGCTCTGGACGAGCATAAACATCGCGCCCACCATCAACGCGCCGACAGGTATATGCGTCATGTCGGTCAGGCCGCGCGCCAGCGCCGGCAGTAAATACAGTCCGACGCACACCATCTTTTCCCATGGCCGAAACCGCTGGTGCGCGCCTTGCACGATCAGCCAGGCCAGCGGCAGCGCGAGCAGCATCAGATCGTAATTCACCAGGAACGGGCTGAGAAGCAGGGTGACGGACACCAGCAAGGCGCCCAGAGACAACGCATCGGGCCGGTAGCGGCGTATGATAAAGACCGACCACGTCAGGCCCGTCAGGGCAATAAGGGCATGGCCGGCATAGGCTACCCCGTTCGGAAGGCCGATGAGCTTCAGGCCTGCAAAAGCGCTTTGCATAGCCGAGGTCTCGACCAGGCCCTTGTCCAGGGTTTCGCGGGCCAGATGGCTATCGGCGAAAAAGGCCATATAGCCTTCCTGACCCACCACGAAGAAGGCCGCCAGCGACAGGGCAGCGGCGCTGAAAGCGGCAGCGAAAAAGGTTTTCCAGCGCCCGTCGGCCGCCAGAACAAACGGAATGGCGATGGCCAGTTGCGGCTTGATCACCAGCAGGCCGAACACCAGTCCGGAGAGCACCGGCGCGCGCTGCAACAGCAGGCAACCGCCCGTCATAATGGCCGCAGTCAGGGCGGCGTTTTGCCCGCAGGCAATGTTCATCCACAGGCCCGGAAAGGCCATCAAAGGCAACCAGACGCCCGTGATATCCGGCATCATGCGCTTCATCCACAGGTGCAGCAGCTTGACAGCGGCCAGAGTCGTGGTCGCCATGGCCACCACGACTGACCAGCCATAGGTCAGAAGGGCCAGAGGCAGGCAGACCAGCAAATAGGCCGGCGGATAGAAGAAAGCCCAATAGCCATTCAGTTGACGATCGAAGACCGTGTCTTGCGCGGCCTTGTGCAGCTCCGGCCGCCACGCATCTGCGGCATGACCCGCGAGGGCCAGTTTGGAGGCGGTGTAGAAGCTGATATAATCGCCGCCGAACGGCACCCCGAACCTGTCGATCAAGCCATCCCCCGTCACCAGACGCGTGACAATCGGCAGAATACCGATCAGCACGAAGGCGATCAGGGCGTAGAGACGTGCGCTTCTGGCGTTCAGCCAGTCGGCGTCACGAATCTGGGATAAGTGGTTTGAGAGGGCCAAAAGCGGGTCTCCGGCAGCAGGAACCGGCACCATGACATTAAAAGCTCAAATGGCGGTTAAGACGTCCACTTTAAGGTCGTGGCCTTCACCGGATTGACGAACGGGCGCTTTTCAGCGCGCGACTGCATCCATTCGCGCTTGATCTGCTGATACCATTTGGCCTGGGTGTCGGCGTCATCGATCCAGATCAGTGACCTGTCGTATTTCAGGCCCTCATTCTGCAGATTGACCATGTTACCGTCCTGTTTAAGGAAGGCCTTGGCGCCGAAGCGGAACAAAGGCGCTATAAAGCGGAAGAGGCCGTGATCCGACCAGAAGATCTGTGTGATGCGCGTCCTGTTGTCGTCAATCGGCGTCAGGCAGGTCAGGCCCAGAACCTGCTGCGTGCCGATCTCGATATGCTCATAGCGGATGCCCGGCAGACGGAAGGTGATCTCGGTGGCCGGCGCGCCCCCAAGGATCTTGTAGGCCCGGCTGTTGGATGAGGGCTTGTGGCGCACCATCGAGAAACCGAACTCGCGCGGCTCGAACTGCTTGATCTTGGAAAGCTGCTTCTTGGCCGAGCGCCACCACCACTGCTGATGCACATAGGGACCGTGCGCCGGGTCCATCAGGCCCACGACGGCGTGGTCGATATGGCTGTCGAAATCCATAGTCTCGACGATAATAGGTTTGCCACCTACCACACCGGGAAGAATAGGCGGCTCATGATCAGGCTCGGCGGGGCGGCGCGGATCGGCGGTGATATAGATCCAGACAATGCCCTGTTGCTCGCGGATGGCGTAGCTGCGCACGCGGATTTTTTCGACATCCATAGGCTGATCGGCGGTCAGTGACGGGATGCTCTTGCAGGTGCCCTGCGTGTCAAAGGTCCAGCCATGATAGCAGCACTGCACGACGCAGCCACCGCCCTTGCCATCGCGGACCATCTCGCCGGCGGATAAGGGTGCGGCGCGGTGCGGACAGATATCGCGCACAGCGTAGGCGTGGCCATCAAGATCGCGCGCCAGCAGGACGGGTTCGCCAAGGATAACATAACGTTGCAGCTTACCGGCCACCAGATCTCCGGAGAGCGCGGCAAACCACCAGCAATCCTTCAGGAAGCCCTGTCCGAAGGCGATTTTTGCAGAGGTGGCAGGGGCGGCTTGATCAGGCATGGGGCATCTTCGGCTGTGACAGTATCGGCAATATAGATAGCATAGCCCGAAACCGCAAACAGCGCGACATTTTCGCACTGCGGCAAAAAATGCTGCCCCCTACCTCGCCAATATCAACGATATCTGTTTGGCCACCTGCACCCCATGCGCCGCCGCGGTGGTGACGCACGGATGCCAGTAGTTCGTGACCTCGCCGCACGCATAGACGCCAGGGACGCTGGTTGCGCCGAAGCGATCGACATCTATATAGCCGTCCAGCCGTCGCAGGTCCAAGCCCTCAGGCACCACCGCCTCGAAGCCATACATGACGCCAAACGCATCGAACGATTCGCCATTGACCGTCATGCCGACCTGATCCGCCGTGTAATCGCCGATAACAACGCGCACATCGGTGATCATGTTCTGCAACAGCTTCTGCGCGCGCGGAGCCTTGCGAGAGACAATCGTCACCTGGCCACCGCGATCGCGCACAAACCGCGCCTGATCAAAGGCGTTATCGCCGCCGCCAAGGATGGCGACCTTGCGGCCCCTCACCTCCAGCGCCTCCATCGCCGCGCCCGGCCCAATAGCGACATTAGCGGCCGGTCGAAATCGGCCGGCGCGCGGCGTCGAGCCCGTCGCCAGGACGAGATAGGGCGCGAACAGAAAGCCCGCGTCCGTCTGCATCGCCAGACCATCTTCGGACACCCAAAGTGCCGGCGTATTGATGCGCACTTCAACGCTTAAAGCATCAGCATGGGCGGCAAGGCTGGCGGCGACCTCCTGGCCGGTGCGGCCCTGCACCCCCGGAATCCACAGATTCTCATAGGGGCTGCGCGTTTGCAGTCCGCCCAATCGATCGGAGGCTTCGAGGAGCACAGGCGCCAAACCTAACTTTTTCAGCCAGATGGCGCACGACAGGCCCGCCGGTCCGCCACCGATAATGATCACATCTCTGTTTTTGTTGCCGCTCATGCGTAAGTCCTGAATCACGGGCATAGTTTATGCAGGAAAATCCTTCGCGGCCCGTCTTTTTCTCAAAATGAGCCGTATAAAAAAGCAATGTCCTTGTTCAGGTTTGGATAAGACACGTATTGTATAAGAATGTTACAGGCCACGTTTCATCACCCCATGAACCGGCCCAAGTGGAGGATAAGGTTGTGAGACTGTTGTGCGTTGAAGACAATTCGACCCTGCGCAAGATGATCGATCTCATGTTGGCACCGACCGGTATCGACGTCGATTTCGCCGCCGATGGCGTTGAAGCCGTCGAAGCGTACCAAATCAACGAATATGACGCCGTCCTCATGGATATGGAAATGCCGGTGATGTCGGGCATCAAGGCGGTGAAGGCCATTCGTCAGATGGAAGACGGCCACAACCTCGGCTACACGCCCATCCTTTTTCTGAGTGGTAATGAAAGTGCCGAACATGTCGATCAAGGCTTTGAAGCTGGCGGCGACGGTCATCTCAGCAAGCCCTTCACCACCGAAGCGCTGATTGGCGCGCTCGATGGCGTGTTGCGCTCCGCCAACCGCCATGGCCTGCAGGCGTGGCGCTAAAGGGCGTTAAAGATTGGGCGCTAAAAATACCCCCAAATCCAACACATTAGCCGCCAATAACCCACCGGTTAGCAATTCGTTCTTGTAAAACGCCTGAAAAGGGCTCATTTGCGCCCTGCGCAGACTGTCTGCGTGTTCCCGGTCACTGTATCCGACCGCGCGAAGCGCCCAGGCGCCCGGCGCGCTCAAGCAGCGGAGCGGTAGCGCACATTTAAAAAGGAGTGGTAGTATGGGTTATCGGGTCGCCGTAGTCGGCGCCACCGGCGCTGTGGGTCGTGAAATGATGACGATCCTTGAAGAAGTGAACTTCCCCGTCACAGATATTTACGCGGTCGCTTCGCGTAAATCGGTGGGTATTGAGATTTCCTTTGGCACAAAAACCCTGAAATGCCTCGACCTCGAAACATTCGACTTCACAAAGGTCGATATCGTGCTGATGAGCGCCGGTGGCGACGTCTCCAAGGCCTGGTCGGAAAAGATCGGCAAGCTCGGCCCCATCGTTATCGACAATTCGTCGGCCTGGCGCATGGATCCGGACGTGCCTCTGATCATTCCGGAAGTGAACCCGGATGCGGTCTGGCACGCCAAGAAGAAGAACATCATCGCCAATCCGAACTGCTCGACCATCCAGATGCTGACGGTTCTGAAGCCGCTACACGATGCCGCGCAGATCAAGCGTATCGTCGTTTCGACCTACCAGTCGGTGGCCGGCGCCGGCAAGGCGGGCATGGACGAACTGTGGGATCAGACCAAGGCCATCTACGGCATGGGCGACAAGACCCCTAAGAAGTTCACCAAGCAGATCGCCTTCAACGTCATTCCGCACATCGACGTCTTCATGGAAGACGGCTCGACCAAGGAAGAGTGGAAGATGGTCGTGGAAACCCACAAGATCATGGACCCGACCATCGAGGTCACCGCCACCTGCGTGCGCGTGCCGGTGTTCGTCGGCCACTCGGAATCGATCAATGTCGAGTTCGAGAGCCCGCTCGATGAGCGCGAAGCCCGCGAGATCCTGCGTGAAGCCCCCGGCGTCGCCGTGGTCGACAAGCGCGAGCCCGGCGGCTACATCACGCCGATCGAAGTGGTCGGCGAGTTCGACACCTACGTATCGCGCATCCGTAACGACCCGACCGTACCCTATGGCCTGAACCTTTGGTGCGCTTCGGACAACCTGCGTAAAGGCGCGGCGCTCAACGCCGTGCAGATCGCACAACTGCTCGACGAGCGCGGTGTTATCGTTTCCGTAGACGCTTAAATTTCACAAATCGTGATGTTTGAAGCCGGCGGAACCAGATGGTTCCGCCGGCTTTTTCGTTTTGCTCTGAGGAACTTAAAGGTGCCTCTGGCACTTTCTTTTCTGGATATACGTCCATGCCTACGCTTACCTCACGGCTCAGTTCCCCGATCAGCCTGGCCATCTTCTGTTACCTGATCTGGGGCTTCGTGCCGCTGTTCTACCTGCCGATTCATGCCTTTGGCGGTGGCGCGCTTGAGATCATCGCCCATCGTTCGGTATGGGCGCTGGTGTGGGCAGGCGGCCTCGTCTTCCTGACGAAGCAATGGCCCGATGTCTTCGCGGCCTTTGCCTCAGCGCATCTGCGCACCATGTTGCTGATCACCTCGATTCT
Source organism: Asticcacaulis benevestitus DSM 16100 = ATCC BAA-896 (assembly GCF_000376105.1). GTDB lineage: Bacteria > Pseudomonadota > Alphaproteobacteria > Caulobacterales > Caulobacteraceae > Asticcacaulis > Asticcacaulis benevestitus. The sequence goes on from NZ_AQWM01000007.1 coordinate 52,199, forward strand.
GGTAGCGACCAACTGGGGCGTCTATGTCTGGGCGGTGACCAACGGCCACACCATCGAGTCCTCGCTTGGCTATTATCTCAACCCGCTATTGAACATGGCGGCCGGCGCGGTGCTCTTCAAAGAGCGCCTCGATAATTGGGGCAAGAGCTCCATCGCACTGGCAGCCGCAGGCGTTGTTATCCAGGCGTTCGCCATCGGCCATGTGCCGTGGATTGCCCTGACCCTGGCGGTGACCTTTGGCTCCTACGGCATCCTGCGCAAGCAACTGGTCGTGCCGGCGCTGGCGGGCCTGTTCGTCGAATGCGCCTATCTCTTTCTGCCGGCGCTGATCTATCTGGTATGGTTTGAATCCCACGGACAAGGACACTTCTTTGTGCCGTCACAGGCCTTCTGGTTCATCCTGACCGGCCCCATAACCGTGCTGCCGCTGGCGCTCTTTTCCTATGTGGCGCGCAGGCTGCCGCTTTCGACCATGGGCTTTATCCAGTTTATTGGCCCGACCAGCACACTGGTCATCGGCCTGTTCCAGGGCGAGCCGTTCACCCTGCTGCGCGGCGTGTCATTCGCCTTTATCTGGGCTGGCGCGATGGTGTTTGCGTTTGGGGCGTGGAGACGGTTGAAGGCGATCAAGGTGGCTGCAATTTAGCCTTTAATTACGATGGAGTTCGTAATGGTCACGATTGGCTACGTGCCATTCGTTCTGCTCATCCGTGTAACCGCGCAAGGTGCCTTCCATGCGCTCCAGCGTATCATCCCAACCACATTGTTCAGACAGTCGCCGCATCAACTCGTAAGCCTTGAACCGCCACTCCTCTCCTGGCAGGGCGAACAAGACAAAGTGTAGTTCCACCCCTTGCTGGGTACAAACCCAATCATAGCGCATTAACTGGCCATTTTTTACATGCCTTTGAAAAGGCTGGTCGCCCAAATAAAAGGCTTCATCCTCGCCTGCACGGTACGAAAAGGCCGCGAAAGGCTTGGTTCCCGCCAGCATAAGCTTCAACTCATGATTGGTATGAAGCTTATAAGGACGTTTTGCCTTCATCACAAACAGCCATACAGCTTGTCGATCAGCCCGACCGGACGCGGATCGCCGATCAGATAGGCCGACTGCTTGTTCATCACATAACCGACGCTCAGGCGCTTCTCCGGGTCGGCCATGGCGCACGAGCCGCCCCAGCCGCTATGACCCAGGGCGCGGTCATTCGGCCCATAGATCTTGAGGCCGGTGTTGCGCAGGAAGCCCGCCGCCCAGGAGAGCTTGAACGGCAGGACGCGATCCTGACCATAGACGCGTTCGCGCGTCGCCTGCCCCAGCGTGCTGACCGACAGGATGCGCTGCCCCTGCAGCGAGCCGCCGCTGGCGACGATACCCATAAACTGCGCCAGAGAGAGCGCCGTGGCGTGCGTATTGGCCGATGGAATCTCCATACGGCGCCAATCCGCGGAGCCCTTGCCGGCAGGGGCCGAGCCCTTATCGAGAAAGGCCGCCTGTTTGATGGCATCGAGCGTGCCAAGATCAGGCGCGGTGGTCGGTTTCTGCATGACCGCGATGCGCGGGGCATACGCATCGGGCGTACCGATCATCAGATCGAGACCGAACTTGCCGGCGATATCTTCGCTCAGGGCCGTGCCCATGCTGCGGCCATCAACGCGACGAAAAACCTCGCCCAGCAGATAACCGCCGGCGATGGGGTGGTAGCCCGACCCCTCACCCGGCGTCCACAAGGGCGCCTGCTCGCACAGAGCTTTCAGGGTGGCCTCAACATCGAACCAGATCATCGGGTCCTGCGGCGGCGAGAACCCCGGCAAACCGCCCTGATGCGAGATCAGTTGCCCGACCGTAATGCCGGCCTTACCGTTCTGGCCAAACTCCGGCCAATAGTGCGATACCGGCGTTTCGTAATCGAGCTTGCCGGCCTCAACCAGCCGCGCGATCAGCACCGCCATCACCGCCTTGCCGGTCGAAAACACCGGCGTCAGAGTCGAATCGCTGAACGGCACGGCGCCTTCGCGGTCGGCCTGACCGGCCCAGATATCGAGCATCGCCTCACCCTCGATCACCGCCGAAAATCGCGCGCCGCGTTCTTTGCCCTCTTTAAAATTGGCCGCGAAGGCGTCCTTTACGGCGGCAAATTTCGGCGGACAGACGCCACCAATCTCAAGCGGGCTTTCGGCCATGAACGATCTCCGGACGGATACTGAAACGACTGTGTCTATGTAGTGGTATATTTAGCCTCAGGGCAAACCGCAACAGGGATTAGTTAACCCTTAAACCCCTATACCCTTATAAAGTTTGTGATTATCGCGTACCAGTAAGGAGTACAAACCCATGAGCCATCTCACCGCCACCGACATGGACCGCGCCACCAAGTTGTCCTTGTACCAGATCGATGACAGATGCCGCGCTCATGCCGCCAGCCATCAGGCCTTCATCATGGCCTTGCTGCCAGAGGCCATGGATCAGTTTTATACCCACATCACCGGCTATGACGCGATCAGGGCCTTTTTCACCGATGCCGACCACATCGTCAGGGCCAAGCGCCTTCAGTCGCAGCATTGGGCCCTGATCACCGCCGCGAATTTTGACGACGTCTATCACGACTCCGTTTTACGCGTCGGCATGGCGCACTATCGCCTGGGCCTGCCACCCAAGCTCTATATAGCCTCCTACAGCGTGCTGATGACCACGCTTGGCACACTCATCCATGATCGCTACGCCGAACACTTTCCCGACGCGCCGGCTTCGGCCGCCTTTCAACTGGTGCAGGATATGTCACGGTTACTGATCTACGACATGGAATGCGCCATCACGGCCTATGTCGATAATACCAACAGCATCTATCTCTGACCAATTGTGAGGCGACAAGCCTGGATGAATTTGATATCCATTCACAAAACAGGAGGACATCATGCCCACGCCCTATATCGGCCGCCGTACCCTTGTCGCCGCATTCGCCGCCCTCAGCCTCACCTCTGCCCTGCCCGCGTTCGCCGCCGATCCGGCGCTTGCCGCTGCCGTAGGTGGCGCCTGGCGCAGCGAGGCCAATAAGGCCCGCGACGCCTATCGCCATCCGGTCGATGCCCTGACCTTCTGGGGCCTCAAGCCGGGCATGACAATCGTCGAGGTCGATCCCGGCGCCAAGGGCTGGTGGACCGAAATCCTCGCGCCTTACGCCAAGGCGACCGGCGGCCATTACATCGCCGCCCTGCGTAATCCCAAGGATGAGAACTTCTGGAAAGAGGTCGCCGATACATCCGTTTACGGCACGGTTTCGACCAAAACCCTGACGCCGGACGGCAGCGACCTGCCGGCAAATTCCGCCGACTTCCTGCTGGTGGCGCGCGCCTTCCACAACTGGTCGAGGCAGGGTGCTACCACCGACACCTATATGAAGATCTTCTTCGACACCTTGAAGCCCGGCGGCATCCTGGCGGTGGAGCAACACCGCGCGCCTGAAGGCTCCGACCCGAAGGCCGGCACCGGCTACGTGCCGGAATCCTACGTGATCGCCGCCGCCCAAAAGGCTGGCTTCGTGCTTGATGGCAAGTCCGAGATCAACGCCAATCCGAAGGATACCCGCGACCATCCCTTCGGTGTCTGGACCCTTCCACCTGTGCGCCAGAGCAAGAATGACGCCCGCACCCTGACCGAGGCCGAGCGCGCGCACTATGACGCCATCGGGGAATCGGATCGCATGACGTTGAAATTCAAAAAACCATAAGGTCGGCGGCTCAGGTTTTGCGAGACTGAAGCCGAGCATGAAAAACGGGCGCGCTGTTGCTGGCGGCGCGTTCGGCCATCTCGCGCACGCGCTGTTCGGCGCCAACGATCAGTTCGGGAATCAGCACGGCTTCCGGCAGATTTTTCCAGTATTTCTTCGGCATCTCGGTCTGCATCATCTTCACCTTGAGCCGCGCCGGATTGAAGATATTGGCGTAATAGGTGCGCCATAAATCATCGGCGTCGTCCATGATATCGGGCTGCTCGGCCGGTTCATCGCAGAAGCGCACGCTTTCACCATCCCAGACGATCGAGCCTTTAGGCGTGGCGATCATCCAGTCCATATCGGTGAAACGGCGCTGGAAGAAGCCAGCATTGCGCGCCACGATCCAGTGATCCGGCTCGAACCAGGCCACAAAGGCGCGACGCAGCCCTGGCGCCGGTACTTCCTTAAAGCGCACGAAAGCGTGCATCTTATGACCGTCGCGGTGGACCGAGCGATTGAGCGCATGAGCGCGCTCCACGTCCGGATCGGACTTGATCAGCAGCAGGTTTTTATCACTTTGCAGCCGCCACAGCAGACGATAGGCGAGATCAAATCGCGCCAAATCGCTGTGGCAGATCAGGCTTTCGGCCAGCGGCAGGAAGTCCTTCGGCACGGAGACGCGATGGGCTGCGGATCTGGGCGCCGGCACTGGCGGAAACAACTCCTGACCAACAGCTTCTTCGCTGAGCCAGTCGATATCACGCGGATCTACGCCCTGCGCCAGCAGACCGCGCGCGGTGTCACGCCATTCGCCAAAGTCACCACGGGCACGTAGAACGACTCTCATAAAAGGCTCAGTTGCACAGGTTCGGGTAGGAACATAGTGCGCAAATCAGCGCGATCGATCAGCTTGGCGGGCGTCCAGCCGGCGGCCTCGATAAAGGCCTGCACCTTCTTGATCGACACCTTCAATCGCGCCAGATCGTCAAGCGCCAGACGCTTGAAACGGCGGGTATTGAGAATGGCGGTCACCGTCTTGACGCCAAAGCCAGGCACGCGCAACAGCATCTCCTTGTCGGCCTTATTGATATCGACCGGAAAGCGTGCGCGGTTTTCCAGCGCCCAGGCCAGTTTCGGATCGACAGCCAGGTCAAGCATCCCGTCCGGGCGCGCGGCGGTAATTTCATGAATTCCAAAACTATAGAACCGATAAAGCCAATCGGCCTGGTAGAGGCGGTGTTCGCGCATCAGGGGCGGTTTGATCAGCGGCAGGGCCTTCGAGGCATCGGGAATGGGCGAGAAGGCCGAATAATAGACACGCCGCATCCGGTAACGATCATAAAGACCGGCGCTGGCGCCCAGGATAGTGGCGTCACTGGCCTGATCGGCGCCGATGATCATCTGCGTGGTTTGGCCCGCCGGCACAAAGCGCTTGCGGCGCTTGGTCTGCAAGGTTGGCTCGCTGGCCTCGTCGATCTTCGCTTTCAGTTCACCCATGGAGCGACGGATATTGGCCGGATGCTTTTGCGGTGCGAAGGCCTCGACCCCGGCATCCGTCGGCAGTTCGATATTGATCGAGAGACGATCGGCGAAAAGACCCGCTTCCTCGATCAGTCTGGCCGAGGCTTCGGGAATGGTCTTGAGGTGGATATAGCCACGAAAATTGTGCTTGAGCCGCAGGTCACGGGCGATCCGCACCATCTGCTCCATGGTGTAGTCGGAACCCTGGATAATTCCGGACGACAGGAACAGCCCCTCGATGTAGTTGCGACGGTAAAATTCGAGCGTCAGCCACACCACTTCTTCCGGCGAAAAGCGCGCGCGCTCGACATTGGACGACGACCGGTTGATGCAATAGGCGCAGTCATAGATGCAGAAATTGGTCATCAGAATCTTGAGCAGCGAGCTACAGCGGCCATCGGGCGCATAGGCGTGGCAGATGCCAGAGCCTTCGGTCGATCCCAGGCCGCCGGAAGCCGAGGAGTCGCGCTTGCTGGTGCCTGATGAGGCGCAGGACGCATCATATTTCGCCGCGTCGGAAAGAATAGCCAGCCGAGCCTTAAGCGTCTTTTTCATTTGTTCATGTTATGTTCTTTTGGCAAATGGGTCAATAGATGTATGCTGACGATATGAGCGATATTGTTACCGTTTCGATTGCCTGCGCCAATGAAACCGAAGCCCAGAGCCTGACCGGTCTGCTGGTGACGGCGCGACTGGCCGCCTGCGTGCAGAGCCATGAAATCCGTTCGACCTACCGCTGGAAGGGCGGGATCGATACGGCCAATGAGATCATGCTGACCGCCAAGACCCTCTTGGAAAAGCTGCCGATGCTGGAAAAGCTGGTCAAGCAGCATCACAGCTATGATGTACCGGAAATTCTCGCCGTGCGGGTGGCCTGGGCCAGCGCGGATTATGCGGCGTGGTTGCGCGAATCCCTTGAGGTTTGACGCAAAGCCCTTATCGCATTTTTACAATCGACTGGCCTACAGAGACAGGCAGGGGGTTTGGCACGACGGAGTAAAGCTTATGAGCATTTTTAGCCAAATCAAGGATTTCATCTTTCACAAACACGGCGACCAGATTGTTCCGGCGCCACGGCAACCGATACCGGCCGAAGAGTCTCTCCATACGTCCGAAGCCATTGCACCGGCCACCACCATGGTGGACCCGATGCCGGCGCCGGTCATGGAGCAGGTCGATGTCGCGGCCATTCTCGATCAGGAAAACGCCAAGCATGATCCGAAGTTCAACTGGCGCATGTCGATCGTCGACCTGTTGAAGCTGATCGGGCTGGAGTCGGATCTTGGCGTTCGTCAGGCCCTGGCTGAAGAACTGGGCTTTACCGGCGATATTCGCCATTCGGGCGCTATGAATGTCTGGCTGCACAAGCAGGTCATGCAGAAGCTGGCCGAAAATGGCGGCAAGGTGCCGTCGGAACTGAAGAACTAATGGGGCGTGGGGTCCGTGACCCCACAAACCTGACTGCTTCAATAAAAAAGCCTCACCCGAAAGGGCGAGGCTTTTTTATTGAAAGAGAGAAGACTTGGGGCCAAAGGCCCCAAACCCCTTAGTAGCGATAGTGATCCGGCTTGTAAGGACCGTCGACCGGTACGCCGATGTAGTCAGCCTGTTCCTGATTAAGCACGGTCAGCTTGGCGCCAAGCTTGGCCAGGTGCAGCAGCGCGACCTTTTCATCGAGATGCTTCGGCAAGGTATAGACCGACTTCTCGTACTTCGAAGCGTTGGTCCAAAGCTCGATCTGCGCAAGGGTCTGGTTGGTGAACGAGGCCGACATCACGAAGGACGGGTGGCCCGTGGCGTTGCCGAGATTGACCAGACGGCCTTCCGAAAGCAGGATGATCTTCTTGCCATCCGGGAATTCGACATGGTGGACCTGCGGCTTGATTTCGTCCCATTTGAAATTCTTCAGGGCAGCGACCTGAATTTCCGAGTCGAAGTGACCGATATTGCAGATAATGGCGTTGTGCTTCATCTCGCGCATATGCTCAAGGCGCAGCACGTCCTTGTTGCCGGTGCAGGTGACGAAGATGTCGGCGTTTGCGGCCACCTCTTCCATGGTGCGGACTTCATAGCCTTCCATGGCGGCTTGCAGGGCGCAGATCGGATCGACTTCGGTGACGATGACGCGGGCGCCACCGTTACGCAAGCTTGCAGCCGAACCCTTGCCGACATCGCCATAACCGAGGACAACAGCGACCTTGCCGGCCAGCATGACGTCGGTGGCGCGGCGGATGGCGTCGACCAGAGATTCACGGCAACCATAGAGGTTATCGAACTTCGACTTGGTGACCGAGTCGTTGACATTGATGGCCGGGAAAGGCAGCTCGCCCTTTTGCGCCATGGCATAGAGACGGTGAACGCCGGTGGTGGTTTCTTCCGAAACGCCGGTGATCGCCTTGGCGATGGCCGAATAGAAGCCAGGCTTCTCGGCGATATAGCGCTTCATGACCTTGTAGAGCGCTTCTTCTTCTTCGTTCTGCGGGTTGCTGAGCAGCGACAGGTCTTTTTCAGCCTTCGGGCCAAGCACGCACAGCAGCGTGGCGTCGCCGCCGTCATCGAGGATCAGATTCGGATAACCGCCATCGTGCCATTCGAAGATCTTGTGGGCATAATCCCAGTATTCTTCCAGAGTTTCGCCCTTGGTGGCGAAGACGGGCGTGCCGGTGGCGGCGATAGCGGCGGCGGCGTGGTCCTGCGTCGAGAAGATATTGCAAGAGGCCCAGCGCACTTCGGCGCCCAGGGCTTGCAGAGTTTCGATCAGCACGGCGGTCTGGATCGTCATGTGCAGCGAACCGGCGATGCGCGCGCCTTTCAGCGTTTGCGTCGGGCCGAATTCGGCGCGCGTGGCCATCAGGCCCGGCATTTCGCCTTCGGCGATGTCGATTTCCTTGCGGCCAAAAGCCGCGAGCGAGATGTCTTTGACAATGTAGTCAGCCATGATGGGGTGTCCCGTTTTGTAAGATATGTAACCGCTTATAGCGTTAGATAGGCATTAAGGCAATAAAGATATAAAGATATCTTTATATGATCAATAATAGTCAGCCAGATCCAGAGTACGGGTTTCGCCGCTGGCGGTGCTCAGGCGCACCGAGCGACGCGCTGGATCGCGTTTCCAGTCACCGGCGGCATCCGCAGGCCCGCCGTCAACCGCGGTGATGATGTCGTTGGCTTTCCAGCCGGCGCGATCTGCCGGGCTGCCGGGCGCCACAAAGACCACCCGAAGACCTTGCGCATCGGGCAGGTAGGCCAGGCCAGCGCGTTCGCGGGCAAACGGACGTGCAAGCGCTTCATCGGTCGCCGACAGGCATAGCTTCGAGGCTGCCAGGCTCCACACCGAATGACAGCGCATCAACAGTTCGACCCCAATGGCCGCATCGCTGTCCTGCTGGAATTCTGCGATGCCAGTGGGAACATGGGCGAACACATAGTCACCGATAGAGACCGTGCGCATACTGGTCATCTCGATCTTGTAGATGCCGGAAAGATCGGCACTGATCCATTGCGACACCGGTCGGTCACGCAGAAGGCCATGCTTTTCGGCCCACGAGCGCCGTACCGTCAGGGCGTCATTGCTGCCGGTATCGACGTGGGCGCGCAACCGCTTGCCTTCGATGGTGATATCAACGCTGAGGCCATGCGATGAGGCGGTCAGTGGAATGGCCGACATGCCGTCTGGAACATCACCGGCATAATCTGTCGAAAGACGCGCATAGCCGGTGGCGATATCGAGATCGAGCCGAAAGGCTTCCAGCAGATCGCAGCCGAGCAGCACATCGAACGGCCGGCCATTGGCACGCAACTGGCCCAGTGCCAGGGTGGGGGTGAAGACCGCTTCGCCCAGCGTGACGCGAACCGGCGCGGTCACCGCCATGCGGCCGGCGGCATAGACCAGATTGACGTCGATGCGGCTGCGTGGACGCAAACCGAGCTCCGCCGCCACGCCGGAATCGATGACGCTTTGCGTGGCGCCGCAATCAAACAGGGCGATCAGGGTGCGTCCCTTGATGCGCACGGGCAGGGTGAAACCATCACCCGACATCGTCATGGCGATACGTCCGGCCTCGGCAGCACGAACGGTCGTGGCCAGGGTCATGGCGCTCAGACTGGCCAGAAACAAACGTCGATTGAGGTGCATGAAAAGCTCCGGTTGGCCGGCGACGCTATATCACGAAGAAAGCGGAAATATGGTTTTGCTTTGACCGGAGCAAGGTTTGGACTAAACCTCCCTCATATATCTAAGGAGCCTGCCCCATGAACGCACCCGCCTTTACCCTGCGCCACGACTGGACGACCGCAGAGATCGCTGCCTTATTCGACCTGCCCTTCATGGAGCTGGTGTTTCAGGCGGCCAGCGTGCATCGCCAGCATTTCGATCCGTCGGAAGTGCAGTTGTCGCAATTGCTCTCTGTGAAAACGGGTGGCTGCGCGGAAAATTGCGGCTACTGTTCGCAATCGGCGCATTTCGACACCGGCCTGAAAGCCGGCAAGCTGATGGCCGTCGAAAAGGTATTATCTGAAGCCAGGGCCGCGAAGGAGGGCGGCGCGCAACGTTTCTGCATGGGCGCGGCGTGGCGCGACCTGAAAGACCGCGACGTGCCGGCCCTGGCCGCCATGATCGGTGGCCTGAAAGCCATGGGGCTGGAGACCTGCGCCACACTGGGTATGATTACACCGGATCAGGCGCAGTCGCTGAAAGACGCCGGCCTCGATTACTACAACCACAATCTCGATACGTCGCCGGAATATTATGAGTCCGTGGTGACGACCCGCACCTACCAGGAACGTCTCGATACGCTGCAGGCCGTGGCAGATGTCGGCATGAAGACCTGCTGCGGCGGCATTATGGGCATGGGCGAGGCGCGTTCTGATCGGGCGTCGTTCCTGCACCAACTGGCCACCCTGCCCCATCATCCGGATTCGATCCCTATCAACAACCTGGTCGCCATTTCCGGTACGCCTTTGGGTGACAAGGTGGGGGCTGAGGGTGGCATTTCCGGTTTGGAGTTTGTCCGCACCATCGCCGTGGCGCGGATCATCTGCCCGAAGTCGATGGTGCGCCTGTCGGCCGGCCGCAACGAGATGAGCGAGGAACTACAAGCGCTGTGTTTCATGGCCGGCGCAAACTCAATCTTTATTGGTGACACCCTCTTGACCACGCCCAATCCGCAGCGCGGCACCGATGCCCATCTGCTGCGCGAACTGGGTTTGCGACCGATGACGATCGGCACCGTCATAGATAATTGACATTCCATGTGGTAGTTTAGACGCCATGAAAAAAGAAAAGAAAAAGGCCGCGCAGAAGGACAAGACGTCCCCTTCCGCGGCAGCTATCGTCGCACAGCTCCACACGATCTATGCCGATGCCGTCAGCGCCCTGCAAGCCGATCTGCACGCCTATCTGGAGCAGAAGGAAAAACCGTCGCGTTCGCTACGTAAGGCTGGGCGCTACTGTTATCCCAAGCTGACTGTGGTGTGGAAAGGTGTGCTCGATGAAGACGACGAAGCGCTGATCCTCAACAACCGCCATCCGGAGGTTAATCGCGCCTATGCCCGCTTCTCACGGCCCGGCACCTATTCCTCTTCGATCACGCGACCGGATGTTTTCGGCAGCTATATCGAAGAACAGCTCGAACTGCTGATTCGCGATTACGGCGCCGAATGTTCGGTGTCGCTGTCCGATCAGGAAATCCCCTACCCTTACGTGCTTGATGGCGCCGGACTCGATCTCAACAGCGTCTCCGCCATTGACTTATCCAGGCATTTCCCGGCCACCGAATTGGCCCTGATCGGCAACGAAGTGGCCGACGGCATCGACTTCATCGACGCGCTGGGCCACCGGCCGCTGGCGCTTTTCGATGGCCTGCGTACCGATTTTTCGCTGGCTCGCCTGCGCCACTATACCGGCACGCCCGCCGAGCATACGCAAAGCTATATCCTGCTGACCAACTATAACCGTTATGTCGATGTCTTCGTCGCTTACGCGCTGGAACAACTGAAACTGCCCGACAGCCCCTATACGGCGCTGTCCTGTTGCGGCAATTTCACGATCACCAAGGAAACGGTCAATCCGGAAGATATCATCGCCGCCTCGCCGTGGCGCAAGCACCAGATGCCGGCCTATCACCTGATGGCGGAAGGTCACAAAGGCATATCCTTGGTCAATATCGGCGTCGGCCCCTCCAACGCCAAGAACATCACCGACCATCTGGCGGTCATGCGGCCGCACGCCTGGCTGATGATCGGGCACTGCGGCGGATTGCGCGCGTCGCAAAGCATCGGCGACTATGTGCTGGCCCACGCCTACCTGCGCGACGATCATGTGATGGATGATGTCCTGCCAATCGAGATTCCTATTCCGCCGATCGCCGAAGTGCAGCAGGCTTTCCACCAAGCCGCCGTGCGCATTACCCATCAGGACGGCGAGGACCTCAAGAAACGTCTGCGCACCGGCACCTTGGTCACTACCGACGACCGTAACTGGGAACTGAAATATTCCTTATCTGCCAAGCGCTTTTCGCAATCGCGCGCCATCGCCATCGATATGGAATCAGCCACCCTAGCGGCGCAAGGCTATCGCTTCCGCGTACCCTACGGGACGCTGTTGTGCGTATCCGACAAACCACTGCATGGCGAACTGAAACTGCCGGGTCAGGCCAATCTGTTTTACGAGCGAGCGATTGCCGAGCATATCCAGATCGGTATCGAGACGGTCAGCATCCTGCGTGATTTCGGCTCTAAACTGCACAGCCGCAAGCTCAGGGCCTTCGACGAGCCGCCCTTCAGGTGAGTCCAAAGTCGCAGACTTTGGCAAGGGGGGACGCCTAGTCCGTCGCTTGAGCTATATTAATGAAACAAAAGGAGCGGATTGCTGTCAGGCAAACCGCTCCAGTCAGATCAATGGACCTCCATCCATAGGATTGGTCGATGCGGGCGGGCGTTGCTCAACGCGGGCTTGTCGCCACCGGCTATATCCTGATATCATTCTGAGCCTTTTAGCTTTCACTATCGAATCAAGTTGCTGTGAATGTTGCCGTTTTCGGCTATCTCCCTGCGTTATGTCACCCGCAAGTCCCAGCCCTATGAGGCGGTGGGCGCACGCCTGCAAGGCTGGCTGGAGCACGCTTTTGCGGCGGGCTTCCTGTCCGATGGTGGGCCTTTGGGACGTTACAGTTACCTGCTGGCGCAACCGATAGCGCAGGGTCAGATCGCCTATGACGATCCGCGCGAAACGGCAGATTTTCTGCGCGAGGCGACGGACTTTCTGCCCGATAGTGACGCGGCGATCACGCCAGATCACGAAAACTGGCCACCTTTTACCGGCGGACTGGTCGGTATGGCATCTTTTGAGCTGGGTCTGCGTCTCGAAGGCATGAAGCGCCGGCCCTTCCGCATCGAAGGCCGCAAGCCGTGGCCCGAACTCGTGGCTCTGTGCTATCCGGCGGTGCTGGTCTTCGATCATCACGCTCACACCCTAAGCGCTATCGGTCGAGGCTCTACGCCTGCCGAGGCCGAAGCTGCGCGCGATACCCTCGCCGATCTCTATGCCGTGACGCCGATTGCCGAGGCGCCCAACGGGCCTTTCAGCGACGGTCCGCTGCAACTGGAAACACCCGACGAGGTACACGAGGACAAGGTGGCGACGCTGATCCAGCAGATTCACGCCGGCGACCTGTTCCAGGCCAATCTGGCACGCGGCTGGAGCGGCAAGCTCAAAGCCGGCGTCACGCCCGGACAGGTGATGTCAGCCCTGCAGGCCTCCGGCGCTGCGCCCTTCGGCGGTTTTCTGAGCCTGGGCGAACGCTGCATCCTGTCGAACAGCCCGGAGCGCTATATCCGCCTCGATAGCGCGGGCGATCTGGAGACCCGGCCGATCAAGGGCACCCGTCCCCGCGGCAAGACACCGGATGAAGACGCAGTGTTAGCCTCCGAGCTGACCTTAAGCGAAAAAGACCGCGCCGAAAACCTGATGATCGTTGATCTGATGCGCCATGATCTGTCGCGCGTCTCCGAGGTCGGCAGCGTCAGCGTCACCGCCCTGCATGCACTCGAATCCTATCCTAATGTCCATCATCTTGTCTCGACCGTAACGGCGCGTCTAAGCCCCGGCAAAACGGCGGCCGATGTTCTGTGCGCCACCTTCCCGCCTGGGTCTATTTCCGGCGCGCCCAAGGTGCAGGCCATGAAGGTGATTTACGAGATGGAGGCGGCGCGCGGTCCCTATTGCGGGTCGCTATTCTTTATCGATGCCAACGGCGCCATGGACTCCAGCGTGCTGATCCGCACCCTGGCGCTCGAACGTGACGATGACCAGCGCTGGCATGTGCGGGCGTGTGCGGGGGGGGGCATCGTCGCCGACAGCGAACCGGTGTGCGAACGTATCGAGACCGAGACCAAATTGTCGCTAATCAGGACCGTGGTGGAGGACTAGGGTGAGCAGGGCGAAAACACCACCGCGGCACCATTGCGTGGATGGTGGTAGAAGGTATTTTTAAAGATCGAACCGTCCTTAACGAACGCGTATAAGTCCAGTTTTATTGGCGATTCATAGGTATATTCGACATCTGTGACCATCAGACTTTCGCCCACGGCTATCTGCGCGGTGGTGATGTTTTTGATTTCCTGATCATTTTTTGTCAGAGGCATCCAATTTGACGCCTTGCTACAACCGACAACAGGGCCGGTAGCTGTCATGGTGACCGAGGTAATACGAAGTTTGAGCGATGTCTTGTCATCCGTAGAAACCGGAAGCGTCGGAAAAGGCTGCATCATGCTGTTGGCGATCGCCCACAGGTCAGTAATATTGGCGGTCGTCAGGGTTTCGGATTGCGCCGCCAGGTCACCGATCGTCGCGGCCAGGTGTGAGGTGCGGCGTGACGCCATCATGCCCAAGGTCAGATCAGCCATGCCGAGATAGGCCAGGATGAGGATGGGGGCCACAAACGCAAATTCGATCGTCGACACCCCGCCCCTGTCGCGGATAAATGTCCGGCCAAAGGCCTTGAGCGTCATTACCTTTTTAAGTCTGGAAAGCGAGATCATCAGAAGGGCTCGTTTCTGAAAATGACGGTCGAGGTGATGATGATATCCTTGTTGCTGAGGCTCGTGAAAGCCTCTTGCAACAGAGGTGTGAACATCGGCCATTCATAATAGACACGCGCCATCTGAATCTGGGATCCCGCGCCTATCTCGCACGTCTCGCCAAAGCTCCATCTGCCGTCAACGACGGGCGGCGGCGCCGTTGCCACCAGGGCAAAACTATCAAATTTCCGCACATCTATGCGCAGGCTGGACTTACATCTGCCGCTCATCAACGCCATGTTGGCGCAGACAAGATCCTTGAAATCGTCAACCGTGGTCGTCGCCGGAATCGTACCTGTGCGAATTTGGCGCGAAGCCATATCAGTCGCGTTATCAAGCGTAACCGACAACAGGATGATCATGGCCAGTTCGATACAGGCACAGATCATAAAGATCAGTGGACCGGCCACAAGCGCGAACTCCAGGGCAGCGGCGCCACGTGAATCGGTTTTCCATTTTCTGAAAGCGGCCAACCTTGCCAGCATGTGATATCGCGCCCTTATTCCCAAGCTGGCGATCACTCTATACAACTGAAGTCAATAGTCCGTTAAGGCTCAGTCATTCAGACTAAGAACCTGGTCTTTATAATAAGGCCCTTACTGAACCTGCATAATAGCGGGCGCGCCAGACGTGTCCGGCGCGGCGCTGAAAACAATCGGCGGCGTGCCGTTGCCGGAATTGGTGGTCGTCGCATCTTCAGAAATACAGACGTTTGAGCAAACCATCAAAGAGGGTTTCAGGCCCTTATAGACTGTAATGGCCCCCTTCTTTCCGGCGGTCACGACAATCTCGCCATCGAACAGAACGCGCCCGCTGCGATCGGTGATGGTAACCTGACTGTTGCCAAAGCCCTTGCCCATTATGTAGACGGTGCGCGAGTCGATGATGGTGACATCGGCGATGTCGGGGTTGGCGACGATCACGGCGCCGGCAGATCCGGATAGCGCCAGGCGCTGCGAGTGGTTCTTTTCCACCACCATGCTCGGGGCGGCCATTGCCGATGTGGCGGACAGGGATGCAAGCGCGAAAGCCAGAACGCTGATCAGTTTCATAGTCATGTGTTTGCTCATCCTAAGCCTCATATCCAAGTTTCCCTCAACGCCGGCAGCACGCCTTATAGAGCGCAAAGGGCACACAAAAGAGCCGGATCACGTCACGCCTGCGCCATGCCCTGCATACTTTATAAAGCGCAGTGCTGAGGGGTCGGTTAGGAAAGACTGTAAATAACAAATCTTTAAATTTGTTAAACACAATATTAATAACAAAAATACGCCTTAATACAACGATAAACACGATTAAAAACAATTAACGTTAACTGAAATTAATAGTAACAAAAGATTAACTATAGATTATTTTCGTTTTTATTTTGATGTTTACTTGGTTTTAATCATGAGGTTGTAAATTTACCTCGTGTTCGGGAGCAAATGAGCCGTTTACTCGGTAACCCGATGCGAAAAAGGTTCACTTGCTTACTATTAATTCATCCAGGAGAAAATCACATGACCAAGTTCTTCAACCAATTCGCTTCCGACGAATCCGGCGCCACGGCTATTGAATACGGCCTGATCGCCGCCCTGATCGCCGTTGCCCTGATCTCGATCCTCGGCACCGTCAGCACCAGCCTCACCGGCACCTTCAACAGGGTTGCAACTGATCTGGACGCAGCCAACTTGAAAAAATAGTCATCTGATCTAGATATAGATGACGGTCCTTAGCGACTGAAACTGACACAGGCCGCAAAGCTGCCCGCTAAACTCTTGGGCACCTTGCGGCCTGTTCTTCTTTCAAATTCCACCTTCGCGGAAATCAACATGTTCAGGCGATCAGGATTGAGCCTAGCGAGACTTGACCGCTTTTGGAAAGACCAAAGTGGCGCGACCGTCATTGAATACGGCTTGATCGCTGCCATCATGTTTCTCACCATCGTGACAGCCTGTTCTGCCTTTGGTGATAGCACCACCGCTATGTTCCAGCGCATTTCAGATGAAATTGATAAAGTGATGTAATCCAAGCAATGCTCGCTAAGATAAGCACATCCTTAACTTTCGCTCTGCTACGAACGGCTCCACGTTAATCATGATCGAGGCTTGTCGTCCGTGTCCATCGCCGTGCTGTTCGCGCAAATCTATCCGCTCTGCCTGTTCTGGGCGGCCATTTCCGATCTGACCACCATGACCATCCCGAACCGCCTGACCCTGGGGCTGGCGGTTGCCTTCGTGCCCGTTGCGTTGTTAACACATCTCAGCCTCGCCGGTTGGGGAATCCACATAGGCTTGGGTCTGGCTGGCCTCGTCCTCGGCATGATTTTTTTCGCACTGCGCTTTATGGGCGGTGGCGACGCCAAACTGCTGGCGGCATCAGCTCTTTGGCTGGGCTGGGATGGCTTTGTCGCGCTCTTCCTCTACACGGCACTCTTCGGTGGCGCCCTGACGCTGAGCATCATGGCCATACGTCAGTTTTTCTCCATTCATGGCCCGAAAATGCCGCCGTGGCTCGGCCGTCATTTTGAGCCCAAGGGCGACATTCCCTACGGAATCGCCATCTGCGCCGGCGGCATCACCGCCATCTGGCAGAGCGATTTCCTGATAATCTTAAGACCCTGATCATCATACGCCCGGCACAAAAAGCTGCGTTTAGCGCAGCTTTCGTCCCAATCCCGATGAAACTGACGAATTTAACCCCCGTAAACGCTTCTTTAGCGCGACGTTAACTAACCTTAAGCGAAGATTCCCTAATCAAGAGGATCAAACTGATTTGGTTTGTCAGCGGTCATGTGCGCCGCGGACCAGGTTATTCAGGGGAATTTGGGTAGATGAAGACGTCACGATATGCCGTTTTCGGCCTTGCGGCTGTCGCAGCGCTGATTCTGGCCTTTCTGGTGCGGGGCATGATCGCCGGCAAGGGCTCACATGAAGCCGCCGCATCGGTTCAGGCGCCGCCGCCTCAGCCGACAACCCGAGTTCTGGTCGCCGCGCACGATCTGCCCGCTGGCACCCGTATCGCTGATGCCGACCTGATGTGGCAGGACTGGCCGGTCAGCACGCTCAACCCTGCCTATATCGTCGAAGGCGGCACAGTCCTTGCCGCGACCACGCCGGCCGGTGCGCCCGCCGCGGGAACTGAAGACGCCGCGGTCAAAGGTGACGCGCCCAAGGGACAGGCCGTCGCCAAGAAGACAAACGACATCGTACAGGCCGTGACCGACAAGGTCGCCCCTTCGCCCACCAAGGAAGCCTATGTCGGTGGAGTTGTGCGCGAAAACATTCTCGCCAACGAGCCTATCATCGACGCCAAGATCGTGCGCGCCGATGAGGGGGGCTTCATGGCTGTCATGTTAAGCCCTGGCATGCGCGCCCTCGCCGTCCCGGTGAGTGTCGATAATACCGCTGGCGGCTTTATTCTGCCCGGTGACCGCGTCGACATCCTTGTCACCCACCAGCGGCCCTCGGCCAACGGCGGACCGGCGGTCGACTCGGTTCAGCCGGTGCTGCGCAATATTCGCGTGCTGGCCATCGACCAGCAGGTCGCCGCCGAAGAAGGCAAGCAAAGCGTTATCGGCGCCACGGCCACACTGGAAGTCGCACCCGCCGATGGCCAGATCGTCACACTCGCCAAGGCCTCAGGCACCCTGTCGCTGATGCTGCGCTCCTATGCCGATGCTGGTGGCCCCTCAGGCGCCGTCTCCGCCGCCCCTACTGGCGCGGGCGATCAGACGGTCCGTGTTTTCCGCCCCGGCCAGACCACAGAAGTGATGGTGTCACGATGAGATCACAGCTTCCCTCCCTTCGCGTGCGTTTCGCGGGCGCATCCGGCGCCGCACTCCTGGCCATTGCGGCCTTTGGCGCAGACATGACATCTGCAGAACCTGTGCCTTACAGCGGCGCTGGTCTTATTGTTCATACGCAAAACGCGCCGGTCAAGACACAGGTCATGAACCTGCCCAAGGGGCGGTCTGCCGTGATCGACCTGCCGGTGGATGCCGCGGATGTCTTCGTCTCCAATCCGGTCGTGGCCGATGCGGTTTTGCGCACGCCACGCCGCATCTTTGTGCTGGGCGTCGCTCCCGGACAATCCGACGCCATCTTTTTCGACGGCATGGGCCGCCAGATCCTCAACCTGTCGATTCGTGTTGACGCGGCGACGGACGAACTGAGCGACACTATTCATCGCCTCTTCCCTGATAGCCGTATCGACGTGCAGAGTGCGAACGGCCATATCATCTTGTCGGGCATGACGCGCAACGACGGCGAAGCCGCGCAGATCGGCCGTCTGGCGGCCAGCTTCGCTGATAAGCCAGAAAATGTGCTCAACCTCATCAGCATCGCCGGCAAGGATCAGGTGATGCTCAAGGTGCGCATCGTCGAAGTCAACCGCTCAATGATCAAGCAATTGGGGCTGTCTACGGACATTACCTATAGCTATGGTACGCAATCCTACAGCTACGGCAATGGTGGCCAGTTCAGCACCAATGGCGCTTTCCAGGGCAGTAAGGGTGCGTGTTATACGCAGGCCGGAACCGCCAAATTTGACGGCACAAACACCACGACCACCGGCACCGCCGCAGGGCCCGGAGGCACCAATACCATAACCAACAGCGGCACCGCTTCCTATGGCACATCGAACAAGACGTGCCTTCAGGCCTTCGAGCGCGTCGGTCTGGCGCGCACCCTGGCTGAGCCCAACCTGACCGCCGTGTCGGGTGAATCAGCCAAGTTCCTGGCGGGTGGCGAATTCCCTGTCCCGTCCGGACAGGACGATCAGGGCCGCGTTTCGATTGAATTCAAGCCCTTCGGTGTCGGCCTGGGCTTCACACCCGTCGTGCTGTCGAGTGGCCGCATCAATCTCAAGATTTCCACCGAAGTGTCGGAACTGACCAACGTCGGCGCGCTGCAGATGACCAGCTCTCTGACCATCCCCGGCCTGACCGTACGCCGCGCCGAGACCAGCGTGGAAATGCAGTCCGGATCATCGCTGATGATCGCCGGTCTGCTGCAATCAAAATACAAGCAGTCCATCGACAGCCTGCCGGGGCTCACCACCCTGCCCGTTTTGGGCGCTTTGTTCCGTTCGCGTGACTTCCTGCAGGATGAAACCGAGATGGTGGTGATGGTCACGCCTTACATCGTTGATCCGGCGCACCCTGACGCCTTCCAGACGCCGGCCGATAATCTGCAGATCGCGTCCGACATGAACACGGTTTTCATGGGTAATCTCAACCGCGTCATCAAGGAGAAGACCGGCGATACGGCTTCCGAGCCCTCATCACCATCTGCACCTTACGCCGCACCCATCGGCTATGTGATTGAATAGGACGAGTCATGACCGCACATCCGTCACACACCCTGGTTTCACATTTGGCGCTGGCAATGATCGCCGCGCTCACCTTAAACGCCTGCGCCACGACGGGTAGCGGGAAGGTGGCCAAACTTGATGACCCTGTCCTGGCCACCGAGCAGTTCCCGCTGCAGGCCCAGTCGATGACCAAGTCGATCAGCCTGCGCATTAATCCAAATGGCCTGTCCGCCAACCAGCGCACGGCGCTGGATCTGGTGGCCGCCAAGGCCAACTGGATCAACGGCGAGCCGGTCAATGTCGAGATTGTCACCAGCAGCGACCCGCGTGCCATATCGACCGGACGCATGATCAGTGGTTATCTTTCTGATCGCGCCGTCAGCGACGACACTCTGAGTCAGGTCAGTCTTCAGGAACAACCGGCTGATATCGTCACCATCAACACGGTCTATTACCGGGCGCGCACCTATGCCTGTAATGAGACGTGGGAAAACATCACTGCCACGCGCGATAACAAGCCCTATAAGAACTTCGGCTGCGCGATCAATTCCAACATGGCTGCCATGATCGCCGATCCACGTGATCTTGACCATCCTGCGACGGCGACAGCCGTCGATACGACACGCAAGGCGGACGTTATCACCAAGTACCAAAAGGGTGAAAAGACATCTTCAGCGACCGATGATGGCGCCAAGGGATCAATCTCCAACGCTATCAAATAGGTCGCTATTCGCTTACCTGCCGTAAAACCGGCTCTGTTAAAATTACTGGCAAACAAGGCAACCCATGGCAAACCCCGCCAAACATAACGATCCGTTCGACAGCCTGGATGATCTGGACGACGAGTTCGTCGATTACAAGGCCAAGATGGCTGTCGAGGACGACTTCGCCAGCCTGGATAATCCTTATGCGGCGGATGCCCCTGCGCGTGATCCTTTCGCTGATGATTTCGACGAGCCCGATGCTTTCGACGCGCCGGCGCAACGCCAGGCGTTCACGCCACCGCCACAACGCGAATCGACACCGCGCGATCTTGCTCAAAGGGATCTCGGTCTTCACGCCGCCATGGCCAGTCATGAGGATATCGGCGCGATTTCGATTCCGCGCATCGCCATCCATTTCTTCCCGGATAATGAAACCTCGCTGGCCGCTTGCGATACGGCAGCGCTGGATCGCCGCATGTCACGCGCCCAGTGCCTCGTCAAGCGCGGCGGCATCATGGAAGCCATCGAAACCTATCGCCATGAACCGACGCCGTCACTGATCTTTGTCGAAAGCAAAGCCCATGGCCGCGACCTGCTCGACCAGCTTGGACAACTTGCCGAAGTCTGCGACGCCAATACCAAGGTGGTCGTGGTCGGGGCGCATAACGACATTTCCCTTTATCGGGAATTGATTCGCCAGGGCGTAAGCGAATATATGGTCAGCCCGGTCCAGCCGATGCAACTGATCAAGACGATTGCTGGCCTGTTCAACGATCCGGAAACACCGTTTGTTGGCCGCACCATCGCCTTTGTCGGCGCGCGCGGCGGCGCGGGCTCATCGTCGATCGCGCACAACTTCGCCTATAACCTGTCCGAACACATGCAGTCGAACACGGTCATCGTCGATTATGATCTGCCGTTCGGCACCGCTGGCCTCGATTTCAACCAGGACCCGCTGCAGGGTATGGCCGACGCACTCAACGAGCCCGACCGCCTCGACAGCGTTCTGCTCGACCGCATGCTGACCAAGTGCACCGAGCGCCTGTCGCTGTTCTCCTCGCCGGCAGCGCTTGATCAGGACTATACCGCCGATCAGGAAACCTATGACGAGGTGACGCGCAAGATTCGCTCCGCCGCCCCTTTTATCGTCATGGACCTGCCACACGTCTGGACGCCGTGGCTGAAGTCAAACCTGATCGCTGCCGACGTGGTGGTGATCGTGGCGACACCTGACCTTGCGTCCTTGCGCAACGCCAAGAACATCATCGACCTGCTCAAACCGTACCGTCCGAATGACTCGGCGCCAAAACTGGTGCTGAACCAGATGGATATGCCAGGCCGCCCGGAAATTCCGGTCAAGGATTTCACCGCAGCACTTGGTGTTGAGCCCGCCGCCCTTATCCCCTTTGACGCCAAACTCTTCGGTCAGGCCTCCAATAACGGCCAGATGATCGCGGAATGCGGCCCCACCAGCAAGGTGGCCGAAAGCCTGGTGCAACTGACCTCGCATATCTCTGGCCGTAACCCGGAACCGAAGACCAAGAAGTCCTCATCGTTCCTGGCCAACCTGTTCAAGAAGTAAGGCACACACAACGTGTTTGGCAAACGTCCGACGGCACAAGAGAATCGGAGCTTAAGCTCCAAACCCGCCCCCCCAGCGGCCGCCCCAGCTTCCGGCGGTTCGCAGACGGCGGGCATGAGTGCGCCCGGATTTCAGGACGCTGCCCGTGGCGCCGAAGAGCGCGCACAGGCCCTGAGCAAGAAAAGCGGCGGCGCACCACCACCCGCTTCTGCGAATTCTGATATCGCCACCCGTCCTCAGACCCTTGACGGCAAGGCGTCAGCCCAGAATACCGGCACCCTCCGCACCGCCCTGCCCGAACTCAGCCAGGAAAAGCGCGTCGGTGGCAGCAACAAGGCTGCAGCAGCCCCCGCAGCCGCCAAGGCTAAGCTGGCCCAGGGCCTTGAGCAGATGAACCAGGCGCAGGCGGTCACCGAGATCGTCCGCGAACAGTCAGACTATTATCACGCCACCAAGACCGCGATCTTCAACGCCCTTTTGAACACCATTGATCTGAGCCAGTTGGCCTCGCTCGATCATAAGGCGGCTTCGGAAGAAATCCGCGATATCGTTGCCGAACTGGTGGCGATCAAGAACGTATCGATGTCGGTGGTCGAACAGGACAACCTGGTTCAGGACATCATCAACGATGTGCTGGGTTATGGCCCGCTGGAGCCCCTGCTGGCGCGCGACGATATCGCCGACATCATGGTCAATGGCGCATCGCGTGTCTTCATCGAAGTCGGCGGCAAGGTGCAACTCACCAATGTCCGCTTCCGCGATAACCAGCAGCTTATGAACATCTGCCAGCGCATCGTCAGCCAGGTCGGCCGCCGCGTCGATGAAAGCTCACCGGTCTGCGACGCCCGCTTACCCGATGGTTCGCGCGTCAACGTTATCGCCCCCCCGCTGGCGCTCGATGGCCCTACGCTCACCATTCGTAAGTTTAAAAAAGACAAGCTCACCATGCGCAACCTGGTGGAGTTCGGCTCCATCAGCCCCGAAGGTGCGCGTGTGCTCGGCGTTATCGGCGCCTCGCGCTGTAATATCCTGATTTCGGGCGGTACGGGCTCCGGCAAGACCACCCTTCTCAACACCCTCACGGCCTTTATCGACCCGACAGAGCGCGTCATCACCTGTGAAGACGCCGCCGAACTGCAACTTCAGCAGCCGCATGTCGTCCGCCTGGAAACGCGCCCGCCCAACCTTGAAGGCCAGGGCACGATCACCATGCGCGATCTGGTCAAGAACTGTCTGCGTATGCGCCCCGAACGTATCATCGTCGGCGAAGTCCGCGGACCGGAAGCCTTCGACCTGCTGCAGGCCATGAACACGGGCCACGATGGCTCGATGGGCACGCTCCACGCCAACTCGCCGCGCGAAGCCGTGTCGCGTCTGGAATCGATGATCACCATGGGGGGCTACGGTTTGCCGTCGCGCACCATCCGCGAAATGATCGTTGGTTCGATCGACATCATCGTTCAGGCCGCCCGCCTGCGTGATGGTTCGCGCCGCATCACCCACGTCACCGAAGTGCTGGGCCTCGAAGGCGATGTGATCGTGACCCAGGATCTCTTTATCTACGAGATGGAAGGCGAAGACAAGCAAGGCAAGATCATCGGTCGTCACCGCTCCACCGGCATTGGTCGCCCGCGCTTCTGGGACCGCGCCAAGTATTACGGCCTTGAGCGCGAACTGGCGGAGGCCCTCGATGCCAGCGAATAAGCCAGAACGTCCTGAGCCCTCGACCGCGCGAAGCGCTCCGGGCTCCCAATCGCGCTCAAGCAGCGCCAGCGGGAGCGTGCTCACATGTTAACGACCCTCCTGATCGCCTTTCTGGGCTTTGTGATCATCGCCAGCCTCGGCTTCGCCTTTACCGGCGGCGGCAGTGGCGGCGGCTCAGCCGCGCTCACCAAGCGCACACAAACCATTGGCCTTGGCACCAATACGCGCACCAAACGTCAGAAGAATGCCGCCAAGACACCGGAAGAACGCCGCAAGCAGATCACCGAACAGCTTAAAGAGGCTGAAAAGCGTGAGCGCAAGGCGCGTCTGACCCTGCGCGCCCGCATGCTGCATGCCGGTCTGACGCCCAACACGACGCAGTTCTGGATCTACAGCGGCATTGTCGGCGCTGTCGCCTTTGTCATTCCCCTCCTGTTACTCAATCAGATGCCGTTCCTTGGCCGCCTTGGCGTTGCTGCGGGCGCTGCTGCGGTCGGCTGCTACGGCCTGCCGCGTTGGGTGCTGGGCTTTATGGCAGCCGGTCGCATCAAAAAATTCACCGAAGAATTTCCCAATGCCATGGACATTATCGTGCGCGGTATCAAGTCCGGCCTGCCGGTCAATGACGGCCTGAAACTGGTCGCCAAGGAATGCGCGGCACCGCTCGGTCCTGAGTTCCAGCGGCTGATTGAAAACGTCGCCGTCGGCATGTCGCTGGATGGCGCGCTGGAAAAAATGAGCGAGCACATGCCCGCACCGGAACTGCGCTTTTTCACCATCGTCATTGCGATTCAAGCCAAGACAGGTGGCAACCTGTCCGAAGCCCTGGGCAATTTGTCGACCGTGCTGCGCGCCCGCAAGATGATGCGTGAAAAGATCAAGGCGCTGTCGTCAGAAGCCATTGCCTCGGCCTCGATCATCGGCGTTTTGCCTCCGGGTGTGGGCGCCATGATCTCGATCACACGACCGACTTACCTCGCCATCATGTTCACGGATGTGCGTGGTCAGTTGATGCTGCTGGGCGGCGCTTTATGGATGTTCTTCGGCATCATGATGATGCGCAAAATGATCAACTTCAAGTTCTAGGGAAGGCCGCACATGCAGGATTTCGCCGCCTTTGTCATGAACCCCAGCAACCTGATCGCCGGTGGCGTGGCGTTGCTCGTTTTCTTTACGGTCGTCACGCTTGGCCAGAGCCTGATGTCGGGGGAGCAACTCGACAAGCGCATGAAGGCGGTGGCCACCCGCCGCGATGAACTGCGCCGCCTGTCGCGACAAGGTGTGGCGGCCGGCAGTCATGGCCTGCGTCATACCGACACCAGCCCTTACCGCGCTCTCGTCGAAAAGCTGAACCTGAAAAAGCTGCTGGAAGATCCGAAGGTGGTCGATAACCTGGCCATGGCAGGCTATCGCGGCCCTAAGCCGGTCTCGACCTTTTATTTCTTTCGCCTTGCCATGCCGTTCGTTCTGGGCGCCGTCGCCGCGTTTGAAATGTTCATTGTCGATGTCGGGCATTACTCTTTTCAGATCAAGATGCTGATCACCGTTGGCGCCTTTGTGGCCGGCTATTACGCCCCCAACATCTACATCAAAAACAAGGCCAGCAAGCGGCGCCTTTCCATCATGTCCGCCTTCCCGGACTCGCTGGACCTGCTGCTGATCTCGGTTGAGGCCGGCATGTCGATCGAAACGGCCCTGCAAAAGGTCGCTGCGGAAATGGGCCCTTCGTCCATAGAACTGGCGGAGGAACTTTCGCTTCTGGTTGCAGAACTGTCCTATTTGCCGGAACGCCGCCAGGCCTATGACGGCCTTGCCAAGCGCACCAATCACCCCGGCATCAAGGCGGTCTGCACCGCCATGATCCAGGCGGAAAAATACGGCACGCCACTTGGCACCGCCCTGCGCGTCATGGCCAAGGAAAACCGCGAGATGCGCCTGTCCGCCGCCGAAAAGAAGGCCGCCGCCCTGCCGGCGCAGCTTACCGTCCCCATGATCGTCTTCTTCCTGCCCGTTCTGTTCCTGGTTATCCTGGGGCCGGTTATCCTGCGCATCGGTGACATGCAGAAAAAGGATTCATCAACGCCCATCGTCAATGTAAAGCCGACTGAAAAGTAGCCGAGGCAGACTACGCCTTGTTATTTGGTCGACGTTTCAGCGGTGATATTTTCCTAATAGGGCTTGGCGCAAAAAAAAAGGTGGAGAGCCTGAGCTCACCACCTTAATTTCTTAAAGTATCAGAAAATTCAGCCTATTGACAGGCGAGGCACTCTTCATAGTCCGTCTTCGGCGTGCTCATGATGTCCGCGGCGATCGCATTCTGATCAACCGCTTCCGAGCCGGCGAAGGCCGCGCGCTGCACCGACTTTGAGCGCAGGTAATAGAGCGATTTCACGCCCTGTTCCCAGGCGGTCCAGTGCAGCATGTGGAGATCCCACTTATCGACGTCGCCGGGCAGGAAGACGTTCAGCGACTGCGACTGGCAGATTTCCGGCGTGCGATCGGCAGCCAGTTCGATAACCCAGCGCTGGTCGAGTTCGAACGCGGTCTTGAACACGCCCTTTTCACCTTCGTCGAGGAAATCGAGGTGCTGGACCGAACCTTCGTGCTCGACGATCGAGTTCCAGATATCGGTGGTGTTCTGGCCCTTGTCTTCGAGCAGCTTGACCAGATACGGGTTCTTGACGGCGAAGGAGCCTGACAGGGTCTTGTGGGTATAGATATTGGCCGGGATCGGCTCGATGCCGGCAGAGGTGCCGCCGCAGATGATCGAGATCGAAGCGGTTGGGGCGATGGCCAGCTTGTGCGAGAAGCGCTCCATGACGCCACGCTCGGCGGCATCCTCGCAAGGGCCACGCTCTTCGGCCAGCTTGACCGAGGCCTTGTCGGCTTCGCGGCGCAGGTGCTTGAAGAGGCGCATGTTCCACGATTTGGCCATGGCCGATTCAAACGCCACATTCTGCGATTGCAGGAAGGAATGGAAGCCCATCAGGCCGAGGCCGACCGAACGCTCACGGATGGCGGAATAGACGGCGTTATCCATCGAACCCGGCGCGCACTGGATGAAATCTTCCAGCACGTTATCGAGGAAGCGCATGATGTCTTCGATGAAGCCCGGCTGATCGCGCCATTCCAGGAAGGTCTCGGCATTGACCGACGACAGGCAGCACACGGCGGTGCGGTCCTTGCCGAGGTGATCGACGCCGGTGTGCAGCATGATTTCCGAGCACAGGTTCGACTGACGGACCTTCAGGCCCAGTTCGCGCTGGTGCGCCGGCATAGCGCGGTTGACCGTATCGGAGAAGATCAGATAGGGCTCGCCGGTTTGCAGACGGATCTCGAGGATCTTCTGCCACAACGAGCGGGCATCGATGAAGCGCACGATTTCGTCGTTCTTGGGCGAACGCAGGCCGAACGGCGTACCGTCGCGCACGGCTTCCATGAACTCGTCGGTGATGCCAATGCCGTGGTGGAGATTCAGCGATTTGCGATTGAAGTCGCCCGAAGCCTTGCGGATTTCGAGGAACTCTTCGATTTCAGGGTGGAAGACGTCGATGTAGACGGCGGCCGAACCGCGGCGAAGCGAACCTTGCGAAATGGCGAGGGTCAGCGAATCCATGACGCGGATGAAGGGGATGATACCGGAGGTCTGACCGGCGCCCTTGACCTTTTCACCGATCGAGCGGACGCCGCCCCAGTAGGTGCCGATGCCGCCGCCGTTCGAGGCAAGAGCAACGTTTTCGTTCCAGATCGACACGATGCCTTCGAGATTATCGGGCACGGCGTTGAGGAAGCAGGAGATGGGCAGGCCGCGCTTGGCGCCGCCATTCGAGAGAACGGGCGTGGCGGGCATGAACCACAGGCGCGAGATGTAGTCGTAGATGCGCTGGGCATGGTCGGCATCGTCGGCATAGGTGGTGGCGACGCGGGCAAACATGTCCTGATAGGTTTCGCCCGGCATCAGATAACGGTCGTCGAGCGTGGTCTTGCCAAAATCGGTCAGCAGCGAATCGCGCGCAGGGTCGGTGACGACCTTGGTGACCAGCTTGAACTCCGTGCGCTCCTTCGGGCGGACCGCCATGCGGTGGGAGTTGGAGGCACCTGTTTCACGCTTGACTGCTTCGTTCGCTGACATCGTCTACTAAACCCTTAAATCTCAAAATCGCTCCGTACCCGGAGACTACCCATATGGGAGACGCGAACAACTATATCTAGTGTGTGCGCCGCCCCGCCCGTCTATATAAGGGGCCATAGGCCAGAGTTTTCGTCAAGGATCAAGTCGATGTTTTGGCGAACTTTTTCGTTAATGAGGGGTTAAAATTCCGCTTTCCCTATACCGCTCAAGGGCTTGTATCGGTGCGACACTTTTTCGCCTCAATCACGATTCCTGTGCAAGAATCGTGGACGGCGTTTCGGACAGATAGCGGTCAAGTTTATTGTGCCGGTCAACGAGCACAACACTGGGGATAATCGGTGTGTCGGTCAGCTCAAAACCCATGATGATGATCTGTTCCGACTCATTGATCAGGTGCGCCGCCGCCCCGTTCATGGCGATAGTGCCCGAACCGCGTTCGCCGGTGATGACATAGGTCTCGAGACGGTGGCCCGATGTGTTGGAGACCACCAGCACGCGCTCGCCTTCCCATAGTCCCACGGCATCCATCAGGTCTTCGTCGATGGTGATCGAGCCGATATAGGCCAGGTTGGCCTCGGTGACATAAGCGTTATGGATCTTGGAGCGGAGAACGTGACGCATGCGGAATACTCACAAAAGGAAGGGGGCTGCCTCTTTACGTTTGTTAGCCGGCGCCGTCCACCCGGAAGACAGATGCAGCGATCAGTCGCCCCACAAATCCGTGACGTCGCCCTTGCGGTTGAGCATATGGACAGCGCGTTTGATCACGGTCAGGACATTCTCGATGCGCGCGTCATTCTCATAGGTCAGCGCGGCGCGGTGCATACCGTCTAGCGCGAAACGCGCCAGATCGCGGCTGGCCTGAAAGCGTGCATCGTTGCCGGCCATGATGAAGCCCGGCGTGGCGCGCCCCATGGCGGCGTTATCGAAGGCTTCCTGCGCCGGGCGGATAGCCTTGGCGACATCGACATCCTGACGCGCGGCGCGCTCTAACGCCAGGAAGGCTGCAAACGGCACCGAACTAAGCAAGCGCCAATAGGCCTCTATCGCGCCATCGAGCGCGTCCTGATCGGGCTTCAGTTTCTTGGCCTCGGCCTCAAAAGCGACTTCACGCGCCGCATGGATATGCCAGGCGGCGGCTTCGACCAGATCTTCACGGGTAGGGAAGTGATACAGCATGGCGCCACGGGTCAGACCGCAGGCCTCGGCGATGGCGGCATTGCCGGCACGATCATACCCCAGCTCGGCAAACAGGCGCATCGCCGTTTCCAGAATTTGCACGCGGGTGCGCCGCGATTTGGGCGTATCCTTGGCGCCGCCATCTTTGACAGGGGCGGCTTTATCCCGCAGTTGCGTAGGCTTGGGTCGGTCGGTCATCGTGCTTTCATTACGCCCTGTTTCACGCCGTTTGTTCTGATAGACGTAAAGGTCGGCATTCCTGACTTAAAAATAAAGGATTTTCATCCTTTCAGCAAGGCGCAACCGAAAAATGACTTCGCAATTCGTACACCCTGAACGTTTTGTGCATCGCAAAAAGCGAATCCCGCAAGGCAACTTGCGCAAAGGCTGTGTCCTTATATGTGGCGCTTGCCAAGCCTCAATGAAATAGGGCATGGAGATTTAAAGCTATCATCACGCCTAAGGGACTATGAATTTGCGTATCTTGCTGGCAACCGACGCATGGGAACCTCAGGTCAATGGCGTGGTGACGACGTTGCGCCGCACCATCGAGGAATGTGAAAAGCTCGGTCATGAGTTCCACATCATCGACTATAACCAATTCAAGACCGTGTCATGGCCTGATTATCCCGAGGTCAAGCTGGCGCTTGGCTGCTATGAGGAAGTGCGCGGCATCATGCTCGATTATGAGCCCGACGCCATACATATCGCCACCGAAGGCTTCGTCGGTCTGGCGGCACGGCGCGTCTGCCAGGAATTCAAGCTGCCCTTCACCACCAGCTATCATACCAAGTTTCCCGAATATGTCAGTGCCCGCCTGCCGGTGCCCCTGAGCGTCGGCTATGCCTTCATGCGCTGGTTCCACAAGCCGTCGGGCCGCGTGATGGTGGCGACGCCAACCCTGCAAAAGGATCTGGAAGCGCGCGGCTTCGTCAATATCTCGCCGTGGACGCGCGGTGTCGATACCGAGATGTTCCGTCCTGGCCTTGAGCCAATCAATGGCGACCTGCCGCGCCCGATCATGACCTATGTCGGCCGCATCGCCATCGAAAAGAACCTGGAAGCCTTCCTCAAGCTCGACATGCCCGGCACCAAGGTGCTGGTCGGCAAGGGGCCGCAACTGGAAGAACTGAAGGAAAAGTACCCTGATGCCGTTTTCGCCGGTCCGCAGTTCGGCGATGATCTGGCGCGCTACTATTGCGATTCCGACGTCTTCGTCTTCCCGTCGCTGACCGACACCTTCGGCCTGGTGATCACAGAGGCCATGGCTACCGGCACGCCGGTCGCGGCCTTCCCGGCGCACGGCCCCATCGATATCATTCCTGGCTCCGGCGCCGGCGCGATCAATGATGACCTGAAAGTCGCCATCGAAGAAGCGCTCAAGATCGATCGCAAGAACGTGCGGGCCTATGCCGAGAAGTTCTCGTGGCGGGCCTGCGCAGAAGAGTTCCTGCGCAATCTCGAACCCTATCCCGAACCGGCCAAAACGAAACTTTGGACCAAGCTGCGCCAACTTCCGCGCAAGATGCGTCGCAAGAAAAAAGAAACGGCCTGATTTAATGTCTTGCCTCGAAGGGATTCGAGCGGGCCTTGGCGGTTATTTTGCCGAACTGGCCGGCGCTTCCGGATCTGCCAGCAGTTGCGGCGCCGTTTTGGCGTCGAGCGCTCGCTGTTCGGCCTGAATATCGCTGAGGTTTTGGCGCGCCGTCTCAATGTCATGCGCCTTGCCGCCACGTTCAGCCTTCATAAGCTCAACCGACGCCCGCATCAGCCGGATGGGTACGAAATGGCCATCATCTTCCGGCGAGAAGCCCGCAAAACCCAGCCGGCTCAGCACGGCGCGCTGACGATCACCTTCCGCACCCGGCGCACGACCGTAGCTCAGGAAAAACGAGCGCAGCTTTTCCTTGGTAACCGGATCGAGATCCTCACGATAGATCAGCACGTCTTCCGCCAAAGGCTCGGAGGCCCATATCACCTTGAGCTTTTTAAAGGTTTCCGCGTCGCCTTGCTGCACCTTGAGCAGGTGGGCGGAATCGATGGCAGCGGCACTGAGGGTCCCCTTGAGCACCCCGGCGATCGCCTTGTCCGGCCCCGTCTCACGGGTCGCTTTGAAGCAGGTTTCAGGATCGACCTTGGCAGGTTGAAACAGAGTATACAGCGGCGTATCGAAGGTCGAGGGCGTATCGCCCAGGGCCAGGCTCAGGCGCTTGTCGCACTTCAAAAGGTCGGCAGGGGTGAGTTTCGATTCCACCGGCACGATGATCAGGCTTTGCAGCGCATCGACGCCTTCGACTGCGGCGAACACCTCGCCATGTTCCTGCGTCACCGCCTCGGCGCCCGACAGGTTTTCAAACCAGCCGGCCTGCACCTTACGGCCCTGAAAGGCGCCGCGTTGCGCCTCATAATCATCGGCATAGACGGCCTTGATGGTCAGGCCGGTCTGTTTGGCCAGATCGGCCAGCAACGGCGCCCAACGCGCCTCGGTCTCGGCCTTGGTCTCTGGCGTTTTTTCAGCGGTCGGGATGGAAAAGCCAATTTCGGAACGGGCCGTAATGCCGTTGCCAAAGCGCTCACAGGCCGGCAAGGCCAGCAGCGCGGCCATGCCGCACAGCCCGGCCACGCACGCCTTGCGTGATAAAGCTTTCACACTCGTTGCCCGATTTGGCATTGCCAGATTTGGTTCCCAAATACCACCCATCGAAATCATATGGGGGATTTCAGGGGCTTGGCAACCGCTTTGGTGTCGCAGGCGACATTTATCAGGGTTCGACAGCGTCCAGTATGACGTCACTGATCAGCTTATCGCTGATGACGTGCGGATTCCGGACGCCATAATTGGTGGTCGTGATTGTGATGACCATATCCAGATCCGGAATAGCGACCACCTTGTTGCCTCCGGTGCCGGCCATCTGCCATGACGGATGTGACACGCCCTTATGGGCATAGGGATAAAGCCACAAAAGATAACCATAGTTGCGCGTATCATCGACCTGAGCCTGCGGCGAAACCGATGCCTTCACCCAGGCGGCAGGAATAATCTGCTGCCCGCCCCATGTGCCGCCATTGGCATAAAGCTGACCGAGCTTGAGCAGGTCACGGCTTTTCAAGCCCAGTCCGCCACCACCTTGCGCCTGCCCCAGCGGTGAAAACTGCCATTCCGCAGTCTCAATGCCCAAGGGCGCGAACAAAACCTTGCGGGCATAATCGGGCAAGGGGGTTTTGGTGGCGCGCTGGATAACGGCGCCAAGCGTGGTAACGCCCGCCGTGCAATAGGCAAAGGACCTGCCGTACGGCGACTCCGCCGGCTTTGGCACCCAGGCGGGAAACCCCTTGACCGGCAAATCGAGATAGAACTTCACCCAATCCTCGATCAGGTACATGCGCTCCTCATTGCCGCGTGAAAACTGGTTTTCATCGTCGCATTCCAGCAGGGAACTCATGGTCAGCAGATCCTCAACCGTGATCTTGCCTTTTCGCGGGTCAGCATTTTCCAGGGGCTGCTTATCGGCCAGATAGGGCAGGATCGGCGTGGTGATCGCGGGAATGTCGCCGCGCGCTATGGCCGCGCCGGCCAGCATCCCGGTCACTGTCTTGGTAGCGGAGCGGGTGTTGCGCACACCATCCGCACCCCGATCATCGTAGTAGTCCTCAAAAACAAGCTGGCCATGGCGGGCAATCAGCACGCTTGTAATCTGCTGATAGTCACCCTTGCGGATGGCGGCCGACATGGCCGCCAGCTTATCGGGCGACAAACCCTGCGAGGCGGGTGCGGCGACCGGCCAATCGTTTTTAGGGCTCTTGTTTTGAGCGGCGACCGGAGAGGACAATACAAACGACAAAGACAACACAGCGGCAAACAGACGGGACATAGATAACTCCGATGACAAGCCGCCCTTGTATACGGATGCCACGAGACAATCTTGGACGTTTGCAACCGGTTAGCGCGTCAGACGCTGGAATTGTGCCGGCGACATGCCCCAATGGGTGGCAAAGACGCGGTTAAGATGGCTCTGATCGCAGAAACCGGCAGCAAGTGCGATGTCGCTTAAGGGCGCCTTTCCGGTCATCATCAGGTGCGTAGCGCGATCAACCCTGCGGCGGCGCAAATCATCGCCCGGTGAGCAACCCAGCCAGCGACGATACTGCCGCGCCAGATAGACGCGATGGACGCCCGCCGCTTCGGCGACATCCGCCACGCCTATATCGTCGAAGGCGTGGTCGGCAATGAAGCTGCGCGCACCGTCAAGCCACGAGGGATAAAGGTTGGACAGCCTGTGAGGCTGTGCGGCCCCTGCGACCAGTTCCAGCGCCAAGGTTTCGAGATCGAGCCTTGTCGCGTCACCGCCGGCGGCGCGCAGAAGCCTCATCGTGGCGCGCAAAATCGCCATGTCGGAAAGGCCACGCGCATAGGTCGGAAGTGTAGCGTCGCTCGTCACCTCGGCCCACAGATCGCTATCGAAACTGAGGGCGAAAAACCAGTCCCGGCCCTCGTTGCCGGCGGCGAAACGATCACGATGAACGATATCCGGCGGATTATAGATCAGCACCGGTCCTTCATGATCGTCGCAATCGGCTGCGGTCGAGATATAACGGCCGCGCGTCGCCAGCACGAAGTGCGCGCCTTCGTGGCTGTGCTCCCTCACCTCATGCTCAGGAATGGTGGCGTTGATATGCGCCAGCCCAAGACCGGGCAACCTGCGCCCGAACGCGCTGGCGCCGTAAAAGTCTCCAGACTGAAAACCTGCCATACCATCCCCCTCCTAACTTTACGCAGTCGTGTACGCAGTTAGCCGTCAAAACCGGCTGCCACGCAACGCTCAATTTAGAGCGTTAAAGAGGATTTACCACGACTAGACATAAAGTTTAACATGCTGATTTAAATCAACATTAAATTATAACCATGCTACATATGGCCCTGTGGAAAACCATGCTGAAATTACCCCTTTACATCGGAAACTAAATCACTATTTTACGCCTCACTTCCGGCGGACCCCGAGTTCAAATGGTCCTGCCTCATTTCTTTCGCAAAGATGTTGTATCTTTAGAGAGATTGAGGCTCAGGCATCGCTGCTAACGCCGGTCTGGGTTTAACGTATCTAAGGGTGTGTCTGGTGGAAAACTACCAATCAGCCCTGGACCTGGTCCGCAAGCAGCCTCCGGAACGTCCCGTCGCCCTCGTGCGACGCGCGCCCGTAACAGTTGCCGCGCAATGGTTCAGAGCCAATTTTAAAGGCGATGTCTTCTATGCCGTGAAGGCCAATCCGTCCGTGTGGGTGCTTGAAACCCTGTGGGCCGCTGGCATTCGCTCGTTCGATGTCGCGTCGATTCAGGAAGTCGAGCTGGTTCGCTCGACGCTTCCCGCCGCGCGTCTGGCCTTCATGCACCCGGTCAAGAGCCGCGTCTCGATCGCGCGAGCTTATTTCGATTTCGGCGTTCGCACCTTTTCGCTCGATACGCATGAGGAACTGGCCAAGATCCTGGCCGCGACCAACAATGCCCGCGACCTCAACCTGATCGTACGCCTAGCCACCTCCGGCGAAGGCTCGAACCTGCCGCTGACCAACAAATTCGGCGCCCAGACGCATGAAGCGCCGTCGCTGCTGCTGGCCGCGCGCCAGGCCACGCAGGACCTGATGGGCATTTCGTTCCACGTCGGCTCTCAGTGCATGCGCCCGACCGCCTATGCCGCCGCCATGTCCGCCGCCTCGCGGTCGCTGGTGCGCGCAGGTGTCTTTGCCGATATTGTCGATGTCGGTGGCGGTTTCCCGTCGGTCTATCCCGGCATGGTGCCGCCGGCGCTGTCCGAATATATGGATGTCATCGATCGCGCCTTCAACGAGATGAAGGTGCACGAGACTACCGAGCTGTGGGCCGAACCCGGCCGCGCCTTGGTGGCAGAATCGACCTCAGTCCTGACCAAGGTCGAGTTGCGCAAGGGCGACGCCCTCTATCTCAACGATGGCTCCTACGGCAATCTGTTCGATGCCACCCACGCCAAGTGGCCCTTCCCGGTGCGCCTGCATCGCCCCGACGAAACGCATGATGACGAGCAACTGAAGCCCTTCCGCTTCTATGGCCCGACCTGCGATTCCATCGATTCCATGCCCGGCCCGTTCTGGCTGCCGGCTGACGTCAATGAAGGCGATTATGTCGAAATCGGCATGCTCGGCGCCTATGGCGTCACCATGGGCACGCGCTTCAATGGCTATGGCGAAACCGAAACCGTCTTCCTCGATGACGCGCCGATGGCGTCGCTATTCGGCCTCGGCCCCCGCAGCGTCAACAATCCTCGCTCGGTCTTCGATACCGAAGACAACAAGGTCGTCCGCCTGAACCGTCCGAAGGGCGGCAAGCGCGGCAAAAAGCGCGTCAAGGCCAAGGCTTGATTCATTCCTACGAACCGTCGAAGGGTCATGGTTTGCGCCATGACCCTTTTAACGCGATTGTCGGGCCGCGCCCGATCGGGTGGATATCGACGGTCAATGCCGAGGGGCAGCGCAATCTGGCGCCCTACAGCTTCTTCAATGCCTTCAACTACACACCGCCGATCATTGGCTTTTCTTCGACCAGCCTGAAGGATACGGCGCGCAATATACGCGATACTGGTGAGTTTGTCTGGAACCTGGCCACGAAAGACCTGGCCGAGGCGATGAATGCCTCATGCGCCATGGTGCCGCCGGAGGTGGATGAGTTCGATTTGGCTGGCCTGGAAGCCATACCGTCACACCGCGTCAAACCGCCCCGTGTGCGCTCAAGTCCCGTGAGCTTTGAATGCCGCCTGACCCAGCAATTTCCTCTGCTGGCGGCGGATGGCACAGAAACGCCCGCCGTCATGACCTTCGGTGAAGTGGTCTGCGTCCATATCGATGATCGCCTGCTTGACGATGGCGTCTATCAGACGATCGCCGCCGATCCGATCCTGCGCGGCGGTGGTCCCGGTGACTACTTCACCCTCTCCGAAGCCGCCAAATTCGTCATGCTGCGCCCGCTCTAAAATTTTCTGTCTGGCAGGACTTGAAACGTGTCAAATCATGTAACATATGAAGTTACATGAAACGGGACAGCAAACTTTCGGGCATTCTCCACGTGGTTCTCCACATGGCGAGCCTCGACACTCCAGTCACTTCCGAAAAGCTTGCGGCAATGATGGGCACCAACCCGGTGGTCGTCCGCCGCATCATGGCGGGCCTGCGCGAACGCGGCCTAGTCCACTCGGAAAAAGGCCATGGCGGCGGCTGGACCATCGCTCGCGATCTCGAAGACTTCACCATGGCCGATGTCTATGCCGCCGTCGGGGCGCCCGAGATCTTCGCGCTCGGTCACCGCAGCGAACAGCCGTTATGCCTGGTCGAACAGGCGGTCAATGCCGCCCTCGACGACGCTTTCGCCGAGGCCGAAGCGCTGCTGATGTCGCGCTTCGCCGGCGTCACACTCGGCGCTCTGGCCGCTGATTTCAGGCAGCGTCTAAAGACGCGGCACCAATCCGTTGAGGAGCAACATCATGATCTATGACGTCATCATCATCGGCGGCAGTTTTGCCGGTCTTTCCGCCGCCATGCAACTGGGGCGTGGCTGTCGCTCGGTCTGTGTGATCGATACCGGCCAGCCACGCAACCGTTTCGCCAAGCACTCACACGGCTTTTTTGCCCACGATGGTGACGCCCCCCTGGCCCTGATCGGCGCCGGACGCGACAATGTGGTTGCCTATCCCAATATCACCTTTATCGATGCGGAAGCGACAGATGTACGTGGTCAGAACGAAGGCTTTATTGTCAGCGCCGGAGACCAGGACATCCACAGTCGCAAACTGATCCTCGCCTTTGGCATCCGCGACAACCTGCCCGACATGGCGGGTCTGAGGGAGCGCTGGGGCACTTCGGTGCTTCATTGCCCCTATTGCCATGGTTATGAGTTCAAGGGGCGTCCGCTGGGCGTGCTGAGTACAACGGCCATGTCGGCCCATCAGGCCTTGATGATTCCCGAATGGGGACCAACCACTTTCTTCCTCAATGGCGGCGAGATGCCCGACAGCCAAACGCGGGCGCGACTGCAACAGCGGCAAGTGGTTATCGAACCGGGCCGCATCACCGGATTTACCGGCGAGGCGCCCAGCCTGACAGGCATTACGCTGGAAGACGGCCGGACGGTGCCGGTAGTCGCGCTCTATCTCGGCTCTCGTACCGAACTGAATAGCCCGATCGCTGAGAAACTGGGCTGCGTTTTGCAGGATGGCCTGTTCGGCCCTGTCGTCCAAATCGACACTATGGGCCAAACCAGCGTGGCCGGCGTGTATGCGGCGGGTGATATCGCCTACTCTGCCCATAACGCGACCTGGGCCACCTCATCTGGCGTGATGGCAGGCTCGGCGGCACACCGCTCCCTGATCTTTGATCCGCTCGACATGACGTTTTAAGCGGCCTATCCTTAAGCAGAAGGTCCTTTGCGGCGCG
This sequence comes from Asticcacaulis benevestitus DSM 16100 = ATCC BAA-896, assembly GCF_000376105.1. Lineage (GTDB taxonomy): Bacteria > Pseudomonadota > Alphaproteobacteria > Caulobacterales > Caulobacteraceae > Asticcacaulis > Asticcacaulis benevestitus. The sequence continues at coordinate 89,554 of NZ_AQWM01000007.1, forward strand.
TCTGCGACGGTGTTTCGCCAAACAGATCGGCATAGTATTGCGCAAACCGTCCTGCGTGCGGAAAACCATGTGCCGCGGCCACATCGGCAATGGAGCGCTGATCACGTCCGTCACTCAGGGCCTCGCGCGTCATCTTGAGCCGGACGGTGCGCAGATAAGTGTGGGGCGTTACGTCCATATGGGTGCGGAAGCTGGTTTCCAGCGTACGGACACTGATATTGGCTGCCCTGGCCACCGCGTTCATGCTCGGATTGCTGCGCGCCTCGCGGTGCATGTAATCGCGCGCCACCCGCAGATAGTTCGGCACCGGATCGGCCTTGCCGGTCTTCATGCGTTCCGAATAACGATGCGGAATACTCTCCAGCAGCAGATGGCCGAAGGTCTCTGCCAGACGGTGCTGAAGCGTGCGCGACAGATCGCGGCTCTGGAAGGTGAAGGCATCCGAACACAGGGTCGCGATCAGGCGTGACAACACTTTTGCCTGGGGCGAAGACAAATCGATCACCGGCCCCAGATGCAGGTCGCGCTCAACCGGCAACTGAACGATATCGAAAAGGAAACGCTGCACCCAAGTGAAGCCGAGCTTGATGATATAGGCTTCACCGGTCTGGCCATCTGCGACGTGGCTGATATGGGTCTCGCCCAGAGGCTGGTAAATCATTGCCTTGCCGGGCATGACCTTCTGACTGTCGCCACCGCGCTTGAGCATCAGGTAGCCTTTGACCGGCATAATGATGACAAGATCCGAGGCGGAATCGGCCTGAATCTGCACGAAACCCGAGGTCGAGATCAGGCGCGCCATCAGGATATGTGGCTGGTGGTTATCGTCTTGTGACTTCAACACACCGAGATTCATCTGCCACTGAAAGTCAGGGGCGGCGCCGTCATGGGCGCAGTTCCACTTGAAAAAATTGCAGATGACATCCTGAAATTTATCGAAAGTATCGCCGACGCACTGCCATGTCTCGAGAGAATCCAGTGGGTTGCTTTCCATGGCGTCATCCCTCGTCACACGCACTCCGGCACGGTCCGGATGAGTCGGGTTCGGGAGTAAATCAAAAACTGTCATGTTAAAAGATGACCACTGTCCAATAATAAACGCGGAAATCCGCATTACGAAAAAATCGTTCTGAACAGTAAAATAATCCACAAAGTCAAAAACCTCAAAACTTATAGTGATTTAGAATTACCCGTACTTTTCAAAGTTATCCATAAACAGCATGGCTATATCCGGAATGCGCGCACAGTTGTTTGAGCGTTGCTGATGGGCTTAAATCGTCCTCACCGCCTTGTTATCACAAATGTTTCACGCGCCAGCGCTATTGTGGGCCACCTCGGCAAACGCCACATCAAATCCTTACAAAGCTGAATTGCCAAAGGCTTCGCTTTGGTCTATAGCCCGCCCCTTACTCATACCCTCCCCATCGCACCGTCTGGGGGATCAAGGGCGAATGACGGGCGTCCACCTTTATCCACCCCGATCCCGGGGCGCTTCTCAAAGGAACGCACAATGAGCGCTGATACCACCCCCCAATCCAACATGAAGGCATCGCTGCTGGCCGAAACGGTCGAGCATGTCGATATCACCTCGTATGACGCCCGTCCGATCATCGATTCGATGCGCAAGATGAGCTTCTCAAGCCGCGACACCGCCCGCGCGGCCGACATCTTCAACATGGCGCTTGAAGACAAGAGCTGCTCGCCCTGGCTGATCCTGGCCGGCTCCACCTCGGCCGGCGGCTGCATGCACGTCTACCGCGACATGGTGAAATTCGGCATGATCGACGCCGTGGTCGCCACCGGCGCCTCGATCGTTGACATGGACTTCTTTGAAGCCCTCGGTTTCAAGCACTATCAGGCCGCCGGTCCGGTGGACGACAACGTGCTGCGCGACAACTACATCGACCGCATCTACGACACCTATATCGATGAAGAAGAACTGCAGAACTGCGATCACACGATCCTGGAAATCTGCAACCGCCTTGAGCCGCGCGCCTATTCGTCGCGCGAATTCATCTGGGAAATGGGCAAGTGGCTCTCCGAGGGCAATGCCAAGAAGCCTGGCTCGCTGATCCAGACCGCCTATGAAGAAGGCGTGCCGATCTTCTGCCCGGCCTTCGTCGATTCGTCCGCCGGTTTCGGCCTGGTCAAGCACCAGAAGGAATGCATCAAGGCTGGCAAGCCTTACCTGATGATCGATGCCGTGGCCGATTTCCGCGAACTGACCGACATCAAGATCGCTGCCGGCACCACCGGACTGTTCATGGTCGGCGGCGGCGTGCCGAAGAACTTCGCGCAGGATACTGTTGTCTGCGCCGAAATCCTCGGCGTCGAAGCCGACATGCACAAATATGCCGTCCAGATCACCGTCGCCGATGTGCGTGACGGCGCCTGTTCGTCCTCCACCCTCAAAGAAGCCGCCTCGTGGGGCAAGGTCAACACCACCTACGAGCAGATGGTCTTCGCCGAAGCCACCACCGTTGTGCCGTTGATCGGTTCCGACGCTTATCACCGCGGTGCCTGGCAAGGCCGCAACAAGCCGCGCTGGGCCAAGCTTTTCGCTTGATCTTCGACTAGTAAAGCGGCGTTCAAGTAAATGTGAGCCGCTTTACGGCAAAAAACCGCGGATATGTTGTGCGCTGCACTAGCATTTTCCGCATGACGTATTAAGTAAGGGTTCAAGGCAGCTAGACGTCAAGGATTCGACGAAGCTTTCGTTAATCTTTTTGACCGATACTTGAGCCTGTAAGTTCGCCGCCGGGATCACCCCCCCCTCGAAACCGGCGGTATGCGACGGAGACCATTGCCCCCCAATGGTCTCCGTTTTGCGTTTTGGTGTATGTGGCAATGGTCGTGGACTATTGCGCCCCATCAGGGTCTCACTCAGATGTAACGCTTGCGGCCACGGGATCAATTTTACGGCGGTAGATAGAGAAGTGGTCCCAACGGCCGCTGACCTCGGCGACGCGGTCGTAATCCGCTGCCAGAACAGGTTCGACGATCTTCAGACGGTCCAATTGCGCGCAGCCAATCATGTAGTCGGTGCCGGAAAAGACGATAAAACGAGGGCGAACCGACAGAGCTTCCGCCAGCGGGTCTTTGTCGGGTGTCGGAAAGACGCACCAGAGGTGCATGGCGTTGAAGTAGCGAGCATTGGGCATGGCATGGGTGAACACATGCACATAGTGGCCACGGCTTAGAACCAACAGGGAGTCGTTGTGGCGCAGGCCTGCGGCTTTCAGACTCTGCGCAGCTCGGACATTGCCGATATAGTCCGGGCGACCGTCCGGTCCATCCGAAAACAATATCTTATGATCCATGAGAAGCGGCTGAAGGCAGGCGATAACACTATAGGCCACGATCCATGGCCGGCGCTGGTGCGGCGAAAAAGCCATGCCATGACACAGGATGCCACAAAACAGGATCAGGGCGGGCGGTATCAGGTCGTAGCCGTACCAGATCTCAGGGGACCTCAGGACCAACAAGCCAACCACAACGGCCGCGTACCAGATAAGCGTCAGTGTGATCAATGGGCCGGTAAAGACAAGCTGTAATCGCCTTAAACGCAAAAGCGCCAACACGCTGCCGGCGATCAGCACAATCACCGGCTTGATGATCGCCATGACATGCCAGAACCGCAGAATCAGCTCCGGACAGGCGCCGGCGTCTGCCGACATGTTCAATTGCGATCGCTGCACCGCCGTCATGGTAATGGCTTCGATGGCGTCACCCAAATGGCCCGCAACAGCGAAGTACAGGCCGAACGCCATGACCGGCAAGGCGGCAGCCGCACAAAAGATCAAGGACGGCCTCACGTCTTTTTTCAGCCATGCCTGCCAAACGAGCCAGCCCAGCAGACCCAGGGCTTCAAAAACCGCCGTTTGCTTGACCAGGCAAGCGCACCCGATCATTAAGCCTGCCCATCCGGCGCTGAGAAGGGCTTGCCGGCGCGCTGCCGCCACACCACTATCCAGAAGCCAGACGAAGGCGGCGATCGTAAAGGCGGCCTGAATAAGCTGACAAGGTGAAGACACACCGACAAAAAATAATGAAAAAACCGGATACAACAGACCAATCAAGACGGAAGCTTCAGGCGAGCCATGCCGCTTCATCAGTTTGTGCAGGCTATAGGCGCCCCACGCTGTGAAGAGAATTTCCAGACCTTTGATGGTCGCCAGACTGCTGCCGAACAGCATCTGGGCCACGGCGAAAATGGCGAATAGGCCGGGGGGCTTGATGTCGAAGCTGGCGCTGTAGGGTAACTCACCTTTTAGCCAGCGCGAGGCCACAACACTGTAAAAGGCTTCATCGTTATCAATGACGTGCGCAAATGGCAGACGCACAAGGCAGGTCCATAACAAGCACAGGATTCCGGCCGTGAAGGCCGGCCTGGCGGTACAGAATTGCCGGATCAGCGTGAAGGATTTTAAGATGACCAAAGGGAACCCGGAAAGAGACGTTTGTTATCTCATATTACCGTAACACTCTTAAGGTTCTGTGGACGCCTTCTGGCGCGTCATACAGAGCGCCAGTTCTCCGGAACCTTAAGGCGCATTAACCATTTAAATACCTGATTATGTGTAGGGTTCGGACATGACAACGCCGATTCGCCCCTCCCTCGCCCAGATGCTCAACCCTCAGCCGACGCCGGCCGCCAAGCCGGCTACGGACGGCAGTTTTGTCAGCGCGCTTTCGGCACAGAAGGCTTTCTTTCAGCAGATCACGGCTCCCAAGATCACGCCGGCCACCTATACCGCAGCCGACATCACCCGCGCCACGACGCCAGCGCCCGCCCCGCAGGTCAGCGCCAGCGCGCAGGACGCTGCCCAGCCGCTGCGGCGGCCGGGCTCTTACCTCAATATCGTGATCTAGCCCTTGATCTCTTTGATGACCGGCGCATGGACCAGCTCTTCGGTCACCGCCGCTGCGTTGATGCCTTCAGACAAGGGCGGAAACGGCAGCTTCTTCATCTTCTTGGCGCTGAACTTGTCTTTTTTCTTGCCCGGCTTCTTCTCGGCCTTCTCAGCCACCTTTTCCGGTTTGGGCGCCTTGAGAGCTTTCGGCGCCTTTTCCTTGCGCGGCTTGCCATCGGCTTCGCTCAGTTCGTCCTCACGCGCGTGGGTCAGCTTGCGCAGCAACTTGACGAAGCTGTCGCGCTTGGGTGGCGACAACAGGCTGAGTATCTTGTCATCAGCAGCCAAAACGCGCGGCTCCATGTCGGAGAGCGCCGTCTTGCCGGCTTCGGCGATCTGAACCAGATTGGCGCGGGCGTCGGTAGCTGAGCGCTCGCGCGCCACCAGCCCCTTGGCCAGCATGCGTGACACCAGGTCCGCCAGGGTCGAGCGGTCAATGCCGGTCACCTTGACCAGATCTGTCTGCGACAGGCCTTGTGTGCCTTCCAGCGCCTTCAGGACGGCATACTGGCGCTGGGAAAGCGCGCCTTCGCCGGCTTCAGCATTATAAATATCGAGCGCGATCTGCAAAACGCGATGCAGCAGATGCGAGGGCGAATCATCGAGCCCGTTCTTTGACATGGCTTTTTCACTATTCTTATTGTTAAGGGATTTGGATTTCTTCATGACGCCCTCCCAGGGTCCGGCCGAAACACGCTGAACCTTGTCATGATTATATGTCGCTTTCACGACAATTCAATCCGTATGCGGAATATAAACTTCAGCCATGCTTAAGCGGCTTTATCTGTAACCTGTTCATCGCTCATGCGATCAGTGATCATGTTTTTCATCAGGAAGGGCAACAGGCAGATCGACAGCAGGATCGGGCCGCCGATCATCGAGCCCATCTTCCACAGCATCCAGACGCTGTCGCTCTGCGTGCGCCAGACCACCTCATTGACCGCAGCCATGGCGAGATAGAACAGGGCGTAATAGAGGGTAAGGCGCGGCCAGGCCGCATCCTTGAGCTTGAGCGCATCGCCAAGCAGGACTTTCAGCGGCTGCTTTTTGAGCAGGAGCGCACCCAGCAAAATACCGCCGATCAGCACATCGACGATCGTCATCTTGATCTTCACGAACATCGGATCGTGGGTGAGCACGGTCAGGATGGTCATGGGAATGGTAATGACGCACGACACGAGCGGAATCCACGCAATGCGCTTTTCCATGATCAGACCGGCGATCAGGGCGATCAGCGAGGCCGCCCCAAGCGCGCCGGAGGCCCAGATCAGGGCGTCCTTTTCCGGCGCGATCTTGAGCAGCTTGTAAACGAGGAAGGTCAGGCCAAAGGCGATGAGCGGGCCATAATCGACCGCCATCTTGACGTGGTTCTGCTTCGGTGTATCCGGCTTCAAGGCCAGTTCAGGATTGGTTTCGCCGAATTTTTCCGCCGCACCGGCCAGAGCCTTATCGACAATCCTGTCACCTTCCCGGATCTCCTTGGCGAGATCGACAGGGGTGGCATCCGGTTCAGACTTTGGCGGCAGGCTCATCGCTATTCCTTATCCGAAAGGGGCTCTAACCCAACCATGGAGCGGGCAAAATCGCGCGCCTTGAAGGCGTGCAGGTCTTCGATATCTTCGCCGACGCCTATCAGCTTGATCGGGGCATCGGAGGCCTTGGCGATCGGAATGAGAATGCCGCCGCGTGCCGTACCATCCAACTTGGTCATGACGAGGCCGGAAACAAAGGCCTGACGGCCAAAAATCTGTTCCTGACTGAGCGCGTTGCGCCCCACCGTGGCGTCTAACACCAGCAGGGTTTCGTGCGGCGCCTCGGGATCGACCTTCTTGATGACCCGCACGACCTTGAGCAGTTCATCCATCAGGGCTTGCTTGTTTTGCAGGCGGCCAGCCGTATCGATCAGGACGACATCGTAGCCTTCTTCCTTCGCCTTGACGAAGCTGTCATAGGCAAGACCCGCCGCATCGGCGCCGGTCTTACGGCCCATGAAATCGGCGCCGGCGCGTTCCGACCAGACCTTGAGCTGCTCGACGGCGGCGGCGCGGAAGGTATCACCCGCCACGATCAGCACCTTGGCGCCGCTCTTGGTCAGCTTCGCGGCGATCTTGCCTAATGTTGTCGTTTTGCCGGAGCCATTGACGCCGACGAACAGCACAACATAGGGCTTGGGGCCGGAGAGCGGATCGAACGTGCCTTCGTGACCGACCAGTTCATCCGCCAGCGCCTCGGCCAGGGCCGAGCGCACGGCATTGGCATCCTTGGCAGAACTGAACTTTTGCTGTGCCATCTTGGCCGCGATGGTGGCGGATATCTGCGGGCCTAAGTCGCTTTCGACCAGCAGGTCTTCCAGCTCTTCAAGGGCGGCATCATCCAGCGCTTCCTTTTGCTGGAACACTTGCGTCACTGACTCGGTCAGGGTTTGCGAGGTGCGCGAAAGGCCCTGCGTCAGGCGCTGGAGCCAGCCAGTTTTCTTCTGTTCAGTCATATCGCTTGCTGTAGCTCAGTTTGCACGAGGCTGCCAATGACATGTTTGCCATCGTGGCCGTGGATAAAAATATCGCTGATACCGCCGACGACCGCGTCTCCGCTGAAAACCACCTCGGTAAAATCAGCGGCGCGAGCGAAGCCGGGCTTCTCGACCACGCAGGAGAGCGTGCGGCCATGCTGACGGCTGAGGTGGCGGGTGAGCGCTTCCTCCGCCTTGGCGCGCAGCCGGGCGGCGCGCTCCTTGATCAGCGGGCGGGCCAGTTGCGGCATCTTGGCGGCAGGAGTCTGCGGGCGCGGCGAATAGGGAAAGACGTGGACGAACGACAGATCGCAGGCATCGACCAGCGACACAGCGTTGGCGAACATCTCTTCTGTTTCGGTCGGGAAACCGGCGATCATATCGGCGCCGAAAGAGATATCCGGACGGACGGCGCGCACCTTCTCGACCAGAGCAATGCTATCCGCACGCAAATGCCGCCGCTTCATGCGCTTGAGGATCATGTCGTCGCCATGTTGCAGCGACAGGTGCAGATAGGGGGCGAGGCGTTCTTCTTCGGCAAAGGCGCGCAGAAGCGTATCGTCGATCTCGGCGGCATCGATGGAGGAGAGACGCAGGCGCTTGAGGTCGGGCACCAGCTTTAAGATCCGCGTCACCAGGTTGCCGAGTGGCGGCGTGCCGGGCAGGTCCGTGCCCCACGAGGTCAGGTCGACGCCGGTCAGCACGATCTCGTTATAGCCCTGCGCCACCAGTTTTTGCGTCTGGCTGATGACATCGCCCGCCGCAGCCGAGCGCGAATTGCCGCGGCCATAGGGGATGATGCAGAAGGTGCAGCGATGATCGCAGCCGTTTTGCACCTCGACAAAAGCGCGCGCGCGATCCTTCAGACCATCAATCAGATGGCCAGCGGTTTCCTGAACCGAGAAGATATCGTTGACTGTGATGCGCGCGCTATCGGGCGTCAGCTTGTAACTGCCAGCCTTTTGCTTGTCGCCGTTGCCGATGATGAAATCGACCTCAGCCATATTGGCGAAGGTGTCCGGATCGGTTTGCGCCGCGCAGCCGGTGACGATCAGCTTGGCGTCGGGGTTTTCCTTGCGGGCGCGACGAATCGCCTGACGCGCCTGGCGCACGGCTTCGCCGGTGACGGCGCAGGTGTTGAAGATGATGGCGTTGTCGAGCCCATCCTCAGCGGCGGTCTTGCGGATGACCTCGCTCTCATAGGAGTTCAGACGGCAGCCGAAGGTGACCACATCGACCTTCTTTTCATTTTCCGGGCTCACAGCGTGCCCTCAAACTCGACCTCAATCGGGCCGGTCATGATGACGTGATCATTTTCCGCCCAGGCGATATGCAGCGGCCCACCATCCATGATGACGGTGGCGGATCGGTCGGTCAGGCCGCGGCGGGCGGCGGCCACAAGCGTGGCGCAGGCGCCGGTGCCGCAAGCCATCGTGATGCCAGCGCCGCGTTCCCAGACGCGCATCCGGATGGTCTGACGATCAATGATCTGCGCGAACTCGACATTGACACCTTCGGGGAAAAGCGGATGATTTTCAATCAGCGAACCGGTGGCGGTGACATCGACGCGGTTGACATCGGCGACAAAGAAAACGACGTGCGGATTGCCCATGCTGACGGCGACCGGCGTATGATAGAGCGGCGCGTCGATCGGCCCGACCTGCAATTCAAGGCGCTCGGTATTCATTTCTTCGGAGAGCGGAATTTGGTGCCAGTCGAGGCCCGGCTTGCCCATATCGACACTGGCCGTGCCGGTCTTGGCGTCGGCGCGCAGCACGCGCGCCTTGGCCAGACCGCCCAAGGTGTCGATCTTCAGCGTCTTGTCGGAAGCATCCCGGTTCAAGTACCAGGCAACACAGCGCAGAGCATTGCCGCAGGTCTCGACCGTGCCGCCGTCATTGTTCCAGACGCGCATAAAGGCGTCGCCCTGCGGCGACCCTTCGATGCTGATAAGCTGATCAAAGCCGATACCGGACGCGCGGTCGCCCCAGGCACGGATCTGCTCCGGCGCCGGCGTAAAGGCGGTGTCGCGGGCGTCTACGACAATGAAATCGTTGCCGAGGCCGTTCATCTTGAGAAAAGGACGGGTCATTTCCGGCTTATATAGTCGTAATGGGGCTGAAAATGTAGTGCTTTCTTTAAGTTATGGGGTTTGTGGCCTGCGGCCCCAAGACTTCACCTTAATCCAATAAAAAACCCCGCCCCATTGGGGCGAGGGTTTTATTGGACTGAAGCCAGGTTTGTGGGGTCACGGACCCCACGCCCCATAACCTTAAGCGAAGCCACGCAGCCGCATCAGCGCATCACGCTGCACATCGCGGCCGAGGAAGTTGCGATAGGCCACGTCCTGCGGAAGGGTGTCACCCACGCTGAGAATAGTCTCGAAATAATGCTTGGCGGTAGGCCCTTCAAATGGCCCGCCCTCCTTCATGAACTTCTCATAGGCATCGGCCACCAGAGCGTCCGACCACAGATAGCTGTAATAACCCGCCGAATAACCGTCATCGGCGAAGATATGCGCGAACTGCGTCGGGCGGTGGCGCATGACGATTTCCTTCGGCATGTTCAGCTTGGCCAGTTCGGTCTTTTCAAACGCAACGATGTCGATATCGGTGTCGCCGGCCAGGTGATACATCATGTCGATCAGGGCACAGGCCAGGTATTCGACCGTGGCGAAGCCCTGATTGAACTTCGACGACTTCACCAGCTTGGCCTGCAATTCGGCCGGCATCGGCTTGCCGGTTTCATAGTGGATGGCGAACTGGTTCAGCACCACCGGCAGCGGCAGCCAGTGTTCGTTGAGCTGCGACGGGAACTCGACGAAATCGGTCGCCGTGTTGGTGCCGCCCTGCGATGGGTAATAGGCATTGGACGACAGGGCATGGAGCGCATGGCCGAACTCATGGAACATGGTTTCAGCGTCGTCCCATGAGATCAGGATCGGCTTGCCGGGCTCGGCCTTGATGAAGTTGCAGTTGTTCGAGCAGATGCAGATGTGGCCCAGCATATGGGACTGGCCCTGATACTCGGTTTCCCAGGCACCGGAAGACTTGCCTTCGCGCGCATACGGATCGTAATACCAGACGCCGACCTGCTTGCCGGCGCGCAGCACCTTATAAGTCGTCACATCCGGATGAAAGACCGGCACGTCGGTCACCTTGACGAACTCGAAGCCGTACATCTTGTTAGCGGTCCAGAACATGGCGTCCTGCATCTTGTCGAGCTGGAGATAGGGCTTCACTTCAGACTCGTCGAGATCGTACTTCGCCTTCTTCACCTTCTCGGAATAGAAGCGATAATCCCACGGCGCGATCGTGATTTTGGCGCCTTCACTGTCGGCGATCTTCTGCATGTCGGCCACTTCCTCGTGGACGCGGTTGACCGCCGGTCCCCAGACCGCTTCCATCAGGTTCATGGCATTTTCGGGCGTCTTGGCCATGGCGACTTCGAGGCGCCAGTGGGCGTGCGTCGGATAGCCAGAGAGCTTGGCGCGCTTGGCCCTCAGCTTGAGGATCTGGGCGCCAATCTTCTTGTTGTCCCACTGATCGTTATTGTCGCCGCGCATGATGTAGGCGGTCCACACCTTTTCACGCAGGTCACGGCGCGTTGAATAAGTGGTGAAGGGCTCCATGGCCGAGCGCGTGTTCTGCACGGCGTATAGGCCCGGCTTGCCCAGCTCCTTCGCCTTGGAAGCGAGGGCAGCAATGAAAGGCTCCGGCAGGCCGGCCAGATCGTCCTTGGTGATGAAGGTGGCCTGCGCCTCATCGTGCTTCAGGTTGTTGGCAAAGGTGTTGAACAGGGTGGCCAGTTGCTGATTGATGTCAGCCACCGCCTTCTTATGTTCGGGCGAGAGCTTGGCGCCGGCGCGGACAAAGCCGTTGTACTTCTTCCACAACAGGCGATCCTGCTGCGGATTGAGCTTGAAATGGGCGCGGTTGTTATAGACCGTCTCGATGCGCTGGAAGAGGTCGGCGTTCTGCGTGATCTCATCACCAAAAGCCGCCTTGATCGGCGACAGTTTGGCGGAAACGTCCGGGAAGCCGCCGGTCGAGAGGTTTGAGTCCCATACACTGTAAACCGAACCGACGCGATCATAGGCCGCACCGGACACTTCAAACGGCTCGATAATGCTCTCGAAGGTCGGGACCGAGCGCTTCATGGTGATCGCCTTGATCTCTGCGCGCGTGGCGTCCATGGCGGCCAGGGTGGCGGGCTCGAAATCGGCGATCTTCACCTTGTCGAAGGGCGGAACACCACCATAGGGACCGGTCCAGGGCTGGGTCAGATAAGCTGTGGCGATGGCTGCGCCTCCCATAGTTTCAGAGTGTGCAAATGTAGGGGTAACAAAAGCGGCAGCGCTGGTGCCGGCCATCAGACCGAGGGCCGTGCGGCGGTTCATATTCGACATGGTGAAGTTCTCTTAGGGGGTGACACTTTTGACTCTTTTGTGACCCATACGCCTGTTTACGACGGCTGGCAAAAATCGTAGGAATTGCAAGCTAGGCTGCATACCATATGCGGCCAAATTAAGTTTTAGTAATATAGGATACTATGTATGGCGATCGGCGTTTTTGATTCCGGCATCGGCGGTTTGAGCATCCATCGCGCGCTGGTCGACCGGATGCCCCAGGCCGATTTCATCTATCTCGCCGACCAGAAGAACACACCCTATGGCGATAAGAGCGGCGAAGAGATCGTCGAGCTGACACGTCAGGGCTGCGAAACGCTGTTCGAGGCCGGCGCCTCGCTGGTCGTGCTGGCCTGCAACACCGCCTCCGCTGTCGCGCTGCGCCGCCTGCAATCCACCTGGCTCGCGCAGTTCCGCAAAACCTACAAGCGTCCGGTCAATGTGCTGGGCATCATCGTGCCGACCATCGAGGCCGCCACGGGCTTGCCATGGGAACACGAGGCCGAGCGTCGTGGTGAAAAGATCCAGAAACTGGATGTTGTCGGTGTTTTCTCGACCGTCGCCACCGCCCGTTCACGCGTCTATGAGATCGAGATCGACAAGCGCCGTCAGGACCTGGCTGTTTTCACCGAGGCCTGTTCGGGACTGGCCGATCTGATCGAACGCGACGCACCGCGCGAAGACCTTTCGGCCAAGATCAAGGGCCACGTCGAGAGCCTGAAAATCCGCATCGGTCGCTACCCGGATCGCGCCATTCTTGGCTGCACCCATTATGAAATCGTCGCCGATCTGTTCCGCGAACACCTGCCCGCCGGCACCCCGCTGATCCATCAACCGGCGCCGGTATCAAAAGCTCTGGCCGAGTATATCGAGCGCCATCCGGAATACACCATTGGCGACACCGGCCGCCGCACCTTCCTCACCACCGGCGAACCGCGCACGCAGTCCCGCCTGATCGAAGCCTTCTGGGGGGCGCCCCTGACCTTCGAATCCGCCGCCGCCGTGGTGGGCTGATATGAGCGGACGGCTTGCGGCACTGGTGTTTATGGGGATGCTGCTGGCCGCCAGCGCGCATGCCCAGGATTCGGCCCAGACTCCAGAACCGCAAGCCTGGTCCGACGTCACCGAGGTGGTCGTGCGCGCCAAGGTCGCCGGCCCGGCCATGTGGAAACTGACGCGCGGCCAATCCAGCGTATGGGTGTTGGGTACGCTCGCCGAAACGCCGGAAAACCTGACCTGGGACACCACCCGCGTGAAGCGCCTGCTCAAGGGCGCGCACTACGTCATCGTGCCGGGCGCCTCGCGCGGCGGCGACATCGCTGGCAAGCGCTGGCTCAAAGGCTCCGAACTGCCAAGCGGCACCTATCTTTACGATCTCGTGCCGCCCGCGGCCTATGCCCGCTTTGAAAAGGTCGTGGCACACACGTCAGGTCTCAGAGCCAGCGATTACGCCTACAAGATTCCGATGCGCGCCGGCATGGAGCTTTTCTCCGATGTGCTGGCAGCCAACCATATCCGGCGCTACGACATCATGCGGCAGGTCACCGCCCTGGCCGCCAATGCCGGTGTGGCGTCACGCATCGCCTACACGGTCAATGCTGACACCCTCTCCGATCAGTGGCTCAAGCTCGATGCTGGGGCCAACAGGGCCTGCTTCAACACCTTTCTCGATGGTATAGATTATAACCTCACCGTCCTGCCGGGCATGGCGCAGGCTTGGGCGCAGGGCGACGTCAAGACCGCCCTGTCGCAGTATCGCGAGTCCGCCCTTCTGACCTGCAATCTGTCGACGCCGGAATGGGGCCAGCAATACGATGCCCTCTTCATCGGCGGCATGACCACAGCGATTGAAGAGGCGTTGAAAACCCCTGGCAAGAGCCTGGCGGTCGTGCCTTTCAGCGATCTGCTGCGCAAGGATGGCGTGCTCGATCGTCTGCGCGCCGCCGGTGTCGTGGTGACCTCACCCGCCCAATAAAAGAGTCACAGAAGTCACGTAAACTGACGTTTTCATCCCCTGGAAAATGCCATGTCCCTGAAAGCTCTTTTCCTCGCCCTGATAGTCATGCTCGCCCTGCCGCCTATGGCCGTGGCGCAGGAAGCCTGGCCGGAAACCGAGGTGGTAGTGCGCGGCAAGGCAGCGGTTGGCCCCGCCCTGTGGCGCGTTACCAAAGGCGACTCGCAGGTCATCATTCTCGGCATACTTCCGGTTTTTCCGAAGAAACAAGTGTGGAGCACGAATCGCGTCGAAGGCGCCTTGCGCGGCGCCAACCGGCTGATCACACCGGCGGACAGCAGCACCGGCATCGGTGATGCCTGGATGATGATGTCGAAGAAGGGCCTGCCCAATCGTCAGAACCTGAAAGACGCTTTGCCGCCGGAACTTTACGCCCGCTATGAGACCACAGCCAGGCGTGCCGGCGTTCCGATCAAGGATTTCGCCCGCGACAAGCCGGTCTGGGCCGGCGCCCGTCTGCGCCGCGAGGTGCTGCAAAAGCTAGCCTTAAGCGATGAAGCCACGCTGTCGACCGTGCGCCGTCTGGCCGGACAGGCGGGCGTACCGGTCAAGTCGGCCGGAAGGTATGATATAGGGCCGATCTTCAAGGCCGTAAACGCCATGGACGACAAGGCCAGTCAGGACTGCCTGCGCTACACGCTCGATGATATCGACTTCAATCTGGATCGCGCGCCTCTGGCCGCGAAAGCATGGGCGGTTGGCGATATCGCCACGGTGCGCCGCCACTATCAGGGATCGACCCTGCTGAAATGCCTGTCCGGTTCGCCGCAGGCCGCCGCCATGATGGATCGCAGCGTCACCGATTCCGCCCGCGCCGTCACCACCGCGCTCAACAAACCCGGCAAAACCGTCGCCGTCTTTCCTCTGGCGCTTTTACTGCGCAAGGGCGGCGTGCTCGATCAGTTGCGCGCGCAAGGGTATGACGTGTCGAATCCGAAGGATTAGACAAAGGCAAGGGGTCGCAGACCCCTTGACCCCGAAACTGGACCGTATCTATTTGTATAATACTAAAAAAGCCGGACCTCTAAGGGGCCCGGCTTTTTTAGTATTAAGCGATTAAACACCGTCGAGTTATGAGGTCCAGGAGGCCGCGCCTCCTGGCCTTAACCTACTCCGCCGCGATATCGATCGGCAGGCTCGTGCGGATCAGGTGATCGAAAGCCGACAGCCCCGCTTTGGAGCCTTCTCCCATCGCGATGATGATCTGCTTATACGGCACAGTCGTGGCGTCACCGGCGGCGAAGATGCCGTGCGCCGAGGTCTCACCGCGATCATTGATCTCGATTTCACCACGTGGCGACAGGTTGATGGTGCCTTTGAGCCATTCGGTATTGGGCAGCAGGCCGATCTGGACGAAGATGCCTTCCAGTTCAATCGTGTGGGCCGTATCGTGGATGCGGTCCTTGTACGACAGGGCGGTCACCTTGGCGTCATCACCGTGCACTTCGGTGGTCTGGGCGTTGGTGATCACCGTCACGTTCGGCAGGCTGTAGAGCTTGCGTTGCAGGACGGCGTCGGCGCGCAGTTCCGGGGCGAATTCGAGCAGGGTGACATGGGCCACAATGCCGGCCAGATCGATGGCCGCCTCAACGCCGGAATTGCCGCCGCCGATCACCGCCGTGCGCTTGCCCTTGAAAAGCGGACCGTCACAGTGCGGGCAGTAAGCCACGCCCTTGTTGCGGTATTGGTCTTCGCCCGGCACGCCCATCTGGCGCCAGCGTGCGCCGGTCGAGATGATGACGGTACGGGCGCGCACCGAAGCGCCGCTTTCCAGACGCACCTCAGCCAGACCGCCGGGCTCGGTGGCCGGGATCAGCGACGTCGCCTTTTGCAGGTTCATGATATCGACGTCATATTCCCTGACGTGCTGCTCCAGCGCCGTGGCCAGTTTCGGACCTTCGGTATGCGAGACCGAGATGAAGTTCTCGATCGCCATGGTATCGAGCACCTGACCACCGAAGCGCTCGGCCACCACACCGGTGCGGATACCCTTGCGGGCGGCATAGATGGCGGCGGCGGCGCCAGCGGGACCACCACCGACGATGAGCACGTCGAATTCCGACTTGGCATCGATCCTGGCGGCTTCGCGAGATTGAGCCCCCGTATCGATCTTGGCGAGGATCTGCTCCAGCCCCATGCGGCCCTGACCGAAAGGCTGGCCATTGACGAGGATGGTGGGGACCGCCATCACCTGACGCGCCTCGACCTCGCCCTGGAACAGGCCGCCGTCGATGGCGACATGCTTGATCTTGGGATTGAGCACGCTCATCAGGTTCAGCGCCTGCACCACGTCCGGGCAGTTCTGGCAGGTCAGCGAGAAGTAGGTCTCGAAGCGCAGTTCGCCGTCGATCTCCAGCGCCTTGACCTGCTCGATCACATCGGCTTCGACGCGTGGCGGGTGGCCACCGACCTGCAGCAGAGCCAGCACCAGAGAGGTGAATTCATGGCCCATCGGCAAACCGGCGAAGGTAACGCTGATCTCGGTACCGGGGCGATTGATGGCGAAGGACGGCACGCGGGCGTCGCTGCCATCGGTCTTCAGCGATACCTTGCCGGACGCCTCGACGATATCGTTCAGCAGATCCAGCATTTCGCGCGATTTCGCGCTGTCATCGACCGTGGCGACCAGTTCAATCGGCATCCGGAGATTTTCCAGATACGCTTTCAGTTGCGTCTTCATCCCTGCGTCAAGCATGGTGGTACTCCGTTAGAAAATAGGGGGAAATCATTGTCCATATTTAAGCTCTTTTTTGACGCGCAATTTAACCAAAAACCGGTAGCCACTTTTTGGATTGCGCTCGGAGAGCCCAGATAAGGAGAATGATGAGGGGAGCGAACTCCCCTCAAAGGGGCACATGGGGGAAAGCTTGTTCCCCCATGACTACCTTAGATCTTGCCGACGAGGTCGAGCGAAGGGGCCAGCGTCTTTTCGCCTTCTTCCCACTTGGCCGGGCAGACTTCGCCAGGGTGCGAGGCGACGTATTGCGCAGCCTTGACCTTGCGGAGCAGTTCGGTGGCGTTACGGCCGACGCCTTCCGAGGTGATTTCCATGAACTGGATGATGCCGTCCGGATCGACCAGGAAGGTGCCGCGGTCAGCCAGGCCAACGCCCGGACGCATCACGTCAAAGTTGTTGGTGATGGTGCCGGATTGATCGCCAACCATGTAGTAGTTGATCTTGCCGATGGCGGGCGAGGTGTCGTGCCACGCCTTGTGCGAGAAGTGTGTGTCGGTCGAAACCGAGAACACTTCGACGTTCAGCTTTTGCAGCTCCGGATAATTGTCGGCCAGGTCTTCCAGCTCGGTCGGGCAGACGAAGGTAAAGTCAGCCGGGTAGAAGAAGAAGATGGACCACTTGCCCTTGGTATCGGCGTCGGAGATGTCGACGAACTTGCCTGCCTTGTAAGCGGTGGCCTTGAAAGGCTTGATGGCGGTGTTGATGAGAGCCATGGGATATTTCCTTGATAAGAGTGGAACCGGGTTAAGCGGTACGAGGGGGACAATCGCTCAAAACAATCAATAGAGCAAATTTGTTTTATTTTATTTTTGCATAAATTTTTCTTATAGAGACGTGTGCGGACGGTTTCACGCCTGCAAGGCGCTTTCGGCGCGCAACACCGCCGAGATAGCATTGACCGTGGCGGCGATACGCAAAGCGGCCTGCACCTGCACGGCGCTGACGCCATGGCCACGCAACACTTTTTCGTGGCTATCCATGCACAGGCCGCAGGCATTGACCGCCGAGACCGCCAGCGCCCATAGCTCGAAATCGACCTTATCGACGCCGGGATTGGTCAGGGCGTTCATGCGCAGACCCGAACGCAGCGTCTCGTAGTTTTTGTTGTGCATCAGATGCAGGGCGCGGAAATAGACATTGTTCATGCCCATGATCGCCGCGGCGGCCTTGGCGGCGGTGACGGCTTCCGGCGTCAGCGCTTGCGCGGCGGCGGTCTCGATGTTCTGCACCACCGCCGGCACACCGATCGCATGGGCGCACGCCAGAAAGGTGCCCCACTTCTGCTGATCACTCAGCAACGTTTCCGCCAGCAGATTGCTCAGATTGAGCGACAGGTCGCGGCCATAGGCAGGGATCAGGCTTTGCAGTGTTTCAACAGACATGGCGGTCACTCGACTTTGAATTAAACGTGGTTATGAATTTTGACAATTCAATAAATTGATCTTATATTGCCTTCATGCTCCCCACCCTCAGACAATTGCAATATCTTAAACTGCTGGCCGAACATAAGAGTTTTGGTGGCGCAGCGGAAGCTGCCTTCGTATCGCAGCCGGCGCTATCCTCCGGCATCGCCGAACTGGAGAAAATCCTGGGTGTACGCGTGGTCGATCGCTCGCGCGGCCAGGTCATCCTGACCGCCGTCGGGGAAGAAATGCTCAAGCGCTCGGAAGATATTCTGGCGCGCACGGAAGATCTGGTCGAGGCGGCGCGCGGCGCCAACCGGCCCCTCACCGGCCGTTTCCGGCTGGGGGTCATCCCGACCGTGGCGCCCTTCCTGCTGCCCAAGGCCCTGCTCAAACTGCGCCACGAATTTCCCGACCTGCGGCTGTTCCTGCGCGAAGACCAGACGGCGCGCCTGATTACCTCGCTCAAATCCGGCGCGCTCGATGCCGCCGTCATCGCCCTGCCCTACGATCTGTCGGGGCTGGACAGCGCCTTTATTTGCAAGGACGAGATCGTGGCGGCCACGCCTTTCGGCCACCATCTGTCGATGGGATCGCGCATCTCACCGGAAGACCTGAAACACGAAGAACTGATCCTGCTGGAGGATGGTCACTGCCTGCGCGATCATGCCCTGGCCGCCTGTTCGTGGACCTCGCCTACCGGCACCTCGGAATCGCTGTCGACCTATACGGCTTCGCACGGCGGGGGCTTCGCGGCGACGTCGCTCAATACCCTGGTGCAAATGGTCGGCTCCGGCCTTGGTGTGTCGCTGCTGCCGGCCATGGCGGTCGAATCGGGCCTGATCAAGTCGTCCGAGGTCAGTGTGCGGCCTCTTGCGTCCGATCACGCCTTCCGCGATATTGTCGTCATCTGGCGCGCCGGTTCGAGCCGTGCTGCCGAGGCCCGGTTGCTGGCCGAAAAGCTCAAGGAATAGACCATGCGGATCGCTGCCGTTCTGTTCGCCCTCTTGGCCTTAAGCGCCTGTTCGGAACCCGCCGAGCCGGAACCTCAACCGGTATCGGTCGCCGCACCACCGCCGGTGATCGACCTGTGGCCGGGTAAGTACGAAGGCGACCTTATGGTGCGCATCAATGGCACACCGGGCGCGCATAAGGTGACTTTGGTCGCGGCCCAGGCCGATGGCTGCACCGGCGATATCGGCCTGGCCGGCGGCGAACCGGCGAAGGACGTCTCACCCACCGAACTCAGCCTGACGCTCAAGCCGGCCGACACGACCACCTGCTCGATCCGCATCGTCAAGACCGGCGACAAGCTGACCGTGAGCGAACAGGGCGTCTGCACCACCTATCACGGCCTGTCGTGTACGTTTGACGGAACCGCCGTGAGGATGAAGTAGCCTTTACTCCGGCACATTCGCCTTCAACTCATCCAGCCAGATTTTCGCGTTGCCATCGCTCGGGGCGCGCCAGTCGCCACGCGGGCTGAGCGCGCCGCCGGAGATCAGTTTCGGACCATTGGGCACCGCTGAGCGCTTGAACTGCGAAAGTGTAAAGAAGCGCAACAGGAACAATTCCAGCCATTTCCGGATTTCCGGAAGCGTGTATTTGTCCTTCCACGCCTGGTAACTCAGAAAAGCGACCTTGGACGGTTTCAGACCATAGCGCGTGATGTAATAGAGGTTGAAATCCTGAAGCTCATAAGGCCCCACCTTGTCCTCGGTACGCTGGATCACGCCGGCTTCGATCGGCACAAGTTCCGGCGAGATTTCACGCTCCAGAACCGATTGCAGGATGCGGCCAGTCCTGGCGTCGAACTCCTTGGCCGCCGCCCAGCGGATCAGGTGCTGGATCAGGGTTTTCGGTGCGCCACAATTGACATTGTAATGGCTCATATGATCGCCGACGCCATAGGTGCACCAGCCGAGCGCCAGTTCCGACAGATCGCCGGTACCGACAACGAAGCCCTTCTTTTCGCCCGCCAGTCGGAAAAGGAAGTCGGTGCGCAAACCCGCCTGCACATTCTCAAAATTGACATCGTAGACACGCTCGCCGCGTGAGAACGGGTGGCCTATATCGAGCAGCATGCGCTTGGCTGCCGGTCGGATATCGAGCACTTCGGAAGAGATACCGAGCGCCTTCATCAGTTTTAGTGCGTCATTGCGTGAGCCGGTCGAGGTGCCGAAACCGGGCATCGTATACCCGTGAATATTGGTGCGCGGAATACCCAGACGATCGAACGCCTTGCACGCCACGATCACCGCATGGGTTGAATCGAGCCCGCCTGAAATACCGATGACGACATTCTGCGTATGGCTGGTGGAGAGCCGCTGCATCAGGCCATGAACCTGAATGTTGAAGGCCTCGTAACAATCTTCGTCGAGTCGTTCCTTATCGGCTGGCACGTAGGGAAAACGCGGCACGGAGCGATGGAAATCGGTTAAGTTGTGAGGCGTGTAGGAGAATGTGCGAAACATATCCTGGTTCGCGGCAGAAAATACTCGCGCATCATTAAACGTGCCGTTTCGTAGCCTGTCCTGTATTATGCGGTTCACATCAATATCAGCCAAGGTCATTGTGTCCGATGTAAAGCGTTCGCCTTCAGCCAACAAATCGCCCATTTCGTAGATCAATGACTGCCCATCCCACGCGAGATCCGTCGTCGATTCCCCTGGCCCTGCTGCACTATAGGCGTAGCAACATATCAAGCGTTCGGACGTGGCCGCGCACAATCTCTTGCGGGCCCGAGATTTGCCAACCACAACCGGCGAAGCCGACAGGTTCACAATTATCGTCGCTCCATTCAATGCCAGCCGTGTGGAAGGCGTTACGGGTGACCAGACGTCTTCGCAAATTTCCACACCAAAGCTAAAAGCTTCGAAACCGTACGCTCTGAAAACAGGCACCTTGGAATCAACGAAAAGAGCATATCCGCGTCCTTTAGAGTCTTTCAGCATTGGCGCTTCCCCCATCAACTGAGAACCGGAAGCGAAATATCGCTTTTCATAATATTCTCGGTAATTTGGCAGATAAGTTTTGGGAACGATCCCTATGCAGTTTCCGCGATGCAAAATTGCGGCACAGTTATATATCGCTCCGCTAATGATTAGCGGAACTCCAACGATCAGT
Organism: Asticcacaulis benevestitus DSM 16100 = ATCC BAA-896; assembly: GCF_000376105.1. Classification (GTDB taxonomy): domain Bacteria; phylum Pseudomonadota; class Alphaproteobacteria; order Caulobacterales; family Caulobacteraceae; genus Asticcacaulis; species Asticcacaulis benevestitus. The sequence goes on from NZ_AQWM01000007.1 coordinate 110,664, forward strand.
ATGGATCTTATGTTCTCACTTTCGCGGATCAGCGCTTCTAGCGCTTCTTTGCAAGATTCAAGTAGAACTTCCTGCGTGAACAGATCGTCAATGGCATAAGCGCTCAAACTCAGTTCCGGAAAGACGACCAGATCAGCGCCGGCCTCATCGGCGCGTTTCGCCAGCGAAATATGCTCCGCCAGATTGGCCTGCGGGTCAGCGATATGCACTTTCGGCGTCACGCAGGCGATCCGGACGAAGCCATGCGTGGCCGGCGAGAGGAAGGTTTGCATTTCGTCGGTCATTTTTGGGTATCTCTGCTAAATTTGATCCAAAGATAGGTCTTATAGTTTGAAAAATCAAAAAATCCTGCTGATAAAAGCAGAAAATAACCTGTAAATATGCAAAACAGACAGTCAGGCCACGACAAGTTCATTTTATGGTTTCTAACGATACCACCTCGCGCCCGGCTTTTTTATCTCCACCACCATTTTTTGAAAGCGCAGGGTCTAAGCCTCTGTTATGGGAGGCCATCATGACCGTTACGTTTCAAGACATCGAAGCCGCCGCAGAACGCATCAAGGGCCACGTCGTCCGCACACCCTGCACCTTTTCACAGCGCCTCAGCGCCTCGACGCGCACCAAGGTCTGGATCAAGTCGGAAAACCAGCAATACACCTCGGCCTTCAAGGAACGCGGCGCGCTCAACAAGCTGCTGCAACTGAGCGATGACGAGCGCAGCCGCGGCGTCTTCGCGGCGTCCGCCGGCAACCACGCGCAAGGCCTGGCCTACCACGCCCAGCGCCTGGGCATCCCGGCCACCATCGTCATGCCGGTCGGCACCCCCTTCGTGAAGGTGCAGAAGACGCAGAGCTTCGGCGCTAATATCGTAATCGAAGGCGCCACCTACGATGAATCCTCGGCCATCGCCCAGAAGCAGTGCACGGAAAAAGGCGGCGTTTACGTCCATCCGTTCAACGACCGCGACGTCCTCATCGGTCAGGGCACGCTGGTCATCGAAATGCTGGAAGACGCGCCAGAACTCGACGTCATTCTGGTGCCGATCGGCGGCGGCGGGCTGATCGCCGGCGCGGCCATCGCCGCCAAGGCCATCAAGCCTTGGATCAAGGTGATTGGCGTCGAAGCGGCCATGTTCCCCTCCTTCACCGCCCGCCGGCGCAACATGCCGATCCCCATGGGCGGCGCCACCATCGCCGAAGGCATCGCCGTGCGTGAGGTCGGTGACATCAGTTTCAACCTCGCCAATCCGCTGGTCGATGACGTGCTGATCATCGATGAGGCCGATTTCGAGCGCGGCATCGCCGCCTACGCCAATATCGAGAAAACCATAGCCGAAGGCGCCGGCGCCGCCGGTCTGGCCGCCGTCATGCGCTTTCCGGAAAAGTTCGAGGGGCTGAATGTCGGCCTGATCCTGTGCGGCGGCAATATCGACCTGCGCCTGCTGGCCTCGGTGCTGCAACGCGAACTGGTGCGCGAAAAACGGCTTGTCACCTACCGAATCCTGGGCGACGATCGCCCCGGCATGTTATCGCTGATGGCCGATGTGATCTCGTCCAAAGGGGGCAACATCGTCGATGTGGCGCACAATCGGCTGGTGCTCGATGTACCCGCCAAGGGCGCCGAATTCGACATTATGGTGGAAACCCAGGACGCCCGCCACGCCTTTGAAATATCAGAAGCCCTCAGGAGCACCGGTTATGCCTTACGTATGGACTAAAAAGTCTGGCGCATGGATTAAAAAGACCTCCATTTTCGCTATCGCTTTCATTCTTACCGCATGTGGACAAGCCATGGACAAGACCCAAGCCCAAACTCCCGATCAGATTTCTGTCGCCGAACAGAACCTCAAAACCGGTCAGGACTTCCTGGCGAAGACCGCAGCCGTGCCCGGCGTCGTCACCCTGCCGTCGGGCGTGCTGTACAAGACCGTATCGCGCTCACAAAATCCCGGCGCACAGCCGACCGTGGCCGACAACGTGACCATCCACTATGAGGGCACGCTGCTCGATGGTTCGGTGTTCGATTCGTCCTACAAGCGCAATGAACCGGCTACCTTCCCGCTCGGCCGCCTGATCTCCGCCTGGCAGCAGGTCATCCCGCTGATGCATGTGGGTGACGAAATCGTCCTCTACACGCCGCCGACCGCCGCCTATGGCGAGCGCGACCTTGGCGAGATCCCGCCCAACTCGACGCTGATCTTCCGCGTGCAGCTTCTCGGCATCGGCGGTCAGTAATGCGCTCAGTTATGCACTTTGGCCTGATCGCCGGCCTAGCCCTGCTCACCCTGACGGCTTGCGGCCGCTCCGCCAGCACCAGCGAACAACTGGAAGCCATGCAGGCCTCGGCCGATGCCATGGCCGCGCAAAACCTGAAAGACGGCGAAGCTTTCCTGGTCGAAACGGCCAAGCAGCCCGGCATCATCAAGTTGCCGTCGGGCGTGATGTACAAGATCGTGTCGCGCGCAGCCACACCCGGCGCGCAGCCCACGATCAATGACACCGTCAAGATCAATTACGAAGGCAAGCTGTTGAACGGCAAGGTGTTCGATTCGTCCTATGACCGTCACGAAGCGGCAGAATTCCCGCTTGGCCGCCTGATCCCCGCCTGGCAAGAGGTTATCCCGCTTCTGCACGTCGGCGATGAGGTGACCCTCTATACACCACCGTCCTCCGGCTATGGCGAGCGCGATGCCGGTGATATCCCGCCCAACAGCACGCTTATCTTCCGGATACAGCTTCTCGGCGTTCAGGGGAAATAGGCTGTTCAGTTAGACAGCGCCGCAGCACGCGCGTCGAGCAAGGCCGTGCCGACCGCTTGTTGCGTAGCGGGACCGGCATCATTGGCGACGACGGCGCAAACCACACCGGCCTTTTTATCGACCAGTATTTCGCCATACCAAACCGTGTTGGAGCCATTGTGCCACAAGGCGCCATCAGGCCGCACGATCCAGCCCAGCGCGTAATCACCGCCGAAGGGCGGCGTATGCAGGGTCTGCCATGACTCAGGCTTGAGGAAGGCGCGCGGCTCGTCACGATGGGCGCAGAGATAGGTGATCATATCGCGCAGGCTCATATGGACGCGCCCCGCCGGTCCGAGCGCCACCGGATTATCGTTGACCAAACCTGGGCCAACCAGCGCCGGCTTACGCTTTTCACCCGCAGCGATATGCCCCAGCGGCTGGTCGATCAGACCGGGATGACCCGGCGCGCCGAAACCCGCCGAGGACAATTGCAACGGCTTGAACACATAGTTTTTAATCAGGTCTTCCCACGCCTGTCCGGTGACCGTTTCAAGCATGACCCCGACGACGATATAGCCATTGTTGCTGTAGACCATTTGCGCGGCCAGCGGCCCGACCGGTGCCTGCGCCAGGGCTTCCATCGCATATTTCAGACGCTCTGGCTTGACGTCCGGCAGCGGATCGCGCGCATAGCCGGCGAGATGCAGGACGTCGATATTGGGCTGCAAACCGGCACGATGGCTCAGCAGGTGCAGAAAGGTGGCGTCTTTGTAGGCGGCGTGCATATCGGGCACCTTGGCGCCCAACACCGAGCCGACGCTGGTTTGCCAGGTCACCACGCCAGCCTCGACCAGCCGCGCCACCAGGGTCGCCGTCATAGACTTGGTGATCGATCCCCAGTGCCACTGATCCTCCGCCGTAACCGCTTGTGTGCTTTCCGATGAGCGCAGCCCATCGACGAGAATACGCGGACCGTCTGTGCGCTTCCATGCCGCGCCCATGGCCGGCGTCTGGGCCTTGGCGCGCAAACCTTGTAGCAGTGCAAGCGTCAGGGGCTCGGCGGCGCCACTCTCTTCGATAACCTCACCACGGTGCAGGGATAACGGCCGGGGCTGGTTCATCTGGGTAAAGGTGCCCTCGATGTGGTCGGCATCCTTGAGCCGCCCCTCAAAGCGCGCCTTAATAGCGGTGAAGGTCAGGGTGAGCTTGTCGCCTTCGAGCATAATGCCATCGGCGGGGATCTCGGCATTGCCCTGATCAAGACTGATCACCTTGGCGGTCTTGTCGTCGGTCACGATAAAGCGCAGGCGCAAGGACGCAGAACCGATCGACAGCTTGCCGGACCACGTGCCGATGAGCGAACTTCCGGCGGCATGGGCGCTACCGCCAATACCGGCCGCTACGGCTATTGCCAGCCAGCTTTTCAGATGTCCGCGACGCGATATAGCCATGATGTCCCCCTGCTTGCTGCTCGTTTATGCAGCATACAGGGGCAAAGGCCAAGTGAATTTGCTTTTACCACTTACCCCTTGATGCGCTTGATCAGCGCGGTCGTCGAAGGGTCGTGCGCAGCGATAACGTCGCCGGTGATGTCCTTCAGCACATTGACGCCGAGGGTCTTGCCGAGTTCGACGCCCCATTGGTCGAAGCTGTTCAGGCCCAGCACGATACCTTCGGCAAAGGTCTTGTGCTCATAAAGGGCCAGCAGCGCCCCCAGGGTTTCGGGGGTCAGTTCGTTGAGCAGCACCGTGGTCGACGGCTTGTTGCCAGGGCAGACCTTTTGCGGCGCGATCTGCGCGGTGCGGGCGGCGTCGAAGCCCAGCTTTTCACATTCGGCCACCGAGGTTTCCAGCGACTTGCCGACCATGAAGGCCTCGCCTTGCGCGATGATGTTGGACAACAGCTTTTGCTGCATGTCCGGCGTGGCCTCAGGATTGTGCTGCACGGCGATCAGTTCGAGTGGCACCACGTCTTCCGACTGGTGCAACATCTGGAAGAAGGCGTGCTGGGCATTGGTGCCTTCGTCGCCGAAGACAACCGGGCAGGTCTTGGTCTCGAGAACTTCGCCAGTCGGCGAGGTGCGCTTGCCGTTCGATTCCATTTCCAACTGTTGCAGGAAGGCGGCGAGGCGGCGCAGACGATGGACGTAGGGGATGACAGCGCGGCTCGGACGATCGAGGCCGATGCGGTTATAGAGTTGCGCCGCCGCCAGCAGGATCGGGGCGTTTTGTGGGAAAGGCGCGGTCAGGAAGTGCTGGTCCATCTCGTGCGCGCCGGCAAGCAGACGCTCATAGATGTCGTAACCGAGCGCGATGATCAGCGACAGCGAGACGGCTGACCACAGCGAATAGCGGCCGCCGACCCAATCCTTGAAACCAAAGACGCGATCGGCCGGAATGCCGAAGGCGCCGGTCTTGTCCGGTGCGGCCGAAACAGCGGCAAGGTGCTTCGATGCCGCCTCTTCGCCCAGCGCCTTGATCAGCCAGTCGCGCGCAGCCAGGAAGTTGGCAAGGGTTTCCTGCGTGGTGAAGGTCTTGGAAACGGCGATGACAAGGGTCTCGGACGGGTCAAGGCCTGCCAGAGCGAGCGCCAGTTCGGAGCCGTCGACATTGGCGACGAAGCGAACGTCAATTTCGGGCTGCAACGGCGCCAGCCCCTGGAAGACAAGTCGCGGGCCGAGATCGGAGCCGCCGATGCCGATATGGACGATGGTCTTGAACTTTTTGCCGGACGCGCCGGTAATGGTGCCGGCGCGGATACCATCAGCGTAGGCCTTCATAGCGTCGCGGGCGGTCTTGACGTCGGCAGTGATCTCAGCCCCGCGCAGACGCTGGTTTTCCGCGTCGGAATCACGCAGGGCAACGTGCAGCACGGCACGGCCTTCGGAGACATTGATTTCCTTGCCGGTCCACATCCGGTCGCGCGCTTCCACGAGGCCCGCCTGCTCGAACAGGGCGACGGCACTGTCGAAACCGGCCTTCGACCAGCTCTGCTTCGACACATCGACAAAGATGCCGGCGACATCGAGGCTCATGCGCGACAGGCGGTCAGGATCGGCCTTGAACTGGTCAACGATTTTGCTGGCGGCATCAGCGGCAGCCTGGGTTTTCAAAGCGTCGAGAGCGGTCATGTTATCTTCCTGTGGTCGATGGCGCGCGTGGCAATTTTCACGAGACTCCATGTCAAGCTTTTGGCCAGCCGTAAAGGGCCTATCTGTCGGGTTTTCTGAATAAGTTTTCGATCCATAAGGATTGGTCTTAGGCCCAGAACGCTATCGCGAAGCGCGCGGAAAACAATGCGTCCCTTGCCTTTGAGCACGTCTTTCAGCGCCACGATCAGGGTCATACCAATATGGATCGGCAAGGTGGCGATCAGCAGGCTCAACGGCATGTTCCGGGCGTAGAGCCACAGGCGATTGCGATAGCCGTGGTAGAGGGCGAAATCGGAACGTACACCGAGACTGGCCGAACCGATATGGCGGACGACGGCTTGTGGCACGAACAGGCAGCGCTCACCCATCAGGCGGGCGCGGAAACCGAGATCGGCGTCCTCGCAATAGCAGAAGAAGGATTCGTCGAATCCGCCAAGCTGCCCCCACAGGTCGCGGCGGATCAGCATGGCGGCGCCGCACGGCGCGAACACCTCAGCGATATCCATGCGGGGGGGCACGGCATGACCGATACCGGCACGATAGGGAAAACCGAAAAAGCTCATGGCGTCACCGGCGCCATCGAGCCGGTCGGGATGCTCCGCGTCCAATTGCAGCGAGGTGAAGATACGGACATCGGGATGACCGGCAATGGCGGCCTTCATGCTATCTAACCAGTCGGCATCCAGAAAGGCATCCGGGTTGATCAGCCCGATCCAGTCCGCTTGGCTTTGGGCGGCCGCGCGGTTCATGCCGACGGCAAAACCGAGATTTATCGGATTGGCGATCTGGCGCACGGTCGGGAATATCTGGGCTAGGGCGGTCATGTCGAGATCGCCGCCATTATCGGCATGGATGATATCAGCGTCCTGCGCCGTCATGGCGGCAAGGCAGGGCGCGATATTATCCCCTGACCTGTAGCTCAGGGTGATGAGGGTGAAAGTCGCTGGTAGAACCTCAGTCATACCGCCCCTCCCATTCCGCCAAAACACGATCATCGTGCTCGCAAACGCTTACCTCAGAACGGATAGCTGAGAAAGACGCCACGCTTAGCCCCTGCTTCAGCGCCCAGATCGCTGCGCCACGCACCACCGGATTTTCATCAGTCATACCCTGGCGCAGAGCCGTTTCCACCTCAGCACTACCCGTTTTTCGGAAATGATTTCCCATCGCATAATTAACGTTCCTTAGAAACGACTCGCGCCCGATGCGCTTGATCGGCGACTTGGAAAACAGCGTCCGGAAAGACGCATCATCGAGCCCGGCCAGATCGGTCAGCTTGAGATTATCAAAGCCCTGACGCGCCTGCAGCTTGGTCTCGTGCGTGGCCTGGGCGAACTTGTTCCATGGACAGGCAGCCAGGCAATCATCACAGCCATAGATGCGATTGCCCATGGCGCGGCGATAGGTTTCCGGCCATGGCCCGCGATATTCGATGGTCAGGTACGACAGGCACTTGCGCGCATCGAGGCGGTAAGGCCCGACGAAGGCCTGCGTCGGGCAGATATCGAGACAGGCCTGACAGGAACCGCAATGATCGCGTTCCGGCGCATCATCGGCGATGACGCGATCGAGCAGGATGACGCCTAAGAACAACCACGAACCAAACTCCCGCGACACCACATTGGTGTGCTTGCCCTGCCAACCGATACCGGCCAGCGCCGCCAGCGGCTTTTCCATCAGAGGGGCGGTATCGACAAAGACCTTAAGCTCGCAGCCCGTCTCATTGACGATCCAGCCGGCCAACTGTTTGAGCTTTTTCTTGATCAGGTCGTGATAATCGTCACCGCGGGCATAGACGCTGATATTGGCCGCGCCGGTCTTATCGAGCAGTTCGAGCGGATCACTGTCAGGGCCATAATTATAGCCAAGCACCAGCGCCGATTGCGCACCATGCCACATATTTTGCGGATGCTGGCGGCGCTCCAGCGTCTCTTCCATCCAGCGCATATCACCGTGAAAACCGGCCTCGACGAACACTTTGAGCCGCTCGGACGCCGCCCATACCTCCGGCAGTGCCGCGAAGCGCGCGGCGCTGAACCCCAAGCTATGCGCCTCTGTGCGAATGGCGTCAGCGAGGGTCATGCCCTTAGAAATCGAGTTCTTTGTAGTGCGCCGAGGGCGCCATGCCGGGCAGCTTGTCATTGAGCAGCGGCCGGAAACACGGACGCGACTTCATGACCATGTACCAGGTCTTGAGGTGCGGATAACGCGTCCAGTTCACCTCGTCGAAATAGTCGAGGATGCTAAGCTGTCCGGCACAGGCGAAATCGGCATAGGAGATCGTGCCGCCGGCCAGCCAGTTGCGCACTGCCAACAGGCTCTCGAAATAGCGCAGATGATCTTTCAGCGCTTCGCGGCCAGCGCGCATGGCGGGAATATCGGGCACGCCGCCGCCCATCAGGCGCTTTTCCATCTTTTCGTGCAGCAGCAGCGCATTGACCTCATAGTCGAACTTGCGCTCGAACCAGCCGACGAGACGACGCGCCTCGGCGCGTTCATTCGTATTGGCGGGCCACAGCCGGATTTCAGGATAGGCCTCTTCGAGGTGCTCCATGATGGCGCGATCCTCGCAGATGCGGTGCGTCTGGCCGCCGGACTCCTGCTCAGGCATCTCGACCAGGATCGGCAAAAGCCCCGACGGATTGAGCCGGATGATGGTGTCGTCCGGCTCCCAGTAACGCACCAGCGTCTCTTCAAAGCTCAGCTTTTTCTCACCCAAGGCAAGGCGGATCAACCGCGAATGGGGGTCGAAGGCGAAATGGTAGAGCTGGCGCGAATAGGAAGTCATTAGATCGCTTATGCCTTATTCGGAGCGTTCAAGTCAAAGCCCGCGTGCCGCCGGAGCCTATATTACCGGGTGTTCTTCACTGAAAACACCACCGTGCGCCTCGGCCAGCCCCTGGGGATCGGGATGGATCAGGATATCGGCGTTGGGAAAGGCATCCAGCAGGCGCTTTTCGGCGGCGATAATGATCTGGTGGGCCGCATCTAATGTCAGGTCCGGCGCCATTTCGACATGGGCCTGAATAAGGATGTAGGGGCCGGTCAGGCGGGTGCGCAACTGGTGGACGCCCAGTACCTGCGGATCGGCCAAAATCAACACGCGTACACGCTCAAGGTCGCCGTCATCGAGGGCACGGTCCATCAGGTGATCGGCGGCTTCGCGCAACACCTGCACGGCGCCCCAGATGAACCAGGCGGCCATCAGGAAACCGGCGATGGCGTCCATATAACCCATACCGAGTACGGCCAGCACGACACCGATCAGCGCCACGCCATTGCTGACCAGATCGGTGACATAGTGCATGCGGTCGGCCGAAATGGCGACCGACTGACTGTCCTTCAGCACGCGGTTTTGCAAGGCGACTAGGCCGAGCGTCAGGGCGATAGAGAGGACCAGCACGCCGATCGCCAGACCTGATTGCTGGATAGGTTCGGGATGCTGCAGATGGTGCAGACACGACTGCATGATGATGGCCGCCGAGGCGAAGACCAACGCTGCCTGAAACAGCGCGCTGAAAGCTTCCGCCTTGCCATGGCCGAACGGATGCTCCTTGTCAGGTGGCGACTTGGCATAGCGCACGGCGGCGAAGGTGATGACAGAGGCGAGCAGATCAAGGCCGGAATCGGCCAGCGAGGCCAGGATCGACTGCGAGCCGGAGACATAGAGCGTGACGCCCTTCATGGCCACCATAACGCAGGCCACGAGCACCGACGCGGAGGAGGCCAGCAGCACCAGGCTTTCCGGTGCCAAGTTTTGCGGCAGAAGGCGATGAAAGGCCGGCCCCTTGGGCGTGAGATGGGAATGATCGGATTTGACAGGGCTCGACATGCGCCAAGCCTTATCACTTCGAAGCCTGACTGCAAAGTCCGCACGTCAAAGGCGAAGGAGTCACGAAACCGTGCGCGAGAAACGTGTTAACAATTGGTAAATGCGCCTTGGTCTTTACGATATATGGTTGTAAACCGGATTCAATAATCAATCTTGATAAATGGTAGCTGTTTTTCGTTCTAAATTACAGGGTGTTACTATGTCGCGCGTATGGATCAGCCGAACCGAGGCGCTCAAGCGTCTCGATGTCAAGCCGCAAACCCTCTATGCCTATGTCAGCCGACAGCGCATAGCCGCCAAGAGCGATCCCTCGCATCCGCGCATGAGCCTCTACGCCCTCGATGATGTCGAGCGCCTGTCACGCCGCGCACCCGGCCGCCTCGCCCGCACCGTACACGGCAGCGCCACGCCTGCAGACCGTCCGCTGCAAAGCCTTTCCGGCGGCACCATCACGCGAGGCGAAGCAGCCATTGATACCGAAATCGCCATCACCATCGATGGCCACCACTATATCCGCGGCCGCGATATCGTCAGCCTTGCCGCCAGCGAGAATTTCGAGGCCGTGGCGGCGCTGCTGTGGCGCGCCGAGACCAGCAATCCGTTCGGCCCGCTCAAGCCCCGCCCCGATGTCAACTTCCCCGGCGGGCCGCGCACCCGCGTGCTCTCCATGCTGAGCCGCCGCCTGGAAGAAGACGCCCTGTCCGACATCGATTCGTCACGTGATCTGGGCACGGAAGCCGCCAGCCTCCTCAACGAGATGTTCGATTCGGTTACCAATGGCGGACCGCGCCTGTTCTTTCACCAGCGCCTGGCGCGGGCATGGAAGGTCTATGACGCCAAGGATGTCGATCTGCTGCGACGCGCCCTTGTCCTGTGCGCCGACACCAACCTCGATGAAGCGACCCTGGCGGTGCGCGTCTCAGCCGCCACCATGGGCCCACTCGCCATCCCGCTGATGTCGGGCTTCGCCACCCTGACGGGCCCCAAACTCGGTGGCCGCATCTCGCGGGCAGAGTCCTACGTCACAGCCGTGCGCCGCAGCGGCAATCCGCTGTCTCTGGCCAAGTCGCTGCTGGAAAAAGGCCTTGAGCTGCCGGGCTTTGAAAAAGACCCTTCGCCTTCGGAAACCTTGCGGGCCTACGACCTGATCAACGCCGCACCGCATATGGGCGAAGACCTGAAAGCCATTCTGCGCGTCGGGGAAGACCTGACCGGCCAGAGCGTCGGCATGTCGCTGGCCCTGGCCCTTATCGGCCGCCACCTCGACCTGCCGCGTGAAGCACCTGTAACGCTCTACGGGCTCAGCCGCAGCGCGGGCTGGCTCGCCCACGCCATCGAGCAGATGCAAACGGGCGCTTCGCCCAAAGCCCGCCTGCGCTACATCGGCGTACACCCGCAAGCCTAGCATGTTGCGGCGCAAAATTTTGGTTCACATCCTGCAGGAAGTGCTCTAGGTATCAAGTCTCTTAGAGGGATTTTCCTATGCATTATCTGTTGGCAGCGCTTCTGGGTCTGATCGAAGGACTCACGGAGTTCCTTCCTGTGTCCTCCACCGCGCACTTGCTTATCTCTGAAAAATTGCTGGGCTTCAGCGATCCGGGTGGCAATTTCACCGTCATGATCCAGTTGGGCGCCATCCTGGCGGTCGTCGTGCTGTATTTTGCCCGGCTATGGAAGGCGGTCATCACCTTGCCGACCTCTGAGGAATCGCGCCGTTTCGCACTCAGCGTCATCATCGCCTTCATTCCCGCTGTCATCTTCGGCGTGATTATCAAGAAATCCGGCCTTCTGGCGGCGTTGTTCGATAATATACCCGTTATCTGCATTGCCCTTATCGTGGGCGGTATCGCGCTGTGGGCGGTCGACAAATACGGCCCGGCGCCGACTAGCGACGACTCGATGAAACTGGACCTCAAAACCTCACTGATCATCGGTTTGTTTCAGTGCCTGGCCATCATCCCCGGCATGTCGCGCTCGGGATCGACCCTGATTGGCGCCATGGTCTGCAAGGTGGATAAGCGGGCCGGTGCGGAATTTTCCTTCTTCCTCGCCATCCCGACCATGCTGGGCGCCTTCGTGATGGAATTCGCCGACAGCCACAAGCTGCTCACCAGCGATCAGTACAGCTTCATCGCCATTGGTTTCGCGGTGGCGTTTATTTCTGCGCTGTTGGTCATCAAGCCCTTCATCACCTTCGTGCAGAAGCGTGGTTACGGCTTCTTCGCCCTGTGGCGTATCGTGGTGGGTGTCGGCGGCCTGGTCTGGTGGTTCGGGATGGCGCACTAAACTTATTGGGGCCAATGGCCCCCAGTCTTCATCTCTTTCCTAAGAAAAACCCGGCTCAAAAGGCCGGGTTTTTCTTTGGAACAAGGCAAGGTCTGTGGGGTCACCGACCCCACGCCCCGTAGGTTTACGCGGCCACGCGGATCAGCCCCAGGAAGGTATCAACCTCCTCCGACATCGCCTTAACCTGCTCGCCCAGACTGCCTGCGCCCTCAAGCACCTGCGCCGAGGTTTCCGTCGTGATCTGAGAAGCCCGTGACACCTGCACCAGGTCAGCATTGATCGTATCGGCACCACTGGCGACCTGCGCCACATTATTGGCAATATCGGCCGTGGCCGCGCTCTGTTGCGAAACACCCGCCGCGATCGACGTGGTAACGCCATTGATGCGCTCGATGGTATGGCTGATCGAACGGATGGCCTCAACCGTCTCCTCGGTCACCACCTGCATCGACGAAATATGGTCGCGGATCTCATTGGTGGCGCGCGAGGTCTGCGCCGACAGGTTCTTCACCTCCCCGGCCACCACCGCGAAACCCGCACCCGCCGCACCGGCCCGCGCCGCTTCGATCGTGGCATTAAGCGCCAGCAGGTTCGTCTGGGCGGCGATGTCCTGAATGAGCGCCACCACCTCGCCGATCTTGGCCGCGGCATGCGACAGGTTATCGACCGTCTGCGTCGTCCTACGCGCCTGCTCCGTAGCGGCCTGCGTCATGACCGTCGTTTCCTCGACCTGGCGGCTGATCTCGTTGATCGACGCGGCCAACTCCTCCGTCGCCGAGGCTACGGTCTGCATGTTGCTGGAGGATTGCGAGGTGGAACTGGCCATGGACGCCGAACGCTGGTCGGCTTCGCGCGCCGCATGATCGAGGCTGACAGCCGCCGTATTGAGGGCTTGTGATGTCTGCCCGACGCGCGCCGCCACCGCCTTGATCTGGCGCTCGAACGTCTCGGCGCTTGTCAGCACCTGAAGGGCGTTTTCATTGTCGCGCTCCAGCTTGGCGCGGACGGCGACCTGCTCGTTTTCCAGACGCTTGACCGCCTCGATATTGTCGCGGAAGGCCGAAACAGCATGGGCAATCTCGCCTACCTCATCGCGACGCTGCTCATAGGGCACGCTGGCGACCGTATCGCCGCTCACCAGCTTATGCAGCATGTTCGAGAGGGTTTTCAGCGGCTGTGAAATATGACGGACGACCAGGAAATTAATGACACTGCCCGCCAGAAGGGCCAGCACACCGATCATCGTACCGATTATGAGGATCTGCTTGGAGAGGCTGTCGAACTGCGCATCAGAAGCCGTCGCTTTATCACTGGCCAGCTTGGCAAGAGCCGCCAGGGGCTCGACCATTTTGACGCACGCCTCATCCACCACGCCATCGAGATCGCGGATATCCTGCGTCATCTCGGTATTGGCCTCCAGGGCCGGCAGCATGCGCTGCTCAAAATCATCGACATAAATTTTATAGGCGCTGTAGGCTTTATCCAGCAGCGCCTTTTCATCGGCATTGGTCAGCTCGTTACGCAGATAAGTGAAAAGCGCCTCGGTATGCTTCTTCTCGGCGGCCCAGTCGGTGCGAGTCTGGTCAAGGTGATGATTGATTTCCCCGTCCGCGATGATCTGGTAAAGTGCCGCGCCCTGACCCGCCAGTTGCTGCGCTGAGGCCGATGTCCGCACCAGCGTCATGCCGCCATCCTGCAATTTGCGCAGATGTTCGAGAGAGGACCAAGCGCCGAGGATGAAGCCGCCCATGGCAACGACGAAAATAAGCGACGCAGCGAACAGCTTGTGCCCGATGGACAGTTTCATAAGAAAACCCTCGAATCAATAACGCGATTATCCGAAGGGTTACAGCTCTATGGTTAAGGAAGTCCTATCCACTTTGCGCGAACGTCATCAGGCCTGAACCGGCACCGCGAACTGACCATTCTTGCGGAAGCGCCACAGATAGGTCGGCACGATCGATTCCACGGCCGTGGCGGCAATGCCTAAATCCTTGAGGCCCTTGGCGTCCGACGCCACAACATTATCGTTCGCCAGCAGAAGCACCTGATCGGTGGTCAGGATCGGGGCGGCGATGACCGGCACTATAGCCTTAGCCCAGGCCTGGATATCGCCGATGACACCGATCGCGCGCGCGGCAATGAAAGGCATCCACACCAGCGGGCGCGGCGTCATGATCTCATGGCCCACATACTTGATGAGGTCCTTGAAGGCGAAAACTTCCGGTCCGCCCAGTTCAAAGGTCTGGCCATAATGTTCCGTCTTGCCGAGCGTGCGCGCCACGGCGCTGGCCACGTCATTGACATAGACCGGCTGGAATTTCGTGTTGGCACCACCGATAGCCGGCATAACGGGGAACATCTTGATCTGGCCGGCCAGTGAGGTGAAGAAACCATCCTGGGCGCCAAACATGATGCTGGGGCGCAGAATAACGGCTGAGGGAATAGCGGCCTTTACTGCGGCTTCGGCTTTACCCTTAGTCGATGCATATTTCGAAGCCGCGTCCGGGTTCGCGCCGATCGCCGACACCTGCACGAAATTGCGAATGCTCTTGGCTTTACATATATCCGCCATCAAGGCGCTGGCCTGGCGATGCACGGCGTCAAAGCTCACGCCTGCGGTCTGATACAGGATGCCAACAAGATTGACGCAGGCCGAGGCGCCTTCCAAGGCGCGGGCGATATCGTCTTCCTTGCGCACATCGCAACGGATGACCTGAATCTGGCCAACGTCACCAAGTGGCTTCAGGTCGTAGGCGAAGGTCGGTTTGCGTACCGCGACACGCACGCGCCAGCCTTGCTTTGCCAGAGCCCGCACCACCTGCTTGCCGAGAAAACCCGAACCGCCGAAAACCGTGACCATATTCGCCATGATCTTATCCTTCATACTCTGCTGACCACCATCGCGCCTGAGCGGGAGACTCAATCGCCAAGGCTGCTCGCGTGAACCTCTCGATAACGCAAGGTTTTTGTTGAGGCAATGCCTTTAGAGAGCGGCTTGAAAAACTTTTGTGAAAAGTCGCATCAAAAGCGTTGACCGAGCAAAACTTTCCCCCTATAGGTCGCCGCCTTCGCTGAGAGATCGGCGGGGACTACCACCTAAGTAAGTGCCCAGGTGGCGGAATTGGTAGACGCGCTGGCTTCAGGTGCCAGTGGCTTAACGGCCGTGAAGGTTCGAGTCCTTTCCTGGGCACCATTAGGTTGTTCACATCTGTCCGTAGATGTTTGAAAACCCCTTAAAAATATGGTATTTAGCGGCTTAGATGTCCGCAATTGTATTTCCTTGTCCGCATTCATCAGCGGCAATTGGGGGTACTTTCTGGGGTACATCGCTCATACCCCCAAAGGCGATACCCCCAAAATGGCTCTATCCGACTCTGCAATCCGCAATGCCAAGCCGGCAGATAAGCCGTACAAGGTTTACGACGATGGCGGCCTATTTTTGCTCATCTCACCGGCCGGCGGAAAGTTGTGGCGCCTCAAATACCGATACGGCGGCAAAGAGAAGCTCTTGTCATTCGGCGGCTATCCGGACGTCAGCCTTAAGGACGCCAGGGAACGACGTGACGCGGCTCGTAAGCTACTCGCTGCAGACATCGATCCAGGTGCTGAAAAAAAGCGGAAAGCGGTCGCAGCGACTATCGCAGCCGGCAACACCTTCAAGAGCGTTGCGGACGCCTTTATCGCCAAACGCGAGAAGGACGGACTGGCTGAGACCACTGTCACAAAGGCCAAATGGTTCCTGTCTATTCTTGAAGCGGATATAGGCAAGCGGCCAATGTCAGAGATCGAGCCGCATGAAATCCTCGCTTCCCTGAAAAAGATCGAGAAGCTGGGGAACAATGAGACAGCCAAGCGTGTCAGAGCGTTTGCCGATCGTGTCTTCAGATATGCAATCATCTCCGGTTACGCCAAGCACAATCCGGCCGTAGGGCTGGGCGAGGCATTAGTGTCCCCGAAAGTCACTCATCACGCGGCCCTGCTTGATCCGGCGGCTGTGGGTGGCCTTCTGCGGGCAATTGACGGCTATGACGGGCACGTCACCACAAAGCTGGCCCTGCGTCTCGCTCCACACCTGTTCGTCAGGCCTGGCGAGCTACGTCATGCCGAATGGGCAGAGTTCGACTTTACAGCGGCCGTGTGGCGCATCCCGGGCGAGAAAATGAAGATGCGCGAGGAACATGCCGTCCCGCTTTCTCGCCAGGCCATTGCCATTCTGGACGAAGCCTCAGACGTCAAACATCACAGCAAGTATGTCTTTCCAGCCATCAGAACATGGCTCCGGCCGATGTCTGAGAACACGATGAACGCGGCACTTAGGCGCCTGGGCTACAGTTCAGAGGAAATGACCGGTCACGGCTTCCGCACCACCGCCAGTAGCCTTTTGAATGAATCCAAACGGTGGTCGCCGGATGCTATTGAGCGAGCGCTTGCGCACAAGGATAAGAACGAGGTACGCGGCATCTACAATCGCAGTCCATATTGGGCAGAGCGTGTCGAGATGGCGCAGTGGTGGTCCGATTATCTGGAAGAGCTTAAAGGGAGCGAGACATTAAAGGATGGATGGGCTGCCGCCGCGTTCATGGTGCGAAATGCACATTGAACTCCTTTGCATTGCACCAGCGAGGCGAGACAGGTTGCGAACGCTGTTATCCTAGTGTAGCCGTTGAGGGGAGTTTCTGTTATTTAAATAAGGCCGAAACGACATGAACCGTGTATGCCATTTGGCTATTGCGTTTGCGGTGTGCGCGAGTGCGGCACTGCCAACAAGTAGCTTCGCTCAGACAGGAGCGGAGCTAGTTGAAGCCGGAAAAATCCTGTATTGGTGGGCGACAGAGGGTGGGCCCAAGTTGCAAAAAGCGCTTGGCACACACGGTTTCGAGGCCGCCGAAATCCCACATCCGTTTTTCGTGGTGAACCAGGTAGATAGACCGGTGACTATCTATATTGAAAGCGAAAGTTGTGAGAGAGCGCCATTGCAGCTTGATGCCGCATCGTATAATAATTTAACTTGCGAGACAAATGAGGGAGACAGGGACTTTAACGTCTCAGTTGGGCGCGTCTCTTATGGTGTCTCGGCAGGCGATCTCATATATATTGAACAACTGCCAGATGGATCGCTCGAAATATTTGATCATACAGCGGAGTTCATGGCTAAGGCGCAACGTGAAGGCCTTGTGCAATAGACATATCATCGGAACCAAACGGGACCTTTATGGTGTCAAGCCGTAATTATCTGTCATTTCAATCACCTGCATCGAAATAGAGCTTAGGTGCCCCCTCAACCAAGTGCCGAGCATTTCGCCTGCGCTTTCCTGTAGAGGCAAGGAAGCTACCGGTCATGTGGCCGATATCAAGATGTCAAAACGCGCTGAAAGGTCATGCAAATTGGCTACGCGCGGCTGCAGCCGATCTCAGGCGCCAAAGAATTAGTGTAGCCGCGCGTTACATGGCGGCTTTTCTATGTTTAGCCCTGTTGGTCCTACTGTGCCGCTACGCATTCTGCGATAGACATTACATCGTCCCAAAATATGGAGTCGTCTACTTTATCATTGAAGCCATGACGCTGTTCTACAAAGAACACCGACTTGGCTGTCTCTGGATCAAGAGTGATGTCAAAAGACAGTGTTCTTTTGTAGCACTTGTAATTTTGCCCGCGTGCATGGCACCATCCTTTTGCGTCAACCCCTGCACCAAACTCTACCACGGCAGGTTCACCTGAAGTATCACGAACGATCTCTCCATCCATGTCGCGCAAGGATAGGACGGCAGCAAAATGGTCTCCGTCGATTGGCGAGCCGTTAGTAAAATTAATATGCAGGCTTACTTTTCCGTCCTCGGAAATTGATCCCCACCACTGCCCATGCTGGTCTTTCGCTCTGTTGAAATACCAAAGCGTCACTTTGTCTGACTGTTCAAAAGATAGATTGAAAGGAGGCTCGACCACGTTTTGAGTTACTTTGGACCATTTTACGTTGCCGCTTACGCGAAAATCGGAAACATAACACGGGGCTTCTTGCGCCATAGTCGTATGGGCGTTTCCAAAGAATGTTAAAGCGACTGCAATTGCTGCTGATGTCACTTTGGATCCCGGAGAATTTAATTGTTGCACGATACACCCCCGTTTTTCTATAACAGCGTTATATGTGCAAATGGTCTCTTGGGCAACTTGCGCGTTAGTTAGTAACTTATTTGTGACCATTTTCAACTTGGGGGTGACCCAGACTTCCTCAACTTGACTGAGATAAGAGAGCAGAGCAATCGACAAAGAAGCGCCGCAATCGAGAGCGTGACGGACCGTCGTCCCTTGACTAATGAAGGCACACGTCGCAATCTCAGCGTGAAATAAGCTTGGGAGGGCTATGTGTCTAAATTCAAAGTTGCGTGCTTGGCCGCACTGATAATTGCGAGCATAGCGCCGGCAGCTATTGCAGGCTCCCGCTATTCAAGCCGTCCCTACTATGGCGGCGGTCATCACACCAGCAGCCATGGTGGCCACTATTCGGGCTCGTACAGCGGCTCTAGCCATAAGGGCGGGCACTACAATAACTATAAGACATCCAACCGTTACGGGCGACATAAATAGCTGTCGGTCGGAAAGGCATTAATATGGCTGACCTAATTCATGATAAAATATTCATCGCGCTAGCTATTATAGCAATTGCCGCGTACGGCGGAATTTTGATCCGGCAGATACGGGCTGAAGACGATTTGAAAGAGATAAAAAACAGGTTGCAGGTCATATATGATAAGCTTGATCCTCATCGAGACTGACTTTTGCGTCAATGTTCATGATGAAGCTGTCGCCAATGCTAATAACAAGGCTGCCACCGCACTAGCACCCGCAGCGTATCTATTCCAACGGCTCTGCCGTTGCGCAGTTTTTATAAAATCAATCCTTTTGCCCCCAATTTCGTCGGATATTGTGAAGTCACCGCGATCAAACTCCTCCTGAGAAATCGCGACCTTAACCGTTGCTGAAATCCACCACAGTATGCCCGAAACGACCGAGGCCCCGGTCCCGAGCAATAGCGCTCCTCGATGCAATGCGATGACTTGTTCTGAGCTCATTGGATTAAATCTCCTTTGATTTGCGCAACCGCACCCCAGCGCCACCACCGTTTTCCGGTATGAACTCGACGCCGGCAGCTTCAAGCGAGCGACGTAGCGCCTCAAGTGTTGCCGGAATGGCTCCTCTCGTTTCGCCCTCAAAGTTCACAACCGTCCTAAGGCTTACCTTACTTAAGTCGGCCAGATCCCCTTGATTGAGATTAAGGAGGCCGCGTGCTGCGCGGCATTGTGCTGGTGTCATGCTCATAAAGCACACATACATGAGATGCGTAAAATACGCAACATTACTTGATTTAGGCAAAATACATATTGCGCATTTTACGCAACATGTTAGGTTGATCAGGCCGGAGAGAGTTCGCACCTCCCGCCGGCCCTAACCGCAATAGATCGTATAAGGATCATGTCATGGCTACTCAGCCCATTAGCACCCCTGTGCCTAGCTCTTCAAGCGCTCGCACCCAAATGTCGCTTACCCGCTCTTATAATGACGCTGTCCATACTTACAGGGTCAAGCATGCGCGCACCTTTCAATACTACCCCGGCGCCGTTGATGCCGACATGGGGGCTATCGACAAGGCCGCAGCCCTGTTCATTGCAGGCGTTAAGGCACTTGCAGAGGCGGTGGACGGCACCGACCTGATCAATGGCAGCACAGACATAGCTGGTTGCATTGCAGGCACTCTGGAGGGCTTTGTCGAGGCCCTGCCGAATGAAAGCGCAACATACGCCTACGTCGATGCCGTTTGCAGCCTGATAGCGTCCGAACCGGCCATACCCGCAGTTCAGCGGGCCGCCTAAACAAATCACTCGCTAGGTAATTACTAACCACCTTTGCAAGCGCTTTGTTTTCATTTTCCGTTTAAGCACCCGGCAGCCGGCCGGACCTCAGTTCCAATTTCCATCAACAATTTTCGAGTGCGCCTTGAAAGCGCATCGAGAACCTGCGCCCGGAAGGCAAGCNAATGACCACAAATAACGCCTCAAACTATCACCGCATCAATCACCAAAGCACTAGCGAATCCATATCCGGGGTGCAGGTTCTGCAACAAGCTAACAAGCAGAAATCGCCAACACCTTCGACTCACACTGAAGACGCGGTTCGCCACAGTGGCAAGGGCACAACCGCACCTAAACCGTCCACCGCANACACCAGAGAGGGGCGTCATGCAGNCTGGGCGGCTGAATTAATCGAAAAGCATCAGAATGCGGTGGCTAATCTCAGGGCGGCAATTGCACCNTTTAATCCGGTGGGGGCGCCCCNGCCCTCCCCCCTTGAAGAGAAAGAAGCCGAAAAGGCGCATTGGCTGGAACTCGCNGCCGCTGTGGATGTTCTCTGGCTGTACGATCAGAACGGAACGCCGGCATTGGCTGACTATATCAAATCACAGAATGATCGGAAAGTGACTCGTTTCAGCGACACCATAGCGCAGCTTGAGTTAGCCGATGTAATGGTCATTGAGGCGCTCTATCGTCACTTTCATAACCTGCCCTTCCGTTACAAGGAAAAGCCGGACTATCAGAAAGTCGTCATTCCCGCTGAAACGGACGAAGGTAAAGCCGCGATTGAAGCGCACGAGGGA
>NZ_AQWM01000008.1 GCF_000376105.1 Asticcacaulis benevestitus DSM 16100 = ATCC BAA-896
CTTTTTGCAGCCTTCTTGTCGCCCTCAAACAGGGCAGCCATGCCGTCCTGGGCTGCCTTCTTCCAGGTATTGATCTGGCTCGGGTGGACGCCGTACTTACTGGCCAGTTCAGACACCGTGCCTTCCTCACGAAGGGCAGCCATCGCCACCTTCGCCTTAAACTCAGGACTGTGTTTCTTGCGGATATTCTTCATTTAAACCCCTTGGCCGGTGGCCACTATAGGGGCAAGATTATATCTAAGCCAGCTGTCCAGTTTTCGGGGACCACCTCAGTTCGCGCCTTTGCCCACGAGCAAGGTTTGAAGTCGTTCAAGGAAATTTCGGTGCCCGTAGAAGACTACGCCGTGAAGAATTATGCTAAATTTCAGTGATGAGTCAGATTCAGGTCGGTAAAGTCACCATCCCCTACGACATCCGCACAAGCGCGACTGCCCATAAAAAAAGCATCATCGTAAGACCGCAGCATGTGGAAGTCGTCGCCCCTGTGTCGGCGCACGAAGCGGACATCACCGCCTTCGTTCAGAAGAAGCGCTATTGGGTCTTCGATAAACTGACCGAGATGAATGAGCGGCTGGCATATCTGGAACGCCATAGGCGTAATATTCTGCACCAATTGATCGCCAATATTTCGGATCAGCAATGACCAGAATCGCTTCTTTTTATCTAAATTTCTCCGATACTTAGATACACCTTGATATTTTTCAAACAACTCCGACAACCGCCATCCGACGACAGATTTCTTGTCCGAAAATTGTGAGAGTGATGTCCTCTCGTCATCATCAGGTTCGTCCTCATCGGGTTCGACGCCAAAATCCCCGGTTGCCACGCGAAGCGACTTTTCTTCCAGACTAATGCGAACTGACAGGTAGATTGTGAGAATTCCCTTGTGGGACGCCATTGGGCTGTCACATGACAAAGACACCCCCATCTGCGCCAATGCCGCCAGCATGCCTGCTTTAATCTCCTCCTGATCTGTCGTTGGCAAATTGACGCGATCTGAATCACGATAAGCAGAAAGCTGTTCCCGCAATTTGGCGATCTGTTGCGACCACTCCATGCGCTGTTTTGAAAACGGCTCAATCAACGCCAGAGCACCATTGCAATAAGCCAGACGTCGATCTCGAAATGAAATCCTCTCCCATTTCGTGATAGCTTCTATGATTTGTTCAGGTGCATAGACGACACCCGGAAGCGTTTTCCGATCCGTCCTATCCGTCCATATCGGCACACCGCTACCAGCACTTATGCGCGCTTCTATTTCGTCGAGGTTCGCGTTGTGCTTTTCAATATCAGTCTTGGTCGGTCTTTGAGATGAGCCAATTCTTCCGACCGGCATAACCTTGACCGCGCGCTGCCCCGTCAATTCGGGAAAATGATGCCTCTCGCCGTCATGAATTGGGCGGCGCGTCTCATAATAGCCCTTCCGCTCAGTCATATATTCTGGAAGGTTTTTATTCTTTTTAGGGCGAGCCATATGTAGCACCGTATGTAGCATAACGGTCGCCACAATAGGCTATTTTTCTTAATGTTTTTGAAAAATATAGAGAAAAAAGAGCTTGGCTGGGGAACTAGGACTCGAACCTAGAATGACGGTACCAAAAACCGGAGTGTTACCATTACACCATTCCCCAGCATCTAGCTGGTCCCGCGAAGCAAAGTATGTCGCCGCGAGAGGCGTGGAGATAGCGCAAGGTTTTACGCAAAGCAATCCCCTGCAACAACTTTTTCGCCGAGACATGCCCCAGTTTGCCCTTTTTATGTGAACAAATTCAAAAACCGTTCCGCTTACAGGTTTGCGACACAAGGCCGCAAGGCTCTGATACATTGGCGATTGGCGCATTATGTAAAATGTGATAGGTGCGCGCCATGTTTGAGACCGCGCAAAACCCTGACAGCGACACGACCTTCGTCATTGCCGCCTTTTATCATTTCTTCGACTTCCCGCACTTCGAAGCCATGCGTGAACCATTGTTCGAGCGCCTGAGCGCGCTTGGCATCAAGGGTTCGCTGCTAATCACCGCCGAGGGGGTCAACTCCACCATGGCCGGCACGCGCGAGGCCATCGACACCTTTCTCGACTATCTGCAAAGCGACCTGATCGGCGCCAAAATTATCTGGAAGGAATCCTACGCCGCCTACCAGCCGTTCGGTAAGGTGCGGGTACGGTTGAAAAAGGAAACCATCGGCCTGGGCGAGCCGGTTTCAATGAAAAAGTTCGGTCAGTACGTGGCCCCGCGCGATTGGAACGACCTGATCAGCCGCGACGACGTGGTGATTATCGATACGCGCAATGATTATGAGGTCAATCTGGGCACGTTCAAGGGGGCTATCGACCCGAACATCCCCAATTTCAAGCACCTGCCGCAATGGACACGCGACAATGCCGGGGCGCTGAAAGGCAAGAAGGTCGCCACCTTCTGCACCGGCGGCATCCGCTGCGAGAAATATACCTCATGGCTGATCGATCAGGGCATCGAGGACGTTTATCATCTGCAAGGCGGCATCCTGCAATATTTCGAAGACGTGCCCATCGAGCAATCGCTTTGGGATGGAGAATGTTTTGTTTTTGACGAGCGCATCGCCGTCGATCACCAACTTCAGCCCTCGCAGACGGCAGCCCTGTGCCTGCATTGCGACCACGCCCTGACGGCGGGGGACCAGCACCAACCGAGCTATATCAAGGGCCAGTCCTGCCCGCACTGTCACGGTGCCTCGCAACACGCCCACGATCGTCCGGCAACACGCAAACATCCTGGCCGCACCAAGTTCTAGCTATTCACGCGTCTCTGCCTACATAAGGGCTGCAGGACAGTCACAAGGGTCTTTCCGCAGACGAGTATGACAGCGACTTCATTTGACCTGCGGGCATTAAAGTTTATGCTGCAGGGTCGAATAGATACGGGGGGCTTTGGGTTACGCATGAAACAGTTCTTTATCACGCTGGCGGCGGTCGTTACGGCCCTCGCCCTTATCTTTGTCGCTTTGCCGATCGGCCTTATCGCCTGGGTGGTGGCCGCCTCGAAGCCCACGGTGCCGAACGCCGTCGTGCTGTCGCTCGACCTGCGTCAGAAGATGACCGACCAAAGCCAAAACTCGCCCCTCTCCTTCATCACCGGCAGCGGCCTGTCCACGCTTGATGTCGTGACTACCCTGCACCACGCTGCTGACGATGCCAAGGTCAAGGGTGTGTTCATTCGCCTGCCCGAAGGCGGCATGTCGCCCTCGGCTGCCGAAGAAATCCGTAACGCCATCATCTACGTCCGCCGCGCCAACAAGCCGGTGATCGCTCATAGCCAGGGCCTTTACCCTGACACCATGGTCGTGGCCTCCTACATGCTCGGCGCCTCTTCGGGTAACCTATGGATGCAGCCGCACAGCTCCTTCCAGGTCACCGGCATCTCGACCTCAACCATGTTCCTCAAGCGCGCTTTCGACAAATATGGCATCAAGGCGGAATATGAGCAGCGCTACGAATTCAAGAACGCGGTCAACCCTTATCTTTACAGTGATTATACGCCAGCCCACCGCGAAGCTACGCTGGGCTGGATGGGCAGCATCTACAAGTCGATGATCGGCTATGTGGCGGCTGATCGCCGCACCGACGCTGGCAAGTTGCAAACGACGCTGGAAGCCGGTCCCTACGCCGCCGAGCAAGCGCTTAAGCTGGGTCTGGTCGACAAACTCGGCCAGGTTCAGGAAGCTGAGGATGCAGCGCTCAAGGGTGCCGGTGATGGCGCCAAGATCATGGATATCTCCGATTATGAGCGCACGATTTCGCCCTCGTACAGCGGCGATGTCATCGCGGTGATCGATGGCGAAGGCGCGATCGTGACCGGCCGCGCTGACAGCGGCAACAGCCTGACCAGCCGAAACTCCAACATGGTTTCGGACGAGATTGCCGGCGCCTTCTACAAGGCCGCCAAGGACAAGAGCGTGAAGGCCATCGTGTTCCGCGTATCGTCGCCCGGCGGCTCGGATACGGCGTCAGACCAGATTTCGCAGGCCATGCAGGCCGCCAAGGCCGCCGGCAAGCCTGTTGTCGTCTCCATGGGCGAATACGCCGCCTCAGGGGGCTATTGGGTATCGGCCGGCGCTTCGTCCATCGTAGCCAATCCAAGCACCCTCACCGGCTCGATTGGCGTCTTTGGCGGTAAGTTCGCTATCGGTGACGCTCTGAGCCGCTTTGGTATCGACAGCCACGACATTTCGGTCGGCGGCGACTACAGTCAGGCCTTCAGCCAGTCACAAAACTTCAGCCCGACGCAACGCGCCGCCATTTCCAACTGGATCGACGAGATCTATAACGGTTTCGTCACGCACGTCGCCGCGGGCCGTAAACTGCCCGAAGCTACGGTGCGCGAAATCGCCAAGGGTCGGGTCTGGACCGGCGAACAGGCGCTGGGGCTAAAACTGGTCGATAAGCTCGGCGGCTTCTACGACGCCGTTGACGTCGCCAAGGGGCTAGCTAAGATCGACAGCAAGGCAGACTTCCGTTTGGTGAACTATGGCACACAGACCGGCCTGTTTGGCGCGACGCGTGACAGCGTCCATGCCGGCATAAGCGCTCTCAAGGCCTTGTCGTTCCTAGGCTGGGCTATGAGCGATCCGAAGGCCGAAGCCGTCATGTCGCAGATATCCGATCAGCGCCTGCGCGAACAGGGCGCCACCATCCTGGCGCCGGAGCCTTACCAGCCTTCGGTGCGCTAACAACGTGAAAGCCCGTCGATCTAATCGACGAGCTTTCCCCTAAAGGTAATACGCTTTTCTGAATTGCTCGACAAAGGTCTTATATTTTTCAGCAGAGCCTATCCGCGATGTGGAGATGGGAGAACGTACCTGTGCAACACTTGCGGTCGTTACCGCGCGCTTCGATTTGTGTGGCTCAAAAACCCCCTCTTCTTCTGGCAAATTAACATGATTCAGCAGTTTCCTGATCCAGCTCTGGGGATCTGATACCAGGTCTTCATAATTGATCGTCAGGATGCGATCCGGGAATATGGACACCCAATATTCATAAAGCCTGTCTTCTGAATGGAAGAAGCTGGCAATGCCTTCTGCAGAATATGACCACGGGATAGTCCCTAGAAGAGAATAGAGACGGAAGATTGACAGCGCGCAATCTTCGGGTTTGCGCCTCAGCCACACAACCTTGGCCTTGGGCAGGCTATGTAAGATCAACCCCATGAATTGGCCGATAATCACTGTTTTATCGATGGCCTTTCCAGTCTCACCAAACCGTTCTTTCACCATTTGCAGGTAGTCGCGGCCTATATCCCCCCATGGATCTGCACTGGCCGATCTATTCTGGTAATCCAGGGCACTTTCAAATGTGAAGTCGCCATAAAAGGGATAGGTGAACGATAGTTCGTCAAGGCTCATGTTCCTTGAGTCGCCAAACTTCAGATTACCAGCCGGCATCAGAGCCACCGAAAGTAGATTTATTTCAGCCCCTCCCGCAACCTGGGAATGGCTTGCTAATATCTGTTCCACCAAGGTTGTACCTGACCGGGGAAATCCGGTAACAAAAATCATGCGGTCACCGCCCGCGCCGGATGGAGTCAGTTCTTCAAAATTTTCTTCAGAATAACCAGCAATTAACTCGCGCGAGAACTCGTCCCACTTAGCTAACGAATGGCCCTGGTTAGCCATTTTCATCTGCGCGGCACCACTGGCATAGGCAATCCCGGCCATATCCGTATTCCCGACGTCATCATACGCCTTCCCCAGAGCATAAAGAAGTTGTGCTTGAATCTCTGCGGGCGCTTTGCCTACCTTGGGCAATACCGCTTCCATTCGCGCTATATCCGGGTCACCAGGCTGGAACTTCTTGACCACCGATAGCGCAAGCCATTGGATGGGTGCAGGAGATATGGCTATGGCTTGGCGCAAAATAATTTCGGCGGTATTGAAGTCTCCAAGCTGAGTAAAGGTGACGCCTTGGAAATGTAGTACGGCAGGGTGCTGTTGCGACGCCTCAGGAAGCTTATCAAGAGCAGCAAGCGCTTCACGCAACCTGCCAAACCGAGACAAGACCCTAGAAAAATATAACACGCGACTGGGATCTATAGGCTGCGTCGCCGCAAAGCGTCTAGCCGCTCCAATGGCCAGGTCCTGCTCGCCCAGCTTACCAGCCAGTTGCGCCACACTATCCCAAAAGTCACCTTCTTCTGGTCCACTCTCCAAATCTTCCCGAATAACCCTGGCAGCGCTTCGACGATCAAGAGTTTTGCAAGCCTCCACTATCAAATGCGTGCGCGGTTCAAACGGACGGGGCATTCAGGCTCACTTTCAGAAAACGGTGCGAAATAGATTTATCAACCCCACATAAAAAAACAACGGCGAGAGGTTGCCCCCTCGCCGTCATTTCAAATCGAAAGATCGATTTCTTAGTAGCTAACGTCGAAGCCCACACGCACATAGCGCGGAGAAGCATAAGACGTCGGCTTACCATAGTCAGGGTTGTGATACGTCGGATCAACGCCATCGTCCGAATCCGTATTGAGACCTGTAATCATCTTGTTGTCTAACAGGTTGAATATGTCGGCACGCAGGACCAATTTATGCGAAGCCATCATGCTATCCGGGAAGGTATAGCGAAGCGACAGGTCGATTTGCTTTACCCAATCCGTCTTCGGCCCCTTACCCATCGGTGAAGGAACACCAGGCTGCCCGTCAACAATATTGCAATAGTGGCTGGCAACGCCGTAATTAGCTGCAGCATTGTTCAGATCTGGATATGTACCCATGCATGACAGATGCTGTGGTGAAATAAGATTCACGTTGGCGCCTACCATAAACTCAGGCGTGATGGCATAGGAGCCCCAGACCTTGAACTGATGTGTACGGTCGTTCGGCAGAATACCGGTGGAATAGTCGGTCAGGCCCAGGTAATCGTCGAGTTGGGTCGAGCCGGCATCCGTCTGACCAGTATCACCGCCGCCGAAGGTATAGGTGGTGCCTTCATAGTTACCATACGAGCGCGAATAGGTGTAGGAACCTTGCAGCCCCCATTTGCCGTCGAACGCACGCTTGAAGTCGATCGTCAGTGCCTTGTAATCACGCTTCGGCTTCGGGAAACCAAGGTCCTTAAGGGTGATTGTAGAGACGTCAGTCTGACCAGGCAGCGGGTGGAAGGTTTTGAAGGTGATGGAATCGCCGACATTCCACACATGATACTCAGGCAGCGTGCCGCCGTAACCATAGGTATTGCCGGGATAGGGCGCAGCACAATCCACGTTCAAGACGTTCGTGCAATAGTCGACGATGTAAGGTGCGAAATCAGTATCTTCCGAAACGCGTTCCAGTATTCTGTCAACAAAGGTCGCGCCGACGGTCCAATTGTCATTGATACGATAGTTGGCAGACAGGGTAACTTCGCTTTCACGAGTAGCCTTCAGACCTACAGCAGCCTTACCTTCAGCAGGTTCCTGGACACCAGCACCATAAACGATGCAGGAGGAAGCGCCTGGTGTCGAAACAGGGTTCCCAGGAGCGTTACCAATATCGGAGGTGGGGCAAAGGCTGCTATAAGAACCTGCGGGAGCAGACACCGCGCCGTAACCTGTTGGCAGGCCCGTAACCGAGTCGACAGTCACGCCCGGCACAAACCCGCCGGTAGGTGCTCTGAAACGCTCATAGAAGTAATAGTCCTTGCCGCGGAAACCGAGGTTCATAGCGGGCGGAATATAGTACTGGCCATAAGAACCGGTAAAGCGCCAGGCGCTGTCTTCGCTGGGCTTCCAACTAAAGCCCAGGCGTGGCCCCCAGTTATCTTTCAGATCGAGATATTGCTCACCGGACAGGTTCGACTGTTTGAAGGTATCGTTACGCAGGCCAATCTGCAGGTTCAGGGTCGAGGTTACGTCCCAAGAATCTTGAATATAATAGGCCGAATCCTGACCGCTGACCTTACCGCCCAGGTTCTCATACAACAGGCGTGCACGAGGGACGAAGTGATTGGAATTTGAGCCCGCCTCTTGATCGTCACCTGTCGGATACCAACCGTCAGGTGAGCTAGCAAAGTACGCGAAGTCAGTGCTATCAGCGTTTGCCGGATCATTCAAATAACCATAGAGGCGAACAAGCACTGGCGTATCACCAACCAGCCTGGTCACCTTGGTCATCGACAGGTCTTCATTATCGTAACCGAAGCGTACATGGTGACGACCGAGCGCATTAAAGCGCAGATCACCATCAATACGGAAGAACTTGCGCTCCGTATCATCTACGCCGAGCGTCTTGTAAGGTTGAGTTGTCGATGAACGATAGGCTTGACCTGTAACATAGTCATACTGTTCAGCATAATTAATCTTGGTATTTTCAGGCGTAGTGTCGTTGGCATCCTTGCTGATGCCGTAAGCCGCCGAAATCGTGAACCAGTCAGTGATGTTACCGGTATATTTGGCAACCCAGTTCTCGCCACCCGACTTATTCGTTGCCTTGCCATTGGTGATGGCTGAACCAACGACATCCGACTTAGGGTCATAATTATAGCGTATATAATCAGTCGTCGCTGTCGTGTCGAAATAGGTCAATTCAAGGTGCTGTTGCGGCGTAATATACCAATCAGCCTTGAGTCCATAAAACGGATCCTTGGATTCAGCCTTTTGATAGTAGTTATCAATCGATGTCGCTCGCGTGCTTTTGATGTCATTGGCTTGGTACAAACCGTAAAGGAACAGCTTATCCTTGATCAGAGCGCCGCCGGCTTCAACCGAGATCGAGTTCGAATCGCTAGAAATATATTTGCCGGGAGCGCCGGTTACATCCCAATCTGCCGAACGAAGAGAATTTGGTGCGAAGTTGCCGTGAACAGCAAACAAGAGCTCATTCGTACCACTTTTTGTCGTCGCGTTGACGATACCACCCGTCGCACGACCGAATTCAGCAGCGTAACCGGAGGTTTGAACGTCAACCGTTTTGTAGAAATCGAATGGCACTTCAGCACCACCGACATAGGTGTCCGGATTGGTGATATTCAGGCCGTTGATGTAATAGGCGTTTTCAGCTGCCGAACCACCACCGATCGTCGCCGCACCAAAGGCGTCGGAACGAACAGTCGTCGGAGCCAGAAGCGTAACGGCTTCAATGTTACGTCCGATGGGTTGCTGCGCAACCAAGGTGGTCAGATCAACCGAAAGGCCTGAAGTCGTCTTGTTGAAATCCTGACGGACGCGCTTGCCCTTAACGACAACCGTCTGAGTCGCACCAGTTGTATTCAGAGCGTAGGTATATGTAACCGACTGAGACACGATTACACTTGCAGTGCCAGTGTAATCGTCAAAGCCGCTGGCGCTAACCGTGACGTCGTATTCGCCAGGCGTCAGCCCCGTAGCGGTGGCAGAACCCGTGGCACCCGTCTTGAGGGTTTTGGTAACGCCCTGGGCCTGTGACTTCAGTGTGACAATAGCGCCAACAACCGGAGCACCCGAAGCATCGTCAACCGAAATGACAACGGCACCCGAGGTATAGTCCTGGGCTTGAGCTACCGCCGGCAGCATTGTGGCGACGGTGGCCACGAGGGCGCCGCCAGCCATGGTCGACAACGCTGCGCCGCAGATCGTCGTCGTGGCCAACAGGCCAGATCGCAAAGATAGTTTTTTCACTTGTTTCTCCGGGTTACATGAGGGTGTAGGCGCACCCACCGCAGTTTCCAGCATTACACGCTGTTAATGAAGTTAAAGACCGGTGTCGCAAATCCGTCAATCGCACGACACATTTTTGTCTATATCATTTGAAACCTGTTTCAATTAAGTCACAGGAGAAACCTTACCTAACGTCAGGAAGTGTCGCTTATAGGGTGAATTTTACCGCCTCAAATTTTAAAAAAATGGCGAGCTGCTATTTGAAATAATAACTTAAATTCACAGAGTTAAATGGAATGATCTCATAAATTAGAAAAAAACATTGTACAAAATAATTGCTCCACTTAGCGGAATGGCGAAAAAACATTTCTAAAACGATTTTGTGGAGCATTTCACAATTATGACGCCGATAGCTCCAATTAAGGCTACTTAGCGACTGATCCATATCCCCGTCTGCACGGGTGGCGCCGCTTCGGGCGCGCAACTGGCCACGAGGAGATGTATCAAAGCAAGACTGAGAAATGCGGCGACAATACGCTGCGAACGTTTTGAAATATAAAGAATAAGTTTGCTGCGCATAGCCAGTTCCGGGCCTCATTGAGACCTTCACACAGCAAAAGGTGCGCCATTAAGGAATCAGGCCCCGACGCCCGGCAGAACCGGCATAGCCTTGATCTTCTGGACGATTTCAGTCACGCGCTGGCAATTTGCGCCGAGATCAGGGGCATTGTAACGGCTTACCGAACGAACATCGACGCTGGTTGGGTCAATACGGATCACCATATCGTATTTGAAGCCGTAGAATTTGTCCTGGTACGTAGCCTCCACCCGCCACGGCGAGGTGCCCCAGACGCGGTAACCGCTAGCCTTAAGCATGGCGACGACACCATCCACCTGATCCTCGGTGATTGGGTGATCACGGATCGTTTTCGCCGCCGGACAGGTGGCTTCGTTGATAGCCGCGACGGTCTTTCCGCCCCAGTCCAGAGATTCATTACGCGGCACGCGTGGCAAATCCTCGACAGGTGGCGCGTCGGCGCCGCGGATGTTGATCATCCGCTCAGAGAAATCAAGGGGTCTGTCCCAGTTCGTCGCCACATCATTGATGGGCGGATTATCCTTTAACGCCTTATGATAAAGGGCGAAACCGCCCCACAATCCACCGGATATCACAACGGCTGCAAACGCCCAGGGCGCACAGCGCGTGGGGCACATAAACAGCGATATCAGCAAAGAGACCGCGGCCACGACCAGAGACGCCAGCACCATGCGCGGACCTATACCCAGGGTCAGGGTCTTGAAGCCCAAATCCATGCTGATAGAGCCCAGATTTGTGACCATCATGACACCCAGCAGGAAAAGGGCCGTGATGACCGCCACCATGAAGGCCAGATGTGCGAAGGCAAAACCCTTCTTTTTCTTCCGTGAGGACGACTGGGCAGGCACGTCCGCTTCGAGATTATCTTGTGGCACCCTGTGGGCTCCCGTTCGTCCAGATTATAGTTGCGCCAGATTATAGTTGCGCCAAATTATAGTTGCGATTGTCACAGCTTAAACCGATGCGTGACCGCGTCACGGATTTACCTTCAATAGGCGAAATTCATCACGCCAGAGCGATAGTCTTTATCGCCGTTCGATATAAATCCCTAGTCAGTAAAGCTTAAATACGGGCTGCCTTCAAGGCGCATCCGCATTTTCGATGCGCCATGAAATTTGAGACGGATCAACGGCTTGTTGTTGTATCGCAATGTCACTTGTGGCATCGGAAACATCGCCTTTTCGCAAGCCCACACGTTCAGCCCTCACCGAGGCAGGCAGATCCAGCCAAAGCCCCGAAAAAGCGACGTGTTCGATTCGCGCAATTTCGGCGCAACGCTCGCGCGGCCAGGCTTCCCGGAAGGTGGCGTCGAGGATGACAGACTGCCCTGCCCGTACAACATGCTGCGCCAGATCGAACATGTGCTCATAAACGCGAACGCTTTCTTCAGGCGCATAGGCAGCGCCAGGCAAGGCGTCATGTGCCGGACAGCCCCACAAACGTTTACGGATTTCGTCGCTGCGCAGGATCACGGCGCCGGGCGCCCGTCCGGTTTGCGGCGCATCGCTACGGGCGCGCGTGCTTTTTCCGGAGCCTGAAAGACCGCCCACGGCCTGCAACTCGGCCGGTTTTAACTTTAGAAAGGCCTGAGCCGCCTGCAGGTAGGCGCGCGCCTTATCCATATTATCGCCATCTTCACCGCCAGAATTCGCATGGACATGGCAGCGCACAGCGGCGCGCATAGACATATAAAGCGGCAAAAGTTCCAGACCAGAATATACCTGCGCCGGATCTTTCTCCCGCCGCGCCGACTCTTCAAGCCAGATGTTCATGACCTGATTGGCAGCGGCGTGATGCCCCCTCACCCACAGATCCATGAGCAGAAAGGCCAGATCATACAGCACATCTATCTGGCTGAGACGATCATTGAATTCGATACAATCGAAAAGAACCGGCTTATTATGTTCGATCAGAATATTGCCAAGATGCAGGTCGCCATGACAGTGGCGGATATATCCGCTATCGAAGCGCTGCCGCACTTTCGTTTCCAGCTTCTTATAGGTTACCGATACCGCCTCATCATAGGCATCAACGAGATCGGCCCCGAGTTGCTGCCTGAAAATGTTGATGTTTTGACGATTTGAGTCGAGAACATAGGCTGTATTGCTCGCATGCTGGATATCACGGCACACGAGGGCATCGCCATGAAAACGCGCCACAAGCTGACCGAGGGCATGCATCTGACCGGCATCCGGCGTCCAGCCGAGTTCGGCGGCCTGCTCGCTCAAAACGCCATTCGTATCGAAGCGACGCATCACCAATACGCTTTCGCCAGCAATATCCTCAATTCCCAGATAGATATCGGCCGCCATGCGCTGATTGAAACTTAATTCGCGCAACAGGGCCGCGCGGCGTTTTTCTGGCGTGGTAAAATCAAGGAAGCCGTAATCCACGCTTTTCTTGATCTTATAAGCCTTGTCCCCCTTGAGAATGATGTTCGCGCATGAGGTTTCGATGACGCGATCAGCGCCTTCCCTAAGGCGAAGCAGAACCTGGCTCAACGACACGTGGCACTTTCAGATAATAAAAGGATAAAAACACGGGCCATTACGGATATAAGCGGACGCTTGTCCAGCCCTCTGTAACAGCGTCGCGTTTGAACTGAACACGATCATGCAGGCGGAAGGGCATGTCACGCCAGAATTCTATGCTAAGCGGGGCGATACGGAAACCGGTCCAGTGCGGTGGACGCTCTATCTTACCCAGTCCGAATTTGAGAGCGTATTCCGCGACGCTTTTCTCCAGCGCGAACCGGCTTTCCAGCGGGTGTGACTGATCGGATGCCCAGGCGCCGATCTGGCTTTGGCGGGCTCGGCTGTGGAAATAGGCGTCCGCTTCGGCCTCCGATACGCGGGTCACCTCGCCACGGATACGCACCTGACGACGCAAGGATTTCCAGTGGAACAACAATGCGGCCTTATGGCTTTGCGTCAACTGTTGACCTTTAGCACTCTGCGTATTGGTGTAGAAAACAAAACCGGCTTCATCGAAATCCTTGAGAAGCACCATACGCACGTCCGGCAACCCGTCCTGATCAACTGTGGCGACCGCCATGGCATTGGGATCGTTCGGTTCCTTCGCCCCGGCATCTTTCAGCCACTGTCCAAACAGAGAAAAGGGTTCGGAGGCCGCGATTTCAGCCTCATGCGCCGCGTGAGCCTCGGCATAGTCGGCGGCGGAAGGGCTCGGCGGAATAAGCGAATCGGTCATGGGAGCTTTAAGACTTTGAAAAGGATAATGGCGCATTAATGATATATGCGGCACTTGGGAAAAAGCGCCGTCTCCACCAGTTTCAGAATGGACTTCGGGGGCCAGAACTTCAAGATGGCGGCGTTAAAAAGTAAGTCCTGCGACGATTTGAACCGTGCAGATGCCCTGAACGAACTTGGTCTTAAAGACTGCGCGCTCGATGAAGATATCCGCAGCGCGTTTCGCCAGCGTCTCAAACAGGCTCATCCCGACATCCATGGCGGCACCGATTCCCGCCTGCGCCGCCTGATTCTGGCGCGCGATCTGTTAATGTCAGAGGCTAAGATTATCTCTGAATCGGCTGATAACGCAAAAAGTTTCCATCCCGACAATGCTCTGGGTGACGGCGCCACGCCACTGACCATTTCGCTCGCACAGGCCCTTTTCGGCGGTACTGTTACAGCGGACGTGCCGGCTCTGGAGTTTTCACACGCCGGCGAGCCCCTGACCTCCTTGACACAGACCAAGACGTTACGCGTCACCCTGCCCTGCGGCCTGCGTAACGGGGCAAAGCTATGCTTGCCTTGCGAAGGCGCAGCACGCGACGAGATGTATTTCGAGATCAACATTGAAACCGACGACCATTGCCGGGTTTGGGGCGATGATATCTGGATGACCGCCACACTCGATCGCCGATTAATGCAATATGGCGGCAAGACACTGGTTGAGACACCGCACGGCCTGCAGGACATACGTTTAGACCGTGATGTGCCGCATGGTGCCAGCCTTTGCCTCAAAGGCAAGGGCCTGCCGGCTACCGGCACAGCTACCGCCGGCAATCTCTATATTCGCCTAGAAGCGCAACCCGATGTCGTGCGCCCCGTTACGCATATCCTGAGCGAATTTCGCCAGCGCTGGGCGTCATAAATGTCTGTGAACTTCGATACTGTCAGTCCTTCACTGGGTATCCGTGACAATGCTTTCGGCGATCCGGTCGGCAAGGCCATTCCCGATTGGCAAGGTTGTCAGCGTCTGCCGGATGTGGAATTGACCGGCCGCACCTGCCGCCTTGTCCCCTATGCGGAAACCTACGCTCACGGCCTTTTTGAAGCCTATGCACAGGATGATGGCCGCATGTGGAGCTACCTGCCCTACGGCCCTTTCGACAGCCCTCACAGCGTCAACGACAGCATCCAAAAGTATCAAAACAACAGAGACTTCCATACATTTGTTATTTTAAAAGATGAGCAGCTGGTCGGACACGCCAGCTTTATGCGCTATGACCTGGCAAATGGCAGCGTCGAGATCGGTGGGGTCACCTACTCACCCGCTTTACAGCGCAGCACCGCCGCCACCGAGGCCATGTACCAGATGATGAAGCACGCCTTCGCGCACGGCTACCGCCGCTACGAATGGAAGTGCAACCAGCTCAACATGCCCTCCAGTCTGGCTGCCTTGCGACTGGGCTTCAGTTTCGAGGGCGTCTTCCGCAATCATCAGGTGGCGCGCGAGGGCCGCCGCGATACGGCCTGGTATTCGGTTATTGTCGAGGAATGGCCACAGGTCCGCGCACGGCTGGAGTCGTGGCTCTCACCTGAAAATTTCAGCGTTGATGGCAGGCAGAAAAAAGCCCTGCGCGATATCCCAATAGGTTAGCTTCCCGCCGCCGATGCGGCTTTTGCAACTCGTGTCAGCAACGGTGACTCTTTTTCGATCATGCCGTTTTCACGCGCCACAAGCGTAGGCACCAGAATCTGGCTGGTGACATTGGTCGCCGTGCGCATCATATCGAGGATGCGGTCGATGGCGGCCAGAATGGCGATCCCTTCCAGCGGCAACCCCGCGGTGGAGAGGGTCACGGTCAACATCACGGTCGCCACGCCTGGAACGCCGGCGGTAGCGAGCGAGCCCAGCACGGACGCCAAAGCGATCAGCAGATAGTGCTGAGGTGTCAGGGCAATGTGGAAATAATTGGCGATGAAAATCGATGAGATCGCCGGATAGATGGCGCCGCAGCCATCCATTTTCATATTGGCGCCCAGAGGCAGGGCAAAACCGGCATAGGATTTCGGCAATTTGAGATTATCGACCGCCGCAGCCAGTGACACAGGCAAGGTACCGATGGACGAGCACGTGAAGAAGGCGGTCTGCTGCGCGGTGAATATGCCTTTGTAGAAACCCAACACACGCAGGCCATGCAGCTTGAGCAGGGTCGGGTAGACGATCAGGATTTCGACAAAGCAACCGAGATAAATCAGGCCGATATAGGGAATGAGGGGTTTGAGCGCCTCAAGTCCATAGGAGGCCACGACCGACCCTATCAGGCCGAAAACACCGATCGGCGTCAATTGTATAATCCAGCGTGTCAGCTTGAACATGACCTGAGAGCCCTGTTCAACAATTTCCGCCAAGGCCTTGGTTTTTTGCCCTAAAGCACTAAGCGCGGCCCCCACGAGAATGGCGAAGAAGACAACGCTGAGCACCTTGCCCTCGGCGAAGCTCTTGAAAATATTGGACGGTACAATGCCGGTGATCACGTCGATCGGTGCTGGGATCGAATCGTGCGCCTCCACGGTCAACGGCAATCCTGCCAGACCGGCGCCCGGCTGGAAATAGATGCCGATGGCCAGGCCAACCGACACCGCGATGGCTGAGGTGATCATGAACCAGACGATCGTCTGGGCGCCGAGTTTGACCGCCCTGCCCCCCGTCCCTTCCTCGCCATGTCCCAGGCGCGCGATTGAGGCCGCGATCGTAAAGAAGACCAGCGGCACGACCAGCATCTTGATGGCGCGGATGAAGGTATCACCTATCGGCGTCAACACAGGCAAGGCCGCCTTGCCCCAATAGAGGGCGACACCGACTCCGAGCGCGAAGGCGATAAGCGTTTTCAGCCAGAACGGTATTTTGCCGAGCCACGTCATGGGGGTACTTTCGTGTGTAACCAATTGCCTGATATATGAGCCCCAGTTGCTCCGTTTGCACACTAAAAAAATTGCGGCCTGAGTTAAACAGCGCTAAACGCTGTGCCATATCCACTCGGTAAAACTTCATGTCGCACAATACCTTCGGTCATCTCTTCCGTGTCACCACCTGGGGCGAAAGCCACGGACCGGCCCTTGGCTGCGTCATCGATGGCTGCCCGCCGGGCATCGCCTTGTCTGAAGCGGATATCCA
This sequence comes from Asticcacaulis benevestitus DSM 16100 = ATCC BAA-896, assembly GCF_000376105.1. Taxonomy (GTDB): domain Bacteria; phylum Pseudomonadota; class Alphaproteobacteria; order Caulobacterales; family Caulobacteraceae; genus Asticcacaulis; species Asticcacaulis benevestitus. The sequence goes on from NZ_AQWM01000008.1 coordinate 16,549, forward strand.
ATGGGCCATGGATCGTCGCAAACCGGGCGGTTCGCGTTTCGTCACCCAGCGCCGCGAAGCCGATGAGGCGAAGATTCTGTCCGGCGTCTTTGAAGGCGTCACAACCGGCACGCCGATCTCGATCCTGATCGAAAATACCGACCAGCGCTCGAAAGACTACGGCGATATTGCCCAACAGTTTCGCCCGGGCCACGCCGATTACACCTACTTCGCCAAATACGGCGTGCGCGATTATCGCGGTGGCGGACGCTCCAGCGCCCGTGAAACCGCCGCACGCGTCGCGGCCGGTGCCGTGGCGCTGAAAGTGCTGCAGGTTCTTATCGGTGAAGAGGTCAAGGTGCGCGGCGCCCTCGTCCAGCTTGGCACACACAAGGCCGCGAGAGGCAACTGGGACTGGGAAGAGGTTGGCAATAACCCTTTCTTCTGCCCCGACCCGGCGTCGGTCACGCTGTGGGAAGCCTATCTCGACGGCATCCGCAAGGCCGGCTCCTCCATCGGAGCTGTGGTCGAGGTTCAAGCCGAAGGTATCCCCGCCGGCTGGGGGGCACCGATCTATGGCAAGCTTGATTCCGAACTGGCCTCGGCGCTGATGAGCATCAACGCCTGCAAGGGCGTCGAAATCGGTGAAGGCTTCGGTGCCGCCGAGCTTTCCGGCGAGGATAATGCCGATGAAATGCGCATGGGCCCTGATGGTCCGGAATTCAAATCCAACCATGCCGGCGGTATCCTCGGCGGCATCTCGACGGCCCAGACGGTCGTGGCGCGTATGGCGTTGAAGCCAACCTCTTCGATCCTCAACAAGCGCGAGAGCATCGACGTCAAGGGCAACGAGGTCGAGCTGCTGACCAAGGGCCGTCATGATCCGTGCGTCGGTATCCGCGCCGTGCCGGTGGCCGAGGCCATGATGGCGTGCGTCTTGCTCGATGCCTTCCTGCGCCATCGTGGCCAGACGGGGGGAGGCCCGCACCACGTCGGCTAGGATGGCTGCACGGCGGTAAGGTGATAGCGACAGAAGTGAAAAGCTTTTTCGCCACGATGAAACCATCCGAGCATCCGCAATACGGGTTTGGACATAAGCCGGAGGCTGGCGCTTCCGGCTTTTTTATGCGCGTAATTCTCCTGATCGAACGCCTATTGTAATTAACACAGTTACACTTATATAGGTCTCACGTTAGAGAGGGAGAGTTCTCATGATTGACAAAAGACCATACAACACGCTCGGCGGCGCCGATCACGGCTGGCTGAAGGCCAAGCACCATTTTTCCTTCGCCAACTATTACGATCCGGCCAAGATGGGCTGGGGCTCTTTGCGCGTCTGGAATGACGACGAGATCAAGGCACAGACGGGCTTTCCGCCGCATCCGCACGACAATATGGAAATCATCACCTATGTCCGCGAAGGCGCGATCACCCACGAGGATTCGCTTGGCAACAAAGGCCGCACCGAAGCGGGCGATGTGCAGGTGATGTCGGCCGGCACGGGTATTCGGCATTCGGAATACAATCTGGAAAGCGAAACCACCAAGATCTTCCAGATCTGGGTCATGCCGGCTTCCCGCGGCGAAGCGCCAAGCTGGGGCGCCAAGCCCTTCCCCAAGGGCGACCGCGCCGGCAAGTTCGTGACGCTGGCCACCGGCTTTGATGAAGACGGCGACGCGCTCAAGATCCGCTCACCGGCCCGTCTGCTGGGTGCCACCCTGCTCAAGGACCAGTCTGAGAGCTACACACCGCTGGCCACCGAACCCGCCACGACGCGCCACCTCTACCTGGTCGTCGCCAAGGGCAAGGTCAGCGTCAATGGTGTTGAACTGAACGAGCGCGATGGCGCGGCGATCAAGGACGAAGCCTCGCTCGATATTCGCGCGCTCGAAGATGCCGAAGTCGTGTTGCTCGACGCGGCCTGATGCTTAAGGGGGCTTGAGACCACGAGTCTCAAGCCCCTTTTATTTAAGCCCCACCAGCTTGTGGGTCTGGACGCTCATGCGCCATTGCGGATGCTGCAGGCAATAGTCGATCACCGCCTGCGTATTGGCGGCCTGCCTGTCGGAATCCATCGGTTGCAGATAATAGCGCTCGAAATCGAACGCCAGAAACTCGGCCGGATCCACTTCGGCCTGCGGCCACACCAGCTTCAGTTCCTGCCCAAAGGTCTGATGCAAGCGGTTATCAGCTTTCGGGCTGACACAGATCCAGTCGATGCCTTCCGGCGCCTTGATCGTGCCATTGGTCTCTACGGCGATGAAATAGCCCGCCGCCTTGACCGCTTCTATCAAGGCCGGGTCCAATTGCAGCAGGGGTTCGCCACCGGTAAAGACCACGGCCTTTTGAGACGGGTCAGCCATGCCCCACACCGCATCCAGCGCCGCCACGACATCGACCGGCTTCGGAAACTTGCCGCCATTTTCGCCATCGATGCCGACAAAATCGGTGTCACAGAAGGTGCAGGCGGCCATGGCTCGATCCTGCTCGCGCCCGCTCCACAGATTGCAACCGGCAAAGCGCGCGAACACATTCACGCGGCCGGCCTGCCCGCCTTCGCCTTGCAGGGTCAGGAAGATTTCCTTGAAACTGTACATCAGCGCTCGGCCGGTTGGGCGTTTTCGATGAAATGCTCGAAGCCCGTCTTGCGCAACTGGCAGGCCGGACATTCGCCGCAGCCATAGCCCCATGGATGGCGTTCACCGCGCTCACCCTTGTAGCAGGTGGTGGTTTCTTCGAGGATCAGATCGACCAGCGGCTGCCCCCCCAGTTCGAGCGACATAGCCCAGGTCTGCGCCTTGTCGATCCACATCAGCGGCGTGTGGATCTCGAACGGCCGCTCGACACCGAGTTGCAATACGGTTTGCATGGCTTGCAGCGTTTCGTTGCGGCAATCGGGATAACCGGAAAAATCAGTTTCGCACATACCGCCGACCAGATGATCCAGTCCACGCCGATCGGCCACGGCCGCCGCATAAACGAAGAACACCAGATTGCGTCCCGGGACGAACGATGACGGCAGGCCGCGTTCGGTCATCACGATCTCGGTTTCGCGTGTCAGCGATGATTCGGCGACAGCGCCAAAACCGCGCAGATCGCAGACATGGTCTTCGCCCAGACGGGTGGCGGCGAGCGGGAAAACCTCACGGAATTTTTCCAGCACCGTGGTGCGCGTCGTCATCTCGATGGCATGGCGCTGGCCATAATCGAACCCGATGGTTTCCACGCGCTCGAAGTGCGTCAAGGCCCAGGCCAGGCAGACGCTGGAATCCTGCCCGCCCGAAAACAGGACGAGCGCGGATTTGGCGGCGGGGACATGATCCAGGGACGCGGACATGGAAACGGGCTTTCAAAGTGAACAGGAGATTCTCATCTAAAACGCTCCTTTACCTGAATTTGCAAGTATTTTTGGTGCGGCGCGGCATGGGATTCTTTTGACGTCCACGTAAAGTTGGCAGAGAATGGCCGCGTTTTCCAACCCGGGTTACCCCATGAACCAACCGCCCTTTTCCGACATGTTCGGCGCCATTATCGACAATACCCCCTATATGAAGGCCATCGGCGCCTACTATGTCGGCAAGTCAGAGGATGGCATCACCATGGCCTTGCCATGGCGCGCGGATCTGGTTGGCGATCCGGAAACCCGCGTCGTCGCCTCTGGCGTGGTGACCGCCCTGCTCGACAACTGTTGCGGCATGGCGGTTTGGGATAAGGTCAATGAATTCAAACCGGTGGCGACGCTCGACCTGCGCATCGACTATATGCGCCCGGCCTGGCCTGATCAGGAATTGAAGGTCACGGCCAAGTGCTACAAGCTAACGCGCTCGGTGGGCTTCGTACGCGCTTTCGCCTATGATGTGACACCCGATGATCCCGTGGCCGCGGCGCAATCGGCCTTCATCGTCTCCTCGCCCGTGCCCAAGCCCAATAGCGGAGTTGCCTGATGGAGAAGCCCCCGATTGAGAAACCGATGAGCGAAAAGATAACCGGACCTGGCGCCCATGCGCGACGTGATCCGGTGCTCCTGTTGCAAAACATCCCCTTTGCCGGCTTTCTTGGCGTACGGCTGGAACTGGCCGGCGATGAACTGACCGGCCACCTGCCCTTTTCACCGCACCTGATCGGCAACCCGATGCTGCCCGCCTTGCATGGTGGGGTCATCGGCGCCTTCATGGAAATAACCGCCATGTCGCAACTCGGATGGCACGCCAATTTCGAACATATGCCCAAGCCAATCGATGTCACCGTGCAGTATCTGCGCTCCGGCAAACCGGTCGATACCTATGCGCGCGCTGTGGTCAATCGCGTGGGACGCACCGTCGCCAATGTTGATGTATCGGCCTGGCAGGAGTCAAGGCATCATCCCATCGCCACCCTGCAGGCGCACTTTTTGACCGGATAATACACCTTAGAAAAACTCACCCTTCAATAGCATTTTATACTTGCTCTGTTTTGGATTGCGGATACCTCTTAGCCGTCGCAGCTTTGTTGGCGACGACTCGCTTTGTATTTTTATCTGAGAGGTTCGCACCATGTCCAAAGAGAGAAAAATAAGCACAGCCAAAGCTTTGACGGCTCAGCTTCATGCAACGGAAGAGCCCATCGACACAGCGCTTGCCGAAGCGGCAAACCTGATCGAGGCCTATGTCACCTCACGACGCGCCATCCGTATGTCAACGATCGTCGGCAACGACGTCCATTACAATACCTTGCAGGCGATGGTGGCCCTGAGCACGGCCCAGCGCCATATGACGGCCGCGCACGCAGACCTGACCAGGGTTCAGCGTCAGGTTGGCCTCGGCGCCGTAGCCATCGTGATGGTCGATGACAAGCCATCCCCGAAGCCGACCGGCGTCATGCCCGCCCATGAGGATAAGGTCGCTTAAATTTGAGTCTTGCGGCTTGGCTATACGGATCAAGTCTGGCCTTATAGGACAGACCCGTTGAGAGGTATCCATGCTGCAATCACTCCCCGCTCAATTCGGTGCGGTATTCGGACTGTTGACCTGCGTTGCGGCCCTAATCCTCGGGGGCTGACGCGAACGGTCTGCCGCCGCGCTTTATCTTATCGCTGTTGCTGCCAACTATGGGTTGGGCCTTGTGGCACCCGATATGACGGCGCAACGCCTTCTGTTTTCTGATACGCTATGCCTGATCGGTCTCTTTTGCCTGTGCTGGAAGGCGCCCCATCCCTGGCCATTATGGGCTGCGGGATTGCAATTGCTAGCCGTCATGACGGAAGTGTCCGTACTGTTCCTCAGGACAGGCACCTTGCGCTGGACACTGCTGACCGTTGTGGCCCTTTCAGGCTACGGCGTACTTTTGGTTTTGTGGATCGGAACGTTTGCGGCCGCACGCCGCCGTTTCCGCGTCAGATCACAAAGCGTGGCAGAATCCAGCGAATAAAGTCGATAAATAGGTAGATTTTCCTATTACTAGATTTATTTTCCTTTCAAATCAATGTAATTCCTAAATGTCACTGGCCACATACGGCCTGAACGATCTGTTGGCGCTCTTATGACCCTTTCACATAGCCACATCTGGGCCGCTATAGATGCCTTGGCCAACCGCCTTAGCACCACGCCTTCGGGTCTGGCGCGTATGGCGGGGCTTGATCCGACCAGTTTCAACAAATCCAAACGCGCGTCGCCGGAAGATCCACCACGCCCGCGCTGGCCCTCGACCGAAAGCCTAGCCAAGCTGCTGGAAGCCACCGGCATCAAGTTCTCGGAATTCGCCCTTCTGGCTGAGGGCCGCGCCGGCGGCCAGGGTATTCCGCTGATCGGTTTCGCCCAGGCCGGCAGCGCGGGCTTCTTCGATGATTCGGGCTTTCCCCTGGGACAGGGCTGGGATGAGATCACCTTTCCCGGTGCGCATTCCGGACTGTATGCGCTGGAAATATCCGGCGATTCGATGGAACCGCTTTATCGTGACGGCGACCGCATCCTGGTTGATCCGCACAACAGCCAGAACCTGCGCAAAGGCGACCGCGTCGTGGTCAAGACCAGCGATGGCGAGGTCATGGCCAAGGAACTGGTGCGCTATTCAGCCCGCACCATCGAGTTGCGCTCGCTCAATCCGGATTTCCCCGATCGTTCGCTTGATCGGCTAGACGTAGCTTGGATCGCGCGCATTGTCTGGGCCAGTCAGTAGCTATAACTTACGGGCTTGGGGCCTGCGGCCCCATACCTTTCTTATCTTGTTTTCTCTCCGCCCTTATGAGGGCGAGGAGACAACAAGGCAGGTAAGACTTAGGGGCGCAGCCCCCAAACCCCATAACAACGCGCGCTATGACTTGCCCACATAATCGCCGTATTCCCAATCATAAGGCACACCGCTATCGCCGAGGATAAACGCCACCAGATCGGCAAAGGCGGCTTCCGAACGCACATCATTCGACAGGATCAACACACAGCGCCGTGATGCTTCCAGACAGACCATGGTGTTGGCCGTCTGACCATCATGCCCACCCTTGAAGAAACCATGCCCTTGAGGACCATCGAACACAACAACACCCAATCCGGCATAAAGATCTTTGCGCTGCTGATCGGCCGGTAGTTCCGGCGCAAACGGCGGAAACTGATTCGCCGTGGTGATTTTCAGTTGCGGTTTCGTTATTTCCGCGCGCGATGCCTTTGACAGCCCCTGCCCGCTCACCAGTGCCGCCACGAATTTCGACAGGTCGTCGATGGTTGTATCCATCGAACCAGCTACACGCACCTTGCTGCGCTCGTCGTGCTCAACCACCTCGCCCTTGTCGTTGAAACCATCGGCAAGATTGGGACGGAAATCATCACGCCACATCAACGAGGTGCGTGTCATGCCAAGCGGCTGGAAGACGTTGGCTTGCGCGAACTGTCCCATATCAATGCTCAATCCCCGGTCCTTTCGACCATTCTCGATGGCGAATTGCAGCAGGATCAGACCTTCGCCAGAATAGGCATAACGCGAACCGGGATCGAAATGGATGTGCAGTTTCTCATCCGGTTCTCTCCACCAGAAATTGGCGAAACCCGTAGAATGGGTCAGGACGTGGCGCGGTGTGATCAGCTTCCAGCGCGGATCGCCCGCCAAATCCTTGTAGGGACCGTATTTACCGCGATAAATCGCCTCGGTATCATATTCGACAAGCGGCTTATCGAGGTCGTCGGCGATGGGCGTATCGAGATTGATTTTGCCCTGATCGACCAGTTTCATGACCGAATAGGCAAAGACCGTCTTGGTCAGAGAGGCGCCGTACATGACGGTGTCGGTTTGTAAGGGATCGCCGGCGGCATTGCGCACGCCATAGCTGTGGACATAGGCGACCTTGCCATCATCGATCACAGCTATGGCCAGCCCTTTGGCCTTGGTGGTCGCCATGGCTTCGGAGATTTTGGCGTCGATTGCTAACGGTGCAGGAAGAGGTCGGGGTGTGGCTGCGAAGGCGGTTGCAGGAAACAGGGCTGTCAGGGCAAGTATGGCACGCAGCATAGATATCTCCCGTAATGGGGCATGGGGCCAAAGAACGTTTCTTGCGGCCCCAAGCCTTCTTTTCTTGCCTATCCTCGCCTTCAGGTGAGGGATTGGCAAGACATAAGATGTGGGGTCACAGACCCCACACCCCATATTGAAGAGCCCTATCCGGCGACCAACTCGCCGTTGATACCTTGCTCCAGCAAGGCGATTGTCCGCTCCAATCCGAAGATCGCCACGAAAGACCCGAAGCGCGGCCCCTGGCTTTGCCCCAAAAGCACTTCATACAAAGCCTGAAACCATGCGCGTAAAGGCTCGAACTCATGCGCTTTTCCGACCTCAAAGACGAGATTTTGCAGCACCTCGGCATCGCGCGTATCCGTCGGCAGCGCCTTGAATTTTGCCGCGAGTTCGATCATAGCCGCCTTTTCCTTGTCGTCCGGCAGGCGGAAGGTCTTGGTCGGCTTCACGAAGTCTTCAAAATAGTTCAGTGCATAGCCGGCAAGACGGTCCAGCACAGGCTCGCTTTCCGGCGTGGCGCCCGGAATATAGGCGCGCAGGAAGCCCCAAAGGGTTTCCTTATCCTGAGCATTGGCCACCGACACCAGATTGAGCATCAGGCCGAACGTTACCGGCGGGCTCTTGATGGCGGTTTCACCACGCAGCACGAACCACACCGGGTTCTCGATCTGCTTGGCCTCTTCCTGCTTCGGGAAGGCGTCGAGTTGCTGGAAGAACTCGTCGGTGGCGCGCGGGATCACATCGAAATAGAGCTTCTTGGCTGATTTCGGCGACTGGAACATGTAATAGGCCAAGGACTCCGGCGCGCCGTAACGCAGCCAGTCCTCCATGGTCAGGCCATTGCCCTTCGATTTGGAAATCTTCTGCCCGGCCTCATCAAGGAACAATTCGTAGTTGAAGCCTTCCGGCGGCGTGCCGCCCAGCACCTTGCAGACCTGAGACGACACCTTAACTGAATCGATCAAGTCCTTGCCAGCCATCTCATAATCAACACCGAGCGCGGCCCAGCGCATGGCCCAGTCAGGCTTCCATTGCATCTTGACGTGACCGCCAGTGATCGGCACTTCAAAACGCTCGCCATTCTCCTCGAACACAATCGTGCCCCTGGCAACATCACGCTCTAAGGTAGGCACCTGCAACACAAAACCGGTTTTCGGCGAGATCGGCAGGAAGGGTGAATAGGTCGCCCGGCGGTCCGGCCCAAGCGTCGGCAGCATAACCTTCTGGATATCGTCAAAACGCGCCAGCGCGGTCAGCAGGGTCTGATCGAACATGCCGCTCTTGTAGCATTCGGTCGACGACAAAAACTCGTAGGTGAAACCAAAACTGTCGAGGAAAGCCTTCAGGCGGGCATTGTTATGCGCCCCAAAGCTTGGATATTCCCCGAAAGGATCGCGCACCACGGTCAAGGGCTTGTACAGGTCTTCGCGCAGGATATCAGCGTTGGGGATACCTTCCGGCACCTTGCGCAGGCCGTCCATATCATCCGAAAAACAAATCAGGCGCGTCGGCCAGGCCTTGCCGGTCATGGCCTCGAAGGCCTGGAGCACCATGGTCGTGCGCGCCACCTCGCCGAAGGTACCGATATGCGGCAAGCCGGATGGCCCGTAGCCGGTTTCGAAAATCACGGCCCGGCTAAGGCCTTCAAACGCCGCCAGCGCTTCATCCGTCTTGCCGGCTTCGATCAGGCCAAGCGCCCGTTTCTGATCCTCATGTCCTGCAATGCGCGATTTGACCAGACGGGCAATCAGATTGCGAGCCTGTTCAAAGGGCCAAGCGCGGCCGGCGTAAGCAGATAGGGTCAGAGACGACATGATGAGGATAAAGCCTTTCCGGTGTTGGAGGAAAGGCTTTACGGCCCGACAGGCGACAGGTCAATCTTAAAGGCGCTACCACAAAGACGCCACAGAGCACCGAACGCCCGCCAGCACTTCACCTAACGTAAACAATTTGCTTGACGATCTTTCTAAATCGACATAATCTTTACGTTGACGTCAATGTAAAGCTTTGACATACTCCACCTGCAACGAGAAAAAACGGCCATGGAAACGATTCACAAAGACCGCACCTATTCGATCCGACAGCTCTCGAAAGAGTTTGATGTCACCGCCCGCGCCCTGCGTTTTTACGAGGACAAGGGCCTGATCTCACCGGAACGCAAAGGCCAGACCCGGCTCTATTCCGCCCGTGACCGCGCCCGCCTGCAACTGATCCTGCGCGGTAAGCGCCTGGGCTTCTCGCTCATCGAAATCCACGAAATTCTCGACCTCTATACTCCGAAAGATCACGGCACCGCCCAGATGCGCGCCACCCTGGCCAAGTATCGCGGCCAGATCGAAACCCTGAAGCGCCAGCGCGAAGATATCGAAGCGGCGATCAAGGACATGGCCGAGGGGTGCGTCTGGCTCGAAGATCAGATCCATCAGCACGAAGCGGAAGCTTCAAACTAATCAAAACTCTATTTCGAACATCTCAACAGGGATAACAAGAAAATGGCCTATCAAGCTCCGGTACGCGACTATCAGTTCCTCTTTGAAAACGTCTTCAAGACCGATCAGTACAGCAATCTGAAAGGCTTTGCCGACGCTGACAGCGCCACGGTCATGGCCATTATGGAAGAAGCGGCCAAGTTCACCGAAGAGGTAGTCCACCCGATCAATATTACGGGCGACAAGGAAGGCTGCGTTCTCAACGCCGACAAGACGGTCACCGCGCCCAAGGGTTACAAGGAAGCCTATAAGGCGCTGACCGAGGCGGGCTGGACGGCGCTGTCCGGTGATCCGCAATATGGCGGCCAGGGCCTGCCGCACTTCGTCAACACCGCCTTTTCCGAAATGCTTTCCGGTGCCTCATCAGCCTTCGGCATGTATCCAGGCCTGACCGAAGGTGCCATCTCCGCCCTCACCGCCGGCGGCACGCAGGAACAAAAAGACCTCTACCTGCCCAAGCTGATCAGCGGCGAATGGTCAGGCACCATGAACCTGACCGAACCGCACTGCGGCACCGATCTCAGCCTGCTGCGCACCAAGGCCGTGCCGAATGGCGACGGCAGCTACAGAATTACCGGCCAGAAGATCTGGATCTCTGCCGGCGAGCACGACTTCACCAGCAATATCTGCCATCTGGTTCTGGCCCGCCTCGAAGGCGCACCGGCCGGCGTCAAGGGTATTTCGTTGTTCCTGGTGCCGAAGTTTATCCCCGACGCCGACGGCAATCCGGGAGAACGCAATAAACTCGAATGCGCCGGTCTTGAGCACAAGATGGGCATCCACGGCAATTCGACCTGCGTCATGATGTACGATGAGGCTAAGGGCTTCCTGCTCGGTCAGGAAAACGAAGGCCTGAAGATCATGTTCTACATGATGAACAATGCGCGCTTTGGTGTCGGCCTTCAGGGCCTCGCCATCGGTCACGCCGCCCTCGTGGCTGCCAACCAGTTCGCGAAAGACCGCTTGCAGGGCCGCGCCCTCACCGGCCCGAAGAACCCTACGGGTCCGGCGGACAGCATCCTGGTTCACCCTGATGTACGCCGCATGCTTTTGGAAAGCCGCGCACTGATCGAAGGCGGCCGCGCTTTCCTGACATGGGTATCCCTGCTATCCGATCTGGCCAAGGTGGCAGAAGATGAAGCCGGTCGCGAGAAGGCCAGCGATTCTGTAAGCCTGTTGATTCCTGTGATTAAGGCCTATCTGACCGAGAAGGGCCTGAAGGTGACGCAGGACGCCATGCAGGTGCACGGCGGTTCGGGCTTCACCGAGCACTTCCCGGCCTCGCAATATATGCGCGATGTCCGCATCACCCTGATTTATGAAGGCACCAATGGTGTGCAGGCGCTCGATCTGGTCGGCCGCAAGCTGCCATCCAAGGGCGGCCGCGCCCTGCAGGCCTTTCTTGCTGAGATCGACGCCTATATTGCCGCTGAAGAAGCTGGCTCGATCGTTCCCGCCTATATCAAGGCGTTGAAAGACACCAAGGCCAAGCTGTTTGACGGCACGATGTGGCTGATGCAGAACGGCATGGGCAATCCGGATGCCGCCGCGGCTGGCTCAATGGATTACCTGCACCTCTTCGGCCTGACCTGCACCGCCTATATGTGGGCGCGCATGGCCAAGGAAGCGCAGGCCGAGGTTTCCGCCGGCTCGACCGATCCCTTCTTCGACACCAAGCTCAAGGTCGGCCGCGTCTTCCTGGAGCGTATCCTGCCCGACGCCGATGCACACCTGATCAAGATGAAGGCCGGTTCGGAAGGCCTGATGGAACTGGCCGACGATCAGTTCTAAACGATTAAGCCGGTCCTCATAAGACCGGCTTTTTTGTCTTTCCAGTTAATTGTTCTTGTCACAATCACGGCTTAAGCTTTCGCTTTAACATGGGGCGTGACATTGATCCGGAAACTGCTGATAGGCCTTGGCGCCGTGCTTATCGCTGGCCTTGCCGGCGTGCCTATCTGGCTGTTTGTGGCGCCGCCCGAACTTCTGCGCGTCGCCGATGGTTACGCCGCCAAGATAGTCTGTTCCAATGTCTTTCTTGCGGGGCGTGACGCCCAGGCCGTGCTGGCCGAAGACGTGCAGGCCCCCGGTAATCCGGCGCTCAAGCTCGTAAAAATCAAGGTCGATACTGAGGCGCATAGGGTGACGGCGCGCTTCCTCGGCCTGTTCGCACCATCCGGTGCGCTCTACCGCGAAGGCCTCGGTTGCGCCAGTGTGCCCGATAGGAACTGGACAGCGGCGCAGAGCGCCCATCTGACCGAAGCCCCCGTGATCGCACCTGAAACGGACGCGCTTTGGCCTGAAGGTAGTCGCGACGAAACCGCGCCCTCGCCCGCGATCGCCAAAATCCTGGCCGATCCACAACTGACCGGCCCAGGTATGCGCGCCGTGCTCATTATCAAGGATGGCCGCATCGTCGCCGAGACCTATGGCAAAGGCTTTACGGCGCAAACCCGCTTGCTTGGCTGGTCGATGACCAAGACCGTCAATGCGGCCCTGATCGGACGCCTCGTGCAGGCTGGCAAGCTCAGCCTCGAGGACAAGGCGCTCCTGCCGCAATGGAGCGATGCACGTGGCGATATCAGGCTGCGCGATCTGACGGCGATGAAAAGCGGACTGGCCTTCAATGAGGACTATGGCGACGTGTCGGACGTGTCGCGCATGTTGTACGTCCAGCCTGATATGGCCGCTTTTGCCGCCGCCATGCCCCTGACCGCAAAACCCGGCACGGCCTATAGCTATTCGACCGGTACCAGTTTCATTCTGGCGCGTATCTGGATGAACAAACTCGGCGCCCAGGCGCTGCCTTACCCACGTGAAGCCCTGTTCGGCCCTCTGGGTATGACAAGCGCGGTGCTGGAGACCGATGAACACGGCACCTTCGCCGCAGGTTCCTACCTCTACGCCACGCCGCGCGACTGGGCGCGCTTCGGCCAGTTGCTGTTGCAGGACGGTGTGTGGGACGGTGAGCGCCTGTTGCCGGAAAACTTTGTCGGTCTGATGCGGACATCTAACGGCTCCGCCCAAGGCTATACGCAGATGCAGACCTGGCTGAAAGGCCCAGGCGAAAGCGATACGGGCCATTCGGCAGGCCTGCCGGCGGATACCTTCTGGCTGCGCGGCCATGACGGCCAGAGCATCACAATCATGCCGTCGCACAACCTGATCGTGCTGCGTATGGGCCTGACGCCTTGGGACACCGGTTATAGGCCGGAAGCGCTGGTTAGGGCTGTGGTTGAAGCAAGCAAGTAAGGCGAGGAGGTCCAGCAAACGTTACGTACGCAAACTAGAGTGCCTCCTCGACCTCGTAAGTTTAAAGGTTTTCCAGCACGTATTCGGCCGAGGAAACACGGAACTCGCCGCCTTCTTCAACGAACAGCTTATCGATCGTGCCATCCTTGATCACGGTGGCGTAGCGTTGCGAACGCGGCCCCATACCAAAGCCCGATGCGTCGAGCGTCAGACCCATGGCCTTGGCGAAGTCGCCATTGCCGTCAGCCAGCAAGACCACCTCATCGGTGATACCCTGATCCTTGGCCCAGGCCTTCATGACGAAATAATCGTTGACCGAGGTGCAGGCGACAACATCGACACCCTTGGCCTTGAAGTCGGCAACGTGATCCTTGAAGCCCGGCAGGTGGCGCGCGCTGCAGGTCGGCGTGAAAGCGCCTGGTACGGCGAACAGGACCACCGTCTTACCGGCGAAGAAGTCCTTGGAGGCGACAGGCTTGGGGCCTGCCTCGTCAACCACGGTCAGGTTGAGGTCGGGTAGTTTGTCACCGGTTTGCAGGGTCATGTGATATCTTTCTGTAAAGAGCAGTTCGTCGCTGTTAGATGGAACGCCATCAAAATGCGATACGGATGGCTAGGCGCATTCGTGCGATTTGGCAACCGCGACAGCCGCGCCTATATGAGGTAATATTGAATCTGGTTACAGCGCCTTCAAAGGAGCAGATATGATAACGACCATTGAAGACGGCCCGTTGCCGGCGCACGTCTCCTATCAGGGCAAGTTGCTGATCGCCATGCCGAGCTTGGCCGATCAGCCCTTCGATCACAGCGTCATCTATCTTTGCCAGCATGACGAACAGCACGCCATGGGGCTGATTCTCAACCAGCCGATCAGCGGCCTGAACTTCAGCAAGATGATGAAAGAACTCGGCATCGAGAGCGGCAACCGCCGGCTTGCGACGCAAAAAATCTACCGCGGCGGACCGGTGCAGAATGATCGTGGGTTCGTGCTGCACAGCCTCGATTACCAGATCGACGACATCACCCTCGACCTTGGCGGTCCTTTCATCAGCCGTCCCGATGGTGAGGAACAGGGGGTGGGCCTCACCGCTTCGCGCGATATTCTGGTCGATCTATCCGGTGGCGCCGGCCCGGCCCGCAGCCTGATTGCGCTGGGCTATGCCGGATGGGGGCCAGGCCAGTTGGAAAGCGAACTGAGCCAGAATGCCTGGCTCGTAGCGCCGGCCAGTCAGGAACTGCTTTTCGGTAGCGACCCGGATCATCTGTGGGCGCGCGCACTGGCCAGTATGGGCATCGAGCCTGTCCACCTGTCAGGCTTTGCCGGCACGGCATGATTTTAAGCCCAATCGCCGGCCCCTTACATAGTGGCAACTTTGAATAGCTAACGGCCCAGCGAAGCCACCAGAAAGGCTTCGGCTTCATTACTTTTCAAGGCTTTGGCAAAGCCATAGCCCTGCCCTAATCCACAACCGAGGCTATGCAGCCGCGCCGCTACCGTAGCGTCTTCGACCCCTTCGGCGACCACATCAAGACCAAAATCACGGCCGAGCGTCAGGATGGCACGCACGATCTTTTCTGACGACGCGTCGCTTGTCAGCGTGCTGACAAACGAACGGTCGATCTTCAGCGTGTCGAACGGCAGTTTGGCGAGATAGCTCAAGGAGGAGAAGCCGGTGCCGAAATCATCAAGTGCGATGCCCGCGCCGGCATCGCGCAGCGCGTCCAGAACCCGCGCCGTGGCATCCGGATCGCGCATGACGTCGCTCTCGGTCACTTCCAGCTTGAGGCATTTGGCCGGCAACCCGGCATCGCGGATCAGGCGCGACACGTCCTCGACCAGATGCAGGCGCTCGATTTCCGGCGCCGACAGATTGACGCTGATAAAGAAACCTTCCGGCAGATCATATGCAGCCCGCCATTTGATCAGGCATTTCACAGTGGCGCTGAGAATAATGGTGCCGAGATCGGTCATCATGCCGAGATCACGCGCTGCGGTCAGGAAATGATCGGGGGGGATGACGCCGCGCTTGGGGTGCTCCCAGCGCGCTAAGGCTTCAAAACCCGCGATGACACCCGTTTCCAGATTGACGATCGGCTGATACCAGGCGTGAATTTCGCCGCTGATAAAGGCCTTGCGCAGTTCGGCTTCAAGCGCCAGTCGCGTCAGGCCATCGCTTTCAAGATCACGTTTATACGAAGCGACGGCGCCTATGCCCTTGGACTTGGCGGCTTCCACCGCCATTTCAGCACGGCGCAGTAGCTCGGCGCTGGCCAAGGCCGCCTCGCCGCCTTCCGCCGACACGGCACCCATGGAAAAGGTCGGGTGGATATCGAAGCCGGCCACCACGATGGCGCGCTCCAGTGCATTGCGCATCCGCTCCGAAACCCTCGGAAAGCCACGCTGGGTCAGGACAGCGAACTCATCCTCACCCAACCGGGCGAGCACGGACGTCTCACCAAAGGCATCGCGCAAGCGCTGCGCCAGGATACCCAGGACCAAATCAGCCCGTTCATGGCCCAGCGCCTCATTAAGGCGGCGGAAACGGTTGAGATCGCCCACCACCAGATCGTAATCCCCTTCGCGCATCAAGAAGGTGCGGGCCGCCGCCAGAAAACCTTGCCGGCTATGCAGGCCCGTCAATTGATCGCTGTGCACGTCATGCAGGCCCAGATCGCTGCCAGCCGCGGCCGAACGGCTTACACGGCGCATATCACGGCTCAATTCGGTGAGTGTACCGAGCAGCAGATGCCGCGCCACCTTGCGCCCCTTAAAATAGACCAGGCGCAGGTCCTTGAGCCGCAGCATGCATTGCACCTGATCATCGCCCGGAAGATCGGCAGCCGTATGCACTTCCTGCGCCCGCAGCGCCATCTCAAGACGTTCGATCTCGCCGCTGGCGAACACAGGCGTCATGTCTTCAAGCGTCACCCGGCCACTCAGCAGCGCCAAATCCAGGTTGCGCAGGTCGCCCTTGAACTCAAAATGGCCGTGCGACAGGTCATAAGACCACAGAAGCGTATCGGCGCTGCGCAGAGCATCGGTTTGCGTTTGCGGATCTTCGAGCGTGGACTGCGCTCCATCTTTTACGGCGCTTAGCACTTCGTGCCCTGTCCTGCCCGCAGGTCCGCCCATTTTCCAGCCGAAGAGATTGATGTCAGACATGAGGACTCAGAAACAGGGCTAAAGGTCAGGTGTGAACCTTCATCATAACCGCTTAATTCGGCTAAGATTCGGTAAAAAAAACTTCAGGCAATCAGTTTAAGTCTTGCGACCTCAGGCCGCAAGTAGCCCCAGCGCATCCCCCATTGAACGCGGCCCCAGCAGCGCGCTGGCGCAGGTCTTCTGCGCCGTTATGGCCGAGCCGACGCGCACCAGATCATCGAGGCTGACACGCTCGATATCGGCGGCCACCTCATCCAGCGTGAACACCTTCTCAAATGTCGAAAGCTGGCTGGCGAAGGTGCTGGAGCGCGAGGCGGCACCTTCATGATTGAGGAACAAAGAGGTCATGAACTGCGCTTTGGCGCGCTCCAGTTCCCCACTTAATGGATTAGCCGAAAGTTCGCCCATAACCTTCTGTATCAGCTCGACAAGTGGCTCGACATCCTTGGCAGCACATCCGGCATAGACGCCAAAAATGCCTCCATCACGATAGGGCGTGGTATAGGCGTCGATGCTGTAGGCCAGCCCCCTCGCCTCGCGCGCCTCCTGAAACAGGCGCGATGCCATACCGCCGCCAAGGATTTCGCTGAACAAACGTAAAGGAATGATATCGGGGCTCAGGCGACTGATGGCGTCAAAGCCGAGCGTGATATTGGCCTGCTCGATTTTGCGTTTCTGCACGGCCTTGTTGGGCGTGAAGCGCAATTGCGTCGGCTTGCCAAAGCCGGCATGTGGCGCGACATTATCGATATAGGCCCTGGTGGCAGCATAGACCTCATCGGGCATGACGCCGCCGGATACACAGATAACGATCTGATGCGGGGCGTAAAGCGTATTGGCGAAAGCGCGCAAGGTCGCCGGCACTGCCGGTTTCAGACTCTGCTTGGTGCCGAGAATCGGCCGCCCCAGCGACTGGCCGGTGAACATGGCCGATTGAAGCAGGTCAAAGACATGGTCATCGGGCGTATCGTAGGCTTCGAGAATCTCCTGCTCGACCACCTTTTTCTCGCGCGTCAGTTCTTCGCCATCGAGCGCGGAGCGGAACATCAGATCGGTGACGATCTCCAGCGCCAGCGGCATCAGCGAGTTAAGACCGCGCACTTCAAAGCGCGTATGCTCGTAACCGGTGGAGGCATTGATGGTGCCGCCCTTATGCTCGATCGCCTCAGCCAGTTCGCGAGCATTGCGGCCGCCGGCGCCCTTGAAAACCATGTGCTCCAGCAGGTGCGCCCAGCCCGATTGCGCCTCGGTCTCAAACCGCGCACCGCCATAGATCAGAGCGCTGAGCGCGAAGGTCTTGAGGCCGGGCATGGGATCGACCAGCAAACGCAGGCCATTATCAAAGGTATAGAGCTTCTGGCCGTCAAGGATGTTCAAGGTTTGGCTTTCTTGTAGCGCTGGTAGATGACACTGCCGAAGACACCCAGCAAAGCCCAGCCAAGGCCGAACCACGTCAGGGCATATTCAAAGTGCCGATTGGGCAGAGGCGCGGTCAGGCGCCCCTGTTGCAGACCGGGTATATCGGCCTTTGTGGCGGCAAGATCAAGGACAAGGAAATAATCTCCGCGCAACGGCATTTTCAAAGCCTGCCCCATGTCCTGCGCCGAACGCCAATACCAGTCATTTTCAGCGATGCGATTGACCGGGGTGACCATGCCCGGCTTTTCAAACGGACGGACACGACCAACGGGTGTCAGGGATAGACGCGCTGTCAGGGTCAGCTTTTGTGTCGCAAATCCCAGATCGACCAGCATGGCTTCGGACGCCAGCGGACACGCGGTCAGCACGCGGTAGCCAGGCGTGCCACCCACTTCAGAATGCATGTAGATCAGGCGGTCAGATTGGATATCACAAACTGGCAGGCTGGCCGAGCGCCAGTCCGGTTTGACCTGCGCCAGCAACGTTTCCGCCGGCACGGGCGCGGCGGACTCGCTGCGCGCCATATCGGCGATCAGGCCCTCTTTCCATTTCAGGCGTTCCAGTTGCCAGATGCCCAGACCATTCAGCAGAGTGAAGGCGATAACAACGGCCACCAGCATACCGCGCGGCACGGCCTGCCAGACATCAGCGACGCGCATCAGTCGCGCACCTTGTTACGAAGCTGCGAGGCGATCATCAGGCTCTTGAGCACCGGCATCAGTACGAGGCTTGTCACCACGGCCACGGCCGGCCAGATGAGGAGGTGCGTAGTTATCGACCAGCCGGGATATAGGAAGAAGGTGGTCAGGAGGCCCGCACACGCCAGAAAGCCAGCGATCAGAATGACAAAGACGACGGGACCGTCACCGGTATCCGCCGCCTTGAAATTTTGCCCGCAGACGGCGCAAGAGTCCTCCACCTTGAGGTAGGACTTATAGAGCTTGCCTTGTGTGCACACCGGGCACTTGCCAAGGGCGGCGGCAGCAAAGCTCACCTTGCCGCCTTCTGGATCAGCCATTAATGCGAACGGCCGAAGATAACGTAGATGAAGGCGAAGAGGAAGAGCCACACCACGTCAACGAAGTGCCAGTACCAGGCAGCCGCCTCGAAACCGAAGTGCTTCTTGGGGGTGAAGTCGCCATTGATGGCCCGCAGCAGACAGACGATCAGGAAGATGGTGCCGATCAGGACGTGGAAGCCGTGGAAGCCGGTGGCCATGAAGAAGGCCGAACCATAGAGATTGGCAGCGCCGGTAGCACCTGCGGCATCCGGGAAAAGGAAGAAGTGGAAGTTATGCTCATGCAGCACTTCCATATATTCGAAGCCCTGAACCAGGGTAAACAGTGCGCCGAGAATGACGGTCAGGAGCAGGCCCTGAATGGCGCCCTTCCGGTCGCCTTGCTGGAGCGCGTGGTGCGCCCAGGTGACCGTGGTGCCCGACGTCAGCAGAAGCAGGGTATTGACGAGTGGCAGATGCCAGGCATCGAGCGTTTCGACGCCTTCCGGCGGCCATTTGGACCAGGCTTCGCAAACCTCCTGAATGCCGCACATGGCGCCCGACCGCTGGCCATGGAACAGGGCCATTTCAAAGAATATCCAAAAGAACGACACGAAGAACATCACTTCGGAGGCGATGAACATGATCATGCCGTAGCGCAGGCCAATCTGAACGACCGGCGTATGATCACCCGCCTTCGATTCCTTGATGACATCACGCCACCAGAAAACCATGGTGAGGATGATCAGTGCCAGGCCGGTCAGCATCAGCCACCATTCGCCCTTGGCGATGCCGAAGAGACCGCGCATCCCGACGACCATGCCGAGCGCCCAAACAACCGCCGAAGCCGAACCCATAAGGGGCCAGGGGCTCGGATTGATGATATGATAATCGTGTTTAACGCCGTGATGGGCCATTTCGTTCAACTCACCGTTCTTATCGCGCCCTTAAAAGGCGGCCGTTTTGTTTATCAGGCATAACCTAGATTTTTATTTATGCCAGTTCATAGTTAAACACAATGCAAAGACCATCTTCAAGATGCGGTTTTTGCATTTGCTTTCGGGTCTTTTGACTCAAAGAAAGTATAGGACAGGGTCACATCACCGACACTTTTCGTATCAGTGTTGGTCATCAGTTTGGGATCGAGAAAGTAAACGACCGGAATTTTGAGTGATTCCCCGGCTTGCAGCGTCATATCCTGAAAGCAAAAACACTGCGTCTTCATGAAATATGGCCCCATCGTATCGGGCAGAACATTATAGGTGGCGCGCGCGGTTATCGGGTGATCGGCATTATTTTTGACGGTGAAATAGATCAGCGCTGTCTTGCCGACACGCGTATCAACGTACTTTTTTTCCGGCTTGAAGGACCACGGCACGCCGTTGGTGTTGGTATCGAAGCGTACCCGCACGATGCTGTTGCTGTCGGTATGGATACCGGCGAGCGTGGCCTTGGCCTTACGCGCCGTGCCATTGAAGCCGGTGGCATTGCAGAAGGCGCGATAGAGCGGCACCGACGCATAGGCCAAGCCGCCCATGAAAACGAGCGCCCCCACCAGCGACAAGACCACGCGGGTGTTCTTCGACATGCTTTTTTTGGGGCGCTTCACGCTTATTGGCTCTTCGATGCTGACATAGCGGCCTTGGTCTCGGCGCGGCTCACCGCATCCTTATGAATGCCCTGCGACATGCGCGCCATCGACACAAAGAAAACCAGGACGACGAAGGCTGCCAAAGCCAATCCGATATAGAGGTTGCGCATCTTTTGCGCCGCCACATAGGCCTCTTTACCGGAGATTTCGGGGCCGGGAATTTCGGGAGCGTTTTCGGTCATGACATCAATCCGGTAAGGGCGTGTTCTACCAGGAGTGTGGCGAACAGGGCCGTAAGGTAAAGGATAGAAAATGCAAACAGGTTGCGCGCCGACAGAGCTTCCTTCTTAACATCATAGAGGCTCTCCTCACCACCTTCGGGGTGATCGCCAGCACGCGACAAATAGACGCGCATCGCCAGATAGATGAAGAAGGCACCGCCCAGAATGGACACCGCAGCATAGACCAGCCCGCCCATCTTGAACGCGATCGGCAGGCAGGCGACCGGCGCCATCACCAGCGAATAGAGCAGGATTTGCAGGCGGGTCGATTTAGCGCCCCTGGCCACCGGCATCATGGGGATGCCGGCATTGGCGTAGTCTTCTGTTGTGTAAAGCGCCAGCGCCCAGCTATGCGGCGGGGTCCATAAAAAGATAATGGCGAACAAGATCCAGGCTTCAAGAGGCGCATGACCGGTGGCGGCCGCCCAGCCGATCACCGGCGGAAAAGCGCCGGCGGCGCCACCGATAACGATATTCTGCGGGGTGCGACGCTTCAGAATCAGCGTGTAGAGCACGACATAATAGACGATGGTCAGGGCCAGCAGTCCGGCGGCAAGGCCATCCGGAAACGCCAGCCACATCAGGGCCACCGACAGGAAGGCCAGCACGCCGCCGAAAGCAAAAGCATCATTCTTGGTGACCCGCCCGGCGGCGACAGGGCGTAGACGGGTGCGGCGCATCAGGGCGTCGGTTTCCCCTTCAATGGCCATGTTGAGCGCGGCCGCCGCCCCTGCCCCGATGGCGATGCAGAAAACAGCGACGGCACCGAGAAACCAGTTCATCTGACCATTGGCGATGACCATGCCGGTCAGGCCTGTGAAAACCACAAGCGACATGACCCGCGGCTTAAGCAGGTCAAAATAATCACGCGGCGCGCCACGCATGGCTTTAGAAGCGTAGGCCGCCTCAAGATTGGCTGCCAGTTCCTCTCGGGTCAGGTTCGGTTGCGGTTTCACTTTGGGTTTGGAACTCAAGATAGTGCCTTCATGAACAAAGGGGATGAAGATCTTTTGAACCTTCACCCCCCGATGTATCGATTGTGTTTGATCCGCTGTGGTACGGCGAAAATGGCTGACTTTCGAGAAACGAAGCGGAGCGTACTCAAGTACGTGAGCATCGTATAGCAGAAAGGCGGCTATTTGCAGCCCACCACAGTAGGATCAGTGGTGCTCGTCTTCGTCCTTGATGACCGGCAGCTCAGAGAACTGGTGATAAGGCGGTGGCGAAGACAGCGTCCACTCCAGGGTCGTGGCGCCTTCGCCCCAGGGATTGGCGACGCCCTTGCGGCGAACGATCAGGGCTTCGACGAACATGACCAGGAAGACAATAACACCAACGATCGTAATAGCGTAGCCGATCGACGACATCTGGTTCCAGTAGGTGAAACCGGTCGGGTAGTCGACATAGCGGCGCGGCATGCCTTGCAGACCCAGGAAGTGCTGCGGGAAGAAGATCAGGTTGACGCCGACGAACATGATCCAGAAGTGCAGGTTGCCGAGGAACTCGTTGTACTTCACGCCGTACATCTTTTCGAACCAGTAATAGAAGCCGGCGAAGATCGAGAAGACGGCGCCAAGCGACAGCACGTAGTGGAAGTGGGCGACGACGTAATAGGTATCCTGCAACGAATAATCGACCGCCGCGTTCGAGAGCACGACGCCGGTAACACCGCCGACCGTGAACAGGAAGATAAAGCCGATGGCCCACAGCATGGGCGTTTTGAACTCGATGGAGCCGCCCCACATAGTGGCGATCCATGAGAACACCTTTACGCCGGTTGGCACCGCGATGACCATGGTAGCGAGAACGAAATAGGCGCGCAGGTCGAAGCTGAGCCCCACGGTATACATATGGTGCGCCCACACGATAAAGCCAACGAAGCCGATAGCCACCATGGCGTAGGCCATGGCCAGATAACCGAAGACAGGCTTCTTGGAGAAGGTCGACACGATGTGCGAGATGATACCGAAGCCCGGCAGGATGAGGATGTAGACTTCGGGGTGACCGAAGAACCAGAACAGGTGCTGGAACATGATCGGGTCGCCGCCGCCAGTCGGGTCGAAGAAGGCGGTGCCGAAGTTACGATCGGTCAGCAGCATGGTTATGGCGCCGGCCAGTACGGGCAGCGACAGCAGCAACAGGAAGGCGGTGACAAGCACCGACCAAGCGAACAAAGGCATGCGGTGCAGGGTCATGCCCGGTGCGCGCATGTTGAAGATGGTGGTGATGAAGTTGATGGCGCCAAGGATGGACGATGCGCCGGCCAGGTGGAACGACAGGATGACAAGATCCATAGCAGGTCCGGGCGATCCTATGTGGCTCGACATCGGCGGATACATGGTCCAGCCGCCGGCGAAGCCGTGTTCGCCACCGGGGCCCGACGGCGTGAAGATCGAGGTGCACAGCAGGATCCACGAAGCGATCAACATCCAAAATGAGATGTTGTTCAGGCGCGGGAAAGCCATGTCGGGCGAGCCGATCATGATCGGCACAAACCAGTTCCCGAAGCCGCCGATCATGGCGGGCATGACCATGAAGAAGATCATGATAACGGCGTGGGCCGTGACGATCGAGTTATAGGCGTGCTTGGCATGGTCAGGGTTCGACAGATCGAAGATGCCCATCGAATCGAGCATCGATCCCTTGGCGAAAACCTGGAGGCCTGGCTCGAACAGTTCCCAGCGGATCAGGCCGGAGAAAGCGCCGCCGACGATGCCCGCGAAAATGGCGAACAACAGATAGAGGGTGCCGATATCCTTGTGGTTGGTCGTGAAGACCCAACGGTCAAGGAAGCCCGGCTTGTGATCGTGATCTGCGTCCGCATGATCATGAGAGGTGGCAGTTGAAGACATGATGGATATCTCTCTTACTGATCTTATGGCGCGACGGCTGCGGAGGCCGGTGTCACGGCGGGCGCGGCGGATGCGGAGGCGGTTGCAGGGGTAGCGGCGTCAGCGGCAGGCGCAGCGGCGGAAGCCGAGGCTTCGGCGCTGGCGGTTACTGCGGCGGAGGCAGCGGCTTCTTCAGCGGCCGCCGCGGAAGCGGTGGCTTCGGAAGCCAGCATGGCGCGGGTTTTACCGCCCTGCTTGATGATGAAGGCGTCAAACTCGGCGTCGGAGACGACCTTGATTTCGATCGGCATGTAGGCATGGTCCTTGCCGCACAGTTCGGAGCACTGACCGTAATAGGTGCCGACCTTATCGGCCTTGAACCACGTGTTGTTCAGACGGCCCGGCACGGCGTCGATCTTGAAGCCAAAAGCAGGGACGGTGAAGGAGTGAATGACGTCGGCGGCGGTCGTCTGAACGTGGACGACACGATTGACCGGCACAACCAGGACATTGTCAACTTCGAGCAGGTAAGGAATGCCGGCGGCCTTGGCGGTTTTCAGATCCTTCGCGTCTTCGCGCAGACGCGATTCGATATCGGTGACACCCAGTTCAGGATAGTCATAGGTCCAGAACCACTGATTGCCGGTAGCCTTCACGACGACATCGGGCTTGGGCATATCGTTATAATCGCGCAGCAGGCTGAGCGAATAGATGGCAACAACCACGAGAATCAGAACGGGCACAACCGTCCAGACAATTTCGATCAGGGTGTTGTGGGAGAATTTGGCCGGAACCGGATTGGCTTTTTTGTTGTAGCGGATAACGATCCAGGCCAGCAACACGAGCACGAGCAGACAAATGAATGTGATCAAGGGGAACAGACCGAAATCATAGAAGTTTTCGGTTTTGACCTTCAGGGCGCTGCCCGGCAATTGCCAGCCCATGGCCTTATCGGTAGGCTGGCCAAGAATTTCCTTGGTGTCCTCCGCAAAAGCCGATGCTGACATGGCCGCTGACAGAATCAGCGTCGAAACTGCTCCTGTAGCGGCTTTAAACAGCCCTCGTCCGAAAAGCCCTGTAGTGCCCATTCGAAGTACCCTCATTTATGTGTGGTCTCCAGTGCGCACGCACGGTGACCTTATATTTGAAAATGCACAGGCTGTAGTGACTGTATCTATTTGCGAATTCGACGCAATTCGACCGTCTATTGATGCCCGTCCTGATCGTTTCCCTTAATGCCTTCACGGCAAAATGCAAAGAGCAAAAAGAACAATGCTCCTTTTTCACAAAGCCGTTAGCCAAAAAATCTCAACCGGCGGGCATATCCGCACACCAGATGCGGTCTTTTGTCGCATGTGGCATGGGAGCCCACCAGCTCTTTGCGTGAGTCGATCTGCTACTGAGTCGGGGTTTATTTGCGCGTTTGTGACACTTTGCCATGGCCATATCGCCTCTGCATGCCTAAATAGAGGCCTGTCCCAGTTCCAAAGTGAAGATACTCATGGCCGATTCTCTTGATCTTACCGCTGCTGTTGCCGACTGGGGCGATTTCGATATTGCCGGCGCGCACAGCGTTCTCGAAGAGGCGCTTAAAGGTGCTGACGATGGTGAGATATTCATAGAGAAGCGCGAGTCTGAAGCGCTGCTGTTCGACGACGGGCGATTGAAATCGAGTTCCTACGGCGCCGATCAGGGCTTTGGCTTTCGCATCGTGGCCGGCGAGACCATAGGCTTCGCCAATAGTGCCGAACTGTCGCTTGACGCCATTCATCGCGCCGCCGAAGCCGCCGTGTTGGCCAAGAAGGGCAAGTCGGTCGACCTGAAAATGGCGACCGCCAATCCCGTTCGCTCCAATCAGTCCTACTACAAGGCGCATGACCCCTTGGCCGAAATGGCCTTCGCCGACAAGATCGCCCTCCTTCAGGCGATGGACGCCTATGCCCGCGACAGCCACAAAGGCGTGGCGCAAGTTTCGGCCTCGCTGGTCTGCGAAAAGCGCGCCATCACCATCCTGCGCAGCGGCGGGGAAATCTATCATGATTACCGTCCGCTCGTTCGCCTCAATGTCAGCGTGTCGGTCGAGACCAACGGCCGGCGCGAAACCGCCTCTTCCGGCGGCGGCGGACGTATCTCCTGGTTCGACATCACGGCACCGGAAAAATGGCAGGCGCAGATCGATGAGGCGCTGCGTCAGGCGCTCGTCAATCTTGACGCTGTGGCGGCGCCGGCGGGCGAAATGGACATCGTGCTTGGGCCAGGCTGGCCCGGTGTACTGCTGCATGAAGCGGTCGGCCACGGGCTAGAAGGCGACTTCAACCGCAAGGGCACCTCCGCGTTTTCGGGCAAGATGGGTAAGCCGGTCGCGTCGAAGGGCGTCACGGTCGTCGATGATGGCACAATCCTTGATGCGCGCGGCTCGCTCAACATTGACGATGAAGGTACGCCGACCGATTGCACGACACTGATCGAGGACGGCATTCTGGTCGGTTACATGCACGATCGTCTGTCCGCCCGCCAGATGGGCGCCAAAGCGACCGGCAACGGCCGCCGTCAATCCTATGCGCACCAGCCCCTGCCCCGTATGACCAACACCTTCATGCGCGGCGGTAACGACAAGCTGTCCGACATGATCGCCAACACGAAGAAGGGCCTTTATGCCGTCAATTTTGGCGGAGGCCAGGTCGATATCACCAACGGCAAGTTCGTCTTCCAGTGTACCGAAGCCTATATGATCGAGGACGGCAAGGTGACGTCTCCGGTCAAGGGCGCTTCGCTGATCGGTGACGGCCCCGCCGCCATGAGCCAAATCGACATGATCGGTGACGACTTCAAATTCGATCCCGGCGTCGGCACCTGCGGCAAGGCGGGACAAAGCATCCCCGTCGGAATAGGTCAACCCTCTCTGCGCATTCGCGGCCTGACGGTTGGCGGCACGTCTTAAGGCTGGATGCAGGGATTTACATTAAATCTCTGTCATCTTGAGGTCGCCACCATCTACGAAATTAATCGTAGATGTGATCAGTAATACATTGAATAAATTAACTTATATTTTCTACATGTATCACATTGCGGCGCATTGTGGTTGAAATTGTTACAGCCATTTAACTTGCCATAATTGTGACCACATCTATGCCTGTCCCCAAGGAACGCCGCCGAACTTGCGTTTTCACCGGGGAAAGTCAATCTCATGCGCCTTCATCTCACCACTGCGCTCGCCCCCGTCCTGCTTGCGCTCGGCTGCCTGGGAGGCAGCCCTGCCGTGGCGCAGGACGGGGTTACACCGCCCGCAGCCATCAGTGCCGGTCAGGTGCTCACCTATCAGCCCACCTATTTCGCTGAGTTTCAGGTCTCGACCGCCTTTGATATGGTTCTGCACGTTCCGGGCTTCGTCTTCTCCGGCGGCGAGGAAGCCCGCGGTTTTTCCGGCACGGCCGGCAATGTGCTGATCGATGGCCAGCGCCCGACCACGAAGTCCGATCTCGGCAACACGCTCTCCAACATCAATGCCGCTCAGGTCGATCACCTCGAACTGATCACCGGTGGCACGGCCGGCATCGACATGCACGGCCACCGCCAGATCGTCAATGTGGTGCGCAAGAAAGACGCCAAGCCAAACTTCTCGGTGCTCGGCATCTATCGCAACATGGATGGCCGCACCGATGCCGGCGTCCTGCTCTTCACCTATAATGATAACCGCAATGGCAAGAGCACTGACATTACAGCGGATATTTTCAACTTCTTCAGTAACGGCGCGCAGAATAGCCGCCGCGTCACGACCGACAGTTCCGGCGCAAATATCCTCAATATCCACGAGCACGGCGGCGGCACGGGCATTGAATCACAGGCGTCGCATTCACGCCCTCTGTGGGGTGGCAAGATCACCTTTAACGGCACCTATAACCCATCCATCTACCGACAGAACACCACCTACATTTCAGACGGTTCGACCGGCCATGAGAGCTTCATCGAAAAGGACACGCCGAGCGAACTGGGCAGTCAGTATGAGCGCAAGCTCGGTCACGGCGTTGATCTCAACCTGAATGTGCTGGTGCGCCACGAGCGCGTGCACGATATCGACATCTATACTGACGAGGACGGCACGGCCGATTATCGTGCGCTCAGCCTCACCGATGAGCGTATCTTGAATGGCCGTCTGCGCTGGGAAAAACGAGAGGGCCTGACCTTCGCCGTCGGCACCGAAAGCGTCTTCAACAGCATGGACCGCGATTCGTCATTTGTGATGAACGCTTCCAGTCCGACGGTGCCGACCGACCATGTGCGCGTTGAGGAAGACCGCACGGAGACGTTTGCATCCGCCAACTGGAAAGCAACAAAGAAGCTGAGCTTCGAGGGCGAGTTGAAGGTCGAGGTCTCGACCATTTCTGTGCCCGCTGCCAATCGCGCAGATTCCTTCACCTATTACAAGCCGCGCTTGCAGGCTGTTTACGCCCTTAGCGACAAGACCAAGATCAGTTGGAAGACCCTGCGTCAGGTCGATCAGCTCAGCTTCAGCGGCTTCGCCTCGTCGGTGGAATTGCAAACCGATCATGTTACGCTTGGCAACACGTCTCTTGTGCCGCAAAAAGACTGGCTGAACACACTCATCCTCGAACATTCTTTCTGGGACAAGGGCGCCATCAGTCTGGCGCTTGAGCACTACGATTACGAGGATACGGCCGACCTTATCGCCGTCATTGATAATGGCAATATCTACACCTCCAACGGCAATATCGGTGCCTCGCAGTGGGATAGCGTTCGCCTCAAGCTGGATACACCGCTGGATCGTTTCCATGTACCACATGGCACGCTAAGCCTCGACTGGACCTACCGCAATTCGCGGGTGAAGGACCCGATCACCGGCAAGGAGCGTCACGTCTCCGGCGCTGCGCCTCATATCTATTCGGCCAGTTTCAGTCAGGAATTCCCGAAGTCCGGCACGAGTTGGGGCATTGATCTGGAAAGCGCAGGCAAGGAACGCAGCTATCTGGCCAATGAACTGACGGATGCTTCCTTCGATCCATGGACACAGGCCTGGTTCCAATACAAGACGCCCAGGAAGGTGACTTTCAAGATTACAGTGAAGAACCCGCTCAATCTGCGCTTCACAAAGGACCGGGTGGTTTACGAAGGCCTGCGCGGCCTGTCGCCCGTGGCCTATACCCAGCACACGACCTCGAAGATTCCGCCGATCCTGGAAATCAGGCTCAAGAAGGACTTCTGAGTTTATGGGGTTTGGGGCCTGTGGCCCCAAGCCTTCTCTCTGTTCCAAAGAAAAACCCGGTCTAAGAGACCGGGTTTTTCTTTGGAATAAGGCAAGATTTGTGGGGTCACAGACTCCATGCCCCATAAATGAGGACCTACTTGTCAGCCAGGCCTTCCTCGACCGGCGCATCGGTATCGCTGGCCCCATGCGCCCAGCCCTTGATCAGGAAGGAGATCAGGAAGAAGGCGATACCCAGACCAATGCCCGTCCAGCCGATGGTATTGAAAGTCTTCAGCGAGGTCTGGAGCGCCGCACCGGCATCCAGCACCTTACCGCCTACGGTTTCCGTGCCCGCCATACCGGCGATCCAGCCAGCGAGGTACTGACCACCGGAGGTGCCGAGGAACCATACCGCCATCATGGTCGAAACCAGGGTGACCGGCGACAGCTTGGTCTGTTGCGACAGCCCCACGGGCGATACGGCCAGTTCACCCAGCGTATGGATCAGATAGGTCAGCATCAGGAAGATCAGCGGCAGCTTGAAGGCGCCATCGGCCAGAGGCGAGGCCCACACGAGTACAAGGAAACCAAGTCCGGCACAGGTCAGACCGAAGGCGAACTTCTTGACCGGATCCGGGTCCTGCTTGCGACGCGCCAGGAAGGAGAAGATGGCGGCGAAGATTGGCGCGAAGATCAGGATAAAGCCGGCATTGAAGCTCTGGGTGTTGGAGGCGGTGATGCCCATCTCGATCCACAGGCTGTCCTTGGCGACATAGCTCATGCCCGCCAGTTGTTCGGTCGAGGCCAGGATGATCGTCTTGCCCATCATGAGGAAGGTGATAGGTTCAGAGAGAAGATTGAGGTTGGTATTGCGCTCGGCGAACAGGCTCAACGACGACCCCGCCTGCTCGAACAGCGACCAGAACACCACCGAAGCCAGGGTCAGTACCATGGCCAGGCCAAGGCGGTAGTTTTCGACCCGGTTGAACTTCGTCACCATCTGGAAGACGATGTAGATCATGATCAGGGTGAATGAAGCCAGCAGCACCAGACGTACATAGTCATTGTGCTGGATCAGCAGGAACACCACCGGGATGAAAATGATGCCGACAGCATAGATGAGCCATTCCTTCGACATCACGCCGCCGACCTTGGTTTTCACCGCCACCGGATCGGGCGCCTCCCCCTTGCCTTCCAGCCATTTACGGCCGAGCACAAACCACACAAGACCTGTCAGCATGCCGATGCCGGCTAAGCCGAAACCGGCCCACCAGCCGTACTTGTTCCCCAGAAAGCCACACAGGATGGCCGCCCAGAACGAGCCCATATTGATGCCGAAATAATAGAGCTGGAAACCGGAATCGCGGCGCGGGTCGCGGTCCTTGTAAAGTTGCCCTACCAGCGACGAGATGTTCGGCTTGAGGAAACCCACGCCCATGACGATCAGAGAGATCGATAGGAAGAAGGCGTTTTCCGCCCACGGCGTCATCTTTTTCACGCCGAACTCATAGGAGCCCTTAGGCATGACGGCGGGAATAGGCGCGTTCGTCGGCAGATCCTTGATTTCAAGACCGCCGTCCTTGGTCGGGGCATAGTCATAAAGCTTGCCGTCCAGTTCGAGACGCACCGTGCGTTCGCCTTCGCGGCCCTTGGCAACGAACTCATACTGATGGCCGCCATAGGTCAGCGTCTGCTGGTTGGGCTGGCCTTCAAACGCCATACCGAAGTGACCGAACACCAGCAACAAACCGCCGAAGATGATGGCCTTGCGGGTTCCGATCCAGCGGTCGGCGACCAGTCCGCCGACCAGCGGCAGCATATAGACAAGCGTCGTATAGGAGCCGTATTGCGAATTGGCGCGGCTGTCATCGAACAGGAAGTGCTGCGTCATGTAATAGATCAACAGCGCCCGCATCCCGTAGTAGGAAAAGCGTTCCCACATCTCGGCGAAGAAGCACACAAACAGCCCCTTGGGCTGGTTGCGCATCTGCATAAGCACAGGGATAGCCGTAAGCGCTGTGATCAGCAGCCCGGCGAAAATTATGAAACTCATTCTGAAACTCGCAAAGGTCTTGGGACCACCCCTTCAAGGGTTGTGTCATTTGCAAGGAACAGAGCAGTTAATTTTTGGTTTTGCAAGCGGACTCGTCGCTGCACCTGCGAACAGTATACGATTTTAGCGCTTAAATTAATAAGCTTCTTCTTCGTAGAGTTTGCGGATATCGCCCTGCCACACGCCATTGAACTTTTCCAATAAGCGATCGGCCGGTGTCAGACCGCTGTCAGCAATCTCGAACAACTCGCCAAGATAACCGCTTTCATCGACCATTCCGCCCGACAGGCGGTTGCGGCGCTTGAGGCCGGCCTTGGCGATCTCCAGCACGTCCATGGCCCAAGCCTTGACCGGACGGCCGGCGATCTCACCCTTGAGACCGGTTTTGGCTGCCATGGCGCGCAGGCTGTTATGGTCTTGCGTCGTCCACCCCTTCACGAGGTCCCAGGCGGCTTCCAGGGAGGTCTGATCATACAGCAGACCGGCCCACAACGCCGGCAGGGCGCACAGACGGCTCCACGGCCCGCCATCGGCGCCGCGCATTTCGAGGTACTTTTTCAGGCGTACTTCCGGGAACAGGGTCGTCAGGTGATCGGCCCAGTCGTCCATAGTCGGCAACTGACCCGGCAGACCCGGCAGTTCGCCCTTCATATAGGCTTTGAAATCCTGACCTGAGACGTCGATATAATCGTCACGCTTGACGAAATACATCGGCACATCGAGCGCATATTTGGCATAGCGCTCAAAGCCGAAATCGTCCTGGAAGACGAAATCCAGCATACCTGTGCGATCGGGATCGGTGTCGGTCCAGACATTGGCGCGCGCCGACAGGAAACCGCTCGGCTTGCCTTCAATAAACGGTGAGTTGGCGAAAAGAGCCGTGGCGATCGGTTGCAAGGCCAGCGACACGCGAAACTTCAGCACCATATCGGCTTCGGATTCGTAATCGAGATTGGCCTGCACCGTGCACGTGCGCAGCATCATATCGAGGCCAAGATTGCCCTTCTTCGGCATGTAGGCGCGCATGATCTTGTAACGCCCCTTGGGCATGACCGGCGTTTCCTCGCGCGTCCATAGCGGCGAGAAACCGACACCCAAGAACCCGAGCCCGAGTTCCGACGCCACAGCCTTGACCTCTTCGAGGTGCTGACCGGTCTCATTACAGATATCGTGGATGGTTTCCAGCGGCGCACCGGAAAGCTCGAACTGACCACCCGGCTCCAAGGTCACCGAGGCGCCATCGCGCAGCAACGCGATCACCTTGCCATTTTCTTCGTAAGGCTTCCAGCCGAAGCGCTGCATGCCCTTGAGCATGGCTTCGATGCCATCAGGACCTTCATAGGCCGGGCGGCGCAGCGTATCAAGGTAGAAGGCAAATTTCTCGTGCTCGGCGCCGATGCGCCACTTGTCGCGCGGTTTATTGCCGGATTCAAAATAACCGACCAGTTCGGAAAAATTGCGCACAGGTTCTACATCTGAATTATAAGCCACGTGCCCTGCCCTCTGATAGGTCTGCATCAAGTTTGGCCTATATGGGCCGCCTTATCGTCACTGACAAGGCTACAGTTAGTTTTTTGCGGCTCAATCGGCGCGAGCCTCCTCGCAATGGCTCGGACGGGCTTTGCCCTTGCGGCCTTAGGCGGAGGTTACTTCCAGTCGCCAAGCGCGGCCTGATAGAGCGTAAGCGCAGAGATGGCCGCAGTATCGGCACGCAGGATGCGCGGCCCCAGATTGACCGGATAGACGTCGTCACGGGCGCGCAGGGTTTGGCGCTCAATATCGTCAAATCCGCCTTCGGGGCCGATCAGGATGGCCGCACGCTTTTCAGTCAATGTTGACAAAACATCAAGCAAAGGCCTTGTGACACGGATGTCGCCTTCGTGCGTGCTGTCTTCGTCGCCAAACAAAATGGCATCGACATCGAGCTTGGCGAGGAAGCTTTCCAGCTTCACAGGTGGCAAAATCTCCGGC
Organism: Asticcacaulis benevestitus DSM 16100 = ATCC BAA-896; assembly: GCF_000376105.1. GTDB lineage: Bacteria > Pseudomonadota > Alphaproteobacteria > Caulobacterales > Caulobacteraceae > Asticcacaulis > Asticcacaulis benevestitus. Next base: position 49,254 of record NZ_AQWM01000008.1, read on the forward strand.
ACATCGAGCCGCTCAGTCTGTTCGGCCGCTTCCTGCGCGATCAGTTTCAGGCGTTCCAGCTTGGTATGATCAGCATTGGAGCGGCGGGTGATCAACAGTTGAATTTTGCCGACGCCCAGTTCTGTCGCCTTCTCGATGATGTATTCCAACGGCGTGCGCTTGATCAGCGCCACCGCCAAAACCGGCCCCTGCGCCTTGCCCTGTGTCCGCGTCTGTTCGGTCAGAGCAAGCGTCACATGACGCTTGCCAGCCTCGGCAATGCGCGCCGTCCACCCACCGTCGCGCCCGTTAAAGATAGCAATCTCGTCACCCACACCCTTGCGCATGACGGAGGTCAGATAGCGGCTCTGATCGCTGTTAAGCGCCAGAGACAAGCCCGCCACAAAGGCCGGCGTCGGTTCGGAAATATAGAGACGGATCATAGAGCCGGTTTAGCGCTGAAAAGCCTTCGTGCCAAGATGAGCCGTGATAAAGCTGTCGACACTGTCGGTGTAGGTGCCAGGCAGGCCAAGCTGGGCGTTCACCTCAGCATGCTTCATATCCAGTTCCACTACCGGCGCCGACTGGCCAATCCCCTTCAAAGCCGCGGCAAAATCATGGCTCTGGCCGCAGGAATCGTCCGACCGCTTCAAGGCGCAGACCAGCATCATCGGTACGGCATCGGCCTTGAGCTGAGCGCGGGGCGACAGACGCGTCCAATAGGCGGGATCGCTGCCGAAGGCGTCGTCGTACAGATCGAGATGTTGACGCTTCATAACGGCAGCCACGTCATAGGCGGCGCTGTCCAAGACGACGGTTGCCACCCAGTCATGGCCGCCTGCCTGGCGAACAAGAGTCGGATCAGCCGACATGAGCGCCACCAGATGCGCACCGGCGGAGTGGCCCATCAGGATCAGCTTACCGGCATCGCCACCCCAGCTTGGCGCCTGCTTTTCTATGTAGGTGATAGCGCTGGCGACATCCTGCGCCTGCACATCCACCCCGGCATTGGGCAACATGCGGTAATCAATACTGATAAAGATATAGCCCTTGGGCAGCCAGTGCTTGATCTTGTTTTCGACCACGCCGGCCATGTTCTTGTCACCGATACGCCAGCCGCCGCCGTGCACCATGACGATGACCGGGGCATGGTCCGGATTCGGTGGCAAATAAACTTCCATGGATTGATCAGCATCGGTCCCGTAGGCAGCCGACTTTCGCGTGGCGCCGGCGACAAATCGTGCGGGATCAATCGGCTGGGCGGCGGCGGATTTTTCTTTCATCCGCTGCATAAGACGCTTTCGGATGGGCTGGGCGTCGGCGGGCAGGGTCGCAGCACCTATGGCCAGCAAGCAGGCAATGGCGGCGATCAGGCGTTTACAGGTCATGGCAGCGCTCACGAATGGGGTGCGGTATAACTGCCTGTAGCACCACCAAGCTGACGGGAAGATGAACGAAAAAGGCCTCCCCGTCGCCGGAGAGGCCTTTCATACTCATCTGCCGAGTTATTTTTTCTCGGCCAGGATATCATCGAGAAGCGCTGGCGTGCCTTCAATCCGTTGCAGGACCGGGTAACGCAGGCCACCCGTATAATCAATCTTGATGACGCGATAGGTTTCGTCCATCTTGACGATCAACTCTATCGGCTTGCCGGACTTGGCTGCGGTGATCGCCAGCTTCAGAGCATCGCTGTCATAGGTTCTGCCATTGAGCGCCACCAGCGTGTCGCCCGGCGTCAGACCGGCCTTGAAAGCGGGGCTGCCCCACAGGACGCCGGCCAGGGTGTTGTCCTTGTTGTTGACCGAGAAACCGATGGAATAGCTGAGGTTGGTCACCTTTCCCAGGGTCTCGTTCCCCTTCCAAAGATCGCTCGGCGTCTCGGTATAGACAAGCTTGTAACCGCCCCGCGTGATGCCGTCGAGCGGCGCGCCGCCCTTATCGGCCTCGCCATGACCATCAACGCGCGTGCGCAGGAAGGTGGCCCAGTCATACGGGTAGACAGCGTTCAGCGTCTTGACCACGTCGTCAAACGTGTAGGTCGCCTCGCCCCAGTCGCCGTTCTGGATGCCGAAGAAGCCCTTGGCGAAATTGTCGAGGGACTTCTTGCCGCCAGTCTTCTCGCGGATCAGCGTATCGGCGTCGAGCCAGATCAGCAGACCTTCATTGTAGTAGTCTTCCGAACGCTGATAGGCACGCCAGTTCTGCGGAGAGCGGGCCGAGATCACCGGATCGTTGGTAGTGTCCTGCAAGGCGCGCCACGAACGGCCTGGCAGATTATCCAGGTTGGCCGCCGTCGCCGCCAGGTTTTGCAGCGCCAGTTCCTTGCTGTTCAGTCCCGAACGAGTCGCCAGAACCTGACCCCAGTATTGCGTCTGGCCTTCATAGACCCATAACAGGCTGTTGCGCATCGGCACCTGGAAGTTCGGCGTCCACAGATCGGCGCCGCGGCGGAACTTGCCGTTCCACGAGTGGGTGTATTCGTGCGCCAGCAGGTCACGGCTGTAGCTGACCTTGGCGTCGGTCAGATATTTCTTTTCGACGCGGTTTTCCGAACTGCGATGATGCTCAAGACCGATGCCGCCGATCTGATCCGAAGCGGCCACTAGGAAATCGTAGTGGTCGTAATGATGCGCGCCGTAGAGCTTGTAGGCCTGCTGGACCAGTTTCTTGTGGACATCGATAAAGCCCGGCATGACGTCCAGTTGCTCAGGACTATCGGCCATCACATTGAGGCGCACCGGCGCCGGACCGTCCGGATCGAGATCCCAGCTCTTGAAATAGCGGCCCGAGAAGATCGGCGAATCGATCAGGGTGTCGTAATCGGTCGTCTTGAAGACCACCGTATCACCCGTCTTGTGGTCGGTCTCAAGCCCCGTGGCGTAGCCCCAGCCTTCGGGGAATTTAACCGTCGCCTGCACCGGAATGCGCTTGGCGTAATACCCCGCCGGATAGAAGCTGGCGAAATTGAACTGAAGGTTCAGCATGTCTGGCGTCATGACCGCGCGACCGGCTGCCGCCGTGGTCGGCGCCAGGTACTGGAATTCGACGTCCACCGCCGTCACGCCGGCCGGCACGTCGATATGGAAGGCCGTCACATTGATCTGATCACGCACCCAGGTGAGCGGTTTACCATTGGCGGACACCAGAAGGCCGGCGATCTTGCTGATCTCCGAACGGTCAGAGTGCTTGCCCGGCAGCCATTCCGGCAGCATCAGGACCAGATCACCGGCTTTGCTGACCGGCACGGTTTGCTTGATGCTGAAAATCTTTCGGTCAAGATCGGTGGCGTCGACCGTCACCTTCAGGACACCCGGATAGGCGATATCCTGAGGTGGCGCAATCACCGGATCCGGCGGCGCCATGGTCTGAGCGCCCGCACCATAAGCTACCATGCTAGCCGACAAGGCGGCGCAAAGCGCTAGCGCGCTCGAAAAACCATAGGTTTTCATAAAATCTCTCACATAAAAAAGTCACACCCGGAGATAGTGAACCAAGCGCAGATCGTTACATTTGTAAAGACGGTGTTCGCATGACAGCTGCGTAAACGTTCAAAAAAGCAGATCTAATGAAACTGATGAAGCAGGAAGATCAGGATTCCCAGCGCCGCCGGCAGCCAGGCCAGCACGACCGACAGGACCGTCCCCAATATCCACATGCGCCAGCGGTAAGGTCGGGTGAGATCGGTTTCGCCATTGCTCCACAAAATTTCTGTCAACCAGCCGATCGTGTAGGCCACATTCGCCAGCCCAAGGAAGATACCAGCCATAAAGACAAGGCCCAGAGGCTCCACAGGCATATTTCTGAGTGAGGTCTGTGACACCAGGAAAGCACCCAGCCAGAGAGAGCCTGCCAGAAACGGCACCAGAATGAGGTTATAGGTCACCCGCCGGAATTCCCACCACCCGACGGAGTCGAGGTTTTTCATCGACAGGATATGCATGACCTACTCCGGCAGCGGAATGAATTCCTGATCGTCGCCCGGCACCTTCGGGAAGGCGATGCCGTCCTGCGATTGCCAATCGACCTTGGCCTGCTCGATACGCTCAGGGCGCGATGACACAAAATTCCAGTAGATATGGCGTTCGGTCAAAGGCTCTCCACCGATGATGACGAAGTGCGCCTCGTCCAGCGCCTTGATCTGCACGCCGGCGCCGGGCGTCAACACGGCCATTTCATATTGCTCCAGCCGATGCCCGTCGATTTCGAGCGCCCCGTCACAGGCATAGATGGCGCGTTCTTCTGCGCTCAGCGGCGCATCGATCGCGCTGCCAGCCTGCGCTTTTATCTCGACATACAGAGTCTGGGCGAAGGTCTTGACCGGCGAGGTCAGGCCGAAGGCCTGCCCCATCATCACACGCACCGTTGCACCATTAATCTCAGTCTGCGGGATTTCGTTGGCATCATAATGAAAGAAGGCCGCGTCCATTTCCTCATCGGCTTCGGGCAGGGCCAGCCACAGTTGCAGCCCGTCAAGATGGCGCATTTTGGCGATGGCGCTGTCTTCCTCGCGTTCCGAATGGGTAATACCCTTGCCGGCCACCATCAGGTTGACATCGCCCGGCACAATAACCGAGCGGGTGCCCAGCGAATCGCGGTGCAGGATATTGCCCTTGAACAGATAGGTGACGGTGGCAAGATTGATGTGCGGGTGCGGCCGGACATTGATGCCGATGCCGGGCGCGAAATCGGCCGGTCCCATATGATCAAAGAAAATCCATGGCCCCACCATACGGCGCCTGGCTACCGGCAGGACACGACGCACCTTGAAGCCACCGAGATCCTTTTCACGGGCTGGAATGATGAGACTGATCGTATCGGGAAGGGTGTCGCTCATATTTCATCTCCAGTTTTTTGGCCAGTGTTCAAAACGGTCTCAAATCGCGTGACCGCCGCATGCCATACAAATTCCGACCAGAAGCGCGTCTGCGCTTTAGCGCCCATACGCTGCCGCAAGGCCTCATCACTTAGCAGCCGGCGCAGGCCAGCCGTCAAGGTGGCGACATCCTCGCCATCGACAATCAGGCCGGTCTCGCCATCGATCACAGCGTCCCCCACGCCTCCGTCCTTACCGGCGATCGACGGGACGCCATAGGCCGCCGCTTCGAGAAAGACGATGCCAAAGCCCTCAACCGAGCCATGCTCGCGTCGGTTCGGCAACACGAACACGCGTGCCTGCCGGATCAGTTCGGCCTTGCGGGCATCGGAAACATAGCCGTGGAAATGCACGCGCCCGGTTACGCCAAGCTGCTCCGCCAGAGCGATAAGCCGGTCCTTGTCCTCGCCCTTGCCAACAATATCAAGCACGACCTGCGGGTAATCCGCCTGCAGCTCAGCCAGCGCCCGGATAATCTGGTCGATGCCCTTGCGAGGCTCCAGCCTGGCGATACACAGCAGGCGCTCACCTTGTGGCGCCGCCGCAACGGCCTCCCTTGCCTCCCCCGGCGCCATGATACCCGGCAGAACCACCTCCACCGGCACAGAACCGGCAAACGCATGCGCCAGCCCGGCAGTAAAGCGGGAATTGGCCGCGACCACATCAGCCTTGGCCAAACTGCGGCGCAAACGCCCCGCCTTGACGGCGCTATGCGTCAGATACTCATTGCCGTGCGCGATACATACGATGCGGACCCCCTTCAGCTTAGACCTGTCAAGGAGTTCGAGACTTTTCCAACTGTCCGCCACGATGACCATAACATCGCCCTGGCGCACGCGTCGCGCAATCGCCGCAGCGACCCGTAATTGCCTGATAATTCGGATGCCGCCGTAACGATGGATGGCGTAGCTGCGTGTGGCGTCAAATGCCTTTGCCGCCGAACGGCTGGTTTTGCGGCAGAACACCTCAATGGCATGGCCGCGCGCCGCGAAGGCATCGGCCAATCCTGTCAGGTATTGCTGTGTTCCGCCGACATCGGGCAGGAAGCTTTGCGTAACAACAAGAATCATCGCCGTGTTTTACTCCGGCGCGCGCCCTTGTGCCGCTTCTTTTTGGCTTTTTTCTTAGTAACGACAGGCTTTTCCACCGTGTCGGCGACCGGCGCCACCGTTGCGGGCGCCCCTGCCCCCAACAGTTCGACCTGCGTCTCCAGCGACACCTTGCGCTCAGACACCTCGTCATGCGCAATCGCCTTGATGGTATAGACGCCCGGTGCATCCTGCGGCTCGAATTGTAGCATCACAACCTTGGTGCGGTTATCGAAGACGCTGCGACCATCGCCAACCGGACCACGTACAGCGGCCAGCGCCTTGTAATCACTGTCGGCATAGATCCTGGCATCTGGCCCAATCACCTGCAGATCATAGATGACCTCGCCATTGCCGTTGGCATCGGCCGCCAGTCCGGTAAAGACCAGCTTGATGGCCAGCACGGCACCGACCTCAGCGCGGCTGACCCGGTTGAGCTGGCGATTGCCGCCGCCGGGCTTATCGAATTCGGCCAGTTCCTGTTGGGGGATGACAATCAGCATGGCGGAAAAATCGCCGTCATGATCAGGGAAACCATGCTGCGGCGTGTATTGGGTCGTCGTCGCCGTGCCGGCGAAAACCGAGCCAGCGGCAAAAGCCAGTCCCAGCGCGATCAATCCTGATATAGCCGCCTTACGCATCGCAAATCCCCATCCGTCATAACTATGTCACGCGTGGACAAGGCAGACAAGACGCCAGTTCCGCGTTAGTGAAGCAGACATAAGGCTGTTTTGGGGTGAAGCGATGCAACAGAGAGAACCGGTTAAATTCGGCGACGCTTTCAATTTCTGGCTCAAGCTCGGCCTGATCAGTTTCGGCGGTCCGGCGGGCCAGATCTCCATCATGCATCAGGAGTTGGTTGAAAAGCGCCGGTGGATTTCCGAGAAACGCTTTCTGCACGCGCTCAACTACTGCATGGTCCTGCCCGGCCCCGAAGCGCAGCAACTGGCGACCTATATCGGCTGGCTGATGCACAGGACATGGGGCGGAATCGTCGCGGGCGTTCTGTTTCTCCTGCCATCGCTTTTCCTGCTCATAGGTCTGTCCTGGGCCTATATGGCGTTTGGCCACGTCACGTGGGTGGCCGGGCTTTTTTACGGTATCAAACCGGCCGTGACAGCTATCGTCCTGCAAGCCACGCATCGCATCGGTTCACGGGCGCTCAAGCACCCGCTTATGTGGGGACTGGCCCTGACGGCCTTTGTGGCGCTGGCCGTCTTCAATCTCCCGTTTCCGCTGATTATCCTGACCGCCGCCGTGATCGGCGCGATCGGTGGGAGATTGGCTCCGCAGATTTTCAAATCAACGGGTGGGCACAAGGTCTCCGATGCCGCCGCCTTACCTGCCCTGATCGATGATGATACACCCACGCCCGCACATGCGCGCTTTCGCTGGACACGGCTGGCCGTGGTCGTGACCAGCGGCGCGGTTCTGTGGGCCGTGCCTGTAACCACCTGCGGCCTGGCGCTTGGCTGGAGCCATCCGCTCACCCTGATGAGTCTCTTCTTCACCAAGGCAGCCTTTCTGACGTTTGGCGGCGCCTACGCGGTGCTGCCCTATGTCTGGCAAGGCGCCGTCACCACCTATGGCTGGGTCACACCACCCCAGATGATGGATGGCCTGGCGCTCGGTGAAGCGACACCCGGCCCCTTGATTATGGTTGTGACCTTTGTCGGCTTTGTCGGCGGCTTTCAAAGCGGCATGTTTGGCGCGAATCATGCCGTGCTGGCCGGCGTGACCCCCGCCCTCACTGTCACCTGGTTCACCTTTCTACCGTCGTTCATCTTCATTCTGGCCGGCGGTCCGCTTGTCGAAAGCACGCATAACAACCTGACCTTCACCGCGCCCCTGACCGCTATCACCGCCGCGGTCGTCGGCGTCATCGCTAATCTGGCGCTGTTCTTCGCTTATCATGTCCTCTGGCCGCAAGGCTTTTCCGGCGCATTTGACGAGAAGGCGTTTGTCATCGCCACCATGGCCGCCATTGCCCTGTTGCGATTCAAGGCCAATGTCATTCACGTCATTGTGGCCTGCGCGCTGACAGGCCTTGTCATCAAGCTATTCCTGCCGGTGCTTTAGAGCAAAAAAAAGTCCCTGCTCCGCGGTGGAAACAGGGACATGAGAGCGGGAGATCAGGAGAGTACGCTTTACAGATTTAGAGCGTGTTCCGATCTGATTGCATCAGAACAGCGCTCTAATTTTTTTTGTTTTTACGCGCTTTTTGATCCGAAAAGTGCGTCACACTTTTCGGAAAGCGCTCTAGCTGGCGCTTTCCGGTACGGCGCCCAGTTCACCGCTTTCGCGCGCCTTCTTGCCGTAAACCATCTCGAACACCGGCGACGCCATGACCGTGGTGACAATGGCCATCAGAACCAGCATGGCGAACAGCGGCAGGCCGATAATGCCCTTTTGCAGGCCGATATTGATGATGATCAGCTCCATCAGGCCGCGGGAATTCATGAGAGCGCCGATGCCCAGGGCTGTGCGGTTATCCTCACCGCTGAGGCGGGCCGCGCCCCAGCAAGCGCCAAACTTGGCAAGCACCGAAGCGATCAGGATAGCGCCGGCCACCAGCAGCATGGGCAGGGAGTTGACCATGTCCATGCGGGTGTTAAGGCCGGAATAGGTGAAGAACATCGGCAGCAGGACGATGACCGCGAACGGCTCGACCTTCTTTTTCAACTCTTCACACAGCTTGCCGCGTGGCATGGCCGTGCCCAGGATAAAGCCACCGAAGATGGCGTGGATGCCAACGGCGTCCATAATGAATGCCGAAAGGAAAAAGCAGATCATGACGATGGCCAGGACCGTATGGCTCATCTCACCCTTGGCCTCGACCATGCGACCGAGCGGCGCCAGCAGCTTGCGACCGACAAACACGATGAACAAGGCGAACAGCAGACCGCCGCCGATAGCCAGAACCGCTACGCCGGGGCCGCCGCCAAAGGTGGCCAGCACGATGGCCAACACGCACCACGACACGGCGTCATCGAAAGCGCCGGCGGTGAGCGAAAGCGTGCCCAGCGAAGAATTGGCCAGACCGCGCTCGTTGATGATGCGCGCCAGCATGGGAAAGGCGGTCAGGGCGATACAGGCGCCGAAGAACAGCGTGGCATTGAACTGGGAGATGCCCGCAGCAAACAGACCCGGCACGGACATCAGCCATGGCGTCAGAAGGACGGCGAGCAAGAACGGCGCCGTAATGCCGGCCAGCGACACGAACATGGCGCTCTTGCCTTTTTCGGCGAAGTGATCGGCGCGGAAGGTGGTGCCGACGAGGAACATGTAAAGACCGACGCCAAACTGCGCGCCGGTGTAGAGCACGCTTTTCATTTCCTTGGGGAAGATGGCGCCCTGGATTTCCGGCAGGAACAGGCCGAAGAGCGATGGCCCTAGAATCACGCCGGCGATCATTTCACCAACCACCTGTGGCTGCCCCAAAAATTTCTGACCGAGCCATCCTACGACGCGGCAGGTCACAATGATGACGGCCAGTTGCAGGAAGAAGTGGATCGAAAAGTCGCCCGGCGCATAGGCCTTGGTAACGCCATCGGGGCCGAACGCGCCATGCGGAGATAGTACATTGGCGATTTCATGCAGACCGCTTTGCAGCAGGTCCTGCGGAACAAAATCCAGAATCATGAGTGGTTTCCCCGGGAATACAAAAAGTGTGTGATCAGCGTTATGGTGGCTGTTGCCCGTAGTGATTACAGATTATTTTGATCCGTCAAACAAAAACGCTATTCGCAAACCCTTTATTTTATTGAATAATTCACTGTTGCGCATTCATCACATTGTAGCAACATATCTACATTTTACAGAAAGCACCTGTAGCAATGTAGTTTCGTATTGCGGCTGATACTGGCCTGACCTATCTTCAAGGCAACGCTATAACAGGGACGGACATGACGACCATCAGCAGCCGCGACTTCAATCAGGATGTCGGCAAGGCCAAGCGTCTCGCGCGCCACGAACCCGTCTTCATCACCGATCGCGGCCGCCCTTCGCACGTCCTGATGAGCTTCGAGGCGTTTCGCCAGATCAGCGGGCAGACGGAAAGCATCATCGATCTGCTGGCCATGCCCGACACTAGCGAACTGGAACTCGATACCACGCCCTCCGACTCAAGCTGGGACCGCACGGAAACGCTCGATGAAGGAGTCGGCTGATGTACCTGCTCGATACCCCCGTCATCAGCGAACTGCGCAAGGCCAAGACCGGCCACTGCGACCCCGGCGTGGTGCGCTGGGCCTCCGGCGTGGCGCGGCAAAATCTCTATATGTCGGCCATCAGCCTGCTGGAGCTTGAAAACAGCGTCGGCAAGGCTGAGCGCAAGGATAAGGTTCAGGCCGCCCCTCTGCGGGCCTGGCTTGATGAGCAGGTGATGAACGCTTTTGACGGACGCATTCTGCCGGTCGATTCGGCTGTGGTCAAAAAACGCGCCAGCCTTTCCCCGAACGATCCGAAAAGCGAACGCGACGCGCTGGTGGCCGCCACGGCGCAGGTTCATGGCCTGGTGCTGGTGACGCGCCAGACGACCGCCTTCAAATCGGCGCGGGTTAAGGTTTTCAACCCTTGGGGCTATACCCCCGAAGATGAACTGAACGATGATAATGCCGACTGGCAACAGGTTGCCAAGACCGGCCCTCTCTGGCTAAAGAACCTGTTCTTGCGTTTCTAACAGACATTTCCAGTTTAGCCGGACTAATCAATCTGCATTAGAATTATGCGCTTTAAACACCATTGACGCGCTTCGGTTTAAAACATACTCATTGAGTGTAGATTTTAAACGGCGCTTGAAGGGAGAGGCAACCATGCTATCCATGAAAGCCAAATATGCGTTAAAGGCGCTTATTCACATGGCACAGACTGACCGTCCGATGCTGCCCAGTAAACAGATTGCCGAGGCAGCGGACATACCGCAAAAATTCCTCGACAACATCCTCCAGGAATTGCGGCAGAACGGGATCGTCGATTCCAAACGCGGCATTTTCGGCGGCTATTTCCTGGCGAAGGACGCCAGGAGCATCATCCTTGGCGATATTATTCGCATCATCGATGGCCCGCTTGCCCCGATACGCTGCGCCAGCCTGACAGCCTATCAGAAGTGCGAGGACTGCCGCGACGAAGCGGCCTGCCAGTTGCGCCACCTGATGCTCGATGTGCGCAACGCCATGTCCGGCGTGCTCGATCAGCGATGTTTGCAGGATCTGGTTACAGATCCCTCCCTCACCGCCGCTTAAAGCCAAACAGCCACCTCCCAAAATTTCATAATTTTTCAAAGATGAGGATCACATGAGTGTGTCATCTACAGCCCCTTTGCGCCCTGATTTCAAGGAACGCGAGCTGACCGAAATCGAGCGCCAGATCCTGACCAGTCTCCAGCAAATCCGTTTCGGCTCGCTGGAAATCGTTATCCACGACTCGCGCGTGGTTCAGATTGAACGCAGCGAAAAACTGCGCTTCGACGCCAAAGGTAAAGCCCTCAACGAGAGCCTTTCCTGATCAATTCAGTACCTTAGCCTACACGTATAACAGCTTATAAAAAAACATAATCTTGCCGAATGGACTGCCAATCGGCACGCACCCACACGGAGCCCCTCCATGCGTTTCACCAAGACCACTCTCAGCCTCGGCGCGGTTGCCGCTTCTTTGGCAACCACCCTCGCCTTCACCCCCGCCCTGGCTTCGGCACAGGACGCCCAGAGCACCGAAGCCGCGCCGCTCACCTATGAAGAGCGCATCGCTCGCCTCGAACAGGAACTCGACACCTTAAAGCGCCAGCGCGAGCTGGATCAGGAACTGGCGACATCGGCCGCTGCCAAGACTCCCGTCGCCGTGCTTGACAAAAAGGGCCTGAAGTTCACCTCGGCCGACGGCAAGTATGAATTCGGCATCAATGCCCAGGTCAATATTGACGCCCATAGCTGGGGTGACGATGGCGGCAGCTTGCAGGATGAAGTCGTCGCCCGCCTGATCCGCCCGACCTTCACCGGCAAGGCCGGCAACGCCTCCTTCCGCTTCACGCCGGAACTGGGCGGGTCCTCCTCCGCTTCCGCCTCGATTGTTGACGCCTATATTGAATACAAGTTCGTTGACTCGCTACAATTCCGCGCCGGTAAGTTCAAGTCTCCGCTCGGCCTTGAACGTTTGCAGGCCGATGCCGATGTCATCTGGACCGAGCGCGGTCACTCGACCAACCTCGTGCCGAACCGTGACGTCGGTTATCAGGCTTTCGGCACCTTCTTCGACGGCGCCCTGGAATACCAGGTCGGCCTGTTCAATGGCTCGGCAGATGGCGTCAACCTGAACAACGATCTCGATAACCACAAGGATGTCGCCTACCGCGTCTTCGGCGGCCCATTCGCCAATTCCAGCGTCGTCTGGCTGCAAGGCCTGAGCATCGGCTATGCCGGCTCGGACGGCCAGCACATCGGCAACACCACCAATACCCAACTTGGCAGCTACCGCACGCCTGGACAGCAAGTGTTCTTCAAATATGGCACTGGCGTCTATTCCAACGGCAAGGAAACCCGTTCCAACCCGCAGGCCTCTTTCTATCTCAACAACTTCGGCATCCTGGCCGACTACGTGACGGTCAAGCAGGACGTCAAGCTTGGCACCAAGGCCGCACAGCTTGAAAACAAAGCGCTCGACGTTTCAACCTCGTGGGTCATCACCGGTGAGAACGTCGGCTTCAAGGGTGGCGTCAAGCCGGCCAACGACTTCAACTGGAAGAAGGGCACCTGGGGAGCCGTCGAACTGACCGCCCGTTACGGCTACACCGAAATCGACAAGGACGCCTTTACCCTCGGCTTCGCGTCGTTGACCTCGTCGGCTCAAAAAGCGACCTCCACCGGCTTCGGCGTCGGCTGGTACTGGAGCGAAAACCTGAAGCTGATCGCCGACTGGGATCAGACCGAATTCGAAGGCGGTGCTGTTGCCGGGGCGGATCGTCGCAAGGAGAACTTCGCCTCCGGCCGCATTCAGTTCCGCTACTAAGCTTATTGATCGCTTTTTTATTCGTCATACGGCAAGCTGGCCGGACTGGAGTTCGGTCAGCGCCTGAAACAAGGAACAGACACATGTCTTCCAATAAAGTTCAACGCAGAAGCTTTCTCACCGGCCTGATCGGCGGCGTCAGCCTGGCCGCCACCGGTGCGCTCTCCCTGGGTACGTCCGCCGTCGCCAAGACCCGCGAACTGCTCAACGTCTCCTACGATCCCACCCGCGAACTCTACACCGCCTATAACGCCGCTTTCAGCAAGTACTGGAAGGCCAAGACCGGCGAAGACATCACCATCCGCCAGAGCCATGGCGGTTCCGGTGCACAGGCGCGTTCGGTCATCGATGGCGTTCCCGCCGACGTGGTGACCCTGGCACTCGCCGCCGATATCGACTCGATCTCGCAAAAGGCCGGCATCCTGCCGGCCAACTGGCAGACCCGCTTCCCGAAAAACTCGACGCCCTATGCCTCGACCATCGTCTTCCTCGTCCGCAAGGGCAACCCGAAGAAGATCAAGGATTGGGAGGATCTGATCCGTCTCGACGTTTCGGTTATCACACCGAATCCGAAAACCTCGGGCGGCGCGCGCTGGAACTATCTGGGCGCCTATGCCTACGCCAAGAAGCGCTGGGGCACCGATGCGCTGGCCAAGGAATTCCTCGGCAACCTGTTCAAGCGCGTGCCGGTGCTCGATACCGGCGCCCGCGGCTCGACTGTCACCTTCGTCGAACGCGGCGTGGGCGACGTACTGATCGCCTGGGAAAATGAGGCCTATCTGGCCATCAACCAACTGGGCAAGGGCAAGTTCGACATCGTTTATCCGTCGATCTCGATCCTGGCTGAACCGCCTGTCGCCGTGGTTGACAAGAATGCCGCCAAGAAGGGCAATCTGGCTGCTGCAAAGGAATACCTGACCTATCTCTACAGCGATGAAGCACAGGACATCATCGCAAAGAACTATTATCGTCCGAGCAATCCGGCGATCCTGGCCAAGTATGCCAGCATCTTCCCAGGTCTGCCGCTGGTCACTATCAATGATTTCGGCGGCTGGAAGAAGGTCCAGAAGGAACAGTTCGACTACGGCGGCATCTTCGATCAGATCACGAAGAAGTAAGCCCCCGATGACCGCTGCCGGCGCCAAAAGCGCTTTCCGAAAAGTGTGACGCACTTTTCGGATCAAAAAGCGCGTAAAGGCAACATTTAGAGCGCCGATCTGATCCAATCAGATCGGAACAAGCTCTAAGGCGGCGGTCATTGCCTTCCTTATCCAGCCCGTCCGGCGGCGCGGCAAAATCTTGCGCGCCGTTCCGGCCTTCCGGAATCTTTCCCATGCAAAGACGCTCTTTTCTGACCACGGCTGTGGCCGGTGCGGCGCTGTTCGCCACCGGCGATGCGCTGGCCGCGCCCAAGCCGATCCAGCTTCTCAATGTATCCTACGATCCGACCCGCGAACTCTACACCGCCTACAACGCCGCCTTCAGCAAATACTGGAAGGCTAAAACCGGCCAGGACGTCACCATCCGTCAGAGCCATGGCGGCTCCGGCGCTCAGGCCCGTTCGGTGATCGAAGGCAGCCCGGCCGATGTCGTTACACTGGCGCTGTCGGACGATATCGACCAGATCGCAGCCAAGGCCGGGCTTCTGCCAGCCAACTGGCAGAGCCGCCTGCCGCTCAACTCTTCGCCCTATACCTCGACCATCGTTCTGCTGGTTCGCAAGGGCAATCCGAAGAATATCCGCGACTGGGGCGATCTCGCCCGTCCCGGCGTTGGCGTCATTACGCCTAACCCCAAGACCGGAGGCGGTGCACGCTGGAACTACCTCGCCGCCTATGCCTGGGCGCTGAAGGCCTACAACAAGGACGAGGCCAAGGCGCGAGACTTCGTCAAGAAGGTTTATGACAACGTCAAGGTGCTGGATACCGGCGCTCGCGGTTCGACTACGACCTTCGTCGAACGCGGCATAGGTGATGTGCTGATCGCCTGGGAAAACGAAGCCCTGCTCACCCAGGCCAAGCTCGGCAAGGGCAAGTTCGAGATCATCGTGCCGTCCATATCCATCCTGGCCGAACCCTCGGTCGCGGTGGTCGACAAGAACGCCAACAAGCATGGCGCCCTTGCGGTTTCGCGCGAGTACCTCAACTATCTCTATAGCGCCGAAGGCCAGGACATCATTGGCAAGAACTTCTATCGTCCGAGCGATCCGTCGGCGGCCGCGAAATATGCCAGCCAGTTCGCGAAAATCAACCTCGTCACCATCCGCGACTTCGGTGGATGGAAAAAAGTCCAGTCCATCCACTTCGCGTATGGCGGCGTCTTCGACCAGATCACAAAGCGATAACAAAAAGGCAGGTCACAGGTCACGAGACCGCGACTTGCCATAACCGCACCGTCTGCGCATAAAAAGCTGACGGTCAGTTGCGTATCCACCCAGACACAAAGGCAACCCGATGACGGGACAACCCGACACCGCCGTACCTGATCCGACCATACCGGACCATTTCAAGGCGCCCCATCCGGCCACAGGCACCACCCGCGTCCTGCCCGGCTTCAAGATCACGCTTGGCGTCACGATCTTTTTCCTCAGCACCATTGTCATTATCCCGCTGGCGGCATTGATTGCCCGTCCTTGGGAACATGGCCTGGAAGGATTCCTGTTCGTCCTAACCGACGAGCGCGTCATCCACGCCCTGGCCTTGAGCTTCTTCACAGCACTGGCCGCCGCCGTCGTCAATGTCTTTGCCGGCCTTGCCGTCGCCTGGGCCCTAACACGCTACAGTTTTCCCGGCCGACGCCTGCTTGATGCCCTGATCGACCTGCCCTTCGCGCTGCCCACCGCCGTCGCCGGCATTGCCCTGTCGAGCCTTTACGCCGCCAATGGCTGGGTCGGCAGCCTGCTGGAGCCGCACGGCATCAAGATCGCCTATACGCCGGTCGGTATCTTTCTGGCCCTGACCTTTATCGGTCTTCCGTTTGTGGTTCGCAGCGTTCAGCCGGTGCTGGCTGAATTTGAGGCTGAGGTCGAGGAAGCCGCGGAAACCCTGGGCGCCAGCGTGGTCCAGACCGCTTTTCGCGTCATCCTGCCCGCCCTCATGCCTTCGCTCGTCACTGGCTTCTCGCTGGCCCTGGCGCGCGGCGTCGGCGAATATGGCAGCGTCATCTTCATCGCCGGCAATATGCCCTATGTTTCTGAAATCGCTCCCCTGCTGATCGTCATCAAGCTGCAGGAATATGACTATGCCGGCGCCGCCTCGGTCGGTGTCATTATGTTGGGTATCTCGCTGCTTATCCTGCTGGCGCTTAACATCGTCCAGCGCATGTTCGCCAATCTCGGGAGCGCCAAATGACCGCCAAAGCCGCCAGAGCGCCCAAAACCCTCGGGGCCTATGCCCTGCTCGCCTTTGCCCTTCTGTGGCTGGGTCTTATTATCCTGCTTCCGCTGATCAATGTGCTGGTCACCGCCTTCTCGCAAGGCCTGCCGCCCTATCTGGCCGCGCTCCATACCGAGGACGCCAAGGCCGCCATCCTCTTGACCCTGCTGGTCGCCGCCATCGCCGTGCCGCTTAACGCCATCTTCGGAATCTGTGCCGCCTGGTGCATCACGCGCTTCGAGTTCAAGGGCAAGAGTTTACTGCTCTCCATCCTCGACCTGCCCTTCTCCATCTCGCCGGTCATTTCTGGTCTGGTGTGGATTCTGCTCTTCGGCGCGCAAGGCTGGTTCGGCTTCCTGCTACGCGATCATGATATCAAGATTGTGTTCGCCCTGCCGGGTCTGGTGCTGGCCACCGTGCTCGTCACCCTGCCCTTCATCGCCCGCGAGCTCATCCCGCTGATGGAAGACCAAGGCACCGATGAAGAGGTCGCGGCCCGCACGCTCGGCGCCCGCGGCTGGGATATTTTCTTCCGCGTCACCCTGCCCAATATCAAGTGGGCCCTGCTCTACGGTGTGCTGTTGTGTACGGCGCGCGCCATGGGCGAATTCGGCGCGGTCTCGGTCGTTTCCGGCCATATCCGCGGCCTGACCGACACCCTGCCGCTCTATATCGAGATCACCTATAACCAGTACGACACCATCGGCGCTTTCGCTGCGGCCTCTATCCTCGCCGGCCTCGCCATCGTCACACTCGTGCTTAAATCCCTTCTGGAATGGCGCTTCGCGGGTGAACTCGCCGCGTCACGGAGACACTGACATGTCGCTCATTATCAAGAACGTCAACAAGACCTTCACCAACTTCCCGGCGCTCAAGGATGTGACCTTCGAGGCCAGGTCGGGAGAGTTCATCGCCCTGCTCGGCCCATCGGGTTCCGGCAAGACCACGCTTCTGCGCCTGCTGGCCGGGCTCGATACGCCCAATGCCGGCGAGATCAGCTTTGAAGGCGAGAACTACCTCAAGCTTAATCCGCGTGATCGCCGCGTCGGCATGGTCTTTCAGTCCTACGCCCTGTTCCGTCACATGACCGTGGCGCAGAACATCGCTTTCGGCCTCAATGTCCGTCCTGCCAAGGAACGCCCGTCGAAGGCCGAGATAAAATCAACCGTTGAGCGCCTACTCAAGCTGATCCAGATGGACGACCTCGGCAAGCGCTACCCCTCGCAGCTTTCCGGTGGCCAGCGCCAGCGCGTCGCGCTCGCCCGCGCCCTCGCCATCAATCCACGCATCCTGCTGCTCGATGAGCCCTTTGGCGCGCTGGACGCTCTGGTGCGCAAGGATCTGCGCCGCTGGCTGAAACGTATCCATCATGAGACCGGGGTCACCACCATCTTCGTGACGCACGATCAGGAAGAAGCGCTCGATCTCGCCGATCGTGTCGTCGTGCTCAAGGGAGGTAAGGTCGAACAGATCGGCACGCCGCTCGAAATTCACAGCCAGCCGTCCTCGGCCTTTGTTTTCGATTTTCTCGGCTCGGCCAACAAGGCCAATGGCCACATCAAGGACGGCATCGCCCATTTCGACGGCTTCTCGGCGCCGGTCGCCGGAGCAGCGAATGATGGTGACTACACCTTACGCTTCCGCCCTTACGAGGCGCACCTTTCGCGCACAGGCGCCGGCATTCCGGTGACGGTGACCGCCGTCCTGCCGGCGGGCAGTAACCTGCGTCTGGAGTTGAAAGGGACCGATGGCGCCCTGTTCGAGACCCAGCACTCCCACGGCAGCGAAGCACAAGGCTTTTCCGTCGGCGACACGCTTCGCCTAAAGCCGGAACGGGTCTACGCTTACGCCTAGTGACCCCTCTGCTTTTTTTCAGGCCGGGTTCAGTCCCGGCCTGTTTTGTCCGTGTTCGGCGCAAATGCGCAGAAAAAACCCTCTATATTGTGCGGGATAGCGGCAATAGCACTTGAAAATTCATATAAATTCTTTGTTTTCAAGGCGCTAGTTTCTAAAATCGTCACAAAAGTGTCATAAAAATCGTTCGACTCTTGACCGCTCTCCTGTCAAAGAGCGCCAGCAAGGTTTCCGATAGCGACAGCTTACGGGTACAGTCTGGAGCCATTCATGTTCGATGCGTCCTTTGAGTCCAACCCGATTGACTCGGTGACCCCGCCGCCCGTTCCGCCCAAAAAGCTGCGTTTGTCCCCCAATCTGTTCTTTTTAGTGCCGATCCTGTTGGGTCTGATCTATGTCGGTTACAGCGTCCATAAAGATGCCGCCGCCATCGGCGAGCCTTTGGCCATGGGCGCTTTTCTCTTCCTGGGTCTGGCCCTGCTGATCGCGTTTGGCTTCGAGTTCGTCAACGGCTTCCACGATACCGCCAACGCTGTCGCCACCGTCATCTATACCCATTCCATGCCGCCGCTTTTCGCCGTCATCTGGTCGGGCGTCTTCAACTTCCTTGGAGTCCTGGCCTCGACCGGCGCGGTCGCTTACGGCATCGTGATGCTGCTGCCCGTCGAACTGATCCTGCAGGTCGGCACCGGCGCCGGCTACGCCATGATCTTCGCCCTTCTGATCTCGGCCATCATCTGGAACCTCGGCACCTGGATCCTCGGCATACCCAACTCGTCCTCGCATGCCCTGATCGGCTCGATCATGGGGGTCGGCCTCGCCAACCAGCTCATGACATCAGCGGTCAACGCCACCTCGGGCATCGATTGGGCACAGGCGGCCAAGGTCGGCAAGGCGCTGATCTTCTCGCCGCTGATAGGCTTTATCGCCGCCGCCCTCCTGTTGCTGGCCATGAAGACACTGATCCGCAATCCGAAGCTTTACGAAGCGCCGAAAGATCAGGCACCGCCGCCGTTCTGGATTCGCACCACCCTGATCGCCGCCTGCACAGGTGTATCGTTCGCGCACGGCGGCAATGACGGCCAGAAAGGTATGGGCCTCATCATGATCATCCTCATTGGCGTCGCGCCGGCGACCTATGCCCTCAACCGCGCCCTGCCCGACACCGCCCAACCGGCCTATGTCGCTTCCCTCGATGCCGGTGAGCAGGCCTTCGCCGTTCACGCTCACGGCGCTTCCGTCCCCACGCTCGATATCGCCCGCAGCGCCGTCAATGCCGCCGTCCGTAACCGCCGCATCGATACGCCCGATCTCTACGGCGCACTGGCCATGATGACTGGCAATATAGAGACCCAGATCAAGGTTCACGGCGCGTTGAGCAAGGTTCCGGCCGCCGACATGCCGCAACTTCGTAACGACATGTATCTGGTCAATGGCGCGGTCAGCATTCTCAAAGCGGACAAAAACGCGAAAGCCATGCCCGACACCAAAGCCTTAAGCGGCCTGCAAGCCACGCTGAACGACATGACACGCTACGTCCCCACCTGGGTGAAAATCGCCACAGCTCTGGCGCTCGGTCTTGGCACCATGGTCGGCTGGAAGCGTATCGTCGTCACGGTAGGTGAGAAGATCGGCAAATCGCATATGACCTATGGCCAGGGTGCCGCCGCGGGTCTTGTAGCGGCCGTCACCATCTACGCCGCTGAACGTCTCGGTCTGCCGGTCTCGACCACGCATATCCTCTCCGGTGGCGTGGCCGGCACCATGACCGCCAACCGCTCAGGCCTGCAATGGTCAACCATCCGCGGCATTGCCATGGCCTGGGTGCTTACCCTGCCCGCCACCGTCGTGCTGTCAGGCCTGCTCTACTTCATCCTGCGTCAGGTTTTATAAATCAAGCCATGGCGTTGTTAAGCGCCGCCCGTTGCGCCGGCGACAACGGCGCGATCTGTGTCGTGGTCAGGTAGCTGATCTGCAAGGCGCTGAAGCCGTCGATCTGGGCCGGCGTCAGGCTGGTCAGGAAGGTGGTGCCGAGCAGCGCCATATTGGTTGAGCTGATCGCGGTCAGTTGTGAGGCCGAAAGCGCCGCATATTCATTCGTCGAGAAGCTGTCGAACTGCGATGGCTGAAGCCCGGCCATCTGGGTCGGCGTGATCGACATAAACTGGGTCGAGGTCAGGCCCGCGCGCTGCGTCGAGGTTAGGTCGGCGAACTGGGTGGCGGTCAGGCCGGAGAGATTGGCATTGC
Organism: Asticcacaulis benevestitus DSM 16100 = ATCC BAA-896; assembly: GCF_000376105.1. Lineage (GTDB taxonomy): Bacteria > Pseudomonadota > Alphaproteobacteria > Caulobacterales > Caulobacteraceae > Asticcacaulis > Asticcacaulis benevestitus. The sequence goes on from NZ_AQWM01000008.1 coordinate 69,671, forward strand.
TGAGCGCCTGCAATTGCTGCGTCGTCAGGCCGCGCAACTGGTTGCGCACCAGCGCGCCAAGCTGGGTCGAGGTCAGGGCGGCGAATTCGGTCGTGGTGAATGAGGCGACATCCTCGGCCGTCAATCCGCCGATCTGGGTGGTGGTCAGGCCACCCAGTTGCGTCAGGGTCAGGGCGGCGATCTGGGTGGTGTTGAGCCCCGCCAGCGCCGTCGTGGTGAAGCCGCTGATCTGGGTCGGGGTCAAGACCGCCAGTTGGGTCAGCGACAGGCTGGCGACCTGGCTGTAGTTCAAGCCGCTGATACCGGTAGCCGATAGTGATGAAAGCTGCGTCGTGGTGACCAATTCAATATGGGCACTGAGCAGGGCCGACACGCCCGTGGCCGACAGTGCCTTGAACTGGGTCAGGCTGAGCGCCGCCACCTGCGAAGCATTGAACGCGGTAATGGCGGTGGTGGCCAGCGCCCCGACCTGCGTCACGGTCAGGTTGCTGATCTGGCCGGTGGAGAGGCTGGCGGCTTGGGTCGCCGTCAGGCTGGCGATTGCCGTCGTCGAAAGCCCGGCGGCCTGGGTGGCCGAGAGGTTGGATATCTGCGTCGCCGTCAGGCCGTTGGCGCTGGTGGTGGTCAAACCGGCAAGCTGCGCCGCGGTCAGGGCGTTGAACTGCGTGGTGGTCAGGACGGCCATGTCATCGCTGCCGAGGCCGCCAAGCTGATCAGACGTCAGCCCGCGAAGTTGGGTCGAGGTCAGGAGCGCCATCTGCGTGGTCGTCAGGCCGCCGATCGCGCCTGAAGCGATACCCGACATCTGCACGGCACTTAAGCTTTTGAGCTGCGTTGTGCTGAGATTGGCAAGGACCGTCGAGGTCAGGCCGCCCATGGCTGCGGCGCTGACCTGCGTCAGTTGCGTCACGCTCAACTGACCGAACTGCGTGGTGCTAAACGCCGACATCTCTGTCGAGGTCAGACCGGCCAGTTGCGTCGAGGTCAGGATGGCCAGTTGCGTCGAGGTCAGCGCTGCAATCTGTCCGGTCGTCAGAGCGCCGATCTGCGCCGAGCCCAGCGCCTTCAGTTCGGTTGTCGTCATGGCGGCGAACTGCGTGCTGGTCAGCCCCCCCAATGCCGTATGCGAAAGCCCGCCGATCTGGGTCGAAGTCAAATTGCCGATCTGTGTTGACGTCAGGGCGGCGATGTCGCTCGTATCGAGCGCACCGACCTGCGCCGCCGTCAGGCCGCGCATCTGGGTCGAGGTCAGGGCAGCGATCTGTGCCGTGTTGAGCCCGGCGATGGCGGTGGAAGCGATGGCGCCAAGCTGGGTCGAGGTCAAGGCGGATATCTGGGCGGTGCTCAATGCCCCGATCGCGTCATAGCTCAGGCCGCCAAGCTGGGTGGTGTTGAGATTGGCCAGAATAGTCGTATCGAGACCTGAAATCTCAGCCGGATTAAGCGCCGAGAGCTGCGTCGCCGTCAGACCGCGCAACTGTACCAGGCTGAAGCCCTGCAATTGCGTCGAGGTCAGGGCCGAAATCTGATCCGTGGTCAGTCGGCCAAGCTGTGTGGAACTGAGCACGCTCAACTGGGTGCGATCGAGGCCGCCGACGACGGCTTCGCTCAGGCCCGTCAAGCCCGAACTCGACAGCGCCGCAAGCTGCGTGGTCGACACTGCCGAGAACTGGGTCGATGTCAGAGCGGCCACGCCGGTGGCCGACAGGCCGTTGATCTGGGTCGTGGTCAGGGCGGATATCTGCGAGGTCGTCAGGCCGCCGATATTGCTCTCGTTCAGTGCCGCCATCTGCGTTGCGGCCAGGCTCATGAACTGGCTGGTGCTTAAGCCCCCTATTTGTGTCGAGGTCAGACCGCCAATGGCGTCGGCGCTCAGCGCTCCCACCTGCGTCGGGGTCAGGCCGGATAGCTGGGTCGAGCTCAGCGCTTCGGCCTGTTCAGCATCCAGCCCCTTGATCTGGGTCGAACTGAAACGGGCCAGATCGGTGGCGGTCAGTTGCTGAACCTGTTCTGTGGTCAGGCCGGCAATCTGGGCCGAGGTCAGGGCGTTAAACTGCGAATTGCTAAGGGCCGCCATCTGCGTTTCCGCAAGGCCCGCTAGGGCTGTCGTCGAAAGCGCCGCCACCTGCGTCAGGGCCAGGGCTTGGAGCTGTGTCAGGTTAAGGGCGCGCATTTGCCCATCGTCAAGGCTGCCGAGCGCCGTCGTGGTCAAGGCCTTGATCTGGGTGGCGCTCAAGGCCGCAAGCTGGGTAGCGCCGAACGCCGATAGCGTGCTGGCGTTAAGCGCTCTGATTTGCGTCGCCGTCATCGCCGACAGCAGGGTCGTGGTCAGGCCGCTGACATCATCGCCGGTCATGGCAGCGATCTGCAAGCTCTCCAGACCGGCAAGCTGGGTGGTGGTGAGAGAGGCCATCTGGTCGGCGCTGAGGCCGTTGAATCCTGTCACCGAAAGGGCGCCCAATTGCGTCGAATTCATCACGCCGAGTTGCGACAGGCTGAGCGCCGCCGCTTGCGTCTGCGTCAGGCCTGCGATCTGCGTCGTAGTCAGGGCGACGGTATTAGTGATACCCATGCCGCTGACCTGGTCAGGGTTCAAGGCCGAAATTTGGGTTACTGTCAGGGCACGCAGCTTGGCCGTGTTCAGGGTTTGCAACTGGCTGGTCGTTAGTCCCGCCAGACCGGTCGTCGACAGCGATGCTATCTGTTGAGTCGATAAATAGCCAATCTGCGTTGTCGTTATGGCAGCGACCTGCGCCTCGGTAAAACCACTGATGGCCTTGTTGCTGAGCGCGAATATCTGAGTAGCGGTAAGGCCGGTGATTTGTTCGGCGGCCAGACTCTGCATCTGCGTAGCTGTCAAAGCCGCAAGCTGGGTCTGGCTGAGCTTACCTATGATGGTGGTGGTCAGGCCATCAATCTGCGTTGTACTGAGTGCGGCGATCTGGGACGTGGTAAGCGCCAGAATCTGGGTGGAGGTCAGGCCTGAAAGCTGCTCGGCGCTCAAGCCGGTTACGCCGTTCCTTGACAGCCCCGCAAGCTGCGTGCCGGTGAGCGCGCTGATCTGCTCACTCGACAAAGCACTGATCGCTGTGGAACTAAAACCGTTCAGCGCCGTCATCGTCAGGTTGGCCACCTGTATCGGGCTCAGCGCGGCCATCTGCGTATCGGTGATGGCGCCAAGGGCGGCCGCATTCAGCGCACGGAACTGGGTGCTCGACAGGAGGGCGAGATTGTCGGCGGACAAATTCCCGATTTGGGTGGCAGTCAGTCCGGCAATCTGGGTTGTGGTCAGGGATTGCAGCGCTGCGGTCGTCAGCGAATCCAACTGGCTGGCGCTTAAGCCGGAGAAAGCGGCAGTACTCAGGCTCTTCAACTGGGTGGAAGTCAGCGACGAGAGCTGATCGGCTGAAAAACCGGTCGCAGCCGTCGCGGTCAGACCTTTGAGTTGGGTGGCGCTGAGTTCGAGAATTTGCGTCGTTTTGAGCCCTGACAGACTGGTGCTGGTCAGGCCGGAAAGTGCGGTCGAGGTCAGGGCATCAAGCTGAGCCGTGTTCAGCTTCGAAATCTGTTCGCTGGTCAGACCGGCCATCTGGCTCGCCACCAATCCGCCTACTTGTGTGGTCGATAGCGCACGGATCTGATCGGTGGCCAAAAGCCCAATCTGTGTGGCATTCAAGGCACGGGTTTGAGTCGTGTTCAGGCGACCAACGGCGGTGCCCAGCGCCGCAAGCTGGCTGGTGGTCAGGTTCTGCACCTGGATGGCGCTCAAGGCATTCAGGGCTGTCGGGCTCAGGGCCGCGACGCGCGTATCGCTCATGCCCGCCAGCGCCGTGGTGGTCAGGGCCGCAAGTTGTCGCGTCGAGAGATTATCGATCTGGGTTCCGGTCAAGGCCGCGACCTGCGTCGAGCTTAAACCGCCCAGGCTGGTGCTGGTCAGGCTGGCCAACTGCGTCGTCGTCAGGTTGCTGATCTGATCGACGCTCAGGGCGCTGGTCTGGTTGGCACCTAGGGCAGCGATTTGCGTCGTCGAAAAACGTCCCAGACCATCAACGCCAAAATCGGCCATCTGGGTGGCCGTCAAACCGCGCATCTGCGCTGCCGTCAGGGCCCCGACTTGAGTCGAGGTCAGGCTGGTGAATTCGGCCGCGGTCAACTTGCCGACCTGGCCGGCTGTCAGGCTGGCGATCTGCCGCGCCGTCAGGCTGGCCAGTTGCGTGCCGCTGAATTCGGCAAAATCATCGACCGTCAGGCCGGTGAGTTGAACGGTCGTCAGATTGGTCAGGACGCTCGTTGTCAGTCCCGCCACTTGATCACCACTGAGTGCACTGACCTGGGCTGCGTTCAGCGCCCGCCACTGGGTCTGGCTAAGCGCCGACAACTGGTCGTTCGACAAAGCCGATATGGCCGTCCTTGTCAGGCCGAGCAATTGTGTCGTTTCCATCGCCGCCAAACGGCCCGGGCTCATAGCTACGATTTGCGCGTCGCTGAGACCTGAGATCATCGTGGCTGTCAGCACACCGAACTGGGTGGTCGTGAAAGCGCCGAGCTGCGTATTGGATAGATTGGCGATATCGTCCGCCGCCAGCCCCTTGATCTGCGTGCTCGACAGGCTGCCGATCTGTTCCAGCGTCAGCCCCCCGACCTGATCGACGCTGAGATAGCTCATCTGGGCAGCGCTGAGCGCCGCCACCTGCGTGGCCGACAGCGAGGCGATCTGCGCCGTACTGAGGCCGGCCAGTTGCACCTTGGTCAGGGCGGCCACCTGCGTCGTTGTCAGGTTCTGCAGTTGCGAGGTGGTCATCGAACCCAGCGCGTCGGTGCTGACATTCATGATCTGGCCAGTACTCAGGGCTGCCAATTGCGCACTCGACAGCGCCGCCAACTGATTGGCATCGAGCGCCTTCATGGCCGTCAGACTCACGCCCTTAAGCTGGGTGGACGACAAAGCCGCAAGCTGCGTCGTGGTCAAAACGCCCGCCTGCGCGACGTTCAAGCCGGCGATCTGTGTCGAGGTCAGGCTGGTGAACTGGGTCAGGGTCAGGCCGGACACCTGCTCGACGCTCAGGTAACTGATCTGGGCCGCCGTCAAGGCCGCCGTCTGGGTACTGTTGAGGGCCGCTACCTGTCCGGTGCTCAAGGCCGCCATCTGCGTCTTGGTCAGGCCCGGCATCTGCGTTGAGGTCAGGCTCATCAGTTGCGTGGTGGAAAATTCGCTGAGCGTCTGCGGATCGATGCCACTCACCTGGAGCGGGGTCATCGCGGTGAGCTGCGTCAGCGAAAATGCCGAAAGGGTATCGATATCGAGCGCCGCCAGAACCGTCGTGGTCAGGCCCTTCACCTGCGTCGTCGTCATCTCGTTCAGATGCGTGGCGCTCAGTCCCTGCACCTGCGTCACGGTCAGGTTAGCGACCTGGGTCGCGGTCAGACCGGAAAGCTGCGTCGCGGTAAGGCTGTTGAGCATATCAGTGCTCAGGCTGCGCAACTGAGCGCCGGTCAGGGCCGATAGCTGGGTGGCGCTGATGGCGTCGAACTGGGTTGTGCTGAGCGTCGAAAGTGATGAGGTGGTCAGGCTGCTGACCTGCGTGGTTTTCAGCAAGGCGAGCTGGGTCAGGGAGAGAAGCGGCGCCTGATCCGTGCTGATTCCGGTCATCTGGCTGGCCGTCAGAGACATGATCTGGCTTGCGCTCAGCCCTCCGATCAGGGTTCCACTAAGATACCCGATCTGTGCCTTGCTCAACGCTGAAATTTGCGTCGAGCCGAAACCTGAAAACTGTGTCGCAGTCAGGCTGTCAAGTTGGGTATCGGTAAGGGCCTGGATCTGCGCGGCCTTCATCTGTGTGAAGCGGGTAGCGCTTATAGAGTCGATCTGTTGCTCGCTGAGCGAAGCGATCACGCCGACGGCAAGGGCCGACCACTGGTTTTCGTTCAGGTCGCTGAGGAAGGTGGTCCCCATATCGGAGATCTGGGTGGTTGTCAGGGCGCCGATCTGGCCGGTGGTAAAGCCCGCGATCTGCGCCTCCCCCAGCCCCATGATCTGTGTCGCCGACAGCGCCTTGATCTGGGTGGTGCTGAAAACGGAGAGCTGGCCCGGCGTAAGCGAGGACATTTGCTCCGGCGACAGACCGGCAACCTCCGTCGTCGTCAGCCCCTTGATCTGGGTGGTGGTCAGGCTGGCCAGTTCAGCATTGCTGAAGGTGGCCAGGCCCGTGGTGCTTAGCCAGCCGATCTGGGTGGAGGTCAGGCCGACGATCTGGCTTGAGGTCAGCGCTTCCAGATTGGTGGTCGACAAAGCCTTGAGCTGGACGGAACCGAGCGCTGACAGTTGCGTGGAACTGAGCGCCGCCAGTTGCGTCGTGGTCAGGCTGGCCAATTGATCTGTGGTGATGCCGCGCATTTGAGCGGCGGAAAAGACCGCCAGTTGCGATGACGACAAAACCGCGAACTGCGCCGGCGACAGTTCGCCGATATCGATAGCCGTCAATCCCTTAATCTGCAGCGTATTCAGCGCGCCGATCTCTTCGACGCCAAAGGCTTCCATCTGCACATCGATCAGCACGGTCAGTTGCGACGCGCTGAACACCATTTGCTGGGTGGTAAAGGCGGCGATCTGGTCAGGTGTCAGCGCCATCATCTGGCGCGTACTGAGCGCCGCAATCGCCTCGGCGCTGAAGGCCGCAATCTGCGTCACCGACAAAGCGGCGATGTCCGTCGGCGTCATCGACTTGACGCCCAGGGGGGAAATAGAACTGATTTGAGCGGCGCTATAAGAGGCGTAGACCGACGTGACCACGGTTCTTCAATTCCTGACCTGGATACATTTTGGGAAGGGCGGCATACAGCCAGGGACTCACAGGTCCGCAAGGGTGTATTTTACACCTGCCCGAGACCTAACACAGCCCGCACGTGCGTCCAACAAAAATAAGGTATCATAGGGGCGTGTATCGCACCGTCCACAGGACGCAAAACGGCGCGGCTATGAAGCCGCGCCGTACAAACCGCAGGTTACGCCTGACAGTTAGTTGCCAGATCCGCCGCCCAACACTTTGTAGAGCGTGATCAGGTTGACGCTGCGCGCCTGACGAATCGAGATCAGACCCTGTTCGGTGGCATAGGCGGTGCGTTCAGCGTCCAACTGGTCGAGAAGGCTGTCAATGCCGCTTCTATAGCGTGCCCGCACCAGCGTCAGGCTGATGTCTGCAGCTTTAGCGGCCTTGTCGGCGGCATCGAAACGACGGTCAATGGTGGCGCGGACAGCCAGAGCATCCGCCACCTCACGGAAGGCCGTCTGAACAGTCTTCTCATAGGAGGCGACAGCGATGTCACGCGAGGCCTCCGCCCCTTTGAGATTGGCGCGATTGGCGCCGCCGGCAAAGATCGGGACGCTGATGGAAGGTATAAAGCTCCAGCTTCCCGTGCCTGATTTGAACAGTCCGTCGAGATCACCACTGCTAGAGCCCGTGGACCCGGTCAGGCTGATGCTCGGGAAAAAAGCTGCCCTTGCCGCGCCGATACTACCATTCGCCGCCTTGATATTATGCTCGGCGCTCAAGACGTCCGGGCGCCGGATGAGCACATCCGATGGCAGCCCTGCCGGCAGTTCTGCAAGGATCGCCGTGTCATCGGGCAGGCCTGAGGGCAGATCAGCATCTGGCACCTCTGCACCGCTCAGCAGCACAAGGGCATTGCGATCCTAGTTGACCTGAGATTCGTAACGCGCCACATCGCCACGCGCCCTCTCGGTCAAAACTTCAAGACTGCGCAGGTTGATCTCACTCATAGCTCCCAGATCGAACCGGCGCTTTGAAAGCTGGTAATCCTGTTCGCGCGTCGCCAGGGTTTCGCGGGCCAGACGGAGGAGGTCCTGATCGGCGCCGAGCGTTATCCACGCTGAACTTAAGACCCAACGCCCGCGCCTGAGCCGCGAAGCCCGGCAAAAGCAAATTCTGGAGGCCGCGATCGCCTGCGTTCTGCGCCACGGCTTTCACGGCGCCAGCATGTCCGAGACCGCCAAGCAGGCGCAGATGAGTGTGGGCATTATCTATCGTCACTTTGAAAACAAGGAAGCCATCATCGAGGCGATTGTGGCGCTTGATCGCCGAGCTGCGCACCGACGTGGCAGAATACCTGTTACGCGCCGAAAGTGGCGAGCGCGACAAGTCGCTTGATGATGCGATCTCCTTTATCTCCCGCCAGCACGAACGCAAACGCAGCGCCCTGGCCTTGGAGATCTATGCAGAAGCGGCACGTAATCTTAAGGTCGAAGCCATTGTACGCCGATCCGCCGCTATAGAGCGCGAGCTTATCCTTACGCTGGTAAAAATTACCGCTTCGCCAGACCTCAGTCCCGTCGAACTCGATGCCCGCGCCGACATGCTGCGCATTATTGCTGACGGCATGACAGTACGCGGTCTCTACACGACCGACACGGATCATACCGCTCTCGCTCGCGTGCTCAAACCCGTATTCGACATGATCGTGCAGATCGACAGCGTGACAAGGTCTTAAAAAAGGTAACCCCTTCCTCAAATATGTCAGGCATGTAAACTGTCATATATATACAACAACCACTGGTAAAGTTCCCGTTTGACGATATTCCACATTTGAACTGACAACCTTGTCATGATAGCGTTATCAACATAAGGAAATCGCGACTCGGTTGTCGAAGATTTCAAAACGGGAATGAAACGCCAGGGGCACATACCGCTTCAAGCGCTTTTGTAAAGAGTTCGTGCCTGGCCGAAAATGCGGTTTCAGACATGAGAGAGTGCGTCAAAATCTTTGTGTATTCAAAAGCCTGCTTAACAGGCATGTAAACATAACAGTGCCGGCGTACTTGGTAGCGATTAAAGAAAACCAATGGGAGAAGAAAATGACCAATAAATTTGGGGGCCTTATGCGTAAGGCTGTCCTGTGCAGCGTTTCGACGCTGGCCCTGGGCGCCATGACGAGCACCGTGTTCGCGCAGGACGCGACCACGGCTGCACCGGCAGACGAGTCAACCGTCGTCGTGGTGACCGGCATCCGCGGCTCGCTGCAACGCTCGATGAACATCAAGAAGAACGCCACCGGCGTTGTCGACGCCATCTCCGCGGAAGACATCGGCAAGTATCCAGATACCAACCTGGCGGAATCGGTCCAGCGCGTTCCAGGCGTGTCCATCAACCGCGTTAACGGCCAAGGTTCAGAAGTCACAGTTCGTGGATTCGGCCCCGGCTTCAACCTCGTTACCCTGAACGGCCGCGTCATGCCGACCGCAAACGTTTCGGTTGTCGGCGGTGACACAGACTTCAACGGCGGCGGCACACGTAACTTCGATTTCGGCAATATTGCCTCTGACGGCATCAGCGGTTTTGAAGTTTACAAGACCGGTAAGGCCAATATCGCTTCCGGCGGTATCGGCGCCACCCTGAACATCAAGACCCTGCGTCCGATCACCCAGGCAGGTCATCGCGGCAGCTTGTCGGTTAAAGCCCTGCACGGCGACAACATGGTCGACGGCAAGGATTTCACGCCGGAAGTTTCCGGCGCCTATAGCTGGACCAACGACTCGAAAACCTTCGGTGTCTCCTTGTTCGGCGCCTATTCCGAACAGGATATCGCTACCCGTTCGGCGACCCAGAATGCCTGGAACATCGACTACTTCGCCACCTGCCCGACCGCGCAACCCGACTGCTCGCTTTTCCTGCCTAAGTCCAGCGGCCGTCTGCGTTACGATTCGAACGGCAACCTGCTGACCCAGATCACCAACCGTCCGCCCGACGGCGCCCAGGTCTCTTACGGCAACGACAGCCGCTATCAGCTTAATGATGCCCATACGAAGCGCACCAATCTGCAAGCCACCATTCAATGGCGCCCGGCGGAAAACTGGCTGTTCACGGCTGACGCCCTTTATTCTGAAAATACGGCCAGCGAACAACGCGCCGACTCCGGCAACTGGTTCAACCGTCCGTTCGATAAGATCACCTTCGAAAAGGGTGCCTCTGGCATCTATAACGCCGTCTACATGCAGGAAAATGAAAACGGCACCAAGGATATGGGCTTCGAGCAGGCTCTGCGCGGCACCAAGGACACCCTCACCTCGTTCGGTCTGAATGCCGAATGGACAATTAACGACAAGATGAGCGTGACTTTCGATGCACATAGCTCGAAGGGTGAGTCTCTGCCGGGCAATCCGAATGGCACCAGCGCCGTTCTGATCGCTCTTGGTGCTCCTGTCATCGCTGAGCACTCGGTCGATTTCCGAGGCGATATCCCTATCCAGAAGTTCACGATCAATGACAGCAATCCGGTTTACAAAACCAATTCTGCCGGCAAACTCGTTGACGCCAATGACAATGTTATTGTTGATGCAAACGGCAACCTTCTCCCCGGCACCTCGCGGGTGATCGTTGGCTATCGCGGCAACAACAACGGCAAGCTGGATCTGGGCGATGTGGGTTCGCAGGTCGGTCGCATGGTTACGAACAGCCAGACTCACCAGATCGACGAATTCAAGGCCAATTTCGCCTATGATCTTGAAGGCGAAAGCCGCTTCGATTTCGGCATCGATCTGCTGAAAGGCAAGATGGAAACCACGACCGGCCAGACCTATCAGGCTCTGGGTGACTGGGGTATCGGCAATCCGGGCGACGTGGCCCTGTATGCTCCTGGTCTTGTCCAGACCTACGATATCGGCGCACTCTTCCAGGACTTCACGCCTGGCCAATCCAATATCGCCTTCCGCGGCAATGCTCTGGATATCTACAACGCACTCGCCAAAGGCTATAACACCACGATCCCAACAGCCGCTCTGACATCGAACACGATCGAAGAAAATGTTAAGGCGATCTACGGCCAATTCCAGATGAAGGGCGATCTGCTCGGTATGGAAGCCGGCATCGTTGCCGGTCTGCGGTATGAAAAGACCGATATCGACGCCTCGGCTGTTCAAAGCCTGCCGACCGCCATTCGCTGGACGGCGGACAACGACACCACTGTCGATTTCAACGGCGGCGTTGTTACACTTGCGCAAAAGGCCAGCTACGATAACTGGTTGCCGAACCTTGATGTCACGCTGCATGTCCGTGACGATGTGATCGCTCGTGCGTCTTACTCCAAGACGATCGCGCGTCCCGCGTTCAGCGACATGTTCCTGACGACTACGGTTGGCGGCCCGCCGCGCCCCACGCTTAACGGCGTGAACCCGACAGCGAACAAGGGCAATGTTGACCTGCTTCCGCTGGAATCGAGCAACATCGATTTCTCGGTCGAGTGGTATTACGGTCCATCCAGCTATGTTTCGGCTGGTTTCTACAACAAGGACATCGCCAACTTCGTTGGTCGGGGTTCGGTCAACTCGGATCAATTCGGTCTGCGTGACCCATCCTCCGGTCGTCCGGGCACGCGCTCGGGCGCTGCATCAACGGCTCTAAGCAATATCGGCCAAGGCACCACGGATGTGAACCTGTTCACGATGACCGCTCTGATCATCAAGAACAACGGCAATTCGGCCGCCGCCACGAGCGAATATCAGTCCCATCTGAATGGCGCGGGTAACCTGGATCAAACCTTCGTCGATCAGGTTTTGAAGACCTACGATATTACGGCTGACTCTACTGATCCGTTGTATACCTTCGTCACCAGCATCCCGGTCAACAACAAGAATGCTAACCTGCATGGCTTCGAATTCGCCATCCAGCACTTCTTCGGTGACACCGGCTTTGGTGTTTCGGGCAGCCTGACAACGGTTGACGGCGACATCAAGTTCGACAACACGGCCGCCGATACAAACACCGTCCAGTTCCCGCTGCTCGGTCTGTCGAACACCTACAACATCACCGGTATCTACGATAAGAACGGCCTGTCGGCACGCCTGTCGTACAACTGGCGCGATGAGTACATCAGCGGCGCAAACCGCGACGGTACAGCCCACAACCCGACCTATGTCGAGCCCTTCGGCGTGGTGGATCTCGCGGTCAGCTATCAGTTGACACCTAGCCTCCAACTCACCTTCGACGGTCTGAACCTGAACAAGGAACACATTCGTCAACACGGCCGCGATGATATCAACTTCATCTACGCCCAGGAACTGGACACACGCTATCAGCTTGGCCTGCGTTACAAGTTCTAATACAATCGACGCTTAATACCGTCACGGGAAAGGCCGCGGTTCGCCGCGGCCTTTTTTCGTAAGGTAAGTCAGAACAGTGAGGATGATAAAAAATGACCCAGACCGTCCTGCTCGATAATGTCGAGCACCATGATTTAAGGTTGATCAGCGGCCATTCCGCGGCTTTGGGCGACAAGGTGAATATGGCGCTGGTCTTCCCGACCGAGTTCGCAGAGGTTCAGCGCGAATACCCGATCCTGTTCCGTCGATCGGACAACGGCACGTTTCAAGCCTTTGCCCTATTGGGACTGGATCGCGACGAAAACCTCTACCTCGACGACAAGGGCTGGCAGGCCCGTTATATTCCGGCCATTCAGGCGCGCGGCCCGTTCCGCATTGGCCTGCGTGAGCAGGAAAGCGGCGTCACAGAACCGATGATCATGGTCGATCTCGACCATCCGCGCATCAGCCGCAGCGAAGGCGCCCCGCTGTTCCAGCCGCATGGTGGCCACTCGCCGGCGCTTGAGCGAGTCGTCCAGACCCTGCGCACGCTGCATGTCGGGGCCGAAGCCAGCCATGCCATGTTCACGGCCTTTGAAACAGCCGGTCTCATCGCGCCGGTGGAGATCAACATCCGCCTCGATGAAACGACGCAGTACAGCCTGCCAGGCTTCTTTTCTATCAGTTCGGACGGCCTGAGCCAGCTTGAGGGCGCTACCCTCGAAAAGCTCAACACTGCCGGCTTCCTCGCTCTGGCTTTCTGCGTGTTGACCTCCATGGGCAATATGTCGCGGCTGATCGAGATGAAGAACCGCCAACGCGCTCTTTTACCCGCCTGAACAAACGCGTAAGCTGTAGGCCATGGTGCATATAACGACCAAGACCAAGGTTCTCGAGGGGATCGCGCCCGACGCCATCCCTTACGATGAGCTGTTAGCGATGCAGTCGCCGGTCATCCTTAAAGGCGTGGCGCGTGACTGGGGGCTGGTGCAGGCAGGCAGCGCCTCGCCACAGAACGCCATCGATAAGCTCAAGGGTTTCTATCAGGGGCGTCCGGTCACTGGATTTACTGGCGCACCGGAAATCTACGGCCGTTTCTTTTACAATGATGAGGTAACGGCCCTGAACTTCAAGGCCGAGCGCGTCCTGCTTGACGCGTTTCTTGATCAGATAGCCGACCATCTCGCAGACCCCGCGCCGCCGTCCTTCTATCTCGGCTCGACCGATCTCGACACCTATCTGCCGGGGCTGCGCGCCGAGAACGATCTTGACCTCAGTCACCCGATGTTCACCAGCGTTATCGCCAGCATCTGGATCGGCAATCGCACCACCGCCACGGCGCATTTCGACATGTCGCACAATCTCGCCGTATGTGTGGCCGGCCACCGTCGCTTCACGCTTTTCCCCCCCGAACAGGTGGACAACCTCTATCCCGGTCCGCTGGAACCGACCCCCGGCGGCCAGGTGATCAGCATGGTTGATTTCCAATATCCCGATTACACGCGCTACCCCGGCTTCCGCGAAGCTGAGGCTGCAGGTCAGGTCGCTGATCTCGAACCCGGCGACCTGTTGTTCTATCCGGCCATGTGGTGGCATCACGTCGAGGCGCTCGATTCCTTCAATATTCTGATCAATTACTGGTGGAACACGACACCGACCTACATGGACACCCCGATGAACACCCTGCTGCACGCCCTGCTCTCGTTGCGCGACCGGCCGGATGCTGAGAAGGCGGCGTGGCGCAACCTGTTCGACTACTACGTCTTCGGACCGGCTGAGCGCGCCGGCGCGCACCTGCCAGAAGCGGCGCGGGGTAATCTGGGGCCACTGGACGATATGAAGGCGCGACGCCTGCGTGCCATGCTGCTTAACCGCCTAAACCGATAAAAGAAACGATAAGGGAAAATCGACATGAACGAACAGCGCGTGAAGAAGGTGGTCATCGCCGGCGGCGGCACAGCCGGCTGGTGCACGGCGGCGGCTCTCAGCAAGTTGATCGGTCCGTTGCTCGACATCACCCTGGTCGAATCCGAGGATATCGGCACGGTCGGTGTCGGCGAATCCACCATCCCGACCGTGCGCACCTTCCACCGGTTTCTCGGCATCGATGAGCGTGAGGTCATGCGCGCCACAAACGCCACCTTCAAGCTCGGTATCTCCTTCGAGAACTGGGCGCGCGAGCAAGATCAGTATTTCCACGCTTTCGGCACCATTGGCCGCTCGCCTTGGATGGCCGATTTCCATCATATCTGGCTGCAAGCCAGGGCTGATGGCTACGGTGGCGATCTGGGCGACTATTGCCTGGAATTGCAGGCCGCCAAGGCTGGCCGCTTCCAGACCTCGGAAAAGGCCACGATCAACTACGCCTATCATCTTGATGCCGGGCTCTACGGACAATTTCTGCGCAAGCTAAGCGAGGCCAACGGCGTCAGGCGTATCGAAGGCAAGATCGCCCGCGTTGAACAGGACGCTAAATCCGGCTTCCTCACCGGTCTTGTTATGGATTCAGGCGCCACCATCGAAGGCGACCTGTTTATCGACTGCACTGGATTCCGTGGTCTTTTGATCGAGCAGACGTTGAAAACAGGCTGGGACGACTGGAGCCATTGGCTCCCCACCGACAGGGCCCTGGCCGTGCAGACCGACTCCGTCGGGACGATTATGCCCTATACCCGCGCCATTGCGCACGACGCCGGCTGGCGCTGGCGGATCCCACTGCAAAGCCGTGTCGGCAATGGCCTGGTCTATTGCAGCCAGTATCTATCGGAAGAGGACGCCCGCACGCGCCTGCTCGGCGCGCTCGACGCCCCGCCCCTGTTCGATCCACGCCTGATCCCTTATTCCACTGGTCGTCGCAAAATGTCGTGGAACAAGAACTGCGTGGCGCTTGGCCTCTCCAGCGGCTTTATCGAACCGCTCGAATCGACCAGCATCCACCTGTTCCAGATCGGCGTGACTCGTCTGGTGCAGATGTTCCCCTTCAGCGGCATCACTCAGGCCCTGACCGATCGTTATAACCAGGCCGCCCGCGCCGAACTGGAACGCGTCCGTGACTTCGTTATTCTGCACTACAAGGCAACCGAGCGCGACGACAGCGCCTTCTGGCACGACCGACATAACATGTCCGTGCCAGACACCTTAGCGGCGCGTATCGAACTGTTCCGAGAAAAGGCCTATGCCTATCAGGCGCCGGACGATCTGTTCCGCGTCGATTCCTGGGTACAGGTCCTGCTCGGCCAACGCATCGAGCCACGCGGCTGGCACGGCGTTGGCAAGCTGATGCCGCGCGAAGACGCCGTCCGAGGTCTGGAAGGCCTGAAAGGCAGCATCGCCAAGGCCGTCGCCGCCATGCCGCCGCATGATCATTTCCTGGCGCAATACTGCCCGATGAAAGACGTCGTGCCCGCCTGACAGCCTTAAGCAGACACGCCGATAAAGACGGGCGTGGAAACGGCGATTTTTTGATCCTTCGGCGCCAGAGTGCCATCGGACTTGATCTCGAAAATGACCAGATCGTTGCTATTCTGGTGCGCCACGACAAGGCGCTTATGATCTTCATACACAGCGAAGAAGCGCGGCCAGTTGCCGAGCGTCGGCGACACCTGAATAGGTTCCAGACGGCCATCAGCCGCCACCGAAAACACCGCGATGCTGTTATGCCCGCGATTGGAGGCGTAAAGCCGGTCACCCGCCGCATTCAACGCGATATGGGCGCAGAAGCTTTCGCCCTTGAAGCCTTCCGGCAAGGTAGTGATGGTCTGTGTAGCTTCAAAACGACCATCCTTCGCAGCTTTCAAGACAATCACCGTATTGCTCAGTTCGGTGACCAGATAGGCGTGAACGCCATCCTTATGGAAGATCAGGTGACGCGGCCCGGCGCCGCCTGGCGCATGATAGGCCTCGAAAGCCTGCCCCACCGCGCCTGTCGTAGCATCGAAACTATAGCCCAGCACCTGATCTGTGCCGAGATCGACGCTGTAGATATAGTCGCCATGAAACTGCACCCAGTGGGCGTGCGGCCCTTCCTGCCGGGCCTTGTTCGGTCCGGAGCCCGCATTCTGGCGATTGGCCGGCGGCTGCTCCAGCCCACCCTCAGCGCCGATCTTGTACACGACGACATTGCCCGAAGAATAATTGGCGACAGCGAGATAGCCGCCGCTTTGATCGAGCGCTGCATAACAGGGCGAAGCGCCCTGGCTGGAAACCTCATAGGTCTTGTTCCACGCCTTGTCGTAGATACCGATGCGGCCTTCGTCCTTTTCGTTGAGCAGGTAATAGTGCTGTGAAACCGGGCTGTAGGCGCCAAATGAAACGTTTTCGATCGCCGGCAGGGCCGCGCCAAGCGTCCAGCTATCGGTGGCCGAAGTGTAGATCAGCGGATAGATGCCCTTGGCCGCATCCGAACTATAGGTGCCGACGAACAGATTAAGATCGCCCTCCGCCGCCTGTACGGCGCCAAAGACCGAAGCGCCCGCCAGGGCTGTAGCGCCAGCCAGAAAAACGCGGCGATCAGGAGAGAGTGTCTGGCGAATCATCGGGCGGTCTCCGGGGGGCATCAGGTTAAAGGTTCTGCCCCACCCTAACCGAAAGTCCGGCAAAGGGGCCAGCCCCTTTAAAAAATTCCCCTGACAGGCGATCTCAACAAAACGACACATTCGGTTGATTATAAAGATGGTTTTCACCGCTTTTGAAACTTCCACCGGTTGAGTAAAGTTTTTGGGAAGAATGGCCTTACGAGTTCCTTAACCCCTGCGGACAAAAAATCGATTACAGCCTGTCTAAATCAAGGCCGCGAGACCACTCATGACGCCAGCCTCTGATAAAGACGCTCTGCACGCCTACGAACCGGTACGTCTTGGGGAAACCATAAGCTATGGCCTCGGCGATGTTGGGTTCAACATGTACTGGGCACCGGTCTCAGCCTTCATTATGGTCTATCTCGGCGATGTCGTGGGGCTGAGCCTGACCAGCATTGCCACCCTACTGGTGACCATGCGCCTCGTCAGCGCCTTCGCTGACCCGGTGTTCGGCGCCATAGCCGACCGCACCCACACGGCTTATGGCCGCTATCGCCCTTGGTTTCTGTGGCTCTGCCTGCCGCTGGCCGCTGCCGGCATCCTGTTTTTCTCACTGGCCAATGCCCCGCATGACAGCAAGCTGTTTGCCGCCTATTTCGGCCTGATCCTGCTCAACCTGATCTATACCGGCGCCAACACCGCCTACAATGCGCTGTCCGGCGTCATTACCCCCGATTCAACCCAGCGCGAACAGATTATGAGCCTGCGCTTTGGCGGCGCGTTCCTGAGCGCAGTCCTGATCACATGGGCCACGCCCAGACTGGTCACCTGGGCCGGTCGTGGCAACGACGCGCTTGGCTGGCAGTTCGTCATGACCATTTACGGCGTCATCGTGGTCGGCATACTGATCAACCTGTTCCTGCACACCCAAGAGCGTTTTGCCCTGACCTCACGGCCCAATCCCAACCCACTGCGCGATGTGCGTGACCTGTTCCTCAACCGCCCGTGGGTCATTCTGTTCTTGCTCGCCGGGGTCGTCATGGTCGCCTCGATGCTGCACACCTCTGTCGCCCCCTTTTACATGAGATCCTATGCCGGCAGACCTGACCTGGTCATCAATATCGTCATGACCTTCACGCTTGGCCTGGCAGCAGGCTCCGCCGTCAGTTCGCTGTTGGCACGCGTCCTCTCGCGCCAGAGATGGATTTCGATCATGCTTGTGGTCGCCGGCCTCGCCTGTCTCGGCTTCTATTTTTGCCAGCCTGGCCAGATCATTCTGATGTTCGTGCTGCAAGCCATGAGCGGTGTGGCCTTTGGCACCATCGCCACCCTCACCTTCGCCATGTATGCCGATACGGCGGATTACAACGCCTGGAAAACCGGCTACCGCGCCACCGCCATGACCTATTCGATGATCATGCTGTCGAAGAAGGTCGGCGCCGCCATCGCCGCCGCCATCATCGGCTGGGCGCTGGTCGACTACGCCGGCAACAAGGCGCCAACACCCTTCTTGCTCGACAATATCCGCCTTCTGACCGGGCTGGCGCCGGCCATCATGGCCTTCGCCGGCCTCGGTATCATCGCGCTTTACGATCTGTCACCCGAGCGGGTGATCAAGCTACAGGCGCAACTGCTGGGCGGTATCCGCGACAAGGCCCAAAATCACTAGCCAGGCCGATTAGCCCGCTTCCTTGACCAGCCCCTCAAGGCCGCAATCGCGCACCTTGCGATACAGAGTCGAACGCCCGATACCGAGACGACGCGCCACTTCCGACATGTGGCCGGCATAGACACCTATCGCGTGTTCGATCAGGTCGCGCTCGATATCCTCAAGCTTGCGAAGATGCCCGGCGTCATCAAGGATACGCACCGGCGCGTCATGCAGGGCCTCGTGATGCTCTTCAGTAAGGCTGGCAGCGGCCTGACCGAGGGCCACGACCTGACCTTCGGCCGGCGCCATCATTGGCGCAACCTGGCCGCTGATCGCCGGAAAATCAAAGGCCTGCAGGTACGGGCTGTCGCTCAACACGATGGCGCGATAGACGGTGTTCTCCAACTGGCGGACATTCCCCGGCCAGTCATAAGCGCACAACATCTGCATGGCCTCACTGGAAACACCGGTGACGCGCTTGCCTTCTTCAATGTTGAAGCGGCGCACGAAGTGATCGATCAGGGCCGGGATATCGTCACGGCGTTCACGCAAGGATGGCGCTTCGATCGGGAAGACATTGAGGCGATAGAACAGATCTTCGCGGAAGGCGCCGGCCTTGACCTGATCACCGAGATTACGGTTGGTCGCCGAAATGATGCGGACATCAACCTTGATCGGACGCTTGGAGCCGACCGGATCAATCTCGCCTTCCTGAAGTGCGCGCAGCAGCTTCACCTGCATGTCGAGCGGCAGTTCGCCTACCTCATCGAGGAACAGGGTGCCGCCGTGGGCTTCCTGGAACTTGCCAAGGTGCTTGTCGGAGGCGCCGGTGAAAGAGCCCTTTTCGTGACCGAACAGGATGGATTCAACGAGGTTTTCCGGCAGGGCTCCGCAGTTAACCGCCACGAAAGGCTTGCCGGCGCGCTCGGATGAACCCTGAATGGCGCGGGCGATCAGTTCCTTACCGACACCGCTTTCACCGAGGATCAGCACGGGGATCGAGGACTTGGCGGCGCGTTCGCCTAAGCGGCGCACCAGAGCCATCGGGCCCGATGTGCCGATCAGGTCATCGAAACCAATGCGGTTGCCGGTGTGCTTCTTCAGGCGTGCCACCTCGGCCACCATATCCCCCATCTGCAGGGCATTGCGTACTGAAACGAGAATACGCTCAGGCGAGGCCGGCTTGATGAAGAAGTCCTGCGCCCCGGCCTGCATGGCCTTGACCACAGTATCGATGCCGCCTGAAGCGGTCAGCACCACCACCGGCGTGCGGATGCCGACGGCGCGAATTTCCTTCAAGGTATCAATGCCGGACTGGCCTGGCATGACGAGATCAAGAATGACAGCGTCGATGCCCGAATTCTGCGACAGGCGTTCAACCGCCTGACTGCCATTTTCAGCGTGCATGACCGAGAAACCCTCGCGCTCCAGCACGGCCTGTATCAGGCGGCGTTGCGTCGGGTCGTCATCACAGATCAGGATCGTTTTCGCCATTATCAATATCCACCATCGTCTGATTTCGCCGTCACCGGTGTCCGGATTTCGGCTTATTTTGAGACAAACCTAAGGGATCTGCGTGAAAATCAGGTGTAGAGCTATAGTTAATGTCCCGTTTTTGTACGCTCTCCCCAAACAGGCGATCAGCATGAAGTGAAGGGAAGGCGCATAAACCCTCTCGATTTTCGTTGACTTTATGGCTATGTCCGCAGGCATGAACACACATGTCCCCTCCCTCGATTCCGCCACCCAATTGCCCGTTTGGGATCTCACCGATCTGTACAGCGGCCCCGAAGATTCCAAAATCGCTGAGGATTTCGCGCGCGGCGAGGGCCACGTCAAGGAACTGGCTAAACTTCAAGGCCAGTTCGTGGCGGCGCGTGGCAATGCGGAGCGCCTCGGCCTGCTGATCGATCAGGCCGGAAGCCTCTACGAAAAGGCGATGGATGACATGGGCGGCGCATTGGCCTATGCCACGCTGGCATCAACCATTGACCGCGAGAACGCCCGCATCGCCAAGATGCAGTCCGACCTCGGCACCCAGGCTGCGATGATCTCGGCCGATAGTCTTTTCCTCTCGCTCGAACTGAACCAGCTCGAAGACTGGGAAATCGAGAACGCCCTCAAGATGGTCACGAAGGCGCAAAAATGGCGGCCCTGGCTGCGCCGTATCCGCGCCAGCCGTCCGCACGAACTGACGCCCGACCTGGAACGCCTGATGCTGGAGCGTATGCCGGCGGTCGGCCAATGGTCGCGCCTGTTCGACGAGACCCTGACCCGGATGCGCGTCAGGATCGGTAAAGACTCCCTGACGCTCAACGAGGCGCTGAACCGCCTCTCCGCCCCGCAAGCGAACGTTCGTAAGGCGGCGGCAGTTGGGCTATCGGCCGCGCTCAGGGACAATGCGCCCGTGCTGGCCCTGACGCTCAACACCCTGGCCTTTGAAAAGCAGGTCGAGGATCGCTGGCGCAAGTATGAAGATCCGGCAGCGTCGCGCCACCTCGCCAACGAGGTCGATAAGGATGCCGTTGACGCCATGGCCGAGGCCGTCGGGGAATCCTATGCCAACCTGTCGCACCGCTATTACAAGATCAAGGCGAAGATCCTTGGCAAGAAGCAGCTCGATTTCTGGGACCGCAACGCGCCTCTGACCCAGGATGTGCAGAAAAACTATAGCTGGGCTGACGCCAAAAAGATCGTGCTCGACAGCTTCGCCAAGATGGGACCGGAATTCGCCGAACGCGCCCAGCGCTTCTTCGATCAACCGTGGATCGACGCCGCGCCGCGCGCCGGCAAGTCCTCCGGCGCCTATGCTCACCCGGTGACGGCCAACCGCCATCCCTATGTCATGCTGAACTTCACCGGCGACCGCCGCGAAGTACTGACCCTGGCGCACGAACTCGGCCATGCCGTCCACCAGACTCTGTGCCAGCCGCTCGGCTCGATCCTGGCCGACACACCGCTGACGCTCGCAGAAACCGCCTCCATCTTCGCCGAAGGGCTGGTGTTTGAGCATCTCGTCGCCACCGCCTCGCTGGAAGAGAAGAAGGCCCTACTGGCCGGCAAGATAGAGGATGGCCTAAACTCCGTCATCCGCCAGATCGCCTTCCACCGCTTCGAGGAAAAGTTCCACGCTGCCCGCTTGGAAGGCGAGGTCGCGCTCGATCAGATCAACGCCCTGTGGCTTGAGGTTATGGGCGAAAGCTTAGGACCGGCAATCAAGCTCAATGACGGCTATGAAGTCTACTGGGCCTATGTCAGCCACTTCGTCCACTCGCCGTTCTACGTTTACGCCTATGCCTTTGGCGACCTGCTCGTCTCGGCCCTGATGGAAAAACGCCGGGAAAATCCGGAAGCCTTCACCCCGCTCTACCGCGAACTACTGGCCGGCGGCGGCACGAAAACCTATGTTGAAGCTCTGGCGCCCTTCGGCATGAACCCGCGCGACAAGGCGTTCTGGAAGATGGGCTGCGCCCGCTTAGAGGGTTTGATCGAAGCCTTCGAGGCTCTGGTTTAAGCGCTTGCACGGATGACAGTTTCATGATCGTCTCAAAGTTTACCACCTTGGGGATGATCATGAAACACCGTCTGCTTTTGACCGCCGCGCTGTCTTTTCTCGCCACCGGCGCCACGGCAAAAACCGTCGCCATCACCGCGGATAAACTGATCGAGGTCGAAACCGGCAAGGTGATAGCCAGGCCGGTCGTGATCATCACCAATGGCCGCATCACGGCTGAGGGCGTGCAAGGGGCGATCACCATCCCGGCCGATGCCGAAAAGATCGACCTCCCCGGCGTCACCCTCCTGCCGGGTCTGATCGACATGCACGTCCATCTCGACTCGGCGCCGGAATACAGCGGCTATAATTTCCTGCAGATGTCGGATCGTTTCTGGATGACCGTCGGCGTTGCCAACGCCAAAAAGACGCTTGATGCCGGCTTCACCACTGTGCGCAATGTCGGTTCGGAATTCTTCAACGATGTGGGCTTACGCGAAGGCATCGATAACGGCTATATCTCTGGTCCGCGCCTGATCACCGCCACCTACGCCATTGGTGCCACCGGCGGCCACTGCGATGAAACCTATTTCCCGCAATCAATGGATCAGAAATCACCCTATAATGTCGATAGTCCCGAAGAAGGGGTGAAGGTCGTCCGCACGCTCAAGAAATATGGCGCCACCGTCATCAAGGTCTGCGCCACCGGCGGCGTCTTCTCGCGCGGCGATACGCCCGGCGCCCAGCAACTGGCCTTGCCCGAACTGAAAGCCATCGTCGATGAGGCACATATGGACGGCCTGAAGGTCGCCGTCCATGCCCACGGCGCATCGGGCATTTCCGATTCGATCCGTGCCGGCGTTGACACCATCGAGCACGCGAGCCTGGTCGATGATGAAGGCATCAAGCTGGCCGTCCAGCACGGCACTTATTTCTCGATGGATATCTACAACACCGACTACACCCAGTCCGAAGGCGCGAAAAACGGCGTCCTGCCGGAAAATCTCAAGAAGGACGCCGATATCGGCGAAATCCAGCGTGAGAACTTCCGCAAGTCGCTCAAGGCCGGCGTAAAGATGATCTACGGCACAGACGCTGGCATCTATCCGCATGGTGACAATGCCCGACAATTCGCCGTCATGGTGCGTTACGGCGCCACGCCCTTGCAGGCGATTCAGGCGGCCACGGTCAATGCCGGTATAGCGCTTGGCTGGCAGTCCGATGTCGGCAGCCTCAAGGTGGGTCACTACGGCGATATCATCGGTGTCACCAGCGATCCGCTGGCCGATGTCACCGCGCTGGAACATCCGGCCTTCGTCATGAAAGGCGGCGAGGTGTACCGGAGCGGTGGCAAGGTGGTTGATCCGACCCAGTAAGCACGACACAGCACCGCCCTATTGACCAAATCAGCAGGCTTTTGTAAGGATCGGTCAAAGATATCTGTTCACAGGGCAGATGCACCCGCCCCTATAAGGAATAAGTTCCATGGCCGATCCTCACGATCATTCGACCGACGATTATGTACGTGGCGAGATGGATGTCCATGAGCACCAGCATTCCTTCGAACTGTTCGTCAACATGACCAAGTGGGGCAGTCTCGTGATTTCGGTCGGACTCGTTTTCCTTATCGTGCTGACCAGCACCAAGCTGGGTTTTATCACCGCCGTGGTGTCGAGCGTGGTGGTCGCCGGTCTCGGCTGGGTCATGCTGAAAAAGAAGCCTGACACGGGCCACTAAGCGCGCTGGCGTTATCTGACGCCGTAAAAAGCCGACATATCCTGCACACAAGGCCTCGCCCGCTTTTCCGCGTGGGTGAGGCTTTGGCGTGCGTGTGATCACGCGGAGCGTAACAAGGCTTTGACTTGACCTTCATTTCCCCATAACAAACATCTTAACAAACAAGCGACTCCGGTCGTTGCAGGTGCATCAAAATGATAGTGATGCCGTCGAGAAAGAGGAAACCATCGTGGGCTTAACCCTCGCCGTTACCAAGGAACAGATCGCGGGCGAGACCCGCGTCGCCGCCACGCCTGACACCGTCAAGAAATGGACTGCCGCGGGCTTAACTGTGAAAGTCCAGACTGGCGCAGGCCTTGGCGCTTCGATCACCGACGAGGCTTATACGGCCGCCGGCGCCACGATCGCCAAGACCGTGAAGGATACCCTTAAGGACGCCGATATCGTGCTCAAGGTGCGCGGCCCCGCCAAGGATGAGATCGCAGCGCTGAAAGCCGGCGCCATCGTCATCGCCATGCTCGATGCTTACCGCGAGAAAGAGACGCTGAACGCGCTCGCCTCGGCCGGCGCCTCCGCTTACGCCATGGAGTTCGTGCCGCGCATCACCCGCGCGCAGGTCATGGACGTGCTGTCGTCGCAGGCCAATCTCGCCGGCTATCGCGCCGTCATCGAAGCCGCCAATGCCTATGGCAAGGCCTTCCCGATGATGATGACCGCCGCCGGCACGGTGGCGCCCGCCAAGGCCTTTATCATGGGTGTCGGCGTCGCCGGCCTCCAAGCCATCGCCACCGCGCGTCGCCTGGGCGCTGTGGTCACCGCCACCGATGTGCGTCCGGCCACCAAGGAGCAGGTGGAAAGCTTAGGCGCCAAGTTCCTGGCGGTCGAGGACGATGAGTTCAAGAACGCCCAGACCGCCGGCGGCTACGCCAAGGAAATGTCGGCGGAATACAAGGCCAAGCAAGCGGCCCTGACCTCATCGCACATCGCCAAACAAGACATCGTCATCACCACGGCACTTATTCCTGGCCGCGCCGCGCCGATCCTCGTCACCAAGGAGCAGGTCGCCAGTATGAAGCCCGGCTCGGTCCTGATCGATCTGGCTGCCCCCCAGGGCGGCAATGTCGAGGGCTGCGTCGCCGATCAGATCGTGGACGTCAATGGCGTCAAGATCATAGGCCTGTCGAACATCACCGCCAGCATCGCCACCGATGCCTCGGCGCTCTATGCCAAGAACCTGCAAGCCTTTGTCGGCCTGCTTATCAGCAAAGACGGCGCGCTGGCCCCTGATACCGAGGATGAAATCCTCAAGGCCGCGCTCGTCACCCATGGCGGCGCCATTGTGCACCCCAATCTGAAAGACGCCTGATGGCCCATATCGATTACGAACAAAAAGCCGCTGAATGGTACGAAGCGTGGAATTCGCGTGATGCGCAGAATATCTGCGATCTTTATGCCGACAATCTGGTGTTTATCTCGCCCTTCGTCGCCAAGCTCGGCCTGTCGGAGCGCGGCGTCCTGACCGATATTCAGGCCTTTTATTCCTATGTTTCCAGCACCTTGCCGCGCGTGCCTAACCTGAAATTTGAGCCGATCGCCAACTGCATCGGCGCGCAAGGCCACACGCTCGTCTATCGCAACCAGTCGAGCCACATCGTGGCGGAGACCTTTGAATATAACGATCAGGGCCTGATCCGTCTGGCCAATGTCGCCTTCTCGACCGCACCGATCAAGAGGAAAAACTATGGAAGCCGTTGATCCCACCATCTTCCGTCTGGCCATTTTCGTGCTGGCCATTTTCGTCGGCTACTACGTGGTGTGGAGCGTCACGCCGGCCCTGCATACACCGTTGATGGCGGTCACCAACGCTATTTCCTCGGTCATCATCGTCGGCGCCCTGATCGCTGCCGCCGCGCATGCGGAGGGTGCGGGTATAGGCGTCTGGATTTCCAAAGGCGCGGGCGGATTGGCCTCGGCGCTGGCGGCGGTCAATATCTTCGGCGGCTTTATGGTCACGCGCCGAATGCTGGCCATGTACAAGAAAAAAGAGAAGAAAGTGGAGGGCAAGTAAATGGATTTCGCCAATATATCCGCCCTCGCCTATCTTATCTCTGGCGTCCTCTTCATCCTGGCCCTGCGCGGCCTCTCGTCGCCGGAAACCAGCCGCAAGGGCAATCTCTATGGCATGATTGGCATGGCCATCGCCATCGGCGTCACCATCCTGAGCCTGCTCGGCAAGGGTGATCTCGATCCGGTCACCATCGTCATCATCCTGTGCGGCATCGCCGTCGGCGGCATTGCCGGCATGACCATTGCGCAGAAAGTCTCCATGACCTCCATGCCGCAGCTCGTGGCCGCCTTCCACTCGCTCGTCGGCCTGGCCGCCTGCATGGTCGCCATCGGCGCGCTCTATGCCCCTCAGGCCTTCGGCATCGATGACGGCGCGGGCGGGATTAAGACGCAATCCTTGATCGAACTGTCGCTGGGCGTCGCCATCGGCGCCATCACCTTCACCGGCTCGGTCATTGCGTTTGCCAAGCTCAACGGCAATATGTCGGGCGCACCGATCATCCTGCCGGCACGCCACCTGATCAACATTGCCCTCGGCGTCGCGGTCGTGGCGCTGATCGTCACCCTGATCGTGACACACGGCCTGGCCACCTGGGCCTTCTGGGGCATCTTCGTCATCGCCCTTGTGCTCGGCATCACCCTGATCGTGCCCATCGGTGGCGCTGACATGCCGGTCGTCGTCTCCATGCTCAACTCCTATTCGGGCTGGGCAGCGGCGGCGCTGGGCTTCACGCTGGAAAACATCGCCCTGATCATCACCGGCGCCCTCGTTGGCTCCTCCGGCGCCATCCTCAGCTACATCATGTGCAAGGGCATGAACCGCAACTTCTTCAGCGTCATCATGGGCGGGTTCGGCGGAGACACCGCCGCCGCCGGCAGCGGTGCTGTTGAAACGCGCCCCGTCAAGCAAGGCTCGGCCGATGATGCCGCCTTCATCATGAAGAACGCCTCGAAGGTCATCATCGTGCCCGGTTACGGCATGGCGGTGGCGCAGGCCCAGCACGCCTTGCGTGAAATGGCTGACAAGCTGAAGGAAGAAGGCGTCGAAGTGAAATACGCCATCCACCCGGTCGCCGGACGGATGCCCGGCCACATGAACGTCCTGCTGGCCGAAGCCAATGTGCCCTATGACGAGGTGTTCGAATTGGAGGACATAAATTCGGAGTTCGCCACGGCGGACGTGGCCTTCGTCATCGGCGCCAACGATGTGACCAACCCGGCGGCCAAGACCGACCCGACCTCGGCCATATTCGGTATGCCTATCCTGGAAGTCGAAAAGGCCCGCACCATCCTCTTCATCAAGCGCGGCATGTCGGCCGGCTATGCGGGTGTCGAAAACGAGCTGTTCTTCAAGGACAACACCATGATGCTGTTCGGCGATGCCAAGAAAATGGTCGAAGGCATCGTCAAAGGGCTGTAGTCGCTGCTAGATCTATGAAATTTAAGGCGCAACGGTCTTCGTTGCGCCTTAAATTTTGCACAATGACCTGATTATGTCCCTGCTATCATCTGGGGAAAATTTCATGCACCGTCGCGCCTTGCTCGCCACCGCCGCCGCCTTTCTGGCCTTGGCGCCTGCCGCCTTCGCCGAGACGGAAAGCAAAAGCGTTCCGGCCGAGAAACTGTTTCCCTTCCTGAGCAACTATTACAGCCTGCCAGCGGCCGAGCGCAGTCATTTTCGGCTGGCCTATACGATGATGGTGCAGGGTGGCAAGGCCGAACAGGTTTCCCTGATCCTGCAGGATGGCGCGAAGATCGTGCCGAACGCTCAGGGCTATCTGGCGCCCCTGCCGACCGTCGCGCAACTCAAGGGCAAACTGACCTATAGCCGCCCCGCCGGGGTCAAGTTCGGCGTGGCGCTTGATCTCCTGCCCACTCAGGCCCCGGCGCAGACCATGGACGCCAAGGCGCTGGCACTCTCGGTGACGCAGGCGCTGAAAGGCTCAAAGAAGGTGGCCGGTCTGATGGCCATGGCCCTGCCGACATTCGATCGCATCGAGATACGCGGCGTCAGCACCGGACAGGTCAAATTGGCCGATGGCTCGACCCGGGCCCTTGGCCTGATCGGCGCGACGAAGGACAAAAAGGGCGTTTATCATCCGGCCCATATCAGCTATGTGCCGGCGGAATGGCCCACGGCGGCGAGCGTCAGCTTCGACGCAATGCCGTCGAAACTGCTGATCGAGGCCAAGCCGTGACCCCGTTCAGGCCCCATTCAGCCTTAACTTTTTATACTCGGGCAGGTTATGATAGAGGTCATAGCAAGATGATGATGGTAACGATGTCCAAGCTTTTGAAAAACCTGTCGAAATCCGCTGGCCTTGCGCTCTCGCTCAGCCTGCTGGGCGCTGGTGTGCCCGCCATGGCCGCGCCACCGCCGGTCACCGCCAACGGTATCACCACACAGACGGCCGCCGCTTCCGACGTTTTTCCGGGCTATAAGGCTTTCCTGAATATGCCGGCCGCCCAACGCAGCCAGGTCAATCTTTACTACGCCCTGCGTATCAAGCGCACAGATCCCTCGAAGGTGCATGTCACCCTGACCCATGCTGGCAAGACGACGCCGATCCAGATCGGCGCGGGCGGCCGCCTGAGCCCCTTGCCGACGCGCGAACAGTTGAACAGTGGCGCCACGATCAAGATCAGCGGTCCCGAAGGCGCCGGTGTGGGTATCAAAATCCACCCCTACTCCACCCAACCGAACAGCCAAACCTATGACGCTGCAGGCTTAGCCACCGGCATCAAGCAGGGTAATGCGGCCACAAGCCAGATCGCGGGGCCTCTGGCCCTGATGCTGCCGAAGCTTGATCGTGTCTATTTCATCGGCGGTGGTAATGGTGAGGTCGACTTCGCCAACGGGCAAAAGAAGCCCCTGCCGCGCACCGCACAGGCTGGCGAATATCCGGCAGGCACGCCCTATTTTGTACCGTCACAGATGGCTGGCGCGACGCATATCAAGCTCAGCGCCACGCCCAGCATCGCGCACTTCGATACGCCACCGAAGTAGGCCTTAAGCCTGAGCCATTAAACCTGGGCCATTAAACCTGGGCCTGGGCCTTCACGGATTTCTGCGCCACCATGTACATGCCGAGCCAGCCGCCTGCGAAGGCGCAAATGCCGGCCAGCACCGGGCAAAGCAGGAACAGCGTCGTGTTGTTCGGCAGGTGCAGCAGGTCGATCCAGAAATAGGCGGTCAGCAGGATACCGGCGATCCAGGCGGGAAACTGGCCAATCTTGCCCATGACGACGGAAAAATAGCCACCGACCAGCGTGCCGACCACCCAGGTTAGCGGGATGATGATAAAGACCTGCGATGCCACCGTCTTCATCAGTTCGGCCTTTTGCTCGGCATCTACCATGTAGATACCGGGCGGGAACGGGAACATCTGATCGAGCACATATTTGGCGATCGTATAGACCAGCATACCGATCAGCAGGCCGGACAATACCGCCAGCACCACGACCAGAACCTGGCGGGTCTTGGCGTCGTCCCACTCGCTGAGCCAATCCTGAAAACGGTCTGTAAACGACGATTTCGCCATGGCAGATAACCCCTACATCCGCGATATCACCCTAACATCCGTACAGGATGGCAAAGGGCTATCGTCACAGTGTTAACACAATCTCAACCCGCTTGGCAAAGACAGTTTTCGGACGAATTCCGACGCGCCACGACCGCGCTTAGGCCCTAACCGGACGGGGTTTGCCGAAATCATCGATACCGACAAAGGTGAAAATACCTTCGGTGACACGGGTCTTTTCCTCGCCTTCGCGCGGACGGCGGTAAGCGTCCACCTTCATCTTCATCGAGGTGCGTCCGACCGAGATAACCTTGGCATAGACCGTCACCTCGTCTCCCACCTGCACCGGCGTCAGGAAGACCATGCCATCGACCGCGATGGTGGCGACACGGCCTTTCGACAGTCGCGCCGCGATATTGCCCGCCGCAAGGTCCATCTGTGACATCAGCCAGCCGCCGAAAATATCGCCAGAAGGGTTGGTGTCGGCCGGCATGGCCGTGGTCAGGATGCCGAGATCAGCAGGATCGGGCAATTCGGAATGATCGTGGGGGCTGATGGCCATTGCACATGTATCCTTTAAGCACAGCAAAAAGCGCTGAAAGCCATGCCTTCAGCGCTCTTATATCTTGTCATTTGATGAGGGCAACGCCTTAAGCCTTGCCGCAACAAACTTAAGCGCGGGCCGGACGCGGCGGCGAAGCGGGCAGACCGCCTTCACGCTGCAGACGCTTGCGAGCCAGCTTGCGGGCGCGGCGCACGGCTTCAGCCTGCTGACGGGCGCGCTTCTCGGAAGGCTTTTCGTAATGAACGTGGCGCTTCATTTCGCGGAAGGAGCCTTCACGCTGCATCTTCTTCTTCAGGGCCTTCAGAGCCTGATCGACGTTGTTGTCACGGACAAAAATCTGTACCAAAAGGTATCTCTCCATTCAGGGTTCGTAGACTGATGATGGGGAACGCCAGCGCCGTAGCGTAGGCCCGTCAGCCAATAGTGAAAAAGAAAACTGTGCCCGCAAACCGAAGGCCTGCAGGAAGATCGGTC
Source organism: Asticcacaulis benevestitus DSM 16100 = ATCC BAA-896 (assembly GCF_000376105.1). Classification (GTDB taxonomy): domain Bacteria; phylum Pseudomonadota; class Alphaproteobacteria; order Caulobacterales; family Caulobacteraceae; genus Asticcacaulis; species Asticcacaulis benevestitus. Next base: position 99,784 of record NZ_AQWM01000008.1, read on the forward strand.
ATGGCCATACATGAGGCGATGCCGGATGTCCAGCCGAACCCCGCTTGAAAAGGGTTTTTCTCGCTGTTTTTTTATTCTTCCCGCCGATGCCCGGGCTTTAAAGCCGTTCGCACATGCGACATTTTGTTACCAGCCAGCCCCTTGGCGTGCGCCCATATAGCGCCTATTGTAAGCCTCATGACAAGTGCTGCGCCCCTGCCCCATCTGAAAGCCGCTGAAATCCGCCTGGCCCATGCCGTAGCGGGTTTTGTGCCCGAATTGGGCCTGAACCGCATGTCGGTCGAGGCCGGCGCGCGCAGCTTAAGCCTTAGCGCAGGCGAGCGCGACCTGACCGCTCCGCACGGCGCCGCCGATATCGCCGCGATTCTCTGGCGCGAACACGATGCCGTCCTGCTCAGCGACGCCACCGCCGAATCACTGTGTACCCTGAAGATTCGTGACAAGATCGGCTTCCTGCTCAATCTGCGCCTCGATGAAGCGGCGCGTCACGAAAAACTGGCCTCGCGCCTGATGGGCTTCTTCGCCCTGCCCCAGCACGCCGCGCTCTATCACCGCCTGCTGTGGGAAACTGCCGATATCATCTGGCGCCTGGCCGGAGACAAGGCGCTCGACGAGAATCACTATTCCAAGCGCATGATCGTCAGCGGCATCCTGACCACGGCGATGGTGACGCGCCTCAGCCGTGGCCGCGAAGCCCAGCTTGAGCAGATCAATCGCAATATCGGTCAGGTTATGGAATTCGAGAAGTTCAAGGCCAAGCTCCCCGCCAAACCGGAAGAGATCATTCTCAACCTGGCGCGTTCACTCGGCCGCCTGCGCTTTGGTCGTACGACGGCCGACGCCACGCCATGAAGCACCTGCGCGTCCTCCTTGCCGGGATGTGGGCCTGCGTCTGGCTGCTGTTCTCCCTGACAGCCACCAGCGCCATGCCCGCCATGGCAGAGGACGCAGCCCCCATGCCCTGCCATATGGAGAGCATGGCCGGCATGGATATGGACCACAAGCCTGCCACGCCGTCGCCGCAGAGCGTGATGCCCTGTTGCAGCCAACCCACCCTGCCAGCAGTTGCCGAAGCTATAGCCCTGTTGTCACGTCCGTTTGTAAGCGCGCGCCTGACGCCTGAGCCTGCCGCACCGCTGATCAACCTCCCAGCCCGACTGGAGCCGCGTCCCCCGAAAATCGCCTGATGGTCTGAGCCCCTTTCCCATCATATTTTCAGGAGACATCATGTCCCATTTCACGACCGCATCGCTCGCGGCGCTACTGGCGCTGAGCGCTGCCCCCACATTTGCTCAAACAACCGTCCAAACAACTCAAGACCATTCTGGCCACGATATGTCCGGCATGGACATGTCAGGTCACGACATGCCAAGTCACGATTTGCCAAGTCACGATTTGCCAAGTCACGATATGCCAAGTCACGACATGCCAGGCATGGATATGAGCCCGCCGAAGTCCGGCTGGAACATCATGACACACGCCGTGCTGAACTTCGTGGCCGACGATCAGGAAGGCCCACGCGGCAGCTCCAAGGCCTTCGCCGAGGGCATGTTCATGGTCATGGCCGGCCGCGCCCTCAATGACAGTACCGATCTCGATCTGCAGCTCATGCTGTCGCCCGACGCTTTCATGGGCAAGAGCGGCTACCCCCTGCTGCTCCAGACCGGTGAAACCGCGGATGGTGTTCATCATCTGACCGACGCCCAGCATCCGCATGATCTTTTCATGGGGATGACGGCCAAGGTTACGCATCGCTTCGACGCCGACACCAGGGGCTTCGTTCTGGTCGGCTGGCCGGGCGAATACGGCTTTGGCCCGACCGCTTTCATGCACCGCGCTTCGGGCGAAAACTTCCCGACCGCGCCGATCTCGCACCACTGGCTCGATTCCGGCCATATCAGCATGGGCGTCGTGACAGCCGGCTTCGCCAGGGGGCCGCTCCAGATCGAGGTGACGCAGTTCACCGGCCGCGAGCCAGATCAGCACCGTTATGACCTGGAAACGCCGGATCTCAACTCGACCGCGTTACGCCTGACATGGGCGGTCAATGATCGCCTGAACGCGCAAACCTCATGGGCGCGTCAGGTCAGTCCGGAGCAACTGGCGCCCGAGGAAAACGTGCAACGGCGCTCCGTAAGCTTCGACTACAACCAGCCCTTCAAGGCTGGAACACTGTATTCTACCCTCGCCTATGGCTATAAAGAGGTCGAGCACAGCACGGACAAGCCGACCGAGGCCTATCTGTTTGAGAACACGTTCAAATTCAATGACAAGTGGATGGCGCTAGGCCGCTATGAGCGCGTCTACAATAATGAACTGGTGCACGACAGCGCCTACTGGGTGGCCAAGACCGAGATCGGCGCCATTCGCACCTTCAACCTCGGCCACGACATGACCCTGGGCCTTGGGCTGGTGCGCCAGTTCAACACGGTGCCCGATGCGCTGAAACCCATCTATGGCGACCATCCGAACGGCACAGTCGCCTTTCTTCAATTCAAACTCCATCCCATGTCACCTGGCATGACGATGTAAGGAAAAGGCCCCGCCAGATCACTGGCGGGGCCTTATTCAACTTAGCCTTTCAGGCTGTCCAGCCCGTCGGCGGTCGAGGTGATATTGACCTCGGCGATAGTGTAGTCGGCGACACCGTTCACATTGAACGGATCGCGCTTCATCATGGCTTCCAGTTCATCGCGGCTGCCGGCAGCGAAGATCATGCCACCGGTGCGCGGGACGCGGCGGCCAGCCGCCAGGAAGGTGCCAGCGGCATAGCCTTCCTTGAGCCACGCCATGTGGGCTTCAAGGTGGCGATCGACTTCGTCATTGGGGACCTTATAGGTCAGGGTCACGATATGCATGGAGATTTCCTTTTTGTTTATGAGGACTCTCTGCCTCGTTTTTTTGCAAGGTGCAATTCGCAAGTGCGAGAAGCCCACTATTTTATGCGGTTAATGTGGCCCATCTTGCGCCCGACCCGCGGCTCATCCTTGCCATAAACATAAAGACGCGACTGCGGTTCGGCGGCGAGTTGCGGCCAGTTCAGGATATCCGGCCCCAACAGGTTGGTCATCTCGACCGTGCAACGCGCCGAAGTATCACCGAGCGGCCAGCCCACAACGGCGCGGATATGCTGCTCAAACTGATCGCATGTGCAGCCATCCTGGGTCCAGTGGCCTGAATTATGAACGCGCGGCGCAATCTCGTTGAGCACAAGTTCATCACCCGGCAGCACGAAGAGTTCCACCGCCAGGACGCCGACATAGTCGAGCCCTTCCAGCACCTTGCGGGCGATCTCAAACGCCTTGGCAGTCACCACTTCGGACACCTGCGCCGGCGCCAGGGTGGTGGACAGGATACCGCCGACATGGTGGTTCTGACCAATCGGGAAGATCCTGATCTCGCCGTTCCAGCCACGTGCCGCCACCACCGATATCTCGCGGGTGAAACTGGCCTTGGCCTCCAGAATCGACGGGCGGCCACCGAGCGAGGCATAGGCGGTGTCGACCTCGTCGGGCGAACGCACCCAGATCTGTCCCTTGCCGTCATAGCCTTCACGGCGGGTTTTCAGCAGGGCTTCCGGCGTCGGGGAGGCCTGCATGGCAGCTTCCAGATCGGCTAGCGAATTGATCTCGAAGAAATCGACCGTATCGATACCGGCTTCACGCGCAAAGGTCTTTTCCAGAACGCGGTCCTGCGTGATGCGCAACGCCTTGGACGATGGCGCGACCACGGCGCCCTTGCCGGTCAGGAAATCGAGGCTGGCGGCGGGGACGTTCTCGAACTCGAACGTAATGACATCGCAGCTTTCGGCCAGACGTTCTAGCACGGCCTCGTCGGTATAGGCCGCCACCTTGGAGGCCAGCGACACCTGCGCGGCGGGGGAGCCAACATCCGGCCCGAAGGTCACCACCTTGAAGCCGAGGCGCGAGGCGGCTTGCGACAACATGCGGCCCAACTGGCCGTCACCAAGAATACCGATCGTGCTGCCAAGCGGCAGGGGAGCTTTAAGCATATTAGTCTTCTACTGTGTCAGGAACGCTGTCGGTCTGGGCCTGACGCAGAGCTTCGATGCGCTCACTCAGGGCCGGATCATTCAGTGCCAAAATCTGTGCCGCTAAAAGCCCCGCGTTCTTGGCGCCGGCCTCGCCGACCGCCAGCGTGCCGACGGGCACACCGCCCGGCATCTGCACGATCGACAAAAGCGAATCGATGCCCTTGAGGCCATCGCGCACCGGCACCGGCACGCCCAGCACCGGCAGGGTGGTCATGGAGGCCGTCATGCCCGGCAGATGCGCAGCACCTCCGGCACCGGCGATGATCACCTTATAACCAGCGGCTTTTGCGCCGGTAGCGAATTCATAGAGCCGCTGCGGCGTGCGGTGCGCCGAGACGACGCGCGAGATATAGGAGACGCCCAACTGATCGAGCGCGGTCGCGGCGGCCTTCATCACCCCCCAGTCGGAGCGTGATCCCATTATGATGGCAACCTGCGGCGTATCGGCCATTGTGTGTCTAAGTCCTGATCTCTAAGGGGCCTTTCGGAAAGGCGCGGAGTATAGTCAGAAGCCCAGTGAGTGCAAGCCCCTCCCCTTAACCGTAAATCCTTATTATTTATCCCCGAAAAAGACCACAATTGCTCCCCATGTAGCGTAAGACGCCCCACAGGTAAGGTGTGCGTTAACTATTGATTATAAGGCCCGCCGCATTGCACAAGGCGCGCTTCCGTGCTTTCATACAGGCCTTCATGACCGCTTCGAATATAAGAAAATTTACCGGAAGCCATAAGGGCATAATGGGACTCGACTCGCACCTGTACACGACGGACGACCAGCCAGGCACCCAGCCTAGCATGATGGCCGACGCACGCGATGCGGCGGAGAAGCCTGCGCGCGCCACGACCGCGTCGATGCAGAGCCTGCTCGCGCACTATTTTGAGACCAATCCCGATCCGGCAAGCCCCCCTCCCAGCCCCTTTCACGCCGATAATGTTTATGCGCTGAGCACTGCGCAGAGCGAGACCCGATTACCGAAGGAGGTTTTCGAGACCTCGCATGTCACTGAGGCCGCCTTTGTGCCGGTTGATGCGCCGAAAGTCTCGCCTTCTTCGCTGGTAGCGCAAGACGACTGGCCAGCCGCAGCGCGCGCCCTGATCGACTCGTTGATGCAGGATAATGAAGCGTTGCGCGAACAACTTCACGAGCAAGCGCTTCACCTGCGAACCGCACAAGGCCAGGCCGACAGCGACGCGCTGACCCCTACCCTCAACCGCCGCGCCTTTCTGCGCGAAGTTCATCGCGCCATGGCCGATTGCCGACGTTATGGCGAGGAGGCCTGCCTGATCTATCTCGATATGGATGGTTTCAAGAGCATCAATGACGCTTACGGCCATGCCGCCGGCGATGCCGCGCTTATATATGTCGCCGAAGCGCTCAATGGCAGCGTCCGGGAAGGTGACAGCGTCGGCCGGATGGGCGGTGACGAATTCGCCATCCTGTTGCGCCACGCCGACCTGAAATCGGCGCGGATCAAGGCCATGAAGCTGGAAGCCGAACTGATGATGGGCACGTTCGAGCACGCGGGCCTCTACCTCAAGGTCGGCGGCTCGTTTGGTGTCCGCGCCTATGCCGCACAGGCCTCTGCCGAAGCCTGGGTCAGCGAGGCCGACGCCGCCATGTTCCTGGCGAAGAAAGCCGTGCGTTAACCGCCCCGTCAGCCGCCAATCGAAAACAAACGACGCTGTTCTTCGATGGCGAAGGCGTCGGTCATGCCGGCGATGTAGTCACAGATCACCCGCGCCCGCGCCGTTTCCGTATCCTTCGAACACACGCGCTGGAACCATTCGGTCGGCAGAGTGTCCGGCTCAGTCATAAATAGGTTGAACATCTCATTGAGCGTGCGCTTGGCGTGGCTGCGCGTGCGATTGAGCCTGTAATGCTTGTACATGCGCTCAAAAAGAAAGCCGCGCAGACGCGACAGGTCGTCATAAACCGATTTGGAAAACGCCACCATTGGGCGCTTTGCCACGCGAACATCCTCGTCCGTCACGATATCATCCGCTTTCAGACGGCGCTCCGTCTCCGTCAGCACATCGCTCATCATCGTACCGATCATCCGGCGCACACCTTCGAGCCGTAACATTCGGCTGTCGATGGTGGGCCAGTCCTTCTGCACCGAAGCCAGCGCCGGGCCGATCAGCGGCACCTGCATCAGGTCATCGATGCTGAAAAGCTCAGCGCGCAAACCGTCATCGACATCGTGATTGTTATAGGCGATGTCGTCGGCAATGGCGGCGCACTGAGCCTCCATTGAGGCGAAGGTGTCAGTGCGCAGATCCCACTGGGCGTTGAAATCAACGATGGATTTCCACGATGGCTCCTGCATGTGGTGGCTGACCGGGCCATTGTGCTTGATGATGCCTTCGAGGGTTTCCCATGTCAGGTTAAGGCCATCGAAGGCCGGATAACGCACTTCAAGGCGCGTGATAACGCGGAAGGTCTGGACATTGTGATCGAAGCCGCCCCACGGCGCCATGCTGGCGTGGAGTTGATCCTCGCCGGCGTGACCGAAGGGCGGATGCCCCAGATCGTGTGACAAGGCGATGGTTTCGGCAAGGTCTTCGTCAAGCGCCAGAGAATGGGCCAGAGAGCGGGCGATCTGCGCCACTTCGAGCGAATGGGTCAGGCGGGTGCGGAAATAGTCGCCTTCATTGGCCACAAAAACCTGCGTCTTGCCTTTCAGACGACGAAAAGCAGTCGAATGGATGATGCGGTCGCGATCGCGGGCATAGGCCGTGCGCGTCGGGGACTCCAGTTCCGGATGCAGCCGGCCGAGGCTCTTGTCGACATTGGAAGCAAAGCTGGCCAAGGGTTTCATCGTCGGTCTTTCTTTCAATTCACCCCCTTGGCTAAACTGATTTTCCTAAAAAATCCGCTCTTTTTCTAGGTAAGGGGCTGATTTTCTCGGCAAATGCGCCCATATTCACGGCATGAGCCACAATATCTCCCTCACCGCCTCCGCCGCGAAACACCTGAACGCCCTGAGCCAGGAAGCCGGCCACCCTGTCATGCTGCGCGTGCTGGTCGAAGGCGGCGGATGTTCGGGCTTCCAGTATGTGCTCGATCTGACCGATACGGCCAATCCCGATGAAAGCGCCATCAGCTATGATGGTGCCACCGCCTTGGTCGATGAGATTTCGGCGCCTTTGATGGCTGGCTCGATCATTGATTATGTCGAGGAACTGGTCGGTTCGCAGTTCAAGATCCTCAATCCTCTGGCGGTCGCTTCCTGCGGTTGCGGTACGAGCTTCGCGCTTTAAGAGCCTTGCCCGAATCCGACGGCCATTCTAAAACTGTCGGCATGAAAATAGCCACCTGGAATGTCAACTCCGTCAATGCCCGCCTGCCGCTTCTGCTGGAGTGGTTTCACGCCGTCCAGCCCGATGTCTGCGGTCTGCAGGAAATCAAATGCATCGATGAGAAATTCCCTGTCGAAGCCTTTGAATCACTTGGCTATAATTGCGCCGTCCATGGCCAGAAATCCTATAACGGCGTCGCTATCCTTTCGAAATATCCGATCAGTGATGTCCGAAAGGGTCTGGACGACGAAGAGGATGATCACGCGCGCTATATCGAGGCCGTAATCGAGGCACCGAAGCCTGTGCGTTTCGGCTGCCTCTATCTGCCGAACGGCAACCCCATCGCCACCGACAAATATGCTTACAAGCTGCGGTGGCTGGAGCGTCTGCGCGCCCGCGCTGAGTATCTTCTGACGCTTGAGGAAATGACCATTTTAGCCGGTGATTTCAATATTATACCGACAAAAGATGATCTATGGAAAGAAGCGCCCTGGCTCAATGACGCCCTCTATCAGCCGGCCGTGCGCCACGCCTATCAGGGCCTGAAAAACCTGGGTTATACTGATGCTTTCGAAGCCCAATTAAACGTTTCTGGGACGCCCGAGGGCAACCGCTATACGTTCTGGGACTATCAGGCCGGCGCCTGGCCGAAAAATGAAGGCATCCGCATCGACCATCACCTGCTGTCGCCGCAGGCCGCCGACCGCCTGTTTGATCTGGTCATCCACAAGGATGCACGCGGCATGACGCACGATGAGGCTAAACCGTCCGATCACGTGCCCGTTGTCGTTGAATTAACAACAAAATCTTAACCGTCGGCAACCATACTAAGGGTTCATTAGCTATAATCAGGCGTGATCTCCTATGGCCCATGCCGCACGTATCCTTTTGTATTTCCTCTTTGCCGGCATCGGGCTAACCCTGATCGCCTCCGGGCTGATGTGGTGGTTCGAGGCCTCGCGCCGCCTTGCCCGCGCGCTGAATGCCGCTCTCGGCAAGGTCGCCGATGCCATCATCTATGACTTGGGCGGACAGAAAGCGGCTGGTCTCGACTTCACCAACGGCGATCTGGCCATCATGTGGAAGACCGGCGCGCAAGGCCTGGTTTTCGCGTTCGACGAGATTGAAGGCGCCGAGCTGATCGTCGATGAGCGCGTCGTCGCACGGGCGCAAAAGGGTGAAAGCCGCAAGGTCCTCAACGAGACCCACGCTCAGGCCTCGAAGGTTACGCTGCGCCTGATGTTCGATGATGTGCAGACGCCGGAATTTGAACTCAACCTCTACGGCGACATCAGCCACAATCCGGTCCACGCCAAGACGGCGGCGGAAGCCGTGCGGATCGGTCGCAAATGGCTGTCGCATATCGATGCGGTGATAAAGCGGATGCCTGGCCCCTCGCCCTACCCTCCGGAAGAGACCGAGGTGGCCATAGCACACGAGGCGCCCAAACGCGCGACCAAGGCGCCGACAATTCCCCCGCCATGGGATGACGATGACCAAAACGACACTTACGACAACGAAAAGTACTAAGTCGGGCGCTTAAGCCTTAACGCCATCCGGAAATCGTGGTTAACTTCCCATTCGTACTTTTGAACATTGCCCCGGGTTTCCGCCTTGCCGACCTACCTGCCGACAATCATCATTCTCTCCGCAGCAGCGCTAGCCATACTGCTTGTGCTGTATCGCATCTACGATTCGCGTGTCGAGCAGCCGAAAAAACTGGAAGACGAATTGCGCGAAGGCCTGACCGATCCGGATGGTCGCACGTACAAGGCCGACGTTGTGGCTCTGGAGCCTGTGCGCAAGGCCGCCGCCGCCAGTTCCTATGATGGCAACCGCGTCATCATCGTACGAAATTTCGGCAAGATCCCGCAAAAGCCCTACACCATGCACGACCTGCTCGGCATCGAAATCTTCGTTGACGATCGCATCATCGGCCGCGTACTGCGTTCAGGTCCGCACAAAATGCTTGATGATATCGCGCCGGTGGTCAACCGCGTCACCATGCGCCTGATCTTCGACGATCCGGCCGATCCGGATTTCGAACTGGTGCTTTGGGACCCGCATGACAACCTGACCGCCCGCGCCGAAGGGCCGCGCGCCGCCATGAACAATGCGCGCAAGTGGTTTTATCATGTCGAAGCCGTCCTGCGCCGCACCGCCGCCGCACCTGCGCCGAAGGCGCCGCCAGCCAGCGCCCCGCCTCCATCACCGCCGCCTTTCATGGCAGCGACGGCAGCGCCTGTCGTCCCCCCGCCGGCAGCCACCACATCGGCGCCTTCGCCCGCCAAAAAGCCAGAAGGCGATGTGCTCAACGCGCCTATGATTCCTTATATTTAGCCATCGCTTGGCCAGGCGCTCGCCGCTATGCTAATCGGAGTTTAGATTCGACGTCCCGGAGACAACCATGTGGACCCTGGCACTTGCGTGCGCTTTTTTCCTCTGCATCCATCTGATGATCAGCGGCACGTCGATGAAGGAACAGATCATCGCCAAGATCGGCGGTGTGGCCTACTACATCCTGTTTTCGCTGTTCTCGATCGGCGGACTGGTGTGGATGTGCATTGCGTTTGGCATTGCGCTGGGCGATCCGATGAATGTGGTGCTGTGGAAATCCGGCCCCTTCCTGCGTATCGCCGGCCTGTTCGGCAACTTCTTCGCCTTCCTGCTGGTGATCGGCGGCCTGACCACGCCTTCCCCCACAAATCTGCTGGCCCTGCACAAGCTGCCCGACAAAAGCATCTACGGTATTGTTCGCGTATCGCGTCATCCGGTTCTGGCAGGGATCGGCGTGTGGGCCCTGACGCATATCGTCTGCAACGGCAATCTGGCGGCGTGGATCTTTTTCAGCTCTATGCTGGCCCTGTGCGCGCTTGGCGCCAACAATATTGATCGCAAGCGCCTGGCCCTGATGGGCGATGTCTATGAATCGATCAAACGCCGCACCTCGATCATCCCGTTCGTGTCGATCATTGAGGGGCGCACCGCCTTCGCCCCGGAAGAACTCGGCGTCGCCCGTATGCTGATGGCCGTGTCGTTATACTCGGCGGTAACCGTTCTGCACGAGTTGCTTTTTACCGGTCGCGCTATCTAAAGGAGATATTCATACCTCGTCTGCGATAAAATTGTCATCGCGACCGCTGGCAATCTGAAACTTGGCTAATTTTTCGTTGATCTTATCACAATTGTTTGAACAAATGCGCTTAGAGTGCAGCGTATCAGGCAATGGGATCTGAAAAATTCAGGTGGGTGGGTTCGCGTCGGCTATGAAGGTGTCAGCTTTCACTTTGTTGTTGTTTTTCATAGCTGTGGCGCTGGTCATGGCCAGCCTGATCGGCCATTTTTATGCCATTCCCCAATTAAGCGAATACCAGTACTGGCTAATGACCGGCGGCTTCGCCGTTCTGGCCTTCGGGATTATCTTTAAAGGCCAGTCGAACTAGCTTTCCTGATCTTCCGCTACGTCGGCATCAATAGCCAGAGCCAGACGGAGCGCCTTCAGGGCCTCATCGCCAGCGCATAGGGGCCGTTGGCGCACGCCGCGAACTGTATCCAGGAAACGGAACACACTGGTGCCGAGCGGATCCTTGGCGATATCGGCTTCGGCGAAATCAGAATTGAGGTTAAAGGGCGTCGTGTTCTCAAACTTGCGGTTCAAGAGGTCGATCACCACCTCACCGCTCGGATAAACAATGCGCATGGTCCGCTCGCGCGCTTCAGCCATGCGTGAGGCGGCAAAGGTTGCTCTCATGCCGTTTTCGAATTCGACCGAGGCCTTGACCTCATCGGCGCCCACAGCCTTATAGCCCTCATCCGTGCGATATTTCGCGCTGGTCTTAAGCCCCCCGGCCTCAACACCCGCCAGAGTAAGCGCCAGATCGAGATCGTGGATCATCAGGTCGAGCACCACCGACACATCGAGATTGCGCGTTGAGGCCGTACCGTTGCGCACGGCTTCCAACAGCAGCGGCCGCTCAGGCACATCATACAGCCCCATGGCTTCAAAGACGGCGCGTTCCTGATGGCCGCAGGCCAGGATCAGGCCCTTGGCTTTCGCCCGATCGACCATAGCCTCGCCGTCTTCGGTCGTGATGGCCAGAGGCTTTTCGCTATAGACATGCACGCCGGCCTCCAGTGCTTTCAGCGCGACCGCGGCATGGGCAAAGGCGGGCGTGGCGATGGTGACGGTATCGATGGCCGCCAGAAAGTCGGCCAGTTCATCGCCACCAAACGCCTTAACACCGTGGGGTGCGGCAGCGGCTTCGGCGCGGCTCTTCTCGAGGTCATATATGCCCACAAAGTCTACATCTGCGGCCTGCTTGTATTTATTGGTATGATAGCCGCCGAAAACGCCCGCGCCCGCCACGCCCACTCGCAAAACCTTGGCCATAACAACCTCTTGTGCCATCGAAAACCTTATAGGCTAACTGCTTAGACCACTTTGGCGCCAAAAAGGAATACACTTTAAAAAAGATAAAGTGTGCAAAGCCGCGTGATCAGAGCACAAAGCGCTTTTTTGCCTCTCGCATTCGCGTTAAGAGCATGGCGTTTATACGGCTTCTGAGGGCCGTCAGTCTGGAGACCGCCCGTGTCACGTCTTTTTGGTGCCTACGTCATTGTCGATTACAGCGCCGCGGAAGGCAAGAAGACCGGCGAATCCTCGGTATGGATCGGCGTGATGAAGCGCGATATCCGTTTCCGCCTGACCTATCAGTCGCACAATCCCGCCACGCGCGCCGAGGCCATCACCCTGCTGAACTCGATCCTCGCCGACCTGCACAAGCGCGGCGACCGCATCTTTTTGGGGCTCGATTTCGCGCTCGGTTTCCCGCGCGGCACGTCTGCGCGTCTGCAACTGAAGGGCGCGCCCTGGGCTGGTATGTGGGAGTTTCTGGCAAAGAATATCGTCGATAAGGCCGACAACAAGAACAACCGCTTTCAGGTGGCTGCCAAGATGAACCGCCTGATGACCAACGAAGCCTACCCCTTCTGGGGCTGCCCGAAAAGCGACTCACAGAAGTGGCTATCGACCCTCAAGCCGGACTCGATTGGCGATTTTCCCGAATTCCGCCTGACCGAAGACCAGGCGCGTAAGCAACACAAAAAGGCGCAGGCCGCCAAGAGCCTGTGGCAGATGCACGGCGCCGGCGTCGTGGCCGGTCAAACCATGCTTGGTATCCCCGCCATCAAGGCGCTGGCGGAGGCCTTCGGTGACAAGGCCAGAATCTGGCCGTTCCAGACCGGCTTCGGTGCGCTCACCGAAGAGGCGCTCGAAGGCGTTTCCACCCTGATCGCCGAGGTTTATCCGGCCATCTATGACGGCCCGGCCGAGGCCGGCGAGGTCAAGGACGCCACCGGCGTGCGCTTAGCGGCGCAGGCCCTGGCCGAGGCTGACGATAAGGGACAACTCGCCGCCCTCTTCGCCGCACCGAAAGCCTTGAGCGAAACCGATCTCACCACCGCTTCTGAGGAAGAAGGCTGGATTCTGGGCGTTTAAGCCTTTCCTCTTCTGTATCCTCGCCGCCATCGCCGAAATCGTCGGCTGCTACAGCTTGCGGGTCGTGCTCAAGCTCGGAAAATCACGGCTGTGCCTGGCCGGCTCAGCCGTGATCCTGCTTGCACCAAGGCAGATTTAAGGAAAGGGAATCCACAGATATACACAGATTGGCACTGTGTGTGGATGAGCCTATGCATAACGGCACCTGAACCGAGGTGGTAATTATTCATCTTGGGCGCTTCGCCATGAAACACTCTATGCAGTGTGCCTTATTCTAAATCTGTGTTCATCTGTGAAATCTGTGGTTTCCCCTACATGACCTAAGCCGGCATAAGTTGCCCTCCATTCACATGCAAGATCTGGCCAGTCATATAGGCGCTCATGTTGGAGGCCAGAAACACCAGCGGACCGACGCAGTCCTCCGCCACGCCTAAGCGTCCCATCGGCACGCTGTTCAACATGGCCAGCATCCGCTCCGGCGGCGTCAGGTCATGGAACGGCGTCTTGATGACACCCGGTGCGATGGCGTTGACGCGGATATTTTTCTTCGCCAGATCGCTCGCCATATGGCGCGTGACATTATGCACGAACGCCTTGGCGCTGGCGTAAAGCCCTGAACCCGGCGCGCCGCCATTATTGCCAGCGATGGAGCCGAGATTGATGATGGATCCGCCGCCGCGCGCCTCCATAAAGGGCACTACAGCTTGTGAGGCATGGATCACCGCACGTACATTCAGCGCCATGACCCGCTCATAAAGCGCGTCGTCCCAATCGAGGAACAGGGTGCGCGTCATCAGCGAGCCGGCATTGTTGATCAGGATATCGAGCCCGCCGAGTTTATGCGCCGCCTCTTGCACCAGAGGGGCTGCGGTTTCCGGTTGCATGAGGTCGGCCTGAAACAAATGAACCTCACCACCATCGGCGCGGATCAGATCGGCCACCTTTTGCGCCGCCTCTTCGCTGGCGTTGTAATGGAGCGCCACCTTCGCGCCCAGTCGGGCGAAGCCTTGTGCGGCGGCGCCGCCGATCCCCGTGCTGGCGCCCGTAATCAAAACGCACTTCCCTTGCAGGTCTTCCAACATGTCGCACCTCCGTTTATGTTTCGGCGGTTATAGCCCTGGCGCGGCGGTCGAGCCACAGGAAACGCGAAACCAGCAGCACGGCGGACAACCAACTGGCCAAAGCGCAGGCATAGATCAGGCCGGGAACGCCCAGCCCGACGTGCAGCGAAAGCCAGTAGCCCATCGGCAGCATGATCAGCCCGTAAGCGATATAGTGCAGGACCGGCGCAATCAGGACGTCATGACGCGCACGCAAAGCCTGAGCGCCGACCACCTGAACGCCATCGGGCACAAAGAACAAACAGGCCAGAAGAAGCGCGCCCTGCACCCCGCCGAGCAGGGCCGGATCGGAGGTATAACCGGCGGCGATGGCCTGCGCGCCGATCAGCACGGTCAGGCAGACGGCCAGCATGAATCCGCCCGCCGAGATGAAGCTGACACGTCCCATGCGGGCAATGCCGGCAGGATCACCAGCGCCATAGGCTCCCCCGACCAGAACCGAGCAACCGATCGCCAGTCCCATCGGCACCATGAAAACGACGCTGGCGAAATTGAGCACGATGGCCCACACCGCGACCGCCGTTTCCGAAATACGGCCGGCGAAGACGGTCATGCCGGCAAACGCCGCGACCTCGATGAAATAGGACGCTCCGGCCGCATAACCAACCTGACGCTGCTCACGCGCGCCTTGCGGGTCCGGTGCGTGCCGTCCGAGCAGGCGGAAGCTTTTGACCTGCTTCAAACGGAACAGATAGATCAGCAATCCCACCGTCACCAACATACGCGCGACCAGGGTCGAGATCGCCGCTCCCATGGCGCCGTCGCTGTCGATACCGGGGATGGTCACCACGCCGGGCACCAGCACGAACAGCAGCGCGACATTGACGACATTGCCGGCCCAGGTGAAGACCATGCCGGGGCGCGTCCGGCCGAGGCCTTCGAGGAATTCCGAAACCGCCACCGCCACCATGTAAAACGGCATGCTGAGCGCGAAGATCAGCAAGGGGCCGGTTGCGCCGGCTGCCAGTTCCGGACGGACCACGGCGTTCAGCATCCATGAACCGCCAAGTGTCAGGGCCACCATTGAACCGACGCCCAGGATAATGGCGTAGACCACGGCGCGCTGGAAGGTGGCGCCGATGCGCTCAGGCTCCCCTGCCCCGACAAACTGCGCCGTCTTGACCTGAACCCCCACCAGAAGACCGATCGAGGTGACCAGAAAAATACTCGTCGGCGCCCAGGCCAGCGAATGATAGCCCAGTTCGGCCGACGAATAGTGCCCGACCACCAGCGTGTCCATCAGCCCCATCAGCATAAAGCCGAGGCGCGACATGATCACCGGCCATGACAGACGATAAAGGGCGGCAAATGCCGCCCTCGTTTGAGGCTCAATCCGGTAGATCAGGGTTTTCATGCCGGCTCTGTAGCTGATTTTGTGATCACGCTCAACGACATTCCGACCGGCATTTTTTGCGCACACACCCGGCTTGCCGTGCAAAAAATACCGCGCACCAACATTTCACCGGCGCAACAATCTGAAGATTAAGCGTTTTGGTCTGGCACGCCGCTTGCAGCGTTCAGGAAGTCCATAGGTTCAGAAGAACCGCAAAGCTTCACGCTTGCCCTGCCCTTTGGAGTTTCCCCATGCAGATCGGTTCTTCCTTCACCATGCCCGTGTCCTTCAACATGGGCTCCAGCTCAAAGACCTCCACCACCAGCGATCCGCTCAGCCAGATCGCGCCGTCGTCCTCCGACACAGCCGAGGCGAGCCTGATGAAGTTCCTCAAGATGTCGCCCGCCGAGAAGTTGCAATGTACCTGGCTCAACAGCCACGGCATCACCAAGGAGAAATTGGCCGCGATGAAGCCTGAAGAGCGCATCGCAATCCAGAAGCAGATGACCGACGAACTGCAGGAACAGGCTCGTCAAGAGATGGAAAAGAAGAAAGGTGCCACGGTCAATATTGTGGTGTAAAAAAGCCCGCAAGGCGAACCTTGCGGGCTATCTTGTCTCCGACCTCAAGCCGCCTTGGTTGCGGCCGTTTTCAGACTGTGCAGACGCTCGGCGACTAGGAACGACAGTTCCAGCGCCTGATCGGCATTGAGGCGCGGATCGCAGTGCGTGTGGTAACGATCCTGCAAATCCTCTTCCGAGAGCGCGAAGGCGCCGCCGGTGCATTCCGTCACGTTCTGTCCGGTCATTTCCAGGTGCATACCGCCCGGATGAACGCCTTCCGACGCCGCGATATCGACGAAGGAACGGACCTCACCCAGGATGCGGTCGAACGGGCGCGTCTTGTAGCCGTTGTTCGCCTTGACGACATTGCCGTGCATCGGATCGATCGACCAGACAACCGGCGAACCGTGCTTCTTGGTGGCAGCCATCAGGCGCGGCAGGCGTTCGGCGACCTTGTCGGAACCGAAGCGGCCAATCAGGGTCAGGCGCCCCGGAATACCTTCCGGATTAAGCGTATCGATCAGTCGCAGCAGGTCGTCGGGCTCGATGGTAGGGCCGGCCTTGACGCCGATCGGGTTCTTGATGCCCTTCATGTAGTTGACGTGGGCGCCATCAAGCTGACGGGTACGCTCGCCGATCCACAGCATGTGGGCCGAGGTGTCGTACCAGTCGCCACTGGTCGAATCGACGCGGGTCATGGCCTGCTCGTAGTTGAGCAGCAAGGCTTCGTGCGAGGTGAAGAAATCGACCTGGCGAATTTCAGGCTGGCGATCAGGCGTTATGCCGATGGCCGACATGAAACTCAGGGTTTCGGAAATCTTGTCGGCCAGAGCGCGGTAACGCTCACCCTGCGGGGAACCCGACACAAAGCCCAGCGTCCATTTGTGGATATTGTACAGATCGGCATAACCGCCCTGCGCGAAGGCGCGCAGCAGGTTCAGCGTGGCTGATGACTGGTGGTAAGCCTTGATCAGGCGCTGCGGATCAGGGATGCGCGCCTCTTCGGTGAACTCCATGCCGTTGATGTTGTCACCGCGATACGACGGCAGGGTGACGCCATCGATGGTCTCGATCGCCGATGAACGCGGCTTGCCGAACTGACCGGCGATACGGCCAACCTTGACCACCGGCTTGCCGCCGGCAAACGTCAGGATAACGGCCATTTGCAGGATCAGGCGGAAGCTGTCACGGATATTGTCCGCCGAGAATTCCTTAAAGGATTCAGCGCAATCCCCGCCTTGCAACAGGAAGCCATTGCCTTCGGCCACCTTGCCCAGCGCACTCGTCAGGCGACGCGCCTCGCCGGCAAAGACCAGCGGCGGCAGGTGGGACAATTCGCTTTCTACAGCATCAAGGGCCTGCGTATCCGGGTAATCGTTCGGCATATGCAGGGCTGGCATGGAGCGCCAGTCTTTCGGGGACCAAATCTTTTTCATAACGCTTTTTATACTTTCGTCCGGTTGAACTCAACCGGAAACCCATTGAGACATATATAGGCGAAGAAATTCCCCTGTAAAGTCCGTGGCTTGTAGTTAATTTCGTAACTTTATACTATGACGAGCGGCACGAATGGCCAACACCATGGCGGTGACAGCGAAGGCGCCTAGGCAATAAACCCAGGCGCGCCACAGACCATAGCTGACCGTGCCGATGATCAGGAACGACGTCGCCTGAGCCATCAGATAGGGGCGGAAGCGGGTGACAAGACTGGCTTCAACGATAGGGCGCGGTGCTTCATCGAGCGAGCGCAGCACATCGGTTTGCGGCGCTTCGGCCTCCGCCGTCGCCTTCATGCTCCAGAACAGACAGAACCAGAAGGCCGCCAGCACAAGCAGGCCGGGGATGCCCAGTTCAAGCCAGGCTTGCAAGGCCATGTTGTGCGGATGGTTCGGAATGGTGGCGCCGAAGTGCCGTGACGATTCGTAGCCCAGCCCCCATATCGGTGTTTCCAGCGCGCGCTCGACCGTAAAGGTCCAGATATCGATCCGTGCCGCCCACGACGGCAGGATGTCGGTCTTGATCTTTTCGGCCAGACCATTGTGCATGATCGCCATAATAAACAGCGGGAACAGCAGCATGGGGATCAGGCTGACAAAGGCCGCCAGACGTTCGGGCGCCAGCGCTTTCAGCGCGCGCGGCCAGTATTTCACCGAGAAAAACACGATGGCCGAAGCAACCAATGCGATAAGCTGTGCGTTGTTGTCACTGGTCAGCGCACCGGCGATGATCGCCACAGCCATAAAGCCAACAGTAACAGGACGACCGCGCGTCATTTCCATAAGGGCGAACGGCCAGAACATCATCAGCAGCACGCAGTTGGTATTCGACATGCCAACGATCAGCATGTTGTCGCGGCTGTGAAAATAGGCCGCGCTCAGGCTGCGGCGCAGGCCGAACTGGCTGATCGCTTCAATGAATTGCACAGCGGTCAGGACCAGCAAAGCATAGGCGAAAATATGGAAGACCTTGAGCGCCTGTTGGTCATCAAGCGAGCGCGCCGCGAAAATCATCGCCCAGGCCAGACACCAGATGATGGCCGGCACGACGATTGTCACCGGCCCGTCAATGACCAGTTGTGAGCCGGCATAGGCCTTGGCCAAGGGCACGCCATGCGCCACCGCCTCAACGAAATCAGAACGGAAAAAGGCGATCAGCAGCAGCAGCCCCGTGGTGATGGTAAACGGCGCGAACGCCTTCCACGAACCTTTGGAAAGAAACAGATGCCCCAGCAAAGGCGCGCCGATCAGTAACAGCAGAGCCGGCAGACCGGTTGCGGCCGCATACGACCACAGACCCAGCAGGCTCAGTCCCAGGATCAGAACCCATACCGTATAGTTGTCACGGACACGCTGCCACATAGTTTTGTCTTCGGTCATACGGCCCGCTTATCTTTCAGGGTTACTAGCTCTTCCGCCGCGGTCGGGTGGACCGCGCAGGTGGCATCCCATTGCGCCTTGGTCAGCCTGGCCTTCACGGCCACACCGGCAATCTGGATGATCTCGCCCGCCTCACCGCCCACGATATGGACGCCCAGCACGACATCGCTTTTCTGATCGACGATCAATTTCATATAGATGCGGCTTTCACCACCGATAAAGGCAGTTTTCATTGAACGGAAGCGCGTCTGGTAGACATCGTAGGCGATGCCCTTTTCCGTGGCCTCCGCCTCGGTCAGGCCGACCGTGCCGATCTGCGGCTGCGAGAAGACCGCCGTCGGTATGTTCTCGTAGTCATAGGCCGTGGCGTTATCCTTGAAGGCAGTCTCGACAAAGGCGACCGCCTCACGGATAGCGACCGGCGTCAGGTTCATACGGTTGGTGACGTCGCCGATGGCATAGATATGCTTGTGGCTGGTGCGCGAGAAAGAATCGACCGGAATGGCGCCGTGGACGTCGGGCGTAATCCCTATGGCGTCGAGGTTGAGCCCTTCGGTCTTCGGCTTGCGACCGGAGGCATAGAGCACCTGATCGGCCAGCATGGTGCTGCCGTCGTTCATGGTGATCAGCATCTGACTTTTTTGCCCCTCGTCAGTTTTCTTGAGGTGAACCGGATCAAGCTGGGTACGGATCTTGATGCCACGCAGGGCCATTTCGCTGGCCAGGTGATCGCGCACATCGTCATCGAAGCCGCGCAGGATCTTCTGCCCGCGGTAAAGCAGGGTCACGTCAACGCCCAGGCCATGCATGATACCGGCGAATTCGACCGCGATATAACCGCCGCCGACAATGGCCAGCGATTTCGGCAGTTCCGGCAGATTGAACATGTCGTTGGAGGTAAGGCCGTGTTCGGCCACGCCGGGGCAATGCTGCGGCAGGAAGGGCCAGCCGCCAACCGCAATCAGGATAGTTTTAGCCGAAACAACACGTTCCCCGCCCTGCTTCGTGGTCAGGATGAGGTGATGCTCATCTTTGAAAGCGGCGTGGGCAGCGATGACCTCGACGCCGGCCTTGACCAGATTGGCGGTATAGATCTGCGACAGGCGATCCAGTTCGGCATTGTTGGTGGTGCGGAAACTGTTCCAGTCGAAGGCGCCGGTGGAGGCGTCTTTCCAGCCGAAACCCTGCGCATAATGCACCTGTTCGGAGACTTCCGAGGCATAGACCATGAACTTCTTAGGCACGCAGCCGCGCAGGACGCAGGTGCCGCCGGGACGGTCCTCCTCCGCGACCGCCACCTTGAGGCCCAGTTGCGCCGCCAGCCTTGCCGCGCGAACCCCGCCCGAACCCGCGCCGATAACAAACAGATCGTAGTCGTACTTGGTCATATCGATACTTTCGGCGGAACGCCCGCGATAACAATTACGGATGCAGGACCTTCACGCCGTCCGGTCCGCCAATCAGGGCGACATCCGCCAGATCGAGGAACAGGCCGTGATCGACCACGCCGGTCAGGGATTTCAACGCACTGGCCAAACCCGCCGGCTCATGGATCGCCCCGCACGCTACGTCGAAGATAAGGTTGCCGCCATCGGTAATCCAGTAATCGTCACCTTTTTTACGCGCCTTTGGCATCATGGTGATGTCGAACTCGATCAGAACGTCGGAAATCCGGTTGACCGTGCCCTTCCAGGCGAAGGGCTCGACCTCGATCGGCAGAGCGAACTTACCTAAAGTCGCCACATGCTTGGCGGCGTCGGCGATGACAATGCATGAGTTCGCCTGCTCCCAGATCAGTTTCTCGCGCAGGAGGGCCGCACCACCGCCCTTGATCAGCGCCAGGCCAGGCCCTACTTCATCTGCACCATCAACACACAGGTCCAACATCCCGACATCATTGATGTCCTTGATCACCAACCCCAGACTTTCGGCCAATTGCGTCGTCTGGATCGAGGTTGAGACGAGGGTCAGTTTCATGCCGGCCTTGATCTGTTCGGCCACCGCCTTGACAAACCATGCCGCCGTCGAGCCGGTTCCCAGGCCCACCTTCATACCGTCCTTGACATAGGCGACGGCAGCATCGCCCACCTGTTTCTTCTGTTCGTCAGCGGTCATCACTTTTTACCCTTTTGGGCGGCCTTTTCAGCCGCCTTGCGTTCACGGAAGGCCGTTGACCAGCCCGTCTTTTCAATCTGTTGCGCGCGCTCAAAAGCCAGAGCCCCCGGCGCCACGTCCTCGGTGATCACCGAACCGGAGCCAGTCATCGCGCCATCACCTATGGTCACCGGCGCCACCAGCGAGGTGTTGGAACCGATAAAGGCGCGCTCACCGATAGTGGTCTTGTATTTGAAATAGCCATCGTAGTTGCAGAAGATGGTTCCTGCGCCAATATTAGAGCCAGCCCCCACGCTGCCATCGCCAAGATAGCTGAGGTGATTGGCCTTGGCGCCCTCGCCGATCGTCACGTTTTTCACCTCGACGAAGTTGCCGATATGCGCATCCTTGCCGATTTCCGCCCCAAGCCGCAAACGGGCATAGGGACCGATCAGCGCCCCCTTACCGACCCTAGCACCTTCGAGATGCGAAAACGCCCGGATCACCGCGCCGGTGTCAACCGTCACGCCCTCGCCGAAGACGACGTTCGGCTCAATGGTTACGCCCGGCGCGATCTCGGTGTCATAGGAAAAGAAAACGGTTTCCGGCGCCGGCATATGCACGCCATTGTCCATAAAGGCGCGGCGCACGCCGTTCTGCCAGACCTTCTCGATCACCGCCAGTTCGGCCTGTCCGTTGGCGCCCAGCACCTCGTTTTCCTCAGCCATGGTCACCCGCGGCTGCAAGTCACGCGCGCGGGCCAGCCCGACAATATCGGTCAGGTAATATTCGCCCTTGGAATTCTCATTCTTCACTTCGGCCAGCAGCGAGAACAGCAAGGCGCGGTCACAGGCAATGACGCCCGAATTACAGGCCTTGATCTTGAGCTGTTCCGGCGTGCACTCGCGCATCTCGACAATGGCGTTGAGCTTATCACCTTCCAGCACCAGACGGCCATAGGCGGCCGGATCGGCGGCCTCGAAGCCCAGTACAGCCATATCGGCCTCAAGCGCGAACACGGGCTCCAGCACCTTGGCGGCCATCAGCGGTGAGTCGGCATAGGTGATGATGACCTTGCCATCAAAACCGGCCAAGGCTTCACGCGCCACATTGACCGCGTGCGCCGTGCCCATGGGCGGGTCTTGCGTCACGATATTCTCTGCGCCCACACGCCTGGTCGCCGTCTCGCGGACTGCCGGGCTATGGTTGCCGACCACCACGATCACCCGTTCGCACCCAACCTCATAGGCCGCGTCGATGGCGCGATCGAGCATGGTGCGCCCGCCGATCCGGTGCAGCACCTTCGGTAGGGGCGACTTCATGCGCGTGCCCTGCCCCGCGGCCAGGATAACAGCGGCGCGGCGGATGCTTGCGATTTCAGCCATGTGACGACTCTTTTTTAGTTTGCGGATCAGGCCGATTTAGCCCAAAGCGAACCAAAGCGGAATGACTATTCGACACGAACGGCCGGAGACCTGCGATAAAATGAATTTAAACGGTTACATTCTCGCCTTTGACCTGGACGGTACGCTGGTGGATACCGCACCAGACATCATCGACGCCCTGAACAAGGTTCTGGCCGAAGCTGGCATCAAGCCGTTTCACCTTGATGAGGCCCGCCCAATGATCGGTCGCGGATCCATGGAACTGCTGCGCCGCGCCTACGCCCTCGCCGGCCAGCCGCCGCTGTCGCAGGAAGAGGAAAAGCCCTTGCTCCATCGCCTGCTGACACTTTATGAAGCGCATATCAACGACCAAAGCCGCGTTTATGACGGCATGGTAGCGGCGCTCGATACGCTTGAAGCCGCCGGCGCGCGATTTGCCGTCTGCACAAACAAGCCAAACTATCTGGCGGTAAAACTGCTGGAAACGCTAGGGCTGTCGCGACGTTTTGGCTCAATCAAAGGCGCCGACGTGGTGCGTCATAAAAAACCCGCCGCCGGTCACCTAAAGGCCTGCATCGACGAAATGGACGGAGATATGCGCCAAGTCATCATGATCGGCGACTCCGAAACCGACTTCCTGACCGCCAAGGCTGCCGATGTGCAATGCATACTGTTCACGCACGGCTATAGCGAGCGCCCTCTGGCCGAACTCAATGCCGACGCCCTGCTCGATCACTATCGTGATCTGCCGGCGGCGGTTATGAGGTGCATAAAATAGAAAAGGCTCTTGCGTGTCGTGTTTGCGCACGCTAATACGCCCCTTCCTCGCCAGCCGAAACGTTTTATCGGCCACCGGTCATGGACGCGTAGCTCAGCGGGAGAGCATTCGCTTCACACGCGAAGGGTCGCAGGTTCAATCCCTGCCGCGTCCACCATCCCCAAACTGTCTCCACAAAAAACAGTCTTTTATGGTTTAGATTCAACGATCTAACCCATCATGGATTCATGGTCGATACCCATGATCAGGATGAAATAGCCCCATAATTGACCGGACAGGATCTCCCACTTAAATAAGAGGTAGGAGCAATGTCGTCATTATGACCAGCCACAATCCAAAGATAGAAATTCTGGGACAGGAACGGCGCCGCCGTTGGACAACAGCTGAGAAGCTGTCGATGGTTCAGGAAACGTATGAGCCAGAGGTCACGGTGAGCCTTGTGGCCAGGCGCCACGGTGTTCAGCCCAATCAGTTATTTGCCTGGCGCAAATTGGCC
>NZ_AQWM01000009.1 GCF_000376105.1 Asticcacaulis benevestitus DSM 16100 = ATCC BAA-896
AAAAGCGGTCATGGGCGTAACTCCTGTTTAATTCTTATGGTCGAGGAACCAGGCGTAAAGCGCCGGATTCGCATAGGTGGCATCCCAGGCATTGTGGTTGCCATCGGGATAGACGGTGTAGGTGATATCGGCGCCGCAGACCTTGGCGGCATCGACGAGCGGTCGCTCATCGGTGATCGGCACCACATCGTCCGTTTCGCCGTGGAAGGCCCAGATGTGATTGTTCTTGAGGGCGCAGGGCGTTTTCGCGTTGGAATAGCCAGAGACCGGCGCGATGGCGGCGAAGCGCCTCGGCTGGTGAATGCCCCAGGCCCACGCGCCACCGCCGCCGAGCGACAGGCCGGTCAGGTAGATGCGGTGTTTATCCGCCGGAATGCGCGCCTCGGCGATATCCAGCCACTCTTTCAGGCGCTTCGGCTCCCATTCTTCGTCACGCGGTTGCTGTGGTGCCAGGATGATGAACGGAAAGTCCGGATGCGCCTTTGCATAAGCCCATGGCCCCGGTCCCATGACGCGCGTGACATCGCTGCCCGCTTCGCCGGAGCCATGCAGGAAGATAATCACGGGCGCCTTGCCGCCGTGATAGCTGGCCGGGATATATTCCATGTATTGCACGGTGGAACCGTCGCGCAGCCTGACCACTTGGGGCGTAGCTCCACTCTTCAGCATATCGTCTGAAGTGGTGGCGCAGCCTGTGAGCGCGAGAGCGGCCAAGGCCAGCAGAAAAAATCTCATCCCTTTACACTGCCCGCAAGCAGCCCTCTCACATAATGCCTTTGTAAGGCTAGAAACAACAAAATGACCGGCGCGATGGTGACCGTGGCGCAGGCCATCACCATGCCGGAATCCTGAATGTGCTCCTGCGACAGGGCGGCGATGGCCAGTGGCAGGGTGTAGGTGTGATCGTCCGACAACACGATCAGCGGCCACAGGAAATCGTTCCATGCCGCAAGGAAGGTGAAGACGCCGAGCGTGACGATGATGGGCGACAAATTGGGCAAAACAATGCGCCGGAAGATCATCCATTCCGACGCGCCGTCGACGCGGGCCGCCTGCAGCATCTCGTCGGGCAGGCCAAGCGCATATTGCCGCACCAGAAAAATCCCGAACAAAGACGCCATGAAAGGCACCACGACACCCGCATAGGAATTGAGCAGGCCCAGCATCTTAAGCTGAAAAAACAACGGGAGCATGGTCAATTGCGCCGGAATAACGACCAGGGCCAGCAGGAACTGGAACAGCTTTTCACGCCCGCGGAAGTGCAGTTTGGCGAAAGCGTAACCGGCCGCGACATTGAAGGCCAGCGACAGGACCGTGGCCAGTGACGCGACCAGCAGGCTGTTGACCAGAAAACGCCCCATGCGCTGATGGGCAAACAGGTCGGCATAGTTGGCCAGGGTCGGGTGCTGCGGAAAAAGCCGCGCCGGAAAGGCGTCGGCCTCGGCCTCCGGCATGAAGGACATCGACACCATCCACAAAAGCGGAAAGATGGCGACGAGGGACGCCGCGATCAGCAGGCCGGTGACCCAGATTTTTTGCAAGCCCCCCCTCATGCGAACACCTCGTCCGATTTCGGGCGCAGGAAGCTTAAGGTCATCAGCACGGCGAAGAGGATAAAGGCCGTGGCCGAGGCATGGCCCAGATTCCACCACTTGAAGCCGTCCTCATACATGAAATAGAGCAGCGACACGGTCGATTGCGCCGGCCCGCCCTGCGTCATGACATAGGGTTCAGCGAAAAGCTGGAAATAGCCAGCCACGGTCAGCAGCGCCACCATCCATAAGCTCGGCGCTATGCCCGGCAGGGTGACGTGGACGAAGCGCTGCCATGGCTCCGCGCCATCGACGCGGGCCGCCTCATAAAGATCATCGGGGATACGCTGCAAGGCCGCCAGCAGGATAAGCATGTTGTAGCCGAAATTCTTCCACACCGAGAACAGGATAATGGCGGGCATGGACAGGTGCGGATTGCCGAGCCAGTCGACCGGCCTGAGGCCGATCACCATCAGGAACTGGTTCAGCCAGCCATATTGCGCATCTAACATGTAACGCCAGATGACGGCGGCGGCCACCAGGGTGGCGACATAGGGCGCGAACAGGGCCGTGCGATAGAGCGCTTTCAGGCCGATGCCCGGCACATTAAGCGCCATCGCCATGGCCAGAGACACCATAATCGACAGAGGGGCGCCAACCAGCGCGAAATAGCAGGTGTTGCCGAACGCCTTCCAAAACAGCGGTGTCTGCAACAGGCTCACATAGTTGCCAAGGCCGATAAAGCGCAGATTATGCAGATCGGCCAGGGTGTAGATATCGAAATCGGTGAAGCTCATGATCAGCGCGCCCAGCACCGGCGCCAGGAAGAAGACCGCCAGCACCAGCATGGCCGGCGAGATAAAGACATGACCGGGGGACAACTCCCGAAGCAGGGCGCGGGTCATGCCACCCCCCTTTGTTCCAGCATGGCGCGGCGCTTGGCTAGCGTGGTCCAGGCGAATTCGTCCAGCCCTTTGAGCGCCGCGTCCAGGGTGGTGATACCACGCACCACGCGCTCAAGCGCCGCCACCATCTCGTTGGCGATGCGCTCCCATTCCGGCACCTGCGGCGGCGGGCGCGTGCGGTTGAGCTGGTCGAAAAAGGTGCGCGACCGGCTGTCCTGCATCAGGCCGGTCAGGGGCCAGGCGGCCTGATCCGCCGGCAGGTCGCTGGTGGCGGTGTAGAAATCAGCCTGCTGGCGGGCGGCACACATATACTGGATGAAGCGGAAGGCCAGATCCTTCTTTTTCGAGGCGCGCGGGATGCACATCGACACACCGCCGGCCGAGGACAGGCCCGGCCCCTTGGGCCCCGGCATCGGCGCGGTGGCCCAATCGTTTTGCATCGCCCTGGGCAGCCGGCGAGCGAATTCGGCCAGGTTCCACGGCCCGGTGATGAGGAAGCCAAACTCTTCGCGTGCGAAGGCCGAATAGACGTCGGTGACCTCGGAATGGGTAATGCGGTCAGCAAAGCCGCGGTCGTACAGAGAGGCGGCGTAGACGAAGGCGGCAGCGATGCTTTTTTGCCGGAAACCGCCGCGCGTATCGGAATCGATCAGGATCGGTTCATCCGCCTGCAAGCAGAAGGCGACGAGAGGTTCATACTCGGCAAACGGCAGCAGCAGCGCGTGGCGACCGTTGCGCGACAGGGCGGCCAGTTGTTTATCCCAGTCGGCCCAGGTGCTGGCGGCGGTCTCGAAACCGGCCCTTTGAATCAGTCGGCGGTTATAGAACAGCAGGCGCGTATCAACATACCACGGCACACCCAAGATAGCCGACTCGCCGGAAAAGCTCGGTATCGTGACTGAACGCCGGGCGCCTTCGAAGAACTGATCAAGCCGGATCGTGCTTTTGGCAAGCCTGTCGTTGAGCGGTTCCAGCGCGTTCAGCGCTGCGAACTCGGCCACCCAGGTGTTGCCAAGCGCGATGACATCGGGAAGATTGTCGGCGGCGAAGGCCGTCAGCAGTTTTTCATGCGCCGCGCCCCATGGCAGGGCCTGCACGCGCACCGGCACATCGGGATTCTGGGCCTCGAAGCGGACGCCGAAAGCATCGAGCGCCTCGCCCTCCACCCCCATGGCCCAGATGCGCAAGGGACGGTCAGTCCTGGCGCACGCGGCTGTGCCGAGCGCTGAAAAGCTCGCCAAAGCCAGTCCAAACCTGCGCCGGTCGGTGATCATCAGGTCAAAAGCCACGCACCTGTGGGGGCCACGGGTTTGAAGCCCGCCGCGAGAAACGCCCGCTTCACCAGAGGGCGGGTGAGCGGACTGCGGTTGAACCTATCCCAAACCAGGCCGGAGCGATAGTTTTCCAGCATGGCCAGGATCGGCCCCTGATCGATGCCGAGATATTCACGCGCCACCCAGCCGGCGCGTGCATGCACTCTTCCGGTCGTGGACGTTCGCCCGGTGGCGCCGTAGGTCGGGTTGAAGGCATCGTAGAAGCCGAGCCAGCCATAGAGATCATCGCCGTAGCGCCTGACCATGGCGTGCGCGGCTTGGCGGCAGATCTCCGGCGCGAAGGGGATGGAGCCCAGCGCCGCAGTTGGCGCGATGGTGCCGTCATCGAACGACTCACGGTCGCCGGTCTGCGGACCACGCGCGCCGTATTCGTGAAATTCGACCATGCGGCCATCCGCCATGGCCTTGATATTGCCGGGCCCGCGCGAGGCCGTCAGCCCCCAGATATCCGGCCCATAGTCGCGGTAGCCAGCGGGATTTTTGATGGCGTAGTTGCGCTGCGCCACCGTGGCGCGCTGCGAATTGATGAAATAGTCGATGCCCTTGCCGCGCATATAGGCGTCGGCGATGCCGCGGAAATCATACCAGACGTGGCTGTACTGATGACCGAACATGGGCGAAAAACCGAGGTGCGGTTCACCGCCATGCGTGCCCCAGTTGCCCTCCAGCGTCGCCATCCAGCTTTGCCAGGCCTTGGCCGGCAGCGGATGGGTGCGCGCCCCCACACCCAGCAGATAGACCAACATCCCCTCGTTATACCGGCTCCAGTTGCGATCGATCAGGCCGCGTTCGTCATGGCCGTTCAGCCCTTTTTCCGGGTGCCAGCCCATACTGACCAGGCCATTGTCGCGCATCATGAAGGTCCAGTCGACGCGGTCATAGATCTTCATCGCCAGGTCGCGGATCTCGGCCTCGATCGCGCTGTCACCGTCGAAATAGGCCGCCGCCGTCAGCGCCCCGCACAGGAACAGGGCGGTATCGACGCTCGACAGCTCGACATTCCTGAAGCGCGCGCCGCTGTCCATATCGAGGAAGTGGTAGAAGAAGCCCTTTTGACCGGCCATGCCCGCCTCTTCCGGCCCCTGCGGCGCGTTCCATAAGGTGCGCAAGCTTGTCACCACCCGCCCCGTCGCCTCCTCGCGCGTGACGTAGCCGCTGTCGTCACCGATGCAATAGGCGGTCAGGGCAAAGCCGGTGGCGGCGATGGAACAGAAGTTGGGGTTTGGCCAGTTGTCTGCGGACAACCCGTTGACCGGATTGGCGCTTTCCCAGAAATAGTTGAAGGTGCGACGGTGAATATCGGCCAACACCGTATCGAGCACCACAGGCTTCGCCACCCTTGATGTTTTGGATCTTTTTCGGGTGGCAGCGCCCCCGCCAGATGCCGCCAGCAGGCCGGCCGCGCCTGCGCCCAGCAAAAGAGATCGTCGCTCAAAGCCGAACCGCGAAACCATCACTTTTCCCTGCAAAGTCACCGATTTTCCGGCCTTCCACGCTCGGATGTAAACGCTTACAAATTTGTTGTCAACGCCGATATAAGCGGATACACCTGCTGAAAAGCCAAGATAAAAAGCCAAGATAAAAAGAAGGACAAGGGGATATGGCGCTACGTTTTCCGGACGGCTTTTTATGGGGGTGCGCCACGGCCGCCTACCAGATCGAAGGGGCGCCGGAAGCCGATGGCAAGGGACCTTCTATCTGGGATCGCTTCGTTCATACGCCGGGCCTGATGCAGGACGGCGCCACCGGCGATGTCGCCTGCGATCATTACCATCGTTTCCGCGAAGACGTCGCCCTCATGAAGCAACTGGGGATGCAGGCCTATCGCTTCAGCCTGTCGTGGTCACGCATCCTGCCAGAAGGCGCCGGTCGCGTGAACCCGGGCGGTCTGGCCTTCTATTCCGACCTGATCGATGAACTGCTTGCCCACGGCATCGAGCCCATCATCACCCTTTACCACTGGGATCTACCGGCGGTGCTGGAGGATCAAGGCGGATGGCTCAACCGCGCGTCAAGCCAGTGGTTCGCCGACTATGCCCGCATCGTTTTCGAGGCCTTCGATGGCCGCGTCAAAACCTGGGCGACGATCAACGAGCCCTGGGTGATCAGCCACGAAGGCTACCTGCGCGGCACGCTGGCGCCCGGCCATCGCAATCTGTTTGAAGTGCCTCTCGTCTCGCACAATCTGATGCGGGCGCATGGCGCGGCGGTGCAAGCCTATCGTGAGGTCGGCCATCACGCGATCGGGCTGGTGGTCAATATCGAGCCGAAGTATCCGGCCACGCCTTCCGAGGCAGATGCCGCTGCCGCCCACCGCGCCTCAGCCTATATGAACGCGCAATATCTCGATGCAGCCCTGCTCGGTCATTATCCGCCGGAACTGCGCGAGATCTTCGGCGAGGCCTGGCCAGAGCATGATCCGGCCGATTTCGATCTGATCCGCCAGCCGCTCGATTTCATCGGCGTCAACTACTACACCCGCGCCGTGACGCGCCGTGACGACCATGACTGGCTGCTTCAGGCCGGCGTGGTGCGGCAGACGCAGGCCACCTACAGCGAAACCCATTGGGAGGTCTTCGCGCAAGGGCTGACCGACACGCTTGAATGGGTGCGCGAACGCTATGGCGATATCCCGCTCTACATCACCGAAAACGGCGCCGCTTTTTTCGATCCGCCAAAAGCCGAAGGCGGCCGTATCCGCGATCCCTTACGCACCGATTACCTGCAAAAACATCTGCTGGCGGTGCACGCGGCTATCACCCAAGGAGTCGATATCCGCGGCTACATGGTGTGGTCATTGCTGGACAATCTCGAATGGTCGCAAGGCTACAGCAAGCGCTTCGGCATCGTCCACGTCAATTTCGAGACGCTTGAACGCACGCCGAAAGACAGCGCCCGTTACTATGCACAAGCGATCGCCCGCCACGGCGCGATCCTCGCCGAGCCACTTTGAGGGGGCCTAAATGACACGCAGCGCCGATCATTTTGTCATACTGGGCGGCGGCACCGCCGGCTGGATGGCGGCCGCCTGCCTCAGCCGCCTTCTGTTCCGCGTGCCCGGCAGCCCAAAGCGCGTCACGCTGGTGGAATCGGCCGAGATCGCCCCCATCGGCGTCGGCGAGGCCACCATTCCGTCGATCCAGGACATGCTGCGCTACCTCAATATCGATGAGGCCGATTTCGTCAGCGCCACCGACGCCACCTACAAGCTCGGCATCCGTTTTCGTGACTGGCGCGTCGCCGGGTCCGATTTTTTCCATGGCTTCGGCGAACTGGGCCCGACCATCGAAAATCTGCCGCTATTCCAGCACTGGCTGAGCGAAAAGATCGCCGGTCGGCCAGTGCCGCCGCTGGAAGCCTTAAGCATGTCGGCGCAACTGGCGCTCAACAACCGCTTCGCCAAGCCCAAGCAAGATGGCAATTCGCCGCTTTTCATGGCCGGTTACGCCTACCATTTCGACGCCGCCAAGGTGGCGACCTATTTGCGCGACTATGCCGAGGCCAAGGGCGTTAAGCGTATCGAAGGCCACGTGGCCGAAGTGGCGCTTGCTGTCGACGGTTCGGTCAATAGCTTGCGCCTGACAGATGGCCGAGACATCACCGGCGACTTTTTTATCGACTGCTCCGGCTTCAAGGGCCTGATCATCGAGAAAGCGCTGGGCTCGCCTTTCGAGGACTGGTCGCACTGGCTGCCTTGTGATCGCGCCGTGGCCCTGCCCTCGCAGTCCATCGCCCCGCTCCAGCCCTATACGCAAGTCACGGCGCGCGACGCCGGCTGGACATGGCGCATCCCACTGCAATCGCGCATCGGCAACGGTTATGTCTATGCCAGCCGCTTTTGCGACGCGGCACAGGCTGAGCAGACCTTGCGGGGCGCACTGGAAAGTCAGCCTCTGGCAGAGCCACGTCAAATCCACTTCACGCCTGGCCGCCGCAGGGAAGCATGGGTCAAGAACTGCCTGTCGCTCGGTCTGGCTTCGGGCTTTCTGGAACCGCTCGAATCGACCAGCATCCATCTGATCTTCGCCAACCTGTTCCGTTTCTTCGATCACTTCCCGCGCGACATCGATTCAGCCGTGCTGCGCCAGACCTATAATGACCGGTCGGTGCGCGAGATCGAGGAAATCCGCGATTTTCTCATCCTGCATTACTGGGCGTCAGCGCGGCGCGATACGCCCTTCTGGCGTTATGTCACCGCCATGGACATTCCGGATTCGCTCGGCGCCAAACTGGAGGCCTTCCGCACGCAGGGCAAAATTCTAGCCGACTATTACGACCTGTTCAAGCCGGCAAGCTGGATGGCCATCTACGACGGCATGGGCTTCACACCTAAAGCGCCCGATCCGCTGGCCGATCTTGTGCCGGGTGATTTTTCGCGCCGTGTGCTGCAAAATGTCACGCAAGGCATCCGTCAGGCCGCCCTGGCCGCACCGCCCCACGAGGCCAGCCTCGCCGCCTTGCTCAGGCGGCCTTTGTCACCGGTTTAAGACGCGCCAACGCCCGTCCCTCGCTGTCGAAAAGATAGGCGCTGGCCGGCGAAAAATGCAGGGCGATGATATCGCCGTGCTGCGCAGGACGATCACCGGGCAGCAGGGCGCATACCGGCTGATCAACGCCCTTGATCGCACCATAAACCGAATGGGCGCTGCCCAGCCGCTCGACCACATCGACCGTCATGGAAAGCGTATTGGCGGCTCTGGCCGTGCCGAGCGCCTCGGGCCGTACGCCCAGCGTCACCGCCTGGCCGGCACGCGCCTCACCCGCTGCTACGGCGGCGCTGACCACATCGCCCGACACCAGCCCAACCTTGACGCCCGTCTTGCCGACCGAGACGATCTCGCCCGCGATCAGGTTCATGCGCGGCGAGCCCATGAAGGACGCCACGAACAGATTGCGCGGCGCCTCGTATATCTCCATCGGCGTACCGATCTGCTCGACCCTCCCGGCATTGAGCACCACGATGCGGGAGGCCAGGGTCATGGCCTCGATCTGATCGTGGGTGACATAGATCAGGGTGGTGGCCAGTTCGCGGTGCAGGCGCGAGAACTCATGACGCATATGGACGCGCAGACCGGCATCGAGATTGGACAGGGGCTCATCGAGCAGGAACAGGCGCGGCTTGCGCACGATGGCGCGGCCGATCGCCACGCGCTGGCGCTGACCACCGGACAGGGCGCGCGGCCGGTGATCGAGCAGGGACTCTATCCCAAGCAGGCGCGCCGCCGCCTCGACCGCTGCCCTGACCTCGACCTCCGGTGTTTTGGCCATGCGCAGGCCGAACGCCATGTTGTCGCGGACATTGAGGTGGGGATAGAGGGCGTAGGACTGGAACACCATGGCGACGCCGCGCTCGGCCGGCGTGGCGTCGAGCGCGCTACGGCCCTCGATCCGGATATCGCCGGCGCTTGGCTGATCGAGACCAGCGATGAGACGCAGCAGGGTCGACTTGCCGCAGCCGGACGGGCCGACAATGACGATGAATTCGCCGTCCGAGATGGCCAGATCGATGGCGTGCAGCACGGCCTGCGCACCGAACACCTTCCCCACCCCCACAAGCTCGACATCGGCCACGTTACGCTTCCCTTTTGGGGGAGACTACTCACGAACGCGCAGGACCACAAGCGCAGCCAGAGTGTAGCGGTCGAACCTTCAGCCCATCAGGCCCTGGCTGCGGGCGAAATTAACGAAAAGCTGCGGCCAGATATGGTAGGGCTGGTCGAGATCGTGCTTCATGCCAAAGCCATGACCGCCCCGCGCGAACAGGTGGGTTTCGACCGTAATCCCCTTAGCTTTCAGCGCATCGCGGAAGACCGTCGTATTGGCCACCGGCACGGTCGTGTCGTCTTCGGCATGGGTCAGGAAAACCGGCGGGGTCCGGGCGTCAATATTGTGATCCGGCGCATAACGGGCGATCTGTTCAGCCGTGGCCGGGCCGCCAAAAAGCGAAGGCGCGGTGCCGTCATAGGCAATGGCCGGGTCCAGCGACTGCACCGGATAGATTGGTGCGGCCAGAGACGGGCGAGCGTCGAGCGCATCGGCGTCATCAACGGGCGTATAAAGCGCTTGCGCGTGGCGCGTCGCCAGCGAGGCAGTGATGAAGCCGCCGGCACTGAAGCCGATCACGCCGACGCGCTTGGGATCGAGTTTATACTGCGCAGCATGTTTGCGTATCAGACGCATGGCGCGCTGGGCATCGATCGTGGCGACATCGGCCTTGTTGTCCCAGCCGTCATTGGCCAGCCGGTAAAACAGCACGAAACAGGTGATGCCATGCTGGTTGAGATAGTCGGCAAGCGCATAGCCTTCATGATCGAAATAGTTCCACCAGAAGCCGCCGCCGGGGATGATCAGCATGGCGCCGCCCGTGGGATTGGCAGCCGGAAAAACCGCCATGCGCGGCTTTGATATGCCCTGCACGCGGCGGAACTTGATCGCCGGATCAGTCGAGGTTTCCTCAACCACTTCCTTCATATCGGGATGCACCTGGCCAGCGACGCCCTTCGGCCACAGGTCGATGGTGGCGGTGGGCGCGGGCCAGCCGGGCACCACCTTGGCCGTATCGGGTGCTGCGGTCTGAGCGGCGGCGGCCGTAGCGGTCAGCGCCAGGGGAGCAAGCAAGAGCGAACGGCGAAACTTATCCATATGATCTCTCAATAACCTCAATGACGTGGCGAAAATGGATGGTTTTTGAGCATCGCCGCGGAGCGTACTTAAGTACGTGAGCAGCGAAGCGCAGAAAAGTGTCCATTTGCAGACCATCAGTGGGGCGTTATTCCCATCAGGTTACGAAGTGACTCTTTCGATGCCCCCGAACCGGCGAAATCGTCAAAGGCTTTTTCGGTGACGCGGATGATATGATCGCGGATAAAGGGCGCGCCTTCGCGGGCGCCATCCTCTGGATGCTTCAGGCAGCACTCCCATTCCAGCACGGCCCAGCCATCGTAATCATACTGCGCCAGCTTGGAGAAAATGCCCTTGAAATCGACCTGGCCGTCACCGAGCGAGCGGAAGCGGCCGGGGCGATCCACCCAACTCTGATAGCCGCCATAGACACCCGAGCGGCCATTGGGATTGAACTCGGCATCCTTGACGTGAAACATCTTGATGCGTTCGTGGTAGATGTCGATATAGCTCAGATAATCAAGCTGTTGCAGAACGAAATGGCTGGGATCGAACAGGATGTTGGCGCGCGCGTGGCCGCCAACCTCGTCGAGAAAGCGCTCGAAGGTGGCGCCATCGTGCAGATCCTCGCCGGGGTGGATTTCATAGCAGCAATCGACGCCGGCGTCCTCGAAGGCATTGAGGATCGGCTTCCAGCGCCGACCAAGTTCGGCAAAGGCTTCCTCCACCAGACCGGCGGGGCGCTGCGGCCACGGATAGAGATAGGGCCAGGCCAGCGCGCCGGAAAAGGTGGCGTGCGCCTTGAGGCCGAGACGCTGCGAGGCTTTCGCCGCGAGCTTGACCTGCTCGACCGCCCAGGCCTGACGCTCCTTCGGTTTGCCATGCAGGGCTAAGGGCGCGAAACCATCGAACAGGCTGTCATAGGCCGGATGGACGGCGACCAACTGGCCTTGCAGGTGGGTCGAGAGCTCGGTCACCGACAGGCCGTACTTGCCCAACATACCGGTGATCTCATCGGCATAGGCCTGGCTTTGCGCACACTTTTCCAGATCGAAAATCGCGGGCGAAGACGTCGGGATCTGCAGGCCCTTGTAGCCGAGGCCCGACGCCCACTGCGCCATGCTTTCCAGCTTGTTGAAGGGGGCGATGTCGCCGAGGAATTGCGCCAGGAAAATACCCGGGCCTTGCATTTTACGTTCTTTGGGGGTTTTCACAGCAGGGTCTCCCAGCTTTTGTTGCGGCTTGAGGTGATGGCGGTCTCGATAAAGGCCATGCCGCGCACGCCGTCTTCGATGCCGGGTACGAGCGAGGCCTCCCCCGTCATGACCTGATGAGCGAAATCGCTGTAGAGCGTGGCAAAGGCTTCGAGATAGCCCTCCGGATGGCCGGCCGGCACGCGCGCGCCGTAAGACACATAGGGCGTGCCGGCGTGCAGGATTTGCGTCGGGGCATCATGCCAGTTGAGCGTCAGGGTGTTGGGCGTTTCCTGCGACCAGTCGAGCCCGCCCTTCTCGCCATAGACACGCAGGCGCAGGCCGTTGCGATCCCCGGCGGCGATCTGCGACGCCACCAGCACGCCGCGGGTGCCATTATTGTAGCGCAGCAACACGTTGCAGTCGTCATCGAGCGTGCGTCCCGACACCACAATACCGAGATCGGCGCTCAAACTTTCCACCTGCGCACCACTGACGAATTCGCTCAGGTGAAAGGCATGGACGCCGATATCGGCGATGCAGCCGCCAAGGCCCGACTGGCGCGGATCGGCCCGCCAGTCCGCCTGTTTTGAATGCACGTCCTGCGACAGCCAGCCCTGGCTATACTCGACCACGATCTTGCGGATCTGGCCGAGCCGGCCTTCGGCGATCAGTTTTCTGGCCTCGCGCACCAGCGGATAACCGCTGTAAGTGTAGGTTAGGGCATAGTGCTTGCCGGTGGCCCGCACCACATCGCGCAGGCGCAGGGCTTCTTCGAGATTGAGCGTCGCCGGCTTGTCGCACAGCACATGAAAACCCGCCTCCAGCGCCGCTTTGGCGATCGGGAAGTGGGTGTCGTTGGGCGTGACGATCGACAGGACGTCGATGCGGTCCGGGCGGCGCGCCTCTTCGCTGAGCAGGGCCTGCCACGACGGATAGACGCGATCGGGCGCAAGGCCGTAGCCCTCGCCCGCCTGCCGGTTTTTACCCGCGTCGCGACTAAAGGCGCCGGCGGTCAGGGCCAGCCGGTCATCGAGCCGTGCCGCCATCAGGTGTACCGGCCCAATAAACGCGCCGGGCCCGCCGCCGATCATGCCGAGTTTGAGTTTGGTCACAGGTATCGTCTCAACTTTTCTTGTTATGATTTTAGTGATCGCCGATGACGACCGGTTTGTAGCCGCCACGGCGCCGGAACCACAGCACCATGCCAAGGAAGATGACGAAGGTCAGGACCGGCAGCAGGGCCACCTCTTTCAAAGCGTCTTTCTTGGCGCCGGTTGACAGGCCATCGAGCACCGCCTTGTCGGCTTCGGGGGCGGCCGCCACCTTGACCTCGTCGAGCGCCTTGTACTTGCCAAAGACGCTGACCTTTTCCTGCGTCAGATAGGTCTCGGTCAGGGCGCTCTGGTGCTGGGCATCGTGACGCTTCAGACCTTCGCGGGTCGAATTGTCCTGCGCAGCCCCCAGCAACACCGAACCGACAATACCCGCCGCCAGCATACCGCCGCCGGCCAGCATGTTGATCGCCACGGCGCCGCCCTTGGGGAACTGCTCCGAAGCGACGCCGAGCGAGGTGCCCCAGAAGAAGCTCTTGCCGATGCCGTAGAAGGTGGCCGCCGCCAGGATCATGCCGCCGGTCGCGCCCGCCATCAGGAAGAGGCCGGCGGCCGCCAGAGCCGAGGCCATGGCCAGGACACCGAGCGGATTAAGCCACTTGATCAGCGGGCCGGCGAAGATGCGGATCACAAAGACGAGCGCCGAGGTATAGATCAGCACCCAGCCGGCCTGCAGGCCGAGCTTGGCCATTTCCGGCGCCATCAGCGAGGAAATCCAGCTATCGGTCGACAGTTCGGTGACCGCCAGCGGCATCATCAGCAGCACCAGCAGGATATAGAGCGGCCGGCCCGGTGCGCGTGAGAAGAAGGCATAGATCAGCGCCAGCACCACCGCGCCGCCCATGGATATGAGCGTACTGAGGCCAAAGACGCGCCCGACTTCGAGCATGATCAGGGCAGCCAGGATAAAGGCTGAGATAAAACCGGCCTCGCCCAGCATGGTGCGATAATCGACACCGGACGCGACGCGCTCCGACACCGGGAATTTGCGGCCGATCAGCAGCACCGTATAGACCAGGACAGGAATAATCATCAGGCCGACCTTCACGCGCCAGTCGAAACCGCCGATATTATCCAGTCCCATGGCCAGCAGGCCACCGAGGATCATGCCGCCCGGCCAGGCCGCGTGCAGGCGGTTCAGCCATTTCGACTTGTCGTGGCTGAACAGCGTGGCTATCAAAGGATTGGCGGCGGCTTCGACCGCGCCATTGCCCAGTGCCATGATGAAGGTGCCGGCGTAGAGCGACCAGTAGCCGGTGGCGGTAAACAGAAGTCCTAGGCCGACGATATGACAGATGGCGGCGAACCACAGGGTCAGGCGGAAGCCGATCTTGTCGATGAACAGCGACAAGAGCACGATGGTGATGGAGAACGGCCACAGGCCGACACCGAGCAATTCGCCCTTCTGGGTTTCCGACAGGGCGAAATCAACACCCCAGTTATCGATAACCAGCGCGCGCAGGATGAAACAGAAGGAGGTGGCGGTGATGGCGGCGAACGAGGTGGCGAACAGCCAACCGTTGCCTGTTTGCCGCGCCATGCCTGTAGACGTGTCCATGAAATACCCCTGTCTTTGGCCGATCGCGGAGAGTCATCCTCGCCCCGGCCTTTTTAATGTTTGTCGTGAGACTATTGGTAATCGATTACAATCGACTTGGGAAGAGGCTAGTTTAACTCCCGCCTGCCCCGTTTACGGGGAAGCGGGGCAGGCGGGCCGTGCCGTGTCAGCGCGAAGCCCGCAGGGCTGGTGTCGCTGACGGAAGGGGCTTCTTTTTTGATACGGGGATCGCCCCCTCC
Organism: Asticcacaulis benevestitus DSM 16100 = ATCC BAA-896; assembly: GCF_000376105.1. Taxonomy (GTDB): domain Bacteria; phylum Pseudomonadota; class Alphaproteobacteria; order Caulobacterales; family Caulobacteraceae; genus Asticcacaulis; species Asticcacaulis benevestitus. The sequence continues at coordinate 14,498 of NZ_AQWM01000009.1, forward strand.
GTCACGGACTTCGCCGTGACACCTCCCCCGCTTCGCAAGGGAGGATGAAGGGTAAAAACGTCTGAAATGATGTTCGTGAACAAAAAAAGGCGGGACCATAAGCCCCGCCTCTTCCGTCTTACATAGGGCCGCCGCCATGGCCGCCCCAGTTGCCACCACCCCCGCCCGGGCCGCGTGGCCCGTTCCAGCGCGGCTGATCGCCGTCCTTCTGGGTGCTCGGGCCGCCCAGCGTATAGCTGAGGCCCACCATAAACACCTGACCTTGCAGGCTGCGATAGGATTCGCTGTGGATGCTGTCGGTATCCACCACGGTGCGGAACTTGGCCGTGCGGAACGGGTCCTGCAGGGTCACGACCAGCGCCGCCTTGGGCGTATACTGATGACGATAGGACATATTGCCCATGCCGAACGGGCCGGTATAGCCCTGACCGGTCAGTTGCTTGCCGCGACCGAAATAGCTGATCTGGAAGCGATCCTTGGTCGTGGCGTTATAGTCCATGCTGATACGGCCGCTCAAGGTGGTGGCTTCCTGCTCACCGGTGGTCGGCGTGGTCAGCTTGTTCCAGGCCAGGTTGCCGTTGACGCGCACACTGATCTTGGCGGACAGCTTGCCGTCGAAATTGCCTTCGAGGCCGCCGGCTTCACCCGAACCGAGATTGCGCTTGGTAGTCAGCAATACCGGCGTATCGCTCGGATTGGCCACCGGCAGGAAGTAGCTGTAGCTGGTGATGCTATCTTCGGTTTTGCGGTAATAGGCGCGGATCTGATAATTGACCTTGCCGCTCTTTTCATAGCCCGCCTCGAACGAATCCGTTTCCGCCGGCTTCAGGTCGGCGTTACCGGCCGAAACGTTCTGCGGATCTTGATAGGTCTGGAACGGATTCAAGTCCTGCGGACTTGGACGCTGCAGACGGTGCGAATAGGAGAAGCGCAGCTTGGTCGTATCGTTCAGCGTATAGGTGGCGAAGGCGCTCGGATTGAACTTGGTGTAGCTGATATGGCTGGTGGTATCATCGGCCGTACCGGGAACGCCGAAATTCTCCGTGTCGAGATCAAGCGCCTCGGCGCGCAAACCGCCCATGACGATCCACTTTTCACCGATCGGCGTCTGCCAGGTCATATAGGCGGCGCTGACCGTTTGTTTATAGGCGAAGCTGTTGGTCAATCGGTCGTTGTCTGTGGCAGGCACGCCCAATACATCAGGCCCCGTCGCCGTATTATTAAAGCTGTTGTCATCCTGGGTGATCTGGAAACCGGTGGTCATTTGCGCGTCACCGAATGGCCGCACATAATCGACCGTCAGAACGGCATTGTGGAAATCACTCTGTACCTTGCGGGTTTCGCGTGTTGTGTCCGAACCATCGGTCGGATAGTTCAAGGCATCGGTTGCCGTATTGCCGGTCGAACGGCCAAGGCGCAGATCCGTTTTCAGCGTCTCGCCGGTCAGCGCACCGGTGTGATCCCAGCGCACGCCAAAGCTGAAGTCATCGCGCGGGCCGGTCACCGCCGAATGACGGGTGTAGCCACTGGTGAAGTCGCCATCCGCATTATAAAGCGCGTAGGTGTCGTCGCTGGTATTGTCCATCTCCCGGCGCGAATAGCTGGTCTGCGCCCCGATCTGATCCTTGTCGGACAGGTTATAGTCGATCCCGGCATTGGCCGAAATATTGTCGTTCTTGCCTTCCGAAGCGCCGACTTGCTCCGTCGTCGATATGGGATCGCCATTGGCGTCGAGACGTGACTGGACCGAGCCCGAACGGCTGGGGCGCACATCGTGGCGGATGTTCAGACCGCCGCTGAGGGTGTATTTGCCGCTGTTGCGCGCGCCGTTGATCGAGGCGTTGTAGCGCCCGTCACCGACATTGGCGTTGACGGCGCCGGTGTTGCCGGGTTTGCGGTTCTTGCGCATCACCAGATTGATGATGCCGCCGGAGCCTTCCGAGGAAAACTGCGCGCCGGGATTGGTCATCACCTCGACCGAGTCGATATCGCCCGACGACATGGATTGCAAAGCGCCGGCGCGGTTATCGCCCTGCATCATCACCGACGGCTTGCCGTCGATATAGACCTGAACATTGGAATTGCCGCGCAGGGTGATATTGCCCGTCGGATCAACATTGACCGACGGCACCTTGTTGAGCGCATCCGATGCCGTGCCGGTGGCGCTGTCGATATCCTTGGTGTTGTCATAGACCTGACGGTCGATCTTGTTCTGTGGCTTCTTGCCCGTCACGGTCACCGTCGTGGTCGGATCGGCGGACGGCTCCGCGGCCTGAGCGGGTGCCGCCGGCGCGGCGGGCGGCGCTTCCTGCGCCTGCGATTGTGTCACGCCGGACACATATCCGCCGAGGATAAGGACACCCAGGCCGGTGGTTGTGAAAAACGTCTTACGCATGGCGCTCAGCCCCAAAATAATCGCAGGAAATCCGGTGCATACAGGCATTGTCGGCCTTTTGTATGACCGCTAGGTGTCCTTCTAACGACCTTGTCAGACAATTCCGTCGTCGTTTTTATACAACGCCGTTATAAAGTGAGGGCGTGACTTTCAGGACACACGTGCCCCGGCAGGTCAGTCGGACATGGCCTTGGCCAGATCGCTGAGAATGGCACGTAGCTGCGTCATGCGCTCTGCCCCGATCCTGGCGCTAGAGTGTGCCTCGGCATCAAGACTCAGGTCGACCAGGGCTTCCCAGACCGCGCGGCCGCGATCCGTCAGAACCACTAGCTTGGCGCGGGCGTCGCTCGGATCGGGCGCTATGGTGACATAGCCCAGATCCGTCAGGTTGGCGGTGAGATAGGCCATGCTCTGCTTGGTCATGTCGGCCCGTTCGGCCAGGTCGGAAACGCGCGACCCCTCAGGTTTGATATAGCGGAAAACGCTGGAATGGGCCGGGCGGACATCGCTGAACCCGCGTTCGGCAAGGGCTGCATAGACCTTCGTCTGCAAGGCTTCGTAGGGCTTACGCAACAGGGCACCCAGGGTAACGCGGGCTTCGGAAATGGTGGTATTGTTCATTTTTCTGCTTATGCCATGTTGACAGTCTATCTGTCTATATGTATTTGGACAGTCGTTCTGTCTATATTCGTATATCTGAGGAGACTTAAACGTGATGACCCTGACACCCGCCGAAATCAACCTGGCCGTCGTCAACGCCCATATGCAGGGCGAAGCGAGCGATCCGGCTTCGATCATGAACCTGTATGCCGACGGTATCGTGCTCGAGATGCCCTGCCGCGACATGCGCCTGACCGATCTGAAAGACATTGAAAACAATTACCGCGCCCTCTTCGGCGCCATTAAAATTCTGTCGATGCAGCCGCTCGATCGCTTCGCCACCCATGACCGCGTGGTCGATGACTGCATTGTGCAGTTCACCGTCACCGGCAAGGGCTACGCCAAGCTGCCCTATCCGGTGGGCGCCATCATCGAGCTGCGCCTGCTGCACGTTTTCCACATGAGGGACGGCAAGATCGCCCGCGAAAACGTTTTTGAAGCCTGGAAGCCCATTCAATAGGAGCCCGATCCATGACCTCCGCATGGTTTCTGCGTTTCGGCGTCATCTTCGCCCTCATCGGCCTTGCGCTTGGCATCTATATGGGCAAGGCGCATGACTTCACCCTCATGACGGTCCACGCCCACATCAATCTCGTCGGCTGGGTATCGTTCTTTCTAGCCGGCCTGTTCTATGCGGTCAGACCCGCCGCCGACAACAGACTGGCAGTGGCCCATATCGCCGCTGCCCTGCCGGGCATGATCTCGCTCACCACCGGCATCTTCGGATCGGTGACAGGTCAGCCCTGGGGACCGCCGGTAGCCATTCTCGGCGCCTTTCTGGTGCTGGCGGGCTTTCTTCTGTTCACTATCAATGTCTTCCGCCATGCCGAGGGTCCGCGTCAGGCATAAAAAACGCGGCAGAGTGTCCCCTGCCGCGTTCAATAAGGATAGGCGAAGCGCTGCGTCACCAGAACAGCGTGTAGAGCGCTATCAGGATAACGATAACGCCCACAGCCAGCACATTGAAGCTGGTCGTCGTCTTGAAGCTGACTCCTTCCAGCGACAGGGTCGAGACCGGCTTCTTGTTCGGCACGACCAGCGACACCAGCACGCACAGCAGGGTGGTGGCGACGAAGACCCAGCCGACACGATTCATGAACGGATAGTCAGGCTGGAGATAGGACCAGATAGCTGAGATCAGCACGCCGCCAAGAATGGCCGCGAAGGCGCCCGCGGTCGAACACCGCTTCCAGAACATGCCGAGCGCGAAGATGACCACGATGCCCGGCGTAAAGTAGCCGGTGAAGTTCTGGATGAACTGGAAGGCCTGATCGGTCTTACCGAGCAGCGGTTGCGCCACGGCGATGGCGATGGCGACCGCGATGACCGACACGATACGACCGACCGTCACCAGCGATTTTTCGGTCAGTTCCGGCTTGAGCGGCTGAATGATATCGATGGTGAAGATGGTGGCGATAGAGTTGATCTTGGAGGCGGTCGAGGAAATGACGGCAAAGGTTAGGGCTACGAAGACGAGGCCGAGAAGACCGGACGGCAGCAGCTTCATCATTTCCGGATAGGCATGATCGGCCACTTCCAGATTGGGTGCCAGAAGCAGGGCGGCCATACCGGGAACGACAACGATCAACGGCATCAGCAGCTTGAGATAGGCGGCAAAGGCGATGCCCTTTTGTGCTTCCTGCAGCGACTTGGCGGCCAGCGCCCGCTGGATGATGTACTGGTTGAAGCCCCAGTAGGAGATGTTCATGATCCACATGCCGCCGACGAGCACGGCGATACCCGGCAGGTCCTTGTAGAAGGGCGACGACTTGTCGAGTATCATGTGGAAGTGTTCGGGGAAGTTGGCGCGCAGCTTGTTGAAGCCATCGGCGAAACCGGTGATGTTGGCCTGGCCACCGATCTGGGTCAGGGTGATGCCTGCGATGATCAGACCGCCCATCACCAGCAGGGTCACCTGCACGATATCGGTCATGGCCACGGCCTTCAGGCCGCCGGAAATCTGATAAAGCAGCGCGAAAACACCCAGCGCGATCAGCACAGGTACCGGATCAATCCCGGTCACCGTCGTCACCGCCGTGCCGCCGAGCCACAGGATAGAGGTCAGGTTGACGAAGACGTAGAGGATCAGCCAGAAAATGGCCATCAGGTACTTCACCGACGGGCCGAAGCGCTGTTGCAGGAATCCCGGCATCGTCATGACGCCGTTCTTCAGGAAGACCGGCAGGAAGTACTTGCCGACGATGATAAGGGTGATGGCCGCCATCCATTCATAGGAGGCGATGGCAAGACCGATGCGATAACCAGAGCCCGACATGCCAATGATCTGTTCGGCGGAGATATTGGCGGCGATCAGCGAGGCGCCGATGGCCCACCACGGCAGGGTGTTGCCAGCCAGAAAGTAGCCCTTGGACGAGGCTTCTTCCCCCGCCTTACGGCGCGAGACGACCTGAGCCAGGACGAAGATGGAGACGGCGTAGAAAAGGACGATCCAGATATCGAGACTTTTCAAAAAATTCGCCGACGGCAGGTATTGAGCTAAATCAGGCATGTTTCCCCTCTTGACCCGTTTAAAGAGCCTTAGATAATATTATCATACAATTGACACAGCTTCACGGCTGAAGCAATCACCAATCCCAACACGCCAAAGGCGGCGATTTTTTCCCCGCTCTATGAAAAAAGCCTCCCCGCATTTAAGGGGAGGCTTTTCTGTTTTACTTCGCAGGACAGGTAGCATCACCCTCATCGGACGCCAGTTTGATGCTCGAATAGCTGAGCTTTAGCGGCTGCGATGAGCTTAGGGAAAACGGCACGCCGACCGTCTTCGGATCGAGACCGGCCGCCACGAAGCAGTCGAGCGTGATCTTCAGCGTCTTCCATTGGCCTACCGGCGCGGTCAGGGCCGAGGCGATGTCGATCTTCTTTTCCGAAGCCAGATCGGCGCCCATGCCGAGCAGGACCGGACCGGTTACGGCTGCATCAAGACGATAGGTGATGCCCAGCGTCATCTTGCCCGTGGTCTGGCGGCTGAGATCGACCGGCGCGGCCGTCGTGATCGCCGCCTCGCCCGGCGCTTCACCGCTGAAGACAAGCGCGCGGCCGCCTTCCTGCTTGTTGTCGGCGTCGATCGTCGATTGTGTCACCACGCCATTGGGGCTGCCGAAGCTGGTCAGGTCGCCCTGATGGCTGCCGGAGGCTTCGATCAGGCTGAGCTTCCACGGCGCCTTGATACGACCGGCGGCGAAGTAGGTATCGACATTGACCACGGCGACATCGTGCAGGCCGGACTCTTCCGACAACTGCGGCACATCGCCGATATCGGCATAGGTCAGGCCATAGCCATAGGCGAACAGAGGATCATAGCCCATGGTGCCAACATTGAGCGGACCCTGGTTGGCGGTTTTCGGCCACGAGAAGGTCAGCTTGCCCTTGAAATCATAGCGCGGCTGGCGGTTGAGATCGCCGACGATGACATCGGCGATGCCGCCGCCTTCGGTGCCGGGCAGCCACGCCGCCACAAAGGCGTCCGAGGCGTTGATTTCCGGATTGGTCCACAGCGGACGGCCCGACAGGAAGATGGTGACCACCTTCACGCCCTGCGATTTCAGCTTGTGGATCAGCTCCAGATCGGTGCGGTCGCCAGTCTGATAATCGAGGTTCGGGCGGTCGCCCTGGAACTCGGCATAGGGGTCTTCGCCGATGACGACGACGGCCACATCCGGCTTTTCCTTGTAGAAACCGTTGTCGCTGAGCGACACCGTGCCACCGGCTTTTTCGGCGGCTTTCGAGATGCCTTCATAGATGGATTCGCCATTGGGGAAGTCGGCGCGCGTGTTACCGGTGCCCTGCCAGGTGATCGTCCAGCCGCCGGCCTGCTTGCCAATATCGTTGGCGCCGGAGCCCGTTACGAGTATACGCGCACCGGGATCGATCGGCAGGACATGGTTCTCGTTCTTGATCAGGACCAGCGATTCCCGCACGGCCTGACGCGCGATGGCGCGGTGTTCCGGCGAGCCGAGTGTGTCCCAATGGCCCGACAGCGGACGATCGAGCGGCGCGCCTAAGGTGAACAGGCCGCCCTTGATCTTGGCGCGCAGGATGCGGCGCACCGCATCATCGAGGCGCGACATCGGGATCTTGCCGGATTTCACTTCGGCGAGGGTGTTGGTGTACATGCCCTTCCAGCTATCGGGCGCCATGAACATATCGACGCCGGCGTTCATCGCTTCGGGACAATCGTCATTGGCGCAGCCCGGCACCTGGCCTTGGGCGTTCCAGTCGGTGATGGTGAAGCCGTCGAAGTGCATGCGCTGCTTGAGCGCACCGGTGATCAGGCGCTTGTTGGCGGCCATCTTGATGCCGTTCCACGACGAGAACGAGATCATCACCGACAGGGTGCCGGCCTCGATAGCCGGCGGATAACCGGCGCCATGGATGCGGGCCAGATCGGCCTCGTTCATCTCGGCATCGCCCTGATCCTTGCCATCCTTTGTGCCGCCATCGCCAAGGAAGTGCTTGGCGGTCGACATGATGTGGCCCGGCTTGACGCCATTACGGCCGCCATCTACGCCCTGCAGGCCCTCGACCATCTTGCCGGCATAGGCGGCGACATCGGCGGGGTTTTCCGAATAGCTCTCATAGGCACGGCCCCAGCGCTTGTCGCGCGCCACGGCCACGGTGGGCGCAAAGGTCCAGTCAACGCCGGCGGCGGCCATTTCCGCCGCGGTCGCCGCGCCGATCTTGCGGATCAGCTCGGGATTATGCGCAGCGCCCAGCCCGACATTGTGCGGGAAGATGGTGGCGCCGACGAGGTTCGAGTGGCCGTGTACGGCATCTATGCCGAACAGAAGCGGGATCGGCGCCTTGCTCGGGCGCTTCAGCGCGGCGCGCCAGTAGTCATCGGCCAGTTTCAGCCATTGGTCGGGCGTGGCGCGTTCGTTCTGGCCGGGCGAGGAATTGCCACCGGCCAGGATCGAGCCGAGCGGATAGGTTTTCAGCTCTTCGGGGGTGATGAAGTTGATATCCGCCTGGATAGTCTGGCCGACCTTTTCTTCCAGGGTCATGCGGCTCATCAGGTCTGTGATCTGCGCCTCGGTGGCGGCATCGATCAGACCGGCATCGCCGAGCTTGGGCCATGCTGGATCGACCGCGATCAGAGCTTCCCTGACCACCGCGGGCTTTTTGGCAACGGCCTTCTTCGCAACGGCCTTTTTCTTTTTCACCGTCTTGTGGGCGGCGGCTTTCGCCTTGGCTTCCGCCACGTCGGGGATGCCGAAGCTCAAGGCGCACAACACACCGAGCGCCGCGCCCAGCATCAGGACAGATTTGTGGGCGGATTTGTATGTTTGATCAGGCATAGTGCTCCTTTAGCGTTCTTCCACAGCGTTTTTTTTCTTTGACCTGTAACACGACCCTGACGCGATAAACAGTCGCGTCAAAAACCTTATGCGGCACGTCTCCCTTATCCGGGCAACTTCTTTGTAACAAGGGTTGGAAGCCAGTTTAATGACAGCGCTATCAGCCAGCGTCAAGTGTGGATAACTTCGTCAGGGAAACGAACGGCCGCCGTATACGTTTACATGGAGCGCAAGCCGGAGCGTCAAAAATATATTTGTTTTCATAATCTATTTGACAGCGTTGTCAGATTTGATATGAAGGAAGCGTCTTATTCATCCGGCCTGACGAATTCTATGATTTTGGCGGTTCGGGTTCTGTGTTTAAAACCATTGCGCGTTATGGCTTCTTTCCCTTTTTCATAGCCGTTTCACGTCCGTGGTTTTAAAGCGTCTTCTTAAATGTGGCATTGTTTGGAAGACACTGGCCTTATATCCCGATGAACCTTTTTGGTTCATCGGGTTTTTTTTGCGCTTTTTTGTCTCCGGACAAGCCGGACGCCGGGTGAATATGCCGGACCACATACCCAAGCGATTTAGTAGACAATAGCCAGCGATCTTGCCATAGTCCCCGCACAATCTGGCAAAAAGGAAGTGTTGCATGCGTTGGACCTCGATTATACTGGCTGGGCTGATGGCGGTAAATCTCGCGGCTTGCCAGCGCCATCCCTCCGACAAGGCGCAGACAGAAAGCGCACAGACACAGCAAATCGCCTGGCGCGAAGGCGATGTCGATGACGCGCTTGCCGAGGCCAAAGAGAGCGGCAAGCCGGTGCTGCTCTATTGGGGCGCCACGTGGTGCCCGCCGTGCAACCAGCTCAAGTCCACCCTGTTCAAGGACCCGGCCTTTGTCGCCCAGACGCGCAACTTCATCCCCGTCCATCTCGATGGCGACACGACCGGCGCGCAGAAGTGGGGCGAGCGCTTCGGCATCAGCGGCTACCCGACCGTCATCGTGCTGAACGCCGAAGGGGCCGAGATCACCCGCCTGTCGACCGCCGCGCGCCTGCCGGAAGTTTTGCGCGTCGCCGCCGCCCGCACCACGCCGATCGACGCTTTGTTTGACAAGGCCGAGAAAAGCCCGACCGCCCTCTCCCCGGATGAATGGCAGATCCTCGGAGCGTTTGACTGGCAGAACGACCCCAAGCGCGATCATGCCCGTACAGCGGCATTGCTGGAAAAACTCGCCGGCGCCGCCCCCGAAGGCGCGGTCAAGCGCCGCTTTTCCCTGCTTGCCCTGACCGTACGGGCCGAACCGGGCGCGGATGGCAAGTACGCGCTGAGCCCGGCGCAACAGGCGCAGGTCGAGCAGCTCGTGCCAGCCATCCTCGCCAACAGCGATGAGGTCATTGTCAATCGACAGGAGCTTAGCTATGCGATTCCGTCGCTTGTGGCGGCCTTGCCGGATGCAGCCCGGCGCGCGACGCTTGGCGCCTCGCTGATCAAGGGGCTTGATCGTGTCTACCGCGATGACAGCCTGCCCCTGCCCGACCGTCTGGCCACGGTCAATGCCGATATCGAACTCGGCAGGACGGGCGAACACGTCTCAAAGACCGTGCTGACCAAGGTGCGTGAGCGCGCCGCGTGGGCCGACAAGACCGCCAAGGACGCCATGGTGCGCCAGTCGGTTATCTCGAACGCGGCCGGCCTGCTCCACGAAGCGGGCGATGACGCCGGGGCAAAAAATCTGCTGGAAGCCGAGCTGAAACGCTCAGCCTCGCCCTATTATTACATGCTCGATCTGGCAAGCCTCGCCGAGGATAGCAAGGACGGTCCGGCGGCGATCGCGTGGGCGCGCAAGGCCTATGAAACGGCGGAAGGCGACGCGACGCGCGTCCAGTGGGCCATCGCCTATTCCAAGACCGTTTTGCGTCAGGCGCCCAGCGACAAGGCGGCGGTGGAGGCCAGCGCCCAGGCGGTGATCGACGAACTCGGCAAGAATTCCGGCGACTATTATCAGCGCACGCGCGTCAAGGTCGATGCCTGGGGCAAGCTCCTGCGCACCTGGAGCGATGGGCATGACGGCAGCGCCATTCTCAAGCGCCTTGATGCCAGAATGATCGAGGTTTGCGCCAAACAGGGCGAAGCGGCGGCGACCTGCCGGACTTGGGGCAAGGCGGCGTAATATCGGGGCATAGATCACTCTGCAGACGGAAGCGCCTTTTTTCGGTCCCTATTTGTCGCTTTAGTAGCAGGGCTGGGTGAAGGGCGAATTCGAAAACAGAGAGGTTTTTCGATGAACTATGTCAAATCTGGCGCCTTGATTCTTGCGCTCCCCCTTATGCTGTCGGTCTCGGCCTGCGCCAGCCACAAATATGTCGATGACAAGATCGCCACCGCCAATGGCCGCATGGACCAGCAGGACGCGCACCTGGGTCAGCTCGACCGGACTACACAGGACGCGCTCAATCGCGCCACCGCCGCCGGCAAGCTGGCCGAAGGCAAGTTCGTCTATTCGATCGTGCTGACCGACGATTCGGTGAAATTCGATACCGGCAAGGCGGTGCTTTCCGATGGTGCCAAGGCCAGTCTGGCGCAACTCGCCGACCGGCTGAAGAGTGACAACAAGAACGTCTATCTGGAAATTCAGGGCTATACCGATGCCACGGGCACGGACGCCATCAATTACAGCCTCGGCGCCGATCGCGCCGACAGCGTCCGCCGCTTCCTGAACACGCAAGGCGTGGCACTGAACCGCATGGCGTCGATCTCCTACGGTTCGGAACAACCCATCGCCTCGAATGACAACGCCGCAGGCCGCTCGGCCAATCGCCGCGTCGTCATCGTCGTGTTGTCATAAACGAGCGCATTTCCGGCGCAAAAAGCGCGCAAAAATAAAAATTAAAGCGCCGCGCCTTGGTCTTCGGACCAGGCGCGGTCAAACAGCCCTGACCGAATCGCGCGCTACCAGTTCGAACGGCAGTTCACGGCGGGCATCGGTGAAGCTCGGTGCATCGTCATCGACATGGGCGCGTGACAGCAGCATGTCCGCCGCCGCATAGGCCAAGTCGGTGACCGGCTGGCGGATGGTGGTCAGGTGCGGCCAGATAACCATCGAACCCGGCGTATCGTCGAAGCCGACCACCGACACCTCATCGGGAATCCGCACCCCCGCCTGCTGCGCATAGGCCATAACGCCAAAGGCCATTTCGTCGTTGGAAGCGAAAATTGCCGAGGGCAGATCGCCGCCCCGACCAAACAACGCCTTGCCGGCCTCAAGCCCGGAGGCAAAGCTGTTCTGCCCCTGCTTGATCCACGCCGGTCGCGGTTCCAGCCCGCCTTCGCGCATCGCCTTGAGGAAACCGTCATAGCGACGATGCGAGGAGCCGTGTTCGGGATGGCCGCGCAGGAAGCCGATGTCCTTGTGGCCCAAACCAAGCAGGTGCTTCGTCATCTCATAGGCGGCCAAGGTATCATCCATCTCCACCAGCGCCGAACGGCCGGGGAAAAGCGACGGCGATACGCGCACATAGGGCACGCCCGCGGCCTCGACCGCATCGAGCACCACCGCCATATCGCACAGCGGCGGCGTCAGGATCACGCCATCAAGGCGGATGGTGGCCAGCAGGCTGGCGATGGCGCGGCCGATATCCGGTGCCAGGCTGTCCTGCGGCTCGCTGAGGACATGGTAACCGCTCTCGCGGCAGCGCGCGATGACGCCGGCCTGCATATCGATGACATAGCTGGAAGACGGATTATCGTAGAGGAGGCCGACAAGGAAACTGCGCGCGCCCGCCAGTGATCGCGCCAGCAGGTTCGGCCGGTATTTCAGCAGGTTGGCGGCGTCCTTGACCTTGGTGCGGGTTTCCTCGCGCACGTTCGGCTCATTGTTCATGACGCGCGACACGGTCTTGATCGACACCCCGGCGAGGCGCGCCACGTCGTTAATGGTGGAAACCGCAGGCGCGGCAGGGATCGGCTCTTTGACGCGCTCGGCCGTCGTCTTGCTTTGCGTCACGCGGACAGTCCTGTGCGGGGGAATGGGGTCAACGGATAGAACCAGAAAGCTGGAAATGGGTGTATCCAGCTTTCTGCCCCAATAGCAGCTTTGTCAATCCTAAAGAAACAGCGTTTTCAAATGCTTGTTTCTTTAGGGCATTGTTTGCGCTCATGCCGCTAGGGCATGCCGTCATAGTATCTATTTCTTGCCGAAGGTCGCCACGGCTTCGGCGGCCAAGCGGGTGATTTCCGCCCAGTTGCCTTCGTCCATCGCCTTGGACGGCGCGACCCACGAACCGCCGACGCACAGAACGTTATCGAGCGCGAGGAATTGCGCGGCGTTCTTGGCGTCGATACCGCCGGTCGGGCAGAACCTGGCCTGCGGCAGCGGACCACCGATCCCCTTGAGGTAGGGCACGCCGCCGGCGGGCACGGCCGGGAAGAATTTCAGATGGGTGAAGCCCCACTCCAGCGCCTTCATCACTTCCGATGAGGTGGCGACGCCCGGCAACAGCGGCAGCGCATCCTGGTGCGCCAGGGTCTTGGTCAGGCCGGGCGAGACGAGGAACTTGGCGCCGGCCTTGGCGGCCTTTTCGGCATCCTTGGGCGTCAGCACCGTGCCGGCGCCGACGATCGCTTCCGGGCGTTCCTTGGCGATCAGTTTGATGGCGTCGAGCGCGCAATCGGTGCGCAGGGTGATTTCGAGCACCTTGATGCCGCCGGCCAGCAGGGCGTCGGCGAGAGGCAGCGCCTGATCGAGCGACGGAATGACCATCACCGGCAGGACGGGGCCCATGGTCATGAACTTGGGGATATCGGGATGCGTGGACATGGGTGTTTCCTATCTTATTAAAGCTCACCGGTCTCCAAATCTCTTCGTGAGATTTGTCAAGGGCGACTGCCCGCCCGAGCCGTTGCGAGGTAAGCCCGCGCGGCTTGAGCGCACAAGAAAATCAAATCGCCGCCTAAGCGGTGATTTGTATGTCCGTCAGTGCGTTCGCCGAACCGAGCAGCGCCGCATACGGATGGATAATAATGCTCGACGGGATGGCTGCCACCATGGCCGACAAAGGCGCCTTGGCCTCCATTCGGGCACGGAAACGCAGTTCGTCGATATGCTTGATCAGACGCGGCGCCACGCCGCCGGCGATGAACATGCCCGCCGTGGCGCCATGCGCCAGCGCCAGATCACCGCACACAGAGGCCATGATATCGAGGAAGGCCTCGACCGTGTAGCGCGATCCCGTGGCGTCTTCGCCTTCGAGATGGGTAATCTGCGCCGGCGTCAGATTCTCGGCGAACTCACCGCGAATCGAGGAGATCGCCTGATAAAGATTGACCAGACCCGGGCCCGACAGCAGCATTTCGACCGTTACGCGACCATGCTTCTTGCGCAGGAAACGCAGGATTTCCGACTCGTAGTCATTGACCGGCGCAAACGAGATATGGCCGCTTTCGGTCGACAGGCAGTACGGTCCGAACTCGCCCCCCACCAGCACCGAGGCGCCAAAACCGGTGCCGGCGCCCATGACGGCATGGACATTGCCAAAGCCCTTGCTGACCGGACCGATCGTCTTGGTGTCGCTGTCGGCCAGGTGCGGCAAGGCGAAGGCCAGGCCGGCATAATCGTTGATCAGGCGCGCCTTGCGCACCCCCACGGCTCGCGCCAGCAGGTCTTCGCGCACTTCCCAGTCAAGGTTGGTGAACTTGATCCGGCCGTCCTTGACCGGACCGGCCACAGCCACCACGGCATAATCCAGATCGGGCCTGCCGCCGATCAAGGTGAAATAGGCCGCCAGAGCCGCGTAGCAATCCTTGTGGTCGGCTGTTTCCAGCGACTTGAAGTCTGCAAGCGTTGTCTTGCCGTCAATGCGTTCGGCAATGGCGAAGCGGGCATTGGTGCCGCCGATATCGCCCACCAGTCCGCGCAGGGGCCGGTTATGCGATGTGGTGACCGAACTGGTCTCGAAATGCGCTGTCATATATCTACCAAAAAACTGCGCCACCTTCATCGGCGGGTCCTACCGCTCGACGCATGTGCGCAAAAAGTTCCCGTCCCATGCCGTCCGCCTCTTTGGGCCGATCGGCATTTGTTCTTTGTGAAAACTCGGCGGCATCTCCGAGGAAGTCTATGGTGCCGGCCACGCAATCCACGCGCAGCACGTCGCCATTTCGCAGTTTAGCAATCGGTCCGCCGTCCACCGCTTCCGGTGTCAGGTGGATGACGGCGGGCACCTTTCCCGACGCCCCCGACATGCGGCCGTCCGACACGAGCGCGACCTTGCGGCCGGCATCGAGAATGGACGACAAAGACGGAGTCAGGCTGTGCAGCTCCGGCATTCCGTTGGCTTTTGGCCCCTGGAAGCGGACGACGCAAATGAAATCGCCTTCCGGCAGTTGTTTCGCCTTGAAGGCCGCCAGGAAATCGTCCTGATCATCGAACACCACGCAGGGCGCCTCAACGATCTGGTGCTCCAGCTTGACGGCCGAGACCTTGGCGACGGACTTGCCAAGGTTGCCCTTGATTTCGCGCAAGCCGCCCTCGGGCGAGAAGGGATTGGAGACCGGACGCAGGATGTTCTCGTCAAGGCTGGTCTCGGGCGCATCGCGCCACACCAGTTGGCCATCCTGAAAGATCGGCTCCTTGGCGTAATCGGCCATGCCCTGCCCCCAGATGGTCTGGACATCGGCATGCATTAGGCCAGCGCCCAACAGTTCCTTGATCACGAAGCCCATGCCGCCAGCGGCATGGAAGTGGTTCACATCGGCCGAACCGTTAGGATAGACGCGCGCCAAGAGCGGCACCACGGACGAGATCTTGTCCATGTCTTCCCAGGTCAGGATCACGCCGGCGGCGCGGGCCATGGCCGGAAGGTGCAGGGCGTGGTTGGTCGAGCCGCCGGTGGCCATCAGGCCGATCACGCCGTTGACGATGGCGCGGGCGTCAATGACGTCGGCCATGCGCGACGGAGTCGTGGAATTTTCGGCCGAACGGGCAGCGCGCATCACAGCGGCCTGCGTCAGGGCTTCGCGCAGCGGCGTGCCCGGATGCACGAAGGCGGCGCCCGGCACGTGCAGGCCCATCATTTCCATCAACATCTGATTGGAATTGGCGGTGCCGTAAAAGGTGCAGGTGCCGGCGGAATGATAGGAGGCCATTTCAGCGGCCAGAAGCGCATCGCGCCCCACCTGCCCTAGAGCGTACTGGGTGCGGACCTTGGCTTTTTCAGGGTTCGGCAGGCCGGAGCCCATCGGGCCGGACGGCACGAAGATGACCGGCAGGTGCGCGAATGAAAGAGCGCCCATGACAAGGCCGGGCACGATCTTATCGCAGATGCCGAGCATCAGGGCGGCATCGAAAGCGTCATGGCTGAGCGACACGGCGGTGCTCATGGCGATGACATCACGCGAAAATAGGCTCAGCTCCATACCCGGACGGCCTTGCGTCACGCCGTCACACATGGCGGGCACGCCGCCGGCGACCTGGGTGGTGGCGCCGTAACCACGCGCCATGACGCGCAGCTTTTCGGGATAATCATGGTACGGCTGGTGCGCCGACAGCATGTCGTTATAGGAGGTGACGATGCCGATATTGGGCACGGCGTCGAGCGCCTGCTGCAGCTTCTCATCCGGGCTCGAAGCCGCCACGACGTGCGCATAGTTGGCGCAGGATAGCTTCTTGCGACGCGGCTCATCGGCCTTGTAACGGTCGGCGCGTTCCATGAACTGCGCGCGCAGATCTTTTGAGCGCTCGATGATGCGGGCGGTGACTTCGGCGATGACGGGATGCAGTTGAGTCATAATCTATACCTTAAGCCGCCCAGACAAACTCGACGGGAACAGGACACTGGGCGAGAAACGCGCCGATCGGCGACGTGTAAGGATCTGTGTTTTGCGAGGCCCCCTTCAGCGCATCCAGCTTGGTCTGGCCGGTGATGTAGAAGACGATACGGCGCGAACGGTTGATGGCAGGCACCGACAGAGTGATGCGCGGCAGGGCCGGCTCGGAACCATCGCTGTGCGGCCTGACCGGCAGCACGAGGCGATCCGTTGTGTAGACCTCGGCATTGACCGGATTGTTGGGGAAGATCGACGCATAGTGTGAATCCGGCCCCATGCCCATCAGGGCGAAATCGAAGAGCGGGGCCTGACCATCATTGAGGTCGAGCAGGGTTTGCTCGGCCTTTAGCGCGCAGGCGTCCTGATCGGTGATGTCCTGAATGAGCGTCAGGAAGGTCATGCCTGTATGGTCGGCATCGGCCAGCACCGGCGCCAGAGCCTCGCGCATCATGCGCGTGTTCGAAGCAGCGTAATCGACCGGCACAAAACGCTCATCGACCTGGGCCAGGGTGATTTTGGTCCAGTCGAGTTCGGCATGGATCAGGTTCTGGTAGATCGGCTTGGGCGTGGTGCCGCCGCAGCCGATCCATTGCGCCTTGCCGTGCGCATCAATCGCCTGTTTCAGCGCGCCCGAAATCAGACCGGAAATGTAGACGCCCGCCTCGCCGGTCGTATCGAAGGCATGGACGGTCACGGTCTTGCCGTGGGCATCCCAGGTCAGAACGTTATCGACGACGCTTTGAGCAGTATTAATCATTCCAGGTACGGCCTCCCTCGCGCTCGATCAGGCGGAAAGCACTGACCGGGCCGAACGTGCCGGCGGGATACATTTGCGGCTTCATGTGGGTGTCGGTCCAGGCCTGCACGATACCGTCGACCCAGGTCCACGCGGCCTCAACCTCATCGCGGCGCACGAACTGGGCGTTGTTGCCATTGAGCGCATCAAGGATCAGGCGCTCATAGGCGATGCGGCGGCGCGGCGGCTTGCCGTCACCATTGCCATCGAAGGCCTTGATCAGGGACAGGCTGAGATCCAGCGCCTGCAGGTGCATGCCTTCCGAGGTCAGGCCGGGCGCCTTGTTCATCAGGGTCAGCGAGATATCTTCATCGGGCTGCAAACGGATCAGCAGGCGGTTGGCGTGAGCCTCGGCGCCGAAGATCGAGTGCGGCAGCGGCTTGAACTGGATCACGATCTCGGTCGAACGCGACGGCAGGCACTTGCCCGTGCGCATATAGATCGGCGTGCCGGCCCAGCGCCAGTTGGCGATCTCGGCCTTGATGGCCACGAAGGTTTCGGTGTTCGAGGGCGAACCCTTTTCCGCTTCGTAGCCTGCGATCGGATGCCCGTCGGCGAAGCCCGGACCATACTGGCCGCGCGCGGTCGAGGTCTGGACGTTTTCGGCGGTGATGGGTTTTAGCGAACGCAGCACCTTGACCTTTTCGTCGCGCAGGGCGTCCGACGTGATGGCCGAGGGCGGCTCCATGGCCAGCAGGCAGAGCAGTTGCAGCAGGTGGTTTTGCAGCATGTCGCGGATGGCGCCGTATTCGTCGTAATAGCCGAGGCGCTCGCCGACGCCGACGGTTTCGGCGATAGTGATCTGGATGTGGTCGATCGACTGCGCGTTCCACAAGGGCTCGAACACGATATTGCCAAAGCGCAGAGCGATCAGGTTCTGCACCGTCTCCTTGCCGAGGTAGTGGTCGATGCGGAAGGTGCGCGATTCATCAAACGCATGCGCCACCGAATCGTTGATGATCTTCGAGGTGGCCAGGTCGCGACCGATCGGCTTTTCAATGACGACACGGTTCGGCGCCTTGCTCAGGCCGGCGCGCTCGATATGCTCGCAGATCGGCTTGAACAGCGACGGCGACACCGACAGGAAGAACACGATGTCGAGCTTGTCGATATCGCCCAGTTCGGCCTTCAGCTTGTCGCCCCAGTCATCGTGCGCGGCATCGAGAGCGAGGTGGACAATGCGCTTGCGGAAGCGCGACAGGGTCTCCGCCTCAAGCGATTCACCCACGCGCTTTTGCACGGCCTCACCGATGCGGTCGACGCAGACGTCCGTGCCGCAATCCTCGCGCGCCACCGAAATGATGCGCAGATCGGAGCTGAGGAAACCGTCCTGATCGAGCATGGCCAGCGATGGCCACAGCATGCGCATGGCGAGATCGCCCGTGCCGCCGACGAGAACAAAAACCGGTTGGCGTGCGCCATTACTTGCAGAAGATGCCGACATGAGACCTTTTCGTTCCGAAACCTGCGACCTGCCCCTTTAAACAGGGCTTATAGTTATGACAGCGTTGTCATAGACCCTGTTTTCCGGCAGGTCAATCGTGAAAATAAACCGCGTGACCATGGGCGGCAGAGTGCTGTCGCCCGCACGGGCCATATAGGATGAAAGGCCTTGTGAAAACAAGGGCGGATACGGGATTTAACGCCTGGTCAGGCTCACTGTCAGACCTTTCCGCTTTGCCATGAACCGTACGCAAGAACACGCACTCTGAGTTTCAACTGGCAAGATCAGGGATATCTGTCCGTCTGTGAGTAAGAAGATCACGGAAAGCCACGGAATGAAGACGGAAGACACGGAAGGCTAAGACGACGCACCTGCGCGGAGCGCCAGCATGCCCTACCCGTTTTCGCAAAGTAATGCTGGTTGCCCTTGGGTCACAAACAAGATCAGGCGCTGATATTTCAGTGCCTTTCCGTGATCCTATTTTTGAGGCGACACGCCCTGCCAGCATACGCCATCGAAACTCAGAGCGTGTCCGCATGCGTGATTGCGGTCAAACCTTAGCCCGTATTGCGCAGCGCGCTCGCAATGCCGTTGACGGTAAGCTGCATCGCCAGTTGCACCAGCTTGTGGCGATTGCCATGGCGGCGGATGCCGAGCAGATAAACCTGCAAACGGTTGAGCGAGTTGAGCAGCGGATTGGCGCGTTCGATCTGGTTGCGCAAACGCTCGTGCGTCGACAACAGGTAAGGCGCGTTGCGGATGCGCAGGATCATCGCCACCGTGTCGTCGAACTCCGACTTGATCTTGTCATAGATGCGGTTGGCTTCTTCCGGCTCACCGGCCAGATCGGAATATTGACGCGCGATCTCCATATCCACCTTGGCCAGCGCCATTTCCATATTGGCGATGAACACCTCAAAGAAATCCCATTGGATCATCGCCTGCAGCACGCTGTCCTCGATCTTCAGTTCGCGCACAGCCGCGGCGAAACCATACCAGCCGGGCAGCATGAAGCGCGTCTGCGACCAGGCGAAAACCCACGGAATGGCTCGCAGGTCTTCGATCTTGCCCGACGCCGTGCGCGAAGCCGGCCGCGAACCGATCTTCAGATGGCTGACCTCATCGACCGGCGTCACCGTATGGAAGAAGTCGAGGAAGTGCGGATCGTCATAGACCAGCGCGCGATAGGCCTCGAACGAGACCGTGTTGATCTGGTCCATGATCGGCGCGAACTGTTCTTCCAGCTTGGCGTCATGCGACGGCCCATGGTCACGGCATTTCGGCACCGTGGCCAGGAAGGTCGCCGCCGCGAAGCTGTCGAGCGTCTTGTGCGCCGTGACGATATTGCCGAATTTGCGCGCGATCATCTCACCCTGTTCGGTGACGCGGATCTGCCCGCCCACCGTGCCTTTTGGCTGGGCCAGGATCGCTGCGAAGGCCGGACCACCACCGCGCCCGACCGAACCGCCGCGGCCGTGAAACAGGCGCAAGCTCACCCCCGCCTTGTCGCATACCGCCTTCACCGCTTTCGACGCCTTGTGCAGCGACCAGCGCGACGAGGTATAGCCGCCGTCCTTGTTCGAGTCGGAATAGCCGAGCATGACTTCCTGGATGGCCGGCCGCCCCATCAGCGAGCGCACGGCGAAATTGCCCAGCCACTTCTTCATGATCTCGGGCGCCGCTTCCAGATCGCCGATGGTCTCGAACAGGGGCGAGATTTTCAGCATACAGTGCGGCTGCGGGCCGCCGCGCACCAGTCCGGCCTGTTTCAGCAACACCAGCGGCTCCAGGATATCCGACACTGACGCCGCCTTGGAGATGACATAGGCGCCGAAAGCTTCCGGCCCGAAGATCTTCACGATCTCGGCCGCCGCATCGACGATACGCAGTTCGCGGCGCGTTTCATCGGAATACTTGCCGAATTCCCAGCGCAGAATTCGGTCGTTGGCCAGCTCGGCATACAGCAGCGAACAGCGCTCACTTTCCGACATGCCGAGATAATCGACCAGTTCCGACGACTGGGTGAAAAGCTCGGCGATGACGCGCTCATGAACATCGGAATTCTGGCGCAGATCGAGCGCCAGCAAGTGGAAACCGCACGACCGCGCGATGCGCATCAGGGTCTTGAGCGTGGTGCCGATCAGGCGACGGCCGCCGTGCGCCGCCAGGGAATCACGGATCACGCGCAGGTCGCGCACAAAGGCCTTGCTGCTCTCATAGGCCGGTGCGGAGGTATCGGTGGCGCGGCTGTTTTGCGTTTCGCCAAGGATCTGCGCCCGCGTGCGCGCCAGACGCTGCTTGATGTGGGCGATGGTGCGGCGATAGGGCTCATCGACGCGGTGGATGTCGGTGTTGAGCGACTTGCGCGCCAGTTCCTGCAGGGCATCGCTGACCGGTGTCACCTCGTCCGATACGGTCAGTTCGGTATCGAGCTTATCCATCTGGCCGGCATAGAAGGCGAAGGCGACGCGCGCCTGTTCCTTGAAGGCATAGTTCAGCGTTATCTCATCGACGTGCGGGTGACCGTCGCGGTCGCCGCCGATCCACGAGCCGAGCTTGAGCACGTTGGGCAAGGCACCGTCATGCGGAATATCGCGGCCCCATTCGCTGTAGAGCGTCACCAGCGCCGGCAGGACCGAACGCTTGACCGCGCTGACCAGGTTGTTGATCTCGTCCTGCACGGTGATGCGTTCGGGGCGATTGAGGCGCGTGTTCCACAACAGCGCCACTTCGCGATAGAGGTCATCTTCGATCTGGCGTTTTTCAGAGGGGTTGGCGGCCTTCTCATAGGCCAGCAACAGATTGGCGATCTCGGTTTCGCGCTCCACCACCGAGGCACGGCGCATCTCGGTCGGGTGGGCGGTGAAGACCGGGGAAGCCAGCATATCACCCAGAATGGTGTCGATCTCTGTGCGTTCCAGCCCTTCCTTGCGCGCCGATTCCACCGCATTGGCCAGGCTGATCGGCTGCATCGAGCCGTCGGCGCTCTCAAACGTATCGATCTGACCAAGCTGGCCGACATCTTCCGAAATGACCGACAGCATCGACATGCAGGTCATGATGCGCGCGGCGTGGGCGGCCTCGGATTCGCTCAAACCGGCGAGATCGAACGCCTTGTCTTTCAGAGCCTCAACCTTGTCCATCACCTCGGCCTTGCCGAATTCATGGACGGCTTCACTGAGGAAGCCATCGAGCAGGGCGGTGTGTTGCTTGACGTGGTTGAGGACGGTGTCGGTCATGATGTCAGATCTTCCAGAGTGCCCGTTTATCGGCGCATACCCGGCATTTTCGTCACACAAACAAAGACTTAAAGATCAGTTTGTCCGACGACGTTATGCTCAGGGTCAAGCCGGTTTGTAATTTATCCGAAACGCAACCCGATTTTCGGATAAAATTGCGCCTCAAAAGAGACTTTAGCGTCATTTTTGTGCGCTGCAAGACGACAATTTCATGCTCAAAACTATCCCCAATCATATGATAAAGGATTCCAGAGACTTGCCGGTTATTGTCTGATTTAATAATTTTTATGGATGCGGCTTTGCAGGCTAATGTTTCATTAGAAACAACGCCTTGTGCGATCTTCCCGCGTTGCAAACGATATGTAAGACTCAAGGAATCCACAGATAAGCCAGATAAGCACAGATAAGGAAGGCGAAGATACCCGTTTGGCCAGTTGTTAAGACTCTTGCGCTATAACAGCCGATCAAATAGCTCGGAAACATGTCCAATGGCAAAAGCGACCTACCACCGCCATCAGAGAGTCTATGTCGAACCCGTCGGCACCTGGGCGGTGATCGACAAGGTCAATCCGGTCTGGGTCAAGGGCTTCGATGAGCCCGTCCGCGTCACTTATGACTGCGGTCTTGGCCGTGATTTCGCCGCCGAAGAACTGACCCCTGAAAACACTCGTGACGCAAAGAGCGACGAACGCCACCTCAGTCACTGGCGCCTGATGCGCGCCCGCAACAAGTGGCAGACCCCCGACGAGAGCCGCAACCACCCCTTCCCCGGCACCTATCCGATCGTCGTCACCGACGAGAACGACTGGGGCGGCTGGCGCGTGCCCGGCGCCGAATACGAACGCGATCCGGCCCTGATCGAAATCCAGGCCCGCCTGATCGCCTACGCCCCGCACCTGCTCAAGCTGGCCAAGGATCTGCGCGAATATGCCAGCCAGAACAGCGAGCTCGACGACGACCTGATCGCCCTGGCGCGCCGCGCCGGCCAGTTGCGTAAGCAGATCGAGGCCGATGAGCAGGTCGAAGCGCCCAAGGCCCGTCAACCGGGTTAAGGGTCTAACACGGATATCTTTGCTTGGCGCCAAACCATGGCGCCCGACCACGGCAGGCCTTTGACCTGCGGGCACGAACTTTGCCGCAAACACGGATATCCGTGTCCATCCGTGCCGCATCGCTGAGGCGATGCGCATCCGTGCCTTATCTGTGTTAAGCTCTTTCCTTATCCAATATCTATTGTTTTGCTTGAGTTTAGCCGAAAGAGTCCTACATCGACTCCTGTACGACGTTTCAGCGAGACTATCATGCTCACCACCACGCCCCAGCCGATCCAGCTCAGCGATTACAAGGCTCCTGACTTTCTTATTGCCACCACGGAACTTGATTTCGATCTGGCGCCGGAAACGACACGGGTCACGGCGCGGCTGACCATCACGCGCAATGCCGCCTATTTGGGCGCGAATGATGCGCCGCTCGTTCTGATGGGTGAACGCCTGAAACTGCTCAGCGTCACGCTCGATGGCCAGCCGGTGACCGATTACACCCTGACCGATGAAACCCTGACCCTCGCCAGCGTACCCGACAGCTTCACGCTGGAAACCGAGGTCGAGATCAACCCGCTCGGCAACAAGACGCTGGAAGGGCTCTACATGTCGTCCGGCCGCTACTGCACCCAGTGCGAGGCCGAGGGCTTCCGCAAGATCACCTATTATCTCGACCGCCCCGACGGCCTGTCGAAGTACCGCGTCCGAATCGAAGCGCCGAAAGCGGGTTTCCCGCACCTGCTGTCCAACGGCAACCTGCTGGAGACGGGCGATCTTGATGGCGGCAAGCACTATGCCCTGTGGGAAGACCCCTTTTTCAAGCCGTGCTATCTCTTCGCGCTCGTAGCCGGCGAACTCGACGTGCTCGAAGACAGCCTGACGACGATGTCGGGCCGCAAGGTCGAGCTGAAAATCTATGTCGATACCGGCATGCGCGACCGCAGCCTCTACGCCATGGACGCCCTCAAGCGCTCGATGCTGTGGGATGAGCAGGTCTATGGCCGTGAATACGATCTCGACCTGTTCATGATCGTCGCCGTGCGCGATTTCAACTTCGGCGCCATGGAAAACAAGGGCCTGAACGTCTTCAACGCCTCGCTGCTGCTGGCCGATCCGACCACCGCTACCGATATGGACTATGAGCGCATTGAGTCGGTGATCGCCCACGAATACTTCCACAACTGGTCAGGCAATCGCGTCACCTGCCGCGACTGGTTCCAGCTTTGCCTGAAAGAAGGCCTGACCGTCTTCCGCGATCAGGGCTTCTCGGCCGATCAGCGCGGCCATGCGGTGGCGCGCATCAAGGACGTGCGGGCCCTGCGCGCCCGCCAGTTTCCGGAAGATTCCGGCCCGCTGGCCCATCCGGTGCGCCCCTCGTCCTACGTCAAGATCGACAACTTCTACACCGCCACCATCTATGAAAAAGGTGCCGAGATCGTCGGCATGCTGAAGACGTTCGTGGGGCCGGCCACCTATCGTCAGGCGCTTGATCACTACTTCGCCACCAACGATGGCACCGCCGCCACGCTGGAAGATTTCCTCGCCGCCTTCGAGGCCGTCACCGGCGATGACTTTTCGCCCTGGCTGCAATGGTATACCCAGGCCGGCACGCCACGCCTGCACGTCACCAGCGCCTATGACGCCAACTCGAAAACCCTTACCCTGTCGTTCACCCAGGCCACCGCGCCGACACCCGGCCAGCCCGAAAAATCCGCCCTGCCCATCCCGATCCGCTTCGGCCTGCTGACCGCCGAGGGCGAAAAGCAGATGTTCACGCGCGATGGCATACTGGCGGCCGAATCCCTGTTCATTTTGCGTGACGCCAGTGCCGAACTGACCTTAAACGACGTCAAGCACGCGCCGGTCCTGTCAATCCTGCGCCACTTCTCGGCGCCGGTGGTCCTCACTGTTGAAGAGCCGACTAGCCACGCCTTCGCCCGCTTCAAGGGCGACAGCGATCCGTTCAATCGCTGGGAGGCCGCGCAAGGTCTGGCCAAGGCGATTATCCTGTCCGAAACCCCTGACGAAGATCTGATCGACGGCTTCGCGCAAGGGCTTGAGGCCAGCCTGCTCGATGAAGATCTTGATCACGCCTTCAAGGCCCTAATCATGGGCCTGCCGACCGAATCCGACCTGGCGCAGAGCTTGTCGCCTATCGATCCGGCCTTCATCCACCGTAACCGCAAGGCTTTCAAGACGGCGCTTTCCCTGCGCCTCTATGAGACCGTTCACGGCCTCTACACGTCCCTCACCCCGGCCGAAACCTTCTCGCCCGATGCGGACGCCGCCGGCACCCGCGCGCTGCGCAACGCCCTGCTCGACCTGATGCTGGCCGGTCATAACCGCGGCGCCGAAAACGCCACCTCGGTCAATCTCGCCTTCCGCCATTTCGAGACCGCCAGCAACATGACGGATATGGTCGGCGGGCTAGTGGCCCTGATGCACGTGCAGGATCGCCCCTACAAGGACGCGCTCGATATCTTCTATGCCCGTTTCAAACATGAACCGCTGGTGATCGACAAATGGTTCGCCCTGCAGGCCGGCTGCGCCCATCCCGATACGCTGGCGCGCGTCAGAACGCTCAGCCAGCATCCCGATTTCGATGCCAAGACGCCCAATCGCTGGCGCGCCCTCGTCCAGAGCTTCGCCAACAACCAGAGCGCTTTCCACGCCCCCGATGGCAGCGGTTATGACTTCCTGGTTGATCAGGTCCTGGAGGTTGACGCCTTCAACCCCATGACCGCCGCACGCCTAGTCGAACCCTTAAGCCGCTACCGCGTCTACGCCGAACCCTATCGCACCAACATGAAAAAGGCGCTGCAGACCATCACCCTGTCGCCCGATTTATCGAAGAATGTGCTCGAACTGGCGACGAAAGCGCTCGCCGATTAGAGCCTTTTTACTTCAAACGTGAATGCGCATTAATCTATCTTAAGGGTTCGCTAACTAGAATGACGCGCTTAACGCGGGCGCGCATAGTCCTTTTCGTCAGCATACCGGGAGACAGTATTGGCAAGCCTCGAACGGGTCAGGTTCCTGGTGGTGGACGACAACGCCCACATGATCAACATCGTCAAGACTCTGTTGCGCGGGTTTGGCGCCACGCACATTTTTGAAGCGCGTGACGCCACCGAAGCCTTCCATCGCCTCAAGCACGACGCGATCGATATCTGCATCAGCGACTACCAGATGGAGGTGCTCGATGGCGTCGAGTTCGTTCAGCTTGTGCGTAATTCATCGGACAGCCCCAACCGCTACGTGCCGATCATCATGCTGACGGCGCACTCGGAACGCTCAAAAGTGGTGGCGGCGCGCGATGCCGGCGCCAACGAATTTTGCTGCAAGCCGGTCACCGCTATCGAACTGCGCCGCAAGATCGTCGCCATCGTCGATTTCCCGCGCCCGTTTATCAAGACCAGCAGCGGCAACTATTTCGGCCCCGATCGCCGCCGCAAGCAGGACAGCAAATACCATGGTCCTGAGCGCCGTGAAGGCTGGAGCGAAGACCATCAACCGCCGCAGGCCACCGCGAAAAAGTCAGGCGAGGCCAGTAGCGGTCACCATCAAGAGGATGAACACGCCTGAAGCTGACGCGCGTGGCGCTGCAACAGGCCAGTTATTTAAGTTTATAAAGTCTTAAGACTCTCGACAACAGGTTAACGCCGCGTTTACCCTGACAGAATATGCCGAATCAGGGGGCAAGCGAACCCGTTGGCTGATCTGTTCGTCTAATTCACGGGTGAGACCTTTTGTGACGGAGCCGCGTCAACCTTCCCGCTCTCAAAGCGCCCTGTCAGGAACGCGTCCGGCCCCAACAGGCACCGCTGCCTTGAGAAACCGCGTCGGGATGTCGTCCAATGGAGCGGCCACGCCGACCGCAAAGATGCCAGCCCCAAAACCTTCAAACAAACCCTCGAAGACATCGCGCAAAACCGCTCTGTCGCGCGCCGTCCATACCTCGGTCGGTCAGGTCATGCCGCTATGGATTCGCGTTGGCGCCCTTGGTCTGACCCTCGGCCTGGTCACCTTCATGGGCCTGTCCACCCTGCAACTGGGCAACAGCCTCTCCACCGACAAGGACGCCGAAGGGCAGAACCTGCTGGCCGCCACGCGCCTGAGCGCCGCCCAGCTCGACGCCCGCTTGAGCACGGCCCGGCTGGCGCTCGAAGCGGCACAGGGCCAGTGGAGCTTTCGTCAGACCGAGCCCTTAAGCGCCGCCGAACAAGGTTTGAGGCTTGGGCGCGACAGTCTTGTCAGCGTCGCCGTCGTCAAAGGATCATCCGTACTCGCCATCAGCGGCAAGGATGATCCCGAACTGGTCGCCGAAGTTGCCAGGGCCGCGCCAGCCCGCAGCGGCTTTACCTTGCAAGCCATGGGTTCGCGCCTCAGCCAGGGCGAGCGCCCCTACGCCGTCCTCAAGGGCGCCGATGGTAGGCCCGATCTCGTCGCCCGCCTCGAAAACGGCCTGATCCGCGACGATACGGCCACCGGCGCCACCAGTGCCCTGATCGATGAGGCCGGCGTGATCGTGCAGGCCTCTGATGAGCGCCTCATCGGCAAGGACGTGAAGACCGCGCTGGCCATCTCGTACACGCAACTCCGCAATCGCGCCGATTCCGGCCACCTGATCCAGGGCGCCCTGACCGAAGGCGGCTTCGTCAAGATCGCCTCAGTGCCGCAGACCGTAGGCAGCCGCGGCAACGGCCTGATCCTGCTCAAGGCCATGCCGACCCAGCGCTTCTTCTTCGCGTCACAAAGCCTGATCAAGGCCATTGTCTTCGTAGGTGGCCCGCTTTTGATCGGCGCGCTGTTCGGCCTTCTGCTGTTCTTCCAGGCGCGCAAGAACCGCGACGACGCCCGGCAGTTCCAGGTCAATGAGCAGCGCTACCGCCTCGCCGTCGAATCGGCACGGTGCGGCATCTTTGACTGGGATCTCGACCAGGACCTGATCTACATGTCCGACGTCACCGGCGTCATGCTCGGCTGGGGCGGCGGCGGCGTGGCCTCGACCACGGAGGTGCTGAACCGGATCTCGACCGAACAGCGCGACGAGGTGGTCAAGGCGCTGGAAACCGCCCGCTCCACTGGCGCGCTCGATGTCTCGTTCCGCGTGCCCGGCCCCAATGGTCAGGCCCTGTGGGTCGATGCGCGCGGCCAGTCAGTCGGCGAACGCACCTCTGCCGGCTTCACCCGCCTGTCCGGCGTGGCGCTCGATGTCAGCGATGAGCGCATCGCTCAGCTTCGCGCTCAGCGCGCCGAGGCGCGCCTGCGTGACGCCATCAACTCGGTGTCGGACGCCTTCGTGCTGTGGGATCGCCGCAACCGGCTCCTGATGTGGAACGCCACCTTCGGCGACACCTTCAATATCGACGAGCGCTTCCTGCGCGTCGGCACACCGCGCGACCTGATCGATCAGGTGATGCAGATCGCCATTCGCCGCCAGCAACCGACACAGGACGAACGCGAGGGCGTCTTCGAGGCCGAAATGAACAATGGCCGCTGGATACAGGTATCGGAAAGCCGCACGCTGGAAGGCGGCCGGGTTCTGACAGGCACCGACATCACCGCGGTGAAGCTGCAGGAAGAACTGAGCCGCAAGAACGAGGAACAGCTTCAGGGCCTGGTCGAAAAGCTCGAACACAGCCGCCAGCAGCAAACGGTCCTGGCGCGCAAATACGAAATGGCCAAGATCCGCGCCGAAGCCGCCAACCACGCCAAGTCGGAATTCCTCGCCAACATGTCGCACGAGCTGCGCACCCCACTCAACGCCATTAACGGTTTCTCCGAGATCATGGCGTCGGAAATGTTTGGCCCGCTCGGCCATCCGCGTTACAAGGAATATTCCGGCGATATCTTAAGTTCCGGCCAGCATCTGCTGTCGCTGATCAACGACATTCTCGACATGTCAAAGATCGAGGCCGGCAAGCTGAACCTGCATTTCGAGCCGGTGGCGATCGACGAAATGGTCGAGGACACCTTGCGTCTGGTGCGGCAAAAGGCGGAAAAAGCGGGCCTGAAAGTCCGCGTGCATCTGCCGCAACTCCCGGAAATCTCGGCCGATTTCCGCGCGCTAAAGCAGGTTCTGCTCAATCTCCTGACCAATTCGGTCAAGTTCACCCCGCAGGGCGGCACCATCACCATCACCGCGGCCGCCACGGAAGACAACGTCCACATCACGGTCAGCGACACCGGCATCGGCATCGCCGCCAAGGATATGGCGCGCCTCGCCAAGCCGTTCGAGCAGATCGAGAACCAGTTCTCCAAGACCAAGGAGGGCACGGGCCTCGGCCTCGCCCTGACCAAGTCGCTGATCGAGATGCACAACGGCAGCTTCGAGGTCGACAGCCTGCTGGGCGAAGGCACCCGCGCCACGGTCATCCTGCCGATCCGCCAGACCGCCGCCGGCGCGTCGGAAGGTGATGATCACCGCCGCAGTGGTAGAGCGGCTTAATAGCTTTTAGCGATTAAGCTTTTTTCGTAAGAGGATACGCGCACTGTGCTCAAGAAGCGAAGCGTTAGTACGCTTCTATGGCATGCGCGGCGGGCGGGCGCCCTTGCCAAAATTCAATGATTGAATTTTGAAGCTTGATCTATTCTTGTACCTCCCCTCCCTTGAGGCGGGGTGGTGGGGTTTCTTGCTTCTTTACAATGCCCGATGCTACAATCCCCCATGAGTGTAGCCTTTACCAAAGACGAAGATCACGAAGCCGCGGCCGCCAACCTGCCCGATCGCCCGATCTCGCCCCATCCCAACCTCGTGACGCCTGAAGGCCTAGCCTTTCTCGAAACCGCCTTCGCCGAGGCCAAGGCGGCCTATAGCGCCGCGCAGGCCTCAGGCCTGATCAACGCAGACCGCACCGCCATGGCGCGCGCCACCCGCGACCTGCGCTATTACACCGCCCGCCTGGGTTCAGCGCAGCGCATCGATCCGGTAACATCGCCGCAAAAGGTGGTGTTCGGCTGTGAGGTCATCATCGCCCGGGAAGACGGCCGCGAACAGACCTTCCGGATTGTGGGCGAGGACGAAGCCGATCCCAATAAGGGCAGCATTTCCTACGTGTCGCCGATGGCGCGCGCACTGCTCGGCAAGGAAATCGGCGACGAGGTTCAGGTGGCTGGTGCCGGCGTCGAGATCACCGCGATACGCTAGCCGCAGCGCTCATATCACCACCGCCGACCTGTACCGGCGGTTTGTCGTCCTTTTCTATAAAACGATCGAAGCGGCCGCTCGGCCGCAGCAGCGTTTTGCTGAGAAAGCTACGCTCGCGCGCCGGCAGTTCCTTCATGTTGAGGATCAGGGTATTCTCGATCTTGCCGCGCGCATCGTTCTCGGCGCTGCGGGCCTGCTCCGACAGCATGGCGACCTGCGCCGCATCAAACGGATCTGTCGCCGCCAGATCATTGACCTGAGCGCGCAGGGACCGCGCCTTGGTCATGTCAGCTTCGCCACTCAGGGCCGCCGACTTGAGCAGCAGATAGATGTGATGGCGCTCTTCCTTCGTGGTGTTCTTGCTGGCCTCATGCCACGCCTTCGACATCGCCATCGGGCGCTGGACATCACGCATATGGCGCTTGAACACGATGCCGGCGCCTATGCCGGCAGCGATCAGGAATAGGTTCAGCACCAGCGAAATCACCAGAGCCCATTTCAGGCGACGATCCGTCATGCTCAGCGATCCCCATCAATCATGGCCACCTGTTCCAGCACGGTCTGCACGCGCAGATCGCTCAGGCTCATCAGGCTGAGATTAACACCAAAAATCGCGCCGGCAAGACAGGCGGCGAGGCCAAAACCGATGCCCCACACAAGCGCCCGGTGGCTGCCGCTCACGGCGCGCGCCGGACGCAGGGTCACCACCGTATCGACCGGCACAAACTGCGCCAGCACGCTCTCAAACAGCGCCTGATCGGCCTCGGCATGGCGATGATCGGCAGCCCTCACCGCCTCCATCATATCGTCCAGCGCCCGCGCCTCGGCCAGCACACCCTGCGCTTCGGTCGGATGTGCGGCGACAAAGGCGTGCATGGCCGCGCGTATGTCTTCGGGCCAGCGCGCGGGTGTCGCGCCATAGGCCTCGATAATCGTCTGGAAACGCTTGTTGTCTACTGTACGTGTCATATCTCACCTCCCGCTTTCGACGGCTTTACGCCCGCGGGTCTTACTCTGGTATCGCCAGATACCTGTTTGTCATCACGCATCAGGCTGCGCAAGGTGCGCCGCGCCCGCGCCAGCAGGCTTTCCATTGCCTCGATGCTCACCCCCATCACAGCGGCCGCCTCGATGTTCGACATCTCCTGATAATAGTTCAGGGTGATGGCGGTGCGCTGACGCTCGGGCAACTGCGCCAGGGCGTTCTGCAAGGCCTGAGCGGCTTGGGCCTGCTCAAGCTGAGCTGACGGCCCCGCCGCGTCGTCCATAATCTCGATATCATCCGTGTTGACGGTATCCTTGCGGCGTCGCAGGCGATCATAGCACAGATTGAGCGCCACGCGATGCATCCAGGTATCGATGCGCGCCTTGCCGGGCACCCAGGTCGCCGCCTGCTTCCACGTCCGCAACATGGTCTCCTGCGCCACGTCCTCGGCCTCGGCCGGATCGCTCAGCATACGGCGCCCCAGCGACAGAATCCGGGGCAGCTTGCGCGAAACAAGCGCCGACACCGCCGCCATATCGCCGCGTCCGATCCGCTCCAGCAAAACCTCATCCGGGTCCGTCGTCACACTGCTCCCCGCCACATTGCTTCCAGAAAGCACAAGTGCCAACTGCGCCCGCCTGCGCCGCTCGGTTTCGAGATCAACCACTTTTAAAGCAAGCATCTGCGGCATGGGCTAGTGTCCTTTAGCACGCCAAACGGGCTTGAATTGTGTTTTTGTCATAGCTCAGAGCAGCTTTGATGATGAAGCGACGGATAGATGACCCGCCGCTCATCTTCATCTCTTTCACGCCTGATGTGCCTATATCCGTCGCTGGGCGTCACAATCTTTTCAAACGCCCCCCGTCCGCCCGCCAATCTATATATCGGCAGGGCGGACGATTTTTTCGAAAGCAATGCGGGCCTTCTTGCGGATATCACGCAGCTTCTTCTCCAGCGTATCCAGCCGGCGGGTATGGACGGCGCGCGCCAGCTTGCGCTGAAAAGCCTCCGGTTCATTGTGCGGATCGTCCTGCGCGGTAAGCGACACCCGCATGACCTGCGCCAGCGATTGCTGCACCTTCCACGCCGTACTGAGCGCCTCGATCTCCGCCGCCGGGGCCAGACCGGCGCGCTGCATGGCCGAAAGCGCCGCCAGCGTGCCGACGCGCAAGGGTCCGCCCGCCTCGGCATGGATCAGTTGCAGATACTGCGCGGCGAATTCGGCATCGACCTGCCCGCCGACCGACAGCTTGAAATCCCAGAAGCCCTTGGCCGGGCGTTCCTTTTCCATCAGCGCCCGCATGGCCAGCACATCGAGCGCCGTATGGCTGCGCGAACGCTGACGGCGCAGGATGGTCTCGACCTTCAGCCGCACCAGATCGGCGAAATCGGCCGAGGTCGACCAGACGATGCGCGCTCGCGTCAGGGCCTGGAATTCCCAGGTGTCGGCGTCCTTGGTGTAATAGTTCTCGAACGCCGCCAGCGATACCGCCACCGGCCCTTTGGCGCCGGTCGGCCGCAGCTTCATGTCGATTTCGTAGAGCTGGCCTTCGTGCGTCGGGGCCGAAAGCGCCGAGATCAGCCGCTGGGTAAAGCGGCCAAACCACGTCTCCGCCGCCCAGCCCTTGACCGATGAGCCGGTGCTCGGATCATCGGGCAGATAGATCGCCATCAGATCGAGATCGGAGGTCGCGGTCATTTCCTGCGAACCGAGCTTGCCGAGCGCCAGAATGGCCACCTGACCATCAAGCCGGCCGGCCTGACGGACAATATCTTCCAGCGCCAGCGGCGCCAGATGATGCACGCAGGCATCGGCCAGACGGGCATAGGCCGCGCCCGCCGCCTCGGTGCTGAGGCGGCCGGAGAGGATTTGCATGCCGATACGGAACTGCTGCTCGCGGCCGATACGGCGCAGCGCATTCATCACCGCTTCCAGATCGGGCGGCACGCGCTCGACCTCGCGGCTGACCAGATGATCGAGTTCTTCGCCCAGAGGATCGAAGAAACCGGCATCGAGCATGGCGTCAAACGAGGTCGGGTGACGCGCCAGCATCTGGGCCAGACGCGGCGAGAAGCCCATGATCTCGACAATGGTGTGGAACAGTTTCGGATTGGCCAGGAACAGCGACTGGATCTGCACACCGGCGGTCAGGGCCGAGAAGAAGACCGAAAAGCGCGTAAAAGCGATCGACGGAGTTCCAGTTTCGTTCAACGCCTCTAACAGGCGTGGAACTAATCTCGTGAACAGTTCGCGCCCGCGCTCCGAGCGCGTCGCCGGGATGCGGCCATGGTGCCAGGCGCGGATGGTCGAAGCCACCTGTTCCGGATGATCGAATCCCATGCGCGCCAGCGTCTTGATCGTTTCGGGATCATCCTCGACGCCGGTGAAGACCAGCGAACCGAACGACGAAGACAGGGGCTCGGACTCGGAGAACAACTCGCCATAGTGGGCATTGACCAGCCGCAGGGTGCGCGACACGGCCAGATCGAACCGGCTGAGATTGGAGAAGCCGGCCAGCACCGCCACGCGCATCCGTTCGTCGTCATTTTCCGGCAGTTCGTGGGTCTGCTCGTCCTGGATCATCTGGACGCGGTGTTCCCAGTCGCGCAGGCGGACATAAGCCTGCTTCAGTTCCTTGGCGACAGCGGGGGCCAGATGGCCGGCGCGGCGCAGGGCATCAAGGGCATCTAGTGTACGTTTCGAGCGGAGGGAGGGATCGCGCCCGCCAAGAATCAACTGTTGAGTCTGAGCGAAAAACTCGATCTCGCGGATGCCGCCGGCGCCCAGTTTGAGATTGGCGCCCGCCGCTTCCAGCCGTTCATCGACCTTGTAGACGTGGATCTGTCGCTTGATCGAATGGACGTCGGCGATAGCGGGATAATCAAGGCTGCGCCGCCAGATGAACGGCGACAGATCGTTCATGAAGGCCTTGGCCTCAACCCTGTCGCCCGCTACGGCCCGCGCCTTGATAAAGGCGGCGCGTTCCCAGTTCTGCCCGACCGATTCGTAATAGTGGAGCGCAAACGGCACGCTGACCACGGTGGGCGTCGAGGACGGATCGGGGCGCAAACGCAGATCGACGCGGAAGACATAGCCATCGCCGGTGCGCTCGGACAGGAGGGTCGAAACCCCGCGCGCCACCCTGTCAGCAAAGGTCTGCGGATCGACCTGTTCATTGACCGGCAGACGATCGAGATCGCAGAAGAAGGTAATGTCGATATCGGAGGAATAGTTCAGTTCGCCGGCGCCATGCTTGCCCATGGCCAGCACGAACATGCCGGGTAAGATGCCGCGTTCGCCGTTTTCATAGGTGGACAGACGTCCCTTGTCGCGCTCCTCACGCACCACCAGCGCCAACGCCGCGCTGGTCACCGCATCGGCAAAGCGCGTCAGGGCGGCGGTGACGTGATCGAGGCTCCAGACATCACCGAGATCGGCAAGCGCGGTCAGCAGGTGCGTATCGGCCTTGAGGTGACGCAGGATCTTCTTGGCGGCGGGGATATCAAGCGTTTCGACCGTGGCGGCCTGTGCTTCCAGCGCCTCGGTGGCCAAAAGGATGGCTTTCAGGCGCGCTTCCGGCGCCGAGATCAGGGTTTCGCGCAGGCGCTGCGGATCGCGCCGCATCAGGCCGGCCAGATAGGGCGAGGCAGAGACCACGGGGCGAAGGGCGGGTTCGGCCTGTTGAAGCACGTCGCGCCAGCCCTCGGCCGTGGCGACCTCGTACAGGGTCTCGAAGACGTAATCCGCCGCGCCCGCGTTCAGCACCGGCCCGCAACTGTGCAGCCGGTCCACCAGAGAAGAGAATAAAACGTCAGCCATGAGGTAGAGATACAGGTCCCTGCGTCTTTTGTCCTACATGTTTAACCCTGAATCGCTGACAATACCAAGCTTTCCAACATGTTTTTGAGATTAGAAGCTTACGCTGGGGCAGATTTGACGGTTTTCAACCTGTTCGTACTTTATCAAAGGAAGGCTTTGCCACGGATGAGACCCCCATCGCAAAGCGCTTATTTCTTCTCCGGGAGGTGGCAGCGCGAAGCCCTTTATGGCTGGTGCCGCTGACGGAAGGGGCCTCTTGACTTACTTCGGGTCGGCCCCTCCGTCACGGGCTTCACTAGGAGTGATAACCGTCTACGGCGGGGATTGAACCTGCACCTGAATTTTAACTCAGGATCGCTGTAGTACGTCTACCCATTTCCATCACGTTGACGTGATAATGATACCTGATTGGGTTGAAAAATAAGAAGTCAAATTTGTTATCACAGCCTAAACCGGCGGCAGAACCAGCGCTGTCCTCAAACCCGGTCCCTGGCCGTCGAATTCGCCCGGCCCTTCGGCCACCGTCAGACGGCCCTTGTGCGCCACCGCCACGGCCTCGACCATCGACAGCCCCAAACCAACCCCCGGCAGGGTGCGCGAATTTTCCAGCCGCACGAACCGCTCGGAAATACGTTTGCGGTCCTTTTCCGGCACGCCCGGACCGGTGTCGGTGATGGAGAACTCGATTTCCCGTTGCGAGGTATGGCGCATCCGCAAGGTGACGCCGCCCGGCACCGGCGTATATTTGATGGCGTTATCGAGCAGGTTGGCCAGAGCCTGCGCCAGGAAATCGCGGTTGCCCATGGCGCGCACGTTCTTTTCGATTTCGGATTCGAACTCCAGCCCCTTGTCCGATGCTACCGCCTCGAACAGTTCGGCCATGTCCTCGGCCAGTTCGGTGGCGGAGAACAGCACCTGATCCGGCGCCTGCCCCTGCGCCTGCAGACGCGACATCGAGAACACCGTCTGGAAGGTGCGCAGGAGCTGATCGGTCTCTTCCAGCGCCTTGGCCAGGGCATCGCGGGCCACCTGCGGCGCCTCGGCGGTGTCCTTCTCGACCTCGAACAGGCTGACCTCCAGCTTGGTGCGCAGGCGCGACAACGGCGATCTGAGATCGTGCGCGATGGCGTCACCGGCATATTTCAGATTACCCATGGTCTTTTCCATGCGGTCGAGCGTCTGGTTGATGCGTAGAGACAGCGCGTCGAACTCATCGCCGGAATCGCGCACCGAAATCCGCGCCTTGAGATCGCCCTCCTGCACCTGGGTCAGCACCGAGGTCACCCGCGCCACCGAACGCGTCACCTCCTGATTGATCAGGGTGCCGGCGAAGAGGCCCAGGATCACCACCAGCAGGCCGCCGCCCGCCACGGCCTTGATCTCCTGCTGGAAACCATGATCGGCCCATGACATATCCATGGCGACGTAAAGATAGAAGTTATCATCGAGTCGGACCACCCGGCCCTGGAAACGGCAGCAGTTCGGATCGCTCGGCGACAGCGAGAAGAAGTTGATCGAGGCGATCGGATTGTCGGCGCTGACCTGCTTGAGCCCTTCACGGATCACCGTGTCGGGCAGGTTGCGGCCTTCCATGCGGGCGCGGCCGTTCTGCGCCAGCACCTGACCGGAATTGTCGAACGCGCCCTTGGCGAACACCCATTCCACCGCGTCATCGCCCAGGATCTTGGCCACCACCGCGGCGTGGCCTTCGCGGGCGTCGATATCCTGCAGGCTCTTGATGCGGGCGTCGACCGAGACATTGCCCCAGGCACGCGATTCCGTCGAGGTGGCGAGGTAGATGTAGCCAAAGACCAGCGCCGCCACGAAGACATAGACGCACAGGAAGACCATGGTCAGGCGGAAAGGCGTCTGCCGGAAGAAGTTCGGTCGCAGGATGGCGAGCGCATCGACGCGCCGCCATACGGCGTCGATCAGGTCCTTGCGGTTATTGGAAGATGCGTCCGGCATAAGTAAAATCCACTAATCTCCAAATTGCATCCGCAATTTGGCAAGCGCGACCGCGCGACCGAGCCGTTGCGAGGTAAGCCCGCGCGGCGCTTGAGCGCACAAGCAAAAAGCAGCTTCAGGCCTTCAGGCCTTAAGCTGATAGCCCTCGCCGCGCACGGTATGCAGCATGGGACGGTCGAAATCCTTGTCCAGCTTGGAGCGCAGGCGTGAGATATGGACGTCGATGACGTTGGTCTGCGGGTCGAAATGATAGGCCCAGACCTTCTCCAGCAACATGGTGCGGGTGACGCTCTGGCCGACATGGCGCATCAGGAATTCCAGCAACTGGAATTCGCGCGGCTGCAGATCGATCACCTTGGTCTGGCGCTTCACCACGCGCGAGATCAGATTCATTTCCAGATCGCCAACGCGCAGGATGGTCTCGACCTGGTCCTTTTCCTTGCGGCGGCTGAGCGCTTCGACGCGCGCTACCAGTTCGGTCAGGGCATACGGCTTGACGAGATAATCATCGGCGCCGGCACGCAGGCCCGACACGCGGTCCTCCAGTTCGCCAAGCGCGGAGAGAAACAGCACGGGCACATCGACACCCTCAGCACGCAGGGTTTGCAGCATGGTAACGCCATCCATCACCGGCATCATGCGGTCGAGGATGATAACGTCCGGCACCTCCGCCTTGATCGCCGCCAGCCCCTGTACGCCGTCACCGGCCAGACGCGCTTCGATACCGGCCTCTTTCAGGCCTTTTTGCATGTTTTGCGCGGCTTCCACATCATCTTCGACGATCAGGACATTCATTCTCGACTCTCGCTTAAGGCCAATAAGAAAAAGGGTCATAACATGCGTTACGACCCTTTTCCTCTAAAATATTGGCAATAAACCGAGCGCCTACTTCTTGACCTCGTCCTTGAGCGTCAGCGGCAGCGGAATATTGCGGCCGTCACGGCTGACCAGAAGCAGGATGCTCGGACGACCGGCCTTCTTAAGTTCCGCCACGATGCCGGCGAAATCGGCCTGGCTGGTAACCGGACGGTTGTCGGCGCGCATGATGACGTCACCGGGTTTGAGGCCCTTTTGCGCACCATCGGAATTGGTGTCGAGGTCGGTGATCACCAGACCATTGACCGTGTCTTCCAGACCGAAGGCCTTGCGAACGTCCGGCGTGATCGCCTTGACCGACAGGCCGATGACCGGCGCACCGGCACCGGGCGTTGCGCTCGACGACTCGTCATCGGTCGTGCTGCCGCCGTTGATGCCCTTGGCCAGGTCGTCTTCCGAAGGCCGCAGCGCCGCCGTGACCGTCACATTGACGATCTTGCCATTGCGCAGCACGCCGAGCGTGACCTTTTCGCCCGCCTTGATATCGGCGATGCGGCGGGTCAGTTCGGTCGGGCTCTTGACCAAAGCGCCGTTGACCGATTTCACGATGTCGCCAAGCTGGACGCCAGCCTTATCGGCCGGACCACCACGGGTGGTTTCGGCGATATAGGCGCCGGTCAGGTCGGTGATGCCTAGCGCTTCAGCGGTATCCTTGGTCACCGGCAGGATCGACACGCCGATATAGCCGCGCGAGATCGAAACGCCCTTCATGAGCTGGGTCGTGATCTTGTCAGCCACATCGGCCGGGATGGCGAAACCAACGCCGGCATTGGCGCCCGAAGGCGTGACGATGGCGGTGTTGACGCCGATAACGCGACCGTAGAGATCGAAGGTCGGGCCGCCGGAGTTGCCTCTGTTGATGGCGGCGTCGATTTGGAGGTAATCGACGTAATCGGTGCCGGATTCCTTCAGGTCACGGCCATAGGCCGAAACGATGCCGGCGGTGGCGGTATTGGAGAAGTTGAACGGATTGCCGACCGCGATGACCCAGTCACCCACGCGCGGCTTGCGATCGAGTTCGAAGCGCACGAAGGGGAAATCGTTGCCCTCTACCTTAAGCACCGCCAGATCGGTGGCGACATCGCGACCGATGACCTTGGCCTTCAGTTCCTTGTCATTGGTCAGCTTGACGATGATTTCGTCAGCGCCGTCGATGACGTGGTTGTTGGTGACGACATAGCCATCGGCGGTGATGAAGAAGCCGGAGCCCGCGCCGCGCACCTCCTGTTCCTTCGGCGCCGTGCCATCCTGGCCGGGGAAGGTGAAGCCGGGCAGGTTCGGCAGACCGGTGTCGATCTTCATCTTGCCCTTGGTCTCGATCGAGACGACGGCCGGCGATACGCGCTGGATCAGGTCGGCAAACGACATCGGCGCGCCTGCGGGCGGCTTGACCGGCGTCAGGTCGGCGGCCTTGATCAGCGAGGCTCCGTCATAGCTGGCGCCATGCGTGCCGAAGCCGGTGATGGCCGCACCGGCCACGCCGGCGCCGAGCACCAGACCGGCGACAGCACCAGCCACGGCCGAGCGGTTCTTGAGCAGAACCTTGAAATTCCAATTCCCCATAATCTTACCTTTTATCCATCCGCATAAACCTTGTGTCTCCTGATATCAGAGCTTTTACGTCCGATTACAACCAATAAGGCTTAAAGACACATCAATACCTGTTGTAGCGCTTAGCTAATCAAAGCCCTAAGGCAAAATCGTGACATCAATCGCGTTTCTTCATGATTATGCGAAGCTTATTTTCTTCGTCGTCGCTCAGGGCATATTGCGTTGATTCAACTAAATTTTTACGTCTGGTGAACATAAAAACGCCACCAACCCCGACGATCAGCAGCGGCAGGGTCCACAGAATGAGGTTGCTTAGAGTCAATCGCGGCCGAAAAAGAACATAATCGCCGTAGTGATCAAAGAGTTCCTTGCGGATTTCAGCGTCTGTGCGACCGGCGGCGATATCGGCACGAATCTCGCGGCGCATGTCGCCGGCGATCTGGGCGTCGGAGTCGGCGATGCTCTCGCTCTGGCACTGAACGCAGCGCACCTCGGTGAACAATAGCCGCGCACGGGCTTCGTCCTTTTCCGTCGCCGCAAAGGCATGGAGGGGGATGAACAAAAGAAGAAGCCATAACACTCCCCGGCAAGCGGAGGAGTATAAGGTCGGAGCTTGTTCCCGCTTCATGCCTTCACCGCCTTTTTCACGATGCCCAGGCGCAAACGCCGGTCGCACAGGCTAAAGACACCCCCCAGCGCCATCAGCAGCGGCCCCAAGAAGATCAGCCGCACCCACGGATTATAGAAGAACCTAACCTGCCAGGAGGCCTTGCCCGCATTTGGGCCATCCGCTGCCATCTGCGGTTCGGCCATCACGATATAGAGATCGTCGAGCGGCGTGAAACACAGCGCCACCTTGCTCTGCACCTGATTGGAAGCCGGATAGAAACGGCGCTGCGGACGCGGTTCGCACACCAGCTTGCCTTTAGCGTCGGTGATTTCAAACGCACCGCCCTGCGCATCATAGTTGGGACCGGCCTGTTTATACAGTGATTTGAAGGTCAGGTTATACTGGCCAAGCTTCAGCGTATCGCCGATGGCCACGCTCTGCATGACGCTGAGCTTCTGGTGGCTTTCCACCACCGCCCCCAGCACGAAAACGCCCAGCCCGATATGGGCGAACAGCATGCCCCAGGTGGCGAGCGGCACGGCCGGCAGCCGGCGCAGCGCCTTGCCCACGCGGTTCAGGCGGAAGTCGAGATGTTGCATCAGGGTGCGCAGCGACCCCAGGATCAGCCAGAAACCGGTCAGGAGGCCGACCATATATTCCGCCTGAGATAACAGGGTAGGCCCGCGATAGAGTATGGCGCCGATCGCCGCCGCCAGCGCCGCCACGGCAAACGACGCCATCAGCCTTTGCAGCACGCCTTTCAGGTCGGCGCGTTTCCACGCCATCAGGCCGGAGATCGGCACGATGGCCAGGGCCGCAATCATGATCGGCCCGAAGACCGCCAGATAATAGGGCGCCCCCACCGACATGGTCTTGTTAAACAGGGCCTGCATCAGGATCGGGTAGAGCGTGCCAAGGAAGACCGAGCACAGCGCCGCCGACAGCAGCAGATTGTTCAGCACAAGGGTCGCTTCGCGGCTGACCGGAGCGAACAGACCGCCCGGCGAAAGCGTCGGCGCGCGCACCGCGAACAGGGTGAAACCGGCCCCTGACGTCATCAGAAGGATGGTGGCCAAAAGGATGCCGCGCTGCGGATCGACCGCGAAGGCGTGGACTGAGGTGAGCAGGCCGGAGCGCACCAGAAACGCCCCCATCATCGAGAAGGTGAAGGCGAGGATGGCCAAAAATACCGTCCACGCCTTGAGAGCGTCGCGCTTTTCCATGACGATGGCCGAGTGCAGCAAGGCGGTGGCGGCCAGCCACGGCATGAAGGAGGCGTTCTCTACCGGGTCCCAGGCCCACCAGCCGCCCCAACCGAGTTCGTAATAGGCCCAGAAGGCGCCCAGCGTGATACCGATGGTCAGGAAGCTCCAGGCCAGCAGCACCCACGGCCTGATCCAGCGGGCCCAGGCACGATCGAGCCGGCCCTCGATCAGGGCGGCAACGGCGAAGGAGAAGACGACCGACAGGCCGACATAGCCGAGATAAAGCATCGGCGGATGGAAGGCGAGCGCCGGGTCCTGCAGGGCCGGATTGAGCGATTGGCCTTGCAGCGGCGCATCGGCCAGCCGCCACAAAGGATTGGAACTGAACAGGGTGAAGCCGACGAAGGCCGCGCCAAGAAGCCCTTGTACGCCCAGCGCCTTGTGCTTGAGGCCGGCCGGCAAACCGCCGCCTCTCAAGGTGATCATGGCACCGAAGACGAGCAGAATGGTGCACCACAACAGCATCGAGCCCTCGTGCGACCCCCAGGCGCCAGAGATCTTGTACAGCAGGGGCTTATCGGTATGCGAATGTTCAAAGACGTTCACCACCGAGAAATCGGAGCGGATAAAGGCGTAGATCAGTACGCCGAAGCTGATGACGATGGCGAGCGCCGCCGCCAGCGACAGCCCCTCGGCATAGCGCGCAAGTCCGCGTAAGGGTTTGGTCTGTCCCGCCGCCACGACCAAGGCCTGACCCAGCGACAGGCTGAAGGCCAGCACCAGACAATAGCTGCCGATTTCATTGAAATGGGTCATGTGTATCGGCTTTCCAGGAAGCAAGATACCCCACCACCGCGCGCCTGAAGGCGGCGCGCGGTCCCCCTCCCCAGTAAAACTGGGGAGGTATAAGAAAAAATGTAACGTCTTATACCTCCCCAACGTGTTGGGGAGGGGGACCATATGAGCGAGCAACGCGAGTGAGATGTGGTGGTGGGGTATCTTGCTGTCATTGGAACGGCCTCTGCACCGGCGCAGGCGGCTTGTCCATGCCTGACTCCGGCCGCCATTCACCCTGCTTTTCCAGCTCTTTCTGGACGTTCTTCGGAATATATTTCTCGTCGTGCTTGGCCAGCACCTGCGTCGCTTTCAAGGCCGTCACGCCGGTGACCTCGCCCTCGCAGACTACCCCCTGCCCCTCACGGAACAGATCCGGCAGATCGCCCCGATAGACCACGGTCACCTCTTTCAGCTTGTCCTGAACGGTGAAATGCGTCGCACCATCCGGCGTTTTGACCACGCTGCCCGGCTTGACCAATCCGCCAAGCCGTACCGTCTTGCCAACCGGCACCTCCGCCTCGATCCACTGCGCGGGTGTGTAGAAATAGATCGCCGTACCTTTCAGCGCATAGAGGCTCAAGACCACGGCGGCGATAAACACCGGCGCGGCAATGAGAAAGATCGTCAAACGACGACGCGCCTTAACAGACTTAGGCCAGAAGCCCATTATTTCGCCTCCCCTTCCGAACCGACGCGGGTCTGCGCCTTGGTCAGGATATCGGCGATGATCTCAGGCCGGCGGGCATAGTGCGCCCGCATGGCCGTCTCCGCCTTGGCGCGTGCGGGCTTATGACCCAGCACATCATAGGAACGCAGCAAACGCGCCCAGCCGTCGGCATTCTCCGGATCGGCCGCCAGTTGCGCCTCCAGCGACGCCACCATGCCGGAGATCCGTTCGCTCATCGCCTTGGCCGCCGCTTCCGCCGGCGCCACCGCCGCCAGGGCCTGCGCCACCTGCGGGCGGCTGACATCATCCGGTGACATGGCATTCAGTGCTGCGTTGAAATGACCGCGCGCGTCTTCGTATTGGCCGTCCTCAAGCGCCCGCTGACCAAGATAAAAATGGGCGCGCGGATCGTTCGGATTGAGTTTCAGCGCGTTTTGCAACGCCTGTCTCGCTTCCCGACCGCTGGTGCCGTTACCGACAAAGGTCAGGGCCTCGCCCAGTTCCGACCACGCCGTGAAGGTCTCCGGCGACAGGGCGCGCGCCTTTTGATAGTCTTGCGCGCCATCGTAATTGTTGCCGGCCATCATGTCGATGCGACCGAGGAACAGCCAGTAATCGACCTCCCGGGCGTGCTCGACCTGGCCCTGACGCAGCACCGCCGCCATCTTTTGCGGCGACAGGCTGTCCGGATCGGACTTGGCGATCGTCGTCCAAGCCTGCAGGCGTTGACGGTAGGGCT
Source organism: Asticcacaulis benevestitus DSM 16100 = ATCC BAA-896 (assembly GCF_000376105.1). Taxonomy (GTDB): domain Bacteria; phylum Pseudomonadota; class Alphaproteobacteria; order Caulobacterales; family Caulobacteraceae; genus Asticcacaulis; species Asticcacaulis benevestitus. Next base: position 57,610 of record NZ_AQWM01000009.1, read on the forward strand.
GATCGGCCAGATCGGGATGGCCGGTAAAAAGATAGAGCCAGGCGCTCAAGACCGCCACGAGCCCCAGCGCGACATAGCCATAGAGCGGCTTGAAGCTTGCCGTCTCTTCCGCCGTATCGCTGACCTTCAGCAAGGCGCGGGCGGCCTGCGCCTGTTCTTCCTGCCCCTGTTCGGCATCGATCTCACCGGCGGCGACGCGCCGTTCGACATCGGCAACAAAACCCCTATAGAGCGCCTTTTCATGCGCCAGTTCCGGCGCCGGCACGCTGAAGCGCTGCCACAGCGCCGCCAGGGCGATCAGCGCGGCGCTTATCAGCACACAGGTCAGGACAAGTATGAGCATCACGCCTCAATAGAGCAATTTACAGCAATGCCAAGAGGGCTTTATTTTACACGTCCGCGCCAGCAGGGTCGCGGCACCCGCAAAGTCAGGCTACGCTGCGAGAGGGGTTGAAAAGATCGGAGGATGCGACACGGCGTCGCGCCACGCTGGCTTTTTCCTCGCCGCACAGCGATTCCATCAGGCCGGTCACCATCTCGAACATGGCCAGAAGCTGTTCCTGATCATAGGGCTCCTTGTCATTGGCCAGGGTGAGCAACTCGGTGAAATAGGCGTCCAGCATGGTTTCCAGGGCCAGCACCGTCTTGGTGTGCAGGCTGGCAAAACCGCCGGCCATGGCGATATTGCGCACCTTGCGGATAAAGTTGTGCGTCTGGCGCACATTGTTCAGTGCCTCTTCGGCAGGATAGGCGGCGATATCGGGCACCTCGGTCTTCACCCGGCCATAGACACGCTCGCGCCGCCGCACCAAAACCTTTTCCAGTTTTTTTTCAGCGTTCTTGAGTTGCTGCTCGACCAGATCGGCGATGGTACGGTTGGCCTGATGCACGCGCTTGCCCCAGGGTCCGTCACGCGCCAGTTCGATATACTGCCCAAAAAACTGGAGTTGCCCCAGACACTGGGTCACGCGGTCGCCGGCCGTTTCGAGATCGTCGCAGTCCTGATTCTTGCCGCCCATGAAGACTTTGAGTTCGGCCAGTTGGTCCTCGATCTGATCGAGGATACGGGTGCCAAAATCGGCCAGTTCGGAGGCGGCGAGGAAACGATCCTTGGGCCGGTCGGACACGGTGGCCATGAACTTGATGATATGGGCGCCGTCTTCGAGATTGGCGAAAATGATTTCCAGAAAGCGGTAACCGCTCTCGGCATCGAACTCGCAGGCATCCTTGAACAGCAAACGCAGGGCGGCGGCCTTTTCGGCGTCGATACGTCCCATGAAATCGTAAAGCTTGGCGAGCACCTGCCTGGCTAGGCGATGGAGGTCGAGATAGTTGGCGAATTCAGCGATCTCGGCGTGCGCCTCATCCCCGCCGCCACGCGGCAGGATGACATCCGGCGTGTCGCGGCAGATCTCGGCGGCGGCGTTGACCAGACGAAAAAAGACCACCGGTGTCGGGTCGTCACTACGCAGGCTGCGCAGCACGAAACCCGCCTGCGCCTGCAGGTCCGGCTCACGCTTTTCCAGTTCGTTCCACAGGTTGTTAACGATCCACGGCTCGAACTCGATATGATCAAGGCCATCGTCGCGGCCGCGAAACAACGGCATGAACGGCTCGAAAACAGCCTCGCGGACATGGCGGAACTCAATCTCGGTCGAGATCAGGTTGCGCACCTCAGTCATCTTGGCGTCATTGCTCAAACCCAGCGCCATTTCAAGCGAGCGCAGGGCCGAGGCGGGCAAGGTCTTGACCAGCCCCCTGAGCATAGTCAGGCGATTTGCAGCAATGGCGCTCACGGGACGCTCATGGGTTGTGAAAAATCCTTACGCCACAATACCTTCAGGAACTGCATCATAGGAAGGCTTTGGTTAATTTTGTCCTGACGAACGGGCGATGCTTATAAAACAGAAGCTTCCCGGTTGGCCGGCAGTCTGGCCAGAACCATCAGCCCGCCCAAAGCGGCGCGTTCGAACTGCAACTGGCCGCCATAGGCGCGCACCAGTTCATCGACGATGCTGAGGCCAAGCCCCGATCCCGGCATGCTTTCATCGAGGCGCGCGCCACGTTTCAGCACCTCGTGAAAACGCGCCTCATCAAGCCCCGGACCATCATCCTCGATACCCAGCGTCATGGTCTGGTCGGCATCATGAAATACCGCCGTGATGCGTACCTTGCGCTTGCACCAGATACAGGCGTTTTCGAGCAGATTGCCGGCGATTTCCTGCAAATCCTGCTTCTCACCCCGGAAAGCCAGATCATCGGGGGCGCGCCAGTCGATGATGACGCCCTTGTCGTGAAACACCTGCTCCAGCATGACCGCCAGTTCATCGAGCACCGGTTCGACCGGGGTGCGTTCGCCCATGGACTGAGAGCGGGCGGCGGCGCGGGCGCGGCGCAGATGGTGATCGACCTGCGCCCGCATGGTTTCGGCCTGCTTGCGCATGGTTTCGGGCAGCGTCCCCTCGGCTTCGCCCGCCGTGGCCATCAGCACCGACAGCGGCGTCTTGAGCGCATGGGCCAGGTTACCGACGTGCATGCGCTGGCGCTCCACCACCTCCTGCGAATAGTCGAGAAAGGCATTGAGCTGCGTCGCCACCGGCGTGATTTCGGCCGGGTAACTTTTCAACAAACGTTGCTGCCGGCCGCCCTGCACACTGGCGATTTCGTCGGTCAGGTCGAACAGCGGTCGCAAACCGACCCGCACCTGCAGGAAGATGGCAGCCAACGAGCCGAGCGCCAGGAGGATCAGCGCCGCCGCGGTCAGCAGGGCGAAGGTACGCACGTCCTTATTGACCGGGCTGGAGTCCTCGCCGGCCATGAAGACATAGGCCTTCTTGCCGACCATCGAATAGATGACGGCGACGCGCAAAGGCTCACCCACCGGCCCGAGGCCATCATAAAAAACACTGGTGCTGTTAGAACCGCGCGCTTTTTTCAGCACCGTGGGCGGCAGGGGTAACTGCTCGTTCCATAGCGAGCGCGAGGTTACGGGGCCGACAAGAGCGCCCTTGGCATCGACCTCGCCGACCTGCCAATACAGCCCGGAATGAATGATACCTGAACGCGCATCGACAAAGCGCGCCGTATCAATGCCGGAAGGCCCCAGAGTGTCATCAATATTGGTGACCGAAAAGAGATTGTCAGCGAACTGCCCGACCCCGACCTCAAAGCGGTGCATCGTCACCTGATGGAAATAGGCGGTGAGCGCGATGCCGGTGACCACCAGCGCGAAGAAGAACCACAGCGATGCCAGCCCGATCAGGCGGGTGACCAGCGAATCCTTACGCGTCAGCCGACGCCACAGTTTGCGGACGGCCACGACCAGAGGAGCGGTGCCATCCTCACTCACAGATCGCTGATCTCGTCATGCAGCGGCTTGAGCCTATAGCCAAGCCCGCGCACAGTCTCGATCCGGTCGGTGCCGATCTTCTTGCGCAGACGACCCATAAAGACCTCGATCGTATTGGAATCGCGGTCGAAATCCTGATCGTAAAGGTGCTCGACCAGCTCGGTGCGCGAAATCACGCGGCTCTGGTGCATCATCAGGTAATGCAGCAGGCGGTATTCCAGCGAGGTCAGGCGCAGAGGTTCGCCATTGACCGAGGCGCGTGCCGCACGCGGATCAAGCCGCACGCCGCCACACACCAGCATCGGCTGGGCGTGGCCGGCGGCGCGACGCACGAGCGCGCGAAGACGGGCCAGAAGTTCCTCGGTATGGAAAGGTTTCGTCAGGTAATCGTCGGCGCCAGCATCGAAGCCCGACACCTTGTCGCTCCAGGCGCCGCGTGCCGTCAGGATCAGCACTGGCGTCGTCTTGCCGTCGCGCCGCCACTTTTCCAGAACCGACACGCCATCGATCTTGGGCAGGCCGAGATCGAGGATCACGCAGTCATAGGGCTCGGTATCGCCGAGGAAATGCGCTTCCTCGCCATCGGGCGCATGATCGACCACATAGCCGGCATCGGAAAGAGAGGCCTTCAGTTGACGCGACAGGTCGGGATCGTCTTCGGCTAACAGTATGCGCAACTTAGCGTTCTCCAATAATGCGGCCGGAATCGGTATCGACCAGAAGATCGACCCGTCCGTGGTCAGTAACCACCCGCACCCAGAAGATAGACCCGCCCTGCGGCCCGGCGTCAAGCACGCGTGCGCCACTGCTGCGGGCGATCGCCATGGCGGTATTGATCCGGTTGTCGCGGTTTTCCTGACGGGGACCTTCGTCGCGGTTCGGGTTTCGATCGCGTTGCGGCCGTTGCGGCCCATCGTCATCCCGATGGTTGTCGTCGTTGCGGCGCCGATTGCTGCCGCTGTTATCGTCGGGGCGCCTCTGGTCTATATTGGGCACAAAACCGGCGCGGATCACCTGGGCAGGCGCGTCCCCAAACAACGAGGTCTGCACCACAGGCGCGGCTTCAACCGCCACGGGCGCGGCGATCAGAGCAACACAAAGAAGGGGCCAAATCTGTTTCATGGGTCGTTTATAGATGTACAGACCTGAACCTTATCTGAACAGGTATTTCAAAAAGGAAATTTTTGAACCTGACTCAACGTCAGATCGCACGCCTATTTACGCCTAGCGGAAACCGTTGGCGTATAGTCGGCCTGGTCGCGCCAGCGCTCCAGCAGGCTGACGAACTCCGTGCGCAAGTCCTCAGGCATCCCGTCCAGCCCCTTGTCGGGCATGGCCAGCACGACGTGCGCGAACAGATCACCACGGCTGCCATCCTTGGCATCAAAGGCGCCGCGTCCTTTCAGGCGCAGGATCGCGCCCGAATTGGAACCCTTGGCGAGATTGACGCTGACCGGGCCATCGGGCGTCGGCGCCTGCACCTTGCCGCCCATAATCGCATCAGGCAGGGAGACAAACAGGTCCATATGCAGGTCGTTGCCGTCCATGCGGAAAACCGGATGGGCTTTCAGCCTAAGTTCAACCAGCGCATCGCCGTGCGCGCCGCGTCCGGACGGCGAGGCCCCGCCCTGCCCCTTCAGGCGCAGGGTCTGGCCATCTCGGCTGCCCTTGGGGATATTGACGTCGACCGTGCGGCCATCCGACAACAGCACGCGGCGCGTATTGCCGACGATGGTGTCGAGCAGGTCGATATCGAGCTTGATCTTGATGTCATGGCCTTTGGCGGGGGGCGCCTGACGCTCCGCACCGCCGAAGCCGAAGGGACCACCACCGCGTGCACCGGCGCCACCCCCAAGACCGCCACCGAACATGCTCATGATATCGTCCATGTCCATGCCTTCGAACTGCGTGCTGCGGCCTGCACCCGCGCCAAACGGCGAACCGCCGGCACGCGCGCCGCCACCGCTGAAACCCCGATGGATTTCACGGCCATCGGCATCCATCTCGCCAAGGTCGAACTTCTTGCGCTTGTCGGCGTCTTTCAGGAAATCATAGGCGGCCGTCACGCGCTTGAAGCGCTCCTCGGCGACCTTGTTGTCACGGTTGGTATCCGGATGCAGTTCCTTGGCCAGTTTACGAAAGGCCTTCTGAATCTCGGCATCACTGGCGCCTTTTTTCACGCCCAATTCAGAATAGGGATCATTTGCCACTGTAAAACATACCTCCGCAATAGAGGTGTGTCCTAAACCCTATCGTTTCAAGAGGCAAGCATCGCCTTGGCGACGCTTGCCTCTTGCATTTTTCATAAGAGGTTACGCGCAAACGTGCGCGGCGCGCGGTCGCGCTTGCCAAAATTCAATGAATGCATTTTGGAGATCACACGCCCTCCTCCCCTGCAAAGCGGGGGGAGGTGTCGAGCAAGCGCAGCGCGTCGAGACGGAGGGGGCCACTCTTCCCTATCCCAACCCTACACTCAAAACCGGGCCATAACCCCAGACCTGTGACTTCTGAGCGATCTCAACCCGCGCACCGCTGCCAAATCCGCCCGGAAAATCCACCGCCTGTTCCGTTCCGCCGTACACCCACGAGGGCCCATCCACCTCGACCTCGCGTACCATATCCGCGCCATCAAACACCTGCACGCGATAGCGCTCATAGTCTTCACAGAGGGGCGGTTCGGCCTCCCAGCTATCACCGCCATAACGCGGCGTGCGCATCGGCTGTTCGATCACATAGCCGCCGATGCTGCCGCTCACTTCGGACAGATCGATCTGCGCCAATGACAGACCTGCCTGACCGGCGATCGCGCTGATCAGATGGCGCGCATCACCCGCACCCACCCGACCATTGGGCCAATGCCCGGTGCCGGCCCGCGCATGCGCCAGATCGATCGGCACATCGGAGCCCGACATGGCTAGCAGCGAACGCACCACCTCCCCGCCCTGATTGGCCTCGGCTATGACGCGGTGCGCGCCATATTCGCCCACCTGTTCCGCCACGCGCTGCGCCCAACCGTCCTGCGACCAAGATCCCGCAGGCGTCGCGCGCCATAACAGCGCCCCAGATCATCGGCACGCCACAGGGCGCGCTGATCGTCATCGACCACCAGCCCTTCCAGTTCCTGCGCCGCCAGCCGCGTTCCGCCATAGAGACCGTGGAGGCCCTGCAGGAACTCTTTCGCCCAATTCCCCGCGTTCAGTGAGGTCGGCGCGCGCGTTACCGCCACGCCCGGCTCTTTCATCAGTGTACGGAGCGCCGTGATCAGCTTGGGAGTCGTCGTCAGGCACAACCGGGTTTTTCGCCCAACCGCAACCCCATCCGCAACATGGCCAGGGTCTGCGCAGGATGCCGCCAGGCGCAGAATTCATCCGCCCAGGCATAGTGAAATTGCGGTCCGCGCAGCGATTCCGGATCTTCCGCCGAATAGGCGTAGGCCACCCCGCCATCGGGCCAGCGCAAACGCCGGCGCGACACCTCATAGGTCGGGCGATTGCCTTTTTGCGCAAGGCTCTCGAGCCCCGAAGGCCCCTCGATCATCACCTCGCGCACATCGTGCAGGCTGGGGCCGATCAGGGCGCAGCGCACGCCGCGCCGGACCTGTGCGGCCAGCAATTCGGCCCCGGCCCGCGTCTTGCCCGCGCCGCGCCCGCCGAGAAAGAGCCAGCTATGCCAGTCCCCCTTAGGGGGGGGCGGATGATCGTTCGCCCAGAACGTCCACGGCTTTACATGGTCCGGCGGCTCCGGGCCGTCCGGCAAGCTCGCCACCCAGGCTGTGATCTCTTCGGGCTTCCGCAAGGCGATGGAGTTTGCGTTCAAGGTCTGCGCGCCAATCTCGTCCCACCAGGGTGTCTCCGGCCAAGTCGTCATTCATCTCGTCTTCCTCTGAATCTGTGTCGGCGGATGACGGATCATCGGCCTTTAAATCGACCCCGAAAATCTGTTCGGCTACCGCATCGATGGCTTTCAGCGCCGTGGCGGCACGCTCGACCTCAAGCGGCATGTCTAGCTTCGTGAGGCCTTCGAATACCGTCATCAGCCGGTCGACCTGCGCCACGGCGCGCAAGCGCATCTCCTGCCGCCATGCGGTTAAATCAATGGGCTGATCGTCGGGGAGTCGTTCCATGCCCCCAATCTAAACCACCCCGAATGTGCGAGGATTATTTGCACAAAAAAGCCGCCTCGATTTCACGAGACGGCCTGTTTTCTTGTACCTCCCCACCTCTGGTGGGGAGGGGGACCGACGCGCCCTTGCGCGTTGGTGGTGGGGGTTCTTGCTTTCTAAATTTCGCCCCTCACTCACGTATCCTTCGATGGCTGCCGCGCTCATCGCGCCGGTCGTGCATCCGCGACGCATGATAACCGTCGGCCGCATCTCGGCGGAAATGGCGGCCATCATCGCGCCGCCACTCGCGCGACAGCGTATCGCGATAATAGAACCAGCCGTCGTCGTTCCAGTAACCGTCCCGCAACGGCCCGTAATGGTTGTCGTAATAGACGTCGTAGGCCTGGTAATGCCGGCCGTAGCCACCATCATAGGCCACGCAGGCATTGAGCCCAAGCGCGGCGCCGATCGATAGGGCGAAGATGAGTGGACGTCTTGCAATCAAACGCTTCATGGCGATGCCTTTCCAGCAGCCCCAAAACCCCACGTGATGCTTGCACCATTAGCGATAAGCGCAAAAGCCGGAAACCGTGCGATGGCGTTAATTTATGGTAAAAGAAACCTTAACGACGGCGCGTCTTGCCACCCTTGCCGGTTGGTTCCTTGGCGTTCAGGCGTTTGCGGATCGCATCGCGCATCTTGGCGAAGAACTTCAGTTCGCGGCTGACGCCACCAAACTCAGCCACCTTGTCCAACTCGCGCCACAGCGGCCCGGCCTTGTCCTGATTGTCCTTGTGCGTCAGGATATAATCGAGATAGGCGCTCAGGCGCTTCTGCGCTTTCGGATCGGTCAGGCCGTAATCAAGAAAATAGTCGGCGACATCGATGCCAAGATTGGCCGCCACCTTCGCCACGGCCGGATCGTTGATATCGCTCATCAACTGGGTGAATTCTTCCGGCATTTCAACAGGGTGCGTCATCGTCAGTCCTCATGTATCTCAAAATCGCTGAACCCCCCGGTCATCACCGCCGGCCAGTCGTGGTCTTCGTAACCATAGACCTCCAGCGAGAAGAAGTCCTCCTGCGCGTTGGGGAACCACAGAATAGCCCCGCCGCCGAGCTGATAATGCGCCAGCGAGAAGGTGACGCCGAAGGGATAATCGTCCTTGTGCGCGGTCAGCACATCGAGCAGGTTTTGCAGCCGCTCGTCGTCATCGAGCAGGAAATGCATGTAGCCGCCGGCGGGGTTATAGTCGCGTGAATGCACCAGCGGCGCCAGCAGCCCCCACGACACGTCCCAATAGGGCGCCAGGCACGCGGCGATCAGGCCGGCCTCAACCTCGGTCGGTGCGGCGCTCAATCGCGTAACGGCGCGTCGATATCGTCAGGCCAGTCCGAGCGGTCCTCATTCAGGTCCCAGGCAGCGAAATCGAGCGCTTCTTCGGGCTCGCCCAGCGCCAATTCCGAGATCGTCTGTCCACGGATGGAAACCCCTGCGCGGTGCACCGTCTCGCGGTCGCCAGTGATCAGATGGTGCCAGCGCGGCAGCGGCTTGCCTTCGTTGAGACGACGATACCCGCACGACAGCGGCATCCATTGCAGAGCCTCGATGTTTTTTGGCGTCAGCTTGATGCAGTCGGGCACGTGCTTCTTGCGCTGCGCATAGTTCGAGCACGCGCAAGTATCGGTATCGAAGAGCTTGCAGTGCACCCGTGTCGGGATGACATCGAGCGTGTCCTCGTCCTCGAAACGCACGAGGCAGCACAGGCCGCAGCCATCGCACAGGGCTTCCCATTCCTGCGGGTTCATCTCGGCCAGGGTTTTGGTTTCCCAGAAGGGTTTTTGCGCATCCGTATCGTTCATGCGCGGCTATATAGGGCCATGCGGATGATTTTGCACGCACGATTAGCGCACTTGTGATGGGTTGATAGATCCGATGCGCCGGCGCCGCCTTGCCTATGGGCTACAATAAGGCCATAATTCGGCTACAGATGGCGTTCAGTGTGCGCTGTCGGAGGTTCTGTTCATGGTTACGTCCCGTATCGCTCTTGCCTTGTCGGTTGTGTGCCTTGGCGCAGGCCTGACAGGCGCTGTCCAGGCCGATGAGGTTGTGGTGGCCGCGCGCGCCAAATTGCCGACGCAAGAACAGCAGGACAAGGCCGTGGCCGAGGCTAAGCTGCGTGCCGAACAGGCGCCCAAGCCCGCCGCCACGCAGGATCAGGTCATCGCTTCCCTGGCCAATACCCAGCCGATTAAGCGCATCGATCCGAACGACACCCGCTATGATCCGCCCGCCGCGGTCGATACGCGCGCCAATCCGCGCCAGATCCACGGTCAGGTGAGCGTCAGCGTCGGCACCGGCGGCTACCGCAGCGCCTATGTCTCCTCGGTGATTCCGGTCGGCGAAAACGGCCTGCTCGGCATCGCCGTCGGCCAAACCGACTATGGTAATAACCGCGTCTATGGTTACGGTTATGATGGCTACGGCTACGACCCTTACGGCTACGATGACGCCTATGGTTACGGCTACGGCGCACCTTACGGGAATCGCGCCATGTGGAGCCGTCGCGGCGGCAAGTCGCAATCTCTGGCCGTGTCGCTTGATATGAATGGCCGCAACGCCACCGCCTCGACGCCGGAAGGCTGCGCGCCGGGCTTCCGCGCCGGCGACCGCTATATCGAACCGCTCTGGGTCAGCCGCATGAACGGCGACCGCGACTGCGAAATCACGGCGGAGAAGCCGTAATTACACCCGCAGCTTCTCTTGGCTTTTGAGCCAGATACCATCGGCCACCGCATCGGCGTTGCGATAAACCTCCGCTGCCGTAACGCGATAGGTTTCGATGCCAAGACCGGCGACATAGGCGTCTCTGGCCGCATCGCGTTCATGATCGTGCAAACCGCCATCGACTTCGACAGCTAGTTGCGCTTGATAGCAAAAGAAATCGAGCACATAGGGTCCGATCGCCTGCTGACGCTTGAAGACTATCCCATGCGAGCGTGATTTGAGCCGCGCCCAGAGCAGCCGTTCCGGCTCCGTCATGGTTTTGCGCAACTGGCGCGCCCGCGCGATCTTGCGTTCATGAGGCATGAGTCAGTGTAGCGCAATGATTTAAAGCAAGAAACACCACCACCGTTCGCTCCGCTCTCGGTTCCCCTCCCCGACAAGCGGGGAGGATCAAGGATGGCCGGATGACTTGCTCACTGATCTTTTTTTTGTACCTCCCCGCTTGTCGGGGAGGGGGACCGCACGAAAAGCGAAGCGGTGAGATGTGGTGGTGGGGTGTCTGGCTTGCTTTCAGACACATGACAACCGTCATCTCAGTCCTTTGGAGCAGATGGCACATCTCTCACCCTTCTCGGCTTCGCCCTCTCCGGAATGCTGATGATCCTACGTCTGAAACATGACGATTCGTGGCAATAGCAAATTTCCTTTGTAAAATAAGCCCTGACGCACTACATCCCCGTCATGGCCAAAACACCCGCAACAAAAGCGCCGCTGCTCGCGCTCAAAGACGTCCGCCTGATGGACGGCATGAACCCTCTGTTCGACGGCGTCGACCTCGCGCTGGAGCGTGGCGTGCGCGCCTGTCTCGTCGGCAAGAACGGCGCCGGCAAGTCAACCCTGATGCGCCTGATGTCGGGCCTGATCGAGGCCGACAGCGGCGAGCGCGTCGTCAGTTCCGGTGTGCGCTACGCCTTCGTGCTGCAGGAGCCTGAGCCCCTCGGCGCCACCATCCTCGACTGGGCCTGTTCCGGCGGCGCCGAGCACTATACCGCCGAGGCCGAACTCTACGCCTTCGAGATCGACCCCAACGCCCCGACCACCTCGATGTCGGGCGGGGAAAAGCGCCGCGCGGCGCTTGCCAAGGCCTTCGCCGAAGAGCCCGACCTTCTGTTCCTCGACGAACCGACCAACCACCTTGATATCTTCGCCATCGAGACGCTCGAAGACCGCCTGCGCAGTTTCCGCGGCGCCGCCCTGATCGTCTCCCACGATCGTACCTTCCTGGAGCGCACCACCCAGCGCTGTTTCTGGCTCTATGACCGCAAGGTGATGAAGCTCGATCAGGGCTATTCCGGCTTTGAGCCGTGGTCCGAGCAGGTGATGAAGGACGCCGAAGAATCGCTGTCGCGTCTGCAAAAGGCGATAGAGCGCGAAACCAAGACCTTTTATTCCTCGATCACCGCCCGCCGCACGCGCAACGAAGGCCGCGCCGCCCGCCTCAACGCCATGCGCGCCGATGCCTCCGCCCGCCTGATGCAGCGCTCCAAGACCATGGAGATGAGCATCGATTCCGGCGGCACCTCCGGTCGCCTCGTCGCCGAGCTGAAAAATGTCTCGAAGGCCTTCGGCGAACGCACCCTGCTCAACAATTTCTCGACCCGCATCATGCGCGGCGACCGCCTGGCTATCGTTGGCCCTAACGGCGCCGGCAAGTCCACCCTCGTCAAGCTCCTGCTCGGTCAGCAGGCGGCCGATTCCGGCGAGATCAAGCTCGGCACCAATCTGGAGGTCGCCTATCTCGATCAGGGCCGCGACGCCCTGAAAGGCGATGAGACCCTGTGGGACGTGCTGGCCAATTCCGGTTCGGATTCGATCATGGTGCAGGGCACGCCGAAGCACGTCGCCGCCTATGCCAAGGACTTCCTGTTCCGCGACAACCAGTTGCGCCAGCCGGTGAAATCGCTCTCCGGCGGGGAGCGCAATCGTCTCCAGTTGGCCCGCGCGCTCGCCAAGGCCACCAACATGCTGGTGCTCGATGAGCCGACCAACGATCTCGACATGGACACGCTCGACCTGCTCGAAGACATGCTGGCCGATTACGACGGCACCCTGATCCTCGTCTCCCACGATCGTGACTTCATCGACCGTCTGGCCACCTCTACCTTAGCGCTCAACGGCAAGGGCGGTGCGGCCGAAACCCCCGGTGGCTGGCAGGATTTCATCGGCCAGAACCCCGATTTCTTCTCGGCGATTTCGCGTATGGAATCGATCAAGATCAAAGGCGAAGCGCCCTCTGTGCTGTTTGAAAAGCCGGTCGAAGTAACGACCCTGGCCAAGAAGCCGGCTCAGAAGCTGTCCTATAAGGACCAGAAGCGCCTCGAAGATCTGGAGCGTCTGATGCCCGAATGGCAGGCCGAAATCGCCAAGATGGAAGAGATCCTGAGCGATCCCAACCTCTATACCAAGGCGCCCAAGGCCTTCGAACAAACCACCCGGCAACTGACCCATACCCGCACCTCGCTGGAAAACGGCGAGATGGAATGGCTGGAACTGGAAGAAAAGCGCGCCGCCCTGGGGCAGGCGTCATAACTCTTGTGCTATAAGCCCGAACTTAGGGTTTAGAGGATCAGTGTTTTTTGCAAACCATAAAGGCGCTTCAAAGAGGACGCCCCATGCTGATGCGCAGAAACCTGATCATCACCCACGCAGGCGCGAAGGCCCTTTACCGTAACTGGTTAAATGGCGCGAAGCGCAATTTTGACCTGCTGGTGGTGGCCTGCGGTTCAATCTTCTGGCGTGGCAGCCGTCAGCGATCAGGTGGTTCTGGCCCTGCCGTCCGGAAAGATCTTGAAAGCGCGGTATGAAAACCCCGCACGATCCCTAGCCAAATTACGCGATAATGGCGAATTTCACGGCTTATTAGGCCTTAATTAAACTGAATGGCTTAGGTTTGAGAGGTTGCAACCTTTACATGCCGACCGGAATTCATTCGCACGCCATGACCAAGCCTGCCCGCCACGCCGCTTCTTCGCTGATGAGCGCCATCGCCGTGACGATGATCGCGCTCCCGTGCGCCGGCCTCGCCCATGCGTCCGGTACCTATCTCAACTGGCAGAGCAAGGGCGCGCCCGCCTCGGCTCAGATCGCTTCCGTCAATGTGGTCAACACCAGCAATGGACCCTATCCGGTGCCGCCCTCGCCCTATGGTCAGGTCGGTGACCCTTACGCCCGCGCCCTGAGCTGGCCCGCCAAGGCGCCTGAGCCCGTGCCCCGGAATGAGCAACCCCAGTCTCAGCAAACACAGCCTCAACAAACACAGGCGCCCCAACCGCAAGCCGCGCAACACACCTTCGTGGCCGTGCCGCAGGCGCCAGTCCGTACCGCCCAGGCCGCCTCGATCTCCACACCGGTCCCTTTGAGCGCGCCGCGTCCGGTCGAAGTCGTGCCCATGCCACCGGTCGAGCGCGAAGACCCGGGCCTCGCCGACGATCCCGGCATGGCCGATGAAGCCCCCTATATCGCACCGGCTCCGGTGGTCGCGCCCCCTCAGCCAAAGCCCGCCACGTCACATGCTGAGCAGATGGCCGCCTCAAGGCCTATTCCGGCGCCTAAACCTGCCACCGCGCTAAAACCCGCCACGTCACCTGCCGTCGCGTCCGTGCCCACGCCGCCGGTCGCGCCTAAACAGCCAGAGGCCGGCTATCAGGTTCCGACCACCAGCAAGTATGCCGCGCGCATTGAATCGGCGCGTGCCGCCCAGGCCCAGCCCAGCCAGACGGTAGCGACCATCGCCAAACCTGACGAGAAGAAACCGGGCGCCAAGAAGCCCAACGAAAAGGCTTCGGAAAAGACTCCCGTAAAACCCGCTGTCGCCACCGCGCCGGAACCCAGCGTTTCGATGGCCGTGCGCGAAACCGACCACGTTTTCATCCCCGGTGAACAATATACCAGCGCCGCCGACGAACCCCGCTATTACAGCCTGCACCGCCAGTATGGCCTGAGGCCCGATCCGATCCCGGCCACGCATGAAGCGAGCGGTGCCCTGCTGGGTGGAACGATCGATACGGTCGAAGCCGGCGAAGAGGGCGGCGATCCGAACGACGATACTGACAACACCCCTGGCAAGACCGCCGACACAGATAAAAAATCCGCCTCACACTGATACATCCGAAAGCGCCCCGCCAGAACGGCAGCCGCCCAACCACCCAGACAAGGTATAAGAATGTCCCGTGTCCCGACCTCGCCTCTGATTGATCTGATCGAGCTTGCCAAGGAGCCCTCCAGCTCCCGCCGCCGCGACCTCTTGCGTCAGGTGACCGGAATCTTCATGAGCCATCCGGAAGAGATCAACGGCACCGAGATGGAACTCTACGACACGGTGATGAGCCAGTTATCGGCCGACATGGAAACCATGGTCCGCGCCGAGATATCGACCAAGATCTCTCAGGTCCGCAATGCGCCGATGGGCCTGCTGCGCCGCCTGGCGAGCGATGATATCGCTGTCGCCGAACCGATCCTGACGCGCTCCAAGGCGCTAAGCGAAAACGACCTGATGCACATCGTCCAGACGCAGGGCCAGGACCACCTGCGCGCCGTCTCGAAGCGCGAGGAGGTGTCGGAAAGCGTATCCGGCGTCATCGTCACCCGCGGCGACGACGACACCCTGCACAGCCTGCTGAGCAACGACGGCGCCCGCCTGTCGCGCGCCTCCAATGAAGAAGCCATCCAGCGCGCCCAGGCCAATCCGGCCCTGCACGAAGTGGTGGTCAACCGCCGCGACATGCCGGTCGATCTGGTCAACGACATGTATTTCGTGGTCGAGGCCCGCCTGCGCGAACGCATCATGCAGGAGAACGACAAGCTCGACCCTTCCATGCTCGAACAGGCCCTGTCGCGCGGCCGCGAAAAAGTGGCCGTGGCCTATGGCAGCTTCCCCGAAGATTATGCCCGCATCACGCAGGAGGTCGAGGCCCTGCGCAGCAATTCGCGCCTGACCCCCGCCCTGCTCGCCAGATATATGCGCGATCCCAACCCGACCTATTTCCTGGTCGCCCTGTCGCAGATGGCCGATATCGATTTCCTGACCGCGCGTCATGTCGTTGAGAAGAAGGAAATCGATGCCTTGGCGATTGCCTGCAAGGCCGCCGATCTCGATAAGGCCCTCTTCCTGACCTACGCCATGATCATGCTGGCCGATCAGGATAACGCCATGGGCAAGGCCAGCGAATATGCCAGGCTCTATGCCGAACTGCCGCGCGACACGGCCCTGCGCACTATCCGTTTCTGGCGCATGCGCCGCGCCGAAGGTCATGCCGCTTAATCGTTATTTGCGGAGCAAATAGCGATTAAGCTTTTTTCATAATAGATACGCCGCAACGGCGGCGGCGCGCGGTCGCGCTTGCCAAATGTGCGGCACGATGCCTTCACATTTGGGGATTGTGCAGGATACTCTACCCTTTCTTATACCTCCCCACTCGCTGGGGAGGGGGACCGCGCCTCACCAGAGGCGTGGTGGTGGGGTTTCTTGCTTTTACGGAGCACCGATATGTTCAAAACACTCACCTGCGTTTTTAGCACGCTGATAATATTGAGCGTCCCGACAACCGTCAGTGCCTGCCGAATGTATCGATCTGAATATACGAGAGTGAATAGTGCCTATGGCGCCGTTATTATTGCGACAATAACAGACGCTCAGCAATTAGACGATGCCTTCCCCTCATGGCGGGCCAGCGCCAAATTAAATCAGATCGTCGAGGGAAGAAATGTCCCGACGTCCTACACCTTCGTCAATTATGACGCACCCGAAGCTTGTCGCTACAAACAACCTATTGCCAAAATCGGCGAAGACTGGGTGCTTTACCTTAGATACCATCCAGAAACTGCAATTTTGACTGTATATGAAGCCTACCCCTTAAGCCTCGCCCGCAAGATCGACAAACGCTTCACCGGCCAGCCCTGAGTTACCCCTAAACAAACGCATTTCTGCGCGTATCCGACGGCGTTTCGCCAAACAGATCGGCGTAATATTTCGAGAACCGGCTGATATGCGCAAAACCCAGACTGCGCGCGATATCGGCGATAGGCCGTCTCTCTTCCGCCGACAACAGGGCCTGCCGCGCCATGCGCAGACGCAAGACCCGCAGATAGGTGCGCGGCGTCATATCGAGATAGGTGCGGAAATTGACCTCCAGCGTGCGCACGCTGACATTAGCGACCCGCGCCACATCGGCGATAGGCGGCGTCTCCAGAACATGCCGCTCCAGATATTTCTGCGCCAGCCGGATATGGTTTGGTAGCGGCATGGCCTGCTGCGATTGCAGGCGCTGACTGTAGCGATGCGGGATCGTCTCCAGAAGAAGCTGCGTGAAGGTTTCGATGATGCGCTTTTGCAGCGAGGCCGACAGGGTCTGACTCAGCATCAAAAAGGTGCGGCTGCGCAGGCTGGCGATGATGCCGGCGAAAAACTGATGCCGTTCCTCAGTCATGTCCAGGATCGGACTGAGATTGAGATTGTGCTCGATCGGGTGATGCAGAGTCTCTGACAGGAACTGCTGAGCGCAGACGAAGCTCATCTTGACGAAACAGCCCTCATACCCCCTCTCGGTGGGTAAATAGCTCAGGCTCGCGGCCGACAGGGGCTGGTAAATGGCCGCCTGGCCCTCGCCAACAGCGATATTCATGCCAGGAAAGTTCAGCTCGATCCGGCCATGTGACGGAATCAGGATAACGAAATCGGAATTATCCGCCACCGATGTCTGGCGAAAGGCGGTGCTGGTCGTGAAATGCCCGACCATCATCCGGCCATGCGAGCCCTCTGGCCCGCGCAGGATGGTGATGTTGAGCTTCCAGGTGAAAGGCAGTTCTGGCGTCAGTGGCGCGGCGTGCCACTCGAACAGACTGTTGAGCAGTTTGTGGCATGAGGCGAAATCATCGCCTTCATAGGCCCAAACCGCCTCACCGTCAGTTGTATCTGTCACCATGAAGGGTTCCCGGCTGCAGGCGTGCCCTGCCGCTCACGGTTTCGATTATCGCAAACATCAGAACGGATAAAGAGAAGGACTATCCGTTAAGGGTAAGACTAGGACGGAATACGCAGAAAAATAACACCAAAAGAACAATTCTCCTGAGAGGCGTAAATGTCATCATTTGCCTCTCTTTTTTCGACTGCGAGTTGTCCTAAGTAGAGCACCAATTTACACCAATTAACTTAACCATCCATTTACTGCGCAAGTTTGTCAATAAACGCACCAGCGCCCCAAGCGGTATCATTTGCATACTATATCAACGCAAAACTCCGTTTACCATCTATTAGCATGTGACACGCAACTCTTCGTGGGCGCGATGTATACATTATATGTCCAGTCCAATAGTGTTCTTTTTTTGGGCTGTAGACATATAAATAAGTGGCATCGATGTGTGTGACAGTAAGTGAACCCCAAGCCATAGATCGGAGGCCCGTGCCGCTGATCAGCAAGGGGCCGGCGTAAAACCGTATCCGGGGCGTATGCCATTGCCAGCCTTGGCTTTTTTGAGGTGGCGTGGCCATTTGCTCCACCTTTCGCCTGTATTTACTGTCATTCAGACTATACTTATGTTTTGCCCCCCTGGTGTTTTGATGCCCCATATTGCCGTTTACAGATTTTTCCGCCGCGACCAGGACACGGGTATCGACAGCATAGATACACGCATGGCAACGGCGCTGGCGATCAGCGCAGCCGGTTACGATATCATCGAACAGGATGTAATGGACGTGCCCGTAGACCACATCGATGCCGAAGGCTTTACCAGCGAAGGCTACTGGGATCGCTTCAAGCCACCGCTCTACCTGTAATTTGGGCAAAAAAAGCCGCGCACAACGGCGCGGCCAAGTTTACAGGGAGGAAACGCCCAGGAAGGGCAAAGGCCTCGAAAAAGGCCTAGAGCCAATCCATAGCAGGCTGTTAGCGCTAACGCAAACAAATAATGACAGCGCTGTCATGTTTTTTTGCCTTTTTCGCCATCTTGTCATGCCGCGCGCGATCTTCGATAGTCATGGTTCACTCATGGAGCCGGTCGATGCTGGGCAAACGCACATTTCTGACAACCGGCCTGGCTCTTATCGTCGCCGCCTGCTCCAAACCGGCCAGCCAGCCGGCGCCAAAGCCGGTCACGCCGGCAGCCGCACCGCCGCCAGACACCGTCAAGATCAGCCTAATGACCAGTGAAGGCGAGATCGTTCTCGAACTCGAGGCGAAAAAAGCGCCGGTCACCACCGCCAACTTCCTGCACTATGTCGATACCGGCAAACTTGACGATGGCCATTTCTGGCGCGCGCTGAAGGTCGGCAAGGCGGAGGGATTTATTCAGGCCGCCATCACCACGCCGCCCTATCCGCCGGTCCGGCATGAATCGACACAGCAGACCGGCCTTAGCCATACCGATGGCACCATCTCCATGTCGCGCTACGCGCCGGGCACCGCCACCATCGATTTCACCATCTCGGTCGGCGACATGACCTATCTCGATGCCGGCGGCAGCGGCTCGGCCGATGGCGAGGGCTATGCCGCCTTTGGTCATGTGGTCAGCGGCATGGATGTGGTCAGGCGCATCCTGCGCGGCCGCACCGACCGCAAGCGCGACGAGGATGGTCTGGAGGACCAGATGCTGGCCAAACCGGTGACCATCACCACAGCGCGTCGCTTACCCGATTAAGGGTCAGCGATCGTCGCGCGCGTCCGGATCGGGCATGGGTTCCGGCACCGGCATCGGTACATCGGGTTGAACGTCGGGCACAACAGGCGCCGGAACGGGCACTGGCGGCGGCGGATCATGCGGCAGATTCGGGTCTTCCATAGCAGGGCTCCTTGTGAGCCTCCTGTCTAGGCCTTTACAGCTAAAGATGCCGCCGTGACCCGCTGCGCCTTCCATCAAGAAGCTATGCTTCAGTCGAGCCGCGTCCAGTCAACGCCCTTGCACACCAGACCACCCAGCACGCAGCCGCGCGTCGTCATACGGCTCTCGGCCACGGTCATGGACAGACGGTAGGTCAGCTTGCGTTGCGGATCATAGGCCTTGCCCTTCCAGTGGCCGTCACCGCTGTGAGCCACCGTCATGACCAGCTTGTCGCCGGTCTTTTCGTCCTTGGTGCCGGCCTTGATCCAGGTGTTGACGGCGCAGAGATCGTCACCGCACGGCGCGATCTTCACCTTCGCCTTGCCGTCGCCGCGCGACCAGTTGCCTTCGGGCGAAGGCTCGGCATGCGCCGCAGGTGCCAGGCTCACGGTTGTCAGGGCCAGGCCGGCCGCGACAGCGATCAGGGTCTTTATCATCATGTCTCTCCGTTAGAGCGCTTTCCGAAAAGTGTGACGCACTTTTCGGGTCAAAAAGCGCATAAAGGCAAAGAATGAGAGCGCTGATCTGATCCAGTTAGATCGGCGCTCTAACCGCCGTCCCTGACAGTCCATACGGCGGAAGACGGCATCCGGATCACGGCGAAATTTTTGACCGCGGCATGAACCAGCCCCTCCCCTCCGCCGTATCCGTCATAAGCCACATGGAAACCCGCATGCCTCTGCTCACCACCAACACGCTTGTCCTGCTCGGTCTCGCCGCCGGTATCAGCCTCGTCATGATGGCCGCCACCGTGGTGCAACTCGTCACCAAGAAAAGCGGCTGGATCGATACCTTGTGGACCTTCGCGGTCGGTGCCGGTGGCATCGCCGCCACGCTGCTCCCGGCCGAGGGCGCCAACGACACCCGCCGCCTTGTGGTGGGCGTTCTGGTGGCCGTATGGGCGTTGCGCCTTGGCCTGCATATCGCCAGCCGCACCCATTCGGGCGAGGACGATCCGCGCTACGCGGCTATCCAGAAAGAGCACCCGAAGGACTGGCCGGTCTATCTGTTCGGGATGCTGCAGGCGCAGGCCCTGGCCGCCTTCGTGCTGGTGCTGGCCGTGCGCTACGCCGCCATCAACCCTGCGCCTTTCCCGGCCCTGCTTGATATCTTAGGCGTCGTCATTCTGGTCATCGCCCTGATCGGCGAAGGCGTGGCGGATGCGCAGGTCAAGGCGTTCGGCAAGGCGCACAAGGGAGCCGTCGCCAATACCGGCCTGTGGAAGTATTCGCGCCACCCCAACTATTTCTTTGAGTGGCTTAGCTGGTGTGGCTGGGCGCTGATCGCCCTTTCGCAACCCTTCGGCTGGCTGGCCCTGCTGGCGCCGATCCAGATGTATATCCTGCTCGTCCATGTCTCTGGCATACCGCCGCTCGAAAAACACATGCTGGCGACGCGCGGCGATAAGTTCCGCGCCTACCAGGCCCGCACCAACGCCTTTTTCCCCGGACGTCCCAAAAAGGAAAAGCTATGAATCTCGCCACCACGCTCGCCGAACGCACGCCCCTGCCCAATGGCCTGACCCTGGCCGCCATTGACTGGCTGGTCGGCCGCAGCAAGTGCCAGATCGCCGCAGCCGCCATGCCGGAAGAGGCCTTCGTAGCCGCCATGAACGCCTATCCGGTCGCCGTCCATACGGATGCCGCCAACGCCCAGCACTATGAAATTCCCGACGCGTTTTTCGGGCTTATTCTGGGCGCCCAGCGCAAATATTCGTGCTGCCTCTATGCCGATGACGGCACCACGCTTGATGAGGCTGAAACCCTGGCCCTACTGGAAACCAGCCGGCACGCCGATCTGCACGACGGCCAGACCATCCTGGAGCTCGGCTGCGGCTGGGGCTCCCTGTCGCTGCATATGGCCAAGGCCTATCCGAACGCGCGCATCGTTTCGGTGTCCAATTCGCAGTCCCAGCGCGCCTATATCGAGCGTCAGGCGGTTTTGCGCAAACTGCCTAATCTTCGCGTCATCACCGCCGATATGAACGATTTCACCATCGACCAGACCTTCGATCGCATCGTCTCGGTCGAGATGTTCGAGCATATGTCGAACTGGCAGGCCCTGCTGGCACGCGCCCGCGGCTGGCTGAAAGCCGATGGCAGCCTGTTCCTGCACGTCTTCACCTCCAGCCGCCATTCCTACCGCTTCAACCACGCTGAAAACGCCGACGACTGGATCGGGAAATACTTCTTCACCGGCGGCATCATGCCGGCGCGTGACCTGCCACACCGCTTCCCGGACCTGTTCACGGTCGAGGCCGAATGGCGCTGGTCGGGCGAGAATTACCGCCGCACCGCCATGGAATGGCTCGATAATTTCGACGCGCAGTCTGAGCATATCTGGCCCATCCTGAAAGCGGTCTATGGCAAGGACGCCAACCTGTGGCGCCGGCGCTGGCGTCTGTTTTTCCTCGCCACCGCCGGCCTGTGGGGCCATGACGGCGGCCGCGAATGGGGCGTCGGGCACTATCGGATGAAGCCGGTGGGATAGGTTTTATAATCCACAGATTACACAGATTACACAGATTACACAGATTACACAGATTACACAGATTACACAGATTACACAGATTACACAGATTACACAGATTACACAGATTACACAGATTACACAGATTACACAGATTACACAGATTACACAGATTACACAGATTACACAGATTAACACAGATTAAGAAGAGCACCGGCTTGTCCGCGTCAATTCTCAATCTGTGTAATCTGTGGATTCCTTAAAATCCTAGTTCGCCGCGAAAACCGACTTCGGAATATGCGTGATCCGGCACGCCAGATCCGCCTCACCCGACGCCACGATATAGTGGTCACCCGCATCAGCGATGCCCGTTGTAAACACCACATCACGCAGATACATCTGGTGCTCGATCGGTCGGGTCAGATCGGGACTGGCCTCGATCAGTGGCGCATGATCCGTGCGCACCACGCAGGCAGGGTCGTCCTTATCCAGCAACGACCAGTAGGTGCGATAGATACCGACCAGTTCCTTCGGCTCGACGCCATGCCACAGACTAAGCCAGCCCTCCGGCGTCAGGATCGGCGGTGTGCCGCCGCCCATGCGCGCCGTTGCCACGGTCGCCGAATGTGGCCTGATCCCCGGCTTGCGGTGCGGCTTCCAGTAAAGCGCGTCCTTCGAGGTCGCCAGATTGATCGAAGGGCCGGCGCGCCACTCGCTGCCGGGCGGATAGGCGAAATAGACATACCCCAGCGGCCGCGTCTGGGCCCAATACTCACCCCCGACCTTGCCCTCAAAAATCAGCATGTCCTTGTTCTGGTGATCCAGCACGATATCCTCAAACGTCCAGTCGAGACCATTGGGCGAACTGTACAGCGTGGTCGAATGGCGCTCCGGGCTGACCGAACAACTGGTCATCAGGAAGCGCCCCTCAACCTTACTGATGCGCGGATCTTCGATACCGTAACATTGCAGGCTGTCCTGCGGCGCCACGGCCTTGTCGTAGTGCATGGCCACGACCTCAAGCCCGTCGGGTTTCAGTTCCACCGGCAGTAGCCACGACAGCGAGGTCAGGGCGATGATCTTCCAGCCGCCGCCGCGCAGTTTGAAGACGCGCGGATCGGCGGTATCGACGAGATCGAGCGGCCAGGCATCGAGCACATAACGCCCTTCGTCCCAGCGGATCGCATGGACATGGCCATCGAAGATCGGATTTTTCAGCGCCTCGGCGATCCGCACCAGCAATAACAGATTGCCGTTATCGAGGCGGGTCAGACCGGGATTGAAGGCGCCCAGAACATAGGTTTCCCCAAGGACGCTTTTTGGCAAGTGCCCGGCCAGTGGCGAGCGCGACAGGTCTATATCGTCGGGCGTTAAAATCAGGCGATCGATGGCGTAGGTCATCAGCGCACCGGCCTCGGCCCAGAAAGGGAAGTGTCGGCGATCGGGGTCTGGCGTTCCGCATCAAGCAATTCCTCGTCCGTATCGTGCACCGCAATCACGCCGTCCTCGGGCATGTCGGTGGAATCGATATCGACGCCGGCGGCATCCGTCAGATGATCGTCACCTGGCTTGAGTACGCTGTCGCGCGCAATACCTTTCGAGGTCGTTTGGGTCATGATCGTGCTCCTCTTCTGGAGCGCGAAACTGCCCCCACAGCCATCAAGAGACAATGCGGTTTTACGTCATAATAAGACCATCAAGCCCATGTATTAAAACAACCCTACCCCTCATCACGTTCGGCGGAACAGCGGAGTTTACAACCCTGCACACTGTCTTGCGCGCGTTTGTCAAAGGCCTGGCCTGGTTTGTGGCCGGCTGCGCCGTGTTCGCCTTCGTCAGTTGCTCGACGCAGCGCAGCGGCCTGACCATCCTGCGTGCCTCCACAGGGTCCGGTTTCAGCGACTGCAGTACCACCTATGGCGATCCGAGTCTGGTGGAGGGTGGCGTGGCGAAGGCCAATCCCGAATGGGAAAAAGCCAATCTGGTCATGGTGCGTCTGCCGTGGCGAGCCCATACGGCGTGGGACCCGAAACTGGCCATCCGCAGCCTGCAAGTGCACCGGCAGGCTGCGCCATCGCTGCAACGCGCCATGGCAGCTATCTGGATGCGGTCGGGCGAGAGTCAGGCGGAGATCGACCGGCTGGGCCTGTCGTCGATTGGCGGCGGCTATAACTGGCGGGCGATCCGCAGCGGCGGCGCTTTATCGACGCACGCCTATGGCTGCGCCGTCGATTTCGACCCCAACCGCAACGCGTTGGGCGACACATCGCCGAATTTCGCCCTGCCGCAAAACCGCTATGTCATCGAGGCTTTCCGCACCGAGGGCTGGCGCTGGGGCGGCGTCTGGCCTACTCCCGACGGCATGCACTTTCAAGCGCCGTAGGGTTTGGCAAGCGCCGTAGGGTTTGGCAGGCGCCGTAATCCCTTATACCTCCCCGCTTGCCGGGGAGGGGACCGTGCCCATTCTTCATGGGCGTGGTGGTGGGGTATCTTACTTTCTTCTAAGAACCCCTCAGCCCTGATCCCTCACGCGCTCCAACTGGCTCTTCGCGGCTTTCGCAAGGCTTTTCAGCTTGTGCTCCTCGAAGATTTCGAGCGCCGCTTCCAACGCATAGGCGGCCTCGGTGCGCTCTATCATAAAGCCGGTGATATCACCGCGCGAGATATACAGACGCGCCAGATTGCTTTGCAGAATGGCCCAGCCGATCGGATCGGCGTCCGGCTTGAGGACGCGTAGTTCGGCCTTGAAACCGGCCTCGGCCTTGTCGAGCGCCTTCAGGTCGCCCTTCAGTTCGGCGTGTTTCACCATGCAGATGGCGCGGTTGTTGATAAGCTGGCCACGGAGGCTCAGGCCCTTCTGCAACGGACGTTTCAGCGCCATGCCATAGACCTGCATCGCCTTTTCGTGCAGATCGTCATTAACAATCAACTCCGAAAGCGCCTGCAGACCGAGTGCCAGCGCCTGTTTATGCGCCACCCAGTCGAGCGGCGAATGTTCGAAATCGACCGGCTCGTCTTCGGTGCTGAGCAGGGCGATGCCCTCGCTGATCACGTCCGGACGGCCTTCGATCTCGCCTTTCCAGATGTAGGCCATGGCCAGGCGCAGCACGACGCGCGAATAGGTCACCGGCTCATAGGCCGGATCGAGGCGCGACTGCAGGGCCTCAAAATCCTTGATCACGGCCAGCATGAGCGAGGAATCGCAGCGATCGAGCCCGACCATCATCAGCAGGTCGCCGCGCTCGAAACGGGCTTGCGCCGCATCGATCTTGTCACAGTTGGCGTGGCTGTGCTGCACGCGCTTGTCGGCGCGCTCAACGGCGCGGTCGATATGCGACATGGCCAGCAGGGCCAGTTCCAGGTCTTCGCCGACGCCCTGCTTGACCGCCAGACGCGCCGCCAGTTGTGCTTCCACGCGGTTGAAACGGGCACGGACAGCCTCGTCATCCTGGATAGCGGCACGGCCACCGGCCAGCAGGTCTTCGGCTGAGCTTAACAGTTCGTGGGTCTCGAAAAGATCGGCTGACAGGATGCAGGTCTGGGCCTGTTCGAGCGCGGCGATGGCGGCCTGGGCGGCGTTTTTGGCTTCCTTGCCGGCGTTTTCGGCGGCGGCGGCGGCGCGGCGCAGCGCCACCGGATCACCGGTGCGGCGGCCATATTCGCGCCAGATCTGCGCGGCTTCGAGATAGGGGGCGAAGCGGTCCTTGGTCGAGACGCGGCCGCCTTCGATATCAAGCTGGCGGCCTTGCGTGATCAGCAATTGCAGGTTCAGCAGCTCATAGAGGCTGGAGTCGGAGTCCATCCGGCCCGAATTACGAAATATGCGCCTCAGTTCACGGCCGAATTCAAACATCGCTTGTCCATCGCCCTTCCGGTCGGGAAACGTATCAGGACGATACGCTCTGCCGGGAGATGGAAGGACAAATGCAAGGGAGGTGCCGGAGTTGGCGGTTATCCACGCTTTAGCGTTCAGCATCCCGCACGATTGAGCGCTGCAAACTCATCATCCGACAGTGTGATCTTACTTGCGGCGACGTTCTCTTCCAGATGCTTCCCCTTCGAGGTGCCGGGGATCGGCAGCATGACGGGTGAGCGTTTCAGCATCCACGCCAGGGCGATCTGCGAAGGCGAAGCCTTGTGCAGACGCGCGATATGATCGAGCGGACCGCCGCTCTGCGCCAGATCGCCGGCGGCCAGCGGATACCACGGAATAAAGCCGATGCCGTTGGCCTCGCAATAATCAAGCACGTCCTCATAGCCGCGCTGGACGAGGTTATAATGGTTCTGCACGGTCGCCACCGGAAAGACCTTCTGAGCCGCCTCGATATCGGCCACCGAAACTTCGCTCAGGCCGGCATGACGGATGACGCCGCGATCGAGCAGGCTTTTGACCGCATCGAACTGTTCGGACGCCGGCACACGCGGATCGATGCGGTGCAATTGCCACAGGCCAATCTGTTCGACGCCCAATTGCTCGCGGCTCTTTTCCGCCTGCGCGATCAGATAGTCCGGGCGTCCGTTCATCGTCCAGCGATCCGGGCCTGAGCGCGTAAAACCCGCCTTGGTGGCGATCAGGAGACCATCATAGGGATATAGCGCCTCGCGGATCAGTTTTTCCGAGACATCGGGGCCGTAGGAATCGGCGGTATCGATGAAATTAACTCCCAGTTCCGGCAGGCGCCGTAAGGTGCGTAAGGCGCTCTCGCGGTCGGTCGGTTCGCCCCAGACGCCACGTCCGGTGATGCGCATGGCGCCATAGCCCAGGCGGTTGATGGCGATGTCATTGCCGATTTTGAAGGTTGTGCTCATGCGTGTCTCTCTATTTGTGCAGAAATAGGTACGCGCCGCCTTTCCCGCCAGTCGGAAGGAAAGTTAGGAATCCACAGATTGCACAGATTAACACAGATTTATGCGCGTCAGCGCCTTTGCTTACCTGGTCCTGCACAACGTGTTCGAGAGACGGTTCAGACGCCTCAAGCGCTTCTAAATCCGTGTTAATCTGTGCAATCTGTGGATAAACCTTCTTCCCCTACCCGCAAATCACACCGATCGTCTGGTCAATGAACTTGCGCACAGTCGCCATATCCTCGCCGGCGCGCATCCGCACCGACAAGGTGTTGTTGAGAGTAATAGCCACCGTCGCCAGAGCGTCGATATCGGCATTGGGCGACAGTTCGCCCTTCTGTTGCGCTATCTTCAGGCGGCGACGAAACGCGCGGTCGAGCTCGTGCAGAGCCTTCAGAACAACTTCGGCGATCTCGCGGTCACGCAGACTGTCGATCAGGGCGGCGCTGATCATGAAGCAGCCGCGCCCTTTGCCGTCCTCGCTCGCATAGATCTGGATCGCGGTATCATAGACCCGCCTCAGGCCTTCGCGCAGGGGCACATCGGCGGTGAAAGCCGCCACATAGAGGGCGCGCGTCTCGGCGATATAGTCCTCCAGCACCTCCATGAAGGCGGCCGATTTATCGCCGAAGGCATTGTAGAGGCTCGGCCGGTTCATCGCTGTCGCCGCGCTGAGATCATCGAGCGAGGTGCCGGAAAAGCCTTTTTCCCAGAAGGGTTCGCGCATCGATTTCAGCGCTGTCGGGCGATCATAGGCCCTGGGGCGGCCCCGCGGTTTATCGGATATATTTTGTACCATTTTGCATAAAACTCTTGACAGGCGACCTCGAAACTTAATTTATGCATTTCAGTACAAAAATACAAGGAGGGATGTTATGGCAAATGCCGCGAACCTGATGCTGGCCGCCATTCTCGCCATGGGCGCGCTGCACTTCGCTATGATGGTCTGGCTCTATGTCAGCCGCCTGTGGGCCATGAAACAGGCAGGCATCACCACGTCGACCGCCACCTACGCCACCATGCGCAAGCTGCCGAACTGGGCGCTCAATCCGGCCGCCAACTACAACAATCTGACCGAAGCCCCGCCCCTCTTCTACGCCGTCGTTATCGTGATTGTGCTGCTGGGGCAGGCCGATCCACTCTTTGTGGCGCTGGCCTGGCTCTATGTGATCTTACGCCTCGCGCATTCGCTGTGGCAGTCGCTGATCAATATCATCAGTGCACGGATGGTTTTGTTCGGCGCATCCTGGCTGGTGCTGGCCGTCATGATCCTGCGCGCCGCCCTCAATCTGCTGGCGTCGGCTTACCCTTAAGCCGGCGCTAAACCTCACCCGGCAGGTCGAGCGCCTGCCGGGTGCTTTTTCTATCCCCGCTCTTTCGTCCGCTGGAACGATACGTCCGGGAAGCGTTCGGACACGTAGTTGATCTCCCAGCCCGACTTGCCGAGGAAGACCGGCGCATCGTCGATATCCGAGCCCATCTGCGCCCGATATTTACCGGCGAAATCCTCGACCTTTTCCGCCGTGCCGCCAAGCCAGCGCGCCTCAGCGTAAGGCGAAGGCTCGAACACGCAATCCAGACCGTATTCATTGGCCAGGCGATCAGCCATGACCTCGAACTGGAGCTGACCGACGGCCCCCACAATGAAGTCAGACCCGATGCTCGGGCGGAACAATTGGGTCACGCCCTCTTCGGCCAGGGATTCCAGCGCCTTCTTCAGATGCTTGGCCTTGAGCGGATCTTTCACGCGCACGCGCTGCAGGATTTCCGGCGCGAAGTTGGGCAGGCCGGCGAAGCGGATCGTGCCGCTTTCCGACAAACTGTCCCCCACGCGCAGGACTCCGTGGTTGGGGATGCCGATGACGTCGCCGCCGAAAGCATCCTCGGCCAGTTCGCGGTCAGACGCAAAGAACATGATCGGCGCGTTGACCGACAATTGCTTGCCGGTGTTCTGCACCTTAAGCTTCATGCCGCGCTGGAACTTGCCGGAGGTCAGCTTCAGCATGGCGATGCGGTCGCGGTGGTTCGGGTCCATATTGGCCTGAACCTTGAACACAAAGCCGGTGACCTCCTTGTCGATCGGGTTGACGACCGTATCGACGCCCGCCTTCGAGACCTTCACCACCTTGGGCGGCGGCGCGAAGCCACCGATGGCGGCCAGAAGCTGGTTGACGCCATAGTGGCGCAGCGCCGAGCCGAAGATAACCGGCGTCATATGGCCTTCGAGGAACGCCGCCTCGTCAAACGCCTTGAAGCCACCTTCGAGCAGTTCGGCATTGTCCTTCAACTCGGTCAGTTCGGAAGCCGAGAGCCAGCCTTTGGCCACAGCTTCATCGACCGGCACGGGATCATCGTGGCCCTGATCGTATTCGGCGCCGGAATCGCGCTTGGTGAAGGGATAGAACAGCCCGGTTTTCAGCTCGATCATGCCTCGGAAACGGTTACCCGAACCGGCAGGCCAGTAGAGCGGCGACGGGTCGAGTTGCAGCTTCGAGGCCACCTCATCAAGCAGGGCCAGAGAATCCTCGGCCTCGCGGTCCATCTTGTTGATGAAGGTGATGATGGGGATATCGCGCAGGCGGCACACCTCGAACAGCTTGAGCGTCTGCGGCTCGATGCCCTTGGCGGCGTCCAGCACCATGATGGCGGCGTCGGCGGCGGTAAGCGTCCGGTAGGTGTCCTCCGAGAAGTCTTCGTGGCCCGGCGTATCGAGCAGATTGAACATCTTGCCGTCGTGCTCGAAGGTCATGACCGAGGACGACACCGAGATGCCGCGTTCCTTTTCGATCTTCATCCAGTCGGAACGGGTGCGGCGGTTTTCACCCCGCGCGCGGACCTGACCGGCGGCGCGGATCGATCCGCCGGCCAGCAGCAGGTGCTCGGTCAGCGTCGTTTTACCGGCGTCCGGATGGGAGATGATGGCAAAGGTTCTGCGGCGCGGCGCTTCGGTTTCGGGTGTATTTGACATGCCTGAGCGGATAAAGCGTCAAGGCTGAAAAGTCAAAGTTTTAGGCGCAACTGCCGGGCAATAGACCCGTGTCACGACAGGCGCACACGAACTCTGTGCGTTTATGAAAAGCGCCGAACGCGTGTCTGCTTAGCTCTTATGCTTGTTTCGATGGGCAAACGCCATCAAACACGCACAAATCGCCACAAACCACGCAACAACGATTACGACTAAAGGAGACATTCTTTGACACTCCACCCTGTTAAGCGGAATCTTATTATAAATGTCACACTTTATCAAGTGTAGTTAATGGCCCCCGACCAATATGACACCGGTCAGGATAGCAACATAATGAAGCACAGCGCCGGTCAGCACATGGCCATGCCAGATGGCGCGGCGAAACTTGAGATTTTTCATGGCGTAGAAGATGGTGCCGACGGAATAAACAACACCGCCCAGCGCCAGCAGGATCATGGCCGGGAGCGGCACTTCCTGCACCATCGGCTTGATGGCGATGACCACCAGCCAGCCGAGAATGAGATAGAGCACGATCCAGAACCCCTTACCCAGACCAGGCAGGAACAGCTTGGCCAGTATGCCCATGACGGCCAGCGACCACACGCCAACGCTCATCCACAAGGCCCAGCCACCTTTCAGCGCCTGCGTCGTGAAGGGGGTGTAACTCGCGGCGATCATCAGGAAAATGCCGGCGTGATCAAGACGGCGCAGCAGGGGCTGCCAGCGCGGCACGGCAAAATTATAGGCGGTCGAAAAGGCCAGCATGGCGATCATGCCGAGCGCATAGATGGTGATGGCGGCCACCTTGCCGAGCAGGCCGTGACTGACCGCCAGGCCCAGGGCCACGCCACCGCCGAACAGGGCGAAGGCCAAGCCAACGATATGCACGATCAGATCGGCATGGCGGGCCCAGCGCGTCGGATAATGCTGCAGTTTATCGCTAATTTGCTCGAAGGTCATGCTGCCGTTTTACGCCTTTTCAGAAGTCACTGCCAATCACGTATACCACAACATGGTGACAGGATTGCTAACGCTCACGTAAACTTGAAACATATCACAAGTAAAGGTCAGGATTCATCAAGACAGATTACCGGTTCTTACGGCTTGTTCCGTAACAGCCGAAGTTCTATATCCGCAAAATGTTCCGTTCCCTTTCCTTCCCCCTCGCCCCTTTTTAGGGGAGAAGGCCGGGGTGCGGGGTAATTCTACCATCTGAAACCCTCACCCGGCTCGATATATCGAGCCACCCTCTCCCCTAAAAAGGGGCGAGGGGGGAAGATTGTGATGCCAAACACACAAAAAATCACGCCCGGCCTTGTCGGTCTGTTCGCCCTGGCGTGCGGCGTCACCGTCGGCAATCTCTACTATGCCCAGCCGATCATCGCCCTGATCGCGCCGGATGTCGGCCTGTCCGACCATACCGCCTCGCTGATCGTCTCCCTGACCCAGATCGGCTATGGCCTTGGCCTCCTGTTCATCGTGCCGCTGGCCGACCGGACCGAAAACCGCCGCCTGACCCTGATCCTGCTGACGGGCGCCTTCGTGAGCTTACTGGCGGCGGCCCTGACCAGCAATGGCGCGCTGTTCCTGATCGTGTCGTTGCTGATCGGCCTGGCCACTGTCGCTGTGCAGGTGCTGATCCCGCTGGCGGCGCACATGGCCTCCGATGAGAAGCGCGGGCAGATCGTCGGCAATATCATGGGCGGACTGGTGCTGGGCATCCTGTTGTCACGGCCGCTCTCCAGCCTGATCGCCGATCATTTCGGCTGGCGCGCCGTGTATTTCACCGCGGCCGCTTTTATGGTGCTGATGGGCGGCCTGCTCGCCCTCACCCTGCCGCGCCACCAGCCCGACCACAAGACGACCTATGCGCGGCTGATCCATTCCCTGACCTTGCTGTGGCGGGCGCATCCGGCCTTGCGTCTGCGCACCCTCTTTCAGGCCTGCATGTTCTGCGCCTTCTCGCTGTTCTGGACCGTGGCGCCGCTCGAACTGGCCGGGCGTTTCCACCTCACTCAAACGCAGATCGCCCTGTTCGCCCTGGTCGGCGCCACCGGCGCCCTGGCCGCGCCTTTAAGCGGGCGTCTGGCCGATGCCGGCCATACCGTGAAGGCCACCTTCGGCGCGCTGGCGGTCGGGGCCGCGGCCATGCTGATCACCCTCCTGCCGTCGATGCGCGGCATCATCGTGCTGGCCCTGCTCGGCGTAGCGCTCGATTTCTGCGTCCAGATGAACATGGTGCAGGGCCAGCGCGCCATCTATGCGCTCGATCCCTTGAGCCGTGGCCGCGTCAACGGCATCTACATGGCCGGCATCTTCACCGGCGGGGCGATTGGCTCGGCCGTCTCCAGTCCGCTCTATGAAAGCGGCGGCTGGGAATATGTGGCGATGGCCGGCGGCATGGCGCCGCTGCTGGCGCTGGCGGTGTTTTTGATGACGTACAAGCGGGCGTGACCGTCTGATTAAGGTGAATCGTCGGTTCACCTTATCTTTCAACAGAAATACAAAACCTTTGAGTTAGTCTGTACCTCGACCACAACTCAAGAGCCGGTCACGGCCAAAGGTAGCGTTTTGTATTTTCTGTTGAATGACCTTATCCTCGATATCGACTCGGCGCATATGATGAACCCGCTTGATGCCGATCGCTTCGAAGCGCTCAGCATCGATTACATCGCGCTTCTGGGTAAGGAAATGTTCGCGGAAGACCCGGCGACGCACCGCAAGAATCCCGAACGCGCCCGCCGCCTGGCCTATCTTATCCATATGAAGATGCCGCGCGTCAACGCCGCCCAGTTTTTCCCGACCTCCAACAGCGGCACACCCGACAGCGTCGACGCCAGCTTCAAGTCGATCAACGAAATGGCGTTGGGCATGTTGTATGAGCAGCAGAAAATCGGCCAGCTCGACGCCGGCAAGATCGACACCGAGGTCTGGCACCGCATGGCAGCTTAAACGCCTAAAGGTGTTTAAGCTTTTTCGTAAGAGGTCGCCTGCATTGGGCTCAAGGCGCGAGGCGTCAGCACGCGTCTATGGCGTGCGCGGCGAGCGGTCGCCCTTGCCAAAACCCATGAAGATTCATGGGTTTTAGTATGCTTGAGCAGCCTGCCGTCTCTTATCAACTCAGCACTACCGTCCGTGCTACCGGCGCTTCTACCTTATCCGAGTTGGGAAGGGTTTGAACCAGGCTGAACCAGTAGTCCTCAATGATCTGCACGATGTTATCGTAATCATCCAGGCTGATAGGCTTGATGACAAAACCATTGGCATAATCGTTGTAGGCTGCCACCAAGTCGCTGGCGGCGTCCGAACTGCTCAGGACGACGACGGGAATGATACGCAAGGCGGGATCAGCCTTGACGCGGCTTAAAAATTCCAGACCGCGCATCTTCGGCAGGTTCAGATCGAGAAGGATGATATCAGGCAAGGCCGTGGCCGTATAAGCACCTTCCTGCCTGAGCATGGCCAGCCCTATCTCGGCCGAGGTGGCGACTGTGACGTGCGTCGGCATGACGGATCGACGGAAGGCCAGCTTCATCATGGCGGCATCGCCGGACATGTCTTCGATCAGAAGCACCCTCGGTAAGTCTGTGCGTTCGGCGATGGTTGACATTGAGTATTCCTCCGCCGCACCAAGTGGATTCAAATGCGCATTACGGATAGTCTATGACGCCTATATAATCTTTATTCCATACGGAAAGGGGCCGGACGGCGGCCTTATCACTTGCAGCGATGTCCTGATGGATGGCGGCGTGACGGCCTCTTATATCTACGGCGAACTCGTGCGGAAAAACGCCTGATCCTTGGCGTCAGAGGCTACGCGATCCTGTCCGTGCCGAATGACCTATTTCTTCGCCCAGTCAAAGGCGCTCAAAGGCATACTGCCGGCCATGGCGGCTGTCCCGGTGTCGTTCGGGTGCAATTGGTCGCCGACATCGAATTCCGGCCGCAGGCGCAAAGCCGCCTCGCTCATCCGCGTGGCGGCGTCGAAATCAAACACGCCGTCGAACAGGCTCTGTCCGCGAACCCATGTATTGATTGCTTGCCGCCGCGTTTCTTTTTCGGCCGAATAATAGCCCTCGAACACCGTGCCCTCGAAGGGTAAAAGCGTGCCGGCATAGATGCGCAAACCGCGTTCGTGGGCGCGCTCGGCCATTTGCTTCAGGCCATCGATCATGTCGTCGGCCGAGACATAACCCGCCGAGCCAGGCCCTTGCGCATGGCCAAGATCGTTGATGCCGATCAGCACGATGACGGCGGCGGCGTTGGGTTGCGCCAGCACATCGCGGTCGAAGCGCGCCAGACCGCCATCGCCAAAACGCGCCCAGGTGCCGTGGTGCAGCAGGCGATTGCCGCTCAGGCCGGCATTGACGACGCTCAAAGGGATGCCGGCATCATGCAGGCGGCGGCTCAAAAGCTCCGGCCACGTCGCGCCGCTGTCAGGCGTGATGCCGTAGCCGTCGGTGATCGAGTCGCCAAAGGTGATCAGGGCCGCCTCGGCCTTGCTGCCGGAAACCTCGATCTCGGCCAGCCACGGAAAAGCGCTGCCGATGCCGATATCGGTCTTTGTATCGGGCAGATCGGCGGCGGATGTCTGGTTACCGGGAGCGCTGTAGAACGCGCCGCGCTGGATATCGTGGACGGTGAGCAGCGGCGTCGGGGCGCTGACATAGAGACTGACGGCCAGCGCTGCGTGGGCTGAGACCTCCAGCGGCAGGGGATCGCTCAGGGCATAGGCGCCGGGCGCAATGGTCACGCCGGCATGGCCGGAAAAGGTGACGGCTTTGTCGGTGGCCGGATCGATGCGGCTGCCGGTTGCGCGGCGGGCGATACGGATATCATCGATGCGTAGCGGCGCTGATCCGTAAGCGTTGGAGAGACGCAGACGCACTGAACTGCCGCCAGCGCTGACCCGCACGATCTGGCGCAGGGTCATGTCGCTAATCACCGCCGCGCTGCCGGAAGGCTCCGGGGCGGCGTACCAGGTCGGCACCCAGACCACGTGCGGGGCTTTTGCCAGAACCGGCGAAGCGATCAGCGCGGCGGCAACGGCGATGGTGGCAAAGACTGACTTTAAACGCATGGCGCGGGCCTCGGACAGGATCAGATGCCCGCTACAGCTATCACGAATCGGCGGCGGCGGAAGTCTTGAAAAGACGCGCCTTGAGGCTGATCCACTTTTCCTCGATCACCCACAGATAGGGCTTGAGCGACTTGACCGGCTTCTCGATGCTGTGCACAAAGAAGCCGCAGCTTAAGTCCGCGTTTTCAGCGCTTTTTACAACCTTAACGCGAACAAAATGCCCTGCCTATGATCTGTAGGTTATAACATTAAGTCATTGTATTTTTTCGCATTTTCAAATCACCTCTGGCGGCGATCGTAAAAAACGATTAGCGTCAGGTTTTACCCTGCCGGAAACCGCCATGGCGCACGATCATCACGCTCACGACCATTCTCATGACCATGGCCATGGCCATTCCCACGGCGGGCATGGCCATTCTCACGCCCCGACCGATTTCGGCACGCGCTTTCTGTGGGCCGCCGCGCTCAACGCCGCCTTTATCGTCGCCGAGATCGTCTATGGTCTGAAGGCCAACTCGCTGGCCCTGTTGGCCGATGCGGGGCATAATTTCAGCGATGTCATCTCGCTGATCCTCAGTTGGGCGGCGTGGTGGCTGGCGAAAAAGAAGCCGGTCGCCGGTTTCACCTATGGCTTCCGCGGCGCTTCGATCATGGCGGCGCTTTTCAACGCCGTCCTGCTGATGGTGGCGGTCGGCGGCATCATCTGGGAGGCCGTGCAACGCTTTTCCGGCCATGAAACCGTTCAGGGCGACATCGTCATGTGGGTGGCCGGCGCCGGCATTCTGGTCAATGGCTTCACCGCCTGGCTGTTCGCCCAAGGACAATCCGATCTCAATATCAAGGCGGCCTTTGCCCATCTGGCGGCCGATGCGGTGGTTTCGGCGGCCGTGGTGATCGCCGGTCTCGCCATGCTGCTGACCGGCTGGGCGTGGCTCGATCCGACGCTCAGCATCGTGGTGTCACTCGTCATCGTCTGGGGGACGTGGGGCCTGCTGCGCGATTCGGTGCGGCTGTCATTGCAGGGCGTGCCACCGCATATCGACTTCAACAAGGTGAAGGCGTTTCTGTGCGGCCTGCCGGGCGTCACCGATGTCCACGACCTGCATATCTGGGGCATGAGCACCACCGAGGTGGCCCTGACCGCGCACCTGACCATGCCCGGCGGTCATCCGGGCGACGCCTTCCTGCATGAGCTGGCCGAGGAACTGGAGCACCACCACGGCATTATCCACGCCACGGTGCAGATCGAGATGAGCGACAGCGCGCACAGTTGCGCCCTGGCACCGGACGAGGTGGTCTAAACACCACCTCCCCGGCTTTGCAGGCGCTTTATGCCTGCGCCTTGATCCACACCTGCGACTGCAGGCCAGTGAAGCGCTGGCGCGGCCCGACCTCGGCCGCAGCGGTCTTGGTGCCGGGCGCGTAGTCGATATCGCCGGCGCCCATTTCACTC
Source organism: Asticcacaulis benevestitus DSM 16100 = ATCC BAA-896 (assembly GCF_000376105.1). Taxonomy (GTDB): domain Bacteria; phylum Pseudomonadota; class Alphaproteobacteria; order Caulobacterales; family Caulobacteraceae; genus Asticcacaulis; species Asticcacaulis benevestitus. The sequence continues at coordinate 93,472 of NZ_AQWM01000009.1, forward strand.
GCCGCCCCGCCGATGCGGTTCATGCGGGCATAGTTGGGGATGGCCAACATGGCCGAACCATCGGCCCACTTGCCGGTCAGGGCCACCACGCCGCCCAACAGATCGGGACGCCATTCGGCCTTGATCCGCGCGTTGCTCAAGGCCTGCGTGATGCTCTTCTGGTCGGCCAGTTCGACGTTATAAACCAGCGGACCGTAGCCCAGCGCCACCAGACCACGATCGGCCTCGATCTTCTCATCGGCATAGATGCGCTGCGGCTCCATCGGAATCTCGAAGGCGACCGTATCGCCGGCCTTCCATTCGCGCGTGACCAAAGCGTAGCCGTTGACGATCTGCGGCGTGTAAGCCTGGCCATTGACTGTGAAGCCCTTGAGGCCCTTGATCGCCGGCACGGCGGTATAGAGCGCGCTGGTGTGGCGGTTCGGCACGCGGACATGCAGGGTGAAGGTCTTGCTTTGCTTGGGGTTGACGGTGATCGCCACCGCGCCATTCCACGGATAATCGGTCTTTTGCACCATCTCGACATCGGTTCCGGCCACCTTCTCTACCGTGATCTTCGAGCCGACGAACATGTTGACATAGAGGCCGGCCTTGTCCTTGACGTAGGTCCAGGTCGGCATCATCAACAGCGTGCGCGGGATGTTGGCCACGCAGCACGGGCAGACGTGCCACAGGGTGCGCTCGGTATTGACCAGCGGATTGGTGTAGCAGAAGCTGCGCCCTTCCAGATCTGTCGAGCCCAGAAGCGCGTTATACATCGTCTGCTCGTAGAGATCGGCGTACTTGGCGTCGTGGTAGCTCAGGTTCATCTTGTACTGGAAGAAGATCAGGCCGCAGCTTGAGCAGGATTCGCAGTAGGCGCCATTGCGCAAACTGTAGTCCGGTCCGAAGCCTTCCGAGGTCTCGCCCGAACCGACGCCGCCGGTGACATAGTATTTGCGGTTGACCATGTTGTCCCACAGCGACGCCACGGCGCTCTGGTAATCGCGGTCACCGGTTTCGGCGGCGATATCGGCCATGGCCGAGTAGAAATAGACGGCGCGGACGGCGTGGCCGACGGCCTCATACTGTTGCTCGGGCGGCAGATGGCTCTGGTCGTATTCCTGACCGCCGCGGCGCGATTCTAGCAGGAACTTCGCCAGTGCGATATAGGCGTCGCCCTTTCCACTACCTTCTTCATCGTTGACGAAACGGCCGAAGCGGACAAGCGCCTGTTCCATTTCCTGGTGACCGTCGAACCACTCCTTCTTGCCGGGGCCGATATTGGCGACCCAGCAATCGGCCAGCTTCTTGGCGGCGTTATAGAGGCGCAGATCCTGACCATTGGTCAGGGTGTGGTGGTTGATGGCGGATTCGATGAAATAGCCGGCGATATAGCCTTCATGATCCGAGCGATGATCGGGTGACCAGCGCTCGGGCCAGGCTTGCTTGGTCGCCAGCGTCTTGGCGGTTTGCAGGTAACCGTCGGGCTCCTGCGCGGCCAGGATGATCGGAATCCAGCGCTCCAGCGTGGCCTGCATATGGGCCTGCGCCTTGATCATGTCCTTGTCGCCCTGCGGATCGACCATCAGGGCGATACAAATGGCCTCGACCGTTTCCAGCACCCAGGCGTTGGAAAAGACATAGCCCTTGTGCGGGGCGTGAGGCTCGCCGCGATTGGCCTTGGCCGCCTCGATGAAATTATCGATGCCGCCATTGCCGATCTTGAGATCGGTGCGTTCGCAATAGTCGATGACGTGCGGAATCCAGTTGACGATCAGGGTCTTGGCGCGGGTGTTCCACAGCGGGCTGTCGATGCTGTAGCGCTTGGTGTAGACGACATCGAGGCGCTCAGCCGGCGGTGCGGCCTGGGCATGGACCGCCAGCGTCGAGCGGCTGACCTGGCCGCCGGTGTGGGCCTCAAGCTCCAACACATAATCACCCAGCGCCGAGAACTGCGCGCTGGTAACGGGGGCCTTCGGATCGGCGAAGGTGACGTCACCGGGGCCGGAGACCTTGCGCCACAAGGTGCCGGCGTCGGCCGTCGAGGTCAGCCATTCGGCCTTGCCGCGCAGATAGGTCTTGCCGCCCATGACCACCGTGCGGTCAATACCCGCCGCGACAGCCGGGGCAAACAGCGGGATGGCGCCGGAGCTCATGACGCGCCATTCGATGATGCCGGTCGAGAGCGTACCGTCGGAGATAATTTCGAGGCGCAGGCGGTCGGTTTTAACTTCGTCGAAGGTGGTGACGTTGAAGGTATCTTTTTCAGTACCCAAACCCTTGGCGTTCTTTACCGGCACATAGGCCGTGCCGTTCCAGTAGAGGATGCGGCAGGCCTTCGGCGCGCCGACGCCCTGACCATCGATCCACCAGTAGACCTCGATCTTGTTGGTGGTGACCGGCTGGCTCCAGTCGTATTGCACCCACTCGGTGCCGGTCTTGGGCCAGTTGCCGTACATGCCGGCTTCCGCATCGGCGGAACTGGCGGGGCTGTTGCCGTCATTGAGCGCGGAAACCCTTGTGTCGCCGGAATTATAGGAGGTGGAGGGCTTGGCCACCTTTGCCAGATTAACAGCGCTATCCTCGGCGCGCGAGGCGGTGGCGAAGGGGGCGATAGAAGTGAAAAGCGCAGCGCCCGTCACGCCGGCAAAAAAGGTGCGGCGGCTGACATCGGTGGCGCAAGGACAACTGGTTTCACACTGATGCGGGCGGGTTTCGGCGAAAAATTTCCTGGACACGTGGCATTTCTTTTCTGGAACAAATTATATCATATACAATTAACTCAGACAATTGCCCTTGGCAAGCCACGCGCCGCACTTTGATCTGGGAAGCGCCCGCAGGCGAGCATAGTCTTTGAGACCTCGCCTGAGGCATTAAAAGGCATCCGTGCCTTTCCGTGTTCCTCTTGTCTTGATCGTCATTCCTACCCTGCTCAGAAGATTAAGCGGGAACACGGATAAGGCACGGATGCGCATCGCAAGCGATGCGACACGGAAAGACACGGATATCCGCCGGATTGCTGCCTATTCAGCTCATTTTGGCGATAGGTTCCCCGCTTCGAAGGAGAGGATAGGATTACTCCACCGTCTCGGTCAGGAAATGCCGGCCTTCGGCGTCCTCGATCTCGACCACCCAGATATCCGGATCATACTTGGCCTGACGCGCGATCCAGGCGTCGAGATCGGCCTCGTTCAGCGTCTCGACCGGACGCATCCACACGGTTTCCTCGCCCTTTTGCGCCTCGCGCAGCACGTAAAGATCGCGGGTGCGCAGATTGAGTACCTTGACCAGCACCGAGCCATACGACTTGTCACCGCGGCGCGCGATATAGGCGAAACTGCCCGCCTGCGACACCCGCCGCAACAAGGCGCTGACCCACAGATCGGCTGAAAGTAACATTTGGCTAACCTTGCTTGGAAACGCCGTTTAAAGCCAGATCGGCTATATTGGCACCCGATATCTTCCGTAAAGCCATGCCTTAGCGCCCCTGTAAAGCCGTTTATGACCCTCCGCCCGTTGTTAAAAAAGCTCGTCCTTGCGTCCTCGGTCATGCTGGCCGGTTTCACCGCGCCCCTGCTGGCCCGGACGGCGGACGACTATACGCTGCCGGTGGTCAAGCGCTATTACATGATGCAGGCCGATGCCCGCTGCCGCCTGTTAGACGCCCCCACGTCGCAGGCGCTGAAGGCCGGTTACCTGCAAGCCCGCAACGATGCCCTGCGCGCCGGCCTCAGCATGGCCTATCTGGCGCCATGGCTCGACAAGGCCCGCATCGCCGCCGGTCAGACCGATTGCGCCAGTCCGCAACTGGCCTCGGAGGCCGAGATCGCGCGCGGCGGCTACCGTCGTTTCATGGCCCTGCCGCATGTCGCCTGGAACAGTGGGCGCACCGAATGGACCGCCAACCGCGCCTTTACCGACGACACTGCCTGGCGGCTGGTGCAGTATCAGAACACCGATAAGGCCGATCTGGCCTTCGGGCTCTACGGCACCCTGCAGCAGAACAGCTTCACCCTGATGGCCGGCTTCCATGACGGTGTGCGCCCCTACAGCGCCCGCCTTCTGGTGCGCAACACCGATATCGTCACAGTCGGCCGCATCGAGCGCACCCCCTATGGCCTGACGACGGAGATGCCGCTCGGCTTCAACGACTACAGTTCGCTGAGCTTCATGGCGCGCAACATCGCCGAGACGACCGCGGCCCTGCACCCGGAGGTGAAGACCAACCTGGCCGGCTTCTCGCTGACCGGTGATTTCGTCGGCAAGCAGGTGCCGGAGAATGCCCTGCGCTTTGATTTTCCCGCCCGCGCCTGGATGGCGATCGCCAAACTCGATCCGCGCGAGGATATGGTGGTGGAATTCAACACTGCCGACGGGCCGCTCTATGCCCGCTTCGAGGTCGGCGATTTCCTGACCGGCCTAAGCTATGTCGCCCTGCCGTCGAGCTATACCAACCATCATCCCAATACGGCGCTTTAGAGCGCTTTAGGCGGTCGCGCGTTTCAGGCGCTCGACCATCGACATCAGGCCGTTGGTGCGTTGTGACGACAGCGCTTCGTTAAGGCCGAGCTTCGTCAGGGTGTCACGGATCGAGAAGGCCCGAATCTCGTTATACGGCAAACCATCGAGCAACCGCACCAGCACCGCGATCAGCCCCTTGACGATAAACGCGTCGGACTCGCCGCGAAAACGCAGTATCCCTTCGGGCGCCGGATCGATCATCAGCCAGACCTGCGAAGCGCAGCCGAGCACCTTGGTGGCGTCGGTTTTTTCCGTGTCTTCAAGGGGCGTCAGATCCTTGCCGAGGTCGATGATGTAGCGGTAGCGGTCCTCCCAGTCATCGAACAACTCGAATTCACCGAGCAGGTCGTTCAGGCGGGCTTGAAATTCGGACATAAGGGTGCGCTCTCGATCAGACAGGCGTGGTGAGACTCGCGCCTATATGTCGATTTACGTCGCGGGGTTCAAGCGGCGATGTGCAGGAAGGGTGATCCACAGATAAGCCAGATCAGCACAGATTTCACGATCGCCCCCTCGTCACAGCCTCTCTTTGAAATTTGCTCAAATGATGTAGGTTTATCGAACTGGCCGTTTTGCCAAACACGCACGATAAGGAACACGACTATGCCCGTAACAGGTATCGGCGGTTTTTTCTTCCGCTCGGACGATCCCAAGGCGCTTTCGGCCTGGTATCAAAAGCACCTCGGCGTCGGCGGCTATGACTGGCAGCAGTCGGCGGGCCCGACCATCGTGGCGCCTTTCGCCAGGACCACGGATTATTTCCCGGCGGCGAAGGCCTATATGCTGAACCTGCGGGTCACGGGCCTTGACGCCTTGCTGGTTCAGTTGTCAGACGCCGGCATTGCGATTGTGAAAGACCCCGCGTGGGACACGCCGGAAACCGGCCGCTTCGCCCGCATCCACGACCCCGAAGGCAACCCGATCGAGCTGTGGGAACCACCGGCGGAATAGCTGCCTCCGGACACAGATATTCCGGCCGTTACACCCTTGTGGGTAAGCCTTAACCGCTATTAACCTTTTTACGTCATTTGCGCGACTCATGCTAAGCAGAGTTTGTAAAGCGTAATTGTAAGGAGGCTTGAACTATGACGGATGCTGTTGCCAGAATCGTCGATGGACTGCGGGATGCAGGGTTCAGCATAACGCCCCTGAAGGCGTCACCGCTCTGGCAGGTCGATGGGCGAGGCGCCATGAGTACCGGCCAGTTGATCGACCTGGCCTCGAAGGTCAGGATGTCGGGCGGGAAGCCGCACTAAGCGTTATCTGCGCAGCCCTTTACGGATGAGCGCGGTATCTAGCTGGCCGATGTGCCGTTACTCAGAAACGGGCATTCTGTGGGCTTTTGCCCAGCTCACAACCAGACGCACAACCATATTTTTAAACACGTTCATAACTCTAATCCTGCGGACAAGCCTTGCGGGCTGACCGTTTACACAACTAATGACAGCGCTGTCATACCACGTTTCGCATCTGCGAGAAAGTGTTTTTTTGCTTTGATCGCTTGGGAATAGAGACGGCAGCCCCGCCTAGGCAGCCTTCAAACGCAGGATCGCTTTCAAAGCCTCACCCTGACGCGATATGACACCAAAGGCGCCGCCCATGGCCTCGGCGTTGAGCTTGACGATGGCCCAGCCCAGACCGGCGCCTTCGTGGACGCGGTTGACGGCGTTATCGCCCTGCTCGAACGGACGCATCAGGCGTTCGATATCGGCCTGATCGGGGGCATTGCCGCGGTTGAAAATGGTGATGTCGACATGACCATCCGCCGTCGGGCGGGCATTGATCTCGACCGTATCCTCCTCGGCGGTGAAATCGATGGCGTTGCGCAGCAGATGATCGAGGCACGAGGCCAGGCCGCGCGGATCGGAAACGGCCATCAGCTCGTCGTCAAGCATACGGTTATACAGGGTGACAGCGCGCGCCGTGGCGAGATTGCGCACCCTGGAGATGGCGTCCTGCAGGGCCGGCAGCACGCGTTCGGGTGCCGGCTTGAGATCGCCGCCGCCTTCCAGCCGCACAATATCGATGAAGTTGTTGAACAGATTTAAAAGCTTGTTGCCGCTGTCGCGGATAATGCCGGCATATTCGACATATTGCGGCGAGCCCAGCGGGCCATAGAGTTCCTGATTGAGGATATCCGAAAAGCCGATGATGCTGTTGAGCGGGGTGCGCAGTTCGTGGCTGACCATGCGCAGGAAGGCGCGCTTGGCGACATCCTTGTCGGCCTGCTGCGCCGCCTCAAGGTTCCAGTTCGGCGTTTCCGCGGTCTGGCCTTGAGCGGACGCCCCTGATATGGACGTCTGGAAAGACATAAAAAGTACCCTGAACTTCGCGCGGCTCATGACGCGAACTTAAGCTTGCAGTCTAGCCGCACGGTCTTAAGTATAGGTTACACGGACGACGATAGCTGTGAAAAAGACCCGGCTGGCAGCATCTTGGAAACGATTCTTCCCGTATCAAGAGATAGGTTTGGGCATTTCAGCATTTATGGCTAAAATCCAAAGGTTTACCGCTCATCACTCCTGTGGGGGCGTCTCACAGCTCAAAGGACAACTCTCCGCGTGTCGCTCAACGCCTATTTTCAGGACGAAGCCCCGCCCGCCCAGGGCGGCCTGCAGTCCCTGCGCCTGAGCGTCATGGTCTGGCACCTGTGCTGGTCGGGCTATACGCTGCTCGGCCTTCTGGGGTTGCTGTTCCTGCCGGCCTCGCTGTTCGTCGTCGGCGCCATGGTGGCCATCACCGTGCCGGGCGCGGCCTGCGTCATGCTGCTCAGCCGCGACAGCCAGGTGATGCGCCAGGGGCTGATGTGGCTGTGGGCCGGCTGCGCCTTTATCGCCGTGGCCCTGACCGGCGGCATTGCCGGGCCTTTGGCGGCGTGGTGCGCCCTGCCCCTGCTGGCCGCCGTGGTGCTCAACCAGCGCACCCTGATTACGCTCGGCGCATCGCTGGCCTTTGGCGTCACGCTGTTCGCCATCATGGTCAGCATGTGGCATGGCATCCGCCTGCCCGATGATCAGGAAGGCTTCTGGCTGTCGGTCATCGCCAATGTCTCGATGGTGGCGGGCCTCGGTCTGGCCGTGCTGCCCGCCCTGCGTATGCGTTCGGAACGCGCCATTGACGCCGAAGACGCCCGCGCCCGCCTGCTCAACATGCTGACCGAGCAACCGGGCCTGCTCATCTGTGTCGATGGTGATGGCCGCGTCGTCTCCGCCTATGGCGAGGCGCCGGCGGGTCTCGATCTGAAAGCCCTGCTGCAACTGGGCCTGTCGGCCTCGGCCCATGTGCCCGATCGTATCGTCGTCAAGGCGGCCATCGAACAGGCCATTATGGAAGGCCGCGCCGATATCGGCTTCACCCCTCACGCCGCCATGGACCACTATGTGCTGCTGAGTTTGCGCCGGGGCCAGGACAACCGACTCTATGGTGTGATGAAAGATGGCTCGCTGTCGCATGCCCATGAGGCTTCGCTGGAGGCGGCGCGCGTCGAGGCCGAGAGCCTCAACCAGGGCAAGACGCAATTTCTCGCCAGCATGAGCCACGAACTGCGCACGCCGCTCAACGCGGTAATTGGTTTCTCGGATATCATGCGCATGCAGCTTTTCGGCGAGATGCCGCCGAAATATGCCGAATACGCCCAGCTTATCTGGGAATCCGGCCAGCATGTGCTCGATATGATCAATGACGTGCTCGATATGTCGAAGATTGAAGCGCAGAAATACGAGCTGACGCTGGAAGGGTTCGACATGCGCGAGTCGGTGTCGGCGGCGCTGCGGCTGATCCGCGGACAGGCGCATGAAAAGGCCATCGACATCATCAGCCATATGCCGCAGATGCCGGTGATGGTGACCGCCGACAAGCGCGCCATCAAGCAGATCTGCCTTAACCTGCTGTCGAACGCCGTGAAATTCACCCCCCAGGGCGGCCATGTGACGCTGACCCTGAGCCCGACCGAAGCAGGTGTCGACATCCTGATCGCTGATACCGGCATCGGCATCGCACCCGACGATCTCAGCCGTATCGGCCAGCCCTATGAGCAATCGGGCACGCCTGAGCAGCGCGCCATGGGCACCGGGCTTGGGCTCTCCATCGTCAAGTCGATGGCGCACCTGTTGGGCGGCACCATGACGCTCAGCAGCCAGCTTGGCGAAGGCACCACCGTGCGGGTCAGCCTGCCGGTCGTAAAACCTGAGGAACAGCCTGAACTACCCATGCCGGTGCCGGTTCAGCCGGAGCCGGCGGGCGTGGTGCAATCGCTGGAAGCCTTTGTGCGCGCGGCGCAGAACGCCACGCTCAGCCACAATCCGCTGGAAGATATCCACCACACGCCCGAAGGCCTGTCGAGCTTCAGCGATTTCGTTATCCGCCCGCCGAAAAGCTAGGCGACGGGCGCAATTTGCCCTAATATGGCGGCATGAAACGCGACGCAGTTCTTCATACCCTGCGCAACCATGAGGCTGAGCTCAAAAAGCTCGGCGTTGAGCGCCTGTATCTGTTCGGATCCGTATCGCGCGATGAAGCCGAAGCGCATAGCGATATTGATCTGTTTTTTGATTTTAACGATCCCAAATTCAGTTTGATCGAGTTGATCAGTGTACAAAACCACCTGAGCCATCTGCTGCAAAATCCAGCCGATGTCATGACGCGCGGCAGTTTGCACCCCGCCTTGCGGGCCGGCATCGAGCAGTCCGCCCTCCAGGTTTTTTGAGCGTCAAACCATGGCCAGAACACTCGATGCGCGTCTGCAGGACATTCTCGACGCCATCGAAGGCATCCGCCAAACCTTGGCAGGCCATAGCTTTGAGAGCTTTGCCGCGACCTGGCACCTGCAAAAGGCGACAGAGCGCGGCCTTGAGATCATTTCAGAAGCCAGCCGGCACATTCCGGCTGAGACCAAGCTGATGATGGCGAATGTACCGTGGACGGAAATCGCCGGCATTGGCAATGTGCTGCGACACGATTACCAGCGCGTCGAAGCTCTGATCATCTGGAACATTGTCGAGACCCATCTGGCACATCTTGAAGAGGCCGCAAGAGAGATTCAAAACATCTCCCTTAGGCCACCATCTCCATAAGGTTGGTGCCGAGCAGTTTGACGTCGAACGGGTCCGGGGCGTTTTTCAGACAGGTTTCGAGACGATCGAGACGGCTATCAAAACCACGATCATCGCGCAGGTCCTCGACCAGGCGGCAAGCGTAACCGGCCGTGGTGCGACCACGGCCAAAGGCGGCGCCGATGCGCGCCAGCGGCCACTGAAAACTGACATAGGCCAGATACATGGCAATCTGGCGCGCCCGCGCCGCACGGGCATTGTTGCGGGTTTCCGAGCGGATCTGCGCCGCCGGCACACCGGTGGCCAGCGCCACCAGATCCATGATGAATTGCGCCCGGATCTGACCCATCCCGGCGGTGCAGAGCGGCTGTACGCTGCTGCCGTTTCCCGCCGTCACGGCCGTCATCATGGTCGTTGCTTGAGCTTTTATCATCGCATTTTCCCTTCCTCATCTGCCTGTGGTCAGGCCACGGACACAGGATAGGCGGGCTCCAAAATGAGAGGATAACTTTCCTATTAGAAAATATAAATAGGCTTTATTTCTTTTTTTAAACACGCATACGGCGTTATAAATTTATTAAGCCTCAAAGGTTGCGCTCCCATTGAGATACCGGCAAGGCGGGGATAAAAGGGCCGTGATGCGAAAAAGGGGGAGGAAAAGGGGCAACAGCCTGGATCAGGAGGCGGAGCGTATGCCCGATTGCAGGAGATCGATCTTGCCGATCAGGGCGTCGTGCCCCAGGATCATATCGACATTGACGCCATCGGACGCCAACGGCAGGCGCAGCCAGAACAGGCTGAGACCGCGCGCGCCACGCCACGCCATCGAATGCAGGCCGACATTGGGCTTGCCGGTTTCGACCACGAAGGTCAGGTGTTCGGCCCAGTATTGCGCCTCGGGTTCGGTATAGATGTTATCGAGCATCTTGCCGGTGATCTCTTCGCCATAGGCGCTGAACAGCTCAGTGCCGGCCAGACGCTGACGGAAAAGTTCGGGGCGATTGTGAGGATGGGGCTCGAGCACGTCGATCAGGCTGATGGTGGGCAGGCGGCGCTTGATCGCCACCGGATCGAGATCCTGGCGCGATGGCAACTTGCCGCGACGACGCAAACCCTTCCAATAACGAAAGATGTCCTCATGGGAGCGTAAGGCCGCTAACATTTCGGAAGCTAATCCAGCCATCAGTATAAGTTCGTCTGCCCCTTCGCCAAATCAGGTTTCACTTGGGAAGCCAAGAAAACAACATTTCGCGTATACAACTCAAAAATGGAACAAGACGCGAACACTTGAATCGAGTCTGTAAAAAAACAGTCCCGGCCCGCGAATCACCCAAATTCACCTTCTCTTAACTGGTGATTCCTTGGCAAGCAAAAAAGGGTTAACGCTACCTTACAGAGTCAAATTGGCCACAGGAAATAATACCGGTAGCGTCATAAAAAAACGAGTTGAATCAAAAAATTGGAGCAGGGAAAAGTAAAGAACCCCCACCACCATCGCTACGCAATGCCCCCTCACCGACAAGCGGGGAGGCACAAGAATAAAGTGAGCTCCCCGCTTGTCGGCAGAGGGACCGCATCAGGCAAACAAAAAGCCCCGGTCTTGCGACCGAGGCTTTTTTATAAAACGTAACCGGAAAAGGCTTAAACCTTGGCGGCGCGCGGCTTGCGGGTCACCTGACGGCCACCCTGGCCCAGGCCCATCTGCTTGGCCAGGTCCGAACGGGCCTTGGCGTAGTTCGGGGCGACCATCGGGTAATCCTTCGGCAGGTTCCACTTGGCGCGGTAGTCTTCGGGGCTCATGCCGTACTTGGTGCGCAGGTGGCGCTTCAGCGACTTGAACTTGCGGCCGTCTTCAAGGCAGACAATGTAGTCAGAAGAAATCGACTTCTTGACCGAAACAGCCGGCTCTTTCGGTGCTTCGATCTTGGTTTCTTCACCGGAAGAAATGGAGTTCAATGCAGCATAGACGCTCTGAATCAGCGAAGGCAATTCGCTGGCCGGCACCGAATTATTACCGACAAACGCAGAAACGATGTCCGCCGTCATGTCCAAGGTATCAGTCTTGCTTTCCATTCATTCATCCTTTGAAATATGTGCTCTTTACCTAAGCCACCGTCTTGCAATATTCAAGCCTTCATTTCAAAAAAAAGCGAGGCTGTGCAGTTAAGGCTGTATAATTACTTACCGGAAACCTGAAAATGGCCCTTTGAATGTTATAAAGGGCAATACAGCTCGCCCAATAAACGAATCAGCTCTTGCTGTTGGCTTAACCTTTGGGGCCTGCGTGAAAGCCGCCTGCGCTCAAGCAGCGACAGCGATAGCGCTAAAAATACGGCCATGCGTTCCTGGTTTAACTTTTAAGATCCTGAGCGAAAGCCAGCATGGCCGCGCGCTGGGGCACGCTGAGCGCTTCCAGATCAACGTCTTCGCCGCTGGAGATCGCGCGTAGCATGACGTGGGTCAGGGCCGATGACAGCGCCCAGTTCCAGTAACGCAGCACCGTCTGGGCGCGATCGACCGCCAGGATATCGTAGGTGATCAGAACCTCGGCAAGATGCGGGTGCATCTGGCCTTCGGCATTGCGCAACGGACGGCGCAGGGCTTTCCACAGCGCCCGCAGCGCCTTCTTCGACAGGCCAGTGGCCTTGCACAGGACCGCCAGACCTTCGCCGCCCCGATCGCGCATCAGCTTGGCGCCGGTCGAGGGCTTGATGCCCGCCATGTAGGATATTTCCTCGGCCATATGGCGCGTCATGCCCAGCTTCGCAGCCTCGGCGATGGCGGCTTCCAATGAACTGTAGGGGCTTTTTTCCAGCGCCTCGCGATTACGCTGGCGGCGCTCGATAAACTGCAGAGCCTTGCGCGCCAACGGGTCCTGCCATTTTTCGGTGGCCATCATGGCGAAGACGTCGCCCGCCATATCCTGCATGATTTCGCGGTTGACGCCGAAGCGGGTCAGGATCAGGCGGCGCACATCGGTTTCCGCCCACCAGAACAGCACATAGGCCGATGACGGGCGCAATTCGGCGCGACGCATGATCAGCGGGATGAGCTGCGGATGGTTCTGGCTCATGGCCACGGCGGCTTCCAGCGCCGGTTGCGATAACCTGGCGCGCAGGTTCTTCAGCAGGGCCTCGATGATCGACACGTCCTCGGTATCGACAAGAAATTCGCACAGGATGCTGTCCAGTTCCTTGCGCGTGGCCAGGATCAGATGGTGCTGGCGATTGCCGAAGCGGGCGCAGTAATGCAGGTCGGCCGTGGTCAGGGATTCGCAGTCCTCGATCAGCGGACGCGCGGCCTCGGCGTCGTCGATGATCAGCATACGGATCAGAGAATTGGGAATTTCCGCCAGGATGCTGACGCGCTTCGCCACGCGGATACGGTCGACCAGCGCGGATTCGCGCAGCATTTCGACCAGCAAATCCGCCGTGACGGCGCGTTCAAAGGCGTTGATTCGGCTTTCCGGCAGGCAAACGACGTCGGCCAGACGGCGCAGCAGCACATGGCGCGCCTTGAAGTCCGGCTGGGGTGCTTCGGCGATGATGTCGTCGAAAATTCTGACCAGCTCAGCGGATCCGGCGCCCTCAGCGCCTTCGCCCGCCACACCGGCTTCCGCCTCGGCAACGGCGTCTTGATGGATACGGGGTGAGAGCACGGCGTTCGACATGACGGCATCATGGCCGTCATCCGTTAATCATTTGTATAACAACCGGCCGTGCGATGAAAACTAAGAAACCCCACCACCGCTGCGCAAGAGCTTGCGGCCCCCCTCCCCATCAGAGATGGGGAGGTATAAGGGTTTCATATCTTACCCGCCCCAATTTACTGGGGTGGTGGGGTGTCTGACTTACTTAAAGCCCGTCAAACAAAGCCGTGCTGAGGTAGCGTTCCGCAAAGCTCGGAATGATCGCCACGATCGTCTTACCGGCGTATTCCGGTTGACTGGCCAGGCGGAAAGCCACTTCGAGCGCCGCGCCGGAGGAGATACCGACCGGCAGGCCTTCGACACGGGCCGACTTACGCGCCATGGCAAACGCCGCGTCGTTCGACACGGTTTCGATGCCATCGATGATGCCGCGGTCAAGAATCCCCGGAATGAAGCCGGCGCCGATACCCTGAATCTTGTGCGGACCGGGCTCGCCACCCGACAGGATCGGCGAGGCTTCCGGTTCGATGGCGATCATCTTCACCGCAGGCTTCTTCTTTTTCAGCGCATGACCGATGCCGCTGATCGAACCGCCGGTGCCAACGCCCGACACGACCACATCGACCGCGCCATCGGTATCGTTCCAGATTTCCTCGGCGGTCGAGATTTCATGGATATAGGGGTTGGCTTCGTTCTCGAACTGCTGCGGGATCACCGCTTCCGGCATTTCGGCCAGCAATTCCTGCGCGCGGTTGACCGCGCCGCGCATGCCCTTTTCAGCGGGGGTCAGTTCGAGCTTGGCGCCCAACAGCAGCAGCATCTTGCGGCGCTCGATCGACATCGATTCCGGCATGACGAGGGTGATCTTGTAGCCCTTGGCGGCGGCCACGAAGGCCAGGGCGATGCCGGTATTGCCCGAGGTCGGCTCGATGATGGTGCCGCCCGGCTTCAGCTTGCCGGACTTTTCCAGCGCCTCGATCATGGAGACGCCGATGCGGTCTTTCACCGAGGCCATCGGGTTGAAGAATTCGAGCTTGGCCAGCACGGTGGCTTTCGCGCCATATTCAGCCGACAGGCGCGGCAGACGGATCAGGGGCGTATCGCCCATGGTGTCGAGAATCGAATCAAAAATCTTGCCGCGACCTTTGCGGGCAAGCGGGTTGGTTGCATCAGCCATGAGGGAGTCTCCGGTTAGGCTTTTTGTTATAAATGACGGTTTCTAAGGGATCGAACCTGCGCGCGTGCGCTCTGGTTAACCTCTCGTTAAGACTTATAAAAACATCTTAGCGCTTCCTGGCTTCCCCGTTAAGGCAAATCACCTCACAGTTCGGGTGAGACACGCTAAACTGAAGCCGATACCGACGAGACGGGATAAGATGATGAGCATGGATGATCTGTCAACACCGAACCTTACGCGTTCTGACAGCGAAGCGACAGCGCAAACCAGCGCACCCGTCGAGACAGATGTGGATACCGCACCGGCGTCGGCCAATATCAGTTCGCACGATCTGGCCACCCAACTGGTCGCCAAGCTGTGTCATGATTTCATCTCACCGGCCGGCGCCATCATGTCGGGCCTCGACCTGCTCGAAGATCCTTCCGCGCAGGATATGAAGCAGGAGGCGCTCAACCTGATCGCTGCCTCGGCCAAGAAGATGGTGACCCTGGTCCATTTCGCCCGCGTCGCTTTCGGCGCCGCCACCAGCTCGGAAGCCTTCAGCGGCAGCCAACTGGAGAAAATCCTCGGCGACATGTATTCGACCATGCGCGCCGAACTCGACTTCGCCATCGACCCGCAGATGCTGTTCGACAAGCCGGCCTCGCGCGCCCTGCTCAATCTGGGCCTGCTGGCAGGTAATTCGCTGCCGACCGGCGGCAAGGCGAAGCTGGAAGCCGTCAAGAGCGATGACGGCATGACCATCACCGCCGAATCACGTGGCCCGCGTGCCCGCCTCAAGGCCGAAGCCATCGAAGGCCTGACCGGCCTGCCGCTGGGCGATGGCCTCAACGGCCAGTGGATTCAGCCGCACTGGCTTTACAGCGTGGTTCACGAAGCCCGCGGCACGCTCGACTACACCACCGATGTCGATTCGCTGTCGTTCAAAATCTTCCTCCCGGCCTGATCAGGCCGCGGCGCGATTCACATCGATTCCTAACAGCCGCCATCCTACGCTGTGACAGCCAGGCTCGGGGGAGCATCATGATGCTTCTGACGGGACCTGCGTTTGCGGAACGAGCCAAAACAACCAGATGAGCCGGAAACACAGGCGCCGCAACCGGCGCCTGACGCTTCGCCACCATCCCATTTAGAGCGCGCGAAGACGGCGATCACTGCCTGCTGGCAGGCTTTTATAGCGGGCACGAATCGCCTCAGCCATGCCCTGTGGAGACGTCTGCGTCATCTGCCCGGTTGGGTTCAGGGCGTGCTCGCCGCCGTCGTGCTGGTGCTGGGTGTCATAATCCTATTCCTGGCGCAGCCGAACTGGAACTGGGCGCGACCGATGGTGGCCTCCATCGCCTCCGGCCGTTTGTATCGCCCGGTGCATATCGATGGCAATCTGCGCGTCCATCTGTTCAGCTTCGCCCCCAGCGCCACGATAGGCGGTCTCCGTATCGGCCAGCCGGACTGGGGCGCCAGCGCCGGCTTGAAAGGCAATCTCGCCGAGATCGACACGGTCGCGGTCACCGCCGAGTTGATGCCGGTCTTTATCGGCCGCATCGTGCTGCCGCGCCTGCAGATCGACCGACCCAACCTCATTCTCTATTCGGACAAGACCGGCCGCGCCAACTGGAACTTCGGTGACGGCAAGGCCAAAAGCCAGCCGGCCAAGCTGCCACCGATCAAGGATTTCATCATCAATGACGGCAAGCTGACCGTCACCCATGCGAAGAGCCGGTTCAACTTCACCGGTACAATCAATGCCCATGAAAAGGCGGCAGGCGGGCGTCAGGCGTTCGATCTGACCGGCGACGGCAAGCTGAACGGCCGCGCCTTTGACCTCAGCGCCACCGGCGGACCGCTGCTCAATGTCCGCACCCACGTGCCCTACCCGTTCGACATGGTCGTGCGCGCAGGCGATACCCGCGTCACGGCGAAAGGCCGCGTGTTGCATCCCTTCAATCTCGGTCAGATTGACGGCGCCGTGACGGTCAGCGGCCGCAATCTGGCAGACCTCTACGATCTGACTGGCCTGACCCTGCCCAATACACCGGCCTACAAGATCGCCGCCCAGGTGACGCGCAATGCGCTGATCTACGACGTCAAGGCTATCAAGGGTCGCGTCGGCGGCAGCGATCTCGAAGGGACTATGAAGGTCGATACCCGCACCAAAGGCCGCCCCTATCTGACCGGCGATCTACGTTCGCGCCGGCTCGATTTCAAGGATCTCGGCTCGCTGTTCGGCGCCACCTCCGCCAATACGCCGCAAAAGGCCGAACTTTCCGCCGCCCCGACCGCCGCTGCCGTGGCGCGCCGCCTGCTGCCCGACGCCACGCTCGATATCGAGCGCGTGCGCAATATGGACGCCAAGGTGCGTTATCGCGCTATGTCGGTTAAAACCCATAGCGACATGCCGCTGCGTGAGGTTAGCCTGAACGTCAATCTCGACCACGGCCTGCTGATCCTTGACCCGATCGATTTCAGCTTCCCGCGTGGCCGCCTGCAGGGCACGGCGCGCATCGATGCCCGCAAAGACGTCCAGATCAACACCATCGATATGCGCCTGACCGGCCTGGCGGTGCAGGACTTCCTGCCGACGGTCGGCGGATCGAAGCCGCTCGAGGGCATTCTCAATGCGCGGGTGCGCGCCACCGGCACCGGCAACTCGGTCCACAAGGCGGCCTCGACCGCCGACGGCCAGATGACGCTGGTCATGCCCGGCGGCACGATCCGCCAGAGCTTCGCCGAACTGATGGGCGTCAATGCCACCAAGGGCGTGTTCATGCTGCTGTCGAAGGACAGACACGAGACCGATGTGCGCTGCGCCATCGCCGATTTCCGTGTGCAGAATGGCGTCATGCGGGGCCAGAACATCGTGTTCGATACCGGCGTGGTGCGGGTGAATGGCTCAGGCCGCATAAATCTGCAGGATGAGAGCCTGAAACTGGCTTTCAAGGGCAAGCCGAAAAAGTTCCGCCTGATCCGTGTCAATGTACCTATCGTGGTGGGCGGCCATCTGTCGGCGCCGAAAATTGGCGTCGATCCCGGCGCGGCTGTGGTGCAGGGCGGGCTGGCCGTGGCGCTCAATACAATCTTGCCGTTCGTCAATCTCGATTACGCCAAGAATGCCAACTGCGCCGACGTCATGTCAGATGCCCGCGAACAGGGTGCGCCGACGACGCTGAAACCGGCGGCGAAAAAAGCCAATCCGCTGCCGGTCGGCCGCCAATAGGCGCAAAGCCGGAACAGGAATAAGGTGCGGATGTTTTGCGCGCTTTTATAGACACGACACGCCTGACACGCTTTCTGTTGCTAAAAAAAACGCGTCCTGTCTGGCAGGGCACATAGATAAGTCGGCATAATGGCGATGCGCATCCTCGCTTTTCCTTGTGCGCCTTACCTTTGTGACGTCAGACACCACCGCCAGCCACTTCCCGCATTAATTGCAAAATTCAGACTTTGGTAAGGTTTTAGCAACGGCCCCTTAACCAAAGCCGTTCAGTATGTCCCAAGACAGGTCCTGCCCGGAATCCCGATTCTGGTGCGGACCCTTAGTACAACGGGGTATATTGTGGACGACTTAATTTCCGAATTCCTGACCGAAACCGCCGAAAGCCTTGAGGTCGTCGATAGCGAACTGGTCAGGTTTGAAGCAAATCCGAATGAACGGAAGACGCTCGATAATATTTTCCGCCTCGTCCATACTGTAAAAGGCACCTGCGGCTTCTTAGGCCTGTCGCGCCTTGAGGCCGTGGCCCACGCCGGTGAAACCCTGCTCGGTCGTTTCCGCGATGGCAAGCTCGACGTGACCCCCGTCGCCGTGACCCTCGTCCTGCATTCGATCGACCGCATCAAGGTCATCCTGGCTGGTCTGGAAGCTACCGGTAACGAACCCGATGGCGACGATCACGACCTGATCGCCCAACTGGAAGCCATGGCCGAGGGCCAGGCCGTCGATCTGTCGACCGTGAAAGCCGTCGAAGTGCCCGATCGCCCGATCAATGGCGAAATCGAACCCGCTGTATTTAATGGCCCCGCGCTCGGTGCTGGCGCTTTGGGCGTTGGCGATATCGACCCCGCCACCGGCCGCGCCCTGCGCCCCGGCGAAGTCGCCGAAGCCGATCTCGAAGCCGCCTTTGCCGCCGCCGATGGCCCCGACGACACCCCGACAACCTTGCAAGCCGGCGATATCGACCCCGCCACCGGTCGCGCTCTGCGCCTCGGTGAAGTCTCAGAAGCCGATCTCGAAGCCGCCTTCGCCGCCGCCGAATCACCGGACTGGATGAATGAGGCGACGTCCGACGTGGAAGTCAGCCAGCCGGTGGCCCCGAGCGCGCCGCCCGTTACCGCCATAAAACCTGCCGTCCCCACTCCCCCCGCCAAAGCACCGGAGCCCATGGCCGGCCTCGGCGGCGAAGATGCCCAGGGCATCGCCACAACCCAGTCCATCCGCGTTTCGGTCGATGTGCTCGAAGGCCTCATGACGCTCGTCTCGGAAATGGTGCTGACCCGCAACCAGCTCCTGCAGATCAGCCGCACCCGTGAAGATTCCGCCTTCGCCACCCCGCTGCAACGCCTGTCCACCCTGACCGGCGAACTGCAGGACAGCGTGATGAAGACCCGCATGCAGCCGATCGGCGCCGCATGGAAGAAGTTGCCCCGCCTGGTGCGCGACCTCTCCTACGAACTGGGCAAGAAGATCGACCTCGTCATGGAAGGCGAAGGCACCGAACTCGACCGTCAGGTGCTCGAACTGATCCGCGATCCGCTGACCCACATGGTGCGCAACTCCGCCGATCACGGCCTCGAAGGCACCCAGGAGCGCATCGACCTCGGCAAGCCCGCCACCGGCACCGTCAAGCTGTCGGCCTTCCACGAAGGCGGCTATATCGTCATCCGCATTTCCGACAACGGTCGCGGCCTCAATACCCCACGCATCCGCGAAAAGCTGCTCGAAAAGGGTCTGGTTACCCGCAACGAGCTGGACACCCTGAGCGACCAGCAGGTTCAGCGCTATATCTTCGCACCGGGCTTCTCGACGGCGGCGGCGGTCACCAACCTGTCCGGCCGCGGCGTCGGCATGGACGTGGTGCGCACCAATATCGAACAGATCGGCGGCCAGATCGATCTGCTGTCGGTGCCGGGCTCCGGCACCACCTTCACCATCAAGATCCCGCTGACCCTGGCCATCGTCTCGGCCCTGATCGTCGGCGCCGGCGGCCAGAAATTCGCCGTGCCACAAACCTCGGTGATGGAACTGGTTCGCACCGGCCAGAACGCCGAGCACAAGATTGAAAAGATCAACGACGCCCTCGTCCTGCGTCTGCGCAACAAGCTTCTGCCGCTGGTTCAGCTTGGCCCAACGCTCCAACTCGAAGCCGCCAAGGATGAAGACGCCACCTTCGTCATGGTCATCCAGGTCGGTGAGCGCCGTTACGGCCTCGTTGTCAACGATGTGCTCGATACCGAGGAAATCGTCGTCAAGCCGCTGGCCACCATCCTGCGCGATGTCAATGTCTTCTCGGGCGCCACCATCCTGGGCGATGGCTCGGTCGTTCTGATCCTCGATCCGAACGCCATGAGTGAGCGCGCCGGCAATATGCTGGAGGAAAAAGCCTCGGAAGACACCGAAGACACCACCGCCCATGCCGGCAGCGAAAAGGTTGCCATGCTGCTCTTCAGGGCGGGCTCCGGCGCGCCGAAGGCGGTCGAGCTGGCCCACATCACGCGCCTCGAACACATCGAATCCGACAAGATCGAAATGATGGAAGGCCGCGCCGCCCTGCAATATCGCGGCAAGCTCATGCCGATCCTAACCGTCAGCAGCGATTTCTCGGGCCTGCTGTCCTCTTCGCGCGAAGAAGCCCACGTCCAGCCGCTGCTCGTCTTCACCGGCGAGGGTTACGCCATGGGCCTCGCCGTCGACGAGATCGTCGATGTCGTCGAAGACCAAATGACCATCGAACTGTCGGCCGATCGTCCGGGTGTTCGCGGTACCGCCATCATCGCCGGGCGCGCCTGCGAAATCCTCGATGTCGACTATTACCACCTGCGTGGCCTGGCCGAACACCAACGTCACCCTGTTTCCCATGTTTCCAGTGAAAGGGCTGTCGCATGAGCCTGAAAGATTACGTAACGCTCCGCGTCGGCGGCCAGCTCTTCGGTGTTGATGCCGCTCGTGTGCACGATGTCTTTCATCCGCGCGGCCTGACCCCCGTGCCTTTGTCGCGCTCGGAAATCGCCGGCGTGCTTAACTTGCGCGGCCGCATCGTCACCGCCGTCTGCGCCCGCCGCCGCCTCGGTCTGCCGCCGCGCGAAGAAGGTGCGCCTGAGCCTCTGGCCATCGGCCTCGAAGTACACGGCGACAGCTACGGCCTCGTCATCG
Source organism: Asticcacaulis benevestitus DSM 16100 = ATCC BAA-896 (assembly GCF_000376105.1). Taxonomy (GTDB): domain Bacteria; phylum Pseudomonadota; class Alphaproteobacteria; order Caulobacterales; family Caulobacteraceae; genus Asticcacaulis; species Asticcacaulis benevestitus. The sequence goes on from NZ_AQWM01000009.1 coordinate 114,219, forward strand.
ATTCGGTCGATGAGGTGCTGAAACTCGACGATGAGAAATTCCACGCGCCTCCGGGAAATCTTCCGCCACGCTGGGCAGAAATAATCGTCGGCGTTTATCAATTAGAAAAGGAACTTCTGATAGTGTTGGATCCACACACACTCTTGGATGCCGCCCATCTTAAAGCGGCCTAACCTTTCAGAAGTATAGGGAAATCAGGATGAAAACCTGTCTCGTCGTCGATGATAGCCGCGTTATCCGTAAAGTCGCCAGACGCATTCTGGAAAACCTCCAGTTTGAGGTGGCCGAGGCCAATGACGGCGCCGAAGCGTTGAAATCCTGCAAGGAAAAGATGCCAGCCGCCATCTTGCTCGACTGGAACATGCCGGTCATGGACGGCATCACCTTCCTGCGCGCCCTGCGCAAGGAAGACGGTGGCAAGGCTCCGATCGTGGTATTCTGCACCACAGAAAACGATCTGGCCCACATCACCGAAGCCCTGACCGAAGGCGCCTCGGAATACATCATGAAGCCCTTCGACGGCGAAATCCTCGAGGCCAAGTTCTCCGAAGTTGGCCTGCTGTAATCGCAAGCCAAACGGCGGCACTAGCCGTGTACGATCATACGTCCGGAAGCCATCGGGGCTTTCGGCAAGGCCTAAGGCCGCCGCGCCCCTTCCTGTTCAGGGAATGATGCGCGTAAGCCCCGCGGCATTTGAGCTTAAAAGATGTCCCTGACCTCCAACACCGCCGCATCCCTGCGGCCCCTGAAAATCATGATCGTCGACGATTCCGCGGTCGTGCGGGGGCTGATTTCGCGCTGGCTTGAGCACGAGCCCGACATGGTGCTCGCGGGCCTGGCCATTGACGGCGCAAAAGGCGTCGAAAAGGTCAAGGAAGTCCAGCCGGACGTGCTGATCCTCGACATCGAAATGCCGAACATGGGCGGGCTTGAAGCCCTGCCGAAACTGCTGGCCGCCAAGCCCGGCCTCAAGGTTCTGATGGCCTCGACGCTGACGACGCGCGGCGCCAATGTCACCATCCGCGCCCTCGAACTGGGGGCCGCCGACTTTGTGCCCAAGCCGGATTCAAGTCGCATCGGCGGCGCTGACGGCTTCCGCACCGAACTGCTCACCAAGATCCGCGCCCTGTGTGGCCGCACACGATCCTGGCCCATGCCGGGCGCCGCCCCGGCAAACCCGGCACCGGTCAAGCCTACAGCGCCCGCCCCCGGCGCACGTCCCTTGACGGCCGGCCCGAGCGCCCTGGCGCGCACGCCTTTATCACCCCCTCCCGCACGACCCGCGCCGCCGCCGCCCGCCGCGCCCGTCCTGCGTCCGCGCAGCACAGGCCCCAAGCGCATCGACGCCCTCTTTGTCGGCGCCTCGACCGGCGGTCCGCCTGCCCTGCGCGCCTTCCTGCTGGGCCTGGGCCCCGATTGGAAGCTGCCGATCTTTATCGTGCAGCACATGCCCGCCACCTTTACCGCCATCCTGGCCGAGCACCTCGACAAGGCGCTGCCGATGACCGTGCTGGAAGCCAAGGACGGCATGCCGGTAAGCTCGCGCCACGTCTATATCGCCCCCGGCGACTTCCATATGACGGTGAAAGGCCCGCTGGGCCTGCCCACGATCAAGCTCGATCAGGGCCCTCAGGTCAACTGGTGCCGCCCGGCGGTCGATCCCCTGTTCCAGTCCGCCGCCGCCCTCTATGGCAATCACGCGCTCGCCGTCGTCCTGACCGGCATGGGCCATGATGGCCGTGACGGCGCCAGCGCCCTGGTGGCCGCCAATGCCTCGGTATTGGTGCAGGACGAAGCGTCCAGCGTCGTCTGGGGCATGCCCGGCGCCGTAGCCGAAGCCGGCCTCGCTGAAATCATTAAACCTATCGATGGCCTGTCTGCGGCCTGTAAAGTATTTGCCCGTGGAGAACGGCCTCAATGACCCCCGAAGACATCGAACACCTCGCCGCCACGCTGAAAGCCCGCTCGGGCCTCATTCTCGGCTCGGACAAGACCTACCTGATCGAAAGCCGTCTGTCGCCCGTGGCGCGACGCGAAGGCTTCGCCAATGTCTCGGCCTTGCTCAGCGCCCTGCGGACCAAGCGCGATGAGAAGCTGATGGCCAGCGTCACCGACGCCATGACCACCAACGAGACCTTCTTCTTCCGCGACAAGGCGCCGTTTGATCAGTTCAAGAGCGATATCCTGCCGGCGCTGGCCAAGGCCCGCCTGTCGGGCGATCTCAAGGTCTGGTGCGCCGCCTGCTCTACCGGCCAGGAGCCCTATTCTCTGGCCATGCTGATGGACGAGGCCAAGCCCCAGTTCCCGCGCATCAATCTCGATATTCTGGCGACTGACATTTCCGACCGTTGTCTGGAAAAGGCGCAGGCCGGCCTCTACACCCAGTTCGAGGTCCAGCGCGGCCTGCCGATCACCATGATGGTCAAGCATTTCGAGAAGGTCGACGAGATGTGGCGCATCTCGCCAAAGCTGCGCTCGAGCATCCGCTTCAAGAAACTGAACCTGCTCGAAGACCTGCGTAGCGTCGGCCGTCAGGATGTCATCTATTGCCGCAACGTCCTGATCTATTTCGATATCGAGACCAAGAAGCGCGTGCTCGAACAGATGGCCACCCTGCTGGCCGATGACGGCTGCCTGTTCCTGGGCGCCGCCGAGACCGTGCTGGGCATCACCGATGCCTTCAAGCCGATGCCCGGTATGCGCGGCCTCTATATCAAGAACGCCGCCTCCGCCCAGACCGGTGCGCGCCGAACCGCTTAAGGCAGACTTGGCATTTATGATTTTAACCCCGTCGGTCCCTGACCGGCGGGGTTTTTCGTTTACGGATCAACCCTCACGCTTTTTTCGTTTCCAGGTCATCCAAAAGCGGTAACAGTGGACATTAAGGCCAAGGTTCACTCTTAAAAAGGCGTCGTCTCATGTCTCCCGCGCAACAGCAGGCCGCTTCGCTGGCCTGGCAACATGCCCATCCCTTGCTGATGGTGCTTATCTCCACGGCCATCACCCTGATCGTGGTCACCCTGATCGTGCTGATCCGCTGGCTGGTCAGCCAGTCGGCCTGGCGCTATCACCCCGACGGCGCCAGCGGCTTCCTCAAGGATGAGTTTGTCCGTTGGGGCGCGATCCTTGTGCCCTATCTGGCGCTCTCCATCGGCTTTAAAGTCTTCGTCTACGACCTGCATCCGGAATATAACAAGCCGGAGGTTTGGATGGGCTTCGCGGTGGTCGCCATCGCTTTTCGCCTGTTTTTGCGCCGCCTGCCCTTCGTAAAAGCGATGGGGCGCCATATCGATGCCGCCAAGGCCCAGGCCAAGGCAGAGGCCAAGGCGATGCGCGCCGCCCGATAGGGTAACATTCTGCGTGAAGCCTTTCCACGCGCGGGCAGGCACCCCACATATGCCCGGCTTTCTGTGAGAGGAACCTCCCCAAATGAAAATACGCACCCTGGGCCAGTCCGGCCTTGATGTTTCCGCTATCGGCCTCGGCTGCATGGGCATGAGCTGGGCCTATGGCCCTTCCGACCGCGACGCCTGCCTGAAACTGCTGCGCGACGCCGTCGACCTCGGCGTCACCTTCTTCGATACGGCCGAGGTCTATGGCCCCTATGTCAACGAAGAACTGGTCGGCGAAGCGCTCAAAGCGGTACGCAATCAGGTGGTGATCGCCACGAAATTCGGCTTCGCCATGGGCCAGCAACCGGGCAGCCTGACTGGCGTCAATTCGCGCCCCGACCATATCCGCGAGGTCGTCGATGCCTCGCTGAAACGCCTGCGCACCGATCATATCGACCTGCTCTACCAGCACCGCGTCGATCCTGACGTGCCGATCGAAGACGTGGCCGGCATGGTCGGCGACCTGATCCAGGCCGGCAAGGTCAGGCATTTTGGCCTGTCGGAGGCCTCAGCCGCCACCATCCGCAAGGCCCACGCCGTGCAGCCGGTCGCCGCCGTGCAGAGCGAATATTCGCTATGGACGCGCGATCCGGAAACGCAGATCCTGCCGACTCTCGAAGAGCTTGGCATCGGCTTCGTGCCCTACTCGCCGCTCGGCCGCGGCTTCCTGACCGGCACGCTGAAAGATGCCGCCCTTGATCCCGGCGATTACCGCAACACCAGCCCGCGCTTTACCGGCGACGCCAAGGCGCAAAACACCCGCGCGGTCGATGCCCTCACCGATCTGGCGAAGGCGAAGGGCGTCACGCCGGCGCAACTGGCCCTAGCCTGGCTGCTGGCGCAAAAACCCTGGATCGTGCCTATTCCCGGCACGCGTCATCTGGATCGCCTCAAGGAAAACATCGCCTCGGCGAACGTGACCTTAAGCGCTACCGACCTGTCAGAGATCGAAGCGGTGATCGCCGAAACCGGCTTTGCCGGTGCACGCTACACCGAGGCCGGCATGGCCATGCTGAACCGATAGACTCAAACGCTATCCGCCACAAAAAATCCCCCGGACTCGCGTCCGGGGGATTTTTTCGCCCGCGATCAGGACGAGGGCACATCCTGATCCATGTGTATGGGCTTAGTTGCCGCCCTGAGCCACGGCATCCAGCGCGTCGCCATTGGCGTTGAGCACCGGCAGGGTGTTGGCGGCGAAGGTTTTCACGGTTTCATCCGTACCGCTGGCGGCATAGGACTTGAAAACGCTCTCGGCCTTGTCGTTCACTTCGCCCTGGGCCGCTACATACTTGGCGTCGAAGTCGGCACCCTTAGCAGCCTTCAGCTCGCCCAGCTTGGTCTGGTACTCAGGGGTGTAGTTCTGGTCGAAGTGCATGTCGGTCGTGGCACCTTGAATGGCGGCCACCATGCCGTCACGGGTCTTGAGGCCGTTGTCGAGCACTGTCTTGGCGGTCGCCTTCACTTCGGCGCTTTCGCCTTGCGTGGCGGCGAGCTGTGCCGCGGCGATGCTGAATTCATTGGCCATGTAAGCTTCGCGGATGAAGTCCTTGGCGGCACCGCTATCGGCGGTCATGGCCGGTGCGGCAGCCGGAGCCATCGCGGTTGTTGCCTGATCGATCGGCGGGGTAGCCGGCACGGCGTCAGGCGCCGTGGTCGGGGCGGTTACCGGCGGCACAGTAGGGTTGGCGGGCGCGGTCGCGTCCTGGGCAGAAGCGCTCAGGGCCGTGGCGGCCATGATGGCGACAACAGCGCCGGTGATCTTATAGGAAAGTTTAGTTTTCATAACGTCCATCCTCTTTCTGAATATAAGCCCCCGATTGAGTGGGTGCGATCTGAGGAGAATGACAATAATGACACGGTTGGCCAGAAATGCGGCTGTTTAAGCAGGATCAAGTATGAGGCCGTTGCTCAAAAAATAAGAATATCATCAGAATACAGTGACAGGTCTCAAATCTTGTCTTGATAGTGGCAAAAGACCGGCCTTATGCCGACCCGAAACACTTCCACATCTATAGAATTTCGAGAACCTTTTCCGGCGGACGCGCCAGCAGCGCGCCCTTGTCGCTGACAACGATGGGACGTTCGACAAGAAGGGGATGCTTGACCATGGCGGTCAGGAGACGCGCCTCGCTGACGGAAGGATCGGTCAGGCCCAGCGCTTGCGCGGGCGTGCCTTTGATGCGCAGGAGGTCGCGCGGCTTCAGTTTCATGGCGTTAAAAAGTGCCACGAGCTGATCCTTCGACCAGCCGGCCTGAACGTAATCAATCATCACCGGCTCTATGCCGTGAGTGCGAATAAGGGCCAGCACCTTGCGCGACGTGGCGCACTGCGGACGATGATAGAGGGTGAAGGTCAAGCTCAGACCTTCGCCACCGGACGGTTTTTGAAATAGGCGTGCAGCGATGTGGCGGCCTCGGCATTCCTCTCGGTGACGTCTTCGAGCAGGAAGCCCATGAGTTCCGCATAGTGGGCGAAATTGGCGCGATAGATGATCGAACGGCCGTCACGATAGGCGGTGAGCAGGCCGGCGCCGGTCAGGATGCTAAGGTGGGTCGAGGCCGTGTTGGCCGGTATGCCGTTGCTGGCCGCGATCTTGCCCGCCGCCATGCCATCGGGCCCGGCCTGGACGACCGTGCGGAAAACATTCAGACGGCCGGGATGGGCCAGGGCAAACAGATTAACCACCGCATCTTCGCTGATCATAATTCGGCCTTTTGGAAACGCCAACGCCCGTAGAACTATATAAAGAGCGCAACTGACTGGGGAGGGGCTTTCCTATTACGGAACTAAGGAAACATAAAGGCAGGCTCCGGCCTTGCCCACAAAATTCCCCGTGATCGCAACATTTTAAGGCGATTTAAAAAAAATGGCGCGCCGCCATGGGGCAACGCGCCGTAAGTTGAGGGAGGAAGGGTTTCATTCCGAGATGCGATGGCTTCGAAGCATCTCGGCAAGGGCAAGCGCCCGTCGCGCCCATTCTTTCAGGAAAAATGGTGCGCGTGAGCCATGGGGGACGCCCAGTCCGGCGCTTGAGCTAGTCGCCCGTGAACAATTCAGTTTTTGAACTCAAGCGGCAAGTTGGCTGTAGTCCGCATAGTTTTTTGTCTTCGTGACCGCCATGGACAGGGCCATGACGAAGGCACAAAAACTCTTCAGCCAGTTCAAGAGGAGACGGATGTTATGGCCGGCGGCCACCAGGAGGACATTGACCGCATCGCCATGTGCTCCGGCAAGCCAGTTCCGCTCGAGTTTTCCATCGGCTTTCATGTGCCCGATGACAGGCTCGATGGCACTTCTGCGTTTCAG
>NZ_AQWM01000010.1 GCF_000376105.1 Asticcacaulis benevestitus DSM 16100 = ATCC BAA-896
CACCAAGACATTGCTAAAGGATATCGGGCTGGAGCAACGCTCAACGCCCGTCAGAAGTCCTGAATCCAATGGCATGGCGGAGGCCTTCGTAAAGACGTTCAAGCGCGATTATGTCAAAGTAAACCCGCTGCCCGACGCTCAAACCGTCATCGATAATCTACCAAAATGGTTTGAGCACTATAATGAACTTCACCCCCACAAGGCTTTGCGCTATCTCTCACCGAGAGAGTTCAGAGCCATGCAATCGAAAACCTGATCCTGTCCGGGAATTAGGGGGCAACTACACAGGACAGTTGTGCGGGTGAAGTGTGCCGATTTGATGGTCTCGAAAGCCATATTTTCTCAATAAAATCAGCAACTAGCAGCTTCCTAACTGTGCCGATTCACTGTGCCGATTCTATGCGTCCACCACGAGAATCGGATCATGCAGAATCCACCATCAAAAATGATCCGATATCGGACGATCTTTCACGTTCTAAAAAACGACTTGTGAAGCTGTTTGGTCAACGATCTGAGAAGGCTGTTCAGACCGAAAGACTTCCCCGATCCTCCCCTGTGAGATCGAGACGGATGGGAATCATTTCCAGAGGCAAGTCCTATTACGTTCGGCTCAACGTCCCTAAATCGCTGCAAGCCATCGTCGGCAAGACGGAATTTCGACGGTCTCTCAAAACTGGTCGAATGGCGGAGGCCGTCAGGAAGGCTCGAATTGTATCCGCTGAATTTGAGCAATGGCTGCTTGAAGCCGAGGGGAAGGCCGTTGAAGGCATTGCGCCAGTCGCGCTGGCGACGCCTTCGAGCTTCAAACCCGAGCCAACAGGCAAGTCCCTACGGGAGCTTTGTGAGGTCTTCCTGAAAGACCCGACCAAGAATAGGTCAGGCAAGGCCGTTTCTGGCTATTGGAACGCCGTCGAACTGTCAGAGGCGGTTCTGGGGCGTGACAAAGTCATCGGCGCAATTGAAAGGCAGGACTCACATCAAGCTGTTTCCAGAACTGTCGATTAGCGCGACAGGCTATTACAGTGACCCATTCTCGAAATGGTTTACGCGCTTCTTGATTAAGTGCGGCGCGGCGCGCGACAAAACATCATTCCACTCATTTAGACACTGCTTCAGAGACGCAATTCGGGACGCCAACCTTGACCATGAAATCGGACTGGCTTTAGGTGGGTGGACATCGGCTAATGGCAAGGACGCTGAAATCGCATCTAATTATGGCAGAGGATACAACACGAGGTCATTGAAGCAAGCTATTGATAAAATAGCATATACCTCCTTGAACCTGACACACCTACTTAAATAGCTTCAAAATCCAGTCTGGCTCTTGATTTGCCATAGAAAGTGTCTGTGTCGCCAGTTGCGCCTTTACCTGCGCGGCCTGCAAATTGGCACTCTCTTTGCCCATATCAGCGTCAACCAAATTGCCGACCCCTTTAGTCAGGCTATCAGAGAGCTTATTGTTCTGAGTAAGCATCTGGTCGATTGCATTCTGTTGCGACCCAAAATATCCCGCGTAAGTGGAAACCCTGCTTATTGCGCTATCGACGCTATCTAAGATCGCTTGCGGACTCAGGTTATTTAAATTGTTTAGCCCCAACCACTGTGTTGTCATCGGTTGCTTGAATAGAGTAAAATTACCGCCCGCTGGATTAGAAAGAAGATCCACACTATAGTTTTTAAAGGGCGTGATCGTAATGCTTGTCAACGCTACGCCATAATTATCGGGCATGGGATTTGAAACGGGTGTTACGTTAGCCGTTGCGTTAAAATTTACGGTAAAACTTCCAGTATTTGCCTGCCCTTCCCCCATGTATCCTTGTGATACTGAACCATATGAAGACTGCTGATTATATATCTGATCAGAGCCATTGTTCGGAGCACGCACAGAGATACTTTTTGAATCATTATACCAATCACCCGTCATGTTGATTTGAGCAGTAACGACTTCGGAAGGATTGGGGAAACTGCGTGCGAGCGCGTAATATGAGTCGCGCTCAGCAACGGTCACATTGCCGTCTGCGTCAGTGTCGATGTTGGCAAAGACGCCGTCTGCCTGAGCAGTCGAACCGCCAACGCCAGTATACCAGTTTTCAAATTCGGATTGATCGACACCACTGCTGGAGTTCGCATCGAGCGACGCCATGGTTGGCTCCTTGAAGAAAGCGTCCCTTTCAGTCGTCGTCAGATTGCCATCGGCATCACCATCTATTTTATCGAAATAGTAGTCCGCCTGCGCCGTCGAATAGCCCAATGAATTGAAGTAGGTTTCCACGTCAGCTTTTGTAGCCGTAGAAGCCCTATCGTGATCCGCAGCCATATAATCGCGAGCATAGCGAAGGTAATTATGCACGCTGTAATCATAGGTGACCATGCTCGGAGGCCCACTGATTGTCGCGGAATAACTAATGCTTTTTTGGTAGCCTGTCGAAGAACCAGATAGCGTCTGCGCGGTTCCCATCTCTGGCTTCATAAGATTTTGGCCGTTGAAGGTGGCATTATCAACTGCGCTGCCTATTTGTTTTCCAAGCGCATTAAGATCGTTCATCAAGGCGTTATGCGATGTAGCATCCAACGAACTATCATTGAGCGAGACTGCTATTTCTTTCATCCGCACCAGCAAATCGCTGATGTTTTCGGTCGCAGCAGCGGTGACGTCCAGTAGGCTTTTGCCACGGTTCAGGCTGTCGTTTACCGCCTTCCATGAACCGATATCACCGCGAATATTTTGTGCTATCGCATATGCCGCACCATCGTCCTTCGCGCTTGATATCTTCTGCCCTGTGGAAATGCGATTTTGCGCCTCTTGCAAGTCACGATTATTGGCGTTCAATATTTGAACTGCCTGCATCGCGTTCTTGTTGGTTAGGATAGAAGCCATCTACGAATGAATTTTGCCCGAATCAAATCTCGCTATTCGGGTAAATGGTTACACGTCCGAAATACGAAATTGCAACCTCCATCTGCACCGCCACCACCTGCGAGGGCGGACATTCTTCATCGCATCAATACAAGGTCTGACGCGAGACGCCGATCTCTTTGCACAGATCACCAACGATGGTCTCAGGCTTGCCCATCGATGGTTGTGCCAGCCGCAGCTTGGCAGGTCTCATGGTGAACTTCCTGCCGCCGCTACGACCACGCGCACGAGCAGCCGCCAGCCCCGCCATCGTCCTTTCTCGGATCAGTTCGCGCTCGAAGCCCGCAAGGCTGGCGAAGATTCCAAAGATGAGCTTGCCTGATGCGGTCGTCGTATCGATCTCGGCCCCATGACCTGCCAATACCTTGAGGCCGATCCCTCGGTTGGCCAGATCATGCACGGTGTTCACCAGATGGCGCAGGTCTCGGCCGAGACGGTCGAGCTTCCAGACAACTTAGGTGTCGCCTTCACGCAGAGCTTTGAGACAGGCCAGCAAGGCAGGTCGATCATCCTTCTCACCCGACGCCACATCCTGATAGATGTTCTCTGGATCAATGCCGAACTCGGCCAGTGCATCCATCTGCATAGAGGTAGCAAGCTTGAGCTTTTGCTTTTTTTACTGGCGTCTTCAGAACGCGAAGCGCTGTCATTGCGCTGGCATTTGTTAGAATGGATGGCTACTGAATTCCGTTTGCAAACAAAGGGACTTAAATGCGGCCGGTATTATACACGGCGAGCCACACCGCATGGAAGGCCACCGTCAACGAGCCTATCTGGCATGGCTTAGGACGGACAGGAAGGGTCTCAATGACCGTGCCGTCTCGCTGTAGCCCAAGCGCTCAACATGGCCACAGAGGGCTCACAGCCGCCTTCAAGGGGCTGCGTGGAGTGGCCAACGCTCAACAAAGCGTCCACGATTCTTCGACAGAATGGGCCTGCCGTGGTTGATTGAACAGACCATTCGTCGAAAGAACACCATTGAAATTAATGCCCAAATGCCCCCCAAAGCCAAGCTGACAATCACAACCAAAAGCGCACCCGCCGAGTCCACCGTCGCCTTTTATTCCCCGAAGTCTTCAAGACTCCTGCTGGTCTTCCTTCAGGATGCCTTCCAGTTCCTCCCGGGACAGCTTGGCGAAGTTGATCATATCCGGCTCACTTTCGAAAAACTCGAACGAACGGCGCAGAGTCTGAATGTCGTGCGCGCGGAACTTCTTGGCCTTGCGCTCGATAACGGCCTTGGCATAGCCCATGGCGACCATGGCGTCGCGCGCCAGGGTGAGTGAAGAATCGAGCGTTTCGCGGTGGTAATAGTCGACGCCGGCCTTGTGAAGTTCATAGGCGTGACGGCGGTTTCTCGCCCGTGCATAGACCAGCAGCTTCGGGAAGTGCAGCTTGCTCAGCTTGACGATCTCAACCGCGCTTTCAGCGTCATCGACCGCCACCACCAGCATGCGCGCTTCCGCCAAACCGGCCGAACGCAACAGATCCAAGCGCGTGGCGTCACCGAAATAGCCCTTTGAGCCAAAGCGGCGCAGCAGCTCGACCTGATCGGGGTTCTTCTCCAGAACCGTCACCTTGAGCCCCTGCGACAGCATAAAACGACCGACGATCTGCCCGAAACGGCCAAAGCCGGCGATGATCACCGGGTTATGCTCGTTGATGACATCGTAATCGCGCTCCGGTAAGGCGCTCATGAAACGCGGCAGGATAAACCTGGAGAACAAAGTGGTCAGGATCGGCGTGGCGGCGATGGAAAGCGCCACCACCAGCACAAGGAACTTCTGCGCGTGCGGATCGATGATCTTCAATCCGCCGATCAGTTGCAGAAGAACAAAGGCAAACTCCCCGCCTTGTGACAAACCGAGCGCTAGCCCCATGGCGGGCGCGCTATCGAGCTTGAATATCTGACCAAGGCCATACAGGATGACACCCTTGATCAGCATAAGCCCGATCACCGCGCCCACCAATCCGAGCGGGTGATGGGTAAATTCGGTGAAGTCCATCCCCATCCCGACCGAGATGAAGAACAGGCCAAGCAACAGCCCCTTGAAGGGTTCGATATCGGATTCGATGGTGCGGCGGTATTCGGAGTTGGCCAGCACAACGCCGGCAATAAAAGCGCCGAGCGCCGGCGAGACGCCCACCAGTTCCATCAGGATGGTCACGCCGAACACCAGGGCCAGTGAAACAGCGGTGAAGACCTCGCGCAGATTAGCGCGGGCGATGGCCTGAAAGACATAGCGCGACAGATAATTGCCAGCCAGGATGACCGCGGCGATGACGGCGATGACGGCGATCGGCTGCAACCAGGCCGGCCAGTGAGCGATCAGACTGGCGCTTTCCGCCCCCTCCACGACCGGCATAACCCCGAAATTGAGCGTGGTGGCCAGAATGGGGATGATGATGAGGATAGGGATGACGGCGATATCCTGAAACAACAGGATCGAGAAAGACGTTTCGCCAACCACCGAATGGGTCAGGTTTTTTTCGTTGAGCATCTGCATGACCAACGCGGTCGAGGACAGCGCCAGCGCCATGCCGATGGCCAGCGAAGCCTGCCAGCCGTGGCCTAGCACAATGCCTACCACCATCAGCGCCAAAGCCGTCACCGTCACCTGCAGGCCGCCTAAGCCGACAATCTGCCGGCGCAGACGCCACAGAATGGCTGGCTCGAGTTCCATACCGATCAGGAACATCATCATGATGACCCCGAATTCGGCGAAGTGCATCACCTTGTCAGCGTCGCCGATCAGGCCCAGCACGAAGGGCCCGATGATAACGCCGGCGATCAGGTAGCCCAACACGGAACCGAGTTTGAAGCGCTGCGCCAGCGGCACGACGAGACAGCCCGCCAGCAGGAACACAAACACATTGAGTAAGAGATGAATGTCCATGATGCGCCCTCAGAATCTTCAAGAGGCAGTATCTAGGTACGAAGCCCCATATGGCAAGGCAAGATATACCCTTTCGCAAAGGCGCCCTTGACCGCGTCAGGATCGCGGCGCTTAATCAGCCTGTCATGACCGACCATTTTTCCACCGTCGCCCGACAGTATGCCGAAGCCCGCCCGACCTATCCGGCGGCGCTTTTCGATTGGCTGGCCACCCTGACACCGGCGTGCGATCAGGTCTGGGACGCCGGCGCCGGGTCGGGACAGGCGTCATTAGCCTTGGCTGAGCGTTTTCAGCGCGTGCAGGCCACCGATATCAGCGCCGAACAACTCAAGTCCGCGCCTCAGCATCCGCATATCACCTGCAGGGTTGACGACATGAGCGGCCTGGTAGATGCCTCGGCCGATCTGGTGACCGTGGCACAGGCCCTGCACTGGTTCAATCTTGACGCCTTCTATGCCGAGGTCAAGCGCGTGCTCAAGCCGGAGGGCGTCATCGCCGTCTGGAGCTATGGCCTGCTTACGACCGATGATGACGATCTCACCCAGGCGGTGGCGCATCTGCATAACGATATCGTTGGTCCCTACTGGCCGCCGCAACGCCACGACGTCGAGAATGGCTACGCCAACCTGACCTTCCCTTTCGTCGCCCTGCCCGTGCCCGACTTCGCCATGACCGCGCAATGGGACCTGAACCGCCTGCTCGGCTATTTCCGTAGTTGGTCGGCCACGGTACGCATGGAAAAAGACACCGGCGACAACCCGATCGATGGTTACGCGCCCGTTCTGCAAGCGCTGTGGGGCGATCCGGAGCAACCTCGCACTCTCACTTGGCCACTGATGGTGAGGGCTGGCGAAGTCACGGCTTGACAGTTCGCGCCGGCATAGGTTCAACTGAAACCATGCCCTCTGACCATCAGACCACGGACCATCCCGTCTTTGCCTTTCACGAAGGCACGTCGCCGCTCGTCATCGCCGCGCCGCATGTCGGCACCTACATTCCGCCTGATATTGCCGCAAAGCTGAACGACACCGGCCGGGCCGTGCGCGAAACCGATTTCCACGTCCATCGCCTGTTCGATTTTGCCAAAGACCTCGGCGCCACGACGCTTTTCGCCACCCATTCGCGCTATGTCATCGATCTCAATCGTGATCCGGCTGGCAACAATCTCTATCCCGGCAAATTCGAGACCGGCCTCTGCCCCATCAGCGACTTCGACCAAAACCCGATCTACCCCGAAGGCCATAACCCTTGCGCCGCCGAGGTTGTTGATCGGCGCGACCACTTCTGGCAGCCCTATCATGACCAGCTCAAGGCTGCGCTCGAAGCCGCGGTTGCACGTCATGGCAAGGCGCTTCTGATCGACGCCCATTCGATCCGCGGCGTGATCCCCAGCCTGTTCGAGGGGCGCCTGCCCGATCTCAACTTCGGCACCAATTCCGGCCAGACCATGCGTGGCGACACCTTGAAGGCGCTGGAGGATTGGCGATCAAAAACAAAAGTCTACAGTCATATCCTCGATGGTCGCTTCAAGGGCGGCTACACCACGCGGCACTACGGGGCCGTGTCACCACAAATTCAGGCCCTGCAGATTGAAATTGTTCAGGACACTTATCTGGACTCCACCACGCCGCACCTGTATGACGCCCGCATCGCCGCCCCTTTGTGTCATACCCTGCGCCCGCTCGTTGAGGCGCTTGTGGCGGCCCTTTAAATTGCAGGTGTCCCGATGAGTGCTCCCTTCCACCAGAAAACCGCCGAGCGCGGCAACATTATCGATGGTGCCGGTTACGCCAAGAGCCTGCGCGACCGTCTGGCCGTCCATGTTACCAATCTGAAAGAGGCCCATGGCCAGACGCCATGCCTCGTCGTTGTCATCGTCGGTGACGATCCCGCCAGCCAGGTCTATGTCAAGTCAAAGGGCGAGATGACCCAGGCGATCGGCATGGAATCGCGCACCGTCCGCCTGCCCGATACCACCTCCGAAGACGAACTGCTGAAACTGATCGACGACCTGAACCGAGACAATGTCGTCAACGGCATTCTTGTGCAACTCCCCCTGCCGAAGCATATGTCGTCGCTTAAGGTGATCGACGCTATCAACCCTGACAAGGACGTCGACGGTTTCCACGTTATCAATGCCGGCAAGCTGGCTGTGGGCCTCGATGGCATCGTGCCCTGCACGCCACTGGGCTCGCTGATGCTTCTGAAGGACGCGGCGCTGGCCCATGGCGATACGCTGGCTGGCAAGAACGCGGTCATCGTCGGTCGCTCGAACATTGTCGGCAAGCCCATGGCGCAACTGCTGCTGAACCAGGACTGCACTGTCACCATAGCGCACTCGAAGACGAAAGATCTGGCCGAAGTCTGCCGCGCCGCCGATATCCTGGTGGCCGCCGTCGGCCGGCCGAAGTTCATCGCCGGTGACTGGGTGAAGGACGGTGCCTATGTGATCGATGTCGGCATCAATCGCATCGAACTCGATGGCAAGGGTAAGCTGGTCGGCGATGTCGATTTCGATGGCGCGAAGGACCGCGCCCTAGCCATCACGCCGGTGCCGAAGGGTGTGGGGCCCATGACTATCGCCTGCCTGCTCAACAACACGATCAAGGCCTTCTGCCTGCAAAATCACTTCCCGGTGCCTGAAGGCGTTTAAAGTTTTTGCTATGAAGGCCCCTCGCCCGGCCTTCGCCCCCCTCTCCCCGGCCTCGGCGGCAGGCAAAACAGGGAAAAGGACATGATAATCTCCTCGCCCCGCTTCCGGGGAGAGGGTTGGGGTGAGGTGCTTCTTCTGGATACCACACATGTCTCAAAGCGTTGTCATCATTGGCGCCGGTCACGCCGGCGGAGCGGTCGCAGGTACTTTACGTCAGTACGGCCACACCGGACCGATCACCCTGATCGGCGCCGAACCCTACCTGCCCTATCAGCGCCCGCCTTTATCCAAGGCCTGGCTCAAGGGCGACGCCTCGCTCGATGATCTCTATCTGCGCGGCGATTCCTTTTATGCCGATCAAGGCATGACCGTCCGCACGGATACCCAAGCTGTCACCATCGATCCCGCCGGCAAGACCGTCACCCTGCTGAACGGCGAACACATTTCCTATGATCACCTGATCATCGCCACCGGCTCCAAGGCTCGCCCCTTCGCCGTGCCCGGCGCCGATCGGGTGCCGCACCATCTGCTACGCACGCTCGATGACGCAGAAGCGCTCAAAAACGCCCTGCGGCCAGGTCATCGCATTGGTTTGATCGGCGCAGGCTACGTCGGGCTCGAAGTCGCCGCCTCCGCTCGCTATCTAGATTGCGAAGTCACCGTATTCGAGCGCGAAAGCCGCATCCTGGCGCGCGTCGCCTCACAAACCCTGTCAGACTTCTTCACCGATATGCACAAAGGGCGCGGCGTCGGCATCATCACCGAGGCTAGCGTCACCGAACTGTCCCTCGGTCAGGGTGACCGCAAGGTGGTGCATCTGGCCGATGGCCGCACCCACGAATTTGACTTGCTGCTCGTAGGCATTGGCGCATTGGCCAATGACGATCTGGCCGCTCTGGCTGGCCTTGCCACCGCCAATGGGATTATTGTGGACGAACAAGCCCGCACCAGCGACGCGCACATCTTTGCCATAGGTGACGTTACTTCGCGCACCCTGCCCACCTATGACGGCCGCTTCCGACTGGAGAGCGTTCCAAATGCGCTAGAACAGGCCAAACAGGCCGCCGCCGCGATCACCGGCTACAAGCCACCGATCGTTGAGACGCCATGGTTCTGGTCGGATCAATATGAGTTCAAGCTGCAAATCGCCGGCCTGCTGCGCCCGGATTGCCGCGATCTGGTTCGCGGCGACCCGGCCAGTGGTGCCTTCAGCGTCTACCACCTTGACGGCGATGGCCGACTGATGACCGCCGAATGCGTCAGCAGGCCGGCTGATTTCATGGCCGCCAAGCTTTTGATCGCCAAGGGCATCGCACTAGACGACACCATCGCTGATCCGGAGGTTTCACTGAAACCTTTCTTGCAGAAATAGTTAGGTAGAAATAACACCAGCGCCAGACTGTCGCACTGCACAAAATTGAGGTGACATTACTTGCGGTTTGCGCTTAGGTCAGAGGCAGAAACAACCCTCAGCCAGAGGATTCCATGCCCAGTTCCCCCAAAGTCTTCCCCGACGCCAAAACCGCCCTCGAAGGTTTAGCCTTCGACGGCATGACCGTCATGTCCGGTGGCTTCGGCCTGTGCGGCATCCCGGAAAACCTGATCGCGGCCCTGCGCGGTTCCGGGGTCACCGGCCTGACCGTTATCTCCAACAATGCCGGCGTTGATGGCTTCGGCCTTGGTCAGTTGCTGACCACGCACCAAATCAAAAAAATGATCAGTTCTTACGTCGGTGAAAACAAGGAGTTCGAGCGGCAATATCTCGCCGGCGAACTGGAACTGGAATTCAATCCGCAAGGCACTCTGGCTGAGCGCATACGCGCCGGCGGCGCTGGCATACCAGGCTTCTACACCGCTACGGGCGTCGGCACGATCGTCGCCGCGGGCAAGGAGATCAAGCGCTTCGGTGATCGTGATTACGTGCTGGAAACCGGCCTGACAGCTGATCTGTCCATCATCAAGGCGTGGAAGGGCGATGCCCGCGGTAATCTGGTCTACCGCAAGACGGCGCGCAATTTCAACCCGATGATGGCGACGGCCGGCAAGGTCTGCATCGCCGAGGTCGAGGAAATCGTGCCGGTCGGCGCGCTCGATCCCGACACCATCCATACCCCCGGCATCTATGTCGATCGCATCGTGCAGGGCACGTTTGAAAAGCGCATCGAGCAACGCACCGTGCGCTCAAGCAGCGAAGCGATAGCGCAAAATAAAACTGCCAAAGAGGAGGCATAAATGCCCTGGACAAGAGACCAACTGGCTGAACGCGCGGCAAAAGAACTGAAGGACGGTTTCTATGTCAATCTCGGCATCGGCATCCCGACGCTGGTGGCCAACCATATCCCCGCTGGCATGACCGTCACGCTGCAATCGGAAAACGGCATGCTCGGCATGGGCCCCTTCCCGACCGAGGATGAGATCGACGCCGACCTGGTCAATGCCGGCAAGCAGACCATCACCGAACTGGATGAGACGAGCTATTTCTCTTCTGCGGACTCGTTCGCCATGATCCGCGGTGGCCACATCAACCTGACCATTCTGGGCGCCATGGAAGTGGCAGAAAACGGCGATATCGCCAACTGGATGATCCCCGGCAAGCTCGTCAAGGGGATGGGCGGCGCTATGGATCTGGTGGCCGGCGTTAAGCGCGTGGTCGTGGTCATGGACCACGCCAACAAGCTCGGTGAATCCAAGGTACTGAAAAAGTGCGACCTGCCGTTGACCGGCACAGGCGTCGTCAATCTGATCATCACCACGCTTGGAGTTTTCGAGGTCAAGCCCGACCGCTCAGGCTTGAAGCTGATCGAACTGGCGCCGGACGTAACTTTGGAAGAGATCGCCGAAAAGACCGAGGCAGCATACGAAGTGGCTTTGTAAAGAAGATTTTTATCCACCGATAAGCCAGATAGCACAGATGATATGTGCATGTCCTCGTGTGCAGAGAACATGAATTAAAATGGAAAAGGCGGCCTCTAGGCCGCCAATTCTTTATCTGTGCTATCTGGCTTATCGGTGGATAGACGTCCTCAAAGTCCTTCGACCTTCTGGCCCGGGGTCGCCGGCACATTCGGCGCCGGGGGCTGAGCGGCGACGAAGGGCGCCAGCGTGGTTTCGCTGAAATCAATCAGCCCCGCCACGACCTGCGTCGTCGCCTGATTATAACCGTCGGCCATCAAATTCATATCGTTACGGCGTACGGCTACATCGGCGCTGATGAATTTTTGCCCCACGACGACGCGATCGGAAATGCGGATCAGGCGAGCGTCGAGTGCAATCGATACGGTCGGCTTGTTGCGCGTATAGCTGGTCTCGAACTTGCGCACACTGATGTCGATCCGATAGTTGGCCGCAGTGGGCACGCGCGGCTCCAGCGTCACCGTCTTCGCCGTGCGGGCAAATCCAGTCGTGATAGCATCACTAAACAGGCTGGAGGCGCCGGTCGTCCAGCGCGCCTCGGCCACGTAGGAGGCCTGCGCGCCATCGACCGTCAGGATCTGATCTCCGGCACTGTCCTTCGGGAAGGTAACACCGCCAAAGATGACGCCAAGCGGCGACCTGTCCGGCATAACCGCCGTCTGCGCTTTTCGCTCTACCAATTCCGGCTCATAGCCGAAACGATAAAGCTGCGCCGGCTTGGTCTTGGGAAGCAGAGTGACGCAACCGCTCAGACTGACCGCCAGACCCGCGACCATCAGGGTTTTTACGAGCTTTTTCATTGGCTCACCTTTCTTTCCTTGGCGACCGGTTTATTGACCAGGCCCTGCGGGCTGGCCTGCACGCTGTCGACCAGCGAGCGCACCGAAGACGAGGCTTCATTGAGATTGCGCAGAGACTCCTGCAATTCCGGCAGTGTCTGCGTGTTGAGTTGATCGGCAGGGGCCTTCATCGAGTCAGCCAGGGCGCTGACGTGATCAGCGGCATCGGCCAGTTTTTTGGTCGCCGCATTGATCTGCTCCATGGTTTCCGGCAGTTTTTCCGAGGCCACGCCGTTGGTCGAATTAGCCAGCTTGGTCACCGCATCGGCGGCCTGACCGGCACTGATAATGGCTTCGTGAGCGTCATCGATCAGTTGTTCACGGCCCTTAAGCATGGCCGTGATGTCCTTAAGGTTGGTCAGGCTGTCCGAGAAGGTCTTGATGTTTTGATCGGAAAGCAGCCGGTTGACGCGGTTGAGGCTTTCATAGGTATTCTCGATCACAGAACCTGACCCGGACAGCAGCTTTGACAGCGCGCTTTCCTCGGAATGGATGAGCGGCGGCGGCGCGTTAGGCTCATGTTTGAGCAGAGGCGCATTGGCCGAACCCGGCGATATCTGCATGTAATAGAGGCCGGTGATGCCTTGTGGCTCTAGCGAAGCCACCGAATCGACACGCACCGGCGTGCCCTCGTCGAGTTGCACGGTAGCGATCACCTGGTGGGTGTTGGCATTACCGAGGCGCAGGCTCGTCACTTCGCCGACCTTGATGCCGTTGAAGTGGACCTCGGCACCCTTGGTCAGACCATCGACCGGTGTGTTGAACTCGACCTCGTAGGTGCCGAAATTCTTGTTGAAATCGAACTGGATGAACCAGAAGGCAAAGACGAGCAACACCAACGCCAGAGCGAAGGTGGCCAGGCCGACGAGAGCATAATGGGCTTGACGTTCCATAACCTTAAGCCTTGAGTCTACCTCTGGGGCCATGAAAATACTCATGAATCCAGGGATGGGTTGATTTTTCCAGCACCTCGACGGTGCCCTTTTCCACCACGTGCCGTTCCGCCAGAACGGCGATTTCGTCACAGATGGCATAGAGACTATCAAGATCGTGCGTGATCATGAAGACGGTGAGATCGAGACTGTCCGCGAGTTCACGGATCAGGGTATCAAAAGCGGCCGCGCCGATCGGGTCGAGGCCGGCGGTGGGTTCATCGAGAAACAAAAGCTGCGCATCGAGCGCCAGCGCTCGCGCCAAAGCGGTGCGCTTGATCATGCCACCCGAAAGCTCCGAGGGCGCCAGTTCCGCAGCCCGCAATGGCAATCCCGCCAGTGACATCTTCATCAGGGCGATGGCGCGGGCCTCCGTCCGGCTCAGACGGGTAAATTCCATGATGGGGGTCATGATGTTCTCGACCACGCTCAACGTCGAAAACAGAGCGCCGCTCTGGAACAGCACACCGGTCTTGGCTTTTATCTGCCGCGTCCGTTCTTCGCTGCCCTCATAAAGCTTATGGCCGAAAATGCGAATATCGCCCGACGTCGGCTTTTGCAGGCCAAGGATCGAATTGAGCAGAACGGTCTTGCCGGAGCCGGAGCCGCCGACAATGCCCAGAACCTGCCCGCGCTTGACGGTCAGGTCGAGATTTTCGTGGATCACATTCGTGCCGAAGCTGTTATTCAGCCCGTTGATGACGATGGGATCGTCACTTTCATTGTCCAGCGGGGCGAGGTTCTTTCTCTTCATCAGAATACAAATCCATTAAAGAGCATGGCGAAAATGGCGTCGATCATGAAGACGAGGAAAATCGACTGCACAACCGCCGTGGTCACCTGACGGCCGAGCGAAATGACATCGTCCTTGACGGTCATACCCATGCGGCAGCCGACGACGGCGATGGTGATGGCGAGAAACGGGGTCTTGATCATGCCGACGAACAGATTGACCGCCGGCACATAGTCATGCATGCGCTGCACAAAGAACGCCGGACCATTGCCCAGCGAACCCCAGATGGCCAGGGCACCGCCCAGCATGCCGGCGAACATGCCGACAAAGGTAATCAACGGCATCATCACCACGAGCGCGATAACGCGTGGCAGCACCAGAGCCTCGTAAGGATCAATACCCATGACGCGCATGGCGTCGATTTCCTGATTGATCTTCATCGAACCGATTTCGGCGGCGAAGGCCGAAGCGCTGCGGCCGCTGATCAGAACGGCGGCGATCAGCGGACCAAATTCGCGCAACACGCCGATAGCGACCATATCGACCGCGAAAACGGCGGCGCCAAATTGTTTCAATGTCAGCACCAACAGGAAGGCTAGGGTCGCGCCGACGAACATATTGGTAAAGAAGATAATCGGCAGGGATTCAAGCCCGGCACGCTGCATGATGTTGAACAACGCGGCCCAGCGAACGCGTGACGGCCGCACGATCGACAGCATCCATAGGGTAATGACGTGGCCCATGAAGACGGACTGATTGATAAAGCCGCGTCCGAAAGCCGACATGATCCGGCCCAGATGCTCCAGCACATAATAGACAGGATGCAGCCAGAACTTTTGTTTTGACGGGTTATCCTGCTCATAGGCATCGACATCACCCTTGCAAGTCGTCACCAGAGCATAGATGCGGGCGTAGTTTTCATTGTCAGAGAAGATGTCGCCGTCAAGCTTGTCCGCCACCGCCTGTCGCAAGGTAAAGGCGCCGGCAGTATCCACGGCCTCAAGCCCCTCACCCGTAATGCGCACCTTGTCATGCTTTTTAAGCGCTGCGACCAGTCGAGACGACACGCCTTCGAGACGGGTGACGATCCACTGCCCAGTCAGGTTCAGAATGGCGATAGAATCGCCCTTCGCGTCGCCCTTTTCAGGCAACGTAAGGGTAAATTTAGCCTTGATCGCGGATGGTGGCGCCTTGGGCATGGAGTTCGGCAAAGGTCTCAGACATGAAAAACGTAGCTGTTACCGGATCATAGAGGCTTCATATTGATAAAATGGCAATAGTGAACGTAAAAAAACTGTACGGAAGTGTTCACTTTTTGCCACGGGCGGTAACAGATATGAACTTACGATCTGTGTCGCCTTTGAGATTATGCCTTTTGCGGCAGACGCACGCGATAGACGCCCTTAAAGCCTTCCGGCTCAATCGGCTTGCCCTTGCGCAGCACTTCCAGCTTGCCCTGACGCGCCAGGCCGATGATAACGCCGCGCACCTTGGGCAATTCGCGGCGCCACTGTTCGGCATTAACCGCCTTAGCGACATCGTTAGGGCTTATAGACTCTCCGTCTCGCACCTGCGATAAGAGCCCCAAAAGCGTCTCTTCGATAAGCTGAGACATGTGTGATTACTCCGGAGTTGCAAGATGAGTGAGCGTGAGCTGATAAAGGTGACCGAAGGCGATTTCGCGGGTTGGGTGCTGTCGCCCGAAGGCGAAAACTTCAACGGCCTTGTGGGCCCCTATTACTACCAGTCCGATGATCCCGCCAACGTCAAAGTGGCCTTCAAAGCGGAAAAGCGCCATTTAAACGGCGGCGGCACGGTGCACGGCGGCTGTCTGCTCACCCTGGCCGATACCTCTTTGTTCATTTTCGCCCTGCCCCATCTGGGCGATGGCGGCGCGGTCACCCTGCAACTTGACTCGCAGTTTCAGAGCCCCGGCCGCGAAGGCGACATCATCGTGGCGACCGGCGAGATCACCCGCGCCGGCAAGTCGGTCATCTTTGGCCGCGGCCAACTGACCTGTGGCGACCGCATCCTGCTGAGCTATTCCGGCATCATGGCGCGTATCGCCTCCAAGCCTTCGGGCGACGCCTGATAGGTTCGTGTTTGCGGCATCTGCTGTAAGGTTTGTCCACAGATAAGCCAGAGAAGCACAGATTTCACGGTCATTATTTGACGACTGAATATGTGGTTCGCTTAAGCCTTGGCGTCGTATGCACAAAAGCATCTGTGCTTATCTGGCTTATCTGTGGATCACTTCACGTCTTAATATCTAAAGCCCGTACACCGCATTCGGCAGGGCACCGACGATCGCCGCCGACAGGCAGGTCGCCAGGAACGCCGCCGCCAGCGCTTTCCAGATCAGGGTCATGATCTCCGGACGGCGATCCGGCATAAGTGCGCCAAAGCCCGCAACCGTAATGCCGACCGAGCCGATATTGGCGAAGCCGCAGGTGGCGTAGGTCAGCAGGATACGCGTACGCGGAGTCATCTCGGCCACGGGAATCGCCGCCAGTTTGAGGAAGGCGACAAACTCGGTCAGCACCATCTTGATGCCGAGGATCTCGCCGCCCTTGGCCGCTTCGTTCCACGGCACGCCGATTAGCCAGGCCAGTGGCGTGAAGGCCACACCGAGCGCACGCTCGATGGTCACCGGCTGGCCGCCGATGGGGGGAATGACGCTGAGGATCATGTTGGTGAGCGCCGCAAGCGCTACCATAACGATCAGAATAGCAGCGATATTGACCGCCACCATCATGCCGTCGACCGTGCCTTTCGACACGGCGTCGATGGCGGAATCATATTTCAGCGCGCTGTCGTAATCTAGCTTCTCGATCTTGTGGTTCATCAGGTCGGGCACGATGATACGCGCCAGCAGCACACCCGCCGGCGCTGAGACGATGGCCGCCGCCAGAATATGTCCCGCCGCATTGGGCAGGACGTGTTGCAGGATCAGGACATAGGCTACCATGGTGGACCCGGCGACATTGGCCATGCCGACCACGACCAGCACGAACAATTCGGAACGGGTCAGCTTGTCGAGATACCCCTTGATGATGATCAGGCTCTCGACATTGCCGACGAAGATGCCCGACGCCACACCAAGCGACGTGGCGCCGCCGAGCCCGATCAGCTTTTCAAAAGCATAGCCAAAGCCACGAATGATAATTTTAAGCACACCGATATGCCACAACAGGGCCGACAGCGCCGAAATGACGAGGATTAGCGGCAACACCCGAAGCGCGAAGACGAACAACGCGCCTTCATTGACCACCTGATAGGGCTGTGCGCCGCCGCCCATATAGCCAAAGACGAACTGCATGCCCTGATCGGTGGCGGCCGACAGGGACGTCATGCCGTTGGCGATGCCCCCAAGCATCACGTGCGATTGCGGGATGGCGAACAGGGCCAGGATCAGCACAACCTGAAGACCAATGGCGCCCATAGCCAGGAAAACGGGAAACCTGCGCTTGTTCTCGGATAGTCCCCAGCAGATCAGCAGGATGACCACAATCCCCAGCAGGCTCTGCGCGTTTTCAAGACCGTAATGGATGGGCACGTAGGTACTCCTGAGCAGGCAACAAACAAAAAGCTATAGTGACGGCATGTGCAGGATTTGTGACAGCCGTGTGTCTATGCAGAAAGGCGGGCTCCGCCAAGGAACCCGCCTCCCTATCATACGTGTGTAACGAGGCTAGAACGACGAACCGAGGCGCACCCCGAAGGTTTGCGGTGTGTTCGGCACGATATAGTTGCGCTGATAGCAGATGCTGCACTGGACATAGCGTGACAACTCGGCGCGTTCATTAAAGGCGTTGCGCAGGTAAGCCTCCAGCGTCCATGTGTCCCACTCGACGCCAACGGCCAGATTAACGACCTTGAATCCTCGCAGGCGACCAAGCGCCTCTGCCTGGGCGACACGAATATCGGTCGAGGCGCCGGATTGATAGGTGGCGTCGATCTGCCAATAGGGGCTGTACTTGCCAACATCCCAGCTATAGCGGGCGTTGGCGGCCAGCTTGACCTGTGGGGTGATCGGCAGACGGGTGCCGATGGGCGCGGCGATCGAATCCTCGTGAGGGGCGTAGACGTCGGTGGCGACGCCATCCTTATACTGGGTTTCGTGCGTCGTGATGGTACCGGAGCAGTCCGCGTTCGAATCCCCCTCATAGGCGCAGAGATTGCTGGTCGTCTTGGCGTTGGTCAGGGCGCCGCTGGCGCCTATGGTCAGGCCCTGCATCGGCACCCAGGCCAGATCCATTTCCAGACCCTTGATATCTGCATCGGGGCCATTGTGGATTTCGGTAAAGCTGTTCTGACCCAGGAAGGCGAACTGGAAGCTCTCCCACTTCTGATCATAAAGGGCGCCGTTGAGGTGGACCGTCTTGTTGAACAAGGTGGCCTTCCAGCCGAATTCAACATTGCTCAGATAGTCCGGTGCGTAGTTCGGCACGCTGGCGCGGCGGTTGATGCCGCCCGGACGGAAGCCCTTGGAATAGGTGCCGTAGAGCATAAGGCTCGGTGTGGCCTTCCAGGACAGGTTGACCTTGGGCGAGAAACCGCTGCCCTTGGCGTGCTTGGGCGAGATGGAGCCGTCGGCGCTCTGGACTCCAAGATCGGTACAGGGCGTGCCTTCAATACCTCCTTTGGTGAGGAGCGTGCCCGTCGGATCCTTGGGGTTATCGACGCCATAGGTGTCGGTGGTGAAGCAGCGGCGGACGCCTGTGCTGGCACCTAAAGCATTTGGGTTACCAAAGCCGAAGAAGCCGATCAGCGAATTGTCATAGGTGAAGGAGCGCCCGCCCGCGGTCAGGGTCAGTTTCGGCGTGATGTCGAAGCTGACCTCGCCGAAAATGGCGGCGTCGCGGTCGATGCGGCTTTGCTTGGTCAGCCAGAGCGTGCCTTCCCAGCCGTTGACCGATCCATCGACGCCCAGATTGGGCACCTGATAGTCTTGCAGGATATCGTGCGTTTGGTATTGATAGAAGGCGCCGGCGACAAAGCGCAGACGATCGGTCGTGGGTGACGCGATACGGAATTCGTGGCTCTGCTTGGTGAACTTGTCTGTGCCGAAAATGGTCTGACGCGGGTCTATCGTATTGCCATCATTATCCTTAAAAGACTGAACGTTAGCCAGTCCTCCGTCAGAAGCATAATAAGCTTCATAAGCCTCGGCGTAGTCGGTATAGTCGGACTGCGTATTGACCTTGCGTTCCATATAGGCGCCGGCATAGGTCAGGTCGAAATTGCCGATCTTGCCCTGAACGGTGAGCGCGGCCTGAGCAAAGCGGTCATGGCCACTTTCGGGAAAGAAGCGCTGGACCTGCAGATCGCCGAGCGAGCTATCGTAGGCATAGGTGCCATGGCTCTTGGTGTCCTGCGCGATGATCGTCGCCGTCGTCGTCCAGTTGTCATCAAGATCAACTTTCAGCGCGGCGCGACCACCAACAACGTCTGTGTCGTTATAGTCCTTCTTGACGAGCTGATTGTTGTAGACCGTGATACCGGGCAGGTAACCCGTGATATTTTCTTGCTCATCCTTAATCTGCAACCCCTGGAAGGTGCGGGTGCCCGGAATATTGTCGATATACCCGGCGTCATGGTCATACCAGCCGACGAGGCGCAAGGCGGCCTTACTGCCGATCGGGGTGTTGAACATGCCTTCCAACTGGCCACCCATCCCGCCATCGGTAACCTTGTTCACTTCGCTGTCGAAGCGGCCATAGGTGCCGGTCATATCCGGCTTGTTGGTGATGATGCGCAGGGTGCCGGCTTCGGAAGAAGCGCCGTAGAGCGTACCTTGCGGACCGGCAAGCGATTCGATGCGGGCGATGTCATAGACGTGGACATCAAGCGCACCGTCGATCGTGGTGACCGGCTGTTCATCCAGATAGATACCGACGCTGGGGAGCGAGCCGGAGTGGTTGCCATCACCGCCCGAGGCGACGCCGCGGAAATAGACCTTCGTCGAGCCCGGCGAACTGGTCTGGAACGAGACGCTGGGGAGTTGGGCGGCGAAGTCGTTGAAATTGGAGATGTTGAGTTCATCCAGCTTCTTGGTGCCGAGCACCTGAATGCTGATCGGCACATCCTGGAGGCGTTGCGAGCGCTTCTGCGCCGTGACGATGACCTCGATGCCCTCGGAGTCCGAACCTGCGGTGACCGTGGTGGGCGCACTTTGAGCGAAAGCGAAGGCTGGCAGCGTGGCGAGCATGGTGCTCGTCAGAAGGGTGGTGGTTAAGCGACGCGCATTCATAGGTAGCCCCCGTATGTCGGTTTAAGCTATCGAGACTGTGCTTCGCCTTTCAAAGCGTCAATGGCCATCTGTTGCGGCGCAAAATTGAGATCACAAATGTGTCGCAATTGCCGCACTTTTTGCCACAAACACCCGAGCGGAATGTCAGTCACCCAAGTAAATTAAAGGGATGCCGCATATTTTCGCAAGATTGACCTTACGTTATGCTATCTCGCACATGCGAAATGAGAGACGTCAGGATAGGCCTCAAGCACAGGGCCAAGAGCCGCCTTCAGCGGCCCAAGCCACGGCTCGAAACCTTGCCAGCCTTCGGTGCCCTCGCGGAAAATCGGCTTGCGCACCTGTTCGGACGAAGCCGTGCGCACCGCACGTTCGGTTTCGTGAAAACGCAGGGTTGCCGCCTCAAATTCCAGTCCGCAGGCGGCCAGCAGGGCGCGCACTTCCGTCTCGGTATCGTCCACCATGCGCTCATACAGCACGCGCTGCACCCGCCCCGGCAGAACGTCATCGACATGCTTCATCAGCCGCACATAGTCGGCGTAATAGCGGCCAAGATCGTCCAGACTGTAAGAAAAGGCCTGCCCCTTGGCGAAGTGCTGCTTGAAGTTCGAGAAACAGCAGCCGAGCGGATGGCGGCGCGCATCGATGATGATGGCGTTGGGCAGGATCAGATGGATAAAGGGCACATGCGCCCAGTTGTTCGGCAACTTGTCGATGAACAAAGGACGGCCGGTCTTGCGCTGGATTCGGGTACGCGCCAGGTAGCTTTCGCCGAGGTCTCGCAGATGTTCCGGTGTCAGGCCAGCGACGGGATTGGGATAATCCTTCGAGGTGCGCGCCAGAGCCGGAATATCCGGCAGTTCCGAGGTGCCTTCAATCTGGCTGTGGCTGGAAAGTATCTGCTCGACCAGGGTGGAGCCGGCGCGTGGCATTCCCAGAATAAAGATAGGATCGTGGGCGTCGCAGCCCTGCCCTTCACGCGCCTTGAAAAATTCCGGCGTAAACAGGGCGATGCTGCGATCGACAAAAGCCGTGGTGTCTTCGGCTCTGTAGTCGATCGTCTCCCGCCGAAGCATGTTGCCAGCCTCGTAATGCCGGAAAGCTTGCGCGTAGGCCTTCTGGTCTTCGTAAGCCTTGCCGAGCGCGAAATCGAGGTGGAAGCGATCCTCGTCGCGCAAGGTCTCGCGGGCGAGCGCGCTTTCCATCGCCGCCACGTCGTCCGGCGTGAAGCGCACCGTCTTGAGATTGGCCAGACTCCACCACACCTCGCCAAGAGTCGGGGTCAGCTCAAGCGCCTTGCGATAGGCGGCGATCCCATCCTCCTGCCGCCCCACCGTCTTGAGCATATGGCCGAGGCTCATCCATACCTTCGGCTGGTTCGGCGCTTTCGCCACCACGTCCTGATAGAGCTGGATGGCCTCGTCGAAACCACCAATCCTGCTGAGCGCCGCCGCTTTCAGATTGTTGAGGCCGATATTTTCCGACTCGCCGTCAAGCAGGCTATCGAGTTCGGCAATGGCCTCCGGCGCGCGGTTTTGTTTATAGAGCACCGAGGCCAGATTGGCGCGGGCCGCGCCAAAGGTCGGCGCCAGTTCCAGGGCGCGGCGCAGCAGGTTTTCCGAGTCACGATAGCGCCCGATGCGCGCCGCCACCTCGGCCAGCATGCGGATGGCGGCCACATCGAACGGATCGGTTTTGAGGTGCTTGCGCAGCAGCGGCTCGGCGACCTCAAGGCGGTTATCGTAAAGCGCCAGCGCCGCGTTCATGACGTCGGCGTTCTGCATGCCCTGACGGATGGCGATCTGTTCGGGCGTCTCGGGGCTATCAAAAGAAGGGGACATGCCGATTATGTTCAATAGAAACCCGGCATTGTAAACTGAAATTGTTTCATCCACCGGACAGGCGCCATCAAGTGACGGATCAGGACTTTACAAAATTAAAGGAATAGTGATCAGTCAAGCTTTACATATCTGTTTAGAGTCGTCGTAAAGACCCACAGAAAGAACACTGAAATGAGCCTGGCCACAGGGCAGAACGATGCAACCACCCGCCACCTGCTTGTGGTTGACGACGATGACCGCATCCGCACCCTGCTGAAAGAGTTCCTGTCACGGCAGGGTTTCCGCGTCACTGCTGCGGCCCATGCCGACGCCGCCAAACGGATGCTGCAACTGCTCGATTTCGATCTGTTGATCGTCGATGTCATGATGCCGGGCGAGGATGGTTTCTCGCTGTCTAAATGGGTGCGCGCCAATTCCAATGTGCCGATCCTGATCCTGACGGCGCGCGGCCTGCCCGATGACCGCATCATGGGGCTTTCGATCGGCGCCGACGACTACCTGTCCAAACCCTTCGAGCCGCAGGAACTCTTGCTGCGCATCGAGGCGATCCTGCGCCGCACCGGTGTCAAGCCCGCCCTGCCCAAGGCCATCGCCATGGGGCCGTTCAGCTTCGATCTTGAACGCTCAGAACTGAGCAAGAGCGGCACGCTGGTGCGCCTGACGGAGGCAGAATCGCAACTGCTTAAATATCTCGCAGAACGCGCCAATGTGCCGGTCGATCGCATGGATCTGGCCAAGGACAGCGTCGATACCACCGGCCGCGCCGTCGATGTCCAGGTTACCCGCCTGCGCCGCAAGATCGAGCAGGACCCGAAGAACCCGCGCTATCTGCAAACCGTGCGTGGCAAGGGCTATATGCTGGCGCCTGACTAATGGCGCCAAAGATGGCTCAGGGCACACGGCGTAAACTGCCGAAAATCAAGTTCTGGCCGGCCGTGCTGAAACGCAAGTTCCCGCGTACCCTTATGGCGCGTGTGCTGCTGATCATCGTCCTGCCGATCGCGGTGATGCAACTGGCGATCACCTGGGTGTTCTTCGATCTGCATTGGCAGACCGTCACCGCCAAGCTTTCCGAAGGCCTGGCCGGCGATATCGCCTGGGCGGTGCAGGCCTATAAGGAAGATCCCGACGACGACAATCTGAACAAGATCAGGCTCCAGGCCGAACAATCCATGCAGCTTTCGATCACCCTGAAAAAGGGCGAAAAACTGCCGACCACCCTGCGCCCGTCGATTTTCGTGGCACTTAACCGCACCATCGACAAGGCGCTGGGTGACCAACTCCAGGAAACCTACTGGTTCGATACCACGCGCTATCCCGGCTTTGTCGATATCCGCGTCCAGACAGTGCAGGGTGTTCTGCGCTTTATCGCACCGAAGGACCGCGCCTTCGCCACCACCGGCTATATCTTCATCTTCTGGATGCTCGGCGCCACCTGTATCCTCACCGCCGTGGCCATGCTGTTCATCCGCAATCAGGTGCGCGCCATCGAGCGGCTGTCACAGGCGGCGGAGAAATTTGGGCGCAATGAGGAAGACCCCGGCTTCAAGCCCTATGGCGCCACCGAGGTGCGGGCCGCCGCCGAAGCCTTCCTGAAGATGAAAGCGCGCATCCAGCGCCAGATCGAACAGCGCACCACCCTGCTCGCCTCGGTCAGCCATGACCTGCGCACGCCCCTCACGCGCCTCAAGCTCGAACTGGCCATGTCAGAGCAGGATGAGGCCAACAAACGCATGAAGCAGGACGTGTCGGAAATGGCCTATATGATCGACGAATACCTGGCCTTCGCGCGCGGGGAAATGTCCGAAAATACCGACAGCGTATCGGTGCGGGTGCTGATGGACACCATCACCGATAATGTGGCGCGCGCCGGCCACAAGCTGCAAACCGAACGCCTGCCGGAAGATCTGCGTGTCAATATTCGCGAACTGGCCGTCCAGCGCGCCATTATCAACCTGATCATGAATGGCTTCCATTACGGCAAGTATGTCCGCTTCCATGCCGAGGTCGATAGAGCCAGCGCCGTCTTGCGCCTGTTCATCGATGACGATGGGCCAGGCATCGCGCCGGAGCGCCGCGAGGAGGCGTTCAAACCGTTTTCGCGGCTTGATGAATCACGCAACCAGAACATCAAGGGTGTGGGCTTGGGGCTCGCCATCGCGCGCGATATCATTCGGGGCCATGGCGGCGAACTCGTGCTCGATACCAGCCCGCAAGGGGGACTGCGCGCCTCTATGAGCTTGCCGATCGCGCAGGTTTAAAGTGCCCTGACCGTATCTGAAGAATACTGCGCGTCAGCATAAAAGACATTCATTATGGGTGCGGACACCAAAAAGGGCGCCCCCGAATGGAGACGCCCCAGTCTTGGCTTCCTGTATCCTAGTAGCTGTAGGCGAAGCGCAGGATGAAGTTGCGGCCCGGCTCCATATAGTCTTTCTGATACGATGGGCTCTTGCCCTTGGTGGTGTAATAGCGGTGACCATCGAGGATGTTCTGCACGTCGAAATCGACGCTCAGGCCCGAACGGATGTTGTAGCGGGTATGCAGGTCGAGCGACTTGTTCGGCTGCACCCATTTGTCGACCGCATTGTCACGCAGGTCTTCGATATACTTGCCCTGATACTGATAGCTCAGCTTGCCCTCGAAACCGTATTTCTGATAGGTCAGCGAAGTGTTGTAGATCAGGTTCGGCGCCTGAATAAAGGTGATCGGATCGCCCTTGCGGTAGTCAAGGCCGGTCTCGGCTTCCGAGGTCTGCACCGTGATGTTGGCCTCGACGCCGAAGCCGTCAAACGGAGCGGCCAGGCCTTCAAACGACTTGATCAGGTTCAGTTCGACACCGGAAATCTTGGCGTCCTCACCGTTCTTGGTTTCGGTGATCTCAATCGTGCCTGCCTTGGTGTCGGCATTGACCGCTGAGCCGTTGGTGAAGATGAAGTTCTTGATCGCCTTGTGGAACAGGCCGACCGACACCACGCTGGAACTATCGGGATAATATTCCGCCGACAGGTCGAAGTTGAGCGCCTCAGCCGGCTTCAGATCCGGATTGCCACGCGCGATGGCAACGATTTCCTTGGTAATCTTGTCGCGCGTGATCGATTCGCCACGGGTGATGTTGCCATATTCCGGACGCGAGAAGCTGGTCCAGATAGCGCCGCGATACACCACATTGTCGCTTTGACGATAAACGGCGGTGACACTTGGCAGAAAGTTGGAATAATCGGCCTTGGTGTTGGCGAAGTGTGAAACGCCGCCATTTTTGGTGTCTTCGTTGATCCAGCTTGTGTTGTCGACCTGGGTGTTCTCGATGCGTGCGCCGGCCACCACTTCCCAGTTTTCGGATTTCATATTGGCCAGGGCATAGGCCGCATAGATGGTTTCCGAACCATGCTTGTCGTCGCCGTTCTGATCGGCTTCCGAATAGGTGACCGGCGTCGTTTTCATCGCCCCGTCGATGGCGGACGTCACCTTGTCACGGTTCAGGACAGCGCCGTAATAGTAGCGCCCGCCCAGGAAGCTGTCGAGACTGCGTTCGATCAGGCCTGACTGCGCCAGATTGCCCGTGTTGGCGATATCCCCATCCCATAGCTTCGTCTTGTCATATTTGCGCTCGGATTTGGAGTACTTGACGCCCGCCTTGACGTAATCGACAAAGCCGCCAAGATCGTAGCGCGCATCCAGCTTCAGGGCTGTGCGGGCATCTGACTGCTTGTATTTTTCCAGCGAAGCGCCGTCATATTGCAGCAGGCTTGGGTCGGACTGGACCGTGCTGGCGAAAGCCGGCAGTTGCGGCAGAGGGAAGCGCGGATCGAAGGACGACCACAGTACGCCGGTCGAATTAAAGATCGGACCGCAAGCCGCCTTAGCGCCCAGGTTCTTGCCATCGCAATTGTAGCCGATGCTGTAATCGCCGTCGCTGCCCTTTTCACCATAGGAATAGCTGGCGTCATATTCGAGCGTCAGGGCATCCTTGTGCGTTATGCCGCCGGCGTTGATCGTCGCCAGGCTGGACTTTTGATCCTGTGTCTGGAAACTGCGGGCGAACTGCATCGCCTTAGGGTCCCATACCCCGGAACGACCGTTGAGCGACCAGTAACCGCTGCTGTTGCGATCCTGATCCGTTATGATCCCATCACCGACCATAACAACCTTACCGTTGACAGTAGTTTTCTCGGTAAGCTGGTCAACAATCTGGCTGGTCGTATAGCCGTAGATATTGCCTTTGACCGGATCGGAGCCGGTAATCATGCTCTCCGGCGCGCGGAGCGTGGTGTCGTCAATATTGACCTGCGTCAGACGCTTGGTCGGACGGCTGCGGAAGTCCGTGTAGTCGTTGGTGCCAGTACGGTCGAGTTTGGCAAACTGCCCGCGCAGGTAAAGCTGAGTTGCATCGCCATGATAATCGAGCGAGAAGTTGCCACCGTAACGCTTCTGCTCACCATGGCGGAAGTCGAGGTCGATACCCGGCAGATACATCGAGCGCGAGTCGATGGCCTCCTCGGAGTCCTTGCGCCAGCGATAGGGCTCCCACTCGCCGTCGTTCTCGGTTTCCTCGTTGGAATAGGCCGACTTGCCGTAATAGGCGGAGGCGAAGATGCCGAAACGGTTGGCTTCACCGAACTTGCGGGCGAGATCGACCTGAAGCTGCCCACCATCGGCGCCTTCGCCATTATCGGGAGCGCGGTCGTTATGGGTGAGCGCGCCGAATACACGCACCGTCGGCTTCTTGAAATCAAAGGCCGTGGGCGTGACGAAATTGACCGCACCGCCGATGGCGTCGCCATCGAGATCAGGCGTCAGGGTTTTGGACACCGAGATCGACTTCAGGCCGTTGGGCGGCAGGACCGTCATCGACATCTTACGGCTGGCGCTGTCGGTAAGTGCGACGCGAACACCATTGATCGAATAGGCGTTGAACGTGCCGGCCATGCCGCGCACCGAGACATATTCGCCTTCACCGGTTTCCTGATTAACCACCACATTGACACCGGGAATGCGCGCCAGGGCGTCAGCGACATTGGCGTCCGGCAGTTTGCCCAGATCGTCGGCCGAGATGACGTTCACAACGCCGGTGGCTTTCTTCTGCGCGCCGATCGAGTTGGCGTTCGACAGGCGCTGACCGGTCACAACGACCGTCGTCGGTTCTTCAGTGGCCTGCGCCGAATCCTGTGCAAAGGCGCTTAGCGGCAAGGCACAGATCAGGGCCGCGACACTGGCCCCCATAAACTTTGATTGAGAGGTTTGCGATGACATGGGTGTTCTCCAACGGGTCCATAAGCCTAATAATGACGCTTCTTCTGACCACACGCCCGATAGGCGCGCCGGATCGTCACCCCATCCCGCTCCTGGCCCCCGCATGTCGTACAGGCGCAAGGGTTCGCACCTTCTGACACAGGACAGAATTCGATATGGACAGATGATGCCCGGGTCATGATTGTTAATAAGAAGCCGTTACTTCATGTCTTAAAATAAATCTGGTGTAAACCAGTTTAGATAGATTTGAAAAAATTATTTAATAACAATAATTTATTTATAAAAATGTCACATTATAATGCTTTTCTGCAAGGCTGCCCTTTGAGGCAAGCCCATCACGCAGCCGCCCCATAACGACTGCTTGTTCTGAAAAATTGTCTATTTTCAAACACTAGAGCGAATTCCGATCTGATTGGATCAGATCAGATCGGCGCTCTATTTTTATTTGTTTTGACGCGCTTTTTTATCCGAAAATGCGTCACACTTTTCGGAAAGCACTCTAGCCGACGCGAATATCGACGCTGACCTTAAGTGCATCGTGGCGCCAGTATTCCTGATCATATTCGACCACGCGGCCTTGCGCATCGTAACTGATGCGCGTTACCAGAAGCCCCGGCAAGCCGGACTTGACGCGAAGAGCGGCAGCTTCCGCCTGCGTCAGCGCGCAGGGCTGCATATCGATGCGATTGCGTGCGACATCGACAACATATTCCCGCTTGAGCACCTGGGTGAGCGAGCCGTCGAGATCATGATCAAGCAGGCCAGGCGCCAGACGCGGGTCGACATAGATGGTCTCAACCAGCACAGCGCGGTCATCGACATAACGGCGGCGACGCAGTTCATAGAGAGTCGCGCCAGCATCGACACCGAAGATGTCCGCCAAAGCCGCCGTGGCCTGCACCTCACATGTGCCGAGAAGTTCGGTCTTGGGATCGCGTCCCTGCGCCTTCACATAGGACATGAAGCCTTCCCAGCGCGTCGGATCATAGACGATCGGCGCCGGCGACACATACCAGCCGCTACGCTCCTTGCGATAGATCAGACCCTCGGCCTCAAGCTGGAACAGGGCGGCCCGCACGGTGCCGCGCGCTGCACCCGTGCCGCTTTGCAACTGGCGCTCGGACGGCAGGCAGGCGTTGTGCCCCAGATCACCGTTTTCGATGTGGGCGGCTATACTGTCACGCACCCCCAGATAATGGCGTGTATCGGCGCCATCCGGCAGGTCCATCCACCAGTCGGGCCGGGCAAGCGATTTCTTCAGGGTCATGCAGGTCGAGTTCCGGCGGTCAGTTCAAGGCACCACCTGCATACGCGACTCGCGGCGTCTTACCTAGCCTTCTCATCAAGCAGTGACCGGATCATCGGCGCATAGCTGGCGAAGGCCGGCATTTCGGCGCCGACCACCTTGCCCAGTTCATCGTATTTCCGCAATTGCATAGCCGCGTCATGCCTGGGATCAGCCAGAAAGGCGTCGACCTCTTCCGGATCCATGATACCGCCCTGCAGCACGAAGCTTTGCAGGGAGGCTTCACTCAACCCCTCGATATAGGGCGGGTTCGTCGTCGCCAGATAACGCTTGGCGCTGACGTGCAGCGCTATCGGCGCGGTCACACTCGGCGGCAGGATGCGCGCCAGCCAACCTGAGCCAATGCGCTCATGTCGCGTGTCGATACCGCGATCGGCGGCATCTTCGCCGAACTTATGCAGCAGGTGGCCGATGTCATGCAGCAGGGCCGCAATAATCAAAGCGTCATCAGCGCCGTCTATATGGGCATGATAGGCGCATTGCTCGGCATGTTCGCGCTGACTGATGTCCTCGCCGTAGTGATCGTCGCCGCGCGTTGCGTAGAGGTGGAGGATATAATCAACACTATCGGAGGCGGCGGCAGGCTCAGGCGACAGGGCAAGGTCAGGCAGGGACATTAAGATTTACTCGGTTTGAAAGGCATCAGCTTATCTGGTCTATACCAGAGAGATTGTCCAAGAACAAACGCCAAATGGCCGCAGTTAAAAATGTCACAAAAATTTAAAACTACGCCTCCCGTCACTGGTCTATACCAGATCAAATTCTGCTGAAGGGGCCTGATCATGACCAAGACACCTGCATTCGACGCCAGCCGCCGCCAGCTTCTGCAAATGGCCGGTGCGGGCATCAGCCTGGCTTCGCTTGCCTCGCTGCAAAAAGCCATGGCCACGCCGGCGCATAATGTCAGCGGCACCCTCATGGATGTCGAGCACGTCGTTATCTTCATGCAGGAAAACCGGGCCTTCGATCATTATTTCGGCACCTTCCCGGGTGTGCGTGGTCAGGGCGATCCGCGCCCCTTGCGCCTGCGCAACGGCCACAGCGTCTGGCGTCAACCGAGTGACCAGCACCCCGACGGTTTCGTGCTGCCCTACTGGGCCGATTCCAAAACCGCTAATGCCTATGTCGTCGATGGCGCCGATCAGGGCCATGACGCCGCCACCATCATCGTCAATGGCGGCCACTACGATCAGTGGGGCGTATCAAAGCAACTGCAAAACCGCATGACGCACTACAAGGCGTCAGACCTGCCGTTTTACCATGCGCTGGCGGCCAACTTCACCATCTGCGACGCCTACCACTGCTCGACCCTGACCCAGACCTACCCGAACCGGCTGCATCTTTGGACGGGCTGCAATGGCGCGGGCGCGGTCGGCGGCGCGCCGGTGCTTTCCAACTACGGCGAGGACGAGACGCCATCGGCCGACATGGCCGAGGACCGACCGATCAAGGCCTATGAATGGACCACCTATGCCGAGCGCCTGGAAAAGGCCGGCATCAACTGGAAGGTCTATCAGGAATACGACAATTTCGGCGACAACATCCTGTCGGTTTTCAAGCCCTTCCGCCCGTGCGACAAGACCTCGAACCTTTATAAGCGTGGCCGCTCGTGGGTTTCGGAAACCAAACCGGCGCCCGACCGCACCCGCTCGGATGGCCAGCAACTGGTCGAGGCTTTCCGCGCCGATATCGCTAACGGCAAACTGCCGCAAGTGTCGTGGATTGTCACCGCCGCCGCACTTTCCGAGCATCCCAGCTGGACGCCGGCCGACGGCGAGAATGTCTGTGCCAAGCTGATAGAGGCCCTGACCGATCATCCGGAGGTTTTCGCCAAGACCGCCTTCATCATCAATTACGATGAGGCCGGCGGGCTATATGATCACATGCTGCCGCCGATGCCGCCCGCCGACGACACACAAGGCTATAGCGGTGTCAATGTCGCCGGAGAGTTCAAGGACTATGGTCACGAGGCGGGCAAACCCAATCAGGGGCTGCAACCGCTCGGCCTCGGCATCCGCATTCCGGCCATGGTCATCTCGCCCTGGAGCCGTGGCGGCTTCGTCTGCTCGGAAGTCTTCGATCACGTCTCGACCATCAAGTTCATGGAAAAGCGCTTTGGCGTGATGGAACCGAATATCAGCGCCTGGCGTCGCACCATCAGCGGTGATCTGACCTCAGCCTTCGATTTCAAAACACCCAACCGGGACTTAAGCCAGCTCAACCTGCCCTCGACGGACGATTACAAGGCGCGCCTGCTCCACGCCAGTCAGCAGCCGTCTCTGAAGATTCCCGGTGTACAGGTCGCCGGCGGCCAGCCGGCGCAGCAGCGTCCGGCGCGGCCCCTGCCCTATGCCGTCAGCGCCAATATGCGTCAGGTTGAGCGCAACCTTCTGATCGATCTGCTCAACAGCGGCAGCAAGGCCGCCGTCTTCACCATCCACGATTACGGCCCCTACGCGGTCAACGGCCCCTGGCGCTATACGCTCGATGCCGGCCAGAGCCATAGCGCTGGTCACTGGAACAACCCACACCGCGAAATCTACGATCTGGCCATACATGGTCCGAACGGCTTCTATCGCCATTTCACCGGTCGCCTGCGCGACGATGACAAGCTTACACCCGATCCGGTCGCCGTTACCCTGCGCGAAGACAACGCCATGGGCGAACTGGTCGTCACCCTGCAAAACGCTGGCGGCAAGCAGGCCGTGCTTAGCTTAGCCTTTGATCCGCGCTACGCCCGCGGCAATCTTCTGCCCGCACACCGCGACATCGTGCTGGCATCGGGTGAGACGCAAACCCTGCGCTTCAATCTCAGCCCGGCCGATCACTGGTATGATCTCAGCCTGACCCTGGCCGACACCTCCGGCTGGCTGCGTCGTTACGCCGGTCATATCGAAACCGGCAAGGCCAGCCGTACCGATCCCGGCATCGGCGCGATGGTTATCTGATGAACGCGTCTTATGATGTGGCGATTGTCGGCGGCGGCATCGTCGGACTGGCTCACGCCTATGCCGCCATCAAATCCGGCCTGAAGGTGGCGTTGTTCGAGCGTCATCCGCAGGCGCTCGGCGCCTCGATCCGCAATTTCGGCTTTGTCACAGTCACCGGGCAGCAGCGCGGCGAGTTTCATGCGCTGGCCATGCGGGCGCGCGATCTCTGGCTGGAAGTCGCGCCGCATGCCGGCATCGCCGTCGAGCAGCGCGGTCTCTATGTCAGCGCGCGCTATGCCGAATCGGAAGCGGTGTTGCGCGCCTTTATTGATACCGAAATGGGTGAAGGCTGCCGCCTGATGCCGCCTGCCGAAGCGCCTTTTCTGGCCGATGGCCAGCGGCTCGTCCTGCACTCAGCACACGATATCCGCGTTGAATCGCGCACCGCCATTCCGAAGCTCAGCGCCTGGCTCGGCGAACGCGCCACGTTGCGTTATGGCGTGTCGGTTACCGGCATCGACAGCGGCAGGCTGGAAACGTCGATCGGCACGATTCTGGCCGAACGCATCATTGTTTGCCCCGGTGATGACCTTAATGGCCTGTTCGCCGATCGCATCAGGGCCGCACACATCTCGCGCTGCCAGTTACAGATGCTGCGCCTGGCCGATCCCGGCTTTCGACTGCCCGGTGCGGTCATGTCCGATCTCAGCCTGATCCGCTATCTCGGCTATGCCGACCTGTCCGAAGCCGCCGCGCTGAAAGCCCGACTGCAAGCCGAACACGCCGAACAACTGGCGCAAGGCGTCCACCTGATTGTGGTGCAGAACGCCGATGGCTCGCTCGTGGTCGGCGACAGCCATGTCTATGGCGACGGCCCTCTGCCCTTCGCCTCCGAGGCCACCGACCGGCTTATCCTGGATGAATATCACGCCGTTCTGGGCG
Organism: Asticcacaulis benevestitus DSM 16100 = ATCC BAA-896; assembly: GCF_000376105.1. Classification (GTDB taxonomy): domain Bacteria; phylum Pseudomonadota; class Alphaproteobacteria; order Caulobacterales; family Caulobacteraceae; genus Asticcacaulis; species Asticcacaulis benevestitus. The sequence continues at coordinate 32,410 of NZ_AQWM01000010.1, forward strand.
CCCCCCCGCCGGTCATCGAGCGCTGGACCGGCACCTATGCCGTAGCGCCCGACCGTCTCTATCTCATCGACACACCCATGCCGGATGTCCGGCTGGCCGTCGTCACCTGCGGCGCGGGCGCGTCTACCGCCTTCGCCATCGCTGAAAAAACCTTCTCCACCTTCTGAGGCACTCATGACTTCTCCCATCAAGGCGTTCGTATTCGACTGGGCCGGCACCATGGTCGATTTCGGTAGCATGGCGCCGGTGCGCGCCCTGCAATCGGTCTTCGCTCTGGAAGGCATCGACCTGTCCGCCGCCGAGGCCCGCGCCGACATGGGCATGGCCAAACGCGCCCACATCACCGCCATCCTCGGCCGCGAACCGATGCGCACGGCCTGGCGTGAACTGAAAGGCGCAGAGGCGGGCCCCGCCGATATCGACCACCTGTTCGAGGCTATCGGCCCCTTGATGGAACAGGCCGCCACCGAATGCGCCGTCATCATCCCCGGCGCGGTCGATCTGGTGACCCTGCTGCGCTCGAAAGGCGTCCGCATCGGTTCAGGCACGGGCTACAGCCGCGAGATGATGCGCGGCATCCTGCCCAATGCGGCGGCGCAGGGCTATGCGCCTGATCTGGTCGTCTGCGCCGGGGAAACCGCCGAGGGACGCCCCTCGCCGCTGATGACGTGGAAGGCGATGGTAGATCTTGGTGTCTGGCCGGCGCGCGCCTGCGTCAAGGTTGATGATGCCACCGTCGGCATTATCGAAGGCCGCGAAGCCGGCGTCTGGACCATAGGCGTGGCGGCCTGCGGCAATGGCGTCGGACTCGATTTCGCCGACTTCAACGCCCTGTCACACGATGATCGCATAAGCCGTGTAGCGGCATCTGCGGATGCCTTGCAGGCGGCCGGTGCGGATTACGTTGTGAACAGCGTCGCCGATATCGCGCGCCTGTTGCCTGAAATCGAAGGGCGTATTGCCTCCGGTGAACGTCCCGGCGTCCAAACCGACCCTATCCGGCCTTAGGAGCCTTATATGAGCAGCATCGACGCCCCCCTGACCACGTCGGGTAAACTCTCCGGTTTTCAGGGATGGCTGGCCAAGGCGCCGCCGGCGGTCTTTGCCCTTTATGGCGGACTGATGGCGTTCGGCGCCTATTTCGCCATGTACGCCTATCGCAAGCCTTTCGCCGTGGCCAGCTTCGCCGATGTGGCGGGGTTCGTCGTCGATTACAAAATCGCTCTGGTCATCTCGCAGGTCTTTGGCTACGCGCTCTCCAAGGTCATCGGCGTCAAGGTCATCTCCGAACTGCCGGGGCGTTATCGCGCCATCGCCATCCTGATGCTGATCGGCTTTGCTGAGCTTATGCTGGTGGCCTTCGCTGCCGTGCCAGCGCCCTACAACATCGCCGCCCTGTTCTTCAACGGCCTGTCGCTCGGTCTGATCTGGGGCTTGGTGTTCGGCTTCCTCGAAGGCCGCCGCGTCTCGGAAATCCTCGGCTCTATCCTGTGCGCCAGCTTCATCGTCTCGTCGGGCGTCGTTAAATCGGTCGGCAAATGGGTCATGCTGCAAGGCATCGCCGGCGAATTCTGGATGCCGGCGGTTACGGGCCTGATCTTCGCCCCGCTTCTGCTGATCTGCGTGCTCGGCCTGTCGCAACTGCCGCCCCCCTCACCCGAAGACGAAGCCGCCCGTATCGTGCGTGCGCCTATGAACAAGGCTGCGCGCAAGGCCGCCTTTTCCGCCTTCGCGCCCGGCCTGATCGCCCTCGTCGTGATCTATGTTGGTCTGACAGCCCTGCGCGATTTTCGTGACAACTTCGCTGCTGAAATCTGGACCGATCTCGGCTTCAAGGACAGCGCCAGCATCTTCACGGTATCTGAACTGCCGATCGGCATCGTCGTGCTCTGCGCCATGGCGCTGCTCACCGTTTTCCGTAACAACCGTATGGCCTTCCTGGCCAATCTCGTCATGATCGGTATTGGCCTGGTGCTGGCGGGCGCCTCCACCTTGGCTTATCAGGCCCATTTGCTCGGTCCGGTAACGTGGATGGTACTGCTGGGTGGAGGTCTCTATCTCGCCTATACGCCGTTCAACGGCCTGTTGTTCGACCGCTTCTTTGCCGCCAGCGGCATGGTCGGTACGGCCGGCTTCCTGATCTACGTCGCCGACGCCAGCGGCTATCTCGGCTCAACGGCCTTGCTGCTGTTCAAGAATTTCAGCGGCCTGACCCTTCCGTGGACGCAATTCCTGATGGGTGCAGCCTACGGCACGGCCGGTTTGGGCTTGATCCTGCTGGTCTGGAGCAGCGTCTATTTCAGTCGCCGCCTCAAGGCCTAGCAGGATCACTTTAGACGTTAAGACGCCGAGGGCTGATAGACCGGCTTGCCCTTGGCGACAATGGCGGACCATTGCCCACGCACCATCGATTTCACCGTCTCCGGCATCGGCACGTAATCCAGTTCGGAAGCGTTGCCGTCGCCCTTGGCATAGGCCCAGTCGAAGAATTTCAGCACCGCTGCGCCCTTGCCGGCATCGGCCTGCTCCTTGTGGATCAGGATGAAGGTGGCGCCGGTGATCGGCCACGTGCCTTCGCCCGGCTGATCAAGCAACAGGAGATAGTTGCCCTTGGCGCTGGTCCAGTCGGCGCTCGCCGCGGCCGCAGCAAAGGACGCGCCGCCGGGTGCGGGGAACTGACCGGCCTTGTTGCGCAGAACCGCATAGGCACCACCGGTTTTCTTGGCATAGGCGTATTCGACGTAGCCGATGGAACCTTCGGTTTGCTTGACGAAGGCCGCGACCCCGTCATTGCCCTTGCCGCCCAGGCCAACCGGCCACTCCACCGTATCGGAGCCGCCGACCTTTGACTGCCATTCCGGTGATTGCGACGACAGGTAGGTGGTGAACAGGAAGGATGTGCCAGAACCATCGGAGCGGTGGACGACCGTGATCGGCGTGGCCGGCAGCTTAACGTCAAGGTTCAGGGCAGCGATGGCGGCATCATTCCACTTGGTGACCTTGCCGAGGAAAATGTCGGCCAGCAGCGCGCCGGTCAGCTTGAGTTTACCTGGCTCAACGCCCGTCAGGTTGACGATCGGCACGATGCCCCCCATGACCGTGGGGAACTGGTAAAGTCCGGCCTTGTCGAGTTCTTCCGGCTTCAAGGGCTTGTCGGTGGCACCGAAATCAACCGTATTAGCTTCGATCTGCTTGATGCCGCCGCCGGAACCAATGGCCTGATAGTTCAACTCAGCGCCACCCGTTGTCTTATATTGTCCTGCCCATGCCGTATAAAGCGGTGCGGGGAAGGTAGCGCCGGCGCCTGAAATCTTGGCTGCCGATTGCGCCGGCTTGTCCGGATTGCTGCACGCGGCCAGCGACATCATAAAGGCCAGGGCGAGGACTTTTTTCAACACGAGAGATTCTCCATTATTGAGGGATCGATCTACAGACTTACGCCGATGTTTGCGACGTTACTGTCACAAGCCCATAAGGATGAACCAAGGATCAGGCAACCCTTATGTAAGGTCACCATAAGGGACGCAGACAGCCGCTTTAAGCCAGCATGTTGCGCTTGTGCGCCGGAAGCTTGCCACGCGGCTTCGGTGCAGGTGGTGGTGGTGTCGGGTCTGGCGTTGGATCTGGCACCGGTTCAGGGGTGATCACGGGCGCGGTTCCTGCCGTGTCGGCATCTTTGAGCGCACCGGCCACGGCGGCCTCGATCGTCTTTGACACGGATTCCGGCTTTTTCAGCAGCGGCTTGATCTCTTTACGCGGCTTGCGTTCCAGTTCGTCCTGCGCCGCGATAATCATGGCCATGATCTTCGGCTTGTCGCTCCAGTAGGTGTTGAGCGCCTGCAGGGCCTTCCAGACTTCGAGGTAATGGGCATCGGTCGGCAAGGCCACCTTGACCTTGGCCGGCGCCGGTCCTGGGGCTGGCCCTGTCGCCTTGCCCTCCAGCGCCTTGTCGAGCGACTGGATGATCTTGCCGGGCTTGTTGGTCAGGGCCAGCACATAGCCAAGACGCGCCTCGATCAGATCGCCGACCTCGCGGCCACGCTCCAGAATCACGCCACCGGATGATTTCAGCGCGCGATCGAGATAATAGCGCACACTGGCGTATATGGCCTCCGCCGAAGCCAGCCGATCGGCGGCCAGACGGCGCAGGCCACGCTGACGACCGGCATAGAGCCCACCGGCGCAGATCGCCATGACCACGCCCAACACGACACCGATCAGGACGAGCACCCACAGGTCGATATGCGGCCCGTAATAGCTGGGATCAATATCCGGCGCATCAAATGGTTCTTCAAAACCTCTGTCGATTCCCTGAGCCAGCAGCATCAGTCGGCCCTCGGCTTCTGGAAGGGGCTGCGATCGTCATTACGCGGATCGATCCAGCGCTCGGAGAACATAAGCTGCTGCTGCGCCGCACGGAAGGCTGCTGTCACCACATTGAGATTTTTCCAGTAGCTGAAAAGCTTCTGAACCGCCTTCCACAGCGATTCGCTCTTTTCTTCCGGGCTCATCATATCCGGTTCACCAACGGCATGAGGCGGCGCATGGACTGGCGGGGCACTATGCCCCCCGGCATCACCGGCCGTGGCCGTGCCGTTATTAACCGCGATATTGATCACCGTGCCGCCCGCCATGACGGGGCCGCCACCGTGGCCGGCATGAGGCGCATCCTTCTCGACCGTGCCTTCGAGCGCCTTGTTGAGTTTATCGACCACCTTATTCAGGTCAGCGCTGAGTTTCAGCGTCTGGCCGAAATTCTCGGCAATGGCGTCACTGGCCGCTTGCGTCTGCGCCACCTGCTCGTCCTGACGGGCGCGCGCCGCATGGGACAGCGCCTTCAGCACCACCTTGGCCCGGCCATCGATGGCATCGCCCAAACCGTTGCGCACGCGACGCTCAGCTTCCTTGAAAAGAACGGTGAGGACACAGGCGAGAACGATCAGACCAATGGTGACCAAGGCCCAGAACAGCAGATCATGCTGCACGATCGGATCGGCCGGAAAGTCGCTGGGGGCTTGCGTCGGCGCATCAAAATCATCGTGCATGTCGAACCCTCCCCTCAACGCGCTGCAACTCTGATACTAAGGGTTAACAGATTGCCAAAGGGGAAGCCAGTACACAACGCCTAATTTGCGAAGCCAGTGGTTTTACGCCTCGGCGCCAGCCTGCGCCTTAAGCGCTGCGTCCTCGATCCGGCGCAGCAGACGCTTCATGATGGCGACTTCTTCCGACGAAAAATCGGCAAGCATCAGCTTTTCATACTCAACCGCCGCCGGTGCCACATCGGCAAACAAACGCTCCCCCTCACTGGTCAGAATCAGATGGTGCGAACGCCCGTCATGCTCATGCGGCGCGCGGGTGATCAGGCGGCGCTTGGCCAGGGCTTGCGCGGCGCGAGAAATCGTCACCTTATCCATGCCGGCGCGCTTGACCAGAGCCTGCTGCGTCGACGGACCATCCTCGCGCAAAACCACGATCAGCCGCCATTCCGGTATTTTGAGACCGTAAAGGCTGTCATAAAGGGTGGAGATCAGCGTACTGACCGCGCTTGATGCCACGGCGAGGCGGTAGGGTACATACTCATCCAGAATCAAAGCATCTTGAGACATTAAACGGTTCCTTCGTAGGGAAATTACTCTTTGCCCTGACGGAAGGCCAATTACAAATCAGTTATTGTTAAGATAGGCTCTACCTCAGCTAACGCAGAACGCTGTAATTTGATTTTTTAGCCTCTGAGGTCTGCGTGCAGGCGACAAGCCGGCGAACTACTGGTAAGGGTTTGACCTGTTCGTATTTTCAGGAGCTTACGTGCTTAAACGACTTTACAACTGGCTATTGAAACTGGCCGGCACACAACACGCCGAAAAAGTTCTAGCCGTCGTCTCTTTTGCCGAAGCGTCCTTTTTTCCCATCCCGCCCGATGCCATGCTGATCCCTATGGTGCTGGCCAAACCCGAGCGCGCCTGGCGCACCGCCGCGATCTGCTCGATCGCCTCGGTGCTCGGCGGCTTTCTGGGCTACGCCATCGGCTACTATGCCCAACCGCTCGGTCAATGGCTGCTGGCCCTGTTCGGTCATGCCGATGGTCTTGCCGAATTTCATACCTGGTTCGCCAAGTGGGGCGTTGGCCTGATCTTCATGAAGGGCCTGACGCCTATTCCTTACAAGCTGGTGACCATCGCCGCCGGTCTGGCGCAGTTCAGCCTCCTGTGGTTTTTTATCGCCTCGACCCTTACACGTTCGATCCGCTTCTTTGCGGTTGCGGCGCTGGTGAAGAAATTCGGTCCTGAAATCACAGAATTGCTGGAAAAGCGTTTCTATCTTGTCGGGACTATTGCCGTGGCCGTGCTCGTGCTAGGGATTCTCGCCATCAAATTCATTCCGCACTGAGCCCCATGAACGCCCCCAAATCGAACAAGTTCGGTAAACGTCTGGCCCTCGTCTTCAGCCGCTGGTGGAGCATTACGGCGCTTGTCCTGTCGCTGGCTATGCTGGCCACAGCCTGGTCCTTCCAGTTGTTTGCCCACCTGAGTCCCTGTCATCTCTGTCTGAAACAGCGCGATGTCTACTGGATCGCCGTCGGCGTCTCTCTGGTGGCCAGCGTCTGGGCGCTTTTCACCGGCGCCAAGGGACCGCCGCGCGTCTTCTCGTTCGTGCTGTTCGCCATTTTCACCACCGGCGCGGCCATCGCCCTTTTCCATGCCGGCGTCGAACTGAAATGGTGGACCGGCCCGCAAAGCTGCACCGCTTCGGGTGCCGAGATCAGCCTTGACCAGATGGCGGCCTTCCTCGCCGGCGCCACCACCAAGGCGCCGATGTGCGATGTGGCGCAATGGCGCATGTTCGGCATCAGCATGGCGGGCTATAACGCCATAGTCTCAGCCATTCTGGCCCTGCTCAGCCTGATCGCTTCGCTGCGTTTCCGGCCAAAGCGCAAGATTTACTAAAAGGCGCGTTCCATGTCCGATGCTGCAAAAACGCTTCCCCCTCGCCCCGGCCATGGCGCCTCGCGCCGCCGGCTGGAGGAAATCCTGCGCGTCGATCATGCTGGCGAACTTGCGGCCGTTCATATCTACAAGGGCCAGAGCATGGTCTTCGCCGATACGCCGAAGCGAGCCTTGAGCCAACAGTTCGAGCATATGCAGGGCGAGGAACAGGTCCACCTCGATGCTTTCGAAGGGCTGATGCGCGAAAAGAATGTTCGCCCCACGGCCATGTCACCGGTCTGGCGCCTGGCCGCGCTGGGCCTCGGCGTCGGCACCGCCCTGCTCGGTGAAAAGGCCGCGCACGCGTGTACAGAGGCGGTGGAAAGCGTCATCGCTGATCATTATGCCAAGCAGATCGCTGAACTGGAACCGTCCGACCCGGCGCTGGCGGCGCGTCTGACGCAGTTCCGCGAAGATGAGATCGGCCACCATGATCGCGCCGTCGATCAGGGGGCGCGCGAGGCGACAGCCTATCCCCTGCTGTCGGCCCTTATCAAAACCGGATGCCGCGTCGCTATCAAGATCAGCGAAAAAATATAAACAAATCCGCATAGACTGTGCATCGCTTTGGGAACCTAAGTCGCCATGCCCGTCATCGAACTGCCAGACGCCAAGCCCGAAAAAGAAAAGCCCAAGGGCTTGAAAGCGTTATGGAACTTGCTTGGACCGGGCCTGATCACCGGCGCCAGCGATGATGACCCTTCCGGCATCGCCACGTACAGCCAGGCCGGCGCGCAATATGGTCTGACGACACTATGGACGGCGCTGATCACCTTCCCATTGATGGCCGCCGTGCAGGAAATGTGTGCACGCATCGGCGTGGTCACGGCGCAAGGCCTGACCGGCATCCTGCGCAAAAACTACCCCAAGCCTATCCTGTGGTTGATGGTGCTGTTCAGCTTTCCCGCCATCATTCTCAATATCGGCGCGGATATCGCCGGCATGGGCGCTGTGGCCAATCTGATCTTTCCGAACGTACATCCTATCATCTTCAGCGTGGTTTTCACGGCGCTGTTGCTGGTCGCTATCATCGCCTTGCCCTATTCCAAATTCGCGGCCGTGCTGAAATGGCTATGCGCTATCCTGCTCGTCTATCTGGTTGTGCCGTTTCTGGTCAAAACCGATTGGGTGAGCGTAGCCCGGCATACCTTCATCCCTGCGATACAGTTCAACAAGGACTATGTCAGCGTGCTTGTGGCGATCCTTGGTACGACGATTTCGCCCTACCTGTTCTTCTGGCAGGCCACCATGGAGGTGGAAACCGTCAAGCATGACAAGCGCATCGTGGTCAATAAGCGCTACATCGAAGACGTCGGCTTCGATGTCGATATGGGCATGCTGTTTTCCAATATCGTCATGTATTTCATCATCCTGACCACCGGCACCGTGCTGTTCAATGCCGGCATCCACCAGATTGATACGGTCGAGCAGGCCGCTAAGGCGCTGGAGCCGATCGCCGGCGCCGGCGCCTACTATCTTTTCGCCATCGGCATCATCGGCACCGGTTTCCTGGCCATTCCGGTTTTGAGCGGCTCGCTGTCCTACATTATTTCCGAGACCTTCGGCTGGGAAGAAGGCCTCGACAAACGTCTGCACGAAGCGCCCGCCTTTTATGCCGTCATCATTCTGTCTCTGCTGGTCGGCCTCGGCATCAACTATGTCGGGATCAGCCCGATTCAGGCGCTGATCTGGTCGGCCATCCTCTATGGCGTCACCTCACCGGTGATCATCGCCATTGTGCTGCACATTTCCAACAATAAAAAGGTGATGGGCAAGTTCACCAACGGCGGCTGGTCGAACCTGTTTGGCGGCCTGGCCCTGCTGCTCATGACCGCGGCCGCCGGCTTTATGATCTACTTCACGTTTGCGGGCTAGGTTCCGGTTCGGCTTCGGCTTTCAGGCCGAAATGCCCGGCTACGGCGCGCAGGGCCACGATCACGGTCAGGCAACCGAACAGTAACATCGCCATGGGTGTGCGGTGCCACGCCTCGATCTTGAAAATATAGGAACAGACGCCCCAGATCATCCAGCCGGCGAAAATCCACGACATGACAAATCGGAAAATCCCGCCGCCGACCCGATACGCGATGGCCATCAGAAGCGCGGCATAAGGGGCAATCAGGATCATATCGTAATCGAGGATGCGCGGCGTCATCAGCGGCGCCAGGCCCATGCCGAACAACAGCCGCTCGTCGTCGTCCATCCGGCCCCAGTGCGCGATCGCCATGCCAGCCAGGCCCATAACCAGCATGAAGCCCAGAGCCAGTTGCCAGTTCAGGTCCGACTTGCCCGGCACGTGGAAGACGAAATTGGTCAGTTCGAACCAGCCCATGCCGGGCTGACGCGCCAGGGTGACGGAATGCAGGGTCTTCTGCCATGCCTTGCCGAAATGACCATCTGTCAGGATCATGAGTTGATTAACGCCGATCCCCGCCACGGCGCGCCAGCCAAAGGCGAAAGCGCGTCGCCACAGCGCCACGTCATCCAGCATGAAAACGATGAAATAGACCAGAAAGGTCGGCTTGACACAGGAGCACAAAAGAACGGCGGCGGTGAAAGGCCAGCGCGACAGTTCGCCTTCCTTGTTGCGGAAGAAAAACAGGCTGGCCAAAACGATGGCATGCATGACGATGCCAACATTGGCGCACAGGAAAGTCATGGGCGTCAGGGCGGCGAAACCGAGCCAGCGCCAGCGCATGTCGATATCCGCAAACCTCTTGATCAAGGCGAACCACAACAGGAACAGGGTGGCCGGCCACAGCAAAACCCACAGGAACAGGGTGCGCGTGCCGGGTATGCCCAAATGATCGATGAAGGGCATGAACAGGTACGCTACCTGCGGCGCATAGACATAGGCCGCCGGCCGGACGCCCGCGCAGGTGGGCGGATGGATGGCATAGGGCGAATGACCAGAAGCCAGGGTCTTGGCGCCGCACAGCACCGCGTCGATATCCATCAGCATCCACGCGTGATGGGTGATCATATGGTACATGCCAGCCACCACCGGCCAGGCGCAGAAGGCGATGAAAAGACACAACAGCGGCCTGAAATCCGTCAGGCGGCGTAACACCGACAGAGCATCCATACTTTCAAAGGGCTTCAAAATCATGGCTCTGGCGGATGTGCTCCAGGATGATTTCGCGCACATCGTCATCGACCGCGCCGAGATCGATCTGGGCGTCGCCGCTATCCTGCAAACGTAGTTTCACGCGCTCGCCCATATACATAAAGCTAAGGATCTTTGGGCCGAACAGGCGTTCGCGCTTGATCTCGAACCGTACGCCAAGCGTCGCCTCGAGTGCACCTTGCAACGGCTCCAGCGGGATACGCGTCCGCCCCTTGGGCCGCGGAAACGACACAAGTCCGAAGCGGCGTTCATCGAGGATGAACCGCACAGGTGATGGTGTCTCAGACGACATCTATACCCAGCCCCATTCGCCATGTGAAAGACGATCAGCCTTCCAGTAGCGTATCCCAGTACAGGTAGTCTATCCAACTTTCGTGAAGATAGTTAGGGGGAAAACGCCGCCCCAGTTCCTGAAGCTGATACATTGTCGGGCGGTGTGGATTTTTTGTCGGCATCATGCGTGCCTGCTGGGGAGTTTTTCCCCCTTTACGCAAGTTGCATGGGGCACAGGCCGTGAGGATATTGGTCCAGCTCGACTTGCCACCCTGCGATACGGGCACGACATGATCGAAGGTTAGATCTTCATCAATGCCGCAGTACTGACAGGAGAACTGATCGCGCAGGAACACATTGTAGCGCGTAAAAGCCGGCGGACGGTTCTGATCGATGTAGGTCTTCAGCGACACCACGCTCGGCAGCCGCATCTTCATCGACGGCGAGTGGATTTCGATATCGTAGGTCGACACCACATCGACCCGGCCTTCAAAAACGGCCTTCACAACCTCCTGCCACGGCTTGGTCGACAGGGGGTAATAGGACAGAGGACGGAAATCGGCATTGAGCACAAGGGCGCGCCAATCCGAAGGGGGGCTTTTCAGAACCTGCATGACGATCTCCTGCTCAGGAGACAGCACGAAGGGCGAAGCACTCTACAGGTATCAAAATGTTTGAAGACGTATCCTCCTTATGACAAGCAGGTAGCGACTGTGGATAGTTTGGGCCCGATTCCACAGAAAAGAAACTGGTATTTTTTATGAATTTTTTGCGGCGCTTCATTATGATGCCCCTATGTTGACACGCTTCGCGCCCTCCCCCACCGGATACCTGCATCTTGGTCATGCCTATAGCGCCCTGACCGCTTTCGATATGACGCGGGCTAAGGGTGGAGACTTTATCCTGCGTATCGAGGACATCGACCATACGCGCTGCCGTCCGCCCTATGAATGGACGATCTATGAGGATCTGGAGTGGCTGGGATTGGAATGGCCGAAGCCGGTTCTGCGCCAAAGCGAGCACCTGCCGGATTATGCCGAGGCGCTCGAACGCCTGCGATCCATGGGCGTACTCTATGCCGACCACAAGACCCGCAAGGGCGAGGCCGAAGCGGCTCTGAGCGCGCCACAAGGCGAGAGCGTGACCAATGGCGCCGGCGCCAATCCAGCCTGGCGGTTATCGCTTGAGGCGGCGCGCGATGTGCTGGGCAGCCGTTACGATACCCTGAGTTTTATGGAAAAGGGCGAGGTGCGGAAAACCGATCCGGCGATCAATGGCGATGTCATTCTCGGCCGCAAGGATATCGGCGTCGCCTACCATCTCTGCGTGGTCATCGACGATGCACGTCAGGGGATCAGCCATGTCGTGCGCGGTCACGATCTCTACGATGCCACCCACACGCAGGTGCTGTTGCAGGCCCTGCTCGACCTGCCGACACCGGCTTACCACCATCATGCCCTGCTGCTCGATGCTGAGGGGCGCCGGCTCGCCAAGCGCAAGGGTTCAAAATCTCTGCGTGACTATCGAGAGGAAGGACTTAGCCAAGCTGACATTAAGGCTATGCTGACGGCCACAGCCAAGGGCTAGCAGAGGTTACAAAAAAGCGCAGGCCGCGTGACGCCGCCTGCGCTTTTCTATCTCAGATATAGATGCGTCTCTTACAGAAGCTGGATATCGACCGCGGCGGTCTTGCCACGTTCGCTTTGCAGTTCGTAGGAAACCTTCTGGCCATCGGCGAGGCCTTGCAGGCCTGCGCGCTGAACCGCCGAGATATGAACGAAGACGTCGTTGCCGCCTTCTGCGGGCTGAATGAAACCAAAGCCCTTTGTGGTGTTAAACCATTTTACCGTACCTTCGGCCATGTCGCTCTCCTTGGATCTCGAAGCTGTTACGAGGCGTGAGGCTTTCACCCCTCACAAGACAATCGTGTAGCTCGGTAGCAGCGGGCGAGATTCAAAGGACCGGCACGAAGCCAAAACCCTTAAAATCCCTTAAGCATAGGCAGCAAGACTAACGGATTGTGCCGATATTAAGACGTAGGTTTTTGAGATGGTCAAACAAAAATGCACCTGATTTGGCGAATCTCGCGCGCATTTTACTGAGGATCTTGCCAAAATGTCCCACTTTTTGGCCTTTCGCGGGATTTCTGCCCGTCAGACGCCGGAAATTGAGCGTTTTGACGAGGGTTGAATAGTGCTAGACTCGAGTCCTCCACTTCCCTTGAGGCCTTATGCCCACCTTTGCGAACACCTGGAACACGTCCGGACTGAACACCTGGCTGCTGAAAAAAGCGCTTAGCCTGCCCGCGCCGGTGTTACGCGGCCTGTCAGGCGGTGGCGTCGTTTATAGCCAGGGCCGCACGCTTGATCCGCAGATCCAGTTTTTGTGGCGCAGCCTGTTCACCCCGCCGTCCGGACGCACGGGCCTCAGCCTCACCAACCGCAGTCTGGAGAGCGCACGTCAGGCCTGGCAGGACGCCACCAGCCTTTTCGGTGTGCCCGATAATCTCCGGGTCAGGTACGAACAGATCGGCGCCGACGCGGCAGGCTCAACCTTTGGCGGCGTAGCGCCGATCGGCGGACTGCTGATCCGCCCCGCGCGTATTTCCGAAGATGCCCCCCTGCTCGTCTTTTTCCACCAGGGCGGCGGCGTCCTTGGCGGCCACGATCTCAGCAAGGCCTTCTGCGCCCTGCTCGCTCAGGAAGCCCGCTGCCCTATTTTTCTGCCGGATTATCGGCTGGCTCCCGCCAACCGCTTTCCCGCCGCGCTCGATGATGCCCGAACAGCGTTCGAGTGGGCGCAAAGCAACGCTTTCCGGCTGGGCGCCAAGTCCGGTCGCGTGGCGGTCGGCGGCGCATTGATGGGCGCCAATCTGGCCCTGCGGCTATCGCTCGACCTGCGCCGCGATTTCAAGCCCACGTCCGCCGGTCAACTGTTGATTACGCCGCTGGTCGATCTTTCCGATACCCAAATCAAGGCAGGGGCCTCATTAGGCATGTGGCCGCTCACCACGGGCGACCTTGATACCATGATCAGCCACTATGCCGGTGCCGGCACCAACCTCGACGATCCGTGCATTTCGCCTGCGCTGGAGCCCCTGATCAATGGTCAGCCAAAGACCTTCGTCATCTCGGCCGGGCTTGATCCCTTGGCGGCGCAGGGCGAGCTGCTGGTCAAGCGCCTGAGTGCCGCGCGCACCCAAACGCTCTATCGAAGATACGACACCCTGCCGCTGGGTTTCGACCTGTTCGCCGCCGTGGTCGATGAGGTGCGTGCCGCTACGCTCGATATAGCTGAAAACTGGGTCAATCTGTTGCGATCCGGCACAACAGAAGCCAACGCCGAACAGGCCGTGGTGTAATGGACCTGACGCGCCTCTATGCCGATGCACAGGCCCAAGGATCATTGCCACCGGTCGAGCGCTGGCATCCGCCCTTTTGCGGCGATATCGATATGCGCATCGCCTCTGATGGCACGTGGTTCTACAACGGCACACCCATTGAGCGGACTGCCATGGTGCAGTTGTTCGCCCGCATCCTGCGTAAAGAAGAGGACGCCTATTTTCTGGTCACGCCGGTTGAGAAGGTCGGAATTACTGTCGAGGATGTACCTTTTATCGCCGTGGAGATGACGGCCAGCGACGGTGCCCTCACCTTTCGTACGAGCGTCGGCGATGTGGTGACGGCGGGCGCAGACCATCCCTTGCGTTTTGAAAATGACGAAGACGGTTTCAGGCCCTATATCGAGGTGCGTCATGGCCTTGAAGCCCGCATGAGTCGCGGCCTGGCACAGGATATTGCCGCCCTGGGCATGGTGGTTGACGGCTGGTTTGGCGTCAGATCGTCCGGCGTTTTTTACGCCATAGCCCGAGTAGATAAGGTCTTTTCGAAAGATGAACAAACTTAACCACCATGTTCATGCCGGGTTCAGGTGGCAAAGCTTAGCGTGAGCTCAATGGGGCAACACACAAAGGAGATCGCCATGAAACGCCTTCTTACATCCACGGCCTTAGCTTTCCTCGCCGGTACACTTGCTTTCGGCGGCGCCGCCTCGGCTGAACCACGCCACGACCACGACCGGTATGAACGCGGCTATGACCGCCACGATCGCGGCGACCGATACGATCGTTATGACCGTCACGATCGATATGACCGGTATGACCGGTATGACCGGTATGAACGCCGCGACGACCGCCGCGACTACAATCGCGGCTACCGCTCCGGCTGGCGCGACCGTTCCGACTGGCGCCGCGGCGGCTACGTCTCCTACCATGACTGGAATCGCGGCTATTACGTAGACTATCGCCATCACCACCTTCGCCAGCCGCCACGCGGCTACGAATGGCGCCGGGTCGATGACAATTACGTCCTGGCCGCTGTTGCCGGCGGCCTCATTGCTTCGATCATCTTGTCCAACTAAACTGAAAAGGCGCTTCAAACGAAGCGCCTTTTCTTAAATTTTCAAAGTTTTCAGGCTCTGAACGTCTTCCAGCCTCAGAGCTTTAAGCGCCGTCAGCGTAATGCCGGCCGCATCAAGGCCCGCCTGCGCATACTGGTTGGCCTGCGAATCCTGATCCTGATAGATGTCCGGCAGGGTCAGGGTGCGGATCTTGAGACCGGCGTCAAGCGCGCCCTCGCCCGCCAGATAGTGCAGAACGAATGCGCCGAAACCGCCGACAGCGCCTTCTTCGACCGTGATCAGACATTCGTGGTGACGCGCCAGTTGCAGCACCAGATTCTTATCGAGCGGCTTGGCAAAACGGGCATCGGCCACGGTGGTCGAGAGACCGCGCGCCGCCAGCATATCAGCCGCTTTGAGCGCATCGCCGAGGCGAGTGCCGAGCGACAGAATGGCGACCTTTGAGCCTTCGCGTAAGATTCGCCCCTTGCCAATGGCCAAAGGTGACGCCATCTCCGGGATGGTGATACCGGTGGCCTCGCCGCGCGGATAGCGGAAGGCGGACGGTCCATCATTATAGGCTGTGGCCGTAGCGATCATCGCCGCCAGCTCGGCCTCATCGGCGGCCGCCATGATCATCATGTTCGGCAAGGCGCCGAGATAGCCGATATCGAAGGTTCCGGCGTGGGTGGCGCCATCGGCCCCAACCAGACCGGCGCGATCGATAGCGAAGCGCACCGGCAGGTTCTGCAAGGTGACATCGTGCGCCACCTGATCGTAACCACGTTGCAGGAAAGTTGAATAGAGGGCGCAGAACGGCTTCATGCCATCCGCCGCCAGGCCTGCGGCAAAGGTGACGGCGTGTTGCTCTGCGATCCCGACATCATAGGTGCGCGCCGGGAAAACCTCGGCGAATCGATCCAGACCGGTGCCGGACGGCATGGCAGCGGTGATGGCGACAATCTTCGGGTCGACACGCGCCTGCTTGATTAGTTCGGAGGCGAAGACATCGGTATAGCTCGGCGCGTTGGCTTTCGGCTTGGCCTGTTCGCCGGTGATGACATCGAACTTGGCGACGCCGTGATACTTGTCGGGCGAGGTTTCGGCGGGGCCGTAGCCCTTGCCCTTTTGCGTCACCACATGGACCAGCACCGGGCGGTCATTGATGTCCTTGACGCGCTTCAAAACGGTCAGGAGATGCTCCATATTGTGACCGTCGATCGGACCCACATAGTAGAAGCCGAGTTCCTCAAAAAAGGTACCGCCGGTCACCCATGTGCGAGACAGTTCTTCGGACTTGCGCACCATCTCAAACAACGGGCGCGGCAGGCGTTCGGCCACCGACTTGCCCCAGCGGCGTAAAGATTGATAGGCGCCGCCGGACACCAGATTGGCCAGATAGGCGCTCATCCCCCCCACCGGCGGAGCGATCGACATATCGTTGTCGTTGAGGATGACGGTCAAATTCTTGGTCGTCTCAGCGGCGTTGTTCATCGCCTCATAGGCCATGCCGGCGCTCATCGAACCGTCGCCGATGACCGCGATGACCTTGTTGCTTTCGCCCTTCTGGTCACGCGCCGCGCAGAAACCGAGCGCCGCCGAAATCGAGGTGGCGGCATGTGCCGCGCCGAAGGGGTCGTAGACGCTTTCAGAACGCTTGGTGAAGCCGGACAGCCCGCCGCCCTGGCGCAGGGTGCGGATACGGTCGCGGCGGCCGGTCAGGATCTTGTGCGGATAGCACTGATGGCCGACATCCCATATCAAAATATCTTTGGGAGTCTCGAACACGTGGTGGATGGCCACAGTCAGTTCGACCACGCCCAGCGCCGAACCGAGATGGCCGCCAATCTTCGACACCACGTCGATGGTCTCGGCACGGACTTCCTCGGCCAGCAGCTTAACCTGCGGCACCGATAGATCCCGGATGGCTTCGGGCTGTTCGAGAGTATCGAGAATGGGGGTCTCAGGCATTCAAACGCAACCCGTTGCTGGCGTAACAGTAGACATGAAACTCAGTTGCGCCGATTAAGAACGAAGTCAACACTATCGCGCAAGTATCGTGCGTTTGCGCCGAAAATTTCCAGACGCGACTTGGCCTGTTCCGCCAGGATCTGCACGCGGGCCTTCGCCTCATCAAGCCCCAACAAGGTGACAAAGTTGGTCTTGCCCTTGGCTGCATCCTTGCCGCCCGAAGCCTTGCCGAGCAGATCGGGATCGCCTTCGACATCAAGCACGTCGTCGGCGATCTGGTAGGCGAGCCCCAGGTCCTGCGCAAAGTGCATAATGGCCATGCCGTCCTTTTCGGGCGCATCGGCGATAATCAGGGGAATCTGGAAGGCATAGACGATAAGCGCGCCGGTTTTCAGGCGCTGCATCCGCGCCACGCCGCCGAGATCATCGGACACGCCGATCAGATCGATCATCTGGCCACCGGCCATACCCTGCGCGCCGGAGGCTACGGCCAGCATGCGGATGAGCTCGACGCGCACCTGCGCATCTTCGTGAGTATCTTCGTGCGACAGGATTTCAAACGCGACGCTTTGCAGAGCATCACCGGCCAGAACGGCGGTGGCTTCATCATAGGCGCGGTGAACGGTCAGTTGCCCCCGGCGGATATCGTCATCATCCATGCACGGCAGATCGTCATGGATCAAAGAATAGGCGTGGATACATTCGAGCGCGCAGGCGGCGCGCAGCACCGAATTTTCATCGGCATCGAATAGGCGGGCCGCTTCCAAGGCGAAGAAGGGCCTCAGGCGTTTGCCAGGCCCCAGCGCGGCATAACGCATGGCTTCGGTCAGGCGCGATTCCGGCCCCTCACCGCGCGGCAAAAGCTGATCGAGCGCCATCGTCACCAGATCGGCCGTTTCCGCCATGCGGATTTGCAGCGGCGGCAGGTCTGAATTGGCGGCGATGGGGGTCAAAATGGCTTGGCTCCGTAATCCGTAGTTGTCATCTCCGGATTGTCTAAATCCGGCAAGGGCAAGGCCCGCCCGAGCTTATGCGAGGTAGCCCCGCGGCATCTGAACGCGCTTAAGAAGAAAAATCGGCCGGAGCCACACCTTCAACGGCGCCGATCTTGGACAGCGAAATCTTTTCGACCTGCAGGCGCGCCGCTTCCAAGCGATCCTCGCAAAGCTTCTTAAGACGCGCACCTTCTTCGTAAAGAGCCAATGACTTTTCGAGCGGCGCCTGACCGGATTCCAATTCGCTGACGATCTTTTCGAGTTGTTTCAGGGCCTCTTCAAAGGACAGTTCGGCTGTTTCGCTCATGGCTTCTTCCTTAGTTCGTAACGCCGGCAGCCCCAGTATTTAAAGCCCTGCTCCAGTGTTTTTATATAGCCCATTTTTTTCAGTTCAATACTGATCATCAGATTGAAAAAACCGTGCGCCAGAACGAGCACATCGCCGCCTTCGCTGGCTTTTTCATAGAGGAATTGAGCCATTTTGCGGGCGCGTATCTTTGCCGGTTCGCGCCCTTCTGTATCGCCGTGGATATTGAGATACCACCAGCACACCCGCGCCCAGAACCCCCATGAGTAAGAGTTGGGCGTCAGCTTGATAAAGGAGGGCAGATGCGGTGGCGGCAGCGGCGCTTCGATCAGTTCCGGCAGCGAGGTGAAAGCGCGGTCGCCGCAGATGGCCTGAGCGGTCTCAATCGAGCGCCTCAAGGTCGAGGAGTAGATATAGCGGGCGTCGCGGGCATAGTCGTGCAACAGCGCCGGCGGGGTCTGGCCTTCGAGCAGGCCGGCCTCGTCGTACTTTTTCCACCATTCGATATAGCCGCGCCAATCCAGCTTGACGCGACGCGACAACGCCGGTTCGCCATGGCGCACAAGGGTGATCGCTCCCGGCCTGACCGTGGATGCTTTAGCTTGCTCGATGTGACGTGCGTCGTGCAACGAACCCCCAAACCAGCAAAAACGCGAAAACGCGGATTCGCCGTTGGCCATTTAACAGAGGCCGTTGGTAACGTCCTTACAGGAGGCGGGCAAGGCATTTTTTGCTCAGAGGCCCCAGGGCTCGCGCAAAAGTGCACGGCGGGCGCTCGCCCTTGCCGAGGCGAAATGCCTGGAAGATATGAGCTATGACCTAATCCGCGCGTTGTAGTTCCAGGTGCACGACATTGGTGCGCTGGGCGCGGAAGCCGGCCTCGCAATAGGCCAGATAGAATAGCCACAGCTTGCGGAAGTGCGCGTCAAACCCCTGGATTCGCCCTTCCTTCCACGCCTCCTCGAAACGCTGACCCCATTGTTTCAGAGTTTCGGCATAATCCAGTCCGAACTTGAACGAGGAAATCGCCTTGAGGCCAGCATTTTGCGTCTGCTCCAGCAGCTTTTGCGCGGAAGGCAGCATACCGCCGGGGAAAACGTATTTCTGGATGAAATCGGCGCGCGACTTGTAATCCTCGAACATATCGTCGGCGATGGTAATGATCTGCAAACCGGCCTTGCCGCCTTTTTTAAGCACCTCATGCAGCTTGTTGAAATAGGTGCCCCAGTAGCTTTCACCGACCGCCTCGAACATCTCGATCGACACCACAGCGTCATACTTGCCTTTGATATCGCGGTAATCCATCATCACGATCTCGACCTTATCGGACAGGCCAAGGCGCTTCATGCGCTCAACGGCGAAATCGTGTTGGGCCTGAGAGATGGTGACGCCGGTCACGCGCGCGCCGATCACCTCGGCGGCGTATTGCGCGAAACCTCCCCAGCCGCAGCCGATTTCCAGAACGTGCTGACCGGCTTTGAGATCGACCATCTCGGCCAGCTTGGCATATTTTGCGGTCTGGGCGGCGCTAAGATCCTTGTGGTCCTTGGAGAAAAGCGCCGACGAGTAGGTCATGGTCTGATCGAGCCATTGATCGTAGAAGCTGTTGCCCAGGTCATAGTGCTCGAAGATGTTGCGCTTCGAGCCTTGCTTGGTGTTCTTGCGGAAATGATGGAGCAGATTGTTGATCGTCTGCGTGATGATGTTACCGGTGAAAAGCTGACCGAGCTTTTCCGAATTCAGGCTCAGCACGGTCAGAAGCGTGGCGAGGTCCGGGCTGTCCCACTCCCCCTCCTTGTAGCCATCGCAAAAGCCGATATCGCCGGAATTCAGCACCCGTTTCATGAAGTTGAAGTCCTTGACCAACAGGGTGGCGGCCGGGCCCGGCTGCTTGCCGGTCAGGGTCATCTGGCGCCCATCAGGGAAGACCACCGCCATCGTGCCACACTCCCAGACCTTTTGCAGCGTCTCTACGCCCTTGCGCACGGCAAACGGCTGATCCTTCAGGTCGTAGGGAACAACGGCGGTTTGTGTGGTCATGAACGGTGGCCTTTCCTCAGAATGGGTTAACGCTCTTATACGGTGCGCCCCGCCCTTCTGGATGACGACGGCGCGATACATATCCACATATGTCATAAGATTAACAGAAAACTCGGCAGACGCAAAAAGGCCCGGGCGCAATGACCGGGCCTTTTCACGCAGAGTTTATATAAAACGTTTTAGCGTTTCACGACGACTGCCGCGCCCGTATAAACCACATCCTTGTCGAAGGCGTCATAGGCCGTACTGGCCACGCCCGCCTTGACGAAGCGGACGCGGAAGGTGCGATTGGTGACCATGCCCTTGTAGCTGCCGCTGCGTGCGCCAATGGTCAGTTCGCCGGTCTTGTCGTTATAGTTCAGCGGGATACGCGAGAACTCGCCGCGGACATAGCCATTCGACACGCCGTCATCTTCGTAGAAACTGAAGCTGCCGTCAGCGCCGGTATAGACGTTGATCGTGATCGGGGCGTCGGGCTTTTCATCGACATACTGGGTCACCGGACCGATCGGCACCACCGAGCCCGCCTTGACGAACAGAGGTATCTGATCGAGCGGCGCCTTGACCGTGATCGAAGCGCCACCATCAAAGCGTTCGCCGGTGTAGTAGTTATACCAGCCCGCTCCCGCCGGCAGATAGACGTCACGCGAACGCGCCTCATAGGCGGTCACCGGCGCCACCAGGAAGGATTTGCCGAACATATATTCGTCACTGACGTTCTTGGCCTTGGCGTCGTTCGGGAAGTCCATGGCGAAGCCGCGCATGATCGTGCCCGAATTGTAATAGATGTCCGAAGCAGTGGCATAGATGTAAGGCATCAGGCGATAACGCAGTTCGAGATAGCTGACCATGTTGGCGCGCATATCGGAACCGGCCGGCGAAATCTCGTTGATCTCGCGTTTGACGCCTTCGCCGTGTGAACGGAACAGCGGCGAGAAGGCGCCGAACTGGAACCAGCGCTGGTTCAGCTCACGCCATTCTTTCAGGTCACCCGCCGTACCGGTGCCACCGGCCGCACGGTTTTCTTGAAGGCCGCCTACATCCGAGCCCTGGAAGCGCGTCTCCTGCGCATAACCGCCGATATCATGCGTCCAGTTGGGGATGCCGGACATCGACATCTGCACGCCGGCCGAGATTTGGTCGTGGAAGTTGGCCCAGGTGCCTACGATATCGCCCGACCACACGGCCGAGGCATTGCGCTGCACGCCAGCGAAGCCGGAGCGCGTCAGGATGAACTGACGCGTATCGGGTTGATCGACCTTGAGGCCGTCATACATGGCCTTGGTGTTCATCAGGGCATAGGCGTTATGGACGATGGCGCCCGGCCCCATCTGGGTCGGGGTGATCAGCTTGGCAAAGTCCTCGATACGCTCGTTGGAATTGACATCCGGCTCGGTGTTGTCCATCCACCAGGCGTCGATGCCGAGCGGGATCAGCTTGTCCTTGAGCTGGCGATAGTAGATGTCGCGGGCTTCCTGATTATAGGGCGAATAGTGGCTGTTGAGATAGCCAGCCCCCACCCAGTCGCGCGTGCCGTTCTTGACGTTCTGGGTCCACATGTAGCCCTTTTTCTCGAACTCTTTGTAGTTGTCCGTATTGGCGTAGAACTTGCCCCAGATCGAGAACATGACGTGGGCGTGGTTCTTGTGGACCTCATCGACCATGCCCTTCGGATCGGGAAAACGCTTGGGGTCGAAATCGTGGCTGCCCCACTGGTCTTCCGGCCAGTAGAACCAGTCCTGTACGATGTTATCGATCGGCCACTTGTTGTCGCGGTAGGTCTTGAGAACGCCTAAAAGCTGATCCTGCGTCTCATAGCGCTGACGTGACTGCCAGAAGCCGTAGGCCCATTTCGGCATCATCGGTGCCTGGCCGGTCAGGTGACGATAGCCGCCGATCACGCCATCCAAGCTGTCGGAGGCGATGAAATAGTAGTTCAGGCCGGTGCCGGCTTCCGAGGTCAGGCTGAGCGAATGCTTGTCGGCTTCGGACTGCGGATTGTTGTGGTGCATGGAGATCATGCCGCCCGAAGGCTTCCACTCGACATGCAGCTTGACCGGCTTGCCCTTGGTGAAGCTGGTCTCGAAATTATGGTACCAAGGGTTCCAGCCCTGACGCCAGATGTTGTCGAAGATCGTCTTGTCGCCGACCTTGAGCGTGGCGTAGTCCGA
This sequence comes from Asticcacaulis benevestitus DSM 16100 = ATCC BAA-896, assembly GCF_000376105.1. GTDB lineage: Bacteria > Pseudomonadota > Alphaproteobacteria > Caulobacterales > Caulobacteraceae > Asticcacaulis > Asticcacaulis benevestitus. The sequence continues at coordinate 54,678 of NZ_AQWM01000010.1, forward strand.
GGAATACATGCGCAGCTTGTGCACACCGTCCTGATCCGACGTCATGGCGCCATCCCAGACGACCTTGACCGACTTGCCCTGTGTGGACGCCTTGCTGAGCGCAGCGTCCTTCGGCCAGTATTCGGCGACATCCTTCAGGTACTGATAGTTGATGTCGGTCTCAACCCGGGTCAGGATCAGTTTGCCGTCGACATAGTATTTCGCCGTCAGGCCGGGCTTGCCATCTTCCGTGGTCAGCTTGAGATCGCGGCTGAGCAGGCCATAGCGCGTCGGATTGCCGAAGCGGGTGACCGAATTGTTGTCCCACAGCACGCCGTAATTCATATCCGACAGGACGAAGGGCACGCCGACATCCATATTGTGCTGGCGCAGTTCGACGTCCTCGCCATTGAGGTTCATCTGGGCGTTCTGGTGCTGACCAAGGCCGTAGAAAGCCTCCTTCGTGCCGGTATTGAACTGGGCGCGCGTGGCGACGAAGGACTGGCCCTCGATGGTGACCGGCGTGATGGCGGCCTGCTTTTCGGTCAGAACCGGCTTGCCGGCGGCGTTATAGAAGGTGACCAGACCGGTCTCCAGCGACACGACGGCCGATGCCTTTCCGGTCTTCAGAGTGACGTCCTTCTTCGTTTCCGAGACGGTGAAAGCGCCTTCGGGCGTAGCCACGGTCATAAGCGACGGCATCTGCTGGCGCGCCGGATCATCGACCGCCAGAACGTGGATGATCGAGTCGCTCATGACCTCAAGGCGGACCTCCTTCGCCGCCCCTGTGTCAGGCTTGACCACGATGCCGGTGGCGGTTTTCTCAAAGGAACCGGCCAGTGCGGCGCCGGCGGACATCACCATGGCCAGTACGGATACCGAAGCCAGAATTTTTGCTGCTTTCATCTCAAGTCTCCCAAGTTCTTTTTTATTATTGTTCATACGTCGCCAGACGGACCTTCAATAGCACAGGCTCGCCGGCAAAGTTGAGGCCATAATCGGTCTGATCGCCGTTCCAGACGCGCGACATGACCCACTTGCCGGCTTCGTAATGGCCTTCCTCGACACGATCGACCAAGATGCCCTTCTTAGCATTGGCTTCACCGGTGCCGAAGGTAATGCGCGCATTCAGGCCCGCCACCAGAAATTCATTGTCGCTCAGCTTCGCCACGGCGATGCCGCCGCTCGGCGTATCAGAGCCTTCGGGGAAACCGTTCCTGTTCTCCGGATCCCACTTGCGCAGGCCAAACTGCCATTCGCGGTAGCTGACCGTAGCGTTCCACTTAGGCCCAAGATCAAGCTTCTGATCCGTGTGGTCGTCCGGCTCGGACACACCCCAGACCTGCGATTCAAAGCTCAGCTTCGCCCACTCCCGGTCCATGCCACCAAACAGCTTGTAGACCGTGGCGAAGGGCTTCACCATCTCTATACCGGTCTTGGTCGTGCCGAGCGGATGGTTGGAGTAGCCGGTGTAATCGAAGCCGAACGGATCAAAACCGATGGCCTGGCGGCCGAGCGCCGAGAAGATATAACGGGCATAGACAGGCCGGTTGCCGCTTTCGGCGACGTAGAGCGCATTGTCCTTGCGGGCATAAAGCTCCAGCGTCTTTTCGTAGCTTTGTGAGGTCGGGGTGTAGAGATCGGGCGCCAGCAGTTCGATATGCGGCGCGGCCGCCTTCCAGACGTCGATCACGCTGTAGACCGGGCCGCCGGAGGCATAGGAGCCTGGCTTGTGATCGGGATTAAGCGGATCTTTGAGCGCGGCGTTGACGTAGGTCGGCAACGGATAGATCGCATCACCAGCGGCCACGATATCGTCGATATAGCGGGCGATCGACCAGGCGTGGAAATATTCGTCGGCATCCTTGCCGAAGACTTCATTCCAATTTCCAGACGTCTTGTTGTATTTCTTGAGCAGGGCCGCCGGCACCGGCTTGGCCATCAGGGCATCGGCCTTCTTGGAATAGTCACGTGCGGAGCCATAGACCCCGGTTTCATTCTCCGGCTGAAGCATGATGACCGTGTGCTGCTCACCATCAATCGCCTTGATGTGCTTGACCAGTTCGACATAGGCCTTCTTGTCGGCCTCGCGCGTGGTGTCATAGAGCGGTGACAGCGCATAGGAGGTCGTGCCGTCCTTATTGGTCAGGCGCGGAAAGCGCTTGTTGTCCGTCTTGACCCAGGTCGGAGAATAGGAAGGATTGGTGTTCTTCCAAGTCGCGAACCACAGGATGACAAGCCGTACATTGTTTTCACGCGCCTGCGTCACCAGCGCATCGACAAAGCTGAAATCGAACTTACCCTCGACCGGCTCGATCTGTTCCCATGCCACCGGCATGGCCAGGGTGTTGGCGTGCATGTCCTTGATGGCCGGCCACACCTTGGGAAGGGCGCCTTCATAGTTGCTTGAATTGTTGGCCTGGCCACCGAGGATGAGATAGGGGGCGCCATCGACCATCAGAGCGAACTTGCCGTTCTTCTGAACGAGTTCTGGGATCGGCTTGGCGGCCTGCGCCTGAACCGAAGCTGCGCTGCCGAGCAGCATGGCGCTCGCTGATAACGCTAACAAAAGACCCTGCTTCTGGGTGGATAAGCGTAGACGTCTCATGTATGTGTTCCCTCTGACCAATGCTGCCCTACTTATCACCGCAAAGTTTTTACCTGCGAACGGACAGTCACCTGTGAAATTGACATATAATGTGACCGCTATCAACGGCAAGCGTCAAATCACGAATCCTGTTTTAAAATAGTATTTTTTCTGTAAGCATTAAAATGCCATGTGCCGAGTCCTTAAAATAGCTAAGGGCTCCGGCCTGATGCAGGGATTTAATAAACTATAGTAAGACCAGAAAGCAGACTTTATGCGCTCCGAACTCGGCATCAGCCTCGCCTACGGGCTCCTCGCATCGCTTGGACAGTCCATCGTTACCGGCGAATTTGAAAAGACCGGCTTCCCCACAGAGGCGGAACTGTGCACCAAGTTTGGCGCCAGCCGCACCGTCATGCGCGAAGCCGTCAAGATGCTGTCCGCCAAGGGGCTGATCAGCTCTCGCCAGCGTCAGGGCACGCGCGTCGAGCCGGTCGAAAACTGGAACCTGCTCGATCCGGACGTGCTGCGCTGGCTGATGGAGCGCCCCTACTCCAACAAGATCTTCCTCGAATTCACGCAGATGCGCCTGGCGATTGAGCCGACCGCGGCCTTTCTGGCGGCAGAATTACAGGACAGGCTGGCCATAGCCGGCATCCGCGAAGGCTACGAGGCGATGGTGCTGCATGGTGGCGCCACGGCCGGCGGCGGCGACAAAGACCTGGCCCTTCAGGCCGATATTGACTTCCACGTCGCCATTCTCAAGGCCTCTGGCAATCCCTTCTTCTGGCGCCTTAAGCCGCTGATCACCAATGCCCTGAACCTGTCGATTCAGCTCACCAACAAAATTGCGGGCCACATGGCCGATCTCGCTTCGCATGAAGCTATTCTGGTCGCCATCGAAAAGGGCGACGCCGCCGCTGCGAAGAATGCCTCAGAGGCTATTCTGTTGGAATCGCTGACCTTTATTGAAACAGCCAAGGCGGTTTAGCCCCCGCAACGCGCTTAAGGGAAGTGTGAAGCAAAGCTCTGTTCTCATAGAAAAAAAATGCCCCGCACGATGGCGGGGCAAGTCTGCACAGGAATAGTGTTTCAGAACGCCTAGAACTTGGCCGAAACGCCAACGCGCCAGGTGCGGCCATAGGCTTCGTTTTCGACCAGTTGGCGCTTGTTGCCGACATAACGTTGCCAGTCGGCCTCGGTCAGGTTCTTACCTTCGACATAAAGCTGCCAGTTCGGCGTCACGGCGTAACCGATCTTGAGATCAACCTTGCCATTGGCGGCCGTATAGACGTCCGTGGCCTTGCTGACGCCCAAGGTGTCGAGATAGGCCGAGCGGTAGGTGTAGGCGACGCGGGCCGACCAGTTGGCCTTTTCGTAGGTCAGTTCGGCGGTACCGGTCAGGTCAGATGTATAGATCAGCGCCACCTTGTCGGAGCGACCAGGCGCGCCATCGGTGCTCGAATCCTGCGCCGTCACGTTGAACGAAGTGCCCAGACCATCGAAAGGCGCCGGCAGGCTGTCGAACTGCATGATGAAGTTGAATTCGACGCCCGAAACCTTGGCCGATTTCAGGTTCTGCGATTGCGTGATCTTGGCGCCGTCATAGAGCGTGCCGTTGATCGTTTCGTTGTCGGCTTCGCGTTCGGTGACGAAGATCGGGTTGTCGATCGACTTGTAGAAGGCGGCCACCGAGATCATGCCCTTCTTGCCGAAATAGTGCTCATAGCCGGCGTCGAGATTGACCGAGGTCAGCGGATCGAGGTCCGGATTACCAACTTCCAGTTCAAGATCGTCCTCATCGTGGTTGATGGCGACGCGCGGCGCCAGATCGACATAGTTCGGACGGCCGATCGAGGTGGTGGCGGCGAAGCGTACCAGCGAATTGCCGTCGAAGTCATAACGGCCGACCAGCGAGGGGAAGAGGTCGGTATAGGATTTCTTTCCGAAGCTGTTGAAGACACCGGCCGCGATCAGATCGGCTTCCGTCTCGATGTCGTCCGTATCAAACTGGATGGCCTTGTATTCGGCCTTGGTCTGCTCGACACGCAGACCGGGGATCAGGGTCAGGTTGCCGCTGTGGATGGTGGCCTGGAAGTAAGCAGCCGCTACCTTTTCGCGCACATCGTAATCGCCGCCCAGCTCGTCAGGAGTGCTTTCGCCAACATTGACTTTCAGAAGCCCCTTAGCTTCGGCATCATCGAGCGATTTGAGGAAATCGACGGTCGGTCCAAACTTCGTGGCGTACAGGTCACCGGCGTCATAGGACAGGTAGTTCGACAGCACCAGACCGCTGACATCATAGTAGCGATAATCGACGGCACTGCGCTTGTGGCGCTCGGAGTATTTGACGCCCATCTTGAAGGTGGTATCGCCACCAAAGGCCGAGGTCGGCAGGGTGTAATCGGCCGAGGCCTGATTCAAGGTTTCGCGGGCGTGGTCGGCTTCCAGTTCGGCGGATTTCGCCGTGTACTTGGTCGCATCGTAACCGGCGGCATCGGGCGTTACCTTAAACAAGGTATCGGTCAGGTCGTAGGTGCCGGATACCGTGCTCTTTTTGGTCGCATAGGCGAAATTGTAGCGCGGGTCATCGTCCTTGATAGCTGTAGAACTGGTGACATCGACCTTCAGCTTGCCGGTGGCGAGCTTGAACTCACCGCCGAGGTTAACTGTCGAGATGTGTTCGTCCTCAAAGCGATATTTAGCATTGCGGCTGGCGGCCTTCGGCGCCTTGGTGAAAGTGCCGGTCGTCCCACTAGCGGGCGTGAATGCGCCTTCGAGGCTGACTCGGAATTCCTGGCGCTGTTCCATATCGGTGAAGTGCGAGAACAGGGTGCGGGCATAGAGGTGCATATCGTCATTCGGCTTGTAGTCGAAATTGATCGCTGCGCCCTGACGGTTACGAATGACGTAATAGTCGCGCAGGCGCCAGTCGTCCGGCTTGCCATTCGTCCAGGCATCCGAGCCCTGGAGATTTTGCGAGGCCTGAGGACGGCGCGAGGCATTGAGTGCGGCCACGATGCCGAACTCATTATTGGCACCAAAGCGCGTGCCGGCGGCCACGTCGGTGTCATAGGAGGTCTTGTCGTTCAGCTCGATATAGCCGGCGCTATAACGGGCGCTGACGAAAGGCTTCTTGCGATCGAAGGCCGACAGGGTCTTGATATTGACGGCGCCGGCGATGGCGTTGGCGTCATATTCGGCGGTCTGGTTCTTGATGACCTCGACGCTGCCGATCAGCCCCGTCGGCACGGTGTCAAGCTTGACCGAGCGCGTATCGGTTTCAGGTGCTGCGGCGTCCTGACCATTGATGCGCACGGCGGCCAGTGACGGATCGAGACCGCGGATAACAACATAACGGCCCTCGCCCTGATCGTCGGCAACGGCCACGCCCGGTGCGCGCGACACCACTTCACCGACATTCTGATCGGGCAGCTTACCGGCGTCGTTGGCGGTGATCACTTCGCGGGTGACATTGGAGCTATGCTTCTGGTCCATCGACTGACGCTCAGCGGCGCGCGTGCCGAAAACGACGACTTCAACCGCCGGCTCGCTGGCGGCAGCGCTCGCCACCTCGTCCTGCGCCTGAGCAGCCGTGGTCGAAAGACCGGCGATCAGGATCAGCGGCGCTACCGCAGCCCCCGTCAGTAAATGCTTCATCGTTGTCATTGGAAATGCCCCATCGCATAAAATTTGAAGTGCAAATACAGATCAATTCTGTATTAACCGATGCAACGAGCTATTAGGTGGAGCATATGATGAATTCTAAACGCTTTTGCGACAGTTCAATGACACGCAGCTTATTGATTATAAGTGTGATGTGTTTGTCATCATGCGCACCTATACATCCGGAGTTGATTTCCGACTCCAAGCTTGTTGATCACGGCACCGGAACGCCCGTAGTGGCCACCATGGAAACCGAGGCCGTCGCCACCAAGGCGCTCGATAGCGCCGATGATCCTGAGATCTGGGTCGATGCGAAAGATTCCCACCGTGCCCTGATCTACGCCACCGACAAGAAGGCCGGGCTGTATGTCTATGATCTGAAGGGCAAGCAGGTGCAGTTCCTGGCTGTGGGGCCGATGAACAATGTCGATCTGCGCAGCGGTCTCAACATCGCCGGTCTGCCGGAAACGATTGTCGCAGCGTCCGATCGCGTCAAAGGTGGCGCGGCTTTGTTCAAGCTCGATCCGGCGACTCTGCAAACCACGCCCTGGGGTTTCGTGGCCATGCCGACCAGTGAGGCCTATGGCTTCTGTGTCGGCGTCACCAAAGCCAACCAACTGACCTTTATCATGGTCGGCAAGACGGGCGACGTCACGCAATCGCTCATCACCACCGAGAACGGCCAGCCCAAGGCCACGGTGATGCGTCAGTTCGCCACCGGCAGCCAGTCGGAAGGCTGTGTCGTCGATGATGTCAGCGGTCGTCTCTATATCGCGGAGGAAAATACGGCCTTGTGGCAATACGGGCTCGATCCGGCCAGCGGCACAGCGCGCACTGCGGTCGAATCCTTGCCTTCGCAAAAGCTGGTCGCCGATATCGAAGGCCTGACCCTGCTGCGTGATGATGGCAAAACCTACCTGATCGCCTCATCTCAAGGCGACTCAGCCTTTGCCGTCTGGCGCGTCGAAGGCGAAGCGCCGGTCTATCAGGGCCGGTTTTCGGTCTATGCCGGCAAGGGTATCGACGCTGTGACCGGCACGGACGGCGTGGCGGCGCTGGGCGGCCAGGTCGGCCCTTATGGCAAGGGCGTCGTGGTGATGCAGGACGATTCGGACACCGATGGCGAGGCACCAGCCACGGCCCGCGTCCGCCAGAACTTCAAGCTGGTGGACTGGAACGAGATCGTAAAGGCGCTGAAGATAAAGTAAGAGCCTCCGGCGGGAAGGGGCACAGCCCCTTCACCCAAATCTAGCCCAGTTCCTTGGAACGCTTGTGGGCGGCATCGACCGAGGCCAGCACCAGTTCGTCAAGCCCCTCGCCCGGTTTGCACAGGATATTGAGCGCGGCTTCCGTGGTGCCGCCAGGTGAAGCCACCTTCTTGATCAAAGCGTCCGGTTCCTCACCGGTTTCATCAAGAAGTCGCGCCGCCGAGATCAGCGTGCCACGCGCCAGATCGCGGGCGTGGCTCGATGACAGACCGTTGGCCCGGCCGGCTTTTTCCAGCGCACGCACAAAAGCATAGACGTAGGCCGGACCGGAACCGGACACGGCCGTCGCCGAATTGATCTGGTCTTCATCGGCCAGTTCGACCGTCTGCGCCATGGGGGCGAACAGGCCCCGCGCCGCATCCCAGGCCGGTTCGCTGTCCGCGTAAAGACTGGCAACGCCCTTGCCGGTCGCAACCCCCGTGGTCGGCATAACGCGCGCCACCGGATGACCGGCGAAGGCCTGCTTGAGCTGGGTGGTTGTCACACCGGCCATCACCGAAACAAAGGCGGCCTTCGGATCGATATTACCAGATAGAATTTGCGCCACGGCATACCAGCCCTGCGGCTTGACGGCCAGGATAATGGTCTTGGCCTCGCGCCAGATTTCCGGCAGCGGATTGAGGCGCGCGCCATCGGCGGCATAGGCTAAAGCTTCACCGCCCGGCTTGAGATCGAGGATCATCACGTCGGCAGGTATCACATGCCCCTGGACGCGGAAGCCCTTGAGTATCGACGAACCCAGAGCGCCGGCGCCCACAAGCAAGATCGGTTTGGCTAAGCTCATCGTATCATTCCTCAGACTGAATAGGTCTGTCTAGTTAGTTACAGTGCGCGCCTTACACAAGCACCCGCAGGGCGCAAGGCGCGCGCTTTTAGGCCTCGCCCACCGTTTCAAACAGACACGCCGCGAAGGCGTCCGCCGGCGTGACAACGCCCTTGAACCAGAAGTCAAACGCCGGGAAGAAGCGATCAACGGCCTCGGCGGCGCTGTTGATCATGTGGGCGCTGGCCACCACCGAAGCGCGCTCGAGCGGATTGAGCGCCACCGTATGACGGAAGATGACATCGTAAGCGCCCGCCCCTTCGGCCACTTCCACATCGCGGAAGACCTCGAAATGGCCAAACCAGACATGCGAATTGATCAAGCACAGCAGTTCATAAAGCCCCGCCAGACGATCGGCCGCCAAAGGCTGGCCGGCGCCGCTTTCGACATCGAGCGAGCAGCACAGTTGCAGACACTCGCCTTCCGGCCGCCACGAAAACCACATTTCGTAGGTGCGCCAGTCGCCGGTCAGGGCAAAGCCCAGATCGCCTTCAGGCGTGCGCTCAAATTCCAGCCCTTCCTCGGTCAGGATGGATTCCACCATATCGAGGGGATCGAAGGCGGCATCGCTGTCGAGGGTCTGTGGGGTATTCATGTAATCTCGTTCTATCTAAATTTTAGTCTTGCGGCCAAATTTAATCCTGCGGAATGTCTGTATCAGGCTTTACGCCCTTGCCTTTGGGCTTGATACTTAAGGCCGCCACGGCCGCACGCAGTTCGGCCACCTCAGCCTTCAAGGCGTCCAGTTCATCACGGCGGACCAGATCCATGTCGGCCACGAAGCGGTCGCCCTGGGCGCGGAAAGCCGCCTTGGCTTCTTCGCCGGCGGCCTGGGCCAGTGACATGGCGCCGGTGGTCATCTTGGCGAGTTCGTCGAGGAAGGGGTTTTGGCTTTGCATGGTAAGGCACTCCGCGGATGATAAGATCGTCTTGTTATATAGGCGCTTATCTCATTTCCGACAAACTTTTCATGATTCTGGCGGCACTGCCTCTCTTTTGTGGCGACGAGTCACAGGGATATTGTTATCAGGTGGAAACCGAGAATGAGAGAACCTAAGCCATGTCCCTGAACCTGCCGGATATCGATCCCATCATCGTCCACCTCGGACCGGTGGCCATCCGCTGGTATGCCCTTGCCTATGTGGCGGGCATCGTCGCCGGCTGGCTTTACATCTCCTCATTGATCAAGAAAGAGGCGCTGTGGGCGCCGCGCGCCGCGCCGGTCGCGCCCCTGCAACTCGACGACCTGATCCTGTGGGTGACGCTCGGCGTCATCCTTGGTGGCCGCATCGGTTACGTGCTGGCCTATGACACAAGCATCATCTGGAAAGACCCGCTGCAGATCTTGCAAATCTGGCAGGGCGGCATGTCGTTCCACGGCGGCTTCACCGGCGTCGTGGTCGCCACCATCCTCTATTGCCGCGCGCAGAAGTTCGACCTGCCACGAATGCTCAATCTCGGCGACCTGCTGGCCTGCGCCGCACCGATCGGCCTGTTTTTCGGTCGTATCGCCAACTTCATCAATGGCGAACTGTGGGGCCGCACCACGGACGTGCCGTGGGGCATCATTTTCTGTAACAAGTATATCGAAAAGCAGTACGGCGGCGATTGCCCGGCCGGCCTCTATCCGCGCCATCCGAGCCAACTTTATGAAGCGCTTGGTGAAGGCCTGCTGATGTTCATTTTGTTGTGGCTGCTGGCCAACCTCTACAAGCAGTTCAAGCGCCCCGGCCTGATCATGGGCGCCTTTATCACCGGCTATGGCCTGATCCGCATCCTGCTCGAAAACGTGCGCAATCCCGATGCGCAGATGACCTCGTTCCAGATCATCACCATGGGCATGATCCTGTCGGTCCCGATGGTGCTGGCCGGCGGCTACCTGATCTGGAACGCCCTGCGCCAGACGCCGGTCACGCCGGAGCCGGTCGAAACAACCAAGCTGGACGGTTAAGCCCTTGTCTCTCAAGGATCGCCTGATCGAACAGATCACGCTGGAAGGCCCGATTCCGGTGGACGCCTATATGGCGCGCTGTCTGCTCGATCCGATCGATGGCTACTATATAAAGAACGTGGCGCTCGGCGCCGAGGGCGACTTCCTCACCGCGCCGTTGGTCTCACAGATGTTCGGCGAGATGATCGGCGTCTGGGTGGCGCAGACCTGGCTTGGCATGGGATCGCCCACCGCCTTCCAACTGATCGAGATAGGTGGCGGCGACGGCACCCTGATGAGCGATATCCTGCGTGTGGCGGCGCGTGTGGCAGGCCTGACCGAGGCCGCGCGCGTCACCCTGGTCGAGCCTTCGGAACGCCTGCGCGCACGGCAATCCGAACAGGTGCCGTCGGCCGTCTTTGCCGCCACGCTCGATGCTGTGGCTGAGGATCTGCCCGTCATCGTCATCGCCAATGAACTGCTTGATTGCCTGCCGGCGCGGCAATTTATTCGCACCGATGACGGCTGGTTCGAGCGTCAGGTCGGCCTGCAGAATGGCCAACTGACCTTCGGACTGGTGCCGGTGGGCGAGGATTTTGCCGCTCCCTATGATGCGCCTATCGGTGAGATTGTCGAAATCTCACCGGCGCAGATGCGCTTTGCCGAAAATTTCGCCCTTCTGATTAAACGCGCTCGTGGCGCGGCCCTGCTGATCGATTATGGCCGCGACCGCCCGCAAACCGGCGATACCCTGCAAGCGCTTTATCGCCATCAGAAGCACGATCCGCTAGCCGCTCCCGGTGAACACGACCTGACCGTATGGGCCGATTTCCCGACCGTGGCCGCCACCGCGCACAAGGCAGGTGTGACCATCAGCCCGATCATACCCCAGGCGCTTTTTCTACAACGCCTCGGCATCGAGGCTCGCCATGCGGCGCTGACGCAGAAAAATCCTGATCAGGCCGGCAAGCTTCAGCGCCAATATGATCGCCTGATGGCGCCCGACCAGATGGGTACGCTGTTCAAGGCGCTGGGGCTGGCGTCCGAGGGCGTTAACCTCTTCGCGCTTGAAGCGGTGGACACCGCCCTGTAGACTGGCAAGTAGACTGGGGACAAGGCGCAAAAAGAGCCCTTCCCCTCGTCTGCGGACACAAAACCGCCGCAGCCCTCCCCCTAGTCTGAAGAGCGGGGGACCCAAAACACACATGACGGCGCTGGCGTCGCGGTATCATCCGCGATGACGACGCCCTTTACTGATACAGGTATCCCTATGTCGCTGCCCTCGCGTATCCTCCACCCTCTCCTCGACCTGGCCCAGATTCAGCACGGTTTTTTCACCAGACAGGGTGGCGTATCGCAAGGCGTGTATGACAGCTTGAACCTGGGGCTCGGTTCCAAGGACGATCAGGACGCCGTGCTGGAAAACCGCAAGCGCGTCGCCGCCTCGTTCGGCCGTCCGGAAAACTATCTGCTCAGCCTGTATCAGGTCCATTCCAATATTGCGCTCAAGGTCAACGAACCGTTTCAGGGCGAACGTCCGGAAGCTGATGGCCTGGTGACCGCGCGCGCCGGCGTCATCCTGTCGGCGCTGTCCGCCGATTGCGCGCCGATCCTGTTCTGCGATCCGCAAAGCCGCGTGGTGGGGTCGTGTCATGCCGGCTGGAAAGGCGCGCTCGGCGGCATTATCGAGTCGACGCTCAAGGCCATGACCCAGCAGGGCGCCAAGATCGAACGCATCCGCGCTGTCATCGGACCGTGCATCCAGCAGGCCTCCTATGAGGTCGGCGCTGATTATGAAAGCACCTTCCTGAAAGACGATTCCGAGTCGAAGCCGTTCTTCATCGCCGGCAGCGAGATCGACAAGCGCCTGTTCGACCTGCCGGGCTATTGCCTGATGCGCCTCAAGCGCGCCGGCGTGACCGAGGCGGTTTCCACCGGCCATGACACCTGTGCCGACAGCGCGCAGTTCTTCTCGAACCGCCGCGCCGTAAAAACCGGCGAGCCCGACTATGGCCGTCTGATAAGCTGCATCATGATCCGCGCGTAATCTTTTTATACCTCCCTGAAATCCTCTTGGATTTTGGGGAGGGGGACCGACGCGTACTTACGCGTTGGTGGTTGGGCTTCTGGCTTTCTTGACTTCAGCAACAATAAAGACAGACACCCCACCACCGCATCTGACCGCGTTGCGGTGTCGTGCGGTCCCCCTCCCCATCAAAGATGGGGAGGTACAAGATTTCTCCCAAGCTGTTATTTTTAACGATTTACGACGTTTTGGCCTTGAACCTCGGCTTTCACCTGCTAAAAGCCGCGTCATATGACCAATCCCCCCAAAGCAGCTACGGGAAAACCCACCATGAAATTACTCTCCGCCAATTCCAACCGGACTCTGGCCCAGAACATCGGTGATTATCTCGATATGCCGCTGTGCAAGGCGCGCGTTCAGCGCTTCGCCGACAACGAAATTTTCGTCACCATCGATGAAAACGTGCGCGGCGAAGACGTCTTCATCATCCAGTCGACCAGCTTCCCGGCCAACGACAACCTGATGGAACTGCTGATCTGTATCGATGCCCTGACGCGCGCCTCGGCCAAGCGCATCACCGCCGTCATCCCCTATTTCGGTTATGCCCGTCAGGACCGCAAGACCGGCGGCCGCACCCCGATCTCGGCCAAGCTCGTCGCCAACCTGATCACCCGCGCCGGCGCTCACCGCGTCCTGACCATGGACCTGCACGCCGGCCAAATTCAGGGCTTCTTTGATATCCCAACCGATAATCTGGTCGCCATTCCCTTCATGGCCAAGGATATCCAGGCCAATTACCAGAACCCGAATGAACTGATGATCGTGTCGCCTGACGTCGGCGGCGTTGTCCGCGCCCGCGCCCTGGCCGACCGCCTCGGCGCCGATCTAGCCATCGTTGACAAGCGCCGTGCCCGCGCCGGCGAATCCGAAGTCATGAACATCATCGGTGACGTTACCGGCCGCGACTGTATCCTGTTCGATGATATCGTCGATTCCGGCGGCACCTTGGTCAATGCCGCCAAGGCTCTGGTCGAGCGCGGCGCCAATCAGGTGTCGGCCTATATCAGCCACGGCGTCCTGTCGGGCCCGGCCATGGAGCGCGTCGAAAACTCGGTTCTCAAAGAACTGGTGATTACCGACTCCATCGAGGCCTCTGATATCGTCCTGAAGCATCCGAAAATCCGCATCGTCGGCGTAGCGCCGCTGATCGGCGAAGCGATCCGCCGCATCGCAAACGAAGAATCTGTTTCTAAGCTGTTCGATTAAGCGTCGGATCGCTTTTGAAACTTCTTTGGCCGCCGCATCGCCAACGAAGAACCTGTTTCCACACTATTCGATTAAGCTTCGAATCGCAACGAAGAGTACGTCTCGAAGCCGTTCGACTAAGCACGGCAGGGCACAGCCCGGTTAACAAGACTTAACCCCATTAAGCGAATCGTCATCAAAAGTTTTTGATGACGTGTCAAGCGTAATTGCGCCTATAGGCAAGCGTACAAGCCTTTGATAAATTAACAAAAGAAGCGCAGGTGTCGAGACCGTGATGACATGGGAAGGGTGACAGCGCCATAATTTCGGCGCTTTTGCTCTTGAACACTGCGCCATACGGTTTAAGCCTTCTGAGGGGCTTGCGGCCTTTTCGCCTAACAATAGAAAATCACCATCCGCATACCGCTTGACGGTTGCGGGCACCTTGGAATTAAGGGGACATTACGTATGAAATTGGCAGTCACGAAGGGCTTTTACAGCAGCCTGATAGCCCTTAGCCTTGCTGCTACCCTGGTCAGTTGTGCCACCGACGCGCCACCGCCGGCACCACCTGCCCCACCGCCCGCCCCTGCCGGTCCGCCGGTAGCGCTCGCCACCGCCATCTCCGATGCCGCCGCTGTTTATAGCGACTATATCGAGAAGGTGTCGGTCATGAAGGGGGAGTTTGCCGATGGCGCCGCCATCCAGGCCCAACTCACCGCCGCCGAATCGTATGAGCCCAACCAACTGGCGCACGGCGCTGTGGCCTATGCCGCCATCGTGGCCATGCAGGAACCGGCTTTCCGCTCATCTCTGCGCGGTTACGCCACCAATGACGCCACCCGCGCCGATCTCGTTTCGCGCCTGCTGGCCAACCCCGCCTATGTCAGCGTCCTGCCGGGTGCGGATATCGCCGCCCGCAGGGTTGTTCTGGCCCTCAGCAGCGATGGCCAGTCGGTCTATAAGGCCGGCGCCGCAGTCAAGCAGACTGCCTACGATATCCAGAAGCAAAAGTGGTCGCGCGAATTTGTGGCGGAGCGCGAAGCCCGCCTCGCCGCTGCCAAGACCAATTCGGTGACGCTGGCGAGCGTGGAATCGGACGATAGCGCCAAGCTGCTGGCGGCCGCCCTCAGCGGCTCAGGTCTCGTCACCCGCGCCACGACCGGGCAAACGACCGGCAGCGCGCCGGCTGCGGGCGGCGACAGCGTCACCTTCACACCCACCAGCGCCACGACGCCAGCCACGCCTGTCGCCACTGACGCCAGCTCAATCGTCGCCACTACCCCCACAGCGCCGACAGTTTTTGATCGTCCGGACCTGTTCAACCAGCCCTACACCCAGGCCGTCAATCGCGCCCTGACCATCGCCGCCCTGGCCATTCTCGGCGAAGGCGGGGAAAGCCGCTCGGCAACCTTGGTCAGCCTGCTCGATGATGGTGACGGCCAGCGCTGCCTGAGCATGAGCAAGCTCAACCTCTACCAATGCCTGGCCGTGGCCAAGCCCCACTACGAGGATGTCTTCTGCCTCGGTCAGCACGTTCTGATGGATACCGGCCAGTGCCTCGGCAAGATGTCGAGCAACGCACTGAGCTTCGATCCGATCAAGCGCGTCGGCTTCAAGGCGGATGGCACCTCGGCCTATGCCGATCCGAAGCCCTACATCAAGCCGGCCCCGCCGGCGAAAAAGAAGGCGCCTGCCAAGAAGAAGGCCGCCGCCAAGAAGAAGTAAGCCGCTTAAACGGCGATTTTAGACGTAAAGGACGCAATTTCTCAGGCTTGAGTGGTTGCGTCCTTTTTCATTGTCGTGTATCACCCGCCCTCTTCTAGCCTGATCCCAGAAAGTTTTTGGCCAGATCGAGGCTTAGGAATATCATTTCCCGCCGTGCCCGGAATGGATGCGCGGCCATTTTGTTTGAGGAAGAGGCTCATGGCCGATATCATTTTGGACGTTGAAGTTCGTGAAACCGCCGGTTCGGGTGGCGCACGCGCTGTTCGTAATGCCGGCAAGCTGCCTGGCATTCTCTATGGTGGTGAACTGGCCCCCGTGCCGATCTCCGTCAACCTGAACGCCTTCCGCAAGGCGCTCTCGACCGGCAAGCTCAACGGTCACCTTGTGACCCTGAAGTACGGCTCCGAGACCCAGAAGGTCATCGCCAAGTCGATCGACTTCCACCCGGTCACCGATGTGCCGCTGCACTTCGACCTGTACCGCGTTGATGAGCACGCCCAGGTTAAGATCTCGGTTCCGGTTCACTTCAAGAACCACGAACTGTCGCCGGGCCTCAAGAAGGGCGCCGCGCTCAACGTGTCGATCCACGAACTCGAAATCCTCGTGCCGGCCGATCACATTCCGGAAGACATCATTGTCGACCTGACCGGTCTTGAAATCGGCGACAGCGTCCACGTATCGGACCTGAAGCTGCCTTCGGACGTCAAGGCGCACGTTGCGGCTACGGACGTTGTTGCTTCGATCACCGCCTCGGGCGCTTCGAAGAGCGAAGAAGCCGAAACCGAAGCCTAATGGGGTTTGGGGCCGATGGCACCAAGTCTTATCCTTTTCAATAAAAAAGCCTCGCCTTTTTGGCGGGGCTTTTTTATTGACGAGTAGAAGGTTTATGGGGCCACAGGCCCCAAACCCCAAAAGTTTAGGAGTCGCCCGTGTATCTGATCGTTGGCCTTGGCAATCCCGGTGCGCAATATGCAAAGAACCGCCACAATATCGGCTTCATGATGATCGATGCGCTCATCCGCGGTCCTTTCTTCGGCCCGGAGAAGAAGAACTTCGACGGCATCACCTCCGAAGGCCAGATCGAGACCGCCAAGGGGCTGAAAAAGGTGCTGGCGCTCAAGCCCCAGACCTACATGAACCTCTCGGGCCAGAGCGTGCAAAAGGCCATGCAGTTCTACAAGATCAAGCCTGAGCGCGTCATGGTTTTCCATGATGAACTGGATCTCGCGCCCGGCCGCCTGCGCATGAAACTGGGCGGCGGTCATGCCGGTCATAACGGCCTGCGTTCGATCATGGCCAATGTGGGCCCAAACTTCATGCGCGGCCGCATGGGCATTGGTCATCCAGGCGCCAAGGAAGACGTTCTACCGTGGGTGCTGGGGGATTTCGCCAAGGCCGACCAGGGCTGGCTCAGTGCCCTGAACGACGCTTGCGTACGCGCCCTGCCTATGCTGCTGGCAGGCACGCCTGACGCCGCCGAGCGCTATCAGAACGAGGTCATGCGCCTGGCGCCCGCCCCCAAACTGGATACGCGGCAAATCGCCAATCAAAAGGATTAGTGGGAACGGAAACATCGGGAGCTTGGATCGAGCAAAGAGGTGCTCCGATTCCCGCGATCGCAAGGTTACTATTCGCGTGCCCATGACGCCAAGGTCGCTAGCACTTGTCACTTAATAAGTAGGTGACGGTTCCTGCAAAAAAATAAAGCGGTTATCTGCATATCAAAAGGCAAATAACCGCTATTTTAGAAATTTTATATTGCAGTTAAGATATTATAAAAAACATCTGTAATATCTAGCACTTCCATGTCGCCACAGTAATAAAATTACTTGTGACATCACCACTGACGAATGTACGCCCAGAACAACTTAACGTACCGCTCCCAGCGTATAGTGTATGCGCCGCATCATAATAGTAGTCCCTCTCCCAACCTTGGGTAGGTGCGGGAGCTGCCGCAACCGCAACAGACGCTGTGGTTAAGCCCGCAGATGCAATGGCTGCTGCAAGCCCCCAAACCTTAAGAAACCGCTTAGTCATTTCACACTCCAATAAATGAGTTAAAGATGTAGCAAGCTGTTCCGGAACAACCATAGGTTACCACATATTTTAAGATTGATGAATGCTAAAAATTGCAAAATAAACTTTTTCGCGCCAAACAATATTTTGCACGAACAGGCACAATAAAATGCCCGTACCTCTAGTTCCAATAACGAAAATGCTTTAGGAGCACACCAAGTCTTTGGCCACGCCTTTTGGCACAATCCATTCATTTCCTTATAAAGCGCATCCTACATGGCCCTTAAAGTTGCAATCGTCGGTCTGCCCAATGTCGGCAAGTCCACCCTGTTCAATGCCCTGACCCAGACCGCCTCGGCGCAGGCCGCAAACTATCCGTTCTGCACCATCGAGCCCAATACCGGCGATGTGGCCGTGCCGGAACCGCGCCTGGAGGTGCTGGCAGGGATCGTCGGCTCAAAGGAAATCATCCCAGCCCGCATCAACTTCGTTGACATCGCCGGTTTGGTGCGCGGCGCGTCAAAAGGTGAAGGCCTCGGCAACCAGTTCCTCGCCAATATCCGCGACTGCGACGCCATCGCCTTTGTGGCGCGCTGCTTCGTTGATACCGACATCACCCACGTCGAGGGCCGCATTGATCCGCTGTCCGATCTCGAAATCATCGAAACCGAGCTGATGCTGGCCGATCTCGAATCGCTGGAAAAGCGCCTGCCGAATCTGGAAAAGCGCGCCAAGACCGGCGGCGACAAGGAGGCCGGCGTCACCGTTTCGCTCATCAATGCCGCGCTCGAAGAACTGCGCGCCGGCAAGCCCGCGCGTCTGGCCTTTGAAAAAGGCAAGGTCGCCAAGGAAGACATCAAGGCCTGGGAGATGCTGCAACTGCTGACCTCCAAGCCGGCGCTCTACGTCTGTAACGTCGAGGAAAGCGCCGCCGACAAGGGCAATGCGCTGTCCGACGCCGTCGCCACGCGCGCCAAGGCCGATCACGCCAACTCGGTCGTCATCTCGGCACAGATCGAGTCAGAAATCGCCCTGCTCGATCCGGAAGAGCGCAAGGAGTTTCTGGAAACGCTCGGTCTTGAAGAGCCCGGCCTCAACCGCCTGATCCGCGAGGCCTACAAGCTGCTTGGCCTGGCCTCTTACTTCACGGTCGGCCCCAAGGAAGCCCGCGCCTGGACGATCCACGTCGGTGACACGGCGCCGCAAGCCGCCGGTGTCATCCATACCGATTTCGAGAAGGGCTTTATCCGCGCCGAGACCATGGCCTACGAAGATTTCGTCAAGTTCAACGGCGAAGCGGGCTGCAAGGAAAACGGCAAGTTCCGTCAGGAAGGCAAGGAATATCTCGTCAAGGACGGTGATGTCCTGAACTTCCGATTTAACGTGTAAAAGTAGCCACCTCCGTCAGCGACGCCCGTCCTTCGGACTTCGCGCTGACACCTCCCACCGTACGCTTCACTAGAGGGGAGGATAATATATAAAAAGCCCGCCGGATGATCTCCGGCGGGCTTTCTTGTTCTTTGTGGCTCAGGCGGGATAGCCCGCTGTGACGTGGCGAAAATGATTGGCTTTCGAGAAACGGAGCGGAGCGTACTCAAGTACGTGAGCACCGTATCGCAGAAAGACGGCCATTTGCAGCCCGTCACAGTAGGGCTATCAGTGTTTGCCGCGCCAGACCTGGCGATACGCCGCGTAAGTCAGTCCCGCCAAGACGAGCAGGAAGGCGATGACCGCAAAGCCCATCTGCTTGCGCTCGGTGGCGTGCGGATCGGACGCCCACTCCAGGAAGGCCGCGACGTCTGCCGCTTCCTGCTTGAGCGTCGCCTTGGTGCCGTCGTCATAGGTCACCTTGTCGGCGACCAGGGGCGGCGGCATGGCGAGCACGCCGCCTTGCGGCACATGGTGCGGATCGCCCGTCCATTGCGTGGCCAGCGAACCGTGGACATAGGGGTTATAGTGCTGCGTATCACCGATCTTGAGGCCAGCGGGGGCATCCTGATAACCCGCCAGCAGAGAGGCGACATAGTTGGCGCCGCCGGCGCGGGCCTTGGTGATGACCGAGAGATCGGGCGGTACGGCACCACTGTTCGACGCCTTGGCCGCTTCTTCGTTACGGAAGGGCGACGGGAAGCGATCAGATGTGGTGGCCTTGCGCTGGATATCGTCACCGGTATCCGGATCAATATCGGTGACCTCGAATTCCGACGCGATCTGTTTCACGATCGGGTTGTCGTTCGGGTTCTTGTACTTCGGATCGTAGAAGGGGCCGCCCTTCTGACCGAGGTTACGGAACGACATCAGGTGCATGCCGTGACAGGCGGAACAGACTTCACGGTAGACCTTGTAGCCACGCTGCAGCTGAGCCTGATCGAAGGTGCCGAAGGGACCTTCAAAGGTGAAGCCATGGTCTTCGGGCTCTTTAGCACCGCCGGAGTTGGCCAGAGCTTGTGTCCCGACCGTCAGGGTGAAGGCGACCGTCAGACCCGCCACAATCTTAAGGGTTTTCGTCATGAAAGCAGACATGTGACTTAGCCCTTTTTTTTATTGTGTGAGGCCAGCACGGCTTCGGAGATCGAAGCCGGCACGGGCAGCGGGTCTTCCTTCAGGCCAATCCATGGCATGATGAGCAGGAAGAAGGCGAAGTAGTAGAACGCCAGGATCTGCGACAGCAGCACTACGGACAGACCGATCGGGTTGCCATGCTTGTCGTTGGTGAGCGAGAACACCATGTCGGTCGGCAATTGCCCGCCGCACCAGCCAAGGCCGATACAGGTGAGGACGAACAGCACGAAGAACCAGCGCATCACCGGACGATAGCGCATCGACTTGACCTTGGAGGTATCGAGCCAAGGCAGGGCGAAGATGACCGCGATGGCGGCAAACATCAACAGCACGCCGATCAGCTTATCCGGCACGGCGCGCAGGATGGCGTAGAACGGCAGCATGTACCACTCCGGCACGATGTGCGACGGCGTTTGCAGCGGATTGGCCTTCACATAGTTGTCGGCGTGGCCCATCGCATCCGGCGCGTAGAAAACGAAGATCGAGAAGACGATGAGGAAGAAGATCATCGCCAGGCCATCCTTGACAGTGGCGTAAGGCGTGAAGGGCAGCGTGTCTTCCTTCGACTTGATCTCGACACCGGTCGGGTTGTTCTGGCCTGTGACGTGCAGCGCCCAGACGTGCAGAACGACAACACCGGCGATGACGAACGGCAGCAGGTAGTGCAGCGAGAAGAAGCGGTTCAGCGTCGGATTATCGACCGCGAAGCCGCCCTGCAACCAGGTCAGGATCGAGGGACCGACGATCGGGATAGCGCCGATCAGGTTGGTAATGACGACCGCGCCGTAATAGGACATCTGGCCCCAGGGCAGGACATATCCCATAAAGGCGGTGGCGATCATCAGGAAGTAGATGATGCAGCCCAGCAGCCACAACACTTCGCGCGGCGCCTTGTAAGAGCCGTAGTAGAGCCCGCGGAACATGTGGATATAGACGGCGAAGAAGAACATCGACGCGCCGTTGGCGTGGACATAACGGATCAGCCAGCCATAGTTGACGTCACGCATGATGCGTTCGACCGAGTCAAAGGCCAGGTCGGCATTGGCGGTGTAGTGCATCGCCAAAATGATGCCGGTGATAATCTGAACACCGAGGCAGAGAGACAGGATGCCGCCAAAGGTCCACCAGTAGTTCAGGTTCTTCGGCGTCGGATAATCGATGAAGCTGTCATAGGCCAGGCGCACGATAGGCAGGCGCGCATCCAGCCATTTTTCGATGCCGGTTGCCGGCGTGTAGGTCGAGGGATGATCGCTCATGCTTAGCCCACCTTGATTTTGGTGTCGGACAGGAAGCTGTACTCAGGGACTTCGAGGTTCTTAGGGGCTGGTCCCTGACGGATACGGCCAGACGTATCGTATTCCGAACCGTGACAGGGGCAGAACCAGCCGCCATATTCGCCGGTGCCGAAATTGGGCACGCAGCCGAGATGGGTGCAGACACCGATCAGGACGAGGTATTGCTCATGCCCTGCCTTGACGCGCTCGGCATCGGTCTGCGGATCGCGCAGGCTCTTGACGTCGACGGCCTTGGCGTCGGCGATTTCTTTCTTGGTGCGGTAACGCACAAAGAGTGGCTTGCCGCGCCATTTGACGACGGCCTGCATGCCCTCTTCAACCTTCGAGAGATCGTATTCGATGGAGGCGAGCGCCAGGGTATCCGCAGCCGGGTTCATCTGGCCAATCAGCGGCACCGCGACCATCGCCGCCGCACCGGCCGCACCAGCGCCTGCCGCAATGTAGATAAAGTCGCGACGATTCGGATCTTGACCGCCGCCATTCTCAGGTTCGCTCACCTTGCCACCTCTTCTGTTCGCAGCCCGTGCATCCCCTCTGCAAGGCGGATACCGGACCTACTCAAATTATCTTCAGCACTGATGACTGATTCTGTTAACAACGTAACGCCATGCGCGTGTTTTGCGCAACTGGAGCTCATGCTAACAGCGTCTATAACCACAATTCCGTGACGGATACAAACCACTCGCGCACTTTTCTTGCCTAAATTTTGCCATGGATTAAGCAAATTCCTGCGAATGACTTGCAGCTAGACTTTTTCGACTGGACACAGGTCCCGGCAAGTTGTGAAACCCGCCCGTCTTCGCCCCCTTCCATGAAAGCCCGCCCTCATGCGCCTGGCGCTTTATCAGCCCGATATTCCGCAAAATCTTGGCGCCGCTATTCGTTTGAGCGCCGCCTTCGAGACCGTGCTTGATGTCATAGAACCGTGCGGCTTTCCGCTCAGCGACAAGGCGATCAAACGCGCGGCGATGGACTATGGAACCTGCGCCAAAGTGTCGCACCACGCATCTTGGGAGGCTTATCTGACTTTTTTGCTGGCTGACATGCCGTCGGCGCGCCTCGTCCTCTTCACCACGAAAGCCGCCGCGCCGCTTTATGAGTTCAGCTTCCGCGACGATGACATCCTGCTGATGGGGCGTGAAAGCGCCGGCGTGCCCGACGACGTCCATGCCCGCGCCGACGCCCGTCTGTTCATACCGATCAGTGCACAGGCGCGTTCGATCAATGTCATCAACGCCGCCGCCATGGCGCTGGGCGAGGCGCTGCGACAGACCAACAGCTTCCCGGCCCGACCTCACACCACGCCTCATGCGACTTTGGAATAACGCGCCAGGCCATCCGGTATTTCCATGTAGCGATCAAACACCGCGCAAACATTGCGGATCAGCATTTTCAACGGCGAGCGCAAGGTGACGGTGCGCTTGTCGATGGTGATCACGCCCAGCGCCTCAAAGCCTTTCAGGCGCTCGAATTCTGCATCGAACGCATCCGATGGCAGGCCATGGCGGGTGAGAATCTCACCGACATCGGTCTCGAAATAGCACATGAGTTCAGCAATGACGGCGCGGCGCACCAGATCATCGCCCCGATAGGCCCAGCCGCGCGCCGTCGCCAGACCCGTTTCACGCACAAGGCGCTGGTAGGTGGTGCTCTGGCTGACATTCTGGGCCAGACCTTCGTCGAACTCACTGATAGCCGAGGCGCCAAAGGCGACCAGGCGGTCATTCGGCTGATCGGTATAGCCCATGAAGTTACGGCGCAAACGATGGCGCTTGAGCGCGACCGCCAGACCATCCTCGGCATGGGCGAAATGATCAATGCCGATGGGTGTATAGCCTGTGGCGGAGAGGGTTTCGGTCATGCGCTCAAAGAGGATCATCTTATGGGCGGCATCGGGCAGGCTTTCGGCGTCGATCAACCGTTGATGCTTACGCACCCAAGGCACATGGGCGTAGGAGAAACCGCTGAGGCGATCCGGATGCAGACTCAAGGTATCGGCCAGGGTGGCGCCAAAGGCGGCCTCATCCTGAAACGGCAGACCGTAGATCAGATCGAGGCCGAGCGACTTGATGCCGGCGTCACGTAGGGCATCGACGCAGGCGCGCACCACCGGCATCGGCTGAACACGGTTGATCGCCTTCTGCACCTGTGGGTCGGTATCCTGCAGGCCAAGGCTGACACGGTTGACGCCCAGGCCGGCATAGACGCGTGCCATATCGGGCGTCACGCGACGCGGGTCGAGTTCTATGGAAATTTCAGCATCGGCCAGAAAAACGAAGCGATCGCGCAGCACATCGAACAGAAGTTCCAGATCCTTGGGCTGCAACAGGCCCGGTGACCCCCCGCCGAAATGCAGGCTATGGACATAGGGGCGCACGCCAATCTCGCGGCTGACATGGGCGATCTCGGCCACCAGTTGATCGACATAGGCGGTGACGGTGGCATAGCGTTTGGTGATCTGGGTGTTGCACCCGCAGAACCAGCACATCTGCTCGCAAAAGGGCACATGGACATAGAGCCCGATACTGCCGCCGGACGACAGCCCACGCAGCCAGCCAGCGTGCGTATCCGGCGTGACGGCTTCAAAATGATGAGCCGAAGGATAGCTTGTATAACGTGGCGCCTCGCGGTCGAGCAGATGACGCGGGTCGTGCTCCTGCCAGGTGCGGGCTGTTTCTGTTCCGGCCATGGAATCTGTCCTCAATATGCGATGGGGGTTTGTAACATCGCAATCCCATAAGTTTTATGTGGCTATTGGTCGCAGCATTTAAAAATTGGGGGTAGCCCGTCGCGTGTGTCCGCGCTATCAGGCTGTCCCATGACACAAGCCGCCCCCCTCCCCGCCGACATGCCCCAGGACCGCCAGACCCAGGCAGCGACCTGGTTCCGATCGTTGCGCGATTCGATCTGCACCGCTTTTGAAGCGCTGGAAGATGAGGCGCCAGCCTCACTTTATGCCGGTGAGGCCGGCCGTTTCGAACGCACGCCGTGGAGCCGTGAAGCCGGTGGCGGCGGCGAAATGTCGATTATGAAAGGCCGCCTGTTCGAGAAGGTGGGCGTGCACATCTCAACCGTGCACGGCAGCTTCTCACCGGAATTCGCCAAATCCATCCCGGGCGCCGACGTCGATCCGCGTTTTCACGCCACCGGCATTTCGCTGATCGCGCACCTGACCAATCCGCATGTGCCGGCGGTGCATATGAACACGCGCTTAATCACCACGACGCAGAGCTGGTTTGGTGGCGGAGCCGACCTGACCCCCTTGATGGCCGCCGACCGCCATCAGGACGCGCCGGACGCCATCGCTTTCCATAAGGCTTTCCAGGAGGTCTGCGATGTCGCCGATCCGGCCTACTACAAAAAATTCAAAGCGTGGTGCGATGAATATTTTCATCTGCCCCACCGCAACGAACCGCGCGGCATAGGCGGCATCTTTTACGATCACCTGAACAGCGGCGATCACGGCGCCGATTTCGCCTTTACGCAGGATGTCGGCAAGGCGTTCGCGCACATCTATCCGCAGATCGTGCGCGGACGTTTGAATCAATCATGGACCGAAGATGACCGCGAGGCGCAACTGGTGCAGCGTGGGCGTTATGTAGAGTTCAATTTACTCTACGATCGCGGCACTATATTCGGATTGAAAACCGGTGGTTATGTGCCTTCCATCATGTCATCCATGCCACCTGTGGTCAAATGGCCATAACGACATGGCGTATGGGACTGATGATCACATCACCACAGACCACAATGGACCATTGAAACAGCAGGACGCTGATCGCCGCTACACCGCGCAAACCATCGAGTGTCTCAAAATGTATTTTCACGCTGTGTCCCTGGTTACATGACATGATGACAGCGTCATTCGCTCTCGGGTTCAAGACGTTTACCCCGTCCAGCGCGTCTTCATGTAAAGACCGCCAGCTTCCAGTTCATCGAGCATATGCCTGATGCGCTTGTCCCGCGTTCCTTCGCGTTTGGCCTGATCAATCCAGCCGATGTAGTCGTTCTGTTGGTAGGGCGGGCGCTCTTCGTACTTGCCGTACAGACCGCGATCTTTCAGAGCCTTGCGGATATCGTCCGGCATGGGATGGATTTCAGGGATCACGTGCCCAGAAACTTCGAGATCGCGCCCAGCAAATCATGACGCTGGCTCGGCTTTTTCAGCGTCTCGACAGCATGATCGACCAGGGCCGGATCGATGCGGATACCGCGTCGGCTGAGCAGAAGGTCGCTGGCGAAATCCTCGCAAAATTCCGGATGACACTGGAAAGACAGTCCCTTGCGGTCGGTATAGTAGAGCGCGCCGTGCGGGGTGAACTCAGAGCCGGCCAGCAGGATGGCGTTTTCCGGCTTCTTCACCACCTGATCCTGATGGGTGACCGCGCAGGCGATTTTGGCGGAGCCTTGGCCCGCCAGTTCCTGCCAGAGATCGTGGGCCTCGACTGTATATTCATGCAGGCCGACACCCCAGCCCTTGGAGGATTTCTCGACATGGCCGCCCCAGGCCTGCGCCATGATCTGATGGCCAAAGCAAATGCCGACAACGGGGGTTTGGGTATCGAGCGCACGCAGCCATTCCATCAACGCCACGATCCACGGATCGCTCTCATAGACGCCCGCCGGTGAGCCGGTAATGACGACGCCTTTCAGCGCGGTCGTCTGTTCGGGCAGTTCGCCTTCCAGCGTTTTGAACACCCTGAAAGCGCGCCCTTCCCGGCTCAGTAATTTCGAGAACATGTCGGCATAGGTGCCGTAGGTCGCGTCCAGCCCCGAAGGCGGCACGCCCGTTTCCAGAATGGCAACATAGTCACCGGCAAACTCTGAACTCTGCATCACATCAAGACCCCGAATACGCCACCAGCGTTGGGCTATTTCGCAGTTGCGTCAAGAGCCCGGTCGATCACGCTTTGTGAAAAATCATGATTAACCCATTCGGTTTCGATTTGTTTAAGAGCCTTGCCGAGTTCGGGGCCGGCCGAATAGCCGCGCTTAATCAGGTCAGCACCTTTGAGCGGAAACACCGGAATTTCAAGGCCTTGCAGCATAGCCATGACGTAGTCAACGGCGGCCGGGTCTTTGTTGAGATGCGCTGCCACCAGATAGAGCGCATCCTCCGTAGCCTGACGACCGTGCAGGTACATCAGGCGCGCGAACGGCGTCTCCTGCGGACCGGCCAAAAGATCGGCCACCTGGCCGGCATCGAGCAGACGGTTATAAAGGCGCTGCGACATCTTCAGCCGCGCCTGCACCGCCTGCAGATCTTCCGCCTTTAATCCGATACCGCAATCGAACAGGGCGATCAGCCGGCGCTCAGGCTCATCGGACAGCCCTTTCATAACAACCAGTTCGGCCAGATCAGCCCCGCTCCAGCCGGGCACGACAAGCGGCATAAAACCATTGACCGCCATGGCGGCGAAGGCCGGCATCGGATCGGACAGTTTGAGCGTCTTGAGCAGTTCCTGCTGGATGCGCTCACCGGAAAGTCCGTCAATGCCGTCTTTCAGCGCCACACAGGCGGCCAGAGAGGCCTCGTCGATCGCCTTGGCATAGCCTGCCGTAAACCTGAAAAAACGTAAAATTCGCAGATAATCCTCGCGGATGCGCTGCTCGGCCTCGCCGATAAAACGCACCCTGGCGCCTTGTGCGTCCGCGATACCCTGCCCCGTTGGGTCAAACACCTGGCCGTCGATATCGGCATAAAGGGCATTGAGGTAGAAATCGCGGCGCAGGGCGTCCTTGTTCCAGTCGGTCGTATAGGCCACCACTGCGCGGCGGCCATCGGTCTCGACATCTTCGCGCAGGGAAGTGATTTCATAGGTCTCAGGAGCCCCGGCTAAAGGACGGCCATCAACCACCGCCGTGATGGTGCCGAAGGCCTTGCCCGTCGGCACGCTGCGGATACCCGCGGCTTCCAGCGCCGCCTCGGTCTCGTCAGGCGTCAGTTGCGTCGACAGGTCGAGATCGCTGATGGGCTTGCCCATCAGGGCGTTGCGCACGCAGCCGCCGACAAAGCGCACGCAGCCTTTCCCCCCCCTAGCTTCAAGCGCAGCAAAAACGGCGCGCGTGGCGGTGGACATCATAGCGTCAGAAAGAGGAATCGTGGTCATGCGTCAACCTAGGCCGTCATGACCGCAAGATCAAATGACCTTGACGACCTGACCGGCAAAAGCGAGATCGGGCTGGCTGTAACGGATCAGCAGGCGGTTGGGATCAACCGGCCCCGGCAGGGTCATGTTCGTCGCCTTGTCGAAACCGAACGGCTTGAAATAGCTCTGCGAACCGACCAGCAGCACAGCGCGCAGACCCTTGGCGAAAGCCGCATCGACGCAGGCGCCGATCAGATGACGTCCGATGCCGCGGCCGCGCTGGTCTTCCTCGACCACGATAGGTCCCAGAAACACCAGGGGTTCATAGGTATTGGCGTCGAAATCATGGATGAAGATCGGCCACATGCGCACGGAGCCCAGAAGGCGCTCGCCCTGCATGGCCACAAAGCTCAGGTCTTGGATGACGTGGGAGTCTTCACGCAGGCGCTCGGCCGTCTTGACAAAACGGCCGGGACCAAAGGCGCGGTCGGTCAGTTCCACGATACGATCGTTCAGATCGGGCGTTTCAAGACCGATCGTAAAATCCAGCGTCATTGCGTCCAGAGCCAAAGCTATACCCTCTCTCAGTCAATAGTGACTGATGAATACTGGCCGCGAAATAGGACGAATATATGAAAAGGTCAATAAAAATGGCCGCATAACAACAGTTGCCGCCAGCAATTAATGCGACTGTTTGTGTCATGCTTAGCATTAAGGTCTTAACGTGACAGGAAAGCCATAAAAGCGGCTTGAGCTTCCGGACTGAGCAGTTGCTGACGGAAGATGGCGCCTTCGGCACGGATCACCTGCCAAAGCTTTTCCGGATCGCGCATGAAGGCCTTGGTGTGGCGCAGGCTAGACGGCGATAATTTCAGCAGCTTTTGCGCCATGCCAAGTGCGGTTTCGTCGAGGTCTTCGCGCGCCACCGCGACATTCACAAGGCCAAGCTGTTTCGCGTCCGCCGCGCCGATCACCTCGCCCAACGCCATCCATGCGAAGGTGCGCTGATGCCCGATACGCTCAGGCAGCAGCAGGGTGGAGCCGGCTTCCGGAACGAGGCCGAGCTTGAGGAAGGGCAGGCTCAGGCGGACGTCTTCCGCCGCCACAACCAGATCGCAATGCAGAAGCAAGGTAACGCCGACGCCGACCGCCTGCCCCTGCACCGCCGCGATCAACGGCTTTTCAAAGAAGGTGATCGCCTTGAGGAACTGGAAGACCGGCATGGCGTCGTGGTCGGTATCCGGGTTTTGATAAGCCGGCAGGTCCTGCGCGAAATCGAGGATATCGTTGCCGGCGCAGAAATCGCCGCCTTCTGCGGCGATGACGACTACGCGAACGGCATCATCGGCGGAGGCCTGCGCCAGTCCGGCTGTCAGGTCGGCATACATGGCCTTGGTGAGGGCGTTTTTCTTGGCGGGACGGCTGAGCCTGAGCGTCAGGATGCCGTTATCGAGATGGGTTTGGATGTCGCTCATTGTTCTGGCTCCCTGTTTCGCTCACCCTAATCGAAATTGACGTTGACGGCAACTATGCCGCAAGGGAAGCTGCTCCATTAACAAAGCTCCAAGTCTTTCGACCAGAAAGACTTGGCAAGGGCGACCGCCCGCCGCGCACGTTTGCGCGTAAGCCATGCTGCGCTTGAGCAGGCATATAATGCCTTGCATTCGCCACATCTTGAAAATAAACCTATTGAAAATTAATCCATCCCGTTGCAAACCGCGATGGTTGTCTACAGGTCTGGAGCCGCGGAGAGTCGCCCCTATGAAAACATCCTTGAATTTCAAAAAGATGGCGCAAAGGGTGCAAACCCTCGTCATCGCTGTCGGCCTGGCGTGCATCGCTAGTGTCAGCACCAACGCGGCCTATGCTGCACCTAAAAAGGAAGTACCGGCCGGTCCGTTCAAGATCGACCCTGCGGTTCAGGCCAAGAGCATGACCGATATTCCGGCAATCATCGCCCTCGCCAAGTTCGATTGCGTCCCCAGCAACGCCTATCTGCTGGGCGCTACCGAATTCGACAAGGCTGGCACCAAGGTCAAGGGGCAGCTTTATGAAGTGGCCTGTAAAACCGGTCCTGGTTTTATCATCACCAGCGTTTCGCCGACCGAAGTCGGTCAGGCCTTCACCTGCTCGCTGGCCGCCAAGCTGAAAGCCACCCAGCCTGACGCCATTCAGTGCGTCCTGCCCGAAAATCAGCCACATTACGCCTGGCTCAACACCGTGGTCCAACCCTATATTCCGGGTTGCCAGGTGAGCGACGCCCGCGTGATTGGTTCGACGTCCGCGGAGCCCCTGATCGACCGCTATGAAGTTGGCTGCGGCGCCAGCGCCGGCGGCATCCTTGATTATCCGCAACTCGGCACTAAGTCACCGATCGAATACAAGAGCTGTCTGACCGTCGAAGGCACGCCTTCGGCCTGTAAATTCACGACCAAGGAACAGCTTCTGGCCACTCTGAAGCCGCTGGCCACCCAGGCCTCGGCCACCTGCCAGGTCAACAATGTCCGCTTCATCGGCGTTTCCAAGGAAAACGACAGCTACTTCTATGAATTCGGCTGTGCCAACCAACCCGGCTTCGTCGTGCTGACCAAGACGGACAACACCTACCAGCGCATGGTGTCCTGTGCCGCCGCCGCCGGTCTGGGCGGTTGTACCTTCACCGACGCCGGCGCGGCCTCGAAAGACGCCGGCAGCGCCTTCTCGACCCAACTGGCCAAAGGCGGTTTCCCCTGCACCGTTGAGGAATACAATGTAATCGGCACACAGGAGCAAACCAAGCGCGACTACATCGAGTTCAAGTGCAAGGAGCAACCCTGGGGCCTGATCGGCTTCGTACCGCAAGCCGGCAGCACCTCATCGCTGCGTCTGAACGATTGCTTCATCGACCAGACGAGCCGCAAGAGCTGCACCTATGTCACTGAGCCGACCCTGCGTGCCCAACTCGACAAGCTGATCAAGATTGCTCAGCCGGGCAAGGGCTGTGATGTCAGCCAGGTGCGTTATATCGGTGAATCCGATGGCATCGAAGGCGCCCTGCTGGCCGAATTGGCCTGCTCGAACAAGCGCGGTTATATTGCCATCGTTTCGGCTGATCGCAACAAGATCACCGAATCCGTGCCCTGCACGATCGCCAAGTCGCACAAGGATCCCATCCAGTGCGAAATCCCCGGTAACGGCACCTATGCCTCCGCTGAATAAGTGATTTTACCTTTAAGATATAAGGCCCGTGAGGTTTACGCCTCGCGGGCCTTTTTCATGTCTATTTGCTGCGCTAGCCTTGACTGAACACGACGGAGACGATGATGAACCTGCGGCTATATATCGTCCTGGCGGCTTTGGGCTTAAGCGGTTGCGACCGTATTACCGACCTGTTGGAAAAGCCGGAGACGGGCCCGACACGGGTGATCCCAGCCCCGCTAGGCGATGGTGATATCCGCCTCTATCCACCGCTGGCTGATGCGAAGGACCAGACACCAGCCGCTCAGGTCCGCTCCGGCGATTGCGCAAAGACAGTCTGCTTTCAATGGGTCAGGAAGCACTGGAAACCTTTGCCAAAAACCGACGTCAAGGCTGAAGCCTATCTATCGGTTATGATGCCGTCTGGCTCGGACTATAGCCCAGACCTTTGGCGGCCCGTGGACAGCACGGGCAAGCGCGTGCTCGTCAGCGCGGCAGGCGTGGACGGCGTGGCACGCGGCCTGTTCGATGGCCTGCGGATCGGTTTGCAGGATGCGTCCGGCGCCACCTATTTCACCGCCTATTCTGTCGAGAGTGGCGCCCTGCTCAAAGCACGCGGCCTGTGTACGCGTGACATGGCGACGGATGCCGGCAATCCCGCCAAGGCCGGCTGCGCTGAAAAGGTCGGGCCCGATCGCTACATCCTGCCCTTCAATGGCGATGTGGTAATTGCGTCGGGCAAGGTGTGGCTGTTGCATCGTCGTCCGGATCGTTCAAGCAACCGCGTCGACCTGTTCGACCTGCCGCGCGGCCCGGCAGTCTGCCTGCCTGGCTTAATCATCGACACCGAGGGCAAGTGGATGGGCACGCCGGAAGCGGCCTTATCACCGGATTTGTTTGTATCGCGTTCGCGGCCTTCGGCGGACTATGAGGCGCATAAGGCCAAGCTTCTCAAAGCCTGCCCTTAAATACTAAGGTTGTTAGAGCAATAAGCCCCACCACCAACGCGCAATGGCGCCTCGGTCCCCCTCCCCGAACAAGTCGTGGAGGTATAAGCATTACAGCGACTCCATGAAACGGCAGGCCTCCCCGAGGCTTGGTTGCACGATTTCGTCGTCACGCATGACGATCTTGCCACGGATGATGGTCGCTTTCGGCCAGCCGGTAACTTCCAGCCCGTCGAAAGGCGTCCAGCCGCAGCGCGAACGCATGTCTTCGTGGCGCAAGATCCGTTTGTGGTTGAGATCGACCAGGGTCACGTCGCCGTCGAAGCCCTCGGCCATGCGGCCCTTGCCGGCCACGCCAAAGACACGCTGGGCACCGGCGGAGGTCAGATCGACCAGACGTTCCAGCGACATGCGGCCATGGGCGACGTGGTTGAGCATCACCGGCAGCAGGGTCTGCACGCCCGGCATGCCCGAAGGCGACGCCGGGTAGGGCTTGGCTTTTTCTTCCAGAGTATGCGGCGCGTGGTCAGAGCCCAGCACATCGGCGATGCCGCCATTGATGCCATGCCACAGGCCATCGACATGATACTGGTCGCGGATCGGCGGGTTCATTTGCGCCAGACCTTTCAGGCGCTCATAGGCTTCCGGCGCCACCAGGGTCAGGTGCTGCGGTGTGATCTCGACGGTGGCGATGTCCTTGTTTTCGGCCAGGAACTCGATCTCTTCGCGCGTGGTGACGTGCAGGACGTGGATGCGCTTGCCGGCTTCACGCGCCAGCCGGACGAGACGGTGCGTCGACTGGATGGCCGACTGAGCGTCACGGACGAAATCGTGGCTTGTCCAGTCGTTTTCGCGCGCCAGCGGACGGCGCTCGGCCAGACGGTATTCGTCCTCCGAATGGAAGGTGGCGCGGCGATTGACGCTCTTCAGCACATTGGCCACGCCCTCGTCATCGGCGATCAGCAGGGTTCCGGTCGAGGCCCCCATGAAGACCTTGACGCCGCAGCAGCCCTTGATGCGCTCAAGCTCGGCCAGTTCGTGGACGTTCTCGTGCGTGCCGCCGACATAGAAGGCGTGATCGCAGTGCATGCGGTGATGGGCGCGCGCCAGCTTGTCGGCGAAGGCCTCGGCATTGGTCGTCGTCGGGTTGGTGTTGGGCATCTCGAAGACCGCCACAACGCCGCCCATAACGGCCGCCTGCGAACCGGTCTCCAGGTCTTCCTTCCACTCAAGGCCCGGCTCGCGGAAGTGGACCTGCGTATCGATCACGCCCGGCATGGCCAGCAGGCCTGTGGCATCGAAGACATCGGCGGCGCTGGCCTGGCTCAGATCACCGAAGGCGGCGAACTTGCCGTTGGTGATGCCGATATCGCCCTTGCCACGTCCGGCGTGATTGATGATGTCGGCGTTGCGGATGATAAGATCGAAGTTTTTCGGCATGGCAGGCACCTGTAGTCCAGTAAAATCAATGCGCAAGACTCTACGAGCCGACCCCGTTCGTGGCAAGGGCGTGCACCGGTTTGTGAAGCAAAAGATTCAGAGACGGGCGCGCTCGGCCATATAGCGCTCGATGGTCGCTGCCACACGGTCAATCGACAGATCAAGCATGTGGCAAACGTTCTGCTTCAGCTTGGGATCGACGATTTGGATATCGGCCAGGCTGCGCGGGCTGCGAATGGTATGGACATGCCCGCCCAGCGGCGCCGTCACCTCATCGGAAGGGCCGTACAGGCCAAAGGTCGGGATGCCCGCGGCAGCGGCCAGATGCAGCCACAGCTCATCATTGCCGACGAAGAACGCCGCGTGTTTCAGGGCAGCATAGGCGCTCAAGGCATTCTGCTCACCGGAAATTTCCATAACCTGCGCGCGCGGCGTGGCCATGCGCAAAGCCTGCAGCGTGTCGCGTTCGCTCTCACCACCGATGATCAGCAGACGATAATTGGCGAACGGACCGTCATCACGCATGAGCCGCGTCGCCAGTACGGCAAACCGCTCGGTCGGCCAGCGCCGTCCCAGCCAGCCGGCACCGGGCGCCATAGCGATCAGCGCCCCTTGCCCGCGCCCGTTATCGATCAGGCGTCGAACACCCGCCTCACGACGCGGCGAGACGCGCAGGCCCGGTGCGATCTCAGCGGGATCAAGTCTGAGCTTGGCGGCGACCTGCTCGACCACACCGGCCGTATCATTCGGATTGAGCGTAAAGCGCGTCTTCGCCTTCATCATGCGCGAGATCAGGGTTGGGCCGATATCGACGCACAGGCCCCACTTGCGCCGGCTCAGTTCGCTGAGCGAACCCAGCGCCTTGAGCTTGAAGATCGGTCCGTCAAAGGCTTGTATCTCGTCGACCAAATCATCATCTTGGAAAAGTTCGGCCGAGGCCGAGCTGGTGGCCAGGGTGATGCGGGCGTTCGGGATTTCCTGCTTGAGGCGCGCAATGACACCGCTTAAGGACAAGGCCTTGGCAGGCTCGCACAAGGCCAGCAGAAGAATCGGAAAATCAGCTCTCATGCCGCATACTTAATCCCTAACCGCGCTATAGCAAGTCCCGCCCCTTTGCTTATCAATGATTGACACACTCATGACACTCCAGATCAGCCCGCTTACGCATCGCGCCCTTATAAAGGCTTCCGGCCCGGACTGGGCCAGTTTCCTGAAAGGTCTGTGCACTGCCCCCATCGATTCCATGGTCGAGCAGGTGACGGCGGGCGTTTTCCATAAACTGCACTACGGGGCTTTTTTGCGGCCCCAGGGCAAGATGATCTGCGACGCCCTGCTCCATGCCATCTCTGCTGACGAAATCTGGCTCGATGTGCCGCTATCCGAACGCGATGAACTGCTGGCCAAACTTAACATGTACAAACTGCGCGCCAAGGTGACGGTCTCTGCTCTGGACCATCCGGTGTGTGTGGCTTTTGGCGGCGATCTGCCAACGGACTTCTTGCTGGATTCGCGCGCATCAATCATTGATGATAAATTCGGTTTTGCCTACGCGCCTCAGACCGCGACCGCTTCGCCCGATGCGTGGCGCGCTTTCCGTTATACCCATACGCTCGGTGATCCGGGAGAGGATTTCCTTAAGGACGAACTCTATGCCATCGACGCCAATCTCGATCTTTTGGGCGCCATAGATTTCCACAAGGGCTGCTATGTCGGGCAGGAGCTGACATCGCGCATGAAGCGGCGCGGCCAGATCAAGAACCGTATCCTTGGATTCAGCTATATCGGCGCAGCGCCCGAAAAAGGTGCGGAAGTGCTGAACGCAGACAAGCGCGCCGGAGAGGTTCTGGCCGCAGCGCATGGCTATGGCCTGGCCCTTATGCGGATTGATCGCCGCGATGGCGACCTGACAGCCGGTGACGCCGCAATCAGGCTCAACATCCCCGCCTGGATCGCGCCGCACCTGCCTGACATCTCACCTGACGCATGAAGCGCATCAACAAAAATGACATAGATACAGGAACCTGACCGTATGTGCGACAAGCCCCGCTGCCCGTGGCCCAAGACCGATCCGCTCTATTGCGCCTATCACGATGAAGAATGGGGCGTACCGGAATTCGACTCGCGTGCCCTGTGGGAAAAGTTCGTGCTCGATGGCTTTCAGGCCGGCCTGTCGTGGATCACCATCTTGCGCAAACGTGATGCCTTCCGCGCCGCCTTTGCCGGTTTCGATCCTGAAAAGGTGGCCCGTTTCGATGACCGCGACATCGAGCGCCTGATGAACAACGCTGGCATTGTACGCTCGCGCGCAAAGATCATCGCCGCCATCGACAGCGCCCGCATAACGCTCGATATGCGCGACAAAGGCACCTCGTTCACCGACTTCATCTGGGCCATTCAGGATGGCAAGCCGCAGGTCAATCATTACGCGTGGGGGCAGATCCCGACCGAAACAAAAACGTCGCAGGAACTGGCTAAGCTGCTCAAAAGCAAGGGCTACAAGTTTTGCGGGCCCGTCATCGTCTACGCCTTCATGCAGGCGGTCGGCATGGTCAACGACCACACCGTCACCTGTTTCCGTCACGCCGAGGTTGCGGGCCTGATGAAAAACAGTTAGCTTTGAGCTTAAGATCAAAACTTGGGGGATACCATGCCATTGATGTTTCAACCGCTCGCGCGCTATTTCGACTTTCAGGGCCGTTCGCGCCGTTCGGAATTCTGGCTGTGGGTCCTGTTCCAGTTTATTGTCGGCATCGTTTTCGGCGTCGTGAAAAACATTGTCGAACCCGCCAATCCGATGGGCACCGTTTTTATCCTGCAAATGCTGTTCTCGCTTGCTATCCTCATCCCAAATATCGCCGTGGCCGTGCGCCGTTTCCACGACATCAACCGTACAGGCTGGTGGTATGTCTTTCCGATCGTGGTGATGATCATTGCCGCTATCGTCTATTTTTCGGCCAATGGCGGTGCCTTTTTCAACGATATCCAGAAGTTCAGCCAGTTAGGCCCGAACCCGTCGCCCGATCAGGCCATGGCCGTCATGTCAGCCCTGATAGGCCCGATGTTGTGGATTTACCTGCCGACCCTCGCCGCTTCGATCGTTACCTTCGTGTTCAACGTGCTGGATGGCACGCCCGGGCACAATCGCTTCGGCCCCGACCCGAAAGGCCGTGGCGGCGACACCAGCGTTTTCTGATAAATTTTGCGTTCAGCCATAGGGGGGCTTTGATGTCTAACGTACCTTTGATGTTTCAACCGCTGGTCAAATATGTCGATTTTCAGGGGCGCGCGCGCCGTTCGGAATTCTGGCTGTGGGTGCTGTTCCGCATTATCGTCGGGGCGGTGACCGGCACACTCAGCATGACGCTTATGTTCAACGGCATGAACTTCCAGAACCCTGACCCGTCACAATTCATGGCGCGTTATTTTCAGGTCATGCCGCTCTTTCAGTTGATCAATCTGGCGCTGCTTTTGCCCACCCTTGCCGTAGCTGTGCGTCGCCTGCATGATATCAACCGTAGCGGCTGGTGGCTGATTATGCCCATAGCGGTAGCGATTGTGGGCTTGGTCCTGTTCATCATCATGTTCGGCACCCAGATTTTCTCCATGGCCGGCGGCTTCGACCATATGACGGAAGAGCAGAGCATCAAGTTCGCGTTCGGCATGTTCGGCTCCCTGTTCCTGTGCATCTTCCTGCCGATCCTCATCTCCCAGATCGTCATGCTGGTCTTCTACTGCACCGACGGCACGCCGACGGCCAACCGCTTCGGCGCCGACCCCAAGGGACGTGGTGTGATCGACACGCCTGAAGTGATGTTTTAACCATAAGGCTTAAGCGCATTTTCAGGGATTTTGTGTAGAGTGGCGGGCAGTTTGCGTACCCTGCCTCCCCTCCACACAGGATACCTGCATGCCCTCCTTCCTGCTTCCCCTCTCTCGCTACGCCGATTTCAACGGCCGCTCCCGCCGCGCAGAATACTGGCAATTCTGGGCTTTTCAGGTTGTCGTCGGAGTCGTTCTCGGCATTGTCGGCGGCGGGAGCAAGAACCCTCTCGCTTTGATCAGCGCCCTGTTCTCGCTGGCCATGATCATTCCCAATCTAGCCGTGGCGATCCGCCGCTTGCACGACACCAACCGCACCGGCTGGTGGGTGCTTTTCCCGTCGGCCATCGCCTGCCTCATGACCATCGTCTTCTTCATGGTTGTCGGCTCCAATATGAGCGAAAGCCTGCAAGATCTGGACAAGGGCTCAGCACCAAGCTTTGCCGATTTCGGTAAGGTTCTGGCGCCTATGCTGGCGCTGGTTATCGTGCCGACAATTCTGGCCGCCACCGTCACCTTCGTTTTCCATGTCCTGCCAGGCACCGAAGGCCCTAACCGCTTCGGTGATGATCCCAAGGGCGACGGCATACATATCGCCCGCGTGTTCGATGCGCCGATTCACGAACCCGAAGTGGACGCCCCCCCTTATAGGCCTGTCTTCGATTTTGGCCCTGCCAACACAACCCAGTACCGCGAAGAACCCGCCACTTCACAGCCCGTTCGTGAAACGCCACCAGCGCCACGACCTGTCAGACCCCCGTCATTTGGCGCACCGGCGCGTCCCGCCTTCGGCAAGCGTGGTTTATAGGCAAGACAAGCCGGTCAAATCGCGATAAAGCGCGAGGCATGGCCGATTTTAGTTTTGAATCTTCTCTGACGGGGCGCATCTGCGGCGTCGATGAAGCCGGACGTGGTCCGTGCGCCGGCCCCCTGTGCGTGGCCGCCGTCATTCTCGATCCTGCGCGTCTGCCAGAAGGCATCGACGATTCCAAGACCCTGACCGAAAAGCGCCGCTTTGAACTGGAACCGCTGATCAAGGAGGCCGCTATCGCCTGGTCGGTCATCACCATGACCGTCGAGGAAATCGATTGCCTGAACATTCTGGCCGCCACTATGGAAGGCATGAAGCGCGCCGTCGAGACGCTCGATCCGTGCGCCGATCACGCCCTGATCGATGGCAACGGCTGCCCGAAGATCGCCCTGCCCTCAACCGCCATCGTCAAGGGGGATTCGCTGTCGCTTTCCATTGCCGCGGCCTCAATCCTGGCCAAGACAGCGCGCGACCGCATCATGATCGAGATGGACATCGTCTATCCGCATTACGGCTTCAAAAAGCACAAAGGCTATCAGGCCGAGACGCATCTGGAGGCCTTGCGCCGCCACGGCCCCTCACCTATCCACCGCACAAGCTGGTCCACAATACGTGAACTAAGCCGGGACGCGACGGTTTAAACAGAAGCCCGCGCGCTCACGTCCCCTCCCAGACAATCAGGGAGGTATAGGAACAAAACGGAATCAAAAGTGAGTCTTTTCGGACTCGCTTCAAAAAAAGCGAATCTCGCGATTCGTCATCATGGTTAATTTAACCCATCATTAACTGCAAAACGATTCTAGTCATTGGATTCAGGGGCTTAACTCCCCTGCGGCCCGGAAACCGGGTCACGACTTACCTAGTGTCAGAAGGATCTTCGTCTTGCGCAAATCGACCGCCCTTAAAATTCCGTCCGTTTCGCAGCCGCCCCTAAAGCTCGACACCATCCACCTTGGCGAATGTGTCGAGGTGCTGAAATCCCTGCCTGACAACAGCGTCGATCTCGTTTTCGCCGATCCGCCCTACAACCTCCAGCTTGGTGGCGACCTGTTGCGTCCGGACAATTCCAAGGTCGACGCGGTCGATGACGACTGGGACCAGTTCGCCAGTTTCGAGGCCTATGACAAATTCACGCGCGAATGGATGCGCGAATGCCGCCGCGTACTGAAAGACGACGGCGCGATCTGGGTCATCGGCTCCTACCACAACATCTTCCGCCTGGGCGTCGCCATGCAGGACATGGGCTTCTGGGTGATGAACGACGTCATCTGGCGCAAGGCCAACCCCATGCCCAACTTCAAGGGCACGCGCTTCACCAACGCCCACGAAACCCTGATCTGGGCCACCAAGGCCAAGGGCCAGAAGCGCTATACCTTCAATTACGACGCCCTTAAGGCCTTCAACGAAGACACCCAGATGCGTTCCGATTGGTCGATCCCGCTGTGCACCGGCGATGAGCGCCTCAAGGACGAGAACGGCAACAAGGCCCACCCAACGCAAAAGCCGGAAGCCCTTCTTTACCGCGTCCTGCTCGCCTGCACCAAGCCCGGCCACGTTGTCCTCGACCCCTTCTTCGGCACCGGCACCACCGGCGCCGCCGCCAAGCGTCTTGGTCGCCACTTCATCGGCATCGAGCGTGAGGAAAACTATCGCAAGGTCGCCAGCGAGCGTATCGCCCGCGTCATACCGGCGACAGCCGAAGACCTGGCCGTCATGGGCTCCAAGAAATCCGAGCCGCGCGTGCCGTTTGGTGCTGTGGTCGAGGCCGGCCTGCTCCAGCCGGGCGACATTCTCTATACCCCCAAGGGTGATCGCTCCGCCCGCGTCCGTGCCGATGGCTCGCTGGTGCATGGTGAACTCAGCGGCTCGATCCACAAGATGGGCGCCATGATGGAACAGGCCCCGGCCTGCAACGGCTGGACCTACTGGCGCTTCAAGACCGACGCCGGCCTCAAGCCGATCGACGATCTGCGCTCGCGTATACGCGCCGACATGAACTAGGCAGGGTCACGGCCCCTGCACCCATATGTTTGAAAGCGCGGACGGCAACGTCCGCGCTTTTCTTATGGCTTATCAGTTAGGGTTTGCGCCAGGCTTCAACACTGACTGAGATATTACGCGCAATAAAATGGCCGCCAACGCCGAACGTGCTGTCCAGTTCCATGCGATAGCCTTCCGGAACCTCGGTGATAACCAAACCCATGAGCACATTCTGGTGATTCCACTCCTCCAGTAATTGCTCGACAATATCCGTCAGCGTAAAGGTCACAAGTGCGTGGCGTTCAAGGCGAAAACATCCTTTTTCATCGACCTCTGATGTCATATGCCACGCATGCAAACTTATCCTTGAGGGCTCAGGACGCCGACGTAAATCTATGCTGACAACTTCGGCATCATGAAATCCGGATCTATAGCCGAACCATTCGATAACGGGTGTCCAATCCATACTGCGTCCTTCAAACGTTTGAGCGAAATAAATCGGGAGTCACGGTCTGGTCTTTCAACTTCAAGGCCTTGGCGAAAACCGTCGGCAGGGCTTTTTCGCTCAGCGGTAAAATCTGCCAGGCATTGTTAGCACGCAACATCGAGGCCGTCTCTTCATCCGACAGACGCCGCACCCAGACCTCTTGGGTCAGGGCAAAGTGCGTGAAAACATGTTCGTAACTGCCAGCGACAACCCACTGATCCTCCCCTGCTTGCGGGGGAGGTGTCGGCGCATCGTCGCCGACGGAGGGGGCGTCCTTAGTAATGGAGTTGCCCCCTCCGTCACGGAAACGCGCAAGCGCATTCCGTGCCACCTCCCCCGATACATCAGGGGAGGATGAAGGCACCCACTCCGTATGCGGCAAACCCAGCATCCCTCCGAGCAAACCCTTGTCAGCGCGGCGCTCGACCACCACGCCCTCGCCTGTCAGCATAACGAACACCACGCCATAGCGGCGCGGCTTGGGCAGCTTGGCGAGTTTGACCGGAAAGCGTTCCGGCGCGCCGCGCTCAAGCGCCAGACACGCCACTGCCAGAGGGCACTGATCGCAGACGGGCGATTTCGGCCGGCAGATCAGAGTCGCCATATCCATCAGGGCCTGCGGCCAGTCACCGGCGCGCTCAGGCAAAACCCACTGTGCTGCCGCCAGCCGGATATCGCTCTTCGCCGCCGGCAGAGGCGTGTCAATCGCATAGAGCCGCGTCATGATCCGTTCGATATTGCCATCGACCACATTGGCCGGCAGGTCAAAGGCGATCGCCGCCACCGCAGCCGCCGTATAGGGTCCAAAGCCCGGCAGCTTAAGCAGGTCCGCCTCGTTCGCCGGGAATATCCCGTCGTAATCTCGCACGACCACCCGCGCACATTCCAGCAGGCGACGCGCCCGCGCATAGTAGCCAAGTCCCGCCCACTCGGCCATGACCCGGCCATCCTCGGCGGCGGCCAGATCGCGCACCGTCGGCCAAAGGGTCAGGAACTTCTCATAATAGGGCGCAGCGTGCGGCACGGTCGTTTGCTGGAGCATGACCTCGGATAGCCAGACGCGATAAGCGTCACGCGCCCCCTGCCGCCAGGCCAGGGCGCGGCCATGGGCATCGTACCAATCGAGCAAGCCGCGCCGTAACCGCGAGACAAGCGCTTCATCCTTCAGTATAATCGCCGTCATGAAACGCCCGTTACCATCCCTTGAAGACTCGCTTCGCATCCTGCGCACGACTCACACCAAGCGTATGCCCAAGGCACCGCCGCCGGTAAAGAAGCAGGTTCAGCCCCTGCTGAAAAGCCTGCAAACGCGCTTTGAACAGATGGATGATGGCACCGGCAAGCTGAAAAACCGCTGGACCGAGATTGTCGGCGAGTCTTTAAGCAAGCTGTGCGAGCCGGTGCGCATCATCAAGGGCCGCGCCGCCTCCAACAAACTCGGTGCCGGCCCGGCCACCGGTGGCGCCCTGGAACTGCGCGTCGCCAATTCCACCCACGCCACCTTGATCCTGCATCACGCCCCCACCCTGATTGACCGTATCAATCTGTTCCTAGGCAGCAAGACGGTCGAGCGACTGCGCATTATTCAGGGGCCGCTGGCCGTCCATAGCAAGGCCCCGCCGATCGCCCGCCCAAAACCGCTCAGCGCTCAGGAAGAACTGGGGCTTCAGCAGTCG
Source organism: Asticcacaulis benevestitus DSM 16100 = ATCC BAA-896 (assembly GCF_000376105.1). Taxonomy (GTDB): domain Bacteria; phylum Pseudomonadota; class Alphaproteobacteria; order Caulobacterales; family Caulobacteraceae; genus Asticcacaulis; species Asticcacaulis benevestitus. The sequence continues at coordinate 96,229 of NZ_AQWM01000010.1, forward strand.
CTCAGCGATGTCGAGGATGAAAAGGTGCGCAAGTCCTTGCTGCTGCTGGGCCGATCGATCCTGAAACGTCACAATATGAAGACGCCGTAAGGCCATAAAACGTCTATAATTGGCAAAAAATGCGATGCCATATTTACAGCGCAATCGAACGCTTTAAAAAGACGACACATGCGACTCCTTACAGGAGCGCCTTTGCCATTATAAGTCGGGGTTCATTATGCATATTCTTTCCGGTAAGACCCGTCGCGGCCTTCTGACCGCCTCGGCTGTAGGCCTGGCCCTGGTCGCCAGCGGCTGCAGCAAGGGCGGCTCGAAGACCGAGGTTGCGCCCGATGAAATGTCGATGGGTTCGGCCACCGCGCCGATCACCCTTATCGAATACGCCTCCGTCGCCTGCCCGATCTGCGCGCACGTCAATGAAACGGTCATGCCGGAATTGCGCACCAAATATATCGACACCGGCAAGGTGCGTTATGTCTATCGCCCGATGATGACCGGCGCCCCCACCGTGGCCGCCGCTGGCCACCTGCTGGCCGAATGCGCCGGCAAGGACAAGTATTTCAAGGTTATCGACGCCGTCATGGCCGGCCAGAAGCAGATGTACGTCACCGGCGAGAACGATCAGAACGCGCGCCCGGTCCTGCTCGGCATCGCGCAATCGCTCGGCATGTCGGAAGCCGACTTCAACAAGTGCATTACCGATCAGGCGGCCTTGAAGCGTCTGAGCGACCTCAATGAAAAATACATGTCCAAGGACGGCATCAACGCGACGCCGACCTTTATCGTCAACGGCAAGGAAATGAAGCTGAAGAACGGCGACATCAGCGACTTCGACGCCGCTTTCAAGCCCCTGCTGGCCGGCAAGTAAGCCGTAATTTTCCCCTTACAGAGATATAATATGCAAACCCTGCTTCATAAAGTGCTTAAGGCTACCGGCGTCGCCGCCCTGATGGGCGCCGGCCTGCTGCTGGCAAGCTGCGGTGACAAGATCGCGCCGGTCGGCGAAGGCGATATGAGCTTAGGTCCGGACAACGCCAAGGTCACCCTGATCGAATACGCTTCGGTGACCTGTGCCCACTGCGCTGAGTTCAACAAGGACGTTATGCCCGAACTGATGGCCAAGTACATCACGCCCGGCAAGATCCGTTACGTTTACCGCGAATTCCTGACCGAGCCGCGCGATGTTTCGGCCGCCGGCATCCTGCTGGCGCGCTGCTCCGGCAAGGCCAACTACTTCAAGGTCAATGACGCCCTCATGAAGGCGCAAGGTGAAATGTTCGGCGACGGCACCACCACCAACGCCCTGCCGGTCATGCTGCGTATCGCCAAGTCGGTCGGCATTGATGAGAAGAACTTCAACAAGTGCATCACAGATCCGCAAGGCCTGCTGCGCATCCAGGACAATGTCGACAAGTACGGGAAAGAAAACGACGTCACCGGTACGCCAACCTTCTTCATCAACGGCAAGAAGTTCGAACGCAAGACCGGCACGATCGCCGATTTCGACGAGGCCTTCGCGCCGCTGCTGGCAGGGAAGTAAGCATGAAAAAGCTGGGGATCGCGGTTATGGTTTTGGCTTTTGCGGCTGGCAGCGTCATGGCTGCAGCGCCCGTCGCAGCGCCCGCTCTGGCCACCGTGACGCCGGCCGATCACGTCCTCGGTAACCCCAAGGCGCGCGTCACCATCATTGAATATGGCTCCGTGGCCTGCCCGGCCTGCGCGCAGTTCAATGAAGCGGTCATGCCGCAGCTCAAGGCGAAGTACATCGATACGGGCAAGGTGCGCTATGTCTTCCGTCCCATGCTGACCGGCGTCGGCACCATCGCCGTGGCCGGCACCCGTCTGGCCGAATGCGCCGGCAAGGACAAGTATTTCGCCGTCATCGACGCCATGATGCGCGGGCAGAAGGAATATTACGCCTGGGGTGAGAGCAATATCATCGCTCGCCCGGTTCTGGCGAAAATCGCTCAATCCTTCGGTTTCGATGAGGCGGCTTTCAATGCCTGCGCCGGTGACGCCAATGGCCTGCGCCAGTTGCAAAGCCAGCATGCAGCGGCCCTAGATGCCGGCGTCCGCAGTACGCCAACCGTCTATGTCAACGGCAAGATGCTTGAGCGCCACGAACTGGCCGATATCGAAGCTGCCATCGCCGCCGCGAAGTAAAGAATAGTGACGCTATTAATTTGGAATAATAATTTGTAATTCATTCCAATATAACAACGGGTGCCAAGGTGAATAAATATCAGATTGCCGTTATTTTTCGTCCTTTCGCAATCGCTTTTATTCCGCTCACATTACTTCTATTCATCATCAAACAAGATGTGATGCTTTATTGCTATTTTTTGTTAATTGGTTTTTTCGCGCTATATCTCAGATGCCCTATCTGTCGTAACGGTATATATGTGGACAAAAAGCATCCGTATCGCACGTTGCTCGCTAAGCCTTATAAAAAATGTACGAGTTGCGGCCATTCGTTCGAGTAACGTTTGCCGCTTTCAGACATAAAGCTTCCACAGGAATTAACCCTGTCCCGTCCCAAAGTATCTTGACGCCCGCCTTCAGGCTATGAAGGTGGAAGAATCGTTCATGCGCGCCAAAAAGGCGAATTGGGTCACCCTTGCAGTTTCAGAAGATCAAGCTTTCGGGATTCAAGTCCTTCGTCGATGCGACCGAGTTTCGCATCGATCCGGGCCTGACCGGCATTGTCGGGCCGAACGGCTGCGGCAAGTCGAACCTGCTGGAAGCTTTGCGCTGGGTGATGGGCGCCACCTCCGCCAAGGCCATGCGCGGCTCCGGCATGGACGATGTGATCTTCGCCGGCTCCGATAAGCGCCCGTCGCGCAACTGGGCCGAAGTGACGCTCACCATCGACAATGCCGATCGCCTGGCGCCGCAGCCCTTTACCGATCAGCCGGTGCTTGATGTCGCCCGCCGCATCGACCGTGGCGCGGGGTCTTCGTACAAGATCAACGGCAAGGAAGTGCGCGCCCGCGATGTGCAGCTTCTGTTCGCCGATGCCTCGACCGGCGCCAATTCGCCAGCCCTCGTCCGTCAGGGGCAGATTTCCGAACTGATTGCCGCCAAGCCGCAAAATCGCCGTCGTGTGCTCGAAGAAGCCGGTGGCGTATCCGGCCTGCACACCCGCCGTCACGAAGCCGAACTGCGCCTGACCGCCGCCGAATCGAACCTGTCGCGCCTTGACGATATCGCCCGCGAACTCGACTCGGCCCTCTCCCGCCTCAAGCGCGAAGCCCGTCAGGCTGACAAGTACAAGAAGATTTCCGCCGAAATTCGCGCCCTGCAGAAAGCCATTCTACATGCCAAGTGGCTGGAGGTGCGTGCCCTGCTCGAAGGTGCGGTCAGCGACATGCAGGATCAGAGCCTGCGCGTCGAGGCCACCGCCCGGGCCGCTGCCGTGGCGCAAACCGTAGCTCTGAAAGCCGCCGAGAGCATCCAGCCTTTGCGCGAAGAAGAGGCTGTGGCCGCCACGGTCATGCACCGCCTCAATATCGAGAAAGAGCGTCTCGACCTTGAGGAAAAGCAGGTCGCCAGCGAGATCGAGCGCATGAAGGCGGATATAGCCCGTCTGCGCAGTGATTTCCAGCGCGAGATCGACCTGTCGTCGGATGGTTCGGTGCAGGTCGAGCGTCTGCAATCGGGTCTGACGCGGGTGCAAGAGGAGATCGCCAGCGCTCCGTCGCGCGAGCCGGAACTGAAACGCGCCGTTGAGGACGCCGAAGCCGAGAGGGTCAAGGCCGATCAGGCAATTGAAGCGATCGCCGCCGAGCAGGCGGCTCAGATCGAGCGTCAGCGGCTGGAAGCGTCGCGCTTGGGAGAGGCCAAATCGCGTTTCGACCGCCTGAGCCAGCAATTGCTGTCCGCGCAGAATGACCGCAAGGCCTTGGGCACCTTCGATTACAGCGCGCTCGATGGCCTGAAAACGCAGGCCACGGCGGCGCAAAGCGATCTCGAAGCCGCCCGCAAGGTGGCCGAGGAACTGGAAACCGCCCGCCCGGCCCTCGCCAACGCCGAAGCTCAGGCGCGCAAGGCCATGCGCGAGATCGAGGACCAGCTTGGCCGCCTGACCGCCGAGGCGCGCGGCCTGTCGCAAATCCTGACCAGCGTGCGCAAGGACGGAGCGCCCGTTCTGGATGCCGTGCGTCCTGACAAGGGCTATGAACTGGCCCTGGCCGCCGCGCTCGGTGATGACCTCAATCTCAGCCTGTCGAAGAAAGACGTGCAGACAGCGCTGGCTTTCTGGAGCGACGATTTCGAGAGCAAGGCCAAAGCGATAGATATAGCAGGGCTCGGCGTGGCGCCTTTGAGCCAGAATGTCCGCGCCCCGGCGGCGCTCAGTCTTCGCCTGTCCACCATCGGCGTGGTGTCGCGCGAGGATGGCGACCGCCTGCACAGCCAGTTACCCATCGGCGCGCGTCTGGTCTCCAAGGAAGGCGATTTGTGGCGTTGGGACGGTCTGATCGTTCGCGCCAAGGCGCCGAAGCCCGCGGCTGTCCGCCTGGCTCAGCGCACGCGTCACGATGAACTGGAAAATGAGATCGACGGCCTCAAGCCGAAGATGGCCGAGGCGAAAGACGCGCAAGCAACCGCCGCCGAAGCCCAGCGCGGCCACGAAGACCATCTGCGCACGGCGCGCAACCGCCTGCCTGATCTGGAGCGCAACGCGCGCAACCGCCAGAACGATCTGGAAACACGCCTGCGTGCCCAAACGCAGTTCGAGGCCCGGCTGGAGGCGCTCGACGCCACCCTCGCCCGCCTGACCGGTGAACATGGCGAGGCGAAGACGGCCTATGAGACCGTTCTGGCCAGCCAGTCCGGTGCGCTTGACAATGAAGGCATGAAGGCGCGCCTCAATGACGCCCGTGCTCTGGCCGATACCCACCGTCAGGCCGTCATGCGCGCCCGCGCCGACCTCGATCAGGATGCCCGCGACCGTCAGGCGCGCGAAGGCCGCGAACGCACCCTGACGCGCGAACTGACCGAATGGTCGCGCCGCACGCAGGATTCGGCCGCCCGCCTGGTCAAGTTGGAAAAGGATCAGGAAACCGCGCGTGTCGCGCTGGAAAACGCCCAGTCGGCACCGCGTGAATTTGAAAGCAAGCGCATCACCCTGGTCGATTCGCTGCAAACCGCCGAAAAACGTCTCAGCGAAGCGCGTGACAAGCTCAACACCGCCGAGGCCGAACGCCGGGACGCAGATATCGACGTGCGCGGCCGCGAACAGGAAGCCTCGGCCGCCCGTGAAGAACGCGCCGGCGCGCAGGCCCGTCTGGAGGCCATCCAGAACAAGGCCGCTGAGATTGAGGCCGTCATCCTCGATCAGACGCAAGGCACGCCGGACGAACTCGGCAAGCGCCTCAAGGAAGAAGCCATCGCCACCCCGACCGACGCCTCCGGCGCGGAATCTCTGCTCTCAGGCCTTGAACGCGAACGCGATCAGCTCGGCGCCGTCAATCTGCGCGCCGAGGAAGAGGCTACCGAGTACGAAAGCCGCCTCGATACGCTGAGCCGTGAACGCGCCGACCTGACCACGGCCATCGCCAAGTTGCGCGACGGCATCGACGAACTGAATGCCGAAGGCCGTGAACGCCTGCTGGCCGCCTTCGAGATCATCAACGAACACTTCAAGACGCTGTTCGTCTCGCTGTTCGATGGCGGCTCGGCCGAGTTGCGCCTGGTCGAATCGGACGATCCGCTCGAAGCCGGTCTGGAAATCTTCGCCTGTCCGCCGGGTAAGCGTCTCTCCACCATGAGCCTGATGTCGGGCGGTGAGCAGGCCCTGACGGCCACGGCGCTGATCTTCGGCGTCTTCCTCGCCAATCCGGCGCCGGTCTGCGTGCTCGACGAAGTCGACGCCCCGCTCGATGACGCCAATGTCGATCGCTATTGCCGCCTGCTGGCCGAGATGCGCGAACGCACCAAGACGCGCTTCATCACCATCACCCACAATCCGGTCACCATGTCGCGCATGGACCGTCTGTTCGGCGTCACCATGTCCGAACGCGGCGTGTCGCAACTGGTCAGCGTCGATCTGTCGCAGGCGGAAGCTTTGGTCGCTGAACACGTTGCTTGATAGTCGAACGCTTACGATGGGGCGACCAAAGGCTTCCTCGTTTTTCTTAAGAAGTAGCGTGCAAACGTGCGCGGCGGGCATTTTATATTTTTGAAGGGATTGGCGCCCTTGCCAAATGTCACGAAGACATTTGGAGGAAGTTCAAGGGAATGCCTCGCTTAGTATTTCAAAGTACGTTGCACGATGTAGCGTTTCACCTCGTTGCAAAGTGCTATAGTTAAGCCGGATAATCTTGCTTGTTGTGGGAAATTCTTCGAGTTGCCACACCTGACAGCGCTGTTTCCCATTTATTTTCAAACAACTCCGATTTGTGCCGCGCAATTGCTTGACCTTTGGGAGTCTCTTGAGTAGGTTCCGCGCCGTTCGGAGCCGGATTAACACTCATGTTATTCCGCCTGCCAGGTGCTGAACGTGACAGATGAACCACCCGATACGTCCTCGGATCAAGATGAACTGAAGGACCTCGACAAGCGGCTGAAGGCGATCGAAGCGCGCAAGCGCAAGACGCAGGATCACAGCGGTGAAGTCGGCGCCAACAAGGGCTATCAGGCTCTGGGCGAGTTACTGGGAGGCATACTGGGCGGTTTGGGGCTCGGCTGGCTCAGTGATGAATATCTTCACACGCGACCGTGGGGAATCATCATAGGTGGCATTCTGGGTATGATTGTGGCGGTCTATGCGGTCGTTAAATCAAGCCAGGACAAAGACTAATATGCTCCGCCGGAGCTGACATTGACGAAGAGGTTTTAAGGCTTATGGCCGATCCGTTACACCAGTTTAAGATTGAGACCGTCGTTGCAGGCCCCGTCTTCCAAGTCGGCGGAGTCCATGTCGATCTCTCACTGACCAATTCGGTGCTGGCCATGCTGATCGCCGTCGGCCTGACCGTGCTGTTCTTCGCCCTGACCACCGCCCGCGCCAGCATCATTCCCGGCCGCGGACAGGTGATGGCGGAAGGCCTGTTCGGCCTGATCGACGACATGACCGAGTCCATTATCGGCCACGATGGCCGGAAATTCCTGCCCTACGTCCTGACGCTGTTCCTGTTCATCCTGAGCTGCAACCTCGTCGGCATGTTCACCTATTTCACGGCCACCTCGCAGGTCGCCGTCACCCTGACCCTCGCCGCCATGACCATCCTTCTGGTGCTGGCGGTTGGATTTATCCGCAATGGTCTTGGCTTCTTCAAGATGTTCGTGCCGTCCGGCGTGCCTTGGTACATCCTGATCGTGCTGGTGCCGATCGAAGTCATCGCCTTCATCATGCGACCCGTCACCCTGACCCTGCGGTTGTTCGGCAACATGCTCGGCGGCCACATTGTCATGAAGGTTTTTGCCGGCTTTATCGTCACCGGCCTGACCCTCGGCGGCCTCGGCGCTCTTATCGGTTTCGTCTCGATGTTCACCATCGTGGCGCTTACGACCCTCGAATTCCTGGTCGCTTATCTGCAAGCCTTCGTGTTCGCGGTTCTGACCTGCGTTTATCTCAGTGACGTGGTCAATATCGGCCACCACTAAGTTCTTTTTTCTCAGTCTCTAATCCATCAATCGGAGTTACCCCCAATGGACGCACAATCCGCAACCCTCATCGCCGGCGGCCTTAAGTACATCGGCGCTGGCCTGGCCACGCTCGGCATGATCGGCGCCGGTATCGGCCTCGGCATCCTGTTCGGCAACTACTATGTCGGCGCCCTGCGCAACCCTTCGGCTGCGAAGACTCAGCAAACCAACCTCTTCATCGGCATGGCGCTGACCGAAGCCCTCGGCATCTTCGCCTTCGTTATCGCGCTGCTGATCCTCTTCGGCAACCCGCAACTCTAATATTGAAAAACTGCTTTCCGGCATGGGCTTCTCCATGCCGGACATAGGTTTCTCAAGGATAGAATATGACAGCCGCAACCTCACCAGAGGCCAATTTATCTGCTGACGACGCCTCCGGCGCTTCGTTTTCGGCTACGCCGAGCGTGACCACGGTTGCGTCTCTGGTGCCGCTGAACAACGCCGAAGCGCTCGCGCACGATGCCCATGCCACAACCGAAACGGTTGGCACGGAAGCGCATCATGCCGAGGAAGGTGGTCTGCCGCAGTTGAATACCGATCACTGGGCCGGACAGATCGTCTGGCTCGTGGTTATCTTCGCGATCTTCTACCTGCTGATGGCGAAGGTGTTCACGCCCCGCCTGCGCAATGTGATCAATACGCGCGGCTCCACCATCGCCGAAGACCTGGCCAACGCCCGCGCCAACCGCGACGAAGCCGAAGCCCAGGCCAAACAGGCCGCAGCCGAAACCGCCGAAGCCCATACCGCCGCGCGCAAGCTGGCAGCCGAGGCCCTGGCGCGCTCCAACGCAGAAGTCGCAGCCGCTACGGCGGTTGAGGACGAGAAGCTGAACAAGCGTCTCGGTGAAGCCGAGGTGCGTATCCGCGGCCAGCGTGATGCGGCCATGGCCCATGTCAGTGACATTGCCTCGGAAACCGCTTCGCTCCTGGTCGAAAAGCTGACCGGCAAGGCGGCGACCGCCGCTGCGCTCAAAGCCGCTATCGGAAAGGTCTAGGAACATGATGGAACAATTCGGAGAAGCGGAATTTTGGGTCCGCGCCGCCCTGGTCATCTTCTTCCTGATCCTGGTCGTGGCCAAGGTGCCCGGCAAGCTGTGGACCTCGCTTGGTGATACCGGCAAGGCTGTTCGCGCCGAACTTGATGAGGCCGTCCGCATCCGTCAGGAAGCGACCGACCTGCTCAACTCGATCAAGGCCCAGCGCCTGTCGGCTGAAGCCAAGGCCCGCGAGATCATCGCGTTTGCCGAGGAAGAAGCCGTCCGCATGGCCGCCGACGCCCGCGCCAAACTGGAAGACACGATCAAGCGCCGCGAAGCCCTAGCCGAACGCAAGATCGCTCAGGCCGAAGCCAACGCCACGGCGGACGTCAAATCGGCTGCGGCCGATCTGGCAGCGCAACTGGCCGAGCAGGTTCTGCTCGATCAGGTCGCTAAGGCCAAGACGGACACGCAGGTCGATAAGGCCATCGGTCAACTCGAAGGCCGCTTCAACTAGGCAGGGACAGATCCCTGCACCCATAACTCGACAACGCTTGTTGAGAGGTTGGTGGGTTTGATTGATACTATTAAAAGGTCCGGAGTTCGCGCTCCGGGCTTTTTTTTCTATGGGGGCTCGGTCGTACTGGCATTTCCCCATTTGGCAATAAGCCAAACGACCACGCCCAGCAAAAGAACATATATTGCGGCTATAATGGACGGCAAAACATCATAGATATCGTGAGGGTTAGAATCACCTGCGAAGCCAATATAGGAATTGAGAGCTGAATAGGCCGCACCAAACAGGCCGCACGACAAGGCCAGCCGTCCATATATGGCCAACGGCTTGGAATAGGTTCTCTTGGCCATGCGCAGAAGAGTCCAACCGCATGCAAGCGCAAGACAGATAGTTATTGCAACGGCAATTTTGACGACGAACGTCACGTACAGGAATACGTTCAAAGGCGTGGCCGTTGTAAGGATATCAGCCAGCATAGGTGTCATGTGCATTTCTCCCCTTAGGCAGCCTAACACGTACATACGCAGACACAAAAAAGCCCTGCGGCGAACCACAGGGCTTTTCAGATTACTTGGGCTTGTTAGGCCGTGCGCGGCTTGTGGCGAAACTTGCGACGCATACCGACCAGCATACCGCGTCCTCTCAGGAAGATGCGCTCGAACTTGAGCACCTGTTGCCAGAAGACCGAGGCGACCTGCGGATTGCGACGCAGGAGCTTGCGCAGCGGCATGATCCAGTTGGGGTGGCGACGCTTGAGATGGATAAACTGACGACGCGCCCAGAAGGCATTGCGCAGCACCAGGATCAGGCCGACGACGACGAGGAAGTAGTGACCGGGCACGATGATCAGCAGGAAGCCCGCCGCCATCAGAACGAAGCCGAGCGCCATCAGAAGCCAGCCAAGCACCTTCTTGCTGAAGCGCTTGATGGCGCGCTTCGCCGAACGCCAGCTACGGGCGTCGGGTTTCATGGCGATCAGGGATTTCTGCGGCGCACCGGCGCCATTTTCACTCGACATATCTAACCGGGCGCCTTGTCACGCCGTCACAACTCTAAATTTTTGCACCGCAACATCAGCGCCTGAACCCTCATATGGAGAGCGTTTGGGGCAATGTAAAGGCACGTCCTGAATATCCCGTGAATGTGGATAAAAATTAATTTCCCTGCATCAGCCGGTGATCAGGCAACGTCTTCCGAGGCGCGCGAGAAACGGTTTTTGAAGAGCGATTTCACGCCCTGACGCGCACGGTACATGAAGCGAAACCTCTTCGGCATCACGCCGCGTTCGACCCGAAGCCCCTGCAGCCAGACCAGAGAAATGATCTTGGCGCCCGGGCGCAGCATGATCCGGACAGGGCGCAACCACTTCGGGTGCGCCTTCACCAGCTTCACAAATTGGCGCTTGATCCACACCGAACTGCGTAGCAACAGGATCAGGCCAAACAGCACGAACGGCACGCCGACAGGCCCCGGCAAAGGCGCCAAGACGACGCCGAAGGCCATGAGAACCATGCCCGCCAGACTCATTAGTAATTTAAGAAGTATTGCCATCATCTCTTCCGGCGCGGACAAATCACCCGTGCCAACCTTACGCTTGTGCCATCTCATGTTTTTTTGCCGCGATCGCGGTATGAGGCCTATATAGGGATATCAGCGTTAAGAAACGATGCGGCGAGAGGCCACAACACCTGATTTCGCCATCACTTAATATGACAACTGTTTGCGCGGCTTGTGACCTGGCTCAGCCTTGGGCGTGGGTTTGCGCCGGCGATTGCGCAGGATCGTCCGTATGTCATGGCGAAAACCGTACATAAAGCGGCGCTTCTTGGGCAGCAAACGGCGCTCCAGACGCAGGGTATGCAGCCACATCATGGCGACCACCTTGGCACCCGGCCGTAACAGGGCGCGCACGGGCTTCAGGATTTTGGGATGCTTCCTGACCTGACGCATGAAAAGCCGCTTCACCCACATCGAACTTTTGAGCAGGATGATCAGGCCTAGCAAGATGACAGGTACGCCAAACGGTCCCGGCAGCGGCGTGATGATGACCCCGATCACCATCAGGAGGATGCCAGCGACACTCATCAGCAGTTTGGCGATAATGGTCATACTCATCATATAGGGACAGGCGGCTTCCTCAGCCACCCGTCCCTATATCGACAGAGCATAAATTTACAAGCGGGAAATCCCGCCAATATCGCGCCCAGACCGTGTTCCGATTTGATTGAATCAAATCGGCGCTCTGGATCTTGGCTTTGCGCGCTTTGGGATCCGAAAAGTGCGTCACACTTTTCGGAAAGCGCTTAGGTATAGGACAACCGTGGCGCACGGGCGGCGCGGGTCTCATCAAGGCGCTTGGCGGGCGCCAGGTAAGGCGCGCCCTTGAAGCGGGCCACATCACCGGCTTTAGCCGCTTGCGCCAAGGCACGAAGCACGGCGATGAAGCCGTCCAGTTCGTCCTTCGATTCGGTCTCAGTGGGCTCGATCAGCATGGCACCATGGACGACCAGCGGGAAGTACATGGTCATCGGGTGGAAGCCCTCGTCGATCATCGCCTTGGCGAAGTCGAGCGTGGTCACGTCCGTACCTTCCAGCCAGTGATCGTTGAACAGCGCTTCGTGCATGCACGGCCCCTCAGGGAACGGCACGCTCATCAGATCCTGCAGAGAGGCCTTGATGTAGTTGGCGTTGAGCACGGCGTCCTCGGCGACCTGGCGGAGGCCATCCGAGCCGTGGCTGAGCATGTAGGTCAGGGCGCGGATAAACATCCCCATCTGGCCATGGAAGGCACACATACGGCCGAAGTTTTGAGCCGATACACCTTCATCATGCTCGACCAGATCGAAGCCCGAATCGTGGGAAACCACCCAGGGCTTGGGCGCGAAAGGTGCCAGCGCCTCGGACAGCACCACCGGACCGGCGCCCGGACCGCCGCCGCCGTGCGGCGTCGAGAAGGTCTTGTGCAGGTTGATGTGCATGGCATCGACCCCGAGATCACCTGGACGGACGCGACCGACAATGGCGTTGAAGTTCGCGCCATCGCAATAGAAATAGGCGCCGGCCTCGTGGGTCAGGCGGGCGATCTCGACGATATCGCGTTCAAAAAGCCCGCAGGTATTGGGGTTGGTCACCATGATGGCGGCGACATCCGGACCGAGCTTCGAGGCCAGGTCAGCCACATCGACGCGGCCATCGGCTGTCTGGGCCACTTCCTCGACGGTGTAGCCGACGAAGGCGGCTGTGGCGGGGTTGGTGCCGTGGGCGGAGGTTGGCACCAACACGGTGCGACGGTGCCCCTGCCCCTTGGCCTCGTGAGCCGCCTTGATGGCCAGCAAACCGCACAGTTCGCCGTGCGCGCCGGCTTTCGGCGTAATGGCGACGGCAGGCATGCCGGTCAGGACCTTGAGCCAATGCGACAGCGTATCCATCAGCGCCAGCGCGCCCTGCACGGTCGAGACCGGCTGCAGCGGGTGGATATCGCCGAGGCCCGCCACGCGCGCCATCTTTTCATTGAGACGCGGATTGTGCTTCATGGTGCACGAACCGAGCGGATAGAGCGCCAGGTCGATGGCGTGGTTCTTCTGTGACAGGCGCACATAGTGACGCATGGCTTCCGGCTCAGTCAGGCCGGGCAGAGACAGGTCAGAGCGCAGCAAGCCTTCCAGATCAGACGCGTCAATTGCGATATCGGCGAAATCGACGCCGGTGCGGCTGTAATCGTCTTTTTCGAAGATCAGCTTTTCGGATTGCAGCAGCCCCTTGCCACCGAGCAGGCTCTTGAACAAGGTGGCCTCTACGTTGATTTCAGGGGCGCTTGGACGGCCAACGGAATTCATTTTAGGTGAATCTTGGGTCATTGGGCGACCTCCTTAAGCGTGGCGACAAGGGTAGCGATATCGGCGTCCGAGACGGTTTCGGTGACAGCGACGATCAGGTGGTTTTCGAAGCCGGGCTCGTTTTGCAGGCGGGCGAAGGGCACGCCGCCGAGAACGTTCTTAATCGCCAAAGCCTCCACAACCGCAATGGCAGGTTTTGCTAGCTTGACCGTGAATTCGTTGAAGAAACGCGGTGTCACCACTTCAAAACCAGCGGTAACCAGTTGATCCCTGGCGGCGTGGGCCTTGGCGTAATTGATCTTCGCCACACGTTGCAGGCCGGTCTGGCCGAGCAAGCTCATGTGGATGCTGAAGGCCAGTGCGCACAGGCCTGAATTGGTGCAGATATTCGAGGTCGCCTTATCGCGGCGGATGTGCTGCTCGCGGGTGGAGAGCGTCAGCACGAAACCGCGCTCGCCATCGGCATCAACCGTCTCGCCGCACAGGCGACCGGGAAGCTGGCGCAGATACTTTTCCTTGGCGGCGAAAAGCCCGACATAGGGGCCGCCGTAAGACAGCGGAACACCGATCGACTGGCCTTCGACGGCCACGACATCGGCGCCCATTTCACCGGGCGATTTCAGCAGGCCGAGCGACATGACCTCGGTGACAACCACAATCAGCAGCGCACCGGCGGCCTGGGCCGCCTTGGCGATCTCGGTGACGTCGGTGGCCGTGCCGAAGACGTTCGGGGTCTGGACGACGACGCAGGCCGTGTTGGCATCGATATGTTGCAGCACGTCGGCTTCGTTATCGACGGCGACGGCGCAGGCTTCGGTCTCGATACCAACGGCGTGCGCCAGGGTCTCGACCGTCTCGCGATAGTGCGGGTGCAGGCCGCCGGAGAGCACGGCCTTGTTGCGCTTGGTCACGCGGGTGGCCATCAGCACGCCTTCGGCGGCCGCGGTCGAGCCGTCATAGAGCGAGGCATTGGCCACCGGCATGCCGGTCAGGCGGGCCACCTGGCTCTGGAACTCGAACAGCACCTGCAGGGTGCCTTGCGCGATTTCCGGCTGGTAGGGCGTATAGCTGGTCAGGAATTCCGAGCGCTGGATGATGTGATCGACCGTCGCCGGGATATGGTGGCGATAGGCGCCGGCGCCGACAAAGAACGGCACCTTGGCCGGGCTGATGTTCTGGTCGGCGAAGGCGTTCAGTTGCGCCTCCACTTCCAGTTCGCCGGCGAACTTCGGCAGATCGACCGTGCCCGAGCGTCGGGCCGATTCCGGCACGTCGACGAACAGGGCATCGACGCTGTCGACGCCGATCTTTTCCAGCATGGCGGCGCGATCGCCGTTGCTCAAGGGGAGATATCTCATTGTAAATTCCTGCACTTTATCGCCTCCCCCCGTTTACGGCGAGAGGGCTAGGGTGAGGGGCAATTCCACCGTCTGTAGGCCCCTCACCCGGCTTGCAAGCAAGCCACCCTCTCCCCGCAAGCAGGGAAAGGGGGAGACGGGCAGCCCCAATAATTTAAAGAGTCGCCAGATAGGCTTCGTATTGTTCACGATCCATCAGGCCATCCAGCTCCGACGCATCGGCCAGCTTGATCTTGGCGATCCAGCCGCCGGCTTCCGGCACGGCATTGATGGTTTCCGGCGCGCCCGTCAGGCTGTCATTGGCCTCGATCACTTCGCCCGACACCGGCGCGTAAACGTCCGACGCCGCCTTGACGCTTTCGACCACGGCGAAGCTGTCACCCTTCTTCAGCACCTTGCCGACCTCCGGCACTTCGACGAACACGACGTCGCCCAGCGCTTCGGCGGCATACAGCGTGATACCGACAAAGGCTTCATTGCCGGTGATGGAAACCCATTCATGATCTTTGGTGAACTTCATGATTTTGATCCTTTTTAAGTTGCGCTACCGCCGTGTGACGGTCCAATCCACTGCTTGAGCGCGGTTAAGCTTTAGGTTTGCGGTGATAGCCGTTGGCGACGAACGGCAAGGAGACGATTTCAGCGGCGTAAGGCTTGCCGCGGGTTTCCAGTTTCAGCTTGGTGCCGATGGCCGAGGCGTGCGGCGGCACATAGCCCATGGCGATCGAGTAACCGAGCGATGGCGACGGCACACCAGAGGTGACCACACCCAGATCAGTGCCATCCTCGCTCAGGATCTTGGCACCTTCGCGGGCCGGCGGGCCTTCGAGCACGCGGATAGCGACGCGGACACGCTCCAGCGCACCATCAAGCTGCGCTTTCAGGCGGTCGATGCCCTTGATGTCGCCGCGCGTCAGGCGCGACTTGTTCATGGCGAAACCAAGATTGGCCTCAGCCAACGTGTAGCCGGCGTCCATTTCATGACCATAGAGCGGCATACCGGCTTCAAGGCGCAACGAATCGCGCGCGCCAAGGCCGATTGGCTTCACAATAGGATTGCTCAGCAGTTCGTCCCACAGGTCGCCGACACGCGCGGCCGGGAAGCTAATCTCGAAGCCGTCCTCGCCGGTGTAGCCGGAACGCGAGATATAGGCGACCTCACCGAGTAACTGGAAGGTGCCGCATTCCATGAAGTACATTTCGGTCGCGGCCGGGCAGAGGTCTTTCATGACGTCCTTGGCCTTGGGGCCTTGCAGCGCCAGCAGCGCGCGGTCACTCAGGACTTCAAACTCGACATCGGCGCCGCTTTCATTGTCAGCGATAAAGTCGGCGATGATATCGAAATCCTGATCCTTGCAGGCGGCATTGACCACCAGCATGAAGCCTTCGGCTTCGGGACGTGAGACCATCCAGTCGTCGAGAATGCCGCCCTCGTCATTGAGCAGCAGCGAATATTTCTGCTTGCCTTGGGGCAGTATGGAGAAATCGGTTGGGGTCAGGGTCTCCAGCACGGCCACGGCCCCCTCGCCGGTCATGCGCGCCTGGCCCATGTGCGACACGTCGAACAGGCCAGCTTCGGCGCGGGTCCATTTGTGTTCGGCCAGCACGCCTTCGTATTTCACCGGCATATTATAGCCGGCGAAGGGCACCATCTGGCCACCGAGCGCAACATGGCGGTCGAAAAGCGGGGTGAACTGGAGTTCGGAATCGGAGTCGGACATAGGGCTTCACTCAAAACAGGGGTGACGTTGGGTCGTTCTGCGCCCCCGCTGTCCTTTTGACCTGAGAGATTTAGGCGCTATTCGCGCCGTTGCTCCGTCGGTGGGATGTCTGGCATCCACTTTCCAGCGTTTGAGTTATCCTACGGTCCGTGGGCCTGAGCGTTTCCGGGGCGGTTGCGCCTTCGGCGGTGTAACCGAAGCTACACTCTCTCCCGTAGGGGTATCTCGCTTGTGCGATAGGCCGGGAGAAGAGTCAAGGCAGTACAGTGAGTATCTTCAGCAGGAAGATCGATGGATTTGAAAGAATACACGTAAAAAACTGCTGAGACAGCTCTTGCCTTTCCCAAATTAACCCTATTCATGGGGAGACAGCGTTTCATTTCCACAAGCGAGAAATTTCGATGTCAAATGCCTTCCCTCCTTCTGATAATGAAGAAAAGCTGAGCGTGAAGTTAAGCCCGCTTGGCTTTCATTGGCACGCAGATGGCAAGTACGCCATCAACGCGGCAATAGTTTTGGCATGTCTTCTTTTCATTGGCTTTGTGATCTGGCGTTTGACCTAATGCAGCCACCTCACCAGCCAGAAACCCAGCAGCGCCACGATCCCCACCATCAGCGCGGCCAAGATCAGCATCACCGACAGGCTGGCGATCTTTTGCCCCAGGCCGATCGGCTCGTAGGTATAGGCGTCCGCCGGCCAGACCTTGCTCTGCGCCAGCGCCTTCAGTTCGCCAACGGTGAAATCGCGGTAGACCAGACAGCTATCCGGCCACAGCCACCAGAACGGGCTGACCTTCTGTTCCGCCAGCGGCATAACGCCATGGAGCTTGAGCAGCAACAGCATGTCGTCGATATAAAAGTCGGTTTTGGTATCGTCATCGAGGTCGCCGATCACCCAGGCGTCATCACCGCGCGCCTTGAACCGCTCCAGCGCATCAGGCGACAGGCGCGTCTCCAGCATGGCGTGGAGACCCTTTTCAAACGGTTTAACCATTATTGACGATAAGCCTCAAATGGCTCTTTTCGCGCAATTCGGGCGGATCGTAAACCTCCGGCCGCTCGACTTTTTCACCACGCCCCAGAAAGCGGTGCTTATACTTCGCCATCTGCGGCAGCAGCGACGCCTCCAGATGCGCCGTGGTGATCTCAACGCAACTATCGGCGATGCGCTCGATATTGCGGTTGTGAAAACGCCCCGGCGGCGTCACCAGAACCAGCTTTTTCTTCGGAAAGCGCTCTTTCAGATAGCGCGCCGTGGCGGCATGATCGCCATCGGCCGTCACCAGATAGCAGACGTCAAACAGGTCGTCCTCAGCATCGGCGGCGATGGAAAGCGCCAGATTGACGTCGCCCTGCTTTTCCACAGCCACCTGCCATTTATGACCGCACGCATTGCAGCCATCCATGGCATGAATGAAGTGGCCCATGCGGCAGATGACGCCCTGCCCTTTCAGCGCCTTCATATAGTCTTCGTGGCGCTTGAGTTTTGATCGGTTGGTGGGGGAAAAGGCCGAGCACCACACCACGCGCTTGACCACCTCGGACTTCGGCGCGATGGCACGGCCAAGGGCCTTGAGATTCAGCCATTTGAGATAGGGGCGCTTGTAGGCATCGACCGCATTATAGAGGTTGAAGCCATCGATATAGAAGGCGGCGCGCTTGCGAAAAAACGGTAACGACCAACCGCCTTTCGAACCTGCACTTGAGCCCTTCGACATACCGCAACCCACCCCGTTAACGTCTTGGTAACAATAAACCTCAGTTACGAGGTTTTGTCAGCAGGTTTTGTTAGGGAGGGATAGAAGGAAGCAAGAAACCCCACCACCAACGCGCAAGTGCGCGTTGGTCCCCCTCCCCGGCAAGCGGGGAGGTACAAGAGTAGAGAACGGACGCAGTCGAGTTATGGGGGCAGGGCTAGGCGCCCCGTCTTACATCTGTTCCGGGGCGCTCAGGCCCATCAGATCGAGGCCCAGTTCAAGCTGTTTCAGGGTCAGCGTCACCAGCCCCAGGCGCGAGGCCTTCACAGCCGCATCATCGCCCACCAGCACCGGACAGTTGGCATAAAACTTCGAGAAGCCCTGCGCCAGCTTATAGACATGGTCCGCCAGCAGGTTCGGCGCGCGCTTGAGATAGCTTTCCTTAAGCGCGTTATCGAAGGCATCGAGCAGCAGTACCAGTTCGCGTTCCGCCGGCTCACCGACCGTGATCGCGCCTGCCGAAACACCCTGATCGCCCGCCTTGCGCAGGATCGATTTCATCCGCACCGCCTGATAGAGCAGATAGGGGCCGGTCTTGCCTTCAAAGCTCATAAAGCGGTCGAGATCGAAAATGTAGTTGGTCAGGCGGTGATTGCTCAACTCGGCAAATTTCAGCGCTGCCACCGCCACCTTGTGCGCCGTATCGGCAAACTCAGTCTCGGAGAGCCCTTCGCCTAAGCCCGCCTCGTGCAGGCGTGACGTTGCCTTCTCCACCGCCTGGCTTACGAGATCGTGCAGTTTCAACGTACCGCCATCGCGGGTCTTGAAGGGTGTGCCGTCGGGGCCGTTGACCGTACCGTTGGCGGCGTGTTCAAGCTGACCGGGCTTGGCATAGCCGGCCAGATAGGCGGCGCGATAGACCTGCTCGAAGTGGGCCGATTGGCGCTGATCGACCACATAAAGCGTCAGGTCGGGGCCGAATTCGGCATTGCGCTGGACGATGGTGGCCAGGTCGGTCGTGCCGTACATCGAAGAGCCTTCCGACGAGACGACGAGCAGCGGCGGAATGTCCTTCTTGTCGTCCTCACGCGCCACACGCACGATCTGGGCGCCTTGGTCGGGCACCAGAAGGCCCTTGGCTTTCAGGTCGACGATCATAGGCTCGATGTAGGGATCGGCGTCGGATTCGCCCTTCCACCAGTCAAAAGTCACATTGAGCGCGCCATAATCGCGGATCAGCGCTTGACGGCTGACGGTGACGAAATGCTGCCACAGGGCGCGATAGCCGACGCGACCGTGCTGAAGTTCGCGGGTCGCCACCTTGGCCTTGTCGCGCAGGGCTTCGTCGCCGTCCTTCACGCGCTTGGCGGTGGCAGGATACAGGCGGCCAAGATCTTCAAGCGAGACCGGCGCCTCGGTAGGATAGTCACCGGTGAAAGCGGCATCGAAATAGGGCAGATCGGGCTGTTCTTCCGAAACGGCCACAATCAACAGGCCCATCTGGTAACCCCAGTCGCCGAAGTGGGCATCGCCCATCACCTCGTCGCCCATGAAGCGCATGACGCGCTTGAGCGACTCGCCAATCACCGCGGTACGCAGGTGGCCGATGTGCATTTCCTTGGCGACGTTGGGGCCACCGAAATCGATGATGATCTTGCGTCTGGCTGCCACTTTCGGCGCGCCAAGGCGCGCGTCGCTGGCCAGGGCGTTGGCGCGCTGGCTCAGGGCGTCTTCGGACAGGACGAAGTTGAGAAAGCCGGGGCCGGCGATATCGACGGCCTTAAGGCGATCATCGGCGCTGAAATGGCTTATGATCTTGCCGGCAACCTCGCGCGGATTGGCTTTGGCGGCCTTGGCGACAGCGAGCGCGCCATTGCACTGGAAATCGGCCAGGTCAGGGCGGTCCGAAGCGTTGACGCGGCCGGCAGACGCTTCAAAGCCTTCCGAGACGAAGGCGGCGCCAGCGGTCTCGCTGAGCTGCGTCTTGAAATCGTGGGAATCGACAAAGGCTTCGGTCAGGTCAGACATGGGGCAATCCGGAATAATGCCTCCAAATTCATGGAATTTGGCAAGCACAAGTGTGCGCCCGAGCTTATGCGAGGAGCCTCGCGGCGCTTGAGCGGAAAAATGTCCGCCCTCTTACGCCACGCAGCCTTACCAGTTCAAGCTCTACTTCTTTTCCGTGGTCGAGACGTAACGGAAATGCTTGCCTTCGCGGTTGAACTCAGCCATCTGCGGAGTCACATCAAACCCAACCAGTACCTCGAAGTTCGAGCCCGAAACGGTGATATCGGCGCGCGGGATATAGATGCCTTCGAGGCGGGTATTGACGTCGATCTTCTGTTCGCCATTGGCGAAGGTCACCGGCAATTCAAACTCCTGCTTGGCCAGAACGGTCTGATCACGCTCCGTGACGGCGATCCAATAATGGTAGGTCTTGGTCTGGCCATCGGCCATGGGGCCACGGCCAAGCGAGAAACTGATATCCATGCCAACCTGGATCGGATCGGTACCCTTATAGGCGCACTCGGAATGGACCCCGTTGATCTCTCCGGTCCATTCGGCGTTGGAGGTCGTTTCCTTGTTGTCCTTGAACTCATGGAAGCGCGCGGCGTCGTAGAGCACCTTCACATAGGGGCAAGGGCCTTCGGCCTTCAGCGCCTTCATGCGCAACGAGCGGTCGCCCCACTCATCGTCCTTCTTGGCGCGATCTTCGGCGGTTTGCTGGTCACTCTGCTGCTGATCCTGACCACCACGACCACCGCGCGACTGGGCCGAAGCCGCCGTCACCAGGCTGGTGGTGAAAAGGACACCGAGGCAAGTCCCTGCCAGAATACGACGCATAATAACCGACATAGGCGAGAGATCCCCAAAGACTTCAAAGATGATCGAAACGAAGCGGATCAACGCGACATTCCTTGATGGAGGATGTGTAGCGCCTTGATTTCACTTTTCAAAGGGTTTTATGGAGCACTTGCGGCCAAAGTGCGGCAGAAGACCGACACCTGTGACTTCTTAGTCCTTAGAAAATACGCCGCATCGGCGGCGGTGCGCATTCTTCGTCGAACAAAGATTTAGCGCGCTTGCCAATGCTTAAGCCAGCATTGGAGGATAGCTTTCATTTCTCGAATAGTTCGTGTGAGGCATTCCCTAATCCTGTGAAAATGTTTATGTGGAAGTCATGTCATCTGCCCAGCCTCTCAAAGTCTATCTCGCCACGCCGCGCGGCTTCTGCGCCGGCGTTGATCGCGCCATCCAGATCGTCGAACGCGCCATCGAGCGCTACGGCGCCCCGGTCTATGTGCGTCACGAGATTGTCCATAACAAACACGTCGTCGACCGGCTCAAAGGCCTTGGCGCCGTGTTCGTCAAGGAACTGGATCAGTGCCCGCCCGATCGCCCGGTGGTCTTCTCGGCGCACGGCGTGCCAAAATCGGTGCCGGCCGATGCGCAGAACCGCCAGATGTTCTATCTCGACGCCACCTGCCCGCTCGTCTCCAAGGTCCATGTCGAGGCCGAGCGCCATCATAACGAAGGCCGCGAGATCATCCTGATCGGCCACGCCGGCCACCCCGAGGTCATCGGCACAATGGGCCAGTTGCCCGAAGGGGTGGTCAAGCTGATTGAGACCGTGGAGCAAGCGCGCGTTTTCGATCCCGTTGATCCGGACAACCTCGCCTTCGTCACCCAGACCACGCTTTCGGTCGATGATACGGCGGAAATCGTCGGCGCTTTACAGGCGCGCTTCCCCAATATCGCCGTGCCACACAAGGAAGACATCTGTTACGCCACCACCAACCGCCAGGACGCGGTCAAGCAGGTCTCGGCCGATTGTGATCTCGTGCTGGTAATCGGTTCGGCCAAATCATCCAACTCGCAGCGCCTGGTCGAAGTCGCTCTGCGCGCCGGCGCGCGTGCCGCCTATCTGGTGGATGACGCCTCATTCGTCGACTGGACGTGGTTCGAAAACGTCAGGGCGCTCGGCATATCGGCGGGGGCCTCTGCACCGGAAAACCTGATCGAAGGTCTGGTGGCGGCGGTAGCGGCGCGTTTCGACGCCGAGGTCATCGAGGGCAATGGCGTACGTGAAACCGTAACCTTCAAGCTGCCGAAAGCCGTGGCGTAGACCGCGCTTGCCGTTTCCAACCGACTCGCCGATAAGCCCTTATGCCCGAACGCAACCCAGAACGCACCCACGTGATTCTCTACACAGACGGCGCCTGCAAGGGCAATCCCGGCCCCGGCGGCTGGGGCTGCATCCTGATGTCCGGCCTGCACGAAAAGGAACTCTACGGCTACGAGCCGCAGACCACGAACAACCGCATGGAACTGATGGCCGCCATCGCCGGGCTTGAAGCGCTGAAAAAGCCGTGCGACGTCAAGCTCTATATCGACAGCCAGTATGTGCTGAAGGGCATGACCGAGTGGATCAAGGGCTGGAAAGCACGCGGCTGGAAAACCGCCGACAAGAAGCCCGTCAAGAACGACGACCTGTGGATCAGGCTCGACGCCGCCTGCCAGCCGCACAAGATCAAGTGGATCTGGGTCAAGGGCCACGCCGGCAATCCGCTCAATGAACGCGCCGACGAACTGGCCAATAAGGGCATAGAGGAAGCCCGCGCGCGGGCATAAATATAGCAGGATCGGGAACGACCAAGGGCTTGCGCCAGGTTAATTTGCATGTCTCCCTACAGGCAAAGGACCACCGCCATGAAGCCCTCGCAACGCCCCTTATACGCTCAAAAGATCGATCGCGTGCTGCGTCATCTTGAAGGCACCGATCTGAGCGAAATTCCTAATAGTGAAGCGCTGGCGGCCGTGGCGGCAATGTCCGCCTATCATTTTCAGCGCATCTATCGCCTGATGACCGGCGAAACGCTTGGCGACACCATAAAGCGCATCCGTCTGGCCCGCGCCCTGCCCGAACTGGTGGCGCAGGGTTCAGTGTCCGAAGCCACCGGCGCTGCCGGTTACGCCACTTCGCAGGCCCTCGCCCGCGCCCTGAAGGCCGCGACCGGCCACACCGCCAGCGACATTCGTGGCAATGCTGAAGCCCAGGGGCGACTGGAAGAGACGCTCCGGCGGCCGACCTTCACCGATACGCCACCACCGACACCGGTCGAGATCGTGGCGGCAGAGCCCTTGCGTTTGATGGCCGTGCGAAATGTCGGCGCCTATGCCGAACTGAACGCCGCCTATAACCACCTGTTCGAGATCGTCTTTTCGAAATGGCCCATGGAAGCTCTGCAAGGCCTTTATGGCCTGCCAAGCGACGATCCGCGCTTTGTGGTTGATGCGGATTGTGTTTTTGAGGCCGCCATTGCCATCGATGATCCGGCGCCGCTGGAAGATATTCATGTGCTGGAGATCGCCGGCGGTTACTATGCCCGTCAGCGCCATCAGGGCAATTTCGATCATATCTATCCGGCGGTCGATGCGCTTTATGAAGCGGTTATCGATGCCGGTCACCAGATCGCCGACATGCCGCTTTATCTCCATTATCTCGATGATCCTGAAGAGGTGCCCGAGGCCTATCAGCGCACCGACATCTATCTGCCGCTGATCAGCTAGAGCATTTTCCGATCACATTGACTGGTAGCCAGAGTTTTTGAGGTAGTTGGTACATTCCGGGCTCTCGAAAAGTTTGAGGATTTCCCCAATCCGCTTAAACAGTCCGTCTACGGTTCTTTCGGCAGCTTTTCTCAACAAGGTTTTGAGTTTGGCAAAGACTTGCTCAATAGGATTGAAGTCTGGGGAATAAGGGGGAAGATAGAGTACCTTTGCGCCAATTGCCTCTATGATATCCCTGACCCCTGCAACCTTGTGAGCCGGCAGATTGTCCATGATG